>CAWIPZ010000051.1:0-674378 GCA_963837915.1 uncultured Acidobacteriaceae bacterium
AAGGTAATTATCCCTTGACAGTATGTAAGTCATGTGCCATACTTTGACTTGAGAGTAGGTACTGCCTATGAACCGCAAGCCGAAGATGACGCGCTACACCAAGAAAGACTTCGACCGCCAGTTTCCCGACGATGCCGCGTGTTTGGAATGGCTCAAGAACCGCCTTTATCCAGACGGTATCTACTGCAAGAACTGTGAACAGGTTACGAAGCATCACCGCGTGAAAAGCCGCCCTTCGTATTGCTGCGACCACTGCGGTAATCACGTTCACCCGACCGCTGACACTATCTTCCACAAGTCGCCTACCCCGTTGACGACGTGGTTCTACGCGATGTACCTCATGTCGGCTACTCGCTGCGGTATCTCGGCCAAGCAGATCGAGCGGGAAACCGGAGTCACCTACAAAACCGCGTGGCGCATGTTCAAGCAGATTCGCACGATGCTGGATAGCGACAACGACACGCCATTGGGCGGAAAACGTGGCCCCGGCGTTGAAATCGACGAAATGTACGTTGGTGGAAAGCTGAGGAACCAGCACAGGAATCGCAGACGCTGCGAGGACAACAAAACTCCGGTTGTCGGCGTGGTTGAACGCAAGGGGCGCGTTCGCGCCTATGCAACCTTGGACGCAAAGAGAGATACCGTCATGGGTATCATCAAAGAGCACGTGCTTCCTGAGAGCATGGTCTTTACTGACGAACATTCCATCTACGACGATCTCCGGTTTCATCGGAACGAATACACCCATCGACGCATCAAGCACGCTGAGAAAATTTACGTCGTGGGCGACGTTCACACCAACACCATTGAAGGCTTCTGGAGCCTCGTAAAGCGCGGAATCGGCGGGGTCTATCACAACGTCGGCAAACATTACTTACAGTCCTATCTCAACGAATTCAGCTTTCGGTATAACCACCGCTTCGACACTCAGCCGATGTTCCAGACGTTCTTGCATCAGATCGAGAAACGCGACTCGGTTGTCCGCCGTCCTCTGGTCAAGACTGAACCGTTCTGACTGGATGCGAGCCGGTCAAGTGCATTAACCTCCGTCGCCTTGCACGCGATCTATCATTCGTTCTACGACAAACCGCGCCGCACCGTCGGGAGTCAATAGCGGGGGCTGGTTGTTTGCGAAAACTCCCAGATCGCCATTGACCACTCGAAACGCCAGCGGAAATGCTTCCATCTCAACAGTATGGCACCGTATCACATTGCTGCCTGTGGCATAAAACAAGTCGGTGTACGTGATTTTTGGGCAAATCGAATTGCTGCTAATCTGAACCCGGCAATGTGTCTCAAAATCGCACTTGATGTAAGGCGATGCCATACCGTTCAGGTCGAGTTGATTTACATTCGCGACCGCGTGCCCAATTTCGTTGACTAACTGACACCAAAATCTTGGCCCCTCAGTTCGGACAATCACTTCAGCTAGGGCTTTGGCGTTGGCGTCGGACTCGCGCTTCGTTCGGTTGCGATCCACTTCTGCCGCACGCTGCTTTATCCAATCAGGTGTTAGCGAATCATTCATTATGATCGGCCTCGTCCGCCGCGTGATGGCGTTTGGGTTCTCGTGGTGCTGTTACGTTGGTTATTTCTGCGTGAGGCCCACCAGTTGTTTATATCGCGCACGTAGCCTGGAGTGCGGGGAGCGCTTTTGGATGCGTCGGCAATGTCGCGCACGTATCCGGGAACTCGGGGCGTCTCTTGTCGTGTGTTATCGTCTGCCATTATTGAATAGATGTAACCACGGATTGCCAGAATCGGCCAGTAACTCCAGATGAAAAAATCGGACAACCTCAGCGCGGCTCGTCTTTGTCGTGGTTGCTTTTGAGCGATTCAATGAATGCCGAAACATCGTAGAAGTTGAGCGGTGGCGGTTGTGTCAGACCCCAAACACAGACAGTCATATAAAGCATGAAGCCAGCCACAGCGAAGTTGTAGCGATGACCAACAATTCCGCCGAGCACGGCCAGCAGGGTTATAAGCGCATACGGGATAACCACGAAGCGTGCCCGCCGCACAATGCGAACCGCTGCAATGCCCGCTATGGCGGAGATGATTAACCAAGTCGGTATCGCCTTGAACACCGCAGCGGGGTAGACCTTGAAAACCCACCCAAAGAACATATCGGCGGCGAAGCTAACTGCGTAGGCAGACACAGCAGCAAGGACAAGAGCCAGTACGTTCTTCACGAACTATCGCTCAACTTTGCGAGTCGCTTTTGTTAAGTCGTCGAGAAACTGCTGTTCGGTCGGGACGGGAATTTCCGCTCCCTGCGCCGTTGTTTGCGTCGGCAGTTTCTCTTTGCTACCCGTGGTAATTGCAGCGTCGAGCACATCACCCTCGTGTTCCTTGGCGGTCATATCGGCATTGATTTTGTGCATAAGTTCCATTAACTCTGGTTGCGTGATGATCTCGTATATCTTCTGCGCTGGAACCATTGGGGAGATACCCATGTTCACAGCTTCAACGGCGGAAGGGATGGCGCTCTTGGGAACGTCCCAGTGCCCCATCATTGAACCGAGGAAGTAGAAACGCCCGAGCCCTCTCAATTCGGTTGTTATCCCTTGTCCTGTTTCTCTTTCATGCACATCAGGCGGCCATCTCGACTTGAAACGGTCAACGGTGATGGGGGTACTAATCGTTTCGCGAATGAACACTGGAGAACCGCTCAGTCCGCCAATGGATCGCGATTCGACCAAATAGGCGTGAACCATCTTTCCGCGAAACAGTATTTTTTCGTCCGGCATCATGGCGACTGTACCTGTGCGGATAATTGGAATATTCTTCGCCTCTCCGATTACCTTGGTAAAAAGGCCAGAGATAAATACTTCGTCGCCAACTCCGAGATTCTTGTCTTCAATGATTTTCTCATTGGCGAACATCGTGATGGCTATCGGAGCGTAATCCAACTTCATCAGCGTTTTGGGAGGGAACAGCATCAACGCCGCATCTACAGATTCCTTCTCGGTCGGGTGATACCACCACCGTGTTTCGTGGCTCCCTTCGATGACTGCGACTCCGCTACCGTCAGCCTTGTTTGCCCGAATGTAAAAGTCTGCGCCTTCCAAAGTCTCCGCCACGTGCTTGGCAGTGACCAGAAAAGCGAAAGGCATCCGAATTGTTGTAACTCCGCCCTCGGGATACTTAATTTCGAAAACATGCCCACGGCCATAAGCTACGGTAATAATGAATCCAGTTCCGAGATACTGTTCTCCGTCCCCCGTGAGCACGCCAAGGAAAATGGCAGTCTTGAGAATTTGGTCGGGAACTCGCATATCAATATCCTTCGGAGGATGAAGATAATATCTATCTTCGCCCCCGAACCTCCGGTCTACGGGATAATTTTGCGAGTCCAATTATATACCTACCGTGAGGGGATAATTACCCTTGCGAACAATTTCCGGCTAACCAGCTGATTCTAAACAACCGTGAATCACGCAATTTGCTCACTGGCGGTCCGCTGCTTCTCGATCTCGACGTTGAGCTCGGCTCCCAGCAGGATGGCCATGGCGGTCAGTTGTAGCCAGATGGCGAAGATGATCAACGATCCCAGGGTCCCATACATCGCGTTCGTGTACGAGAACGTGCGGAAATAGACTCCCATGACTCCCGAACTCACGATCCAGACGGCCACCGCAAATACCGAACCGGGCAGCTGGTGCCGCAGCGAGTGCTTGTGGGTCAGCCCCAGGTAGTACAGCGCCTCCATCGAAGCCAGTCCGAACGTGACCGCCAGCACCCACCGCAGAGTTGGCCACACGATCGTGAAGGTATGGCTTACGCCGAACACGCGTTCCAGCTCCCGGGCAAAATGCGGGCCCAGGAGCATGGCGCCAAGCGCGACCATAGTCATCGCGCCAACCACCAGCGTCGTGCCGATGGCGCCCAGCCGGTTCTTCCAAAACCCGGTCGCTCCCTTCCCACCGTAGATCACGTTGAGCAAAGTAGCCATCACGGCGAACGCATTGGAGGCCGCAATCAGGGTGAGAACGAAGCCGACCGACAACACCCCGTGACTGGGATGCATGGTCGACGTCAGCATGCTCTCCACCATCGGCATCGTGGTTTCCGGCACGAAGTGCGAGGCCAACTGGGTCATCCCCGCTGTCAGGTGTCGGATCGGCAGCAAGGCGAGGGCGCTGGCCAGGAAGATCAGGAACGGTAGCAAGGACAGGAGAAAGTTGAACGCCAGGGCTGCGGACGTAGTGAAGCCATCGTGAGCCAGGAACCCGCTTGCGGTGGCGATTGCCAATCTGCGGACGTACTGCATCCAGGAGGCCAGGTCTGGCACTGACCGAACGCGCTCGCCCGCTGGAGTCGTTGGCATGGGCTAAGAGTGCCATCGGAACCGGATGCCCGCAACCGTCAATATGGGGGGCGCCGGTACTATCGCAGATTCAGGCCGCTTTCCACGATGGCCCGCGCCTGTGAGGCTGACTCGAAAACGTGTGCCTCCATACCGACCTGCCTGGCTCCTTCGACGTTTCGTGGACGGTCGTCGAAGAACAGCGCTCGTTGCGGTTCACAACCCAAAGCGGTCAGGCAGGCATGATAGATTCCCGGATCAGGTTTAATGATTCCCAGATCGCACGACCAGATCTGCACTTGGAATTCGTCGAGCCAGTCGAACTTTCGCCGCAATTCCGCCAGCAGGTCGAAAGGCATGTTGGAGAGGATGGCTGTCTTGAGTCCGAGTGCTTTGATCTCGCGCGCTAGATCGATGGTCTCGTTATTGGGCTTTGCCCAAATCACCGATTCCATTGCGACCATCCGCTCGACAGCCTCGGGAGGGATTTCGACCTTTGCCACCTCCGCGAACCGCTGCCAGTGCCGTTTGTAGTCCGCATGGCCTCGGTCGTAGTGGTCTCGAGTGTTCGAGTAGAGCTCGAAGAATGTGCCTTCATTCACTCCGGAAAGCGTCGCGAGCACCGCCAGTTCCTCGCGGCTGGGCGAAGCGCTCAACACCCGGCCGTAGTCGAAAACGACAGCGTCCCAAGCGGTGGATTTCGGTTGGTTCATTTTGTGGACGATCAGGTCGCCTTCACCAGCATGCACGTAACGTCGTCATGCTGCGGAGCACCTGCAACGAAGCGGTCGAGGTCAGTCATCAGACCCTGCAGAAGCTGAGCGGGGGGCAAAGTCGCACCCATGTGGACAACATACAGCAGCCGAGGCTCGCCGTACTCGTCGGCCTTGTCGTTTTCGGCTTCAACCACCCCGTCAGTGAAGACTATGAGGTAATCGCCGCTTTGCAACTCTACCGATCCGGCATCGTATTTAGCGGTTTCGAGAATGCCGAGCGGAATGCCTCCGCGTTCCAGCCTCTCGATACCACCCGAGGCTCGGCGCACAATCGGCGCATTGTGCCCTGCATTCACGTAGGTAAGCGTATGCGTCGCGGTGTCGTACTCGGCGAGGAATGCGGTAGTGAAGCGGCGGCCGTTCTGGCTGTTGCCGCAGGCGTACAGGTTCATGCGGCCGACCAGATCAGGCAGGCTCGACGGGGTCGCCGCCAGGGTCTTCAGGCTGGCTTGGATCGTCGCCATCAGCAGCGCAGCCGGAATGCTCTTGCCCGCCACATCCGCCATGGCAAACACCCACTTCGATTCTGCCGAGGAGGGTCCGCCGCGAGGAAACACGTCGTAATAGTCGCCGGCGACAGTGTTTGCGGGGCGTGTGGCGAAAGCAATTTCAAGGCCCGGAACCTCGGGTGGACTGGCGGGCAACAGCCAAGTCTGGATTTCCTTGGCAATCTGCAAGTCGCGCTTCATTACTACGCGATCGCCGACTTCGAGGACCAGCAGGAACAGCATGACCAGGGCGCCCCAGAAGTGGCCGTCAAAAACCAGGAGCTTCATCTCTCCATTGCTGCTTTGCCAGGTGGCTTCCCCACTGGGGCCGAACATCAGGATGAGAGCAACCAGCAGCAGGACCCGGCGTGCCGGGGTCAGCTTTTCCAGCACCGCCCAGAAAAACTGGCCCACGAGCCGCAGGATGTGTTTGCCTTTCGACATCCCGGCCACGCGCTCGGCGTCTACGTCTTTGGAGTAGAGCCGGTAGCTGGTGCGCGCGTCTGTGACGAACTGCTTCCACAGTTCATCGACGTGTCTGCCTTCGGTAACGCGAGCCCAGAAGCGGTCCACTCGTTCTACGACCGGCGCAACCTTGGCGGTCAACTCATCCGGTGGACGTTGCGGCCATCCGGCGGGTTGGTTGGGAGTGGGCATACGAATGTAATTAAAATTATAGGGATTTCCGAAGTTGTGTTTGACTCTTCACCAATCGTCACCATGGCAGAGCAAACTGGAACCAGCGTAGTAGGGACCTACTCCAGAAACGCGACTGACTGCACGCCGGTGACTTCGAAGCGTTTGCGGCAGCGCAGGTTCTTGCAGGCCACCAGGTCGTCGCGCCGCACCATGTAGGAACGCGCCTTGGCGAACTTGGCGCGATCGCGTTCGTCAGCCCTACCCGGAAGCTGCTTCTTCTTCATGCGGACGAACCAACCCAGTTCGTACTCCGCCGCCTGCTGACAATGCGGACAGGTCATCATGGCTTTCCTGGTCTCCTGCCGCTCATCAAAAAAATCGCGCTCTTCCATCGGGCCCTCCACGCATCACGCCGGATCAAGCACCGCGGCGACAACGCTGTCATTAGACCACAGGTGAACCGGTTTTTCGGTGATTTAGCTTCGACCCGCTCGCGCAATCAGGAAGGACTATCCGATGGGATTCATCCCAAATTCGCTGAATCACGCCAAAATAGTGCTAGCATTTGCTCTTAGGAGGCCCTGATGATCCGCCTTCTCATGTTTTCGCTGGTGCTTTCGGCACCTTTAGTCGCAGCGCAGACCACGACTATTCCCGCTGATCCTCTTGCCGTGCAGCTCCCGCCGCTGACGCTTAAGCAGCACGGGATACCAGTCCAAATGGCTGAGGAACAGCAAGCTAGGTCTAAGCCTTTTGACGCCATGGAAATCCGGCCTGAGTCTGACATTTGCTACAAGATTCGAGCCTATATATTTTCCCAGGGCTCGCATCCCAAGCTCCTGCGCGAAACTACCTGTGGTCCGAAGGCGCCTGAGGCCCGGCAAACGGACGGCTTTAAGCTTCAGCTAGTCCCGTTGGAGGTCACGGTCAAACCGGCTGCGGAGAAATAGACCTTCGTTACTCACCACCAGCTGTCTTCGCCGCGTAGGGATTGTCGTTCTGCACCTGCCACACCGTATCGAGCACCGTGCCATCCACCCACTTCACGATCGCGACGGGGCGATCACCAAGCCTGGGCTTGGCGGGCCTTCCGCCGCAAATCCGCTCGACTTCCGCCTTGATCTCTTCAATCGTCCGGATCGGCAGGCCTTTGCCCTTCACCGCATCCAGCAGGTCTCGCCTCCGCGGATTGATGGCAATGCCCCGCTCGGTGACGATTACGTCGATCAACTCGCCAGGGCCGGTCAGCGTCGTGACTTGGTCCACGATCACAGGGATGCGGTCGCGGAATGAAGGCACCGCGAGGATGGTGCATCCGGCAAACAGGCAATTCTGCCAACCGCCAATACCGTGCAGCAGTCGCCCATCGGAGTGAGTCACGACGTTTGCATTGAAGGTCACGTCCACCTCGGTCGCTCCCAGTACACAGACATCGACGATCGACGCAAAATTGCCCTTGCCGTGAAAGTTGTACGAAGTGAACGGACTCGTTGGCACATGCCGCGGGTCGCTGGCAATCGAGCGCACTGCATCGAGATCGAACGTTTGCCCGTCGAGGATGTAGCCCGTCAATCCTCCCTTGAGCATGTCGACCAGATATTTGGTCGAACCACCGCGTACAAAACTGGCCTTGATGTTGGCTTCCTTCATCATGCGCGCCAGGTAGTCGACGAAGGCCAGTGCGATTCCGCCCGCTCCCGCCTGGAATGAGAATCCGTCGCGCATGATGCCGCTATCGCGAAGGAAGCGCGCCACCGATTCCGAAATTCTCAGCCGATCTGGGCTACGTGTGATCTGCGTCGTGCCACTGACGATCTTCTGTGGATCGCCGATCGAATCTACTTCAACCACGTAGTCCACATTGTTACCTTGGATTTGCCATGGAATACACGGAAAGGGCACCAGGTTATCGGTCACCACAATCACCCGATCGGCATAAACGGAATCCGCCAGCGCGAAACCAAGCGAGCCACACGCCGATTTGCCGTGGGAGCCGTTAGCGTTGCCGAAAAAGTCGGCGGTTGGTGCGGCAATCACCGCAATGTCGATATGCACTTCGCCGTCCTGCACCGCCTGCCAGCGTCCGCCATGCGACCGAAGCACGCCCAAGCCGCGCATATTCCCGTGCGAACAGTAGTCCCCCAGCGGGCCGTTCATGCTGCCCTCGATGTGATGAACGGCACTCGATTTCATCAGCTCGATCACCGGCTCGTGACACGGGAATGACGCGCTGGGAAACCACACCAGGTCGGTCGCTCCCATGCGAGCGGCAGTTTGCAACGCAGTAAGTGCAACGCGGTCGCCGTTGCGCAGATGATGATGGCTACTGATCGTCATGCCATCGTGGAGGCCGCAAAGCCGCAGCGCGGTTTCCAGATCTGGAACTCGCTTGTCGCCGTTCGCCGGATAGTCGCTGTTTGTGCGAATCGGAGCAGCATACTTGTTCCCGCTCGGCTGGTGGCCGTCGACACCAGCGTAGGGGAGCTGCTCGCGCCCGTTTACAACGGTCGGCACTCGCCTGCCTGCAGCGTTCGTCACTAAATCGGCGGTCAGTGCTGAACTCATGCTTCGACTTCCTTGGTGCCGGGAGCTTCGCTGATCGACAGTCCCATCTGCCTCGCACGCGCCACTAACCTCAGCGCCCGCTGAACCACCGGAGCATCGATCATCTTCGATCCCAAGCTAACGACGCCCAAACCCTTCGCCTCCGCTTCTTCGAAGGCGGCGACAATCTTCAGCGCCTTCTCCAACTCAGCAGCGGAAGGTGCAAATGCGCGATGAATCACTTCAATCTGCATAGGATGGATGCATCCCATGCCCTCGAATCCCATGGCACGAGACGCTTCTCCCCAGCGCAGCAACCCCTCCATGTCGGACACATCGCCATACACCGAATCGATGGCCTGCACATGGGCGGCGTGAGCGGCATTCACCACTCGCTGGCGCGCGTAAAGCGATTCACTACCCGCCCCTGTCTTCACCACGCCGAGGTCCGCCGTGAAGTCCTCAAGCCCGATGGTGAGGCCAGCGATCCGGTCTGAGGCTGTAGCAATCGCATAAGCGTTCTCGATGCCGAGCGCCGACTCGAGGATCGGCATCAGCCAGATGGGGCGAGTCACGCCAGACTCGGTTGCGATGCGCGTGATCGCCGCTTCAACTTCGGCAACCTGTGCCGCCGTCTCCACCTTGGGAATCAGGATGAGGTCGGGCGACTGTGGAATGATTTCGTGCAGTTCGGCCATTCCGAGTGGCAGCTGATTGATGCGCACCATGCGTTCGGCAGCACCGAAGTCCACCGAGCGCAGAGCATTGCGCACCAGAAGCCGCGCAGTGTCTTTCTCGGCATGATGGACCGAATCCTCCAGATCGAGGATGACTGCATCAGGAGCGTGCAATCCCGCGTTGATGAAATATTTTGGCTCGTTGCCCGGTAGGTAAAGCCGTGAACGGCGCAAACGATCCCTGGTGGAAGCCGCAGGCAGCGGAACGGGATCGGACAGCGCCGGTTTCTCGCCGCCCAGCCCAGCGCGCCGGACCGCCGCTTCCACTCGTGCCGCAATCACAAAGGGGAGCGCGCCTTCGTCCACAAGGCCGACGTGCGCGTGTTCGACACTGAGCGTGCGCAACACGCGGCGCACCTGCTGGCGGATGTTCTCGCCGTAGTATGAGGCTACGCGCGACTGTAGCTCGATCTCAACGCCGCCGCATGAGCGCTCCTCGACAGTGACACGCATATCGGAACGAACGTCTCCGCCTGCGCGACCCGCCTCTCCCCGTTTCAGTTGACTAGCTTCGGCTGCTGCCGGCATATTCGCTCTCCACCGCGACGCCCAGTTTGGCGAGAATGGCGTCGGTCATCTCCATTGTTGACGCCGCGCCCTGTGCGATCGACCGTGGTCCGCCGGAGATGCGCATCATGTCATAGGTCCGCACATTGCCCTCAGCGACGACAGCTGCGATCGCTGCGCGAATGTTGGTCGCTTTTTCAGTCTCGCCGACGTGATCCAGCATCATCGCTGCCGACAGAATCATCGCGATGGGATTCACGATTGGCGGATCCAGTTCTGCATACTTCGGGGCCGACCCGTGCGTCGGTTCAAATACCGCGACTTCATCGCCAATGTTGCCTGAGGCAGCGAAACCCAGTCCGCCCACCAACCCAGCGAAGGCGTCGCTGATCACGTCGCCAAACAAGTTGCTGGCCACGATCACGCCGTAGTCTTCGGGGTTCTTGGTCAGCCACATGGTCTGCGCGTCGATGTTAGTGGACCACAAGGCAATATCGGAGAACTGCTTCTGCACTTCCCTGGCGACTTCTTCCATCATGCCGGAGGTCTCGCGCAAGACGTTGGGCTTCTCGCAGATCGTTACCGACTTGTAGCCGAACTTGCGGGCGTGGCGGAACGAAGCCTCACAAATGCGGCGTGCTGCCCGACGCGTGATGATGCGTACCGAAACCGCGAGGTCCGTCCCAGGTACGCCGGCAAAAGGCCTGAACTTCGGATGCGTCGCCAGCGCATCGCGCACCTGCCCTGGAGGATTGGTCCACTCCACGCCCGCATACAGCCCTTCGGTGTTCTGGCGGAAGACCACCACATCCACCTTCGGCTCTTCATAGCCGCCCTGTGGTTTCTTGCGGATGAAGTTCAATGGATTGCCCGGAAACGATAGGCATGGGCGCATGCAAGTATCGAGGTTGAAAATCTGCCGCATCGACACGATCGGGCTGAAGTACTGCAGGCCCTTGCCTTTCAACGCCGGGACGAGGTCAGCCTCGGTCTCTCTCTTTGGTTTCGACGTAATCGCTCCGAACAGTCCTACTTTGTGCTCGTGCAACAGGTCGATGGTGCGTTGCGGCAGCGCATTGCCTTCGTTCCGCCAGCACTCCCAACCGATGTTGGCATGGACGTAATTTGCTTCGAAGCCCACGGCATCGAGCACGCGGATCGCCTCGGGCAAGACCTGGTTTCCTATACCATCGCCCGGCATGGTTACAACGGTATGCTTTGCCATGAATACCAACTCCTCAAATGATTGCCTCCCACAGCGTGGGAGTACCTAAACTCCTGCCAGCGCTCTGTTCAGGCCCAGTTTCGTGCCTACCAAATTCTCTATCCCACCGGCAATCACCAGTGACTGCGGCACCGAGCCTAGTGCCGGAAAAGTGAACTCCTCGCCTGCATGACGAATAACGCTCGCCGCGAAATCGACCTCAATCTTGTCGCCGGGAATGATGGTCCTCTCCTTGCGCCTGAGCGCCTCGGCGCACTTCGTGCACAGCCGATTCACCAGCTCCGGAGTTTCAATGCACAAAAACCCGTTGTTGAACGCGTTGCGCAGGTAGGTCTGCGAGAAGCTCCCGGCGATCACCAGCGGAATGCCCGCACACTTGAGTGCCGTGACGGCTTGCTCGCGACTGGAGCCCGTGCCGAAATTGAATCCGCCGACCAACACATCGCCCACCCGCGAGCGCTGGGCAAAGGTCGGATCGTAATTTTCCATAACGACCTTGGCCATCATCTCGGGGGTCATATCTTCGCGATAGGTGTAGTCTTTGCCGTAAATGCCGTCGGTGTTCAGGTTGTTGTGCGGCAAGAACACAAGGCGTCCGCTCACCTCACGCGGGAAGCCCCGCAGAATCTCCACTTTTTCAGCCCCGGAAGGCACGGCAAACGACTCGAAGCGTTTCGTGATCTCGCGGTACACCGCAGGATGAGGCCCGCATATGTAGCCGGCGACGGCGGAAGCCGCTACGACTTCTGGGCTGCCGAGATAGCACTGCGCGTCGCGCGATCCCATACGTCCCTTGAAATTGCGATTGGTGGCCGAGATGCCAACTTCGCCTGCCTCGAGCAATCCCATGCCAAGTCCAATGCACGGTCCGCATCCGGGTGGAAGCGCGTGTGCCCCAGCCGACGTCAGCGTCTGCCAGATGCCGCGCTTCTCCGCCTCCTCCTGAACCGAGCGGCTCGCCGCTGCCAGATAGAACTGCACACCGGCTGCGATCCTTTTCCCTTCGAGAACTTTCGCTGCGGCTGCCAAGTCCTCTAGCCTAGAGTTCACGCACGAGACCAGGTACGCCTTCTGGATCGCGACTTTCTTCTTCTCGATCTCCGCTACCGATTGCATCACCTGCACCGAATCCGGACCGGAGACATGTGGCGTGACCTCAGCAAGGTCTAGAACAATTCGCCCGGCGTAAATGGCATCCTTGTCGGGCATCGGTGGGTTCGTGCGAATCTGCTCTACTCGTCGCTCGGAGATGCGCTCCATTCCCTGCGCACGCAATTCGAGACTAAGTCTTTCAATGTAAGACACGGTCACTGCATCCGCTGGGAACCAACCTACCAGCGCGCCCCATTCGGTCGTCATGTTGGCGATGCTCAGGCGTGCGTCCATACCGAGCGAGGCAACGCCCGGTCCTGCAAACTCCACTGACGCGTTCAGCACCTCCTCCTGGTTGTAAAGGCCACAAAGCGTAACGATCACGTCCTTACCGCTGACGCCCGGCGCGAGTTCGCCTTTCAACACCACCTGGATCGTCCGCGGAATTTGCCACCAGAATTCGCCTGTCGCCCAAATTGCGGCCGCATCCGTCCGTACCACTGGAGTTCCGATCGCGCCCAGCGCGCCATACATGTTGGAGTGTGAATCCGACGCGACCACGAAGTCGCCGGGCAGCACGTAGCCCTTCTCCACCATGATCTGGTGGCCGATTCCTGTACCCGGCGGGTAAAAGTCAATCCCATGCTGCGCAGCAAAGACTTCCATGCTGCGATACTTCGCCAGGTTCGACTCTTCTGTGTTCTGGATGTCGTGATCGGCTGTGAACACCGGTTGCGCCGGGTCGTAGATCGCCCGCGCGCCGATCGCCTTGAATTTCTTCATCACCGCCGAAGTATTGTCATGCGTCATCACATGATCGGGCCGGATCGACAGAAAATCACCCGCGCGCAACAGACGGCTCGGCCCTTCAGCCATGTGAGTCTGCGAAATTTGTTCGACTATCGTCTGTCCCATATTCGCCACCTCCGCCGACTAGCGATCGGCGCGGAACAACTCCATTAACTCCGTAACACTGGCTCGTTTGTCTAGGTTCCAGATCGCGTCGATGGCTCGGCGTTGTGCCGCATGCGTCATCACGGGCCCGGCCAGCGCTTCGAACTTTTCTTCCACTTCGTTATCGGTCAGCGGATTCCGCGGATCACCCTTGGGGTAGTCAAGTTGCTTGCAGAGCTCGTGTCCATCGGTCGTGTGGATGGTCACCACCACGCGCTGCAACGCCGGAAAGAGCTTCTCGATCTCCGGATCGGCCACTACTACGATCTTGTTAAGCTGGGCCCGAATCGCCGGATCCATGATCTTTTCCATGGTGAACTGGAGCGGCGTTACCTGCCGCTCGGCGATGGCTGCGGCGACTACGTAGGGCAGCGAATGGTCCGCCGTCTCCTTGGTGTGAGGATCGTATTTGCTGGCATCACTGAGGATGTCAGCCCCTCGCGCGGTCGTGCGAATGTGCACCTTGACAACGTCGTCCGGCTTCAGGTCGTTGTCCTTCACCAGCGCCAGCACCGCCGAGATCGGTGTGTGGGTCAGCGCCTCGGTGGGAAACGCCTTCATCCCACAGTGTGGGATACGCCACGACTCTCCCAGCCCATCGGTCAGTACGTTCAATTTCCACTGCGGCCCAAAGCAGTGGGTCAGCCCTTCTTTGCCTTCGAGAACGTGCTCTGGCCCGCTGTAGCCCTTCTCCGCCAACAGCGCCGCAAACACTCCGCTCTGCGTCGCGAGGGGATCGACGGTGTTTTTCATCATGGTCAGTTTGCCCGCGGTGACCGCGCCGAAAGTGGCACGTGCGCAGGCGCTAATGCCGATAGCGTGCTGCATCTTCGTCCAGTCGAGGTGCAGCATTCTTGCAGCAACGATGGGCGAGACAAATGCGGTCAGGGTGGCATGGTGCCATCCACGCTCGCGGATTCCCGGAAATGCGGCCTCGCACAACCGCATTTCGAACTCATGCCCCAGCACCAGTCCAACGATTAGCTCGCGCCCGTCGCCACCGGTGCGCTCGCAGCACGCCATCGCCGCGGGGAAAATGTCTGACGGGTGTGACGGGTCCTGCTTCCAGTAGATGTCGTTGTAGTCCATGCAGCGGATCATCAGAGCGTTTGCCAGGGAAGCTGAAACTGCGTCCATCCGCTTGCCGGTACCGATGACAGTCGCTGTTCCCGGCCCGGCGATCTCGTCCAATACTTCAAGCGCGATAACTACGTCGTGTTGCTGGTATCCGCCCAAGGCACATCCAACACTGTCGAGCAGGAAACGCTTCGCCTGGTAAATCGCGTCATAGGACAGGTCTTCGAACTTAAGGCCCGCTGCCCACTGCGACATCAGCGCCGTCACCGTGGGTTTCGTGCTGGCTTTCATTGGCGCGGGCATTGTTGTGGTTGCCATGGGAATCCTCTTTTCTCACCTGCCCAGGTTCTTGAAGGGCAGAAATGCCATGAAATCGGCGTGGTGCACGATGTACGCTTCCGTCGTACGCTTCACCAGGTCACCTTCAGCCGCGTGAGCGGCGATGATGTGGCACACCGCGTCAGGCATACCGCATTCCATCGCCAGCGCTACGCCCGTAAACGGATGCCGCAGCATTTCGCCGCGCCTGCTTTGCCGAGTCTTGCCGTCGGCGTTCTCATACTCGAGCAACTTGCCGACATCGGCGAGAATCGCTCCTGCAATCACTGTGTCGTGGTCGATAGGAAGAGCGTTTCCCATAAACTCAGTCATGCTCTCGGCGGCCTTGCGCGCGATATGCACCACGCAACGCTTGTGCTCAATAAACGTGGTCGGACAGTTCGGCACCAGGAGTGTGAACGGAATGTGGTTCAGGTCGTCTGCAGTGAGCGGGCTGCGCTCCAGCGCTAATTCCCAAGTCTTCGTCACCTTTTCGCGCAAGCCGGGATCTGTGATCCACGCCAGTTCCGGCCACAGCCTCAGTACCGATTCGCGCATGGACCTCCTTCCGCACCAAACCAGCAGGATTTGCCCGAATAACACTGGGCGCATTTACATATTTGGCAAAACTAATACTCGTATCACTTGGCGCTAGCGGAGTGCTATGAGGCGCGTCACAATCCCCAAGTGACGTTCTCGAGTTGGCGGGTAATTTCTTCGGCAGGAGTTTCCGGATCGAAACGTAAAGGCTTTCCAATCATCACTCTAAGCTCGCCACGCCGGGCAATCTTGCGGCCGGAAAGTTTCATGTCATATAAGCCATCAATTCGCAAAGGCACGACAGGAATGTCGAGTTTTTGCGCCAGCATGCCAACTCCCGAGCGAAACGGAGACGGTTTGCCATCCTCGGTTCGACGGCCTTCTGGAAAGACAACCACGCTGTATCCGCGATCTACAGATTCGCCGGCGTAGGCGAAGCTCTCGCGCACACCCGATTGCTGCGGCAAGGGAAAAACGTCGAACAGCGCAACCACGAGGTAATATCCGGCCTGTTGCCACCATCGAGCAACCGAATTCATGCTCGCCGGTGGCCGCCACATACTCCACAGCCGCTCGCCCAGCATGCCGACCGCAAGTTTGCGCCGGATGCGCGGCGGCATCGCAATCAGCACAAAACCCAAATCGATATACGTAACGTGATTGCACGTGATCAGTACGGGCCCATCCAAATCGTCGAGATGCTCGCGCCCAACAATTTTCGGGTGCGCCATGATGAGAGTCGCGGGCAGCGTCAGCAGGTAATAGATGAAGGTCCGAATCCACGTGATTGGCCAGTGCTGCGCCCAACGCGGATAACGGTAGCCACTTTGCTGAGCGCGTTGCGGCTCGTGCAGCATACGCTCCAGCTCGCCGACCGTGCTCACTTGCGCAAAATTCGCTTCGCCCAAATCCACCTGGTAGCGATCTTCGAGCGCGCTCATCAGCTCCACTCGGTCCATCGAACTCAAGTTGAGGTCGCCCTCTAATTTCACGTCGGGCGCTAAGGCTCCCGTCGATCTGCCGGTGATACGGCTGATCAATTCCGCCAGTCCGCCTTGCGACCCGGCTGAAGCCGGTGTTGAGGAGAACTGTTGCTGGACCGCCTGCTGAATTACGTTGAGCTTCGGCTTTTGCGTAGGGGTGCGGGGGAAATCCCGGTCAGGCCAGACTAACCAGCGGCGCATTCGCTGGAACTCCGCCAGGTGCTGGTTAGCGCGGCCGACCACGGCACCAGGATCTGCAGCATCCTGCAGCAAAAGCGCAGCAACGGGTTCCGCGTTCCCACCCTGTTCGAGTCCCACCACCACGCAGTCGCGGACCTCAGGCTGCTGCCGCAACACGGCCTCAAGGTCGTCGGGATAGATATTCATCCCTTCGCGCGTGACGATCACGTTTTTCTTGCGTCCCTTGAAGTAGAGGTTGCCGTCGTCATCTATCGCGCCGAGGTCGCCGGTACGAAACCAGCCATCCTCCGCCAGCACGGGCTTGAGCTCGTTGCCCTGCCAATAGCCGGCAGCCACGTTGGCTCCGCGGACAAGAATCTCGCCGTTTTCGTCGAGCTTCATCTCGCGGCCTTCGAGTACCTTGCCGACCGAGCGCTTGCCGGTGTGGAAAGGATGGTTGAGCGAAATCAGTGACGTAGTCTCTGTCAGCCCGTAGCCCTGGATGACTACGAAGCTCAGTCGCCGCCAGAATTCTTCCGTCTCGGCATCGAGTGCGGCACCGCCGGAAATAAACGCCCAGAACTTCCATCCGAACTGGTTGTGCATCCTGCGGAATCGCCACCATCGCCGCACGAAGTGCTCGTCCTTCGCTGCGTTGAATTTCCGATCAAACCTCTCCAACTGGCCGTCTGCCTCGATGTCGCGTTCTATCTTCTCTTTCAGCGACTCCATCAGCCGTGGAACCGCAACTGCCACCGACACACGCTCGGTCTTGATCGTGCGCATGACTTCGGTCGGGTTCAGCGTGTCCTGAAATAGGACGGTGCCAGCCAGTAGTTGCGGCAGAAAGATTCCCAGGAACTGGCCAAACACGTGGCTGAGCGGCAGGAGATTGAGAAATCGTAGCGGATGGAAAATCCGCTCATATTTCAGATATGGCGCGATCTGCCGCTCCAAAGGTTCCAGGTTGGCGAGAATGTTGCCGTGCGTAATCACTACGCCTCGTGGCTCGGCAGTGGTACCAGAGGTGAAGACGATCTCAACGATGTCGTCGCGCGTTATCGCTTCGAAGCTGACGGGGGAATCGGAGAACTCCGCGACTGCTTCGCGCAGCGACTCCAATTCGAAACGCGGCACGCCTGGCACTTCATGATGCAAGGCTCCAACACACAGCTTCGCATCTACCTGCTGCGCCACTCGCGCCGCAAAGTCGGGTGCGGCAATGCTGTCGATGGGGACGACAATCGCTCCGCGCAGCAGGCAACCGAAAAATGACACGACCCATTCGGCGCAATTTTCACCCCAGATGAGGACCTTGTCGCCGTGGCCGATGCCTCGGGTTTCCAGCATCCGGGCGAACCGATAGGCGTTCGCCAGCACTTCGCCGTAGCTCCACCGTTGCACCCGGTAACCGCGGCGGAAAACGTAGGCGGGCTCGTCGGCATGCAGGCGAAAATTGTCGAGGTATTCCAGGATGCTGGCGCGTGCCATCGTTCACAAGTGTAACTGGGAGGCTATTCTGGTCGTTCTCCGGGCTGAATTTTGAAGAGGGTGCTGTAGTCGGATATAACGCTACAACAAATGCTTATTGCACAGTGTTTAGAATCAATGCGTTAGGCGGAAATTGTTTGCAACTTATCATTCTAAAGGGGTTACACGTATCCATGTCTGAGCGTAGGACTTAGCTGGCGAAAATAGCGGTTTTGGCCTAAGAGCTTGTCATACTTCTCATACTTTACATGCAAGCATCTGTCATACTTTCAATACAAGTCATACACATTTCCGGCGCCACAAGGATGTCAAAGAACAAATTGTCCCGCGCGCTGGGCGCGGGATGGGGTAGGGACACGAATCCCATGACCCAGGGGTTGGTTGTAGATCATGGCAATAGAAAAGCGCCAGAAAAAACAGCAGCGATGGGAAACTAAAGTAACCAATGCAGTCCCGATGTGGGAATCGGTCGCACGGTATGCGGGGGAATGGGGTGCCCTCGGGGGCTAAAAGCCCAACAATTGCGAGCCCTGGAACGGCGCGGCTGAAGCCGTGCCCTGACACGTAACTGTCGCCACGCCCCACAATTGCCAACGTCAGGCAATTGTGGGCCACCCGCCAACCTGCAACTTATTCACATAGTCATCGAGGCACTGTATGCCCATTGTCCAGGGCAACGGAGTCTGCAGGACCTGACTCCTATAGAAAACCGTCCATCCTCCTGTCTGTATTACGCGACCCCGCCAGCTATCTGTTCCGAAGGGATTCTGTTGGGTCTGGCACGCGATAAACGTGCAGTACCATCCCGCTTTCCCTCCCCTGACAAAGCTGTCGAAAATGAGAAGCAATAATCCGTTTTGCTGTCCTTCGATTACATTCCAGACCTGTCTAATGTCGTTTATCGGGTAGCCGCGCAGGGGAAACGAAGCTGGAAGGGGGGGGCTGACCTCGTTGGAAGAAGAGGAGAACCATACCCTCGAAAATCTCAACATCGGAGGACCAATGTACCGAAACCCCCATCTGGCAGCGAGTGCTCTCATGCGTTTGGCGCGAACAAACATGACGACTTTGAGGCAACCGGAGAGTATCGCCGCCACGACCAGAGCGTAACCAACGATTGATACCAAATGAAACAGTGAACTCATTTGACAGCATCCTAGGCGGGGCCGGAGCCAAGTTCAACGATTACGAGCGATAACAGGCCATTACATAACCAATTCCAAAACGGAAATCCACGACCCGCCCATTTAAGATGGCATTGGCTCGACAAGAACCTCGCAAATCCTAGTCGCCGCTGTATCCATCGGTGGCGTGGCGCTCGGGCTTACGACTTCGCGACAATCTGTCGTCGGTTAAAACCGACTCAAATCAAGAAAAAAGACCCTGACGCTGCGCTGAAGCGCAGCTCTACCCTTTTGCATGGGGGATTCAGCAACTGCAGAACTGCTCTACCGCTTCCGGGGAACGAGACAGTAAGTCGGCTTGCTCCAAAGGCGAGCACTACCCTAAAACCGCGGATTAGCCTACAGGCACCAGGCACTACAAACTCGGCTCAGGACCAGCGACGGGTTTCTTTGCCTTGGGCCTTCAGCATACTGCGGAAAGCTGTAGTGGCCTGCTTCACTTCCGGCAGGGCAATTCCACAGTGCAGCTGCTTCCCTTGCCGCCGCGTCGCCACCACTCCGGCCGACTTCAGAATCGCAAGGTGTTGCGACAGGTTGGCCTTGGAGATGCCCAATCCCTCTTGTAGTTCCGACGCCCAACGGTCACCGCGGGCCAGCATCTCGATCAGGTGCAGGCGCGTTGGATTGGCAAATGCCTTGCAGATTACAGCCTGCCGTTCGTAGACTTCCGTTTCTCCGTTCGACTTACGTTTCGTTCCCACAGGCTCCCCCGAGAGCATCAAGGATTTCACTTCTGTGCACCCGCCGGCATGCCGGTTTATCGGTGCACCGCCGGTACGGAACTGACGAGTGGCGCGGGCTGGCTACTTGGTGTCACCAGCCATGGTGGCCCGTCGGGTCCTGACCCGGAACTCCGTATTAGGTTCAAGCTGCACGCAAACTGGCGGCCATTGGCCGCAATCCCGCCTCTAACACAGCGTGAGCCGCTTGAAATCTCCCTCCAATACTGTTTTGGATGTGACGAATTTATATCACATCGCGCTCCACAAACCACCGATAAACAATCGCTAGATTTAGAAATTGTCGCGTCGCGACAATTCAAGACTATGGCCTAGCCTGGAGACTAAGTCGACATCAGTTTATGACTTTTCAAACGCAGTTCCCGTTTTGGATTTTGGAGAGCTTTCAGGGGTTCGCCGCGCGGACTAAAGTCCGCTCAGAATAACCAAAAATTAAACGGCTTTGCGGCACGACTAAAGACGTTGCTGAAAAAGTACTTTCTGAAGGTGGGAAACAACACAGGGGTTTAGCCCCTGTTGCGCAAACGACTGCTACGGTTTTTCGTCGAGGCTCCACTGGATGGCATGCTGCACCAATTCTCGTGCGCTACGCAGCGAGAGCTTCTCCTTGATGTGCGCCTGGTAAGACTCCACGGTCTTCACGCTGATATGGAGTTGCTCGGCAATCTGTCTCGTCGAATGGCCTTCGCCAATCAGGCGGAACACTTCCAGTTCCCGGTCAGTAAGGTCCGCGACCGACGATGGCCTTCCCTCGCCAGGGCTGCCGATATAGCGTTGCAGCATGCGATTGGCAATCCGCTCGCTGACGTAGATTTCGTTGCTGAGAATGCGCCGCAGGGCCAGCAGCACTTTTTCGCTCGCCTCTTGTTTCATGATGTATCCCTGCGCCCCGGCACGCAGCGCGCGCTCGGCGTAGATCGACTCATCGTGCATCGACAGAATAAGGACCGGCAGTTCCGGATACCGCGTGCGAATGTCCTTCAGCAAGTCCAGCCCGTCTGGCCCATTCAAGGAAATGTCCACCACCATGATGTCGGGCTTGTCGGTGATGATGGATTGCATTGCCATCCGTGCGTCTTCCGCCTCGCCACACACCATCAAGTCCGACTCGCGGTTGATCAGCAGTGCCAACCCCTGCCGTACGATAGGATGATCGTCCACCACCAGAACTTTGCTCTTCTTGATTGCCGCAGTTGGCTGATTCATGGATTGGCCCCCGAGTTCTTCGCGCTTTCACTGATCGGAAAACGGCAGGTTACGATCGTGCCGCTTGGCTGTTCGCGACGGATTTCCAGGGTCCCTCCCACCATGCCCGCGCGATAGTTCATGATATGCATTCCCACACCCGCGTGCGGTCCCAGAGGCCGTGCGATGCCGATCCCATCGTCCTTCACGATCAGCGTCCCCTCTCGTTCCCCCGCGTACAGCCGGATCACGATGGCGTTAGGGTGACCATGTTTGATCGCATTGTTCACTGCTTCTTGTGCGATGTGATACAGGTGGGTCGCCATTGGGGCATCGTGGATCAGGACCGGTTCTTCACACTGGAAGCGACAAGAAATTCCGAACAAATCTTGGATCTCGCTTGCATACAGTTGCAGCGCCGACATGAGCCCATGAGCATCCGACACCACCGGCAACAGCCCGCGCGCCAGTTCCCTCGTTCGCAAAATCGCCTCGTTCACGAATTGCACAATCTTGGCGGCATCCGCAGCCTCGGGGACTTGCCTTTCCGCCAACTTCTGCTCCTGAACTTTGGCCATGAAGGCTACGCCGGTCAACAGTTGCCCCAATCCATCATGTAAGTCCTGCCCGATCCTGCGTTGCTCGCGTTCGCTGATATCGAGAACCGTTTTTTCCAGGCGCTTGCGCTCGCTGATATCGCGGATAGCACTCGAAACCAAAACTCCTTCTTCCGTCTCCAGCGGACTGAGGCTGATCTCTACCGGAAATTCATGACCGTCTTTATGCAGCGCGTAGAGCTCGAGTCCAGCGCCCATCGGTCGTACTCTCGGCTCCGCGAAAAAGTTTCGCCGGTGCGCGGGATGGTTGCCGCGCAATCGTTGCGGCACCAGGACTTCCATCTCCTCTCCCAGCAGTTCGTGACGCTGGTAGCCAAACAGCTTTTCCACTTGCGCGTTGACCAGAACGATTCTCCCCTTCTGGTTAACCACCACTACGGCGTCCGGCGCTGCTTCCAGCAGTCCTCGAAATTTTGCCTGGGCCCGTTTTTGATCGGTCACGTCGATGCCCGACGCGATGATGTACATGGGTGCCTGCTTGGCAGCAGGCAAGACGGCGGCTGACCACGCAATAGTCCGCTGGCTTCCGTCCCGAGCGACCCAGCAGCTCTCATACTCGATCCGGCTCGGATTGTTGCAAAACTCCTGAAAAAATATCTTGAACTGCTCCTTCTCTTCCGGAACAACAAACAAGTCCCACAGACACTTGTCTCGTGCCTCTTCAAAGGAATGTCCGGTCATCTGCTCGCAAGCGCGATTGAGGCGGACGATCCGGCCTTCGCCATCGAGCACCACCACTAACGCACCAACCGTGTCCAAGATTGCGGATACGACGTTGCGCTCGTCTTGTAGTTCCTCTTCGGTCCGTTTAAGGTCCGTGATATCGAACGCCACTCCCTGGATGAACCACGGGTGCCCATCCGGGTGCAGGATCATCTTGGCTTCGCAGTGGAACCATACCGCGTGTCCGTCACGGGCCATCACGCGATACGCCGAGCGCAGAGGCTTGCCCGTCAGAAACATTTCCGACGCTTCCAGGCTCCAGCGCGCCTTGTCGTCAGGATGAATGTGCTGATACCACATCACCGGGTCTTCGAGCCACTCGGCCTGCGTGAAACCCAATGTCGCTTCAATCTGCGGGCTCACATAGGCTTCACCGATCCCGCGATCCAGGTATGCCATGAACACAACCGCTGGCAACTGCTCGAGCAGGGCCTGGTACTTGGCTTCCAGGTTCGGCAGTTGCCCTTCGGATACTGGACTCTGATCCGACCGCTCAACAAAGTGGTGCCACGTACCCGAAGCTTCGATCTTGAGGTTGGAATATGTGCTGGCGAGTCCGGACAGGATCGCTTCTGCTTCTTCCACACTGAGCGCATTCGCGTCCGAGATCAAGGTGTCGGCATCCTTCGCCACGGTGTTACGCATTTTCAACAACGTTCGCTTCAAGAACGGTCTCCAGCACCCACGGTCAAGAACTCGGTGGCGTCTTCGGCCGGCTTCTCCAACTCGGTTCTTTGTTGAGAGATGCCTGCGTAAAACGACGAAGCGCATGGATCGCGCGGCCATAGGTCTGTACGGCGTGCGACGAGAGCAGCGATCCCGGCGGCTGATTCATGAAAGGCATGAATTTGTCCGGAAAGCCGGGCATGGTACATCCAATGCAAATTCCGCCGACATTTGGACATCCGCCGATTCCGCCCATCCATCCCCGCTTGCCCACGTTGCATTGCACTACCGGGCCCCAGCATCCGAGTTTCACGATGCACAACGGCGAACCATACTCTTCGCCAAACTCGGCCTGCTCGTAGTAGCCGCCGCGATCGCATCCTTCGTGCACCGTACTGCCAAACAACCAGGTCGGACGCAGCGCCTCGTCCAGCGGAATCATAGGCGCGCGCCCGACTGCCATATAAAGAAGGTAGAGCAGCGTCTCCATCATGTTGTCCGGCTGCACTGGACATCCCGGCACACACACGATCGGAATCTGCGCCTTCGATTTCCACTGCCAACCGAGGTAATCCGGCAGTCCCATGCAGCCCGTGGGATTGCCTTCCATCGCATGAATGCCGCCATAGGTTGCGCACGTGCCGGTCACGATGATCGCCCATGCATGGGGAGCAAGCCGGTCGATCCAATCGCAAGTAGTGATGGGCTGATTCGTAACGGGATCGGTTCCAAACGACGCCCAATATCCTTCACTCTTATTGTTCTCGTTCGGGATCGATCCCTCGACGATCAGGATGAACGGCCGCTCTGATTTCCCCTCAGCCGCTGCGTGGAAGGGCTTCACAAACTCATCCCCATTCTCGTAGGCCAAAAATGGGTTGTGAAAATTAACTTTGGGGATCCACGGTAGCGCTCCCCTCACCACGTCTTCGATGCTCGGCTGGGTCGCGCCGGTCATCGCGATAGTGTCGCCGTCGCAACCCAGGCCCGCGGTCAGCCACAAGACATCGATTTCCGAGATAGGCGCGGAGTCGTTTCTCTCTGGAGTGCGACTTGTCGCGGCATTCGCCATCGGCCCTCACCTAGCAAGCGGCGTTTTGCGTTGGCGTATTGTAGCGCGTATTTCCATTTCGCCCGTGCTGAGGAGTCCCGTGTGAGTACTGACGTTGGGGTTGGGAGGGCGGTACAGACCGCAATAAAACAGCCCCGCAGGGGCGGGAACATGATAGCCCAGCACGTAGGCCGCCGCGGCGGCCGGAGTGCTGGGTAGAGTTGGAAAAGGTCCCGAGTCCCTCGGGGACGATAGAATTCTCACACCGGTTCCCTGGCCCCTGAGGGACCGCGGTCTATCGCCTCTGCCGGAGCCGACTCTGAGAACTTCGTCGGTTGATCCCATATCACAAGGCAACGTGTCCCACGTCCTTTCGCTCATCTTCGGCTGTCGCGTAAAAGAAGGATCGCGAGGAACGGGAGAGCTGTTTCTCGCTCCCGACCGTGGCCTACGCAACGGTCCGTAGCAGCTCTTTGAAAACCAGGCAGGAGAACGCGAGTAGTCCTTGCGGATCGCTCTTGGCGAATATATAGCGAATCACGCCATCATAACTATCTTTAGAATGAAATGGATACGTATAACTTGTTTATGTTTCAAACACTTGAGAACAATTTCCGGCTAAGCGATTGATTTTAAAGACTCGCACAATTAAGAATTATTGTATTTGTGTTGTAGTTGGCTATATCACATCACTCATTGGGATACCGGCGCTTCGCTTCGGGCAACACCAGGCTCGCACCAAATCCCACGGTGAAGGTCGCGATACTCCCTAGAGCCACGTACCAGGTAAAGGGCACCCGTGTGAACCGCCATAGGCAAACGTTCAACACGAAGCCAAACAGCATTCCCACCATCGCGCCATCCTCCGAGGCTGTCTTCGTCAGGACGCCCAACAGAAACACCCCTAGCAACGATCCGTAGGCCACCGACGTGATGGATAACCCGACCTCTAGCACTCTTCCGCCATGTCGGGCCAGCATCGCCAGCATGAAAAGGACGATTCCCCAGCCCACCGTCGCCAGCCGCGACACTCTCACCTGGCGTTCTTCGCTCGCCAGTGGACGCCATCTTCGGTAGAAGTCCACCACGGTCGTGGATGACAGCGAGTTCAACGCCGCGCTCAGGTTCGACATGGCAGCCGCCAGGATAGCGGAGATCAGCAACCCGCTGACCCCATGTGGCATTTTGGTCACGATGAACGTGGGAAAGATGGTGTCGCCCCGAGAAAAGGGCACAGCTGGTGGAGAGATTTTGTAGAACACGAAGAGCATCGCGCCCACTAGCAGGAACAGCCAGAACTGCACCAGCACCGCGATTCCGCTCGACATCAGCGCCAGCTTCGATTGCCGCTCGTTACGCGCTGCCAGCAAGCGCTGCACAATGAGTTGGTCGGTGCCATGAGTCGCGGTAGTCAGGAATGCGCCGCCAATCACACCCGACCAGAACGTATAAGTCGAATAGAAATTCCACGAGAAGTCGAATACCCGAAACTTGTTGGCTTCACCGGCAATCGATTCGATCGTGCTCCACCCGCCCGGCACAGAATGAAGGATGGTAAACAGTCCCACCAGCGTTCCTCCGACGTAGATGAACAGCTGCACCACGTCAGTCCAGATCACCGCCGCCATGCCGCCCTCAAAGGTGTAGATCATCGTGAGCACGCTGACAATGAGGATGGACGAAACATCGCGGGCGAAGTCCCCCATGCCTGCCAGTAGGCTTGAGAGCGCGATGCCCACCACGATGGCAACCGCGAACACGCGCACCCCCTCGGCAGCCGCGCGCGTGACGAGAAACAACCCGGCCGTTAACGCGCGCAGCTTCTGCCCGAAACGCCGATCGATCAGCTGATAAGCAGTAACCAGTTCCCCACGAAAATACTGCGGGATCAGCACGACGCTGATGATGCCTCGTCCCACCACGTAACCCATCACCAGTTGCAGAAAACGAAAGTCGGTATCATACGCCAGGCCTGGCACGCTGATGATGGTTAGAGTGCTGGTTTCAGCTGCAACGATAGAAAGCGAGATCGCCCACCAGGGGATCTGCCGATCAGCGAGGAAATAGTCCTTGAGTGTGCGCCGGTGCCTGCGGAAGTGCAGTCCAAATGCCGTCACGCCTAGCAGGTAGGCGACGATGATGGCGAGATCGAGCGCGTTCAGACCCATAGCGACGTTGCGCTCTTAAGGGTACGGACGAGTGGGGGCTCACGCAATGCAATGCGGTATACCTATAGGACAAAAGCTCCAGGTCCTTCACGTATAATCAGCGCTCGTCAGTCAGCGACGCAGTTTCTCGCGGAGCATCATGCTACGAGTACTTTTGGCTGTTCTGTTAGTGGTCACCATGCAAGCAAACTCACAAAACCCAACATCATCCACGCCTTCGGAAGTCCAGCCGCCCGTTGCCAAGAAGATCCATACCGAAAAGACCGTCAACGGCAAGACCTTGGTCGATGACTACGCCTGGCTGCGCGAACGTCCCAATCCCGACGTCAAGGCGCTGTTGGAAGCCGAGAACGCCTACGCCGAATACGTCATGAAGCCGACCGAGGCCCGCCAGAAAAAGCTGTATGACGAAATCGTCAGCCATATTAAAGAGACCGATGACACCGTTCCGTACCTCAAAGACGGCTATTACTACTACACCCGCACCCAAAAAGGAAAACAGTACTTCGAGTTATGTCGCAAGAAGGGCTCACTCGACGCCCCGGAGCAGGTCATCCTCGATCTCAATAAGATGGCCGAGGGCGAGAAGTTCATGGCCGTTGGCCAGTTTGCCGTCAGTGACGACGGCAACCTGCTGGCCTACACCACCGACAATGTGGGATTTCGCCAGTATCGCCTGCACATCCGCGACCTGCGTACCATGCAGGACCTGCCCGACACCGCCGAGCGCGTTACCACAGTAGCCTGGGCGGCCGATAATCACACACTCTTCTACACCGTTGAAGACGAAGTCCAGAAGCGCAGCTACCGCCTGTATCGACATTCCCTGAAAAGCGCCTCAGCGTCGGACCCGATTGTGTATGAGGACAAAGACGAGCGCTTCAACATCGAGGTGGGGCGAACACTTAGCAAGTCGTACCTGCTGTTGACCTCTGCCAGTCATATCTCAACCGAAGTTCGCTTTCTGGCCGCCGACAATCCTGTCGGCGAGTGGACCGTGATTGCTCCACGCGTGGACAACCTCGAGTATTACGTCGATCATCGCGGCGATTCCTTCTACATCCGCACCAACGACACGGCTCAGACGTTTCGGATGGTGACGGCTCCCATCGCCAGCCCGGGCAAGGCGAATTGGAAGGAATTGGTTGCCAGCCGGCCTGACGTGCCATTGGACAACTTCGATATCTTCCAGAACTTTTACGTGCTGACCGAAATCGTCGCCGGGCTTCCCGTCTTTCGTGTCGTGCAATTCAGCGATGGCTCATCGAAAAACATTGAGTTCCCCGAACCAGCCTATTTCGCGACGTCCGGCGCTAATGCCGAGTTCAACACTGACAAGTTCCGCTACAACTACCAGTCGTTGGTGACACCGCCGTCAGTGTTCGACTACGACGTCACCTCAAACCAGTCCACGCTGCTAAAGCAAAACGAAGTACCAGGCGGATTCGATCGCAACAACTACGTCTCCGAGCGCGTATTCGCCAACGCCTCCGATGGCACCCGCATCCCGATTTCGCTCTTTTATCGCAAGGACCTGAAGAACAAAGCGGAGGCCCCTCTGTATCTCTACGGATACGGGTCGTACGGGTATTCGCTCCCGGTCACGTTTAGCGTAGCTCGTCTGCCACTCGTCGATCGCGGCTTGGTGGTCGCACTTGCACACATTCGCGGCGGCGGCGAATTAGGCAAGCCCTGGCACGATGCCGGCAAGATGATGAACAAGAGGAACACCTTCACGGATTTCATTGCCAGCGCTGAATTCCTCGCCAGCCACGGCTATGGCTCGCGCGCCAAGATCGGCGTCGAGGGCGCCAGTGCTGGCGGACTGCTCATGGGCGCCGTCACCAACATGCGCCCTGACCTGTTCCGCGTCGTTCTGTCGGAAGTCCCTTTCGTCGACGTGATGAACACCATGCTCGACGCCTCGCTCCCCCTGACAGTTCCCGAATACGAAGAGTGGGGCAACCCTAACACCGAGCCGGCATTCGACTACATGCTCTCCTATTCGCCCTACGACAATCTGGCGAAAAAGGACTACCCCACCATGCTGGTGCGCACCTCGTTCGACGACAGCCAGGTCATGTACTGGGAGCCGGCAAAATACGTTTCCAAGTTGCGCACCTTGAAGACCGACAAGAATCCGCTTGTCTTCTATACCAATATGCACGGCGGGCACGGCGGATCGAGCGGCCGTTACGATCGCATCCACGAGGTGGCGTTTAACTGGGCGTTTCTCCTGACCCAGTTGGATATTCCCGAAGCGGAGGCCGCACCGAAGCCCTGAGCAGCACTTTCGCAGGATTCAGCGCTCCAGAAGCCGCCTGACCCGTTACAATCTTTTATTCCCGGAGGCCAGAATGTCCGTCGCATTTGTGCGTACTTTTATGGTTGTCGCTCTTTTTTGCTCAGCCTGCTCGGTCGTCGCGCAAGACAGTCCCTTTGGACAGAATGGCCCAGCTCCCACCGGCAAACAACAGGCTGCACCGCCCGCTCAGCCCACGCACGTTCCTGACATGGTGTGCTTCGGTAACAACCCGCGCTGGAGCTTTCAGTTCGGCGACACGGCGGCCCGCACGCTCGGCATCAGGGAGGGCGACACCTATTGGATTGGCAAGTTCATATACGTCGACGGCCAATGGTCCTGGCATGGCTCGCCTGCCACCGGTAGCGGCGGAGGCCTGACGGCCACCATCACCAAAGGCAAGTGCATTGATAACGTCCAACAGAAGGAATTCCAGTACAACGGCCAGATTTACCTTCCTGAAGGCAACATCGTGAACGGCTGCTGCCGCAAATTGAAGCCCGGAGAGGCCCCGGTTGGCCCCCACGGCTACATCCCATCAACTCCGCCGCCTCAGTAAACCGCCCCGCAACGTAGGATATCCCAGGCTACCTTCATCAATCCGATATCCTCGGCGCGTGGTCGCCAAGTTAGCGAATTCTGATAGTGCTATGCGGCTGCTGCTGTTATGGTGGTGTGTGAAAAATTCGTGAATCTGGGTGACTAAATCTCGAATGAACAACCGATTTTGTAACTCACTCGCTATTATTGCGACTCTATCGTTTCTGATTCCTCTCACAGCTGTTCTTGCCCAAACTGCCACTCCCACTCCTGCGGACATCCAAAAACTACCTTGGATGAACAAGAGCCTCTCGCCTGATGAGCGCGCCGACATGGTGCTCAAGCAGATGACGCTCGATGAGAAAATCTCGCTTCTGCATGGCAATGGCATGTCGCGTGAGCCGCAATGGCAGATGCCCCTGACCCACCTCGCGAACGGCGGCGCAGGCTACGTGGTCGGAGTGAAGCGACTGGGCATTCCCCCGATTGATATCTCGGACGCGGCCTACGGCGTGCGAAGCAGCGCCGCCAACGGTCGCTACGCTACTGCACTCCCATCCAATGTGGGTTCCGCCGCGAGTTGGGACCCGCAGGCCGCGTGCCAATATGGGGCCTTGATCGGCCGCGAACTTCGCGCACAGGGTTACAACATGACGCTCGGCGGCGGCACCAACATAACCCGTGAACCGCGCAACGGCCGCACCTTCGAATACATGGGCGAAGATCCCATTCTGGCCGGAACGCTGGTCGGCAATCGCATCAAGTGCGAGCAGGCGCAGCATGTAGTCGGCGACATTAAGCACTATGCGGTCAACGATCAGGAGAGCGGTCGCAACGAAGTCAATTCCATCATCGGCCTGCGCACTCTGCACGAAACCGATCTGCTGGCGTTCCAGATTGGCATCGGCATTGGCCACCCGGCCGCTGTGATGTGCTCGTACAACGCGATCAACGGCGACTTCGCCTGCGAAAACAAGTATCTGCTGACTGAGGTGCTCAAAACCGACTGGAAGTTTCCTGGATTCGTTGTATCCGACTGGGGTGGAACCCACAGTACCGTGAAAGCCTCCGCGGCGGGACTCGACAATGAAGAGCCCATGGGTGACTTTTTCGGTCCCAAGCTGAAGCAAGCCGTGGAGTCGGGACAGGTTCCGGTGTCGCAAATCGACGACCACGCAAGACGTATATTGCGCTCGGAATTCGCCAGCGGAATCGTCGACTACCCCACGAAAAAAAGCGTTGTAGACGTTGAGAGCGGCCTCGACATCGCCCGCACCATTGAAGAACAGAGCATCGTTCTACTGAAAAACGACAAATCTGTATTGCCGCTCGACCACTCTAAACTTCGCAGCATCGCCATCATCGGATTCAACGCGGACATGGGCATGATCTCGGGCGGGGGCTCTGCACAAGTCGATCCCCAGGGCAGCAGCGCTCCTGTGTGGTTGTCGCACGTGTGGTTTCCGACATCGCCTCTGAAGGCCGTGAAAGCAAAGGTTCCCGCAGCCGACGTCAAGTTCGATTCCGGAGCGAACCCAGCGTCTGCAGCAGCTTTAGCGAAGTCATCCGACGTTGCCATCGTCTTTGCTCACCAGTGGATGAGCGAAGGGATGGACCTGCCGAATCTCTCGCTGCCCGACAATCAGGATGCGCTTATCGCCGCTGTGGCTGCGGCAAATCCCAAGACGATAGTTGTTCTCGAATCCGGTACCGCCGTGACTATGCCTTGGATCGACAAAGTCAGCGGTGTGCTCGAGGCGTGGTACGGAGGCAGCAAGGGTGCCGACGCAGTGGCCAACGTGCTTTTCGGCGACGTAAACCCCAGCGCCAAGCTACCCATGACGTTTCCTCTTAGCGTGAACGACCTCCCGCATACTACCGTGGTTCAACCACCGGTACGCGGCCGTGGTCCCGAAAGTGGAGCTGTGCTCACGAGTCCTACCTTCGACGTTCATTACGACGAAGGCCTGAAGGTTGGCTACAAGTGGTATGACGCTGAGAAGAAACCGGTGTTGTTCCCCTTCGGCTACGGACTGTCGTACACGAACTACAGTTACTCGAAGCTAGACGTAACGCCAGGCGATCAAACCACGGTAACTTTCACCGTCAAGAACACCGGCAAGCGGGTCGGGCAGGAAATTGCCCAAGTATATGCTGCGCTTCCAGCCGGCTCAGGCGAGCCGCCCAAACGCCTGGTTGGTTGGACGAAGATTCAACTGAATCCCGGCGAGAGCAGGGATGTCACGCTAACCATTCCTGCGTTGTACCTCTCGATTTACGATGAAGCCTCCCGAGGGTGGAAGCTGCTGCCCGGTAGCTACACTTTTATGGCGGGCACATCGTCGAAGGATTTGCCTCTTTCGGCAAGTGTGACGCTGAAATAGCCACTGGCAGTTGGAGCGACACGAAAGGGCCCAACTTCGCGCGGGCACCTTCGTGTCGTCATTAAATTGGGGCGCACGCGAATATTCATCAAATTTGCAGTGCACGCACCCAGACTTGTGGCACTATGCGCTTGTTGGCCATGGCTACATGGCTTATCGTTTAGTAACGATCTCAGGTTTTTCCCCGAGGTGCGCTTTGCAGGTAGTGCGCCCTACCCCGATCAACCGTACCTTCCGGTTCGGGGATTTCGAGTTCTCTGTGCGCGCGGGTGAACTGCGCCGCGACGGGGCAGTGGTCCGACTTCAATTCCAGCCGTTGCGTGTGCTTTTGGTGCTGCTAGAGAACAGCGGCGAAGTCGTTACCCGGGAAGAAATCCGCCAGCAGGTATGGCAGGACGCCGACATCCAAGACTTTGACAATAGTCTCCGGGTCGCGGTGGCCAAGCTTCGACAGGCTCTGGAAGACGACCCCGATATCCCACGCTACATCGAAACCTTACCTCGCCGTGGTTATCGTTGGCTTTACCCGGTGACCTTTCACGATCCTCCGACGGTCTCGGTCGAGACGACGTTTCCGTCAGCTGACGAATACCCCCGCTATCCCAAGCCAGTCGCGTCATCCCTCAAAGACCAAGATGAGCCCAATGTGCTTCGAGATAACCTGCTTCTACGAAGCCTCGTGTTCACTCTGCTATTGTGGACGGTTGCGTTTGCTACCTGGAGATATTTGCGACCGCGGCCGGAACTGCCGGACCCAAAGACTGTGCCGCTCACGACCTACCCTGGGCTGGAAACCACACCCTCTCTGTCACCGGATGGGAAGCGGGTTGCATTCGCATGGACGGGCCCCAATTCCGACGATCCCTACGGAGTTTACTTCCGCCCGATCGGCGACGATCGACCGCATCGGCTCGTGGAAACGCCCGCCGGCGCCGCCGACGGCGACCCCGTTTGGGCCCCTGACGGAAGGTCGATTTACTTCTTCCGTCGTGGTGGCGGACACCCGGGAATCTATATCGCCCCGATAGCCGGAGGGCCGGCGCACCTGGTAGTTGAGACCTCTTTCAGTGGAGGGCGTCGCGTCCGGCGGGCCCGTTTTGACGTATCGCCCACCGGGAAAACGTTGGTCTATCCCGATGAGCTTCCCAGCCAGGAAACGATCGCTCTGTTTCTGCTCGACCTCGGAACGCTGCATCGGCGTCAGATCACCAATCCGCCGCCAAACTCCGAAGGTGACGGGGACCCGGCGTTCTCGCACGACGGCAAAACTCTGGCCTTCCAGCGCGACACCGTCGATCTGGGTGAAGTTTATGTAATGTCACCGGGTGGCGGCGCAGCCCGCTTGCTCACATCAACATTCGTTCCGGAATTCGTAGATGGTCTGGCTTGGACCACCAATGACAACGAGATTGTTATTGGCGGAAAGCAACTGCGGCGCATCTCCGTTGACCGCAACAAGCCGTCGATCGCGAACGTATCGTTCGTGCCCGGACCGGCGGAGTTCCCATCGGTGCGCGCTCACTCCCTCGCCTATGTGCAGGCGACGACGAACGCCAACGTCTGGAAATTGGATTTGCGCGACTCGACCCACCTCGCCGGGGAACCATCGCTGTTGATTTCGAGTACGCGACAGCAGGCCGCCGCCTCCTTCTCGCCTGACGGCTCACGCATCGCATTCCAGTCCGATCGCAGTGGAAGTTGGGAAATCTGGACCTGCGCGAGTGACGGATCTAACGCCGTCCAGTTGACCCATTTCGGCGGGGCACTCACCGGCACTCCACGCTGGGCACCGGACGGCAAACAGGTCGCTTTCGACTCACAAGATAATAATCGTATCGCGCAAGTCTATGTGATGTCCGCCGATGGTGGTGAGCCCCGGCGACTCACGAACGGTCAGGACGGCGGCGAAGTGCCGTCATGGTCGCGCGACGGGAAATGGATTTATTACTCCACCAGCCATAACGGTGCGGCCAACATCTGGAAGTTGCCCGTAACGGGAGGCCCCGCGCAACCCGTGACCAGCAATAGCGGTATCTACGCTGTGGAGTCGCTGGACCGCAAATACCTTTACTATTCGCGCGGTGAGCATGATCCGACGATCTGGCGCATTCCAGTTAGCGGCGGCCCCGAAGAGCAGGTTCCGGGCGCGCCCAAACCATTCGACAATTCGCACTGGTCCTTGGTTGCCTCGGGAATATACGTCATCGATGGAAACGGAGACTTGCTTTTCTATAAGTTCGACACCGGTAGCGTGACCAAGGTGCTGCATGACGCCCGCTTTCTCACGGACTGGTCGATGGCGGTATCACCTGACGGTCGCGAGATCGTTTGGGCGCAAGTCGACGAGAACCGTGCCGACTTGATGCTGGTCGAAAACTTCCACTGATCCCGCTCTCGCGGCTCTACTTGTTGGTACCCGGCTTCGGCGGGAAGTTCTTGAACAACTTATTGACCGCGTTGTTCAGGTTCTTGATGTTCTTATTGGAGTTGTCGGAAATCGAATTCGTCGCTGATCCGCGCCATAACAACTGGTGGCCGTTCGCGTCGGCGATGTCGACGATCAGAGTGCCTTCGTGGGTGGTGTAAGTCTGATAGGTCGTCGTTGTAGGTCCACCCCAGCCGTATCCCCATCCCCACATCGGGCCCATGTTGTAGCCGGTGCCGACCACTTGCTGATCTTTCTTGATGCTGTTGCTGTACACGACCCACAATTCCGGATTGGAATCGACCAGTTTGAACCCTTTGGCCTGCAATTGCTGGTTGACCGCGTCAATGATGCGCTGGTCCCAGAGCCCCTTGGCCGGATGCGTACTGGGCTGCCAAGCGTACGTATGGAACTTGGAGAAATCCGTGCCCCGGTCCCAGTCAACGTTGACCTTCTGCGCAATCGCACTGGCGGCTGTAAGCAGCGTAATCAACAGAATGGAAGAAATACGCATCTTCATAAACGATACCTCTGGCGTGAAAAGTTCATGCTTCGCCGGATGCAGTAATCGTATCACTCGAAGGGGCCGTCATTATGCAAGGTGACTCGCATCGCACTTATTGCGGCTCGATTGGCAGGGAGTGACTGGCATGTACTCGTCTCGATTGACGACGTGCTGTAAGATTACCGCGAGTTGAGCGCGCCACGGAAAGTGGGTGGTCGGCATGTCCTTGTCGCTGGAATCGCGTCATTGTGGGTCGGTTTACATCGTTCGCTGCACGGGCCGGATTGTCTCCGGCGAAGAGTCGCAGACTCTCGAAGCGGCGCTGCAACGCGGCTTGCGTGAGTTTACGCGCGTGGTATTGCACGTGGATCAGGTGAACCGCGTGGACAGCGCGGGAATGGGCCTCATGGTGCGCTTTCTGTGGCACGCCCGCAATCGTAAGGGAGATCTTCGTTTGTCGGCCCCTCAACCCTTCCTCACCAGCCTGCTGAACGTTACCAAGCTGGCGACTGTGTTCCGCATCTACCCCGACGAAGAATCTGCCATCGTCTCGTTCCTCAAAGAGGGCGTGATTGCACCCGCAGAGTCAGCGAATACCGGCCCGCGCGTGCTGTTTCTCGATCCATCTCCAGATACTTGTGCTTTCGTCCGCGCTCTCCTCTCGCGTCACGGCTACCGAGTACTCTCCACGGGCCTCATGGGAGATGCAAAGATTCTTCTCAGCGCCTCCAGCGTTGACGTCATTGTGCTTGGGCCGGAATCCGGTGGGTTGGCTGCCCCGGCGACTCTGAAGGTCTTGCAGCAGCTCGCCCCGTCTGCCAAAACTGTCGTGCTGGAGCGGGAGTTCAAGAGCCGCGCCGCTGACGAGGCCGGAGTTGCTCTTCTGGAGCGTATTCAGCAGGGAGGCATGGCGTAGGCCGGTTCTTTTGTGCTTCGCCGCGGACGGCGTGGTCGGTGGCCGATTTCAGCGAGCCCCGATTCTCGTCCTCTCGGATCAGGGTATTTCAGTGATTCCCGTCACATTCGATTAATCTTCCTCCGCCCGCATTTTTAGCGGGTTTGCAGCACTCGCCCGGTGCTAGAATTTTCTGTCATGGCATTTCCAACCGATCGTCCACGCCGTCTGCGCCGCAATGAAGCGATGCGTTCCTTTGTCCGCGAAACGCGCCTGAGCCCCGAAGGCTTTGTTTATCCCCTCTTCGTTTGTCCTGGAGAGGGAATCCGCAAAGAAGTGCGCTCCATGCCCGGCGTCTTCAACCTCTCGATTGACGAAGCCGTAAAGGAGTGCGCCGAAGTGAAGTCGCTCGGCATCCCCAGTGTGATTCTCTTTGGCTTGCCCGAAACGAAAGACGAGATCGCCACCGGAGCATGGGCCGATGACGGCATCGTGCAGCGTGCGGCGCGCGCCATCAAGCGTGAAGTTCCCGGTCTGCTATTAATGGGCGATGTCTGCCTCTGCGAATACATGTCACACGGACACTGCGGCATCGTCGAAACCGATGCCGTTCGCCGCGAAGTCTCCGCCGCGTTCCGGGATCTTGAATCGCGCGGCGAGAAGGCGATTGCCGTCAGGACCAGTGTCCAGGCCGTTACCGCTGTTGTCGCCTCCATGACAGCCGAGAGTTACGAGATACTCAACGATGCCTCGCTGGATCTGCTTGCCAAAACCGCGGTCTCGCAAGCCAAGGCGGGCATGGACATCATCGCCCCTTCCGACATGATGGACGGCCGGGTGGCTGCCATCCGCGCTGCTCTCGATAACGCTGGCTACGAGAACATCCCGATACTTTCCTATGCAGCGAAGTTTGCCAGCGGCTTCTACGGTCCGTTCCGTGAAGCTGCCGATTCCGCTCCCCACTTCGGCGACCGTCGGTCTTATCAAATGGACCCCGCCAACGTACGCGAGGCTCTCCGCGAAATCGAGCTAGACCTGGAGGAAGGCGCAGATATGATCATGGTGAAGCCAGCGCTGCCTTACCTTGACGTGATTCGCGAGGCCCGCCAGCAATTCGATGTCCCGCTCGCTGCGTACCAGGTCAGCGGTGAATACGCCATGATCAAAGCGGCAGCGATCAACGGCTGGATCGATTATGAGCGTGTGATGCTCGAATCGCTGACTTGCATCCAGCGCGCTGGGGCATCAATTGTCCTGACCTATTTCGCTAAAGACGCCGCTAAGTTACTCTAGGAATTCCAGCCCGGCAATTCCGCGCTCCCGGGCATTCATCCTTCGAAATCGCCGAGTAGTGTGGGCATAGGAAACGCTTTGCCGTCTGACCGCAAACTCCTGCACACGCGCCGATGGATATTTGTAAATTCGCGGATTTTTTTCAATAAGTTACACGCAATACGATTGGTAGTTGGAATGCATGGTAACCAATGGTATGTTACTGATACTCTAGCGTTGTGATAAGTATCAACTTTACAACGATTCTGAAAGGCTGGGTTCCCGAAATGAGAAAAGTCGCTGCTTCTTCGTTACTTCTTATGCTTCTGGTAGCCACACAGGCTGGCGCCTCGGTTGTCACGTCGCTTCCTGGCGGCACTGTCATTCCGATGCCGGCGGTAAACTACTTCGGCGGCGGCCCGATCGCTTTTGGGTCTGGAGTCACGTGGAGTTCCACCAACGCTTTCAACGGGGGCGGATCCGCATTCGGCTATACCGGCATTTACGGGCCTTATAGCTTTTTGGCTAACGGAAATTGGACTGGCGCACTCGGACCGATGGCGGGGTTAAACGACTCCACGGATTATTACGGCGTCACCGATACGATGACGTTTGCATTTGCGACCCCGGTGTTCGCCGTCGGCGGTTTCTTGAACTATGTGCCCTATAGCTCGAACCCCACCACGATCGCGGTATGGGACTCATCTGGCAATCTCATTGAGTCCTACGACCTAAGCTTCGTCACCAGTGGCGCTAACGATACCGGCGCGTTCTACGGCTTCCAGGAATCCACCGCCGACATCAGTTACTTCACGTTGACTGACAATTACATTGGCATCACCGATTTGACGGTTGTCAGTCCCGAGCCCAGTTCCATTCTCTTAATCGGTACTGGACTGCTCGGAGTTTTCGGCTACGGACGACGCCGTCTGGGCCGCTAGCCAAAGTCGCGTTTCTTCAAAGGGCAGGCTTGCAATCAGCCTGCCCTTTTCATTTGCGCGGCTAATGTCGGAAGTGGCCGCGAAGGTGTCTGTCAGGATATTCGGGAATGCGTGGTTGGAGTCGCAATGTGCTGTGTTGCGACGAAGCTGGCTGCTTCTTCGCCCGTTAAGTACCGATGTGCCGAGTTTCGCACGGCTATGCCGTAAAGACCGCTGCCGTCAGCCGCTCGCCCTGAGCGTATGACCATACCGAAGAACCGGACTAATAGCGGTCGTGCGGCCTTAGTCAGTTCTGGCGGAAAGATCAGTACGTATTCGATCGGTGCATTCAGAAGGAAGGGCCGATCGCATACGAAAAATGCTCCCGCTGCGCCCACGTCAGCAGTTTCGCTGGTCGACCACGGTTCGCCCAGACCTCGCACGAAAATCGGAAAACGCATTGCGAAACGGGCATTCTTTCGTCGTTCGGCAGAATTAGACGCAGAATATTCATTCGGCTTGTCGGGGAGGGAAGTCGGCAGCATAGTAACTAATCGAGCACGCAGCTTGCCATAGCCCTAAATGGAAAGGGAAAGGCTCGTTTCCTGTAAGCAGCTGAATACTAACCAGTTGCGTCTTGCAGCACGTTTTGCGAACAGTCTTGCCGCTCGCCGCGCAATCCGACAAGTGCAAGCGTTTGCGCACTTGCTGAACGCAATTGGCTATTTCGCATGGCGCGGGCGAATGTCGTATTGGCGAATCTTGTAGAGCAGCGCCTTGTAGCTGATGTTCAGCACGCTGGCGGCACGCTTTCGGTTCCAACCACTCTCTTCCAGCGCATTGTTGATCGCTTCCATCTCGGCCCCGTTCTTCAGGTTCTTCACCATCTGCTTCAGATCGGGGCTCAAGGGTTCGGCGCGGGTCGAGTCTGGGGGGGAAGCTCGGGCGCGGTATTTTGCACGAGTTCGGCAATGGCGCCTTCCTCATCACCCAGCACCAGATAGCGCTTCACAAAATTCTCCAACTCGCGGATGTTGCCCGGCCACAAGTAGTTCTCACACGCTTTCACCAAGCGCGGCGAAATGGGCAGCAGCGGGCACGCGTAACGTTCCGCAACGTGCATCATGAAGTGACGCAGCATCATCGGGATCTCTTCCTTGCGTTGACGCAACGAAGGCATGCTCATCACGAAGCTGCTTAGCCGGTAATACAGGTCCTCACGAAACGATTTCTTGGCGATTGACTCCGCCATGTTGATGTTCGTGGCGGCCAGTACGCGCACATCGACCTTTACCGGATGACGACCGCCCAGGCGCGAGAACTGTCCGTCCTGCAGTACCTGCAGGAGCTTCGCCTGCAGTGCTGGCGACATCTCGCCAATTTCGTCGAGTAAGATCGTTCCCTTGTTGCACAGCTCGAACTTTCCTGGCTTGGCTTTCACCGCCCCGGTAAAAGCTCCGGGCTCGTATCCAAACAGTTCGCTCTCCAGCAGTTCGCTGGGCATGGCTGCGCAATTCACCTTCAGGAAAGTACGGTGCGCGCGATCGGAATACTTGTGGATCAACTGCGCCAGGACTTCTTTCCCGGTTCCACTTTCTCCCAACAATAGCACGGGAAAATCGAAACGGGCGACCTGCATGGATTGGGCGCGGATCTGCCTCATCTGTTCGGTCGCGGCGAAGAAGTAGACACCGTGCACTACCTCGATGGCTTCGCCCGCGCCAGGCGCCGCTGGGCCTGGGTGTTCCAGACAGAAGCGCAGGACGTCGTCCATCTCCTCTTTCTGAACTGGCTTGGAAAGATAGTCGTGCGCGCCAAGTCGCATCGCCATCGCGACCTTTCGCGTGTCCCGTACGCAAGAAAGCATTACGACCTTCGTCGTCGGCCGCGCCTCGCGAATCCGCTTAAGGGTCTCCAGCCCGTCTGGTCCCGGCATTACCACGTCAAGCAAAACCACATCCGGTTGGTCGCGCTGCACTTTTTCGATCGCCTCTTCACCGTTGGAGGCAGTGGAAACTTTGTAGGCGTCCAGCTCCAGGACAGTCTGCAGATAACGGCGCATACCGGGCTCGTCGTCAACGATCAGGATGTGTCCTGGATTCATTGTCCTCCCGCAACCGCGTCGTTCTGCGGCGGAGGGTTCAACAGGCAGAGAAACGAAAACTTGCTGCCATTGCCCGGTTCGCTTTCCACCCATATCTTGCCGCCTGCGGCCTGGACCAAGCGCCGCGCGATCGCCAGTCCGAGACCGTGTCCTTCTGCCCGGGTTCCTGCGGTGGTAAGACGGAAGTATTCTTCGAATATCTCCTGCTGAAACTCCGGAGCAATCCCCGGACCGGTGTCAGCAACCGAGATCCGGCAGCAATTGGGATTAGCGACCAATCGCCGCCGCCGCTCCACCAACGGCTTGCGTCGGATAGTGCGACGCTCCCAGAAATAGGGCTCCACGTGCAGCCACACTGTGCCCGAACTCGGTGTGTACTTCATCGCATTATCCAGCAGGTTCGACACGATGTGCTGCACCTTGTACCAGTCGAACGGAAACTCCGGGATCTGCTCGTCGGCGAAAAAATAAAACGCAATCGCCTTGTTCTGGAATCGTTGCGCCCAGAACTCGGCAATTTCGCGCAGGCAGCCATTGATATCGGCAACTTCGTACTGGAACTGGTAGCGCTCCACCTTCAGCGTTGCGTAACTCAGCACATTCTGAACAAAATTGGTGAGTCGTGCGCCGTTGTCCTGCATTTCGCTCAAAACTTCGAGCTGTTGGGCCGTCAGCGGACCTAGTTTTTGTGTCAGGAGCAGGCTGAGGTAGCCTCCCATAATCGCCAGCGGAGTCTTTAGTTCATGAGCGGCTGCCGCCAGTGCATCCTGGCATGCAGCACAGTGGTTCTTGTCGCTGAGAAGCTCGACCGTTGGTTTCGCCGAAGTTGGTTTCACTGCATGCATCTGAAAACACACCATTCCAAGAGCTTCAACTTGGAACCAGATTCAGACTCCTTGAGCTTAGCGGGGCGATCATAGCCAAGCGGTCACATCAGTTCCTTCGACTAATTTAGTCCGCAGTTTAGAACAGCTAGCCCTTGAGGAAGAAGAGCTGGGGCGCACCTTGGTGTGCCCCTTAGGGGAGATTTCATAATACCCCAAGTCCGTTGGGTGTCAATTCGAAATTGCAGAACTTTACAAGATTAATGCAAAGTTATTACCATAATATGAAAACTAATTCATATCGGAAGCGGTAATTGCCTTCTACATGAGCGCAAATCTTTGCAGCTTCTTGAGCATCCAAAGAGTCGCTTCCTCGAGATTTGGCAGCAAACGTCTGTATCCATATCGATTTTGTGCTCGGCGACTTTGGCCGCTAATGTGCACTCACTTGGAGAGGAGAGCTAAAGGTGCGTCGTCCATCGTCAGTCGCGGAGCGCCGTGACTGGGATCGTTTGCCTATTTCGATTCCCTTCTTCGTCCGCGGAAGAAAGACCACTGGTGAGGAGTTTCTAGAGTTCGCCACGGCCCTGAATCTGTCGGCGGGCGGAGTTCTGCTTGCAGCCAAGCGGTTTCTCGAGCCCGGCACCCACCTGACACTGGAAGTACCTGTCGCGCTGGTAAACAAGGCTCAGTTACCGCGCTCGGTTTCTCTGCTCAATGCAACCGTGTTGCGATGTACCCCGGATCGCCAATATTTTCTGCTCGGACTCCAGTTTGAACAACCGCTAATCTCTGAATCGATTGCGTCGCCGGCCCCTAAACCTTCCATGGCTGGATGAGAAAGTCACTTCCATTAAGTGCAAGTACTTGCATATTTCAGGACTGACTAGCAGCCGGTTTTGACTGTAATTAGCCCAAACGCCTGCCACGCGTGTCGTATTAAATGTTGACATGTTAACAACTTACATAGATACTATGCATACTTTTGCAATGTCGGTGTCCTTGGCTAGAGAAATGCAAACCAGGTTCACAAGGTTGCCCATGTCAAGTCTGACCTCATAGAGGGAATCCCATTATGCCGACGCTGGCCAGTGGAAATTTCGAAGGAGCACTCACCGTTCAACCGCTTCCTCCAGAGCCAGTTATCTTTGGACAGACCGCTGCCATGCGAGGCGTGCGGCAGAAACTGGAGCGAGTCGCGGGCGCAAACCTGTCGATTCTTATAACCGGAGAGAGCGGAACGGGGAAGGACATCATCGCACGGCTGTTACACACGTACTCGCCTTGGGCGAGCGGTCCGTTCGTGAAGATCAATTGTCCGGCGATTCCAGGAACGTTGCTGGAAAGCGAGCTCTTTGGCTACGAAAAAGGTGCATTTACCGGTGCATTTGGGACTAAGCCCGGCAGGGTCGAATCGGCACATCGGGGAACGCTGTTTCTAGATGAAATCTCGGAACTCGACCCCTCCATGCAAGCCAAACTGCTGCAATTGCTGCAAGACGGGCAGTTTAGCCGAATCGGCTCGCAAGAAGACAAGAGGGTGGAGGTGCGGGTGGTGAGTGCCACCAACCGCGAACTGCATCAGGAGATCGACATAGGGCATTTCCGGCATGATCTCTACTACCGGATCGCTGCCATGACGATTCACGTACCCGCATTGCGGGAGCGAACTGTTGATATCCCATTAATATGTGAATACCTTCTGGAGTATTACAATGATAAACTGAATGGCCGCGCCCCCATGCTTCGCCCCGCGCTGCTGGCGAAGATGCAGCGATATTCCTGGCCGGGAAACGTTCGGCAACTCGAGAACTTGATCAAGCGTTACGTGGTAATGGGAAGTGATGACGTGATCCTGAGCGAGTTGCTGCAGTCCAATGAGCGTGATGCTCTGCCTGACCTTACGTTTGATGGGCCGGTATCGCTGAAAAAGCTGACGCGGCAGACGGTGCGCAAAGTCGAAGCGCGCATCATTCTGAGCGCGTTGCATGCCAACAATTGGAACCGGAAAAAAGCTGCTCGAGCGCTGGGCATCAGCTATCGGGCTTTACTATATAAGCTGAAAGAAGTTGGTGTCCCCCAGCGGCGCGCGACGATTCCTGCGGCGCGGGGCGAAGACGGCAAGGTGGAGTAAATCCCTTATCGCAGTCAAAAGGTGACTTGAATGCACGTGCAGAGAAGCGGAGTGGGAAACCTCGCAGTACGGATGCTGAAGTGGACACTGCTGCTCGCAATTTTGTCCAGCTTGGCCGTGGGACAAGCCACCACTGCTACCCCTCAGGATCAAGCAACAACGGCTACTACTCAGGATAATGTTCCTAAGGCCGCCCCGGCGGCTTCCGTCGACAATCCTCCTAAATCGGTTCCGGGCGTTCGTCCTGATTCTTACATCATTGGCGCTGAGGATGTCATTACAGTCTACGTCTGGAAAGAGCCGGACATGTCGAAGACCATTCCGGTTCGGCCAGATGGGATGATTTCTCTTCCTCTCATAGGAGAGGTGAAAGCGGCCGGCTACACTCCGGTTCAGTTACAGGATGTGCTGGCCGAGACCATGAAGAAGTACGTCTCCGAACCTCAGGTGACAGTCGTCGTCGAGAAGATTGGCAGTTTGAACTTCAACATCATGGGGGAGGTGAATCGGCCGGGAGATTACCCGCTGACCCGTCGAGTCACGGTGCTCGACGCCATCGCCATGGCTGGCGGATTTAAGGACTTCGCCAAGACCAAGAAGGTTTACGTGCTGCGAACGGCTGCCAATGGTTCACAGGAAAGGCTGCCGTTTAACTACAAGGAAGTCATCAAGGGCCAGAACCCACAGCAGAACATCGAATTGCAGCCGCGAGATACGATCGTGGTGCCCTAACAGGAGGCTCATGACGAAATCAAATTTTGGGCCTGTTTTACTGGTTCTGTTCCTCCTGTGCTGTGGGTGCGTCTGGGCACAGACTGACACCGGCACGACAGACACGGGTGCCCCCGTCCAGCCTGGCCCGAAGCCGGCATATACCTATCCGGACACCAAGCCGTCCCTCGACTTTCTTTCCGAGTCAATTGAAAACAGCAGCATCACCTTGGGAATCGGCACTGGCTTCTCTTACGACAGTAACGCATATGCCAACACCGCTGCCGGTTCGCAGAGTTGGTGGCTTTTTCATGTCACTCCAAGCATCCGAATCCAACAATTCCTACCCAAGTTCTCGTGGCACGTATCGTATTCCGGCGGCTACCAGACGTATACCGCGCAGAGTGGTCCCGGGAATCCGAATAGCAACCTGTTTTCGCAGGTTGCAGGCGCAGGATTCCTGTGGCAAATGGCTCGACATTGGCAACTCTTGGCGGACGACAATTTCCGCTACTCAGCTAATCCGTTTGACAGCTTCCTGACCTCCACCGGAAACCCGACGATGAACAATCCGAATCCGGTGATCTACACCCCGCTTACGCAGTTCACGCAGAATTACGGCTTGATGACGCTCACCGATCAGATGACGAAAACGGATACGCTGTCATTCACTGGAACGGCGAACCTACGCCGTACCTCAACCTACAACCTCGTGACCAGCGTTCCTTTTTACAACCTTGTTTCCTACGGCGGACGTTCTGCCTACTCTCATCAGTTCTCGCCGCGGCTTACTTTGGGTGGCGGTTACGATTACAACAGTCTCGATTTCGGCAAGGGCCAGCAGCGTTCTGGAATTCAAACCATATCGTTTACCGCCGACTACTTGATCCGTCCCAACATGACGATTTCAGGATGGATAGGCCCCGAATACACGGCGACCAAAGATACCGTGGCCGTTCCCATCGGTGGCGGCCAGTTCGTCTACCTGACCACTCACAGCAGCCTATGGAGCACTTCATTGGGCGCGAATTTTGGATGGCACACTCAGCGCAACTCGATGCGCGCCAGTTTCAGCCGGTCAGTGTCCGATGGCGGCGGAATTATCGCAACCTCCCAGGTGAACAATGTCGAGGCCGATTATCGCCGCATGCTGATGCGTAAGATGGACGGCACCGTGGGTATCCGGTATTTTCATGATGTCTCAACGACCGTTTCAAGCCGTGAGTACAACAACTTCTTCATCAACGCTGCACTCACTTATACGTTGACCAAATCGCTGCTCGCGTCTGCTACCTATGCCCGCGTGCACCAGACGCAATCGAATACGATCGTACTTGGTTCGGGCTCCTACAATGCGAACATCGTGGGAGTATCAATCACATACACTTGGAATCACCCCCTGGGACGGTAACTATGATGGACGAACTTGATGACCAGAAATCGGTAAGAGGATTGGACGAATATTGGGCCATGGTGGTCCGCCGCCGCTGGTGGATCCTGGGGCCGTTGTTCTTGGGTTGGCTGATCGTGTTTGCATCGGCTTGGATCATTCCTCCGAAGTACACTTCGGAAACGGTGATCCTCGTCGAGCCGCAAAAGGTCCCGCAACAGTTCGTGATGCCGAACGTGCAGGTCGATCTCGAAGAGCGCCTGCAGTCGATCACGCAACAGGTGCTGAGCCGCTCGAGACTGTTGTCCATCATTAACAACCTGCATCTGTATCAGGGTCTGTTCTTCAGTTCCCCGGATGATCAGATTGTCCAGATGCGCAAAGACATCAAGATCGACCTGGTTCAAACTCCGCCTGCTCCGGGCAAGCCAGCCGAACTGACTGCGTTCAAGGTGTCGTATGTCGCCGACAAGCCGCAGATCGCCCAGCAGGTCAACACCCAACTGGCATCTTTCTTCATCGACGAAAACGTACGCGCTAGCCAGGAGCAGTCGCAACAAACCACGAATTTCCTCGACTCGCAGTTGACCGCTGCCGCATCTGCGCTGGCAGCCCAGGAAAAGCAGATCCGTGAGTACGAGGCTTCCCACATGGGCGAACTGCCGGATCAGTTGCAGAGCAATCTTCAGATCCTCAGTGGTGCTCAGGGACAATTGCAGGCAGCCGTCGATGCACGCGACAAAGCACTACAGCAGCAGGCTTACCTGAGTTCGTTGGCAACCCAGTATGACGCCATGGGGGTTACGGAAAACACTCCCGCGACGCCGCAAACAACCGCCCAGCAGTTGGAAGCCATGCGTGCCGACCTCGCTGCTCTTGAGGCCAAATACACTCCCGACCATCCTGACGTGAAGAAGCTTAAGGAAACAATCGCCAAGATGGAACAAATGAACAAGGACACGCAGGATTCCAAGTCCAGCGATGATTCCGACAACACTGATAAAACGACGGCGACTCCATCCCAACTGCAAGCCATGACACCGGTGATGCAGATCCAGAGCCAGATCAAGGCCAACAAGCTGGAGATCCAGACGCGCGAACAGCAGATCGCCAAGCTGGAGCAAAAGGTGAACCAATATCAGGCTCGCCTAAACGCCACCCCGGGACGCCAGCAGGAACTCTCCGACATCATGCGGAACTACGATGAGTCGAAGAAAAACTACGACACGTTGCTCGGCAAAACGATGTCCTCCCAACTGGCTACCAGCCTGAATCGCCAGCAGCAGGGCGATCAGTTCCGCATCATCGATCCGCCGAGCTTGCCGGAGAAGTCGTCGTTCCCCGACCGGTTTAAATTCTCACTCGCCGGGCTGGGCATCGGCTTGGCTCTCGCTTTCGTCTTTGGAGTGGGCTCCGAATTCCTGGATGATCGTATCCGAGGCGAGCAGGACCTTCTCGACGCCGCGCAGCTACCGGTATTGGCCGAGATCCCGCCGCTGCCCACCGACCGGGAGATTGCGGCGCAGCGTTGGAAGCCGTGGATTGCGGTCGCTGCGGCCATTTTGATTGCGATCATCATCCCGACCGGAATCTGGTACGCATATTTCTGGGGATAGCGCATGTATAAACAATTTTTCGGGCTGACCAAGAATCCGTTCGAGATCAGCCCTGATCCGTACTTTTATCATGCAACGCCCCGGCATAACGAAGCGTTAGCCAACCTTCATTACGGCGTCGGGCGCCGAAAAGGCTTCATCGTGATCACCGGCGAGGTGGGCACGGGGAAGACCTTGCTGGTGCGCTGCCTGCTGGCTGAGCTGCGCAAGAACAATATCGCTTTCGGTTACGTTTTCAATCCGTTGCTGTCGACTACAGAGTTCTTCCAGTACATCATGGCCGATCTTGGCCTACAGTACAGCGGACGCAGCAAGACCGAAATGCTGCTCGACCTGAACCGCTTCCTGATTCAGCGCCATGCGCGTGGCTTGATCACCGCCCTGGTTGTCGATGAGGCACAGGCCCTGCGGCCCGAGCTGCTAGAAGAAATCCGCCTGCTCACCAACCTGGAAACTTCCCAGCAAAAACTGCTACAGATCGTGCTCATGGGACAGCCTGAGCTGGAAGGTGTGTTGGACTCGCCCAGTCTGCGCCAGTTGAAGCAACGCGTTTCGTTGCGCTGCCAGCTGCTGCCGCTCGATGAGCAGCAGACCCATAGCTACGTTCTCTCCCGTCTGGAACGGGCGGGAGCGAGTGCCGAGCCTGCGATTTTCGAGCCCGAGGCACTGACAAAAATTTTTGAGTATTCACGAGGCATTCCTCGCATCATCAACAACCTCTGTGAAAATTCGATGGTGAACGCCTTCGCCCGCCAGCAACATACCGTGACTGGCGACATGATTTCGGAAGTGGCCGCCGACTTCCGCTTGATCACATCCACCTCGATACCTGAAGAGCCCGTCGACGCCGGCGCTGTTCCGGCGGAAAACAACGAAAGCATTTTGCGCTCTTTATTTCGCGCGCTGCGTACCATGGACAGCCCGCAATCGCTGGAAGAGAAACCTATTCCGTCCGCTGACGGCAGGAGAGTCTAAACATGAGTCGATTGTACGAAGCATTGCAGCGTTCTCAGGGTGAAACACCGAGTGCCTCGCCATTGGCTACACCTGCCCAGCCGGAAGCTCCCGGTGCACAACTTCCCGGTTTACCCATCGACGATACGGCCGCTCTCGATGCCCTAGCCACGCAAGCGCCTCCAGCCGCGGCGTGGCTGAGCGTGCCTCCGGAGCGCATCCTCCGTCCTGTGCCGACTCCCGAACAGAGACTTGTTTCGATCACCAATCCCAACAGCCCAGGCGCCGAGACGTTCCGCGTTCTCAGTACTCGATTGGCTCACCTGCGCCGCAAACGGACCTTGAAGCGGCTTCTGGTTACTAGTGCCGTGGGTGACGAAGGAAAATCCGTGGTGTCAGTCAATCTGGCACTCACGCTCGCACGCCGTGCCGGGGAGCGCGTCCTTCTGATTGAGGCTGACCTGCGCCGTCCCACGGCCAGTGCGTTGCTTGCGACCACCCAGTTGCGCGGCATTTCCGAATGGCACGAGCACAAGCTCGCCTTGCAGGACGCCTTTTATCAGGTCGAAGGCCTGCCGCTGTGGTTACTCTCTGCCGGCAAGGGCATCGAAGAGCCGCTGCCTCTCCTTGAGTCGGATGCCTTCGCCCAGATGCTGAACGCGGTATCCGAAGGTTTCGATTGGGTGTTGCTGGATTGCACACCCATGCTCCCCATGGCAGACGCCACCTCTCTGTCACGCCTGTGTGACGGCGTGCTGGTTGTCGCCCGCGAAGGACATACCCGTAAACGCACTCTGGCCCGTGCGCTCAACTCGATCGAAAAAAGCAAACAGCTCGGCTTCATCTTCAACGAGGCGTCTACTGTGCAGATCGGGTACGAGCGGTATTACGGTGGGTATGGCTACTACGGACAGAAAAAATCTCGCGGCGACTTGGATTCGCAGAATGACCACTTGGGATCTGAATGATTCGTTTGTTCAACACGTACTTTCCGACGCGTACGCTGCTGCTTACGTTGACGGAAGCGGTACTGGTCACTTTGGGCTTCGTTCTTGCAGTTCTGCTCTCATCGGGTACTGCCGATGACGCAAGAATCTACCTGCTCTATGAAAATGGCGCTGGGAGGATCGGCCTTGTCGTCCTCGTTTTCCTGGTGCTGATGTACTACTTCGACCTCTATAACTCAGCAATCCTCACCAATCGGCGTGAGGTCGTCACACGCCTCGTCGGTGTGCTCGGCACCACCTTCGTCGCCCTCGCCGTGCTGTACTACACCTTTCCCGCCGCCAGTCTGGGCGGCACCGTCCTATGGGCCGGCATCATCATGGTCGCCATCGTCGTTCCGCTTTGGCGCAGTTGTTTTTTCGTCATCAACCGGTCTGCGCGTTTTGCTGAGCGCACCTTGATCTACGGAGACGGTCCGCTCTGTACACCTCTGATGGATGCCATCGAACAGCGGCCTGAGCTTGGACTACGGGTGGCCGGCTACGTCGGCACCGAGCCTCAGATCGCCGGCATCCCCGTCGTGAAGAGTGACGAACTGACCGAGTTCGTAAAACGGGAGGGTGTCCGCCGGATCATTGTCACCATGAGTGACCGGCGCGGCAAACTCGATGTCAGCGAACTCCTCAAGCTGAAGGCCAGTGGCGTCCAGATCCAGGACGGCCCGGAATACTACGAAACCGTCAGCGGAATGATTCCGCTCGAATCGTTACGCTTGAGCTGGCTGCTGTTTTCGCCCGGATTTCATGTGCGCCCCGCCTTGCGCCTTTATAAGCGTCTCTTCTCCTTGCTGTTTGGATTGCTCGGAGTGCTTGTGTCCGCGCCGCTCATGGCGTTGGCAGCCGTGGCGATTCGTCTGGATTCCGATGGACCGGTGATCTTCCGTCAGAAACGCGTTGGCGAGTTTGGCGTTCCCTTCACGGTGTTCAAGTTCCGCACCATGTACAACGATCCCAGCCAGGTCCCAGCGCTCAAGAAGGCGCAGTATCCCGCCTCGCAGAACCACATCGGCACGCCTGCCCAGTACGACGATCCGCGCATTACCCGGGTTGGCAAGTGGCTGCGCCGCACGCGCCTCGACGAACTGCCTCAGCTCTTCAACATCGTAAAAGGCGACATCTCGTTCGTCGGTCCTCGCCCGGTTCCGCCGCACGAAGAGGAACAATGCGCGGCCGTCATCCCCTTCTACAAAGAGCGCTGGCTGATCAAGCCGGGAGCCACTGGTTGGGCTCAGATTAATCGCGGCTACAACGCCACCATCGAAGACCACAAGGAAAAGCTGGCCTACGACCTCTTCTACATCAAGAATGTTTCCATCGGCCTCGACATCTACATCCTCTTCGCCACGCTCAAGATTCTTCTCTTGGGGCGAGGCGGGCGCTAGGCCGTCTCCGCGTGCGCTTTCGATCTTCTGTTCGGCCTCGACTCATCCGCCTGCCAAGTCCTGCATCCGACACACACGGCGTGGTGACCTGTCGCGCCTGCCCATGCGATAAACTGCATTTCGTCCAATCATGAAGAACCCTCTGGCCGCATTCACACCTGTTGAGCTTCGCAAGCTGCGCAGCTTCAAAGACCCGTACGGAGTCCAGCGGTTTCTCGACGACACCGCCTACCACTTGGCAGATACGGCGTGGTCCCCTCGCCGGGTGCTGCGCGAGCAGACGTCGCACTGCATGGAGGGAGCGATCTTCGCGGCCGCCGCCCTGCGTGCGCTCGGCTTTCCTCCGCTGATCATTGACTTTGAGGCCGAAAACGACACCGATCATGTGCTGGCCGTTTTCCGCATCAAGGGCCACTGGGGTGCTGTCGCCAAGTCCAACTATTCGGGGTGCCGCTACCGCGAACCGGTCTATCGGTCGCTTCGCGAACTGGCAATGAGCTATTTCAATATCTATTTCAACATGCGCGGAGAGCGCACTCTGCGTAACTTTTCCCTTCCGGTGAATCTGAAACGCTTCGACCGGCTCGAGTGGATGACGACAGAGAAACCGATCTGGTTCATTCCCATCTATTTGTGCGACATCCACCACTACAAGCTACTGCGTCCGGGCATGAGCAAACGGCTGCATCGGGTCGATGAGCGATTGTTCCGAGCTGAGACACTGGGCAAGGCGCACAAAGAAACAAAACAAACGCGAGGAAATCAGTAGCCTTCGTCGCTTCCTGTTCATTGGCGGAAATATTTTCACGGCGAGGACGATTTTTACCTGCTCGGGTCGCTAACGAACGACGTAAGTCCTTTGCTTCTGACGAGCGAGGTTTGGCCTCCGCATTGCTATATGTAAGGACAGACGAAGTGGCGCAATCGGGCCATGCGATGAGGATATCGGCCAGAGTCCTTAATCGCGTGGCCCGTTTTTTCCTCTTGATACAGGAGGAAAGAATTGCAGGCTTGGCCACCAACATCCCCGTCGAACTCGAACGAATTCCATCCCAGGTGACACGGGTTTCAAGTCTGGTTTCCCTTGGCTGGGGCTCCAACCTAGGGCGATTTCGCGCAAGGCGAACGCTGTCACTGTTTAACCATGCGTGGCATGGTTCGTCTCTCGATCAATCTAGGAACTAGTGAGTTGTGGCAGGCCGACCTGCAGGATGAGTTCCCGGTAAGAAGGGTCGTCGCGCAAACTCATGAATGGGGGATCGACGAGCAGCTCTGAAAGGGCCGACTCGCGCCGCTCACGGGAGACTTGCAAGTAATTGAGGGCCTCCTGCCGGTGACCCATGAGCGAGGTTGTTTCAGCCAGACGGAACGCACTAATGCGCCCGTCGGCGTATCCTGTCTTTTCCGCAGCTAGCATCGATTCCAACATGCGTTGCGGTCCGCCAGTGTGCAATCCCTTTGCGGCCGCATCGACGATCGCGAGTTCCGTATCGTTCTTAGACAGGACCGCCACCTTCCTGGCCTCGTCAAGATACTCCTCATACTTTCCGGTCGTCAGGTCAATTAATGCCAGATAACGATGGGTAGAAATGAAGGAGGGATCCGCCTCGCTAAGCTGCTTCAGTAATGCAGTCGCTTCGTCCGTCCGTCCACCGTAGTAAAGAATTAGTCCTCTATCGGCCAGAATTGAGGTCGACGACAAATTCAATTGCTGCGCCATTTCAATCTGTTGCAGCGCTTCCCGATTGCGTCCCAAGGTCATCAGATATGTGGCATACCAATGGTGGGCCAACTCGCAGTTGGGATCTAGCGATAAAGCTTGCTGGAATTCCTTTTCCGCGCCGGTCGCATCGAGTAATCCGTAAAACAAATCAAACGCCAGCGAGTTGTGGGCCTCGGCGAGAGAATTGTCCAATGCAATCGCCTGCCTAGCTGCTGCGATTGCCTTGGAATAAGCCTCCTGCTCAGGCATCACGGAATACTCTCTTAACAGGTTGAAGCAGTCCGCTAATCCAACATAGGCTTGAGCATAGTCTGGGTCACTGGAAATGGCCTGATTGAAGTAATCCAGCGCCTGGTTCAAAGACGACGGAGTTCGCTTGTTCCAGTAGTACCGCCCCTTCAAATACAGGTCGTGCGCTTGGGGATTCGGTTCGTGCTGCGAAGCCGTCGTCCTGTGAGCGGCGAGCTTCAGTGCGCCTGGTGAGGCAGCTACGTGCCTCTCATACTGGGAAGCAGCAATGCCCGCCACGGCAATCACCAATAACGCGACTGACAATGGCAAGACCCATGCTTTACGGATTTTGCTGTTCGGGTCGGGCGCGGGAGCGGCAAGTGGGGGTTCGGGATGCTCCAAAACCGCAACTGCACTTGGCGCCGGCGCGTCTGATTGACCGCTCGAGTTAACGGCTATCGTGCGCTCACCCGACTTTTCTACGGCTTGAACGGGACTACCCGGCTTTCGGTTAGCCATCCACTGGGCGAGGTCATCGGAGAACGCATACACGCCTCCATGCGCCCCTGGGAGACGTAGTACCGGGAGTCCTCTTTCCTTCTCCCAGCGTTTTACTGTTCGTTCATCTCGCCCAAAGTAGGATGCGATCTCTTTCCACGAATCCAGCCGGCGATTGGGGGGCCGCTTGCGCCGATCCTCGACCATTGCCTGAAATGTCCTGAGATGTCACGATTTGTCCCTTGCCTGGGGATGGGTTGGACAGTCAGAGTATAGCGCGGGGATGTTCCGCTTGAACGCGAATCTATTTTTAAATTAACTGTGCAAGATGGACTTTTCTCTAACAGGCCGGGTGCACGTCGGTTAAATTTTTGTTCTTGATAACAGCAACAAAATTAAAGCCGAAAAGTGGCGTTTAGGTTACACCTGATAGTGCCAGTCAGGCACCACTTTAGTTGCTAACGCCGGCTGCGTCGGCACTCCCCATATTGGTAACGAGTTGGTTCCGCAACGACTCGGTGATTTAACGGACTTCGGTTCTTCACACGGTTCAAGGAGCTGAAATTAATGAAACCCGCTGCTGCTTCGATTTCGAAAACCCTGCACGAGGCGCTCTCGATTAGGGGCCAAGCCCTTCTGGTCGCATTGGCTGTGACTCTTGCGCTCTCGCCGGCCGCGTTCGGCCAGTGCAGCTTGACCGGCACGGTCTCAACCTGGAACGACGGCAACAGCAATTGGAACAACGGCGCGAACTGGAACAACGGTGTTCCCAACAGCGCATCCACCAGCGCCTGCATTACCGACGGCAGCAGCACGGTCTCGCTGGATATCGCGGCCAATGTTAACGATCTGCAACTTGGCAGCGGCAACGTGCTGAACTTCGATCCTGGCACGTCGCTAACGATTAACGGGACCCAAATCATTAATGCCGGGGCGATCAATGTCAACGGCGGGGGCGGAACCAATACGTACCTCTACCTCCCCACCGGCGTCACGCTGTCAGGCGGTGGAACCCTCACCCTGAGCACGACCGCGGCGGGCGGCGGCAATGCCTACCTCTACCTGGAAAACGGCGTGACCTTGGACAACGTGAATAACACGATTCAGGGCGAAGGCCTCATCTACAACAACGGCACCACCATTGCCAACGAAGCTGGCGGCACGATTAACGCCAATTCGGGCGGCTCGCCGCTGATCAATGGCCTCTTGCTTGAGTACGGCGCGGTAACCAACGCTGGCTTGATGGAAGCTACCAACAACGGTTCGCTTGTGCTGTACAGCAACACGATCAACAATGCCGGAGGCAACATCACAGGTACAGGATCGGGCGCGTCGGTCGTTCTCGAATCCACTTACGTCGCGGGCGGTACATTTAACAGCACCGGCGGCGCGTTCGTGGGGACGCCCGGCGGCTACGCCTCCACCCTGGACGGAAGCACGGGCTCAGGCTCAGTGACCATTAACGGCACTTACACCACCGCCCAAAGCGCCTCCACGAGCATCTACGGCGCGATCGTCAACAATGGCAACCTGCAGGTCAACGGAGGCGCCGGTACTAACAGCTACCTGTACGTCCCCGGCAATGTCACGCTGACCGGCGCAGGCACGGTGAACCTGTCCACCAATGCGCTCAACGGCGGCAACGCCTACCTCTACCTGGAAAACGGCGCGACGTTGGACAACGTGAATAACGTCATCCTAGGTGAAGGCCTCATCTACAACAACGGCACGGTCATCAACAACCACGTTGGAGGTACGATCAACGCCAATTCGAGCGGGTCCCCCCTCATCGGCAGTCTGACCCTCGAATACGGTGTGGTGAACAACGCTGGCTTGCTGGAAGCGACCAACAACGGCTCGCTGGTGCTGTATTCCACCACCATCAACAATGCCGGCGCCAACATCACGGCCAGCGGATCTGGCGCGAGTGTGGTTCTGGAGGGTGTAACCGTCAACGGCGGGACGCTGAACAACAATGGCGGGGCGTTCTTCGGCACTCCTACTGGGTACGCGGATACCCTGAATGGCCCGGTGACTATTAACGGCACCTACACCACGGACTACAGTGCCTCGACCTACCTCTCCGGTTCAATCGTGAACAATAACAACCTGCAGGTAAACGGTGGCAATGGCACCAACAGCTATCTGTACATTGGTTCTCCTGTCACGCTGACAGGCGGCGGTACAGTGAACCTGTCCACCATTGCGGCCAGCGGTGGCAACGCCAACCTGTACCTCTACAACGGAATCGCCTTCGACAACGTGAATAACACTATCCAAGGCGAAGGCCTCATTTACAACAACGGCACGGTCATTAACAACCACGTCGCCGGCATCATCAACGCCAACTCCACCGGCTCTCCGCTGAACACTGTTCTTGAGCTTGAGTACGGGACGGTCAATAACCTCGGCCTCATCGAAGCGAACAACAGCGGAAACCTGGAACTGTACAGCAACGTCATCAACAATACCGGCGGCGGCGTCATCACGGCCAACGGCGCGGGCGCCTCGGTGGAGTTCTACGGCACTACCATTCAAGGTGGCACCCTGGACAACAACGGCGCTGCGTTCTTCGGCACACCCACCGGGTACGCGTCCTATCTTGACGGCAGCACTACCGCGGGCGCGATCACGCTGAACGGAACGTACACCACCGACTTCAGTGCCGATACCTATCTGTACGGTTCGATCGTGAACAATACCAACCTGCAGGTGAATGGCGGAAACGGCACCAATAGCTATCTGTACATTGGTGTCCCTGTCACGCTCACCGGCGGGGGCACGGTTTCCCTCAACACCCTCACAGGCAGTGGCAATGCCAACCTCTACCTGTACAACGGCATCACCTTCGACAATGTGGATAACACGATTCAGGGCGAAGGCCTCATTTACAACAACGGTACGGTCTTCAACAACCACGCGGCCGGCATCATCAATGCCAATTCCACGGGTGGATCGCTGGCCACGGTTCTGTCTCTTGAGTACGGAACGTTCAACAACCAGGGCCTGATTGAGGCGACCAACAACGGAGACTTGCAGCTGTATTCCACCACGGTGAACAATGCCGGCGGCGGCGTCATCTCGATCAACGGTGCGGGTACCTCCTTGGAGCTGTACGGCACGACGATCCAGGGTGGGACGCTCAACAACAATGGTGGCGCTTTCATGGGCACGCCCAGTGGGTACGCCGCATACCTCGACGGCAGCACGGCTGCGGGTCCGGTCACCATCAACGGCACCTACACCACGGACTTCGGAGCCGATACCTATCTCTACGGCACCATTAATAACCAGGGCAACCTGCTGGTAAATGGCGGGAATGGCAGCAACGCCTACTTGTGGGTGACTACCGGCACGGTCACGCTGACCGGCGGCGGGACGGTATCGCTGGTCACCACGGCGGCCAGCGGCGGCGACGCCAATATATACCTGTCCGGCGGCGCCACCTTGGACAACATCAGCAACACCATCCAAGGTGAAGGCGTGATCTATAACAACGGTGCGACCCTGATCAACGAGGCGGGCGGAACCATCGCGGCCAACTCGACGGGCTCACCGCTGACTACCGAGCTGGAGATTCAATACGGAACGGTCACCAACAATGGAACGTTCCAGGTGAATAGCGGTGACTCGCTGGTCCTGTACCAGGGTGCGTTCACCAACTACGCCTCCAACACCCTTACGGGTGGCACTTACAACATCTACGGTGCGACGACTGCGCCGGGTACGTTGGAGATCGACGCACTGGGGAGCGGCGGCGGCGAGATCATCAACAACGCGGCCACCATTCTGCTGAACGGCCCCAACTCCAACTTTGTCGATAGCACGGGCAACGATGCCCTGTCCAACTTCAGCAACAACACCAGCGCCGGCAGCTTCACCATTCAGTCCGGCCGCAACTTCACCAGCCCCAGCAGTTTTGCTAACGCTGGCGTGGTGAACGTGGGCACCGGCAGCACCTTTGCTACCGGCGGAACTGGTAACTACAACCAGAGTGGCGGCGCTACCAAGGTTGATGGCGCACTGGTGGCCGGTGGCGGCCACGTGAACATCAACGGTGGCACGCTGCTCGGTAACGGTGGCACCATCACCGGCAACGTGACCAACGGAGGGACAGTTTCTCCCGGCGACTTTGCCGGCGCAGCTGGCGCACTGGGGATCGTTGGCAACTACATTCAGACAGCGTCGGGCATATTCCAGTTGGACCTCGGTGGTCTCACCGCTGGTACGCAGTTTGACCTGCTCAACGTCAGCGGCACCACGTCTCTCACCGGAACCCTCGACATCAGCCTGATCAATGCCTTCTTCCCGGCCGTAGGGAATACCTTCACTTTCCTGACATCAGGTGGAGCTGTGAGCGGAATTTTCTCTACCGTCAACGGTCTGAACATCGGCAACGGTGAAATGTTACAGGTGGTATACCAGCCCAACGATGTGGAGATATCGACCATCGCAACCTCGCCCGTGAATGATTATTGGAACGGGGGAACCGGTGTTTGGAGCAACGGTAGCCAATGGAGCTTAGGCACTTCGCCCGGGATCAACAACAATGCGTTCATTTACTCCGGCGGCAACGACCTGGTGACTCTCAATATCGGCAGCGGCTCGGTTAACCAGCTCAACTTGGGCGGCGCCCTCAACGGCTTTACCTCCGAGCTGACCGATGGCGGCACGGCGCAGAACCTCACCATTACCAATGGGCTGAGCATCGGCGCGAATGGCTTCCTGGATCTCACTGGCGCCAGCACCATCACTGCGGCCACGATGGCAAACAGTGGTTATATCAACCTCGGAACCGCTGCGACCTTGACCCTGACCAGCCAACCCAGCGGCATTACCGATGCAGTCGCGGGTTCGCGCTTCGACCTTTACGGAACGTTCACCGCGGGCGCTGCGAATGGTTTTGCTCAACTGAACAGCATCGAAGGTACGGTCAACTTGTTCGGCCAGACCTTCACCGACACCCCGGGCAGCGGTACGCTGACCATCAGCAACACTGGTTCGTTGACGTCCAACGCCGCAAGCGCGCTGACGATCAGCGGCAATGTCAATAACTCCGGTTACATCGACATGGAGAATGCCAGCACAATCAAGGTCAACGGCAACGTCACCAACTCCGGGACGATCTACACCAGCTTCAACGGCACCGGTGGCAACACATTTAACGTCACCGGTACCCTGAACAACACCAACTTCATTGGCCTCGAGAGCACCGACACGGCGACGATCGGCGGCGCGGTGACCAACAGCGGGTCCTTCCAACTCACCGGCGGCGCCATCGGCACCTTTACCAGCAGCCTGACGAATTCTGGAACGCTCGATCTGGAAAACGCCAGCACGCTGAATATCAACAGCACGGTCAACAACTCTGGGACGTTCAGCACGAGTGCCAATGGCGGTACCGGCAGCAACAACGTGACGGTTGCAGGCTTGTTTACCAATCAGGCTGGCGGGCAGCTTGCTCTGAACGGTCCCAGCGACACGCTTAGAGCTTCGGGTGGCTTGGCCAACAGCGGTACCGTTACCGTGAAGAACGGATCGACCATTGACCCGCCCTTCGTGAACAACCTCGGTACCATCAACATCGACGGCACCTCAACATTCGTGGTGGGCACGGGAAGCACGTCTGGAACGGGCTTCATTCAACTGGCCAACGGGACGTATGGTGAGATGATCAATTCCGCAACCGCCTTCGGTCAGGTCAACGTCGCCGACTCCGCGTCGCTGAATGGGACGCTCGATATCCTGCTCATGTCAGGGTACAATCCGGCCATTGGCACGTCCTTCACGTACCTCGACGCCAATCCGGGACAGCTTTCCGGCACCTACTCCACAATCCTGAACGACATCTTCAACGGCGGTACGGAGAAGTGGGTAGTCAACTACAATGACGCCGGTGGCTATGTGCAACTGACTGCGGCAACCAATACCTCTCCAGTTCCGGAGCCAGGTAGCTTCCTGCTGCTGGGTTCCGGTTTGATCGGCTTGGCTTACTCCGCGCGTCGCCGGTGGACGAAATAGCCGTCGCTAAATTGGATACGGGCCTCGATCGTTTTCACGGCGAGGCCCGTATTCGTCTCTTGATACAATGCATTACATCCGGAGCACTACTTCTGCACTAATGAGGATGTTCAGCTATGCAGATCGCAGGCAGGAAACAAATTCGTCTCATGATCGCAATGGGCGCCTTCGCGCTCCTGGTTCTCGCAGCGAGCGTGGGTTGCCAGCCGCCAGCAAAGACGGAAAGCACAGCGGTTACTTTTTCGACGCCTTATCAAGCCGTCTTGTTGTCGAATAACTCGGTATACTTCGGCAAGCTCGCAGGATTTGGCACGTCGAGCCCTGTGCTCACCGACGTCTACTACATCGTGACGAAGAGCGATCCGACCACCAAACAAGTCCAGAACATACTTGTAAAGCGCGGCAAAGAACTGCACGGGCCGGACCGCATGTATCTCAACGCCAACAGCATCGTCTTTGTCGAGCCGGTAGGAACTGACTCTAAGGTTGCCCAATTGATTGCCGAGGCGAACCAGCAAAAGTAAGCTTTACCTCCCCGTCTGCTGGAGACTATGAACGAACTGCGGGAAGCAGAGAAATCGCACGCCCGCGTCGTTTCGACTTCTGCCTTCGCGATGGCTACCGATCGTCAGCCATCCTGAACCTATCAGCTGAAGTCCGCAGAACCAGAAGCGAGTAGCAAGAATTCTGGCGCTCTATACTTCGGACCGGCTCCGTGAAGGTGGCCGACGACAGGCGAGGCGAGCGCGACAACGAGCAAGAATCAGAACTCCTAATTCGCGCGGTGGAACGTAGGAATCGTTATTTCGACCTGACAGCCACGGGCGGGAGTACTAAAGCACGTAGGCTCGTAGCATCCACCATACGAGGAATAGTGCGACGACGGCCCCCGCGACGTGAACGATCCAGTCGCCAGCTGTTTTCGGTTTGCCAAAATTGAACACGGTGGCATAGTAGCACGGGGATTCAAACTGATGCGAAGGCGATTCCCGGCGACGCGGGCGATGATGCCGCGTTCGTCGTTGATCTAGTCGGACATTTTCTCCAAGTCCGGTTTAAGCGCAGAGTACGCAGAATTGCGGGCATTTCCGGCGATTCTCAGGGGAAAACCGCGAGGTTTCTCTGCACTTGAGACTTGCTGGCGGAGGGAGAGGGATTCGAACCCCCGGTACCCTTTCGAGTACAGCGGTTTTCAAGACCGCCTGTTTCAACCGCTCACACATCCCTCCGCATGAGTAGTATCAACAGTTTACCAGCACTTGAAAATTGCGGTGGGTGATCACTGTAGGGACTTTTGTAGGGACTCCCTGTCTTCGATTTGAGCAAACATCTGTTCGATGTTGAACTGTTCCAGCTTATCGATTGCTTTCCGCTTGTGCTCCGGCGTCGGATGCACGTAGCGCATCGTCGTGGTAATGCTCGAATGCCCCATGAGTTCCTTCAAGGTCGCCAAATCCACCCCTGCCATTGCCGAACGCGAACCGAAGGTGTGCCGGAAGTCGTAAAGCCTAAAACTCGGCACGATTCCTGCATCGCACACGGCCGTGTGATGGCCGCGGTCGATGTTGTTTAGAGGTCGATTCATGTCCGACCTGTGCGGGAACAGATACGGTCCTTTGGCTTTCGCTAGTCTCTGCCTTAGAACCTCGAGTGCCGGTTCTGTCAGCAGGATATTGCGGCGCGCGAACCGCGTCTTGCCTCTGGTGATCTTCAAATACCGTTGCGGCAGTTTCAGATCTTCAGCTTGGAGCCGAAAAACCTCTTCCGGGCGCATTCCGGTTTCAACGATCAGCACTACTACATCATGCACAAGAGGACTCGCAACGCGTAAATATCGCTGCTGTTCCTGGTGCGAGACGATCCGCATATTTCCTGGGCCTTCGGGCAAGAATTTCACGTTGCAAACCGGATTTCTGTCTATGTGTTCCTGCCGCTTTGCAAAATTCAAAATCATTCGCAAAGCTGCTAGATCACGGTTGGTTCCGGCAGGGGAAATTGCCATTGAACGTGAAACTTTAAATTTCTCGACAAGGCCCGCTGAAATCGCCTCCAGCCTGCACTTGCCAAAAAACGGAATCAAAGCCTTCGCACTCACCCCGTACCGAACGTAAGTAGCGGGATGCGCCCGGTGCTCGTTTTCCGCCCAGGGAAGAAACTCATCATTTACGAATTTTTCAAAGATCGGTGTTGCCTTCCGCGACCGAATTCCGGCCCGGCCTTCGGCCATTTCCGCTTTGCGAATGGCCTCTGCGCGTGAAGCAGCGGTCTTATTGTTGAGTCCCGTGGATTCCTGAAAACGCTCACCCTGAAACCAGAAGTCGTACCAATAAACGCCACCTCTTCTGAAAACGCTCATTTCCATCTCCTTTCGTTGGGATCGGAGACAGAAACCCTGCAACCCGCAAGGTATTGCTGAACGTCTTGAGGATCGTAGCGCACGCTGCGGCCAATTTTCAAATACGGGATTCCGCGTTTCTGAGAACGCCATTGCGCGAGCGTCTCCATCGAAATTCCTGTAAACGTGGCGACTTGGTCCGCTGTTAGAAGATTGCGCGATTCGTTTTTCACAAAAACTCCGCGAATTTATTTCCCAATTTGTTGTACGTTTTCTGCGTATTTTTCCAGAACTGATAACAAGGTACTTATGCGCGCTCTTAACGCCTCGATCGCCCGCTCTACGTCGGGGTCGGGCGAGAAAAACCCATTCTTGCTTTCCTGCTTCTCAATCTCTCGTTTCAGATCATCGATTTCATTCAGAACAGCGCAGACTTGCAGGAACGATTCCTTGTGTTTTGCAAATTGGAAATCTTGCGTACGCAGATTTCGCAAGAGTTTTTCCAGCTGCACAATTCCAGTCTCTTTGCGCACAAACGCCTGCACGCCGCAGTGGTCACAAATGAAATACGGTTTCTTATGCTTGTCGGTCCGAATTTCAAGGTCCGTACCGCACAAAAAACACGGAATAGAGGCCATTTCCTATCCCTTTCTAACGTTACGTTGACTCAATTTTCTATCTTGCCCATAACTGCAATTTGTTTCTCGAATTCGCATCGGACCGGTCGCTCGGTCTTTTTCACTCATATGCATTAAGGATCGATCCCGATTCGCTGAGCCGACCGACTGGCTTGACCCCCGGATCTGGCCTAATGCCACGCCAAAAAGAACAAGGCCGCAGTGTTGGTCTTACCCCTCAGGGGAAAACGCAACCCGCGACCTTATGGCTAATTCGCACCCGCGACCCCATCTAGGGGTTCTGCGGACTTCAGTCGAACCCTTGGGCATTTACAAAGCGTCGAGAATTCGCTCCACCTCCGGAATTTGAAAATCCCAATGCGGCGCATCCTCTGGCCACTCAACCAGGCCCGCAATCTGGCGCCCTAACATGTCGCTCCCGCCGTATCGCTTTTCGCGCTGCTCAGGAGTGAGTGTTTCCACGAACTTGTCTTCGGCCTTTTGCTCGACAAGAGCCTGGAACTCTTGAAGGGTCCGGTCCAGCTCTCGCCGCTGCCGGGCAGAGAAGCCAAGTGTCTTACTTACAAACTCGCTATGCAGCGTCATGCGCAAGGTCTGCACCAAGTAACGCAGCGCTTGGAACTTCCAGAACCACTGTTCCGTGATTCCCCGAAGCACCGTCGCGCGCACGAACTCAGTGAGGGAGATACCCTGACGGCGACAAACTCGTTCCAACTGGCGCCGCACACCGCTGCCCAGGTTCACCGACGTCAATCCATATTCGGGAGCGGCGCCGCCGCGTTTCACTTTGCTTGACATATTATGGTCATTATATGCAGTGTACGACAAACTACGCAATGCCATTCTCTAGCTCTAGTCAGGGGCTTTGAGATGGGGGCTGGGAGGCTGCCCCAGAGCGCTGCGAGCCGGAACAGAAGGCGCCTCGGCAATGTGCATAAAACCTCAGGCAGGATTTCAGCACATGACCGAATGACTCAATCCGCGTTAGGGCAGCTGACTTGCAACAACTCGACAGAGCGGGAGTTGCCGGTCCGTTTTTTGAAGATGCCTGCTGCGGTGGAAGCGCCAGAGGCTATCCGGCGTAAGGTTGTGTCACAAAGGAATGGTTTGCGCACGCGAGACCGTTAAATGATTAGTTGTGATATGGCGATGTTACAGTCACTGGGGAAGAGCTGTGAGAAAAGTCGCGGTGACGACGCCGACATCCTGCCTTGACCTCGCCTCTAATACCAATTAAGAACGCCTACGCCACGTCAGGCGCACCATGCGGTTACTTAGTGTCGTACCACGATCGTCCACGATCCTGCGTGGGATCTGCAGCAGTCGCCGGTTTCGGCTCGGAGGGACAATCCACCACCCCGCCCACCAGCACGCTTGGGCCATAGGCAGGGGCCTGCTCAGGGGGCTACCATAGGCCCTCGCGGCGGCGCTGGCCTCCCGTCTCATTTGCCGCTCACACCCCAGTCGCCGCCGCTCGGGACACTTCGGTAATTCTTCTACGTTCTTGGTCTCGCGGGTTGGTCGGTATCATCTAAGGAGGGTGACAATGGCCTCGAAACACGTCCTCCGATACTGTTCGTTTGTAATCCTGGTGCTCGTCATTGTAGTGCCGGCCTCGGTTCGGGCACAGGGAGCGAAGGCCATTCCCATACTCGACGCCAAAGGTGAAGCGACTGGGATTGAGTACACGGTCGCGCCGACACAACTGGTACGCGTCAACAAGGATCAGGTATTTCCGGTCAATCTGGTGACCAAGATTACCGTCGCCAACAACACAAACGCGCAACAGCGCGTAATTTTCTGTGCCACTGGCGACAGCATCGTGCTCGATAAAGATGTCAGCTTCAAGCATATGCAGGTACAGATGACGCTTGCCGCAAACCAGAGCTTCACCTGCGAAATCCCGCACGAACAAATGCTGAAAGCACGCACAGACCGGCTGGGTGCGATGGGCTGCCGCCTGATCACCATCGCGGCAACGGGGAAGTCCGATGCAACTTTTTCCAGCGGAAATGACCGCACGATCCCGGTGTTTGACAAAGATGGACTGCCAGTGGCGGGGAAGTTCAACGCGGTGGGTAAAGAATGTGGAGGAATCGGTCCAGTACAGACGGGAAAAGTGGGCGATGGAATCGCGACCTGCGACGGGTGGGGAATTATCGGTGGCCACCCGTTTCGTGGCGACACGAATCGCGGCCGTATTGTGGATCTCCTGGACAGCCTAGACCTTAATATCATCGTGTTGCAGGATCCTAAGCTGGATCTTACTGTCAGCAAGGATCAGCCGCGAGATAACGGCCAGTTTTTCAACTGCAACAAGTGTTTTGGTATGTATACGCCGGATCCGGACAGAGAGAAAAAGACCAGCTTGGGCCAGTACGCGGGATATCATCTCGCTCCACTCACCGCGGACGACCGTAAGAAGTTGGCTGGGAAAGCCATTTTTGCTAACCACTGGGTTACCTACAAGACGCAGGAACTAATCAAAGAAAAATCACAAACCTTGAGCATGAACCTTTACAACGACTTCACCTATTTTGCAGATGCTTCCACCTTGGTGAAGTATTCCATTCAGCAAATCTACAGTGCCTCCGGATGTTCAATCACGTCTCTCAGCGTACCGCCGGATACACCGTTCTTGATCGCGCCTGAAGATACGCCCCAGCTCCTGATTGAGGTGACATGCGATGCGTCGATCCCATCGACTCTGCAGGGTTACTTGACGCTTACGTTGACCCGAGCCGATAGCAGCGAGGAGGAGATCCTCTCCCAGGATTTCTTGGGAATGGTAGCGGCGCAAAGTTCAAGTCCTTCCGGAGGTGGTGACGACCCGCCCAACTCTTTGGCGCCCCACTAACGAGAATCCAGGCGGGCACAACCGAGGAGAGCTCCCGTAAATGGCATTTCTGAAGAAATATTTTCGAAGCACGGTCTTGCCAGTCCCGCAGTCCGATCACAGTCCATCAGCAGATGCGATAAGTTGCACTCGGCTTCATTCAGTGCCACCCGCATCGCCTAACTCCCTGTTGCCGCGTGCTTTACTACATTCGAATCAATGTCTCTTCGCCATCTTCTCGACAAGCTACGGTTCATGCAGTCAGTTTCGCAGTCAGGTGGGGCCTGAATGCCGCAAGGCTCTGGAACGCCTGCAAATGAGCATTCAGGCACTCTGGCACGATTCAAGACCTGTCGCTCCTCTCTTCAAAGAAAAACCGCCCCGAAGGGCGGCTTGGAGGGCGAACTATCCAAAACTTTTTACAAGTTGATCTTGCGACGTATCACTCCCACCGCTCCGAGCAGGCCGCTGCCCAGCAATACCAGCGTGCCGGGTTCGGGCACCGACGAGACTTCGAAATTGGGGCCGAAATAAGACTGCGTGTCGCCAGTGGTGTTAATCGGCTCCGCGAACCCTCCGGCTATGTACTCATTTTGAATGAGCACAACGTTGGGCCCGTTGAAATTTGCAAGTCCCTGGCCGGCTAGCGTTCCGGGGAAAATCAGCGGGTCCAGCAAGTTATTCCACGTCGCACCTATAGTGTAGGTGCCCGGAGCCAGGAAAACCGGAGCGAATGTGTCACGCCAGGTCTGGAGGCCTCCCTGGTCGAATTCGAGCACGCCCCCACCGGCGGGGATAACCGCGAAGTCAACGAGAGCCCCAGCGGCGTTCCATATTCCTATCTCATGGGTGTCCAGAAGAGGAGCGCCACCCTGGTCGTATACCGCAAGGTCGGTGACCTGGACGCCCGGACTAGTTACCTGAAAGGACCATCCGAGTGTAAACGGTCCGTTACCCAATTGTGAACCCGTAGCGGCTCCGTTGAACCACTGACCGAAGTTGTCAGCCTGAAGACTCGGGGCAAACGCGGCCACGAGGCCACACACGAAAACAACTAGCAGAATTCTCCTCACCGTATCCTCCCTCCCTTACCGGGATCCGACTGTCCGGTACCACTACTACTGTGCAGTTCACGGGCCATCACGAGCGCTAAGTCTAAAGGGAATAGCATTCGTGCTTCCATCTGCATGCGCAAAACTTTGCACACACTATGGTAAGGCGGTTCCCAGAATCTCTTCCTCACCCCTATCTGCGAAGGCAGGTTGTTCAGTCCCATAGGTAAGTCGTGTCCACACTCTTTCTAGCGCATGCGTAGAAATCGTGTGACTTAATACATCGAGACCGATTGGGTTTTTGGCGCGGGTCAGCAGAAGTGATTCCGTATGGCTTCTGTACAACACCGAGCCCCTCGATAAGAATCTGCTAACATTGGCACAGCTACAACCCCGTCACAAGGAGTCTGGCCATGGCAGAATATCCGCCTTACGTGAATGCCTACAACGGCATTCCCACGCTGTTCCAGAAAATTAAGACAGCAGCCGTTCCGCCGAAGTTCACCGTGGACTTCCTGAGCACGGCCCTAGACATGAAGTCGTCCAGTTACCGGGCAATGATTCCCTTGCTCAAGAAGCTGGGATTTATTGATCCCGCAAATGCTCCGACGCAAGCCTATAAGGATTTCCGGGAGGATTCTTTGTCCGGCAATGTAATGGCCGAGCGGCTGAAGGAAGCGTACAAGTCCCTGTTCCAAGCCAACGAGTATGCATGGAAGCTAAACAAAGCGGACTTGACGACCAAACTGAAGAGCCTCACCGGGGCTGCGGAGGATGATCAGTACATTCCTTCGGTTGCTGGTACATTCTTAGCGCTTTCAAAGTTGGCAAAGTGGGAAGGAGGCACGCCGAGGAAAAAGGAATCCCCGATGGACGATGCTGACAAAGGAGGCAGTGGTAACAGCGGTCGCAACCGGGAAGAGGAGTTTGGAGGTGGACGGCTGCGCCTTTCCTACACGATCAATCTGAACTTGCCAGCGACGACGGAGATTGAAGTGTTCAATGCTATCTTCAAAAGCTTGCGCGAGAATCTGCTGAGGGAGTCATGAGCCTAAGCGACGATGTCAAGCTATTTGGCATGCACAATCTTCTGCTGGAGACTGACTTACAGAAGCTGGAAGAGTCCGGCATTCAGATCGAGCACGCCAAGACTATTCAAAAGGCTGAGATCGTGGACGTGGACCTCTTTGAGAGCGACATCCTGGAAGAGGCTCGGAAGATGGCAGACTTCTACGCACTGTACTATTCGCTGGAGAACTCGATCCGGCGATTAATCTCTGAGCGGCTCTCGGAGAAGCACGGGGCCAACTGGTGGAAGGACAAGGTTCCTGGCGGAGTTCAGACGGAAGTCGGTAAGAAGCAAAGAGAGGAAAAGGACACGACCATGTCGATACGCTCGGAGGATCCTCTCGCTTACACGAACTTCGGAGAACTCATCAGCATCTTCGACCAGAATTGGGGCGATTTTTCCGACACACTACGAAGCCAGAAGGCGATGCAGACCATTCTGTCGCAATTCAACAAGATTCGGAATGTGGTCGCACACAGCTGTGCTTTGAACGAGGATGAGATTACGCGGTTCAAGCTGCTCGTGAAAGATTGGTTCCGGATCCAAAGTTAGTCTGGCATTTGTGGGTCTTCAACTTACCCGCCATCGCCAAAGTGCTTCTATGTGCGAAAAGGCAAGCAGATTGATTGCCGTGTGAACAGCCCTTGTCGCTGGCCGACTGCCATGTGCCAAATGGTGCACGGATATATTGAGATCATTGGATCCAAGCCTCATAGGTGAACGAAGCTATCAGGTCATCGGTTGGAAGGGCGAAAACTTTAGGCCTGTTTTTAACAATAAGCGATTATTTGCAACACTGTTCGGTTCTCGGTTCGTCGGACATGTGGGCACGCAGAATCGGCTCCTGTGATACCAAGATCGAACTTGTGAAACCCGGTACAGTTCAAACTGCAATCAAATACCTCGACACCATACCAACCTGAAGATCCTGTTCCGCGACGAGGGTCAGCCAGCAATCCTCACTGGATAAGCACTGGCACGAAAGCGCCTGTTAGTAAAGTAATTGCAAATAGTCCTTGACACCTTGACAAACTGTCCGGAGAATGTATCCACCTAGTCGACGAAACTGGTCTCTCGGCTGCTTACGTCAGACACCTCGTGACCTCTTTCGAGGCGTGGGCTCTCAGCACTTAACTTGTATCGGCTCAGGCAGGGAACTTCTGCATGGTATCCGCTGATCGTTTCGCGGAGCGGCGGAAGTAACGAAGCCTTCCCCCTAGGCCCTAGTGAACTTAGCGCCGCTCTCACCGTCCTTGGCTCTCTGCGGCGCATGTCGACACTCTTCTCTTTGTGAGCCAAGACGCGATTCCATTGGAAAACTCTTCATAGCCGGGCAGAGTCCCTGAAGCCCAGGGCCTTAAGCGATGATGATGCGTTGAGATGAAAAATAGGCAATTGTTTCGTCAATGCGTAACAAAGGAGAAGTGTGTCATGAGAACCGTTCCTGCAAGCTTTGGCCTTGGTCTTTTCGGATTCACGGCCGTCCTGCTGCTGTCTAGTCTTGCCGGTGCCCAGTCGGGCAACCTACACCTACTTGCCGGAAGCACCCCTGGACTTGTAGCCCAAGCTCAAGATCTGGGCGCGGAAAACCCCGCCAGACAAATTACTATCTACGTCTGGCTGAAGCGTCACAACGAGGCTGCGTTCGAGCAGTTACTCAGGAAGTTATATACAAAAGGTTCTCCGCAATACCATCGATGGCTTAGTAACGAGCAGTACATAGCCAATTTTGGCCCTAGCGCTGCCGAAGCCGGCGTCGTGAGCGATTTTCTGGAATCTCACCATCTGAACGTGACTGAGGTTGATCCTTTGAATCAATACGTATCCGCGGAGGGCAGTGTAGCCGATGTCCAGGCTACGTTTCGTGTGCAGATCAACCGATTCAGTCTAGGCACGAGCGTTCACCGCTCAAATACTGGCGACGTTACTATGGAAGGACCTGCCGGCGAGATAGCGTCCGCGGTGCTGGGTCTCGACGATATAGCTGTAACTCCCTTTGTCAGACGACAATCCGGCACTGGGTTGGATCGTCCTGTTGAACCGACTCCGATCGACTATCTGAGTCCAGGCAGTATTACCTACCACACAGACTGCTGGGGGGGGCTAGGATATCTCAAGTTTTTTTCTCCCTTCATATACCCGACAGCCGCTTACAATGGAAACAACTATCCATACCATCAAGGAGGTCTCGGGCCGAATGCCTGCGGTTACCCACCCTCGGCAGTTCAGCATGCATTTGGCTTGGACCAAGTCTATGCTAACCACTTTGATGGCACCGGGCAGGTAATCGAGATCGTAGATGCACTCGGTTCTCCAACCATTGGCGCTGATCTAAACCAATTTGACATCCAGTACGGTCTTGCTAATTCGGCATTTAGCATAGTGGACGCGGGAAATACACAGTATGATCAAAACTGGAACACCGAAACCACACTCGACGTCGAGTGGGCGCACGCCATCGCCCCAGGCGCTGCGATCACCCTATTTGTGGCGCCGTGCAATCACTGCGATGATACCGGCCATCCCGTGGCTTTCCTGTCTGCTATGCTGCCTGAAGAGAGTAAAGCAATAACGAACTATTGTTCCACCGGGTCCTGCAGCTATCAAATTTCCAATAGTTGGGGAGTCTCAGAGAGTCAGCTGTCGCCAATGATCTATAACACCTGGAACTCACTGTTCCAAACGGCAGCCGTAAAAGGAATCTCTGTCAATTTTTCGTCGGGTGATTCCGGTGACCTCGTCATCGAAGAGGGTCGCGCTGATGTAGAGTTCCCGTCCGATGTTCCTTATGCTACCTCGGTCGGCGGTACCTCTGTATTCCTGCAACCAGGTACCGGGGATATTCTATTTCAGACTGGATGGGGTAACAATGAAACCCACATCGCATATGTTAACGCCTTCGATGGGAATTTTGCGGTGTATCCCATCCAGCACGATGGCTTTCAAGGCGGGGCGGGTGGGGGTGCAAGTAGCTACTTTTTCGCACCGTACTGGCAAGTTAACTACTTTCTTAGCCAGGGCCTCCTCCGTCCAAAGTACCGTGTAATGCCGGATATCGCGTATCTGGCAGACTCGTTTACTCCGGCGCTCATCGTCTTTTCGTTTGACAGCCCAGGAACATACGAAACTATCGATGTTGGCGGTACGTCTCTTGCCGCTCCTATGTTTACCGGTATGTGGGCGATTACCAACCAATATGCGGGCACAGCTATTGGCCTTGCTTCCACCCAAATGTATAACCAAGTTTCAGGTGGCTTTGCGCCAAACGCTATCACCGATATAAACTCTAACAGCTATTCGAACGTAGTACTATCAAACGTCACTGGCACAACGTGCACTCTCAACTTTCTATTTAGTATAAAGTGTACCTCTCACACTGCCGCAAATTTAGTTCAACCATTGAACAGCGCCACTGCATCATTTGTCAGTGCTACCGAACAAGAGTTTCAACCTGTGGCTGATTGGTACATAATCACATTTGGGACCGACTCATCGCTGGCGACGGCCACGGGATGGGACGATGTTACTGGCCTGGGGGTTCCCAATGGCTGGCAGTTTGTTACAGAAATCCCGGATTAGCTGCAAGCAAGCCAGGGTAAACAGAACCTGCTTCGTAAATGAGCTCAACCCATCGATCTTGGCTGTAGGAAAGGAACCACATGTCCCGCTTGATCACGACCGTCGCTATTGTTATGCTTGTGTTGTTGTGGTTAGGTATAATCAGCCCGGCGCAAGAAGCAGCAAGCACGTCCATTCCCAAGCTCATTCGTTTTAGCGGAACACTTGGGGTCGACCGAGAGGCGACCCCGACTACCACGGTGGGCGTCACCTTCGCAATCTACAGGCAGCAAGATGGTGGCGCTCCTGCATGGTTGGAGACACAAAACGTGACACCTGATGCAAACGGGAAATACGTGGTGCTTCTGGGCAGCACCACTTCGACGGGTTTGCCTGATGACCTCTTTTCACAGCTGGAGCAGCGCTGGCTGGGGGTGCAAGTGCAGGGCCAAGCTGAGCAGGCCCGGGTGCTGCTGGTGAGTGTGCCATACGCCTTCAAGGCGCGTGAAGCGGAAACACTGGGTGGACTGCCGGCCTCTGCGTTTGTCAGAAGTTCGCAGCCGGGAGCCGTGGGCAGTGCGTCTCAAGACACCGAAATCGCGCCGAAGGGAGGGGGCCCAAGTACAGGCAAAGCGGCCCCCAAATTACCGTCCTGCAGTCCTGTTAGCGGTTTTATTAGCTACTGGGACACTAGTCTGACGCTGTGTCCTTCCCTGATCCAGCAGGCCGGCCTTGGGGTAGGCATAGGCAAGCTTCCGTCACTTGGTACAAGACTGGACGTTAATGGGGATGTCAGTACGGCCGACACCAAACAATCATACGAAGTCAATAATATGCCGGTTTTGAGCGTCTTTCCTCTGAGCGCTGGCAATCTTTTTGTGGGTACGGGAGCCGGCTCCAGTAACAGCGGAATCCAAAACACCTTTGTAGGAAGCTTAGCCGGTTCGCGTAACACAACGGGCAGCAGTGACGTTTACGTCGCTAACCGAGGTCCTGCCTCTGGTACGGAGGGTAGCTCAATCCGCATCGGAAACGATCAGGACTCGACCTACGCCCAACAAAGCGCTGCTTATGTCGCGGGCATTTATAATCAAAGTACTAGTAACGGCTCTGCCGTCTTCATTGATTCCCTCGGGAAACTTGGAACTTTGGGTGGCGGCAACTTAGGTAACCGCGCCTGTGCTCAACAGAACTATCAGATCGATAGCAACTGCGAAGTAGTGTTAAGTATTGATAAAGCAGCAAATTCGACCGACGGTAATTTATTCATCGGCGTAGGCGCCGGCTCCGCGAATGGCCCCACAGCAATGGACGACACGTTCTCGGGATATGGTGCAGGCTCCCTCAACAAAACTGGATCCGATAACACCTACCTCGGTTTCTTCGCTGGCTACTACAACCCCGCAAGCGACAGCACCTTCCTCGGCTCTTTTGCCGGGTACAGGAACAAAGGCTCTGGCAACAACTTTACTGGTTACAAGGCTGGGTTCAACAATCTTAGCGGGACCGGTAACATTTACATCGGCAACCAGGGCCTAACGTCATTATCCGCTGAATCCTATACCATCCGCATTGGGAACGACCAGGACTCGACCTATGCTGAGCAACGAGCCGCGTACATCGCGGGCACCTATGGCGTTCCCCTTACCTCCAATGCGCCCCTGTTGGTAGAGATCGACAATACCGGCCATCTGGGGACTGGGCTCCCTGCTGGCGTTGTTGTTGCCGGCAATTGCACTTCCCCCGTCGGAGGCACTTACTTGAGCCTCTGGGGGCCAGGATCGCCTTCCAACATGGTGGGGTGCAGTTTCCTCTTCCAGAGCACGAACCTGAGTACGAAAAATTTCATTGGCATCGGAACCACAAACCCTTCGGCGGCACTCGACGTGAATGGAGACATCAGCGCCAAGGATGACCGGACCCCTTACCAGATCGCCGAGACTCCAGTACTTAGTATTTTCGGCGTTCAAAACCTGCTTGTGGGGGCCGGCGCCGGCCCAATCAATACGGGCGGCAGCAACACATTTGTTGGTAACGGAGCTGGAAACAAAAACGTCGCGGGTTACTACAACACTTTCACTGGGGCCGCCGCCGGGCAAAGCAACACTGTAGGACTAAACAACAGCTTCTACGGCGTTAACGCGGGTTCTGCGAACGTTGGGGGTGGTGCGAATGTTTTTATTGGTAGTGCGGCTGGAAGTGCCAACGTGAGCGACTCCAACAATACCTACGTCGGCCAAGCTGCTGGTCAGTTCAGCACTGGATCCTTCAACACATTTTTGGGTACTGACACCGGAGCCAACAACACCGGAGCCAACAATATCTATCTTGGATTCGGTGCTGGCAACAGTGTCGGCGCAGGCACGAACAACGTCGAAATCGGTAATGTCGGTGTGGCCTTGGACAACGGCTACATCCGCATCGGCACTGCCCAGCGTCTTAACACATACATCGCTGGCATCTATTTAACGCCGGTCACGACCAATCAGTTTGTCGTGGTCGACGCGTTGGGTCACTTAGGAAGCCAGACGATCACCTCCGGCACCGGCAATGTCGTCGGCCCAGGTAATTGCGTGGCCAATTACCTCACATTGTGGGCGGGGGGAAATAATGTTGGGTGTAGTTTGGTTTACCAGGTGCCAAGTGGGATGCCAACCGCGGGTTTCATTGGCATTGGGACCATGATGCCCTCGACGGCGCTCGATGTGAACGGGGATATCAACGCTCTCCTCGATCAAAGCTCTTACAAGATTGGTGAGAATACGGTGCTGAGTGCGTTCGGTGATAGGAACATGATTGTCGGCTACAACGGTGCCCACGCAGGGAACACCGGAAGCCAGAACACATTCGTAGGTGACAGCGCTGGCGTCAGAAACACCAATGGTAGCTTTAATACATTTGTTGGCTCGGCTGCTGGCGCCCAGAAACTGCCAGGCAGCAGCAACACCTGTATGGGCCAGGAGGCTTGCAGAAACGTCACCGGCGACAACAACACCATGGTTGGCGTAATGAGTGGCGTCATTAACGCCGGCGGCAACAACACGTTCCTTGGCTACGAGGCAGGGCAGAACAACGACACAGGCAGCAGCAATATTTACTTAGGGAACGATGGAACCGTCGGCGAATCCAACGCCATCCGCATCGGCACGCAGGGCGCGAACATAGGGCAGCAGAACAAAGTTTTCATCGAGCCCATCCTCGCCAGCACGACTTCTAACGGCGCGAATGTCTTCATTACCGCCGCTGGGCAGCTCGTGATGATGACGTCTTCGCGCCGCTACAAGGAGCAAATTGCTGATATGGGCGACCTCAGTAGCAAGCTGCTCCAGTTGCGTCCGGTGACCTTCTTCTATAAGCCGCAATACGACGATGGATCTCACCTGCAGCAATACGGCCTGATTGCCGAGGAAGTAGCCAAGGTCTATCCCGAAATGGTGATGTACGGCAAAGACGGTCAGCCCTTGACCGTTAAGTATCAGTTGCTCGCGCCCATGCTGCTCAACGAGTTCCAGAAGCAGCACGCCGTCGTCACCGCCCAGCAGGGGGAGATGACTGCCCTGCGCGAGCAGACCAAAGCGCAGCAGCAACAGATGCTGGCTCAGCAACAGCAGATCGAAGGCCTCAAGTCACAACTGCAACTGCAGAACGCAGCCTTCCAGGAGCGCCTGTCGCGACTGGAATCCCTCGTTACCACTCGGATGCAAACCGCCGCAACAGACAAACCCACTCCGGCGACAACCCCCGCTACCGGCGGCTTACAGTAGTTCGAACCTAAACACGCATGGCGGAACTCAAACACCTGGTTCCGCCTTGTATTTCTCCCTAGCCCGCTAGCCGCGTAGCCCGACATGCTGGTGGGCGCGCTTCACCGCTGCGCGACGGAGACGAACCGCGAGCTCACGGCGTTGCGCCGTTCCGAGTTTTTGAGATATCCTGCCCTCCTCAGGATCTTGGAAAAACGGGCGAGATTCCTCCAGAGTCGAGTACTCGGAAACTGCGCCGAAAAGATTTCCTTTCGGCGCACAATCTGACAGAAGGGAATTCCTGGAGTTCTTGGAAGGGTGTTTCCTAATTCGCGACGGCGGGACGGTCCGCTTCCGGTCTTTGCGTGAAACGCAGTAGGGACTTTTGTAGGGACTCCGGCTGCAATTTGCCATACTTAGGCACTGCTGAGACCATGTGGCTACAACATCAGGAGCAATTCAAAACTCTAGGGTTGCAGGCTTTCTGTCGCCAAATCAGTTGCTTACGAAAAACCCACTTTTAGATTTTCAAGACCGCCTGTTTCAACCGCTCACACATCCCTCCGCGGCTATCTAAGTTTACCGCAGGCTTGGAGTCTGGAGGCTTTCCGGCTGCGAGCTAGTGATGATTGTGCTGGCTCCCCAGGGACCGTACTTTCTCGATCGTGCCGAAGAGAAAGGCGGTGGTGAGGCCGAACAGGAGCCATCCGTTCAAGGCCTCCAGCGCGCCCATGAGTTGCCAGTGTTCCTTCAGCATTAAATCAGCGTGTCCGTAGCTGGTGATCGCGTTCAAGGAATAGAGCATGGACGACTTGTCGTCGGGTAACGCGCCGAGCAGCCGATAGGCGCCGGCCCAGATGCCAGCCTCGGTCGCGTGCAGGCAAGTGGCCAGGAGTGTAGTAGCGCCGACGACGGTCGCGAACACAATCATAGGGTGGCGACGCTCAAACATGCGGCTGGAAACGCCGATGACTTTCGAGCCGATCAGGCCGAGGCCGAGGACATGGATCGTTACGGTCAATACGATCAGAGGCAAGCCCCAAGCCCAATCGGCGCGCCAATTCGCCAGGTCTTCGATAGCCATGCTGAAAATCGGTTGGGCAAGATGCATCGAAACCCCTTAAGGTAGCTCGCTCGAATTGCACACCACAGCAAATAGCGGCGAACGGCCACATTGCACGGACTGCATGCACAACAAATTGCTGGTTGGTCTCTGCAAGATAACATTCTTTGCCTCGCACAAGGCAGAGCGAAATGATGAAAGACCGCTCAGTAGGCAACTCCTTGTTGAGTCGCGCGGCACGAGGATTTTTGGGGTGAGAGGGTGGCGGTACCCCCCTCCCCCGCGAAATTCGTGGAATCAAGGGTTTAGGCCGTGCATTGCGTGCAAAAGGGTCATAACAAAGATAGTTGCATGCAAAATCTTCATTCGATTGGAGTTGTACGGCCATTTCTGCGTCCTCAGGCGACATTGGCGGCGTCCTCGACCCCGTCGGGGTCGTCCGCAAGCGCCTGCTTCATGTCGAACAACATGCGGGCGTTCTCGTAGTCCCACTCATCCCGGGTTCTCTCGCGGCCGAGCTTCTTGGGGATGAGATAGTACTGGTCAACCTGTTGTTGCGCGCGCTCGGGCATGCGAGCCAGACGGACGTGCTCCTTGGGTTTCGCGGATGGGTCGGCCGGTTGTTCGGCAGCATCCAGCGCGGCTTCAGGAGGAAGATTGAGATCGACGCCCAAGGGCAACTCGAATTGCTGGGCGACGTCGGGAACTTCGAGGGCACGCATGGGCTGGGTGAGTGAGGCCTGCGGGCGCTCGCCTTTCCATTCCGGGGTGGTGTTCAAGGCGGTGGCGGTCTGCTGGAGCGTGTAGAGCAAAAGGCCGGCGCGCTTGGGATCGATGCAGTCGTCGGCGAGGGCGTCGGCCACCTGCTGGAGCGAGGCCAGCACGGCGTGCATGTTGTCGAGCACCGGAAGCTGGAGGCGGCAGCTGTCGCCGCGCCGGCGGGCGCGAGCCATTTGCACGCGGCGAGCGCGAATGCCGAGGTGGAAATAACAGAAGTTGTGACCGTGCAGGGCGGGAGACTGACAGTAGACGCCATCTTCCTTGAGATGGTCGCAGGTAGCGTAGGACATAAGGCCTCCTAAGTCCGGGCTAAGCTGTCAGCCTTCAGCTCTGAGTTCTCAGCCGTCAGCCAACAGTAAGTTGTTACACGCCGCCGGTATTCCGGAAGCAAAGTCGTACAGTGTCCATTAGAAGCGTGGCAAAGGGCGGGAGGGAAATGCAAGGATTATTTGCGAAAAATCGGTGTGCGTTCCCGTTTTGGGAAAGTGAAAATTCACCACGGAGGCGCGGAGGACACGGAGAAAAGCAACCGCGGATTGCGCGGATGAACGCGGATCGTTCTTTGGGGGATTTTGTTTTGTGCGCTTCGCCTACGGCTGCGCGCGAGCCTTCGACAGAGATGAATAGAGGCGTCATTTAGCTTGCCCAGCGTTGAAACGCTGGGCTTTCTTCTACCGTCCCGCGGGGCGGGACTGGAGCTACCATCGCAGGTTGGCGCCGAAAAGCGTGGTGTGTGCTTCCCACCCTTTCCCAAAGGAAGGGAAAGGATGGGGCACCCACGCCTCGAAACTCGGGGCAATCCCGGTGAATCACTAGAAAGTGGCACACCGTATTGTGACATCCATCACAGCGTGGGCGGCGAACTACCGGTAATCATGAGAGCCGCGGCCCCCCGACGCCTCATGGCAATCCCGTTGTACTTGACCTTAAGAGGTTAAGAGATTTCGCAACTGACACTACTTCGGTGGAGGTCGTTTAGAGCCGCCGAAGTGTACACTTTTGGTGGAACGAAAATTTCCTACCCCCCGCTGTTCAACCTTTCTTACAGAGGCCGGATTGCTCTCGACGAGGTTGTTTCAATTCTTCAGTCAACGTCAACCAGCGTTGATTGAAGCTCGATAAAAACCATTCACGAGGAGCGAAGTATGGATTTCGGAGCAAGTGTGCGAAAACTTACGATCGGCGCGGTCGCCATCTCCAGCTTTTTGATTGCTGGCGATTTTACGAGCGCGCACGCGCAGGCACCCACCGCGCAGAAACCCAACATTGTGGTCATCATGGGCGATGACATCGGCTGGATGCAGCCGAGCATCTACCATCGCGGCCTGATGGTTGGGGAAACCCCCAACATCGACCGCATTGGCAACGAAGGCGCGATCTTCATGGATTATGTTGCCATGCAGAGCTGCACCTCGGGACGCAATGCATTCTTCACCGGCATGTATCCGCTGCGTACGGGCATGATTCCGCCGCAACTGCCCGGCAGCCCCTCTTATCTGCGGCCCGGCACTCCGGCACTGGCAGTGTTCCTGCGCGATCTCGGCTACACCACAGGCGAGTTCGGTAAGAACCATCTCGGCGACCACACCTCGTCTCTCCCAACAGCGCACGGTTTCCAGGAATACTGGGGCTGGCTCTACCACCTGGACGCAATGCAGCAGGTGAGCTTCCCCGATATCAACAGCAGCGAGACGGTACAGGGCATCGCACCGCCCTGCAAGAACACGCCGGTGCCCGGACTCTCCGACCCTCGCGGCGCAGTGGACCCGAGGACAACGACCTGCCTGACGCCGCCGCGTCCGATCATCTGGTGTCACTCTTCTGACGGTACCGAGAAGAACCAGACCTGCAAGGACGAGGGTCCTCTGTCGCTGGAGAGGTCGAAAACGGTGGACGAGGAGGTCTCGGCCAAGGTAGTTGACTTCCTCGACCGCAACGACCCGAAGACTACCGGCAAGCCGTTCTTCGTGTGGTACAACCCGGCACGCATGCACGTGACCACCGTGCTCTCCCAGAAGTACCTGGACATGATTGGTGAAAAGGGCGGCAAGGACTGGGGCATCAACGAAGCCGGCATGAAGCAGATGGACGACAACATCGGCGTCGTCATGGCGAAGCTGGAACAAATGGGGCAACTGGACAACACCATCCTGATCTTCACCACCGACAACGGGGCCGAGACGGTGTCTTACCCGGACGGCGGCATCACGCCATTCAAAGGTCAGAAGGGCGAGGCATGGGAAGGCGGCTATCGCTCACCCCTGGTCGTTCGGTGGCAGGGCCACATCAAGCCGGGCACGGTCAAGAAAGAACTGTTTGCCGCGCTGGACTGGCTGCCCACGTTCGTTGACATTGCCGGCGGTCCTAAAGGCGACGAGCTGAACAAGCAGATCCAGGCCGGCAAGTACCCCGGCATCGTCAAGACCATGCTCGACGGCTTCGACCAACGCGACTATCTGGAAGGTAAGTCGGACAAGTCGGCGCGTGACGTCTTCTTCTACTACTCCGGCGCAACACCATCGGCGGTGCGTTACAAGAACTGGAAGATGTATTACACGATGGCTCCCGGGGGAGCGACCGGCTGGTTCCTGCCCCTAGTCAACTATCACTGGACGTTGGTTGCGAACATTAAGCGCGATCCGTTCGAGCAGACGGTGAGCTTCTCGGATTCGAAGTCAGCCATGTCCCTGGGCGGCGCACTCGCCTCCCCGACGACGGCTTATCTGTACGACTGGAACATGTTGCCCATCGGCCAATTACTGTGGATGAAGGAACTCTATACATTTAAGGAGTTCCCGCCGCTACAGGCGCCTGAGACCTACAACCTCGACGGCATCCTGAAGCAAATGGAACAGAACAAGGGAGACGACTAGGTCGGAGAAGTAGGCAGTTGAAAATGCGGACTTGAGAGAGTGCGCAAAACTGAAGTCGGAAGCGAGGAAGGCGGTACGTCCTTCCTCGCGTTCCCGCTTGCTTCACATTGGCCTGCCTGATGGAAATCGTTGAATGGCTACGGTCGCACGCGCTAGCCCTGCCGAACTTGGCTAAGTTTGCGTTGGCGATGGCGGTCATTGTCGGCGTTCCTCCGCTCTCGAAGAGGCTCCGGCTCCCTGCCGTTGTCGGTTTGTTGCTGAGTGGAGTGATACTCGGGCCTCATGTGATGGGGATATTCGCGCCGCACCCGGCGATCGCGGATTTCTTCGCTGAAATAGGGAAGCTGTTGCTCATGTTCTTTGCCGGGCTGGAGATCGATCTAGCGCTGTTCCGGCGGGCGCGCAACAGGTCGATCACATTCGGTCTCTTGACCACCAGCATTCCGCTGGCTCTGGGCACAGCGGTGGGGCTGCATTTCGGATACCAGACCATCACGGCCATTGTTTTAGGATCGCTGCTGGCTTCGCACACGCTGCTGGCGTTGACGATCGTCAGACAACTCGGCGAGACCAAGCTTGAGCCAGTCACCGTTACGGTGGGAGCGACTGTCATTTCTGACACGCTGTCGCTGATTGTTTATGCCATCTGCGCCGGGATCTATCACAGCGGATTTTCGGTGTTGAATCTCGCAGTGCAGTTGGTTGAGATTGCGGTCTTTGTTCCGCTGGTGTTGTTCGGTGAGCCGTCTAGGTGCGTACTTCTTGAAGAAGGTAGAAAGCGACGAGAACTCCTATTTTGTTCTCACGCTCGGCATCATGGCGGTGGCGGGTCTGCTGGCACAGGTCATCAATCTGCCGGGCATCGTCGGGGCATTCCTGGCCGGCCTGGCGGTCAACGCCGCGGTCAAGGACAAGCCGGCCAAGGGCAAGCTGGAGTTCTTTGCCAATTCTCTGTTCATTCCGGTTTTCTTTATTGTGACCGGGTTCCTGATCGATCCGCTAGTGTTCGCTCGCAGCTTGATCGACAACTTCGCGCTGGCGTCAGGGGTGATTCTCGCGCTGCTGGTTGGGAAGTTTATCGCGGCGGAAATTGCCGGACGCGTCTTCCATTACAACTGGGCGGAACGGCTGACAGTGTGGTCGCTGACGTTGCCGCAGGTGGCAGCCACGCTCGCGGCCGCATTGGTGGCTTATGACACGCTGAATGCTGCAGGGCAACGGCTGGTCGATGGCCGGTTGCTGAATGTCGTGCTGGTACTGATGCTCACGACGGCGATTCTTGGGCCGGTTCTGACTGCGCGGTTCGCTCCGCACATGCTGCCGGAAAAAGCGGCGAAAACCGCCACATAATTAGGAGGGATAGCAATGAAAACTCGGCTGTCATTATTCTTATCGCTTCTCTCAATTGTCACTCTCGTCGGCTGCACCAATAACCCGACACCCACCACTCCTAACGCAGGCCAACCGGCAGCGACCGTCGCCGCGGATCCGCTTCCCTCGTGGAACGATGGGCCAGCGAAGCAAGCGATTCTCGACTTCGTCAAGACCACGACGGACAAGAGCAGTGCGAAGTTTGTGGCACCGGAAGACCGCATTGCGACGTTCGATCAGGACGGCACCACTTGGGTCGAGCAGCCCATCTACTCGCAGGTGTTGTTTGCTTTCGATCGCGTGGCTGAGATGGCCCCGCAGCATCCGGAATGGAAAACCAGGATGCCGTTCAAGGCCATCGTCACTGGCGACAAAGAGGCAATGGCGAAGTTCACGATGAAGGACATTGAGGTCATCGCCATGACCACGCACACGGGCATGACAGCGGAAGCGTTCGGGCCGATTGTGAAGGACTGGTGGGCGACGGCGAAGCATCCGCGCTTCGACAGGCCTTATTCGCAGATGGTGTACCAGCCGATGATCGAGGTCATGAAGTACCTGCGCGACAACGGCTATCGCACTTACATCGTGACCGGCGGCGGGCAGGACTTCGTGCGCACGTATGCGGAGCAGGTCTATAGCATTCCTCCGGAACAGGTCATCGGTTCGGCGCTGGATACGCAGTACGCCTACAACAAAGACGGACAGGGCATCCTGATGCGCGACCCGAAACTTCTGCTGAACAACAACGGAGCCGGCAAGGCGGAAGACATTTATCTGTTCATTGGGAAGCATCCCAAAGCGGCGTTCGGCAACACCGAGGGCGACCGAGAGATGCTGGAGTACACCCAGGCAAACGGCGGCGCCTCGCTGGAGATGCTGGTCCTGCACGATGACGCCACTCGCGAATATGCTTATGGTCCGGCGCAGGGATTGCCCGACACCAAGGTCGGCGCATTCAGCCAGGCTTTGTACGACGAAGCCAAGGCGAAGGGCTGGACCGTCATCAGCATGAAGAACGACTGGAAAAATATATTCTCATGGGAGAAATGACTGGTCGGAATGAGTTGAGGGGCGTCAAGACAAACCATCCGGAAAACGCCGTTGGGCTGGCTTTGTACCCCTGTTCTCCCTGGATCGCAGATGATCTCGGTATTCCTCAGCGCGTGTGTTCTGTCGTTCCTCACCGTGGCCGTGCATGCTACGGGTATCGCCGTGCTGATTCGTGGCTTGCTGAAATTGCATCCCCAGCCGACGGGCGTCTGGCCGGTTTCCCGGTTGCTGCTCCGGATGATCTGGTGGCTGGTCCTGCTGCATCTGGCGGAGATCGCCATCTGGGGCTTCTTCTATCTGTGGCGCGGCTGCCTGCCCAATGCCGAAACGGCGTTCTATTTCTCCGGGGCCACTTACACTACGATCGGCTACGGCGACGTGGTGCTGGCCAAGCCGTGGCGGCTGCTCGGCCCGATCGAGGGCTTGATGGGCGTGCTCATGTGCGGCTTGTCCACAGGTTTCTTCTTCGTGGTGGTGAGCCGGATCCATCAATCGCGGAACGTTAAGTCCGCTGTTGTTTCGTAAATTTGACTATTTCCTCGCGCTGGCCAACAGCGACGAGTTCAGAAGGAACTGAGATCATGAAACGAATTCTGTTTTCAATGCTCCCCCTGATTTTCTGGCTCAGCTTTTCGGCAATCGCGCAGCAGAACCTAACGCTTATCGTAGCGGGCCAGCCGGGCCAAGCTCCGATTGTCCAGATAAACGGCAAGTCTTATGTGGACATCGAAGCATTGGCACGCCTCACGAACAGTTCCGTCAGTTTAAAGGGGAATGAGATTATCTTGATCCCGAGAGGTTCGGCCCCGAGCACGCTACCAGCGGATTCTGAGCCCTCGGCCCCTGCCGGGCAGCTAAAGCTCGTCGCCGATCGGCAGCCGGTGGATCGTGAACCTTCGGACGCTCCTGATCCGCAGGCGAAGCCGGCCGCCAGCGATCAGACGCCAGCCGCCGCCCCCGATGAGGAAGCACAGGCAGAAGCGCTGCAGAAGGCGACGCAGAACCCGGTAGCCAACCTGATCAGCGTTCCTTTGCAGAACAACACCAATTTCGGCTATGGCCCTTACAACCGCGATCAGGACGTGTTGAACATCCAGCCGGTTATTCCTGCGCATCTCGGCGAAAAGTGGATGCTGATCTCGCGCATCATTCAGCCGATTGTGTGGCAGCCGTATCCCAACCAGAACACGGGCGGAGAATATGGACTGGGCGATATGAATCCGACGTTCTTTCTGTCGCCCGCGAAACCCGGCAAGGTGATCTGGGGCGCGGGGCCGGCATTTGTGATTCCAACGGCCACGAACGACATTCTGGGACAAGGCAAGTTCAGCCTGGGGCCGTCGTTCGTCGCCTTGTGGCAGCCTGAACACTGGACGATTGGCGCACTGGTGAATAACGTCTGGTCGGTTGCCGGATCGGGCAGTCGTCCGCCAGTGAATCAGATGCTGCTGCAGTACTTCATCAACTACAACATGAAGAAGGGTTGGTACATGACGATGTCGCCGATCCTCACGGCCAACTGGAGGGCAAGCAGTGGCAACATTTGGACGGTACCGTTTGGCGGGGGCGTGGGCAGGATCATGAAGCTGGGATTCCAGCCGGTGAACATTTCGGCGACGTTCTACGGGAACGCCGCCTATCCGACGGGAACTTCGTCGTGGAGCATGCGGCTGCAAATCGCTTTCCTGTTCCCCAAGTTCACCAAGGAGCAGGAGAAGATGATGATGGAGATGAAGCTGAAACAACTGGAACAGGAGCAGCAACAGGGTGCTCCGCCGAAGAAGTAAACCGAGGTCCCGCGCGCCGTTCCTCGTCGTGCCGCTGGCTTGCTGGCGTTGGCAGCCGAGGGCGAGTCGTGCAACACTTGATGGATGCAGCGCTTCCTTCTGCTGTGGCTTTGCGTGGTGTTGTCGCTAGCTATGCTGGCATTCACTCAACAGAGCCGGGCCGCACAGGATAAGCCTGCGATCCAGTCCGCGGATGCCGGGTTGCCGCTGAGCTTTGAGCGCCAGACAGGCGACCTAGATGCCATGGTCAAGCGAGGCAGCGTTCGAGCGCTGGTGCTCTATAGCCGCTCCGGATTCTTCTACGTGGACGGCAAGCCCGAGGGCATTTACTACCAGGCAATGCAGTATTTCGAGCAGTTCCTCAATGAGAAGCTGCACACCCGGCAACACGTCCAGGTTACGTTTATTCCGGTCCGTCCCGATCAGGTGGAAAAGGCCCTGAAGGAGGGCGTGGGTGACCTGATTGCGTACGGACTGGTGGTGACGCCGGAACGCGAACAGCAGGTGGCGTTTTCGATACCGATCCAAACTGATGTGAAGCAGATTATCGTTACGCGGAAGGACTTCGGCGCGCTTACTTCGCTGGACCAGTTGGGCGGGAAAAAGGTGTTTGTCAATCCGCTCACTACGTATTACGACAACCTGACGAAAGTCAACGAGTCGTTGCGGCAGGCGGGCAAGCCGGAAATCCTGATCGAGAAAGCCGACAAGAACCTGATCGACGAAGACCTGCTGGAGATGGTGAACGCGGGCATTCTCCCCGCGACCGTTACCCTGAAGGAGCGCGCCGACCTGTGGGCCAGCGTGTTTCCGGGAATAACTCCGCAGCCGAAGCTGGTGGTTGGGACCGAAGGCGACCTGGCATTTGCGATGCGAAAGAACAATCCGCAACTCAAGCAACTGGTGGATGAGTTCGTGAAGACGCGTGCGGCGGGAACGTCGTTCGGTAATACGCTATGGCGGCGCTATCTGCAGAGCGACCAGTGGGTGAAGAATCCGACCAGCGCGGAGGAAATGAAGAAGTTTGAGCAGACAGTTGCCTTCTTCAAGGAGTACGCATCGCAATACGGCTTCGACTATTTGATGGTGGTGGCGCAGGGCTACCAGGAGTCGATGCTGAATCAAGCGGCGAGGAGTCCCGGCGGTGCGGTCGGGATTATGCAAGTCAAGCCGAGCACTGCGGCGGCGCCGCCCATCAGCATTCCGAATATCGGGACTGCGGAGAACAATATCCACGCTGGGGTGAAGCTGCTGAATTCCATCGCGACAAATTACTTCAGCGACCCGAAGATCGATCCGACGAACCGGCTGCTGTTCACCTTTGCCGCTTACAACGCGGGCCCGAACCGCATCGCGGAGCTGCGAAAGGAAGCCGCGTCGCGGGGACTGGATCCGAACAAGTGGTTCGGCAACGTTGAGCTTCTGGTGGAACAGAATGTGGGGCCGGTGACGGTCCAGTACGTCAGCAACATTTATAAGTATTACGTTGCGTACAAGCTGGTAGTGGAGCAAGGGGAATCGCTGCAATAGTCCGTTGCAGCCAAATCATGGAGGAGCGAGTACGGCGTTCGGCTCGAGCGGCCGTCTCGCTGTGATTACTGTATGAGAGCAATTCTGGAACAATTCATTGCGTGTCTTCTGGTTTTCACGATTGGAGTGGCGTCGCCCACGATGGCGGTCGCACAAACTCCGGGCGCAACCGCGGCTCCGGCGACTGCCAATGCCGCACCTCCGCCACCTTCGGCCAATGATCCCTGGCCGCGAGTGGTTACCTCGCAGGGAGCGACTATCTCGGTGTATCAGCCGCAAGTGGAAAGCTGGACGGGCAACAAACTCGTTGCGCGCTCGGCCGTGAAGGTGAAGTTGCCGGGCAAAGAAGGCAAGGACTACGGGGTCGTTTGGTACTCCGCGCAAACGGAAGTGGACAAAGTGAACCGCGTGGTCACGCTGGAAAATGTGGCTGTCACCAAACAGAGCTTTCCGACTATTGCGAACAACGGCCACGCCTACACGAGCGCTTTTCTCAGCGACACGCCAACGCTGAAGACCGTGCCGCTCGATCTGCTGGAAGCGGAATTGGCGGTGACGAATGCGGCGAGCGAGCAGAAGACGTATCCGCTGCAAAACGATCCGCCGCAGATCATCTTCAGCATCACGCCGGCGGTGCTGGCGCTGGTGGATGGTGCTCCGGTGCTGCGGCCTGCAGCAGACAAACTGCAGAAGGTGATCAACACGCGGGCGATGATCCTGTTCGATCCGTCGAAGATCAAATATTACGTCGCGCTGATGGATGGCTGGATGGAAGCCGACCGGATCGACGGAATGTATTCGCCGGCCAAGCATGCGCCCACGAAGGACATGGACAAGATTCTGCAGGCGGCGCAGTCGAATGGACAGAACCAGCCGCTGGGGAATCCGCAGGAGTCGCTGAAAGAGGCGGAAGAAGATGGCCAGGTACCGACGATCTTCATCATGACGAAGCCGGCGGAGCTGGTGGTGACGCAGGGCGTGCCGGTGTATACGGCGATTCCGGGCACCAGCCTGCAATATGTGAGCAACACGGGGAGCGACGTCTTCCAAGACACCTCGAATCAGAACTATTACCTGCTGATCGCCGGGCGGTGGTTCCAGTCGAGCTGCGCTGCAAACGGGAGGGAGTTGGACGTACGTCGCAGGAAGCAGCTTGCCGGCGGATTTCGCCAAGATTCCGTCGTACAGTCCGAAGGCCAGCGTGCTGGTTTCGGTTCCGGGAACGCCGCAGGCGAAGGAAGCGATTATCGCGAACTCGATTCCGCAGACGGCGACGATTACGCGTTCGGCAGCGAAGCTGAACGTGACGTATGACGGCGCGCCGGACTTCCAGACGGTGCAGGGCACTGAATCTGACATACGCCGTCAATAGCGCGACGCCGGTCGTCTATGTTCCGAACAACGCCTACTACGCGGTGGACAATGGCGTGTGGTTTACCGCTGGAGCGCCGACAGGTCCGTGGGTGGTGGCGACGGTTGTTCCGCCGGCGGTGTACACGATTCCGCCGAGTTCGCCGGTGCATTACGTGACCTACGTGCAGGTGTATGGGTACACGCCGAACGTGGTGTACGTCGGCTATACGCCGGGCTATTACGGCACGGTGGTCTCGTCTGACAATGTGGTAGTTTACGGGACTGGTTATTACTACGCGCCTTACATCGGACCCTACGGATGGGTGCCGGCTCCGTACACCTACGGCGTGGGCGCAGGATTTGCATGGAGCGCCACCGCGGGATGGGCGTTGGGCTTCGGCATGGGCATGGCGTATGGGTCATGGTGCAGTCCGTGGTGGGGCCCGGTCGGTGGCTGGGGCTGGGGATATGGAGCTCCTGCATGGGGATGGGGCGGATACGGCGGCGCTGCGGCGGCCAATGTTTACGGACGCTGGGGCAATACGGCGTACGCCGGGACTCGCGCGGCGTGGGCGAATCCGTACACCGGAAATGTAGGCACGGGAGGTCGCGGTGCTTACTACAATCCGGTCACAGGCAATAGCGGTACAGCGGCACATGCCGAGAATTACAACGCCTACACCGGAACGTATCGTTCCGGAACGAACGTCAACGGAACTAACCCTTCGACAGGAAACCATTATTCGGCGCAAGGCCGCACGGCGAGCAACGCCTATACCGGTAACTACGCTGCGGGCGCGCATGGTATGGACTACAACCAGAACACGGGAGTGGTTCATGGCGGCGCGGCTGGAACGTATGGCAACGCGTACTCCGGACAGTCAGTGAGCGGCAGCCACGGGTTTGCGTACAACACGAATACCGGCAACCTGTATGCCGATCACGACGGCAACGTGTACAAGGCGACGCCGGGAGCGGGCAATGGCTGGCAGCAACACACCAATAGCGGATGGTCGAGTCCGTCGTCGGGCTTTGACAAGTCCTCCGCGGACAACTGGGCTTCGGCGCGCAACAGTGGATCACAGCGCTGGGGCAACTTCCACTCGGGTGGATGGGGCGGAGGATACGGTGGAGGCGGCTGGGCCGATCGCGGCGGTGGCGGCTTTGGCGGCGGAGGCTTCCGCGGCGGTGGTGGATTCAGGCGGTAGGAAAGAGCGGTGGATAGTGGAGAGAATACCCCGGGCTCGAGCGGCCGACGAGAGCGAAGGTCAAAAACAAAAACCGGCCGCGGACTTACACGGATCACACTATCACCCGTTGGAACTCAACGAGGTTATCAGCGACCTGGTCGAAGCGTAGTGTGACCGGCTGATGACGGCGAAAACCTTCGCAGGCAACCCTGCGCGACTAGCGGACAGGGGCAAAACACGCTCAGGCCGCGACAGCGTCCGTCTGCCACACGCGGGGAGCGGACCGGCGCTCCCCTCCGACTTCGATGCGCGAGCGCAATTTCAGGCGCGCCTTGTGGAGTTGCGACTTGGAATTGCCGACTGAACAGCGCATGAGTTTGGCGATTTCCTTGTGCTCGTAGCCCTGTACGTCGTGGAGCAGGAAGACAGCGCGATATCCCGCGGGCAAACGGCCGACGGAACGCTCCAGGAGGATGCGGTCAACAGCAACGGCCAAGGTCTGGTCGGTCACGCCAATTTCTTTCTTAGCACTGCCGTCCGGTTGCGACTCCAAAGGCTCGGGCGCGAGCGGAAGGGTTTTCTTGCGCAGGTGCATGAGCACGACATTCATGGCCACGCGATGCAGCCAGGTAGAAAATGCGGAATCGCCACGAAAGGTTGCAACCTTACGGAACAACTGCAAGAAGACTTCCTGGGTAAGGTCTTCGGCATCCGCAGTGTTGCGGGTGATGCGCAGACAGAGCATATAAACGCGGCGCCGATGCAGGTGATACAGAGACTCAAAGCAGGCAGGGTCGCCCAACACGGCTCCAGAAATTGCTTCCTGCTCAGGGATGCCACGGGTCAATACGTTCTTCTCGACTGTCAAAGGACGCCTCCAAACTGGTTTAGTGTGGGTCCAAACTGCGCTCAATACTGCGAGCAGATAGAAGCGTGCAAGCGGCCCTCAGGGTTCGTTGCTGGCCGGCCGCCAGCGTATCCGCCTGCGTTCTTAACGGTAGGACAACGGGAAGGCTACGAGTATCGGGTAGAAACCTTGAAGGGATTGGCGAAGTTCCGTAGGTAGGGGGGACATTTGGCGAGAAACGGCGGCCCGTCAGAGCCGCCGGCGGTTTATGAGGCGCTGTTTTTCTTCGGGACTTTGGCGCCTTTTTCACGCGCCTCAGAGAGTCCGATGGCAATAGCCTGTTTTCGGCTGGTGACTTTTCCGCCTTTTCCGCCCGGTCCGGAACGCAACTTGCCTTCCTTGAAGCGGCGCATTTCGTTTTCCACGGTCTTGCTTGCGGACTCACTGTACTTTCGGTGACTGCTTTTCTTCCCAGTTTGCGCACTCGATTTTTTAGCTGGCATTTTGACCTCACAAGATTGGACTGCGATTCAGTGCGCGGGGTTGCATGAAGACCACGCCCCCTGAACTGAGACAAGGAATGAGTGGCTCAGTCTTTTCCGCCGACAACCTGGGCATGCCCCAGTGCCGCGACGAGCGACAGTCCTCCGATGATGTTGCCCAACAGGGTTGGGACGAAGAACTGCGTGACGTAAGTTCCGAAGGAGACGGACCCGGTAACCACGAGAAACAGAGCGGTAGTAGAGCCGGCGACGATGTGGTTGAATCCGGCCAAGCCTACGAGGTAGGTGATGATAATGATGATGCTGACCTTGGCGGACTCAGCCCCGGGAAGCAGCCAGACCATCAGTGCGATCAGCCACCCGGCGAAGATGGCGCGGACGGCGACCGTCCAGAACCCGGCACCGAAGTCTGCGGCGCCGATCGCTGACAACCCAGCCTGAGTGTGGGCATCGAAGACGACGATACGTGCGAGACAAAGGGCGAAGAGAAACGTTCCTGCAAGGTTTGCAGTGAGCACGATGCCCCACAGTCGCAGAACGCGCAGGAGCGTCTTCATGTCTTTGTGCACCAGCAAGGGCAGGATCACGGTAAGAGTGTTCTCGGTAAAGAGCTGCTGACGTCCAAGAATGACAATCAGAAAGCCGATGCAGTAGCCGGCCTTTGAAACCAGGGGCCGCCAGGGACTATCGGGCAAATGGGATATCAGCAGACCTTCCGCGATAAACGAAAATCCCATGGACAATCCGGCCGCCAATCCAGACCAAGCCAGCGCCGACGCGGTACGGCGCAGTTCCTCTTCACCCTCGCGCCGGATGGTCTCGTAAACGACATTGGCGCCGATGGCCTGCCGTTCTTCCACCTGCTTCTGCTCGGCTCGGGTAGAAATCGGTCCCTCGGACGAAATGGCTTCCGGCTTCTTGGTAGCCCTGGCTCTCAAATGTGCCCCCCCAAACAGGCCATTGACGAATCATTTAGCGCACCGACATTCGTTCTTCACTGTTTGCGTTTGGATGCCACTTCAGCGCCGGAAGTGGCAGGGGATTCGAGAATTTACTCGTAGAGCTTAGGGATTTTGCGTTTGCCGATACAAGAAAAAAGGCCGGGAGATTGACTCCCGGCCGCGAAGCAAGAACAAGCAGAAGTTAGAAGCTTAACCGCAAACCAAACTGAATCTGGCGCGGGCTGGTGTTGGTGACCTGTCCGGGGAGCGACCCGAAACCGGCAGCGTTGCTGGTGTCGAGGTAATCGCCGGCTGGATCGCCAAACTGGTCGTGGTTGAAGACGTTGGTGAACACCGTCTGGAATTCGCAGCTGAAGCGCTCGGTGATCTTGAACAGCTTCTTGATGCTAAAGTCAACGTTCCAGTACGGCATGCCGCGCAGAACACCGAAGCCGCCGTCATGGGTGTCGTAACCAAGAATGGGCTGGCGGATTTCGTTCCAAACCGCCGTTGGGTTGGCGAATATATTGGCACCGTTCAAGCCGGACGAGCCAATCGGGCCTGTAATACCGAAGTAGCGGGAACCTTGGCCGGTGATAGGCACGAGAGGAATTGCGTTCTCCGAGTTTCCATAACCGAAGAAGTTCGAAGAATCGCCCTCGCCGAACGCCTGGCCGCCACCGTTGATGGTGCCAAGAGTCATGGGCAGGCCGCTACCCGCCGTAAACACAGGAGCGAGCGTCCAGCCACCCAGCAGGTGTCCCATGAACCCCGACTGTCCCTTGTACCAGTGTGGCTGATACACGAAGAACAGGTTGTAAATGTAGCGGCGGTCGAATGCCTGGTACCCGTAGCCGTTACGGAGATCGAACGGATCGGGCGCCGTGGCTTCGCTGGTGGCTTGGACTTCAGCGCCCGTACCGAGCGCCTTGGACCAGGTGAAGTTCGACTGCGCGGTCACGTCGTGCCACGCCTGCGACTTCAAGGTAATGAACATCGCGTTGTAATTGCCATAGCCGACGCTGGCATTCATGCCGACGCCTGAGGTCAACTGGCCGCTGCAGCCGATCTCGGATCCTGTCGGGCAGTTCAACGGAGTGTTCATCATGCTACGCGGGAAGTTGAAACCGCCGTTGTCCAGATCGCTGTACAGACTCCAGACATTGGCGATGGCGAGGTTGCCGGTGCCGCTCAGGCCTTCTTTGTTGATGACGGCCTGTGTGCAGTTGGCGAAGCCATTGCAGTAGCCGGTTCCAGCCAAGGCGGCCTCAAAGAACGGTTGCGGCGCAACTGCTGCGGCGTTGCCGACGCAGTTGCCACCTCCCATATTGTTAACGTTGCCGTTGCCGCAGTAGCCGATCACCGTGTTGGCATAGGCCTTGGCAAACGTCTGGCCTCCCATGGTCATCATGTAAGGCACCGCGTTGAGGTTGATCGGCAGGTACTCGTTGTGGATGAGCCGACCGATGTAACCAATCTCAAGGCTCAGGCGGTTGTTGAGTTGACGCGCAAAGGTGAGGGTGAAGGTGTCCACGTTGTTAGGCCGGAAGTTCGGATCCAGTGCCTCGCCGGCTCCGGCGGCGATTCCGTTCACACCCGGAATAAACGGTTGGGGAAGGGTCTGCGAAGCCTGCGGTAACGGAGCTACCAGGCCATCGACGCCAACGCGGAACGCGGTGGCAGGAGTGGCGCCGCCGTTGCCGGCGCAAGTACCGTTAATCAGAGCGCCGATACACTGTACGGGCTGAATCAGGCCGGTTCCCAGCAGGGGAACCAGCACCAGATCCACGCCGTTCAGACGTCCGTAGGTTCTGCCGTATCCACCGCGAATTACGGTGCGGCCGTCACCGAAAACATCCCATGCGGCGGATATGCGCGGGCTCCACTCACCGTAGAAGGGATTGTAAATATACGAAGGGTGGTTAGCCAGGTTGCCGAGGAGGCTGAAGCCTACAATCGGGTTGTACACCTGGCCCTGCAGGGCTGCCGACTCGCGAGCTTGCAGGTATTGAGTTGTGCTGATCTGCTCGTCGTTGGCGCCAACAAAAGCGACCTGTTTGCCACTGGCTTCCTTCGGGGGCATTTCCAGCGTCCAGCCCAGTCCGAAGGTGAGGGTGAACTTTGGAGTCATGCGCCAGGTATCGCTGCCGTAGAAGTTGTAAAAGGGAATGGTGACCTTGTCGAAGGCGGGCGTGAGAGGCGGGTTCAACGTCAGGCTATTGCCGCTGCGGGTATAGGCGACTTGTGAGATTGAGTCGATGCCCAACAGTGCGGCATAGTCGCGACCCCAAGTCGAAGAAGAAGTTCCGCCTGCGGTCACGGCTGTGGGGATGTATCCGGTCATGTCGATGCCCGATCCCGCGCCAGCGGTCGTTCCAAGTTGATAGACGGGGTAGTAGTTGATGCCGCCGCCGTTGTCCGTACGGCTGTGCCAGTTAAAGTTGTGCTGATACATGCCGCCAAACTGGATCATGTGCTTGCCGTGCAGCCAGGTCACGTCGTCGCGAATCATGTTGTCCTGGCCATCCCAGAAACGGGTACGCGTCTGCTGCGTATTTACGTTGTAAGGACTGAGCACGTTAGTTGCGTTTTCACCGAAAGGCTCCAAAGCTCCGCCCAGGCCGGCAAATTGCGGCGGCGCTCCCTCTCTGCCCCACTGCCACCAGTTGCGCAGGAAGCTGTAGTGGATGTCATTGGTGATGTTGTTGGTAAGTTGCCCGGTCAAACCAGCCACCAGGAACCAGGGTTGCTGCGGGTTGTTCGACAGAGACTTCGGAACGCCGAGCGTGTCACCCGGGAAAAATCCGCCAATATCCACCTGTTGAGTACTGGCGCTCGTCAGGTTGTAGTAGCGGTAGCTGCTCATGAAATGCCACTTGTCGCCGAAGTCGTGGTCGAGGCGAGCCACGCCGAAGTTGGACGACTGGGGCGTGGACATATTGGCTAGAAATCCGAGAACGTTCAATCCATCGCAGCGAGACTGACCGCACCCGCTCTCGTTCGAGAGGGGCATGTACTTGTTCCACATCTGCTCAACCAGCGGGTTGATACCAATCGCACGCGGATCGCAAGGCCCGGCCGGGCACTGCGCCGGATTGTAGGTGACGCCGTTGTACGTCACGGGTATGGGGTTCAGGTTGTAGACCTGCACCACGCCGTTTGCGTCGGGGAACTGCAGCAGGCCGAGCCGCATGGCAGCCGAGGGCACTGCGCGTTCAATCGTCTGCGCTTCTGGGAAGCGGAAACCTTCGTAGTTAGCGAAGAAGTAGGTCTTGCCGCCCAATACCTTCTTGGAGATGATCGGGCCACCGACGGCGCCGCCGAAGCGGTTGTAGTGATAGCTCGCATTCGGGGTACCGGTGAAATTGTTCTGCCAGGTGTTGGCGTTCAGGTTGTTGTCGAGGTAATACTCGTAGGCCGTGCCATGCCACTGGTCGGTGCCGCGCTTGGTGACAATCTGCACCTGCGCGCCGGCTGAGCTGTTGAAGTCCGCGCCCTGACCCGCGACGCTGACTTTGAATTCTTCCACGCTATCCGCCGGTGTCGGCATCACGCCCGTCGCGCCTGCCGCCACGCCATTACTCTGGTTGGCAACACCGCCCGTGGGATCACCCGCGTAGCTGGGCGTATACACGCTCATGCTGCCGTCCATATCGTTGGTGTTCTCGCCACCATCCAACTGGAACGAGCTTTGGTCCACCACTGCGCCGGCCACGCTGCCATCCGGGCTGATGCCCGACTGCAGCGTCAGGAAGGTGCTGGTGTCACGAGCGATCGTGGGTAGCGACTCGAGAGCAAGGCCTGAAACCTGATTACCAACAGTAGCGTTCAGGGTCTGCAGTTCGACTCCGGAGCTCTGCACCTCGACGGTCTGGCTTTCAGCGCCGACCTTCAGGGTGACATTGTTGGTGGCAACCATGCCCACCTGAACTAACTGGCCGGGAATCGAAACCTTGGCGAATCCGGCCTTGGTGATGGTCACGTCGTAAGTGCCTGGGGGAACATCCACGAGCACATACCGTCCTGACGAGTTGGTGGTGGTGTTGCGCGTCATGCTCGAAGCGACGTCTTTGACAGTGACCGTTGCGTCGGGCACCACTGCATTGCTCTGGTCGGTCACCAAGCCAGTCAGCGTGCCAGCCGTCGTCGTTGTCTGCGCCCACGCGGGGAAAGCCGCACAGCACAGGAGCAAAGCCATTAGTGTGGAAATTGAAACAAAGGACAACAGGAGTCGAGCACGTGTCATCACAAACCCCCTCATCAAGTTTTGCAGGCTCTGAATGTTGCGACTCTTCCACGTGAACGTAGGAGTCCGTATGAGATACCACTACTACTTATCGCAACTTAAAGAAGTACGAGGAGCTGACCCAACTCTAAGGAAGGTAAGGTTGTCCTGCGATACGTCCCCGACTACTGCAACTTACCCCCGCAACCCAGCCCGTCGCCCTGCACTATTGTCATGGGACACTATTCCTCGGAACGAGACAACGCAAGACCACTAAAGTGCTAATTCTGGCTTTTCCGGAAACCGCAGTCCAGGAACCGAGTGCGCCTCAGTTTCCGCCGACGATCGTCGGCGTAGCCAGCGGATTTGGTAGGAAAATCTGGGATCGATCGGTCGGCGGGATCGCCTGTCCGCGGAGCCGTCATGTTGCGTCGCCCTGCGCTTTGCCAGTAGGATTACGCGAACTCGTAATAAATCTGTTACATCCGAGGATCTCCCAATGCGTCGTTGGTTCGTTGTCTTGCTGCTGTTCGCTACCTTTGGCCTGAAGGTGTTCTCGCAAGTGGATACGACGCTGGTAGGAGGCATGAAGTGGCGGCAGATTGGGCCCTTCCGCGGAGGTCGCGTGCTGGCCGTGGCGGGAGTGCCCGGCGATCCCAACACCTACTACTTCGGAGCGGTCGCGGGTGGCATTTTTAAGAGTACTAACGGCGGAATGACGTGGGTTCCGACCTTCGACCACCAGAACATTTCGTCGATCGGCGCAATCGCGGTGGCCGATGCCGACCACAACGTTCTGTATGCGGGAAGCGGTGAAGCTTGTTTGCGCGGCAACATCTCTTATGGCGACGGAGTGTACAAATCCACCGACGCTGGACGCACCTGGACTAACGTCGGACTGAAAGATTCGCGCCACATTGGAGCGGTGATCATCGATCCGCGCAATCCCGACGTCGTGCTCGTAGCCGCGCTCGGACACGCCTGGGGCCCTAACACCGAACGGGGGGTTTTCCGTACGGCCGACGGCGGCAAGACCTGGCAGAAAGTTCTGTATAAGGACGAAAACACCGGCGCGATCGATGTCGTGTTTGATCCCAAGAACCCCAGCATTGTTTACGCGGCGTTATGGCAGGTGCGGCGACAGCCATGGACGTTCAATAGCGGTGGTCCCGGCAGCGGGCTTTACAAGTCGGTGGACGGAGGCCTGACGTGGAAGCAGTTACAAGGCAATGGGCTGCCCGCAGGCGAGTTGGGGCGAATCGGAATCGCGGTTTCGGGGGCCGATTCCAACCGCGTGTACGCGATCATCGAAGCCAAAGAAGGAGGGATTTATCGCTCTAACGATGCGGGCAATTCATGGATGCGCGTTAATGACGACGAGCGCTACCGCCAGCGCGCCTGGTATTTCAGCCACATCTTTGCCGATCCCGCGAATGCGGACACGATGTATGTGCTGAACACCGGCGCTTTCCGCAGCAATGATGGCGGCAAGACTTTTGACCTGCTGCCGGCGCCGCATGGAGATCATCACGGACTGTGGATCGATCCTACGAACCCGCAACGCATCATGAACAGCAACGATGGCGGCGTGACCATTTCCGTCGACGGCGGCAAGACGTGGACTGAGCAGAACAACCAGCCGACGGCGCAGTTCTATCATGTGGTGACTGATAACCACTGGCCCTACCGCGTGTATGGCGCGCAGCAGGACAACTCGACCGTTGCCATCGCCAGCCAGAGCGATGATGGCGTGATCGCGCGCCAGGATTGGTATGAAGTTGGGGGCGGCGAGAGCGGATACATTTCGGTCGACCCGCGCGATGCCGAAATTGTGTATGCCGGTTCGGACGCGGCGATCATCACGCGTTACGATCACCGCACCAACCAGCTTACGGATGTGTCACCGTATCCGCTTGATACCTCCGGCAACGGCGCGAACGCTCTGAAGTACCGTTTTCAGTGGACCGAGCCGGTACTGGTGTCGGCCTACGATTCCAACGTGATTTACAGCGCGGCGCAGTTTGTGATGAAGACAGCCGACCAGGGCCACAGTTGGAGCGCCATCAGCCCCGATCTCACGCGCAATGACAAGAGCAAACAGAAGCCTTCGGGCGGAGACATCACGCTGGACATCACCAGCGTTGAGTATTACGACACAGTGTTCGCACTAGCGGAATCGCCGCTGCAAAAAGGAATGTTGTGGGCGGGCACGGACGACGGCCTTATCCATCTCACGCGCGACGACGGCAAGGATTGGGAGAACGTCACGCCCAAGGACATGCCCGATTGGAGCATGGTGAGCATCATCGATGCCGGACATTTCGATGCGGGCACCGCCTATGCCGCGATCGACCGCCACAAGCTGGATGATTTCAATCCGGTGATCTACAAGACGCATGACTACGGCAAGACATGGACGCGCATCAACAGCGGTATTCCTGCCGGAGCCTACGTTCGCTCGGTGCGCGAAGATCCAAAGGTGAAGGGGCTGCTCTACGCGGGCACGGAGACCGGCGTGTATTTCTCCATCGATGATGGCGCGCACTGGCAGTCGCTGCAACTAAACTTGCCCACCACGCCAATTCACGACCTCACCATAAAAGACGATGACTTGATTGCTGCGACACATGGCCGCTCGTTCTGGATTCTCGATGATGTGAGCCCATTGCGGCAGGCAAGCGCAAACATCGCCAACGACGAGTTTCATCTCTACCAGCCGGCAACGGCGACACGGTTGCATTTTCCCGACCAGGTTGACCGCAAGCGACCCGTAGGCGACAACCCGCCCAAGGGTGCGGTCCTCTATTACTACCTGAAGTCGAAGGCCGCCGAGAAAGAAGAGATCACCATCGACATTTTCGACGCCCAAGGCAAGCGTGTGCGCCATTTGTCGAACAGGGAGGAGAGTAAGAACGAACAGCCGCCCGAGTGGCCCGATCAGGAGAAGCCGGCCAACCTGCTTCCCGACAATGCCGGCATGAATCGTTTCGCCTGGGATTTCCGGTACGACGAACCCGTACAGATTCCCGGCGCATTTTATGCGGGAGATCCGCCTCGCGGACCGCTGGTTACTCCCGGTGCGTACCAGGTCAAGCTGACGGTCAGAGGCAGGACGCAAAGCGCGCCGTTGAACGTCACTATCGATCCTCGCATACAGAGCACGGTGACGGCCGCCGATCTGCAGCAGTTGAACGATTTGGCCTTCAAGACGCGGGAGGACATTGACGCCCTGCATCGCGCCGTAAACCAAATCCGCGGGTTGCGGGCGAACTTGGAAACGCTCGAGAAGTGGACGGCAGCAGGCTCTCCCAATAGTGAAATAATTGCCGCCGCCAAGGGTCTCGACCAGAAGATGACCCCGGTCGAGGAGAAACTGATCGAAGTAAAAATGAAGAGCTCGGAAGACAACCTGCGCTATCCGAACATGCTCAACGAGCAGTACGCCAGCTTCAACGACATCATCACCAGTGTTGATCAGCCGCCCACGGCGCAGCAGCTTCAGGTCTTTGACGAACTGCACACTCGCCTGGCCGCGCAGTTGGCGCAGTGGCAGCAAATTCAAACTGCGGACGTGCCAGCGCTGAACGACCTGATGCGCAAGAACGGAGTTCCTGCGCTTACGGTCGGGAATGGACAGGCAGAGTAGGCGGCAGTACTAGCTCTGCTCGAACTAGGAGTTGCTGCGCGTATCATTTGCAGATCAGCTTCAGTTTGTCCCGTGGCTGGGCTGTTCGCGGGTGGACACCCGTCTGGCCACTATCCGATCGGGCGATTTCAGGTCAACAGGCGAGTGCCCAGCGCCACTTCTGACGCCGGGCACTCTGATGACGAAGTTCCGCTACGCCACTGGTTGTGGCTGGTCCTGCTTGGTGATCAGCCGCTTGAGAGCGTCACGGTCAACGCTTAGCAACTCCGCGATTCGAGCTGCGTTGACGCTGGCCACGATGATGAGTTGCCCCTCGGTATCGACTTTGCTGAAGATGCCCAGCCGCTTCATCTTTTGGGCCTGATGCTGGTTGTCGTCCGTCGGGCTCAGGTAGTGCACCAGTCCTGCCTTGTAGCGATGCAGCAGGAAGAGGTGCGCGAGTGTCATCAGCCGCTTTTTCTGGAGCGAAGGATCATAGGTATTCATGTCGCGAATGGACAGCAGCTTGTGGCCGTGACGGTCTTGCACATCGGCAAAGATAAGGTTGGCCACCCGCTCCTTCCCGTTCAGGATGCTCAACTCCAGGAAGTCCGACCCGGCTGCCAGCGGGCGCAATAGCGGGCGGTATGTTGACGGCAGGTGATTGTGCTGCGCCCAGATTTGCAGCCACTCTTCCAGCACCTTCGGCGGAAACTCCGTCTGTATCAGGTGCTGGTGCTGCGTCGACCCCTTGCCCATGGCCTTGGTGGTCGCGGTGCGTCCGGAAGCAGCCATTAGCGCGGCATCTAGTCGCGGACCACCGACCAGCGTCTGCGGCGTGCGATACGGCGATTCAATCAAGCGCAACTTACGTTGCAGCCGTGCCAGCGACAGCATGCCGTCCTGGCGCAGCGCGGTGGCGAAATCCTCCGCTGCGAGTCCGTCGATCTGATGACCACCATAGGTAATGAAATTGAAGACGAAACCCAGCTTGCCCAGCTCTTCGGGGAAGTGCTTCATCTGCTCGTCGGTCATGCCCGTGGTGTCCCAGTTGAACGATGGCGACAAGTTATACGCCAGCATCTTGTCGGGGAACTCCGCGTGAATGGCTTCGGCAAATTCCTTCGCTTCGTGCAGGTTCGCGGTCGCCGTTTCCATCCACAGGATGTCGGCAAACGGGGCTGCAGCCAAAGACTTGGCGACGGCGTATTCCAGCCCGCCCTGCACCTGGTAGTAGCCTTCAGGAGTTTTGGCTAGCTCGGCGCTCCAGGGAACTTCGATCTCCATGGCGCGGGCCCGGTCGCGCGCCTCGTACCACGACGTGCGCTCGGAGAACTCCAGCCACTGCTCGGCATTCAGCTCGAAACTCTCTCCTTGGCTGATGCGGAAGGCGATCTCCTCCGCTACCGCCTGGCGATAGGTCTTCAGGTCGGCGGCCTCCTGCCACGCATCGAGACAGCGTCCCATCACTTTGTCGAGCACCGGCTCCACGTGGCCGTCGCCGCTCTTCTTATATGCGGCGGCAGCGTCGGCAATTACCGGCACCAATCCCGTCTGTTCGAGCCACACGTTGGCGGCTGCGTATTCCGCGCCCGACAATTTGAACATCAGGTGGCCGCGCACTTCTTCCACGCCCGCTTCGTAGAACTTGCGATGAATAGCCAGGAACACCGACTTGTAGCTTGGCACGTCGAGGTTGGTCACGCCCAGGATGAATGGCTGATCGCGCTCGTCGGCGCAGCCGTCAAGCAGGTTCGCCGCTTCGGCGTCGGTGCGCGCCACGATGATGCCCGGCACACCCATCACGTCGAGCTGGAAGCGCGCCGCGTTCAGTCGCTGGATCTGCTCATTCTCCGACACCAGAACCTTGCCGCCCTGGTGTCCGCACTTCTTTACGCCCGGCTTCTGGTCCTCAATGTGGTAGCCCGGCACGCCGACCTCTACGAAACGGCGAATCAGGTTGCGCACATGTGCATCGCCGCCATGTCCGGTGTCAGCGTCGGCGATGATGAACGGCCGATAGTCGTGCTCGGGCGCAGCCGCGCGTTGTTCTGGCGTCATGCGCGAGCGGAAGAAGTGCTGGTTGCGGTCGGCCGTCAGCAGCGCGCGCACGATCGCCGCCGCCTCGTCGGGCACCTGGCTCAGGGGATAGCTGGCCAGATCGGCGCCCGGATCTTCGTTGATGCTGCCCTTGGCCGAGGTCGCCCATCCCCCGAGGTAGATGCCCTCGATGCCGTTCCGCTTGATGGTCACGGCCTGGCCGGGCGAGTAAGGTCCGAAGGTCGTAATCGACTTGCCGACACCGAATAGTTCACGCAGACGGGCATAAAAGCCTTCTGCGGCCTGGCGCGCGATCGGATAGTCAGTGCTGATGGTGCCCCGCTGCTCCGCCACCTGGCGGGCCGAATAAAGACGGATGATGCCCTTGAAGCGCGGGCTGGCAAAGTATTCGTCAACCTCGCGTACTTTTTCTTCCTGCTCACTCATCACGGTCAAAGTGCTCATAACGGTCTCCTGCGAGAATGGCTTTGATTTGCGGCGCAAGTCGCTGCGGCTGGTCCGCAATCTTGGCGATCAGGCATTCGCTACTGATAAGAGATATGTTAGCGAAGGTTGACCGCAAGCCGACGTCGAATCGTCCTACCACTTTCGTTCGCCCTAATGGAAACGCAAACCGCCGCCTTGTGCCGTGAGCAGGGTCACGCGAGACTGTGACTGCCAAAACCGGAATAAATCGTGACCACGCGTGACATGTTGCGAAAACGGAGGTACGGTATTTCACATCGGGTTTCGTTGGGGTAACGGAATGAAACGAGCAGCGTTCCAGTTTGTGGTCGGGCGATGTGCAGCCTGCGTCCTGCTCGTCCTGTCCGTATGCACCCCGTCTGCGTTCAGCCAGCGAACTGGCAACCCTCTGGCCACAACGTCGCCGGGCGCCATACCCTTGGTGAACGTTGGCGGCGGGCCCATGGATGCTCAATTCGAGAGCATGGACTTTGCCCAGAAGATCCTGGCACAGCAGAACAAGAAGTCCGATCCGAAAACGCAGGCTCGCGAGAAAGAGCTGGTGGATTCGGGTACGGTGTCGGAACTCGATTTGGCCGCACCTGCCAGGGCTGTGAACGAATTCAACGAAGCGAGTGCTCTGTTGCGGGGACAACATTCGCAGGAAGCTATCGGGCACCTGCAGAAAGCGATTTCCGCGTATCCGAAGTTCGTTTCCGCCCACAACTACCTTGGCATGGCCTACGTGGACATAGACGATCCTGCTCGCGCCCAGGCGGAATTCGAAACTGCCGCAAATCTGGACGCCAAGTTTGCCGCCTCGTTCCTCAATCTTGGACGCCTTGCGCTGTCGCAAAATAACTACGCACTTGCCGGCTCGCAACTGCAAAAAGCCGTCGCCATTCGTCCCGCCGATCCCGCGATCCTCACCGCCTTTGCCTACGCGCAACAGGGCAACCATCAATATCGGGATGCAATTGACACCGTTGGACGAGTGCACGCTTTGCAACATCCGGGCATGGGAAATGCGCACTATGTCGCCGCCGTCGCGGCCGTAGCGCTCAACGACCTGCCTGTTGCGCAGAGCGAACTCACACTTTTCCTGCAGGAAGATCCTTCGAATCCGCTGGCACCTACTGCGCGCTACAACCTCGACATTCTCAACCGGAGCCAGCAAAAAGCTGGTACCGCGTCGGCGCAACCGATGATCGCGGTTGCGGCCGCACCTCCGCCAAACCTCGCCAATTCCGACCGGCTGAAGGCCCAGTTGGCGGGCGCCGGAGATGAAGTTGCAGGCGGTGGCTGTGACAACTGCGGCGGGCCTTCCGCCGTCGCCGAGGGGAATGCAGCCGCAACATCGGTTCCCGATCCAGCCGATGCTCCGCCTGACCAGTGGACCATCCGCAAGGTGGTTGACGAGGTGGCCGTGTTCTTTGGTGTCAGCAGCGGCGGCCACTCGGTTACCGATCTTACGCTGAGCGAGATCAAGGTTCGCGACGATAACAAGCCTCCCGAAAAGGTGTTGCAGTTTGTTCCGCAGTCCAAACTTCCATTGCGACTCGGCGTCCTGATTGACACCAGCGGCTCCGTGCAGCAGAGGTTTTCCTTCGAAAAGCAAGCGGCTGCGAAGTTCATGCAACAGATGCTCAGCAACAGTTCCGATCTGGGGTTTGTGGCCGGTTTTGCTGAAACCTCCACCGTGACACAGGACTTCACCGGCGACCACGATCAGCTCGCTGGGGGCGTCAACAAGTTGCCCAGTGGAGGCGGCACCGCTCTCTTCGATGCAGTCTCGCGGGCGTGTTGGAAGCTGGCGGCTTATCCCGAACACGAGCGAGTCGCCAAGGTCCTCGTCGTACTAACCGACGGTGAAGACAACTCCAGCCACACCACCCTCAGGCAGACGATTCGCGATGAAGAGGCGACCGGCGTTACGGTCTACACCATCAGCACGAAAGAAGGCGGTGGCGACAAAACCGAAGCCGACAAAGTGCTGCAGACACTGGCTGAACGCGGTGGCGGAGAAGCCATGTTCCCCGGCGACATGACGACGCTGGGTAAATCGTTCGATAAGCTGCGTGACCAGATTCGTAGCCGCTACCTGATCGCCTACAAGCCCGCTGATTTTGAGCCGGATGGGAAGTACCGCACCATCAGCATCGTCGCCGAAAAAGACGGGAAGCATTTGCAGGTGCACGCTCGCAAGGGATACCACGCCCGCGTGGAGCCGCGACTCCCTGAGCGCCAAACTGTGCACCAACCTAGTCGATAAGTGTCACTGCTCCCGTGCCGAGGTCGTAGTAGCCGGCGACAACCTTCACTTTGCCGTCTTTCACCATGCTCGAGATTACCGTCGACGCCTGGCTCAGCAGAGTTGCCTGGATCTTGGCATTTGCTTTCGTTGCAGCTTCGAGGTTCGTCCCAGCCTGATCGATAGCGGGCTGGATGTGCGGAAACAGCGCGCTGATCTGGCCCGGAACGTCCTTGCCTTTGATAGTTGCGCTGACCGCTCCGCAATTGGCGTGGCCCATGACGAGGATCACCTTCGTCCCTAAGACCGCCGCGCCGTATTCGAGGGTGCCGATAATTTCTGGCGTGATCATGTTGCCGGCAACGCGAGTGACGAAGACGTGGCCAATGCTCTGGTCGAAAATCAGTTCGACCGGCACGCGCGAATCGGCGCAGGACAGGACGGCCGCGAATGGTTCCTGCTTCTCGACGGTGTGTTCTTTCAAAATGGCGAGATCGTGTTCGTAAGCGGTCATGTGACCTGCGACGAACCGCTTGTTGCCAGCCATCAGTTCGGCCAGTGCTTCATCAGGCGTGAACTTGCTCTGCGCCTGCGCCGGCAGCGGGGCGGTCAATTCCAAGCCGGAGGCCAGCAATCCGGCGGCAGTGGCGGTTACACTCAGCTGTAGGAATCGCCGCCGGGATGGTGTCGATTTCGAAACTGATGGTTCCATGTTTCCTCCGTAGTGAAATACCGCGGATATACGAGTGGCGGTTTACCGTTTGCGTCCCCGCTTCGATGCTGATCTCTTACCACGAGTCGACGCTGGTTTGTGCCGCCGTTTAAGCGCCGCCTTCTTCGCTTTGACCAGCGCGGATTTCTGCGTCTTGCTTCGAACTGGGCGGTGACCATGTCTTGGCGGCTTGGTCGGCGGGGGTGGCGGAGTCGGAGGTGGAGTGGTTGGCGGCGGAACTGGTGTCGTTCCAGTGGACAAGGCCTGCAAGAGAGCCGATCCGATCGGACTGCCCCAGCCGCTGCACGCGTCCCACCCCGGACCGGCGCTGAAGTCGCCGTTATTCCCCGACGTGATGTCTCGGAACGTTCCTGGCTCCGGTGCGATCGTCTGGTACATGTTGGGATTCAGATATCCGGCTGCTTGTCCCAGCGACTGGTTGAACAGGGCAACCAATCCCGCCCACAAGGGAGCTACAGCGCTGGTGCCACCGACCACGAAGCTCGAGCCGTCCACTTGGACCTGATAGCCGGTGTTGGGATCGGCGTCACCGGCAACATCAGGAAGGCCGCGTCCGGCGAAGCTGGTTGATGGGACACTGACATTGGCCTGCCAGGTCGGGATGGGGAAGGTGGCGCTCACGCCGCCACCCGTCGCGCCTTCGCCGGTGGAGAGGTCGTTCCACACCACTTCACTCGAAACCTTCCCGCCGGAAATGGAGAGCGTGGTGCCGCCGCAGGCCAACGAGTACGGACTCGAGGCCGGAAAGTCCACGTGATCCTGGCCATCGCTCACGCCGTCGGTTGAGCCGTTGTCGCCACACGCGACGCACACTGTCACTCCTACGGCGGAAGCGGATTGCAGGGCGCTGTTGTACGACTGCAGCGACTGTGCGGTCCACGTCGATTCTGGTCCGCCCCAACTAATGGAGATCACGGATGGCTTGTGGACCGTGTCCATAACCGCCTGATTGATGGCATCGAGGAATCCCGCGTCGGTGTTGGGAGCGAAATAGACCACGATATTCGCGCCCGGCGCGATCGCGCCTGCAACCTCGATGTCGAGACCGACCTCGGTGTCGGGACCGCTGGTGTCGCCAGTGGGCGCGTTCTGCGCTCCATCGACGGAGACAGCGATGACGCTAGGTGCAGGCGATATATTCAGCCCGCTGAAATAGGTGGCGAGGTCGGAAGTGGTGAAGCCGCCACCGAGCTCGATGATGCCGATCGTCTCACCTTTGCCGTTCCCTGTCGTAGGGAAGCTGTAGGCCTGGGCAACTTGCAGCGCAGTATAGGAAACAGCGGCTGCCGACGGGTTCGCACTGCTATTGGCGAGACGGAAGTGGGTTTGCGCCTGCGGACGATCATCGAGACCCATCACCGCAGTGACGACCTTGTTCAGCTCGTTGGGAAGGCTGATTGATCCAGTGCGTCCACGATACGAGCCGCCAGGATGATCGTATTGTGCCAGCTCCACCTGGAACGCCTTGCAGAAGTCGGCGGCCTTGCCGGTCAGGATGACGGACCGCGCGGCAAGATTGATCTGGGCGATCGCCAGTCCGTTAGCGGCGGCAAATTGGCCGACCTTCTGAACGTCTGCAGGATCGGCACCGTAGCGCGCGGCGTATTCCTCGCGCGGGATGTGCTGGCCGCTGGCGATGAGCTGGTCGAGAGATGGATGCTTGCGGCGTCTGGAACGCGGCCGCAGCATCAGTGTTACCTGCATCAACTGGTTGGGATCGACGGAACCTGACTTGCTCGCGCCGGGAAGCGGTTCGCGCGCGCTTCCGGGCAGCTTCACGTACTTATTGAACGGCATGATGGATTCCTCAGCGTGGCCGCGAAACCTTTATCGCGGCTGATTGGAGACTTGATGACGAAGTAGCGAGGACCAGTAAAACCTGCTGGCGGATTATCGTCGCTGAGAGGTTGAAAAGCAAGGCAGGTTGTCGCGGAAAATGGGCTGAAGCGGAGCGTTCCCATTTTGGGAATGTTGGCGGTTGTGGGGGTACCCCCCTCCCCCCCTCGTTTTCCGCAAAATCGTCAAAACAAACGACTTGCCAAAGGGGCCATGTGCAAATTATTGAGCCCGTGGGGGTTACGGGCAAAATCGTCATTCCAAAGAACTTAGCGGCCCGCTCGGAACTGGCTCGGAGCGTAGGCATTGGGGACAACAAATCCCCTTGTCCTTATTCGCGCGATTTTAAGGAACGGGCAGATGCGGGACAAGGACGCAGATCACGGGGCTGTGTGATAAGGACGGGATGTCATGGGCATCAGCCCATGACATCGTTGCTATTGGTTCTGTTGATTTGCGGCGGCAATAAGCGGTGTTTGAGTCTTGCGGCCAGAAGAGGTGGAGGTCACCCCAACAGCTCCGCACTGAGCAAGATACGCTGCCGTCCGCTCCAGTTCGTCCGGGAGTCGACTCTGATCGGATGAAGGGGGATTCGGCACATAGACAATCATTCCCTGACGCGCGCGTGTGAGCAGAACGCGGTAGCTGTTCACACGGAATTGATGCTTCTGCGCGTCCGCCTCAGTCTTCATTTTCCGCGGCATCCACTTCTTGTTGGTGAACCGATTGCTCACCCATTTAACTCCATCCCACGTAAAATCTTCGCCCCAACACACTCCTACCCAGTCGAGTTCAAGACCTTGCACTTCGAACTGCGTAGCGAAAACCTCCAAGCGTGATGAGCAACGAACATCGTCATCATTGTCCAGGAACCAGTTCTCCCACTCGAGTTCGCGCTGGTGGGCTTCGTCCCATGCCTCAGCGTCGAGTTGGGGATGATCGCCTGCGTGGCTGCCCACAATTTGCTGAAGAGTCGGCCCGACTTCGGAAAATGTGGTGACAATACATGGCTCGATCAGTTGATCAAAGGTAGTTCGCTCGCGCCGCATGGCCACCGGGGCATTTGATACGACCACCGGAACGATCGTGCGGGAAGAACTTCCTTCGTGAAAGCACGCAAGATTCAGCGCGTAATCGTCGACCTGCCTAGCCGCAGATGTGGGCGCAGCACCCGTTTTGGTCTCGATCACGATGATCACGTCGCGAGCCAGTGCGACCGCGTCGATGCGTTTGCCGACGCGGGGAATGGGATATTCAAGAAGAATCGACCATGACTTAGCATCGAACACCTCACCCAGCAGATAACGGACAGCATTTTGGAGTTCGGGTAGCTGCGCTTGCCATGCGAACAACGCGTCCGGCTGCAGTGGAAACGCAGCTCTAGCATTTTGCTCTGCGAGTTTAGCTTCGATCTCGGACTGTGGCGTGCGCGCAAAGTCCTGAAAGGAAGCGCGGTAGTAGGCTGGCATGAACTTCGCCAGGATATCTTTCGCCAAGTCGATGGTCCAGCTAAATTGAGTCCACAGACTTTCGCTTCAACCGTCAGGAGGGAACACGTATGTACGTACTGCAACTCGACTCCGCTCAGCGCGAGTACCTATTATCTCTGCTCAAGGAACAGCCCACATCAGCAGCCGCAATTTTGGTTGCGCAGTTAAGAAGCTCAGACGACGTGTTCGGTGTGGTGATGTGGAGCAACGATGACATTGCATCCCAGCTCAGACTGGAAGGTGCGGCGGACACACCTGAGGACATCTGGGCTGTGCGCGAGTCCTATATTGGTCGGCACATTGACGATCAAATGGTTGAACACGGTTGGTGCGTATTGAGGGAATCTGTATCGGAGCTGAAGTGGCGCGGCTGATTATCGAAAAGGCTTCAGCAAGAACTTCCAATCTGAGGGTTCGGCGATGGCCGGGATACGCCCTTTAGGCGGCGACGGCCTCGTCCCATTCTTCCCTACTGTCCCGGAGCGACGTAGCCTTCCTTGAAGTGGACGTGCATCTGGCCGGGATTTTCGGCGAGCTTGACGGTGATCTTGTGCCACTTGCCATCGTTGTTGGGATCGGTGGGGTGGTAGCCGAGGATGTATTCGGAGCGAAGCTCGCGGCTGATAAGGGCAGCGATCTCGGGAATCTTGCGGCGATCGTCGGCGGGAATGTCGCGTCCGCCGCTGACGCGGGTGACGTCGTCGAGCCACTTGCGTCCCATGCGCTCCTCGATGGTCTTCAGCAGCGGAATTGGCATGTCGTCGAAGATGCCGATCGAATACGTCAGTACGTCGGATTCGGCGAGGATCGACTTAATCTCCTTGAGGTTGTAACGGCTGCGGTTGTCGCCTCCGTCGGAGATGATGACCATGGCGCGGCGCTTGTATTTCGCGGTGCGCAGCTTATTCACGCCGAGATAGATGGAGTCATAGAGCGCGGTCATGCCGTGAGGCTCGACGGTGGCGAGGTGTGCCTGGATGGTGTTGAGCGATTGGGTGGAGTCGGCCACCAGAGTGGGTCGGTTGGAGACGGCAATCACGTAGTAGTCGTCGGCGGGGTTGGCGAACTGGAAAAACTGATCAACGGCCTGAAGCAAGTATTCGACTTTGTTCTGCATGCTGCCGCTGAAATCGAGGATGAGCGCGATGGAGAGAGGCGCGTCTTCATGAGAGAAATACTGGATGTTCTGCGGCACTCCGCCTTCGAGCAGTGAGAAGTTCTGACGTGGAAGATCAACGACGGGACGATTGGTGGAATCGACGACAGTGACCGGCACCAGCACGAGGTTAACGTCAACGCGCACTGGGCGGGCGGTCAGAGCGGGAAGGGTTACGCTCGCCGGGGCGAAGGACGACACTTTGGCATTCGGTCGCGGGGCGATGTGGGGCGCGTCAATGGGCTGATCCTGCGTCCATGCGGCCGGCGCGAGCAGAAAGGTTGCGGCAAGGAACAGGACTCGAAACGTTGCAGCGTACTTCGCATTCTGCACGATCACGAACCACCCCCGGACTCGGCGCAACCGTGCCGGGATGGGAGGGAGGATCGGCCGGCATCTCGGGCCGCGACTCGAGAAGCCTGGAAGCGATTCCGAGCAGAGCGTCGATAGCGCTCCGCTACAGAATTGCTACTGAACCTCGAACGGGAGCGGCCAAATGCAGCGCGCCGCAGCGTTCCTCACCCCAGCAAAGTCTTGGGCGGGATTGTATGCCCAAACAGGGTATTTGCGACGTGGAACGCTATAAATATTTTGTAAAGCGCAGGAGTGGAGTCAGCACAGCACTTTGTTAAGGGCACCTTCGATGCGGATTTGCCTTTGCGCAGTGTGGCCCAGTGCGATAGCGTTCCGCTCGGAGGTGAACTGAATGCCAATTCAGAAGCAAGTGGCGTGCTGCCGCAGACAAACGGTAGGAGGGCACGAGCAACTGACGATTGAGACCACCGCGGGGCAGCGCATCACGCTCACGGATGGGGCGGCGTCCATCGTGATTACGGACACGAGCGGGAACACGATTCGGCTGGAGAACGGCAAGGTGACGGTCAGCACTTCGGGGACGCTGGTGCTACAGGCAGCGATGGTAGAGATCAACGGATCGCAGGTGGTGCTGAATGCTCCGATGGTGCAGTGCAGCGGCGTGCTGCAGGCCGACACGGTGATTGCCAACACGGTCGCTGCCACCAGCTATACGCCGGGGGCAGGGAACGTGTGGTAGATCGAGCGCAATTCTAAAGCGACTCCTAAGCCGGAGGAAGGTCCGCGGCATAGCGCACGAACTGGATTTCCTGCGGCGTGAGGTTGCTATATCGCCCAGAGTCGAGCTGGCGCACGCGAGCATCGGGCGGCATGGCGCGAAGCGCTCGAATTACGTTTTGCACTTCGGGACGCATTGGCGGCAACTGGCGCGCGGTCGAGCTTGCGGGCCGGGCCGACGAAGTGTAGGACGCATTGCGGATGGTCACCGCGCTGGTAGCCGCAGAATGTGGCGGCATAGGAATGTTGGACTGCTCCGCAGGCGCGCCATATTGCTGCTGCGGGGGAGCGCTGTACTGCTGCGCTGACGGTGGCCCGGGAACATAGTTGCTGCCTTGGGCAGGAGGAGCTGGAGCCTGGTTGCTCGAAGGATCGCCGGCCTGAGGATAGTAGTAAGGATAGGGATACGGGTAAGCGTAGCCGTACGGGTAGTAGGGATAGTAAGGAGCATAGTACCCGTAATACGGATAACCGCCCCAGTACGATCCCCAGCCGAAGCCGATACCAAATCCGATGCCGACTCCCCAACCATAGCCGTAACCGTAGCCGTAGCGCGGGTAGCCATAATAGCCGCCGTGGCCGTAATAGCCTCCGCCGTGATAGCCGCCGCCATAGTACCCACCGCCGTGATAGCCGCCACCGTAATAGCTGCCACGAGAAGCGCCGGAATAGTGAGCACCGCCGCCGTAGCCTCCGCCACCGTGGAAGCTACCACCGCCTCCACCATGGAAGCCGCCGCCACCCCCGCCAGCGCGGGCAGAGAGGGACTCGGGCGCCAATGCCAGCGTGACAATTACAACTGCCGCGCAAAGAACTCTGAGAGCGGTCGATTTAGTCATTTGAATACTCCTCGAAGCGCGCTTACATCGACGCGCCAACTGCTGACCCGCATCTCTGTCGGCGGTCGCCGCTGGCCCGAACACGCCTTCATTATATGCCCGGCCGGTGCCAGTGTGCAGGCGCATGAATCCACCTCTAATAAAACGGTTTCGTTTGATAAGTTTCTTTCCTCCGGCCGCGTTCCGACCGATTTTGCCGCGTCCGGCCCGGTAGTGGCGGCACTTGGTGGCATTGGGGGTTTGACCCTTGATTCTCAAGGCTGTAAACTTGAGGTTTCCCGCCTAGTGGCAGATCAATTAAGGACCAACCGTGCGCAGTTATACAAGACATCAACTGAAAGAGAACGCGTTCGCCGAAACGACCGCCGACACCATTTCATGGGCGGTGGACCACCGCTCGAAGCTGACCGCAGCCGCCATTGCCCTTGCCATTGTGGCTGCCGTGGTGGTGGCCGGCTGGGCATACGTCAACTATCGCAACCAGCAGGCCAGCCAGGCATTGGCCGATGCGCTGCTGAAATACCAGGCGCCCATTCGTCCTGCGGGCGAGCCGGCGAGTGCCGAGGTACTGAGTTACGCGTCGGGCGTGGAGCGGGCCAAGGCTGCGAACGCCGAGTTCACAGCGGTCGCTGATAAGTATTCGTTCACTCGGAATGGACGCATGGCACGCTACTTTGCCGGCATCACGTTGCACGACATGGGCGACAACGCAGGCGCGGAAAAGCAGTTGCAAGAAGTGGCGGGAAGCAGTTTCGACAAAGAAATCGGCAGCCTGGCGAAGCTGGCGCTGGCGTCTATCTATCAGGACACGGGCAAGACGCAACAGGCCATGGACCTGTTCAAGGCGTTGATAGAGAAGCCGACTACTGCGGTCGGCAAGACCACAGCACAATTTGAGCTGGCGAACTTGTACGAGAACAATCATCAGCCGCTGGAAGCGCGCAAGATCTACGAGCAGATGCAGAAGGACTATCCGACCAGTCCCGTCGGGCAGTTGGCGGCGCAGAAGTTGCAGACGCTGCATCCGTAAAGTTGAGTTCGTTTGTGGCAGAAGAAACCGGCCGTTGATGCGGCCGGTTTTGTTTTGCTACTCGACGCGAGTCCAGGTCTTATCGGGGTTGTATTCCGTCATGCCGGACGCGAGCTTTTCGGTGTCCTGGCCAAGATCGTTCTCGTAAATCACGCCGTCCTGGTTGACGATGAAGGTCATGACGCCGGAGTTGCGATACTCGGCAGGATAAGCGACGAAGGCGAAGCCACGAACGAGTTCGCCGTTTACCAGATAGCTGTGCGCGCCTCCTTTGGCGGCGGCTCCCTGGGCGGTCAGCATGCGGTAATAGTAGCCGTGGAAGGGCGTTTGCTTGCCCTGTTGGATGTTGTAACCCTGCCCTGCGGCGTCCACGAGCAACGGCCCGATCGGGCTCGGGGTCTCGTTGTCGGCGGTCTTCCAGTAGAGTCCGTTGTGCTTACCCTCATCGCTCACGAACTTGAGCGCATAATGCTTGGCCTTGTCGCCGTCCTGTACTACTGACCCATACTCGAGTTGGGCGGCGGCCAAGGTATGCAGGACGTCGATGGCGTCGTTCTCATTGGTGCCGATGCGGCGATAGAGGATTTCCTTTATTCCGGATTCAGTGTCGAAGTACCATGCGCCGCTGCTGTTCTTGACGATGGGGATGGGCATCGGCCAGTTTTCCGCGCCCACGTAGAGCGTTGCGGACTGGTCGGGCTCAATGACCACGCGGTGCATCTGATCGTAGCGCCGAATGAAGTCGGTCGCCATCTTCTTGTCGGCAACATCATCGCCGGTACGCAGGACCTGGCCGGCGTTTGAGCCCAGGATGGCGTTCAGCGTCGGCTGATCGCCGGCCTTCACTGCGTTGTACATGGCGAGCACGGCGTCGCCGGGCGAGGAGAAGGTTTTCTCATTGCCTTGCTGGGCGAAGGAGCGCGGAACGAATGTCGGCAGCGCGACCAGAGCGATGATCAGAGGGATGAAGCGAGTCGGGCGAGAACCAACCAACCTGTAAAAATAAGACTTAGCTTTCATAGCGTGTGCTCCTGCCTTCGAACGGGATTCGACATCGACGGGACCTGTGCTCATGTGCTTCACCGGCGTCGTCCTCCGCCACCACCACGATTCTGCGCGCCGCCTCCACCGCCGCCCCGGTTGCCTTCCAAACTTTGCTGGCCGCGGGCGCTGTTGGTGCGCGTGTTTCCGCCAGAACCATAGTTACTGAAGGCGCTCTTGCCGGAATTCGGAGCCGGCTGCTGTCCGTAGCCGCGCTCGGCCTGACGCTGGTTCTGGTTGAAATTGCCGCCTCCAGCCTGGTTCTGGTTCGCTCCCGCGCGATTTTGCTGATTGAAGTTGGGTTGGGTTCCGGCCGTGCGGTTCTGTTGATTCAAGTTAGGCTGGGTTCCGCCGGCACGTTGCTCTCCGAGATTTCCCTGACCTGCGCGTTGCTGTCCCACAGCTGACTGCGCGGCCTGGTTGCGGTACTTGGACTGATCTAAATTCTGATTGAAATGCGGAGTTGAGTAGTTGCTGTTGTTGAAATTGTTGGCCCGGTTATTGGCGTTAACGTTGTTGCGGTTGATGTTGTTCGTGTTCAGATTGTTGCGGTTGATGTTGTTGGTGTTGATGTTGTTGCGGTTGATGTTGTTGGTGTTGATGTTGTTGCGGTTGATGTTGTTGACGTTCACGTTGTTCACGTTGCGGCCGTAATAATTGTTGCGGTTGACGAACGTATTGGACGTCGAGATGTAAGTGTTGTGGTTGTAGACCACCGTCGAGTTGTGCCAGCCGCATCCCCAGGAGTTGTAGCCCCATCCGCAGCATCCACCACCGCCGCTGATGGCCGCACCGACCGCAATGCCGACTCCGAAGGAAAGCAGGCTGGTGGCCACCATGGCGCCGGTTGAGTATCCGGGGTAAACGGGCACGGGAGCGCCGTAGACAACCGTCGGGTTGTAGGTGGGCACGTAGACAATTTCGGGCTGCGCGGGCTGGATGATGATGGTCTGCGGCGGGGGCTGCACGACCGTCACCTGCGGTGCTTCCTCCCCCGCGGGCTCTGGCGGCGGGGCAGCTCCGGGCGCCTGGTTCTGCACGGTGACATTCTGCTGCTGATTGGTCTTCAGATTCCCTGCCGCGTAAGCGCGCTGGCGCATGACCTGTACGGCGTTCATCACGCTCTGGGGGATGTTGTAGTACGCGTCGCCCAGAGCGGAGGTCCATGACAGGTTGGTCGCCATCTGGCTCAAGACGTCAGAAAATGCCGTGAGGCCTTTCACGCTCGCGTCCCAGGGTTGCTGATTGGCCGCTTCAGCGAGCTGTTGGCCCTTGAGGCTCGCGTTCTGCTGCAGCCATTGATACGCGGCGCTCACCTCGTCGGGGTAGGTGGAGGCAGCCAGTACCATCGCGACCAGGTTGTCGGGGAAGAGCGCGATGGGAGCGACCAGCTGATAGAGCTGGTCGGCCGTCGGTGCCGCGTAGGTCGCTGCGGGCGCCTGTTCTTGTGATGCTTGCTGGGTTGCAGCAGGCTGAGCCGTTTCGGGCTTCTTGCCGCAACTGTCGAGCCCCAGGACACTGATCATTACGCTGCAGCTAAGAAGAACCGAGAGAGCTTGCTTGAAGATTGGCATAGCGATGCCTCATTCATCGGGTAACGCAAATTACGACAATAGCGATACGGTACAGTACAGAGTGCCTCGGCCTCAATACCCTGGAAATTACGTCCGACGCACTTTCAGTCGCCAGTCGTCAGTCGCCGATTTAGATCGGTCGGCCAAGGCTAAGTGACAACTAGCTCGGGACGTTTGCGCGGTGCGCGCCCCGAAACGCTAAAAGGTGTCTTGTGGTCGTGTAGAATCAGTGGTTTAGGCAAAAACTGCTCACAAACGATTGATTCTAAATATAGTTATACGTATCCATTTCTGCGCGTGGGACTTAGCGGTGAAAATTGGAGCTTTTGGCATGATATCTTGTCATACTTTACATACAAGTCATACATGTTTTTTATGTCATACAAATCATACTTTACATACTTTCATATCCGTGCCAAAGCCGGCGGACCGGTCGGTCACATCCGAAAGCTGTCAAAGAACGGAGTTCGCCGGGCGCTGGGCGCGGCGCAGGCGAGGCACACCAACCCCCTTGCCTCACGATGAGTTGTTTACGCGCTAGAAGCCGAAGCGCGAAAGGACGCAGGACACGTCGCCTTGTGATAAGGATCAGCGACGGCAGCACGGCTTGCCCGCATCCTATCCCGGGGGCGGCTGGCCCCCACGCCCAAACTGAGGGACTGATTCAGGGCTGGGTACGACATGGGCGGTTAGCAACAACTATCTGTGGAAAGCTGACTTTCTGTTTGCCGACCCATATCTCCGCTCTGCGGCCAATATCTTTCCAATGAGGCGTTAGCGGAAACTCCGGCAACTATCGGCAACTAGTTTCACTGCACGGACACCCGTCGGCTCGCATTCCTACGGTCAGTTGCAGTTGGGCTTCTGCACGGGCGGTGGCTGGCCGGCCATCGTGAACAGGTCGTAGCTTGCGATATCTAATAGATACTGCAGCGACGAGTTGCAAGGAATCGTCGGGGGCGGAATCGGGGGTGGATTCTTATTCGCATATTGAACGTCCTCAAACTCTACTTGCACATACTGTACGGTCGGTGCTGGCGGCGGAGGAGACGGTTCACCGAAATCTGGGGCGGACGACGTCCCGTAAAAAAAGTTGGTCAGTACGTTGTATGCGGCCTCCTCAATGCTCACCGTGCAGCCGGGGTCTTCCGGCGCTTTGGTTTTCCAGCACGTTCCGGGGGGCTTAGGTTTTTTAGGCGGACAGCCCATTTCTTGTCTCAGTTTCTCCCCTGCCTGCGTCGTGCCCGAGACGGCATAATCGAATGCGGCCCCGCCAATCAGCGGAGGCGATGCCAGCGTGAGCAGCTTCACCCCGGGCAGGTTAATGTCGCCAGCGCACGTGGGGCTCGAGGCCCTCAGGCCACCTACCTGCGTGGCCTTTGCATTGTCGCCAAGCGTAAGGAAGTGCGACAGAATGTCCGTCTTCGCTTCGCAAGACCTGTAACCGGAACCGGGGTCATCTTGAGAGTATTTTGAGCAGTCTTCGGCTACCAGAGTGTTGTCGGAGTGCGCGGGCGTAGTGGTGTTCGACGTAAAAGCGGGCAGGTCTTCGCCGTCGTTGGGGGTCATCACCAGCGTCACGTTTGGAAAACTGGTCTCGTACGCCTGAATCGTTTGCGTCCAATTGTCAATGAACACCTCGTCTGTGTCCCGGTAACCGGTGTTGGGTTTAAAGTCGTGTGCAAGGATCTCTCTCCACGCGCGGTCCGCTTTCACACCTGGTTGTTGCTTCGAACCGTTGGCGGTAGTAGGGAGGACCATCTCGGTTGACGCACCATTCGGACCCGCGACGGCCATGGAGACGAATGCGAGATTGCCGCCGTATTTGGCGTTGACCTGGGTCAGGAATTCTCCCCAATAAAGCTGATAGGCGTAGTTCCAGGGCAGCGGAAGCACCCAGGGTCCACCTTTTGGGTCGGCGCGTTGCTCTTCCGGGAGTTTGGAAAAGGTCACCTCTCCGCAATCGGGTGGAGCGCCTGCACCGGTAAAAAGTCCGTCGCAGGAGGGTACAGGCATCGGAAAATCGGCACATGGGGGAGGGTCAAGTATAGGACACCACCAATAGGTACTGGGGCGCAACAGCCATGACGGGGAATCGACCCCAGGAGTAATGATCAGTTGCACGGACTTGGGAGCCGCATTGGCTTTGGCATTAGCTGCCGCAACTGCCGCGAAGACGCCGTCCAGGTAAATCCAACTGTTACCGTTAACGTCAGTGCCAGGGACACAGGTGTGATAAACACCACAGCGAGGGCTGGACAACTGGATCACGTCCCAGTGAATTCCCACCGCGAGCCCTGAAATAGCCACGTTGTCTAACAAATCCGTGTAGAGCGCGCTGAGGTAGGAAAGCTGTTGATCTTGACTACACGGTTTAGGCGTACAACCTTGCAGCGCATACTCAATATCCACGTGGGCGTAGACGCCCAACGGCTTGGGGTGCGCTTGTCCGTCCGCCTGAGACAGACTTGCGCACACCAGGAGCACTACCCAACAGGAGGTAAAGGCGATAGGTTTTCGGGACATGGCTGACCTCGATTTGAAGGCGGTACGCCGTCGAAAAGTGACCGCGGCCAGATCCATGTACTAGATCGAGAATTCCATTGGAAACGGATTTCCAATTTCGTTTCCCGAGTGCGGGTATTGTACTGCGATTCGCCTCGATGCAACCAGATTTCGCATTGACGCGGAACTCCTGTGTTACGAGCTACACGGGAACTGGCTTAGTCCCTGGCATCCCGAGATAGATGTTGATGAATCGCCATGTCGTAGGTAATCGACGCAGAGCGGTTCGCCTTCGCGCAGGTGTTGGCGCAGAGTTGGGACTCGAATGGCTGGGGACGGCGCGACACTCCCATCGATAGAATGGTTCGAGCCTCCTGCAAGTTGTTATTTGCGGGCTTGGCGGGCTGGTTAGGAGACGCATTCATGCAAGTCATCGAGAACTGGACGCCGCAGGGCATCACGGTATACATGGACGGCAAGCGCTACCTGAATTGCGTGTTCACGGAGTGCAAGGTCGTGTACGGCGGGGGCGACGTGATGTGGGAGAACACCCAATTTGTGAACTGCCAACTGGTGTTCGACGCCGCGGCGCAGCGGACAGTGGCCTATCTGACGAACCTGGGATTGCTGAAGCCTCCGGCTGGAATGGCGATGCCCGCGCCTCCGATGAGTTCGGGGCCGAATTGAAGAACTTACGGAAAAAGTCAGAAGCCCGCGAGGGACGGCAAGATTAAGGGTTTGCGGCGCGACTGAACAGGCTCCTGAGAGAGTCGTTTCTAGAGTGAAAAGAACGGCAGGGGCTAAGCCCGTCTCCCATTTTTAACTTCTTGCGGTATGACTAAAGTCATGTCCTGACACGAAACTGTCGCTAAAGCCAGTTCATCCGCGACCGGTGAGGTCGCACCCCTCATGCAAGCGCTCTAGTTTCTGTCGCCGGCGCCATGGCGCTGGCGGCACAGTTTGCAGGCTGTCGGCGTCAGAGTATTGTCGACCTTGTGTTTGACCGGCTTGAGCGTGTGCAGATAGGCGAACATGTACTTCAGGTCGCTGTCGTTGAGGTTCTTGTAAACCATGACCGGCATGATCGGGCTCAATTGTTGGCCGTTCACCTGGCCGGTACGCAGCACGTTCACGAAGAAATTCTCGTCGTAGCCGATGATGCCGGTGGCGTCAGGCGTGAGGTTGGCGCTGGCGACGTTTCCCCAAGGACCGACGAGAGGCTGACCACCGGCGTAATCCATTCCGGCGACGTTCTTGCCATCCACCTGCGGGGTGTGACAGTCGGGGCATCCGGCCAGACTGACGAGGTGCGCTCCATACTTGACGGGATCGGATGCGAGGTCGCCGTCGCTCACCGGAGCAGTAAGCGGCTCGGGCACGCTGCGGATGAGATATTTCACCGGGAAGATGATTTCCGTCCTGGGCAACTCGTGCCGCACCGGCGGGAGAGAGCGCAGATAGACGATCACGGAGGCCAGGTCTTCATCCGACATTTCGCGGTAGTGGGTGTAGGGCATCATGGGGAAGAGCGCCCGTCCGTCGTGGCCGATACCTTCACGGATGGCGCGGGCGAGTTGGTCGTCGGTCCAATTGCCGGCGCCTGTCTCGGGATCGGGCGTGAGGTTGGGGGCAACGATTCTTCCGGGAAGATCGGCGTAAGGCTGGACGTCGCCCGAGCCCTCCATTCCGGCCACGAATGGAGTGCCCGGCGATTTCCAGTCATGCGGCGAATGGCAATAGATACAGCCTGAGAGAGCAGTGGCGATGTAGCGACCCCGCTCGAGGCGCTTGGGAGTTGCCTCAAACTTCCGGTCGGTCAGCGGGCGCGCTCGCGGTCCGATGAACGGACGCCAGCCAATCGTTAGTGTGATCCCGATCGCGATCAGGGCGAGCATCGCGATCCAGCCAATCAGCAAACCTTTTCCCAGCCGCGACATGGCGAGTCCTCCGGAGTGGTCAGCAAGAGCCGAGCCCGACACTGCTCTGGCATCCTACGATGTCAATTGTGATGAAAATTCCTACTGAAGTTACGCCCCGGCACTGCTTGGCGCAAGACTATATAGCTCGATGACCATGCACGCGAACAGTTTGTTTCCTCATCGCGACCAGGAGATACAGGATCCACTCGGTCGCGAGCGACCGTTTCTTGACACTGCGTTTACAACACTTTATGCTTGTATTTTGCCTTAGTGCGACTCCCGCCTGTCTGTACCTGCCAGAGTGATCCGTGAGGAGCTTGGCCTGCCAGACCCGGCTTCCGGCCGGACAATGTGGGCTGTTTGGGAAGTATTTGTGCACTAAGGAGTTAGGCAGGTGCCGCTATGCTGATTCGGGTCGCGGATTTGCATCTCGAAAAGCTGGAATTCAACCAGGACTTTCAGCCTGGGGCGATCGACTTCGGCGCCGATTTCCGTCAGGAAGGCCCACTGCATACCGAGGGCCGGGCTGAGGTGATCGTCGAGCATCGCGGTCACAAGGAAAACATCGACGACATCCGGGTAGTCGGCAAGTTGGATGCGACGATGGAAGTCAGTTGTGCGCGTTGCCTCGACCCAGTGCAACATACGGTAAACTGGGCATTCGATTTGCTGTACCGCCCGCTGGGGGTTGACCGGCGAGCGGAGGAAGTAGCGATCACGGAGGCTGACACCGAGATCGGCTATTATCAGGGCGAAGGTCTTCTGCTGGAAGACGTTTTGCGCGAGCAGGTGTTGCTGGCGACGCCCGTGAAGTTGGTTTGTCGCGAGGACTGCAAGGGTTTGTGCCCGCAATGCGGGGCCAACCTGAACGTCGAGACATGCAATTGCCAGCAGGCCAGCGATCCGCGCTGGGCCGCGTTGAGCGAGTTAAAAAACAAGCTGCAAAGCTAGAGTTCCGATCGCCGCTTCCGAGCGCGATCCCGATGAGAGGTTTCCATGCCTAATCCAAAACGGCGGCATTCGCAGGCCAGAACGTCGAAACGCCGCGCCCACGATCACTTGACCGCGCAGTCGTTGTCAGACTGCCCCAACTGTCATGAGAAGAAGTTGCCGCATCGCGCTTGCCCCAAGTGCGGGTTCTATAAGGGACGCGAAGTCATCGAGCAGAAGGAAGCCGCCAGCTAGCTCGCTAGTCCGGCGTAGACGTCAGGACGATACAGGCAAGCATGCCAACCACGATTGCCATTGACGCGATGGGCTCCGACAAGGCGCCCAAACCCGAAGTCGATGGTGCGATACTCGCCGCCCGTCACTATGACGTGGAGGTGTTGCTGGTTGGGCAAGAACAGCTCATCCGCCAGGAGCTGAAGTTCCATCCCCTGTGGAAGCGGCTGCCGATCGGGATCGTTCCCGCCAGCGAAGTGATCGGCATGCAGGAGAAGGCCGCGCAAGCGGTGCGCTCGAAGCGAGACTCGTCCATGCGCGTGGGGTTGCGTTTGGTTCGCGAGGGGCGTGCGGCTGGCTTCGTCAGCGCCGGCAACACCGGAGCGTGCATGGCCACCGCCAAAATGGTGCTGGGCGCGCTGCCGGGGGTGGATCGTCCCGCGCTGGCTGCGGTCTTTCCGACCGCGCAAGGGACGGCGACCATCCTGATTGATGTGGGCGCGAACGTCGATTCCAAGCCGCAAAATCTGCAGCAGTTCGCCATCATGGGTGATGTGTACTTCCGCACGATTTTTGCCGACCGCTTTGAGACTGCCGAACATCCGCGCGTGGGTGTGCTCTCGATTGGCGAAGAGGAGAGCAAAGGCAATGAGCTGTCAAAAGAGGCGTACAAGCTCATCAAAGAGTTGCCGCTGAATTTTGTTGGCAACGTAGAGGGCCGCGACCTGTTCAATGGCAAGGCCGACGTTCTGGTATGCGACGGGTTTGTCGGGAATGTCGCGCTGAAGATTTCCGAAGGAATGGCCGAGACGGTGCGGTTTCTGCTGCGGCAGTCGCTGCAGGCGACGATCACGCGACAGGTTGGATTCATGTTGTCGCGGCAGGCGTTTGTCGATTTCAAGAAGCGGCTCGACTATTCGGAATATGGTGGTGCGCCACTGCTGGGCATCAAGGGCGTGTGCATCATCAGCCACGGATCGTCGAACGGCAACGCCATTAAGAATGCGATCCGCGTGGCCAGTGAATTTGCCACCAGCCAGATGAACGGCGTAATCGAACGTGAAATTGCAGCAGCCGGCCGCGAACTCGAAGGCAACAACGGCAAGTCGACAATGGATTCACACGCCGGCAGCATCGGACGCGGGCTGGTTTAGCCGGGTGCGCGCGGGCCGGGCGATTCTCTGCTATTTTCTGTTCACTCCACCAAACAGGTTGACTCGATGAGCCAGCACCGTTCTCCCATTACATTCATGTTTCCCGGACAGGGCTCGCAGCAGGTGGGCATGGGCCGTGACCTGGCGGCGATGTATCCGGTGGCGCAGGAGACTTTCGACGAAGCCGATGAGGCGCTGGGCTACAGGCTTTCGCAGCTCTGCTTCGAAGGCCCGGAAGATCAACTCAAGTTAACCGAGATCACCCAGCCGGCCATTCTGACGGCTTCGGTGGCGGCCTGGCGTGTGCTGCAGTCGAAGGGAATCACGCCCTCCTACGTTGTGGGACATAGCCTGGGCGAGTATTCGGCGCACGTCGCGGCGGGAACGTTGTCGTTTGCCGATGCAGTGCGAACGGTGCGCAACCGTGGCAGGTACATGCAGGAAGCGGTGCCGGTCGGAGTTGGTGCGATGGCCGCGATCCTAGCGCTGGCGGCCGAGAAAGTTGAAGAGATCTGCGCCGAAGCAGCACAGGGAGAAATCTGCCAGGCGGCGAACCTGAATTCGCCAGACCAGACGGTGATCTCGGGCAACAAGGCGGCGGTGGAACGCGCGGCGGAATTAGCCAAGCAACGCGGCGCAAAGAAAGCCGTGATGCTGCCGGTGAGCGCTCCCTTCCATTGTGCGCTCATGCAGCCTGCGCGAGACAGGCTCGCGACAGACTTACACGCGCTCGAGTTCTACAATCCGGAACTGCCCGTGATGTGCAATGTCGATGCCGCGCCGGTAACTACAGCCGATCAAAGCCGCGACGCGCTTATCCGACAAGTGACGGGCGCAGTGCAATGGGTGCGGTCGATGCAGGCGCTGATTGCGTTGGGCGTCGAGAACTTCGTAGAAGTCGGCCCGGGGAAAGTACTCAGCGGCCTGATGCGGCAAATCGACCGTTCGCGCTCATGCGTGAACGTGCAGGACGAAGAGTCGCTGCAAAAGACGATCAACCACTTCAGCGTGGCGTCGACGCACCCGGAATAAGCCAGCGGCTGTCAGCTCCTTCAGTACGGCGAGAAGCCCAGCGTCTTGTCCGAGTTCTCGACCCAGATATGGGCCTTCTGGGCGACGCGATCATTGACGGTCACCACCACAACGATACCGCTAGCGGTGACGTCGAACGTCGTGCCATTGCCGCCCTTCGGAACCGCGGAACCATCAATGTGGTAGCTCTTGACAATGCCCCACTCGCCGCTCGGTCCCCAGTCCTTCATGAAGTCCTGAAAGCCATACTGCGAATATTTCTGGGGATGCTGCCTCCAGTCGGGGTCGTGGTTCCAGATGGCGTAGGCCTGTTCGTAGTTCTGCTGCTGAAGGGCGGCGAAGAAGTGATTGACCAGCCGCTCCTCGGGATAATGGCGGAAATTCCAGGCTAAAATCGCGCATACGGCGACGATTGCGACGATAGCGATGATGCGGTTGCGCCGCTTGCGGGCTGCTATGGGATCGTACGGCTTCGACTCGAACAGGGTCATGACGAACTCAGTTTACTCTGCGGCATAAAACAATTTCCGGCATAAAACAAAAGGCAGACCCGATGGGGCCTGCCCTTTGGTTCAAACAACTCGGGTCGAATTACAGTCCGAGACGCCGACGGCCATAGCCGATGGCGCCAAGCAAACCGGACCCCAAAAGCATCAAGGATCCCGGCTCAGGGACAGCAGAGCTGGTATAAATCGTCGCGGGACCGATGGCGACGTCATTGTTGCCGTTGATGTCGACGACGCTGAAATCCAGGAAATGCACGTTCTGCGATGTGCTCTGGAAGCCGATGTAGATCGCGCTGCCATCGCCAGCCGACGTGGAGTTGCCATTCATCACAACCGTTCCAAGAAGGTTTCCACTGCCATCAAAGGCCAAGAGCGTGGCAACGAACGGACCGAAGTAATCGGCTTGGATGGTCGCTCCGCCGCCGTAGGTCAGCTGCGAGTCAAACTGGATACCGATATCCTCGTAAGGAATACTGGGATTGCCAGCGCCAATGTTCCAGATCAGGTAGTCGCCGGGGTTGAAATTGCCGCTCCAAGTAACACCCTGCTGCATTAACTCGAACGGAACGCCGTAGGGCCCGACTAATCCGACTTCGCCGACGATGCCACCGGCGGAAGTCCAAAACTGTGACGTGGGGAGCTGAGTACCCGGGGCGCCGTAGCCCTGATTCCCCCAGTTAATAGAGTCGTTCGCGAACAGGCTTGACGCGAACAAGAGACAAAACAGAGACGCAATGGCCAGCTTCTTCAAAGTGTAGCTCCAGGTGGGAAATTTGTGGCTCCGGAATTCGACCACTAGGCTCTACGAGCAGCAACTCGGTCGCCATAAGGTGGCCAGCTAAGTCATCTGGAATGAATGACGTCAGTAACTAATTAGACGGTTACCGTGCAACCTTTTGCATTACCTGGGAACCAGATTTCCCTTTCTCGCGTTGTGACTGCGGCAGCTATAGCGTTCGTTTGAACAAAGCCGTGGCAATCGTGAGCATCACCGCAGCTGCGATCAGCAGATACGCCAGGTCGGTACGAATGGCCACAAAGCCTGCGTCCTTGAGCAGCACCGCTTTGAAGCCATGTACGGCGTAAGTGAAGGGATCGGCATAGGCAATCGCCTGCAGCCACTTGGGAAATGCCTTGATGGGATAGATGGCGCCGCTGGGGAAAAACAACAGCGTATTCAGGATACCGAAGGTGGCGCGCGGGACCAACGGATCTTCGACACGCACCATCATGAGGAACATCATGGTGTTGAAGGCCAGCGAGGTGACCACGATGAGCAGCAGGACGTAGAGCATGTTCTGCGGTTGAAAGGGCGTTCCAAGCCCCGAGAGCAGGGAGCCCAGCACGGTGATGACGACTCCCGATAACACCGCTTTCACAGTGCCGGCGAGGTTCAGCCCGGCGACGAGTTCGAACTTAGTGATGGGGGTGACCAGGTAGCCTTCGTGCACGCCGCGCGCCTTGTCGTCGATGTAGAGCATGCCGCCGCCAATCATTACCGACACGAACATCGCGAGCACGATGGAGCCTGGCAGCAGGTACTTCATGTACTCGACGTAGGGATAGAGCTCGACGGTGTCGAGCACGACCTTCTGAATGATGCGCGGCTCGACATCGGGTGTATTCAGCGCCGTGGTGAGATCGGTGAGCAGCGACTCCAGCGTCGAGCTCATGAAGTTGTCGGTGTTGTCGACAATGAGGGCGATGCGCGGATGGTTCTCTTCGTAGACGCGCCGGGAATACTGCGGCGGAATGATGATGGCGCCGTCAAGAACGCCTGTGCGCACGTCTTCCATCGCCTGCTTGTCGTTGTCGTATGGGACAGCGGTGAAGGTGCGCGCGTTCGACTGCACGGCCGCCAGCGCTTCGTGGATCTTTACCGCTTGCGTGCCGCCGTCCTGATCGACAACACCGAGGCGTGCGTCTTTAATCTTGCCGCCGAAGGCGTTGCCCAGCACGATCAACTGCACCAGGGGAAATACCATCGAAACCAGCATCAGCGTGGGAGAGCGGAAGAACTTGCGCAGTTCGCGCTCGACGATGGCCCACATGCGATTCATGGCCGCATCCCCGGGCGGTCAGGCATCATGAAGCCGTAGGCTTTCACCTGCTCGTCGCGTAACTGACGTCCCGTGTAGTGGACGAAGACATCGTCTAACGTGGTGTTCTGTACCGACAACGCCTTCAGCTCAACGTTAGAACGCACCGCTAACTCCACCAACTCGGTGGTCGTCTTCGATCCGTTACTCGTAAGAATTCGGTAACTGTCGCCCCCCTGCGCCTGTACCGAGGTCACGTCTTCCAGCTTCTGTAGCTGCTCCATCCAGTTGGCGGTCGGGTGGGAGAACTGAGTCTCAATGACGTTCGAACCAGGGACGGTGGCCTTGAGTGCGATGGGCGAATCGAGCGCGACGAGTTTTCCGTGATCGACGATGGCGACACGGTCGCAGAGCCGGTCGGCTTCATCCATATAGTGAGTCGTAATCAGAATCGTCAGCCCGTGGCGGCTCTTGATGTCGGTGAGCATCTCCCATACTGCGACGCGTGAGACGGGATCGAGGCCGGTGGTGGGCTCGTCGAGGAAGAAGATGCGCGGGTTATGGACGAGCCCGCGTGCGATCTCAAGCCGCCGCCGCATGCCGCCAGAGAGAGTCTTGGTTTGTGCCCCACGCCACTTGGTGAGGTCAACCGTTTCCAGAAGCTCGGTGATGTTGCGTTCGCGCTCGGCCGTCGGCACGCCGTAAAGCTTGGCGTAGATGCTCAGGTTCTCCTCGACAGTGAGGTCGATGTCGCTGGTCATCGCTTGCGGAATTACGCCCATGCAGTGCCGCGCGTCGTCAGGATCTTTGGCCACGTCGTAGCCGTTGATGACAGCGCGCCCCTTGGTGATGGGCAGAAGGGTGGTCATCATGCGGATGAGCGTGGACTTGCCGGCGCCGTTCGGTCCCAGCAATCCGAAGATTTCACCCTGCTTGACGGTGAACGAGACGTCATCCACAGCGGTGAAGTCGCCGTACATCTTAGTGATGTGATCGACCACGATAGCATCGTCGCTCGGCGCTTCGGATCCGGACGTGGTCCTCACCTTGGGAGTGAGCCAGCTCATTTTGAGCCTTTAATCAGGTTGCGTGGCAGGCGCACTTCGGCGGTCATCCCGGGGACAAGCGCTCCGTCAGGATTGTCAACTTTGAGCTTGAGGCCGATGGTCTTGATGTCGCGCTTGCGTCGGCTGACATCGCGCTGCGTGGCGTAGTCGTTCTCGACGGCTTTGAAAATCACGGTACCGTCGATGGGCTGCCCGGCCGGCAGACGAACTTTCAGCTTGTCGCCAACCGCAATAAAGCGCGCGTCGGTCTCTGGAACCGAAGCTCGTACCCAGGTATCGCTGAAGTCGATGATAGTGACGATCGGCGTACCGGGGTTCACCACCTCGCCCTGGCGGGCGGCGCGCACCGACACCGTGCCCGTCACCGGGGCGTAAATCTTCGAATAACCCAGCCGGGTCTCGGCTTCGGCCAACTGGGCGCGGGAGCTGTTCAGTTGCGCCTCGTTGACCGCGACATTACTGGCTGCGGCACGCTGCTGAATGGTGTGAGCGGAAGCGGTATTCAAGTCGGCCGTCGCGGCTTCCACGTTCTTCTGCGCGCTGACCACCAGCGCCTGCTGCGCTTTCAGTTGCTCCTCGGCCCGAACCCGCTCCTGTTCCGAAGCAACTCCTGCCTGCGCCAGTTGAATCGTGCGTTGCGAGTCGCTCTGGATACGCGCGAGATCAGCCTGGGCCTGGGCAAGCACCGCTTGTGCTGCAGCTACATGCGCCTCCGCATTGATCACACCACTATTGGTTTCGCCGACGGTCTGCGTATGCGTGGCGCGGGTTGATTCAACCTGGGAGCCGTAGGCAGTGATCACGGCCAAGGCCGAGTCGCGCTGCGCCTCGAGGTCGGCGGAGTCGATCTCGGCCACCAGGTCGCCTTGCTTCACCTTGGAGCCTTCGTCGACGTAAAGCTTCTCGATGCGACCCATGATTTTGGAGCTGACGATGACCTGGTTGGTGTCCACAATGCCAATCAGCACAGTGTCGGAGGTGCGGTCGGTCGAGAGGAAGTAGTAAACGGCGGCCGCTGCCACCAGCACAAGAATAAAAATAAGAAACTTGGGTGGCTTCATTCAGGCCTCTTCAGTTTGCGTTTCCGGGCAGCCACGTGATGGCGCGGCTGGGAAACTGGAGACGGGGAGATTTCCGCGGAGCCGCCATTCGAGGCAAACTCGACAGCGAGACGGAGTCCTGCTTCGCGGTCGGCGAAAAGCATGGCAGCAATCTGGTCGAGAACCGCAGCGCGGCGCGCCTGGATGGCCTCGGGCGAAAACGGATCTGCCCCGCGCAAACGCAGTCGCACAGGCGCGGTGACGAAGTAGAAGACGATGGCCGCGACCAGGGTAGGTATGAATTCTGTTACGTCCACGGGGCGGAACTCGCGCTGATCGATGCCTTCAGTGAGTGTGGCCACGAGCCTCTGCGAGAGCGGACGACTGTATTCCTCCACGATTCGGGACAGGTGCGGCGACATGCCGCGGCTGGCGCTCATCATCTCGCTCTGAAACAGTCGGGCATAGTGTGGCGTGTTGGCGATGGTGTCAAAATGCGCGCGAGCGTAGCCGAGAATTCGCTGGCCCGCCGGTGCCGGGCTATCGAGGGCCTGCGTCAGACGTTGCGCCAGCGGGCGAAAGAACTGATCGAGCACCGCGCCGTAGAGCGCATCCTTGTCGCGGAAGTAGTAATAGAGAAGTGCCTTGTTGACGCGCGCCGAGCGGGCGATGGCGTCCATGCGCGCCCCGGACAGCCCCTCGTTGGCGAACTCAGACGCGGCCGCCTTCAGGATGGCGTCGCGGCTGGCTTCGGGCTGGTTGCGCGTGCCAAGCGTGCTTCGCGAACGGGATTTTGCCGATGTTGTCATAATTAACTAACTGGTTAGTTAGGATAACACGAAGAGAAGGCGATGTGAAGTTTGCCTGCTTTTCGGCGTCGGCGGAGCGGCGCGCTAGAGTTTGCCGACGTGAATGCTTCCGTCGCCGGTAGAGATTTCCAGCAGCTCGCCGCCGCCGTTCATCTTGCCGCGCACGTGCGAGCGTTCCATGGAGCCGTTCACCGTCACTGGTATGTCGAGAGTGATGTGGCCGTCGCCGGTGTGAGCGTAGAGTTCAGCGGCAAAGTCGGCCGGCAGACTGACTTCCACGCGGCCGTCGCTGGTGTGAATCAGCCAGTCGCGGTCCATCTTCGATCCCGGCCGGGCGGTGAACTCGATGTGGCCGTCGCCGCTGTGCAGGTACACCTCGTTGACCACGCCATCCACAGTGATATGTCCATCGCCGGTGCGGGCGCGGATGCTGCCGCTGAAGTTGCGCACCTCGACAGCGCCATCGCTGGTGTCGATACGTGCGCCGCCGGATGTGCCGTCCACGTTGATATGGCCGTCTCCGGAATGCAGGTCGAGAGCGGTTTCGGCGGGCACCTGCACTTCGAGGCGCACCCGGTGCCAGTTGTTATGGATCCCGATGTGGAACCCTGACTGGTTGGGAATGTGGACAGTCAGCTCGACTTTGTCGCCGTCCTGATGCTCGCTAATGCGCAGGTCGCTAATCTTGTAATCCTCGGTGATGAATGCGGGCCGCAATCGTGCCTCCGGAACCTCGTGTGATTTCGATGGCGCAATCGTTGGTATCGACGCGCAGCGACGGCTTGGCGCCCACGGTATAGGTTTTCGACCAGTCATCGGCGAACGCCGTCAGGGTCAGCAGCGGGAGACAGATAAAAAGCACTGAAATGAGTTTTCGCACAGGCTCCTCCACGTAATGGTACGTAGAGGAGCCGGGGCCGGTTCCGTGCGAAAGGAGAGAACAGCTAGCGGTGCCCGGGGCATGTCGTTCCGCGGAGAGGAACTGTAGCATGCCCCTGTAAGCATCGCTCCCTGCAATGCCATAGACGGAGGAGCCGACGAACCGTTAGCGGGGCGAAAGCTGAGCTATGGGAGCGATTCTTTCCGGGTAAATGTGTAGCCGTCGCGGAACAGGAACTCCTGTCCCGGCAAGCGTGTTTCCTTCTGATAGGTGTACAGGTTCCGGCGGACGACAATCACGATACGTACGTCCACCGGTTTGTCGTTCTCCACGCCCTTGCCAGTGAGCAGCAATTTGCCCCAGCCAGTCTTGGTAAACTCCGGCATTCCTTCGACCTTGTAAGTGTCGCTGGAGTGATCACGGTCAGAGGTGAAGGTCGCGGTTTCCGAGGATTCGTCCAGGGTAACAGTCGAGAGCTCTTTTACCGTTTTGGTCGGCCCATCGTCATAGCTATAAGCGAATTGCAACGACTTCCCATACGTTCGGCGGTGACGCTCAACCATGTGGGCAGCAGGACATGCTGGTCATTACTGAAGTCGCGGTATTCGAGCTGTCCAACCCAGTCGCCGAGTAATCCACTGTAAAGCCGCGACGGACCGCCAGTCGATTTGGACGCGGCAGAGGATTGTTGCGCCGAAACTGATGCGGTGGTAACAAACATGACGCGCAGCGAGCATCGTGCAACTAGTGAGCAGCCGCATTCGTAGGTGCGCTGTTGGCATGGGATTCATAGTAGCTGCGTCCCAGGAAGCGTGGTATTGGACGCACGCGACCTGCGGGGGATAGGCAAGGCCGAGCAGCCGGTTTCACGGAGGAACAATTACGACACGAGTATTTTCTTATCCATCAACTTGGTTTCACCGGCTGTATTGGTTCTGCTTCTTCTCGGCATGACGCTCCAGCCCGAACTGAATCAAGCGATCGATGAGCTGGGAATAAGGCAAACCGCTCGCTTCCCACAGCTTGGGATACATGCTGATGGAGGTGAATCCAGGCATCGTATTGATTTCGTTGACATACATCTTATTCGAGCGCGGATCCATGAGGAAGTCGACGCGCGCCAAGCCAGAGCAATCGACGGCTTGAAACGCCGCGATGGCCAGCTTCTGTACCTCTTTTAGCTTGCTCTTCGGCAGTTCGGCGGGAATGATCGGTCGCGAGCCTTCGACGAGATACTTGGCGTCGTAGTCGTAAAACTCCTTGATGGGCACGATTTCGCCCGGCACCGAGGCGATGGGATTGTCGTTGCCCAGCACGGAGCATTCGATCTCGCGCGCCTTGGCTTTGCTGCCACCCACGCCCTGCTCGATCACCAGTTTGCGGTCGAAGTGTGCGGCCTCGTCCATCGCTGCGGCCAGCTCGGACGAATCGTGCACCTTGCTGATACCTACTGACGAGCCCAGGTTAGCGGGCTTCACAAAAACGGGATACTTCAGCGTGCCCTCGACCAGCTTGCGTGCTTTCTTGGGCTGCTCGCGCCACGTACTGCGCAGCACGGTGATGTGCTTCACAATGGGCAGGCCCGCGTCGCGGAACAGGCGCTTCATCACGTCCTTGTCCATGCCCGCGGCCGAGCCCAGCACGCCCGCACCTACGTAGGGAATGTCAGCCAGCTCGAGCAGGCCCTGGATGGTCCCGTCTTCGCCGAAGGTGCCATGAAGGACGGGGAAAATTACGTCCACGTCGATCGAGTGGGTCGCCGCGACAGTTTGCGGAGCGTCGGTCTCGAACGGGACGAGCGAGGAGTGATCGTGGCCCGGCATCGGCGGCACGACTACGCCTTCGCCTTTGGCAAGCACCGCCGCTGCCGAAGTGGTCTGCGGATCGCCTGCGCGCAAATGGCGCGGCTCGAGCTCAGTCGGCTTGTCGCCCTTGAGTAAGCGCTCGGCATGGGCGGCCGTTACCCAGCGGCCTTCTTTGGTGATGCCAATCGGCACCACTTCATACTTCTTCTTGTCGATCGCGTTCAGCACCGAAGCCGCCGACAGCAGTGACACTTCGTGCTCGCCGCTGCGGCCGCCAAACAATATCCCAACTCGAACTTTCTTCATGTTTGCAGTGTAAATCGGCAGGCGGTGGACGGAGTTAGCTGGCGAGATTCGGCGTTAGTCGCCAGCTCAGCGCAAGGACGCGCCCTTCAGGTCTTGGGCCGCCTGTCGCAAGCTCTCGATTGTCCCCAGGTCTCGCCAGTACGATTCGTGTGAGCGAAACGCCATGATCTTCTCGTTGCGTGACGCGAGGCGCAAGTAGGTCTCGATGATGGAGAAGACACCTTCCTCGGTCATCATCGCCAGCAGTCGAGGCGAGATCACGTGAATGCCACAAAACGCCACCGGCTGTAGCCGTTCGGCGGGACGGGCCAGCTCAGTTCGATTTTCGCGCTCGAAGCGGCGACCGCAAAGTTCGCCGCGGTCATCGAACAGCAGGTAACGAGAACTCTTCCGCTCCTGAACAGCCAGAGTGGCCAGAGCATCGTTCTCCTTGTGAAATTGCACCATGCGCCCAAGGTCGATGTTGCTCAGCACGTCGACGTTGTGCAGCAGGAATGGCTCGTCGTGCGAACCTTCGAGGAAAAACCAGGCTGCTTTCTTCAGTCCACCGCCCGTATCGAGCAGGATGTCTTCTCGCGAAATTTCGACGCGCATCCCGAAGTTCTGCCTTGCCGCAAGGTACTGCACAATCATGTCGCCGAAGTGATGGACGTTGACGATGACGTCGGTCACGCCGAACGCCCGCAGACGTTCGAGAGCAATTTCCAACAGCGTGCGGCCATCGATTTCGACCAGCGCTTTAGGGCGGTCGTAGGTCAGCGGACGCAGGCGCGTGCCCAATCCGGCCGCCAGCACCATTGCCTTCATTACTCGCCGCTCTCCAGATCGCGATGGCGTACCACCACGTCGACGTCGTCGCGGTGGCGCAAATGTTGGGCCAGCTGCTCGGCGAGGTACACCGAGCGATGGCGGCCTCCAGTGCAGCCGAACGACACGGCGAGGTTCTTAAAGCCGCGCTCCTGGTAGTTCCTGAGGCTCGCGTCCACCAACGAAATCACGTTGGAGAAGTACTCGTGCACGCTTTCCTGCTGGTTGAGGTAGTCGGCGATGGGAGCTTCCTTCCCAGTGAGTGGCTTAAAGTGTTCTTCGCGGCCCGGATTGGGCAAGCTGCGGGCATCGAAAACGAAGCCGCCTCCGTGGCCGGTCTCATCTTTCGGCAGGCCGCGATGGAAGGAAAAACTGGTGATGCGCACCGTGAGCTTGTCGGATTCTTTCGCGATGCTCTGCAGCTTCTCCGAGCCCAGCATGGCGGTGAACGCCGCCATCAGCGAAGGCAACGCGATCGGCAACGTCACGTTGTGGAGTAACCAGCGGATGTTCTTCAGCGCGTAGGGAACGCTCTGCAAAAACACTGGCTTGCTCTCGTAGAAACCGCGAAATCCATAGGCTCCCAGCGCTTGCATCACGCGGACGTATACATACGCGTAGTAATAGTGCATGAACACGCCGCGGTCGAGCGGGAGAAAAGTCTCCAGTGAGTCGAGATAGGAATCCAGCAGTTGCTGGCGCAGCTCTGGCGGCAGGTCAGCCTTAGCATCGAACAAAAGGGAAGCGATGTCATACTGCAGCGCCCCTTTGCGTCCGCCCTGATAGTCGAGAAAATACGGATTACCATCGACCAGCATCACATTGCGCGACTGGAAATCGCGATAGAGAAAATATTCGCGGTCCGCGCTAAGAAGAAACTTCGTCAAACGCGAGAAGTCGTTTTCGAGCGCCTGCTCGCTGAATGGGATGCCTGCCAGCCGCAAGAAATAGTACTTGAAGTAATTCAAGTCCCAGGTAATCGACTGGCGATCGAATGCGGCGCGCGGATAACAGACCTTGTAATTGATCTTGTCGCGCATCTCCACCTGGAAGCGCGGGAGAATGGCCACCACCTTGCGATAAGCATCGACGACTTCAGAGGCAATCTCGTCACCCTTGCGGTGCTCGTTGAGGAATTGGTACAGCGTTAGATCGCCGAGGTCCTCTTCCAGATACGCGCCATGGTCGAGGTCGTCCTCGTAAATCTGCGGAACGGGCAGCCCGTTGCGGCGAAACGCACGGGAGAATTCGAGGAAGGCAACGTTTTCTTCTCGCACGCCGTACAGGATTCCAATTGCCGAATGCTGATCGTTCGCGAGGCGGATGATGTTTCGCCCGGAAGCACCGAGTTGGCCCTGTAGCGGCAACACCTGAGTCGCCGGAGAATGAAAATGCTTTTCGAAGAGTTGTTTGAGGACGTCCATGAATAAGGTTGGACCGACCCTACAGTATCTTCTTTCCGAACGCCGACAGCGCCAGTTCCACCGCTAGTTCGGCAGTCTGGTTGTGCTCGTCGAGCACCGGATTGACTTCCACAATTTCGAAACTCAACATGCGTCCGTGATCGGCGATGATCTCCATCGCCAGGTGGCCTTCGCGATAGGTGGCGCCGCCCCACACCGGAGTGCCCACGCCCGGCGCATCCTCGGGATCAATCCAATCCATATCGAGCGACACGTGATAGCCCACGGTACCGCGCCCAGCCAAGCGCAGCGCTTCTTCCATCACCGTGCGCATGCCGCGTTCGTCGATATCGCGCATGGTGAAGGCGTGCACGCCGGCCCGCTTGATATTGTCGCGTTCGTTAGTGTCCACGTCGCGGATGCCCACCAGCACGCAGTTATCCGGCTTGACCTTGGGACTGAATCCAAAAATGTTGCTGAGCGGCGAGTCGAACAGGCCCATGATTGCACCCAGAGGCATGCCATGCACGTTACCGCTGGGTGAAGTCTCCGGCGTGTTGATGTCGCTGTGCGCGTCGATCCAGATGAGGCCGATTTTTTTGTTCTCCCGGCGATAGAATTCTGCCACGCCTGACACCGTGCCCGCCGCGATCGAGTGGTCGCCGCCGAGCACCACAGGAATGTGGCCACTCTCCAGCGTCTTCAACACCAGTTCGGCTTCCTTGGTGCAGGTCTCTGTGATTTCCTTCAGGTACTTAGCTCGAGGATCGCCTTCCGGCCGCGTCTCCAGCACAGCGACCGACACGTTGCCGCCATCCTTTACCTCGTAGCCGAGGGCTTCGAGCTTGCTTTCGAGTCCGGCAACGCGCACGGCCGACGGGCCCATATCGACTCCGCGACGCGACTGACCTAAATCGAGCGGAACGCCAATGATGCGAATCTGCTTGGGCGTTTCAATGTTCAGTAACGGTTTAGTGGCTGGACTAGTTGCCATAGAGGATCCTGTTTTTCACCGACGGCTAGGGATACAGCCGATAGAGCATGCGCGGAAAAGGAATGGTTTCGCGCACATGTTCGAGGCCGCAAATCCACGCTACGGCGCGTTCGATGCCCATGCCGAAGCCTGCGTGCGGAACACCGCCGAATTTGCGCAGGTCAAGGTACCACTTAAACGCTTCTTCCGGCAGCCCGTGTTCATGAATGCGTTTGAGCAGCAACTCGTACGACGCCATGCGCTGCGATCCGCCGATGATCTCACCGTAGCCCTCGGGTGCGAGCACGTCCACGCAGAGCGCGAGGTCGGGCCTGTCGGGGTCGGGCTCCATGTAGAATGCCTTCACCGCCGCGGGATAACGGTGTACCATAACCGGCCGCTCGAACTGCGACGAGATGTAGGTTTCATCGGGTGAACCGAAGTCGCCGCCGTATTCGAATTTATTTTCGAGCAGACCCTTCGCATGCGCGTCCTGTAACATCTGCACGGCTTCATCGTAGGTGATGCGCGGAAACGGTGTGTCGATTTTCTCTAACTTGCCGATGTCGCGACCGACCGTTTCAAGCTCCGGACGCCGCCGCTCCAGGCAGCGTTTCACGATGAAGGTGATGAACTCCTCAGCTAGCTGCATCAGGTCGTCGAGCGTGCCGTAGGCAATTTCTGGTTCGACCATCCAGAACTCGGTGAGGTGGCGGCGCGTCTTCGAGCGTTCCGCGCGGAATGTTGGTCCGAAGCTGTACACCTTGCCCAGCGCCATCGCCGTCGCCTCGATGTAGAGCTGTCCCGACTGCGTAAGAAATGCCTGCTCGTCGAAGTAGTCCACGGGAAACAGCGTGGTGGTGCCTTCGCACGCGGCGGGGGTGAGGATCGGCGGATCGGTGAGCGTGAAGCCGCGCTCGTCGTAGAAATCTCGCGCTGCTTTGATGATCTCCGCGCGCAGCCGCAGAATCGCCGCCTGTCGCGGCGACCGCAGCCACAGATGACGGTGCTCCATCAGGAAGTCGACACCGTGCTCTTTAGGCGTGATGGGATACGGATCGTCGGGATTCACCCGCTGCACGACTTGCGCGTCGGTAACGTCGATTTCGTAGCCACCGGGAGCGCGCTTGTCGGCGCGCACTTTGCCGGTCACGATCACGCTCGACTCCTGCGTGAGCGTCTTGATCGACTCGAACAGTTCGGGTGAGACCGCGTTCTTGGCGATGACACCCTGAATGACGCCGCTACCGTCGCGGAACTGCGGAAAGAGCAGCTTGCCGCTCTCGCGCAGGTTATACAGCCAGCCGCGGATCGTCACCGTCTGGCCATCATGCTTGCCAATTTCGCGGATCGTCGTGAGAGTTGCTTCCGATGTTTCCATGAGTCCTTTGGTCGCGTTCGAATGAAAAAGTTTGAAGCTCTAAACCTCTAACTTGCTATACGCTTCCGCCATTTTCTCCGAAACCTTCTCGCCCTCGACGCCTTCAATCTCCAGTAACAGCGCCGGCACATGCGGAGCAGACCGCAGCAGCGTCATTGTTTCTTTCCAGTCGATTGTGCCTTTTCCCGGCCACAAGTGTGAGTCGTGGTGTTGTTCGTTATCGTGCACGTGCGTGGTGCGAATCAGGTCCTTCAGCGTCTCGAAGGCGTGCGTAATACCCGGCGCCATGTGTGCGTGTCCCACGTCGAAGCACACGCCGACATCGGTGAACCGCGCGGTGTGCAGCAGCTCCACCAGGCCCTCGGGAGTAGAAAGCTCGTTGGGAATGTTCTCCACTACTACCTGCACGCCCAACGGCTTGGCGAAGGCGCGCAGATGTTCCAGTGAAGTCATGGCCGCCTCAGTTTTCTGTCCCGACGCCGCTTCGCCGCTCACGCCGACGTGCTGTACCAGAAACTGAAATGGAGCCTGCTCGGCGACCTCGATGGCGCGCTTGATTTCGTCCATCGCCGCGATGCGGTCGCGCTTCTCCACCGCCGCGATGTTCAGCGGAGGAGCGCCGCTTCGGCCGAACTCATCGTCGCTGTGCATCGGAGCATGCATCGAGTTGAAGCCGATGCCGGTGCTGCGAAACCAGTTGGCAATCTCGCGCACGTGCTGCCGGTCGGAGTAATTGAAGTGTCCGCGTGCCGCGAATACCTCAATCGTCTCCGCGCCGCCAGCCACCATCTGGTCCAGCAGTCCAGGATGTAACCGTTCCTTCCGCGCGAACACCAGCGTTGACATCCCCCGCCGCATCAGAACCCGACCGCCTTCCCGTTATTGCGGCCATCGCTTGCGCCCAGCCGCTCGCCGGTCTTCGGATCGATGGCGATGCACTCGGCGTCGCCCCAGAATTCGCGGTCGTCTTTGATCTTGTATCCCATGCTTTCGAGAATGCGCACCGTGTCGGGTGAAATGCCGAACTTCTCCAGCATGACCAGGTCAGGCAGCCACTGGTTGTGGAAGCGCGGCGCATTCACTGACTCCTGGATATTCATGCCGTAATCGACGACTCCCATCAGCACGTTGGCCACGGTCGTAATAATGGTCGGGCCGCCGGGAGAGCCGAGCACAAGATAAAGCTGGCCGTCCTTGAGCACGATCGTCGGCGTCATGGCCGACAGCGGACGTTTGTTCGCGCCCACCGCATTCGCCGGGCCTTGGATCAGCCCGTACATGTTCGGCACGCCCTGCTTGGCAGCAAAGTCGTCCATCTCGTTGTTCAGCAGGAAGCCCAGGCCCTCGGCGGTTACGAACGATCCGAAGCTACCGTTCAGCGTGGTGGTCACCGATACGGCGTTCCCCTCGGGATCAACCACCGAATAGTGTGTGGTGTTCTCCGACTCGTGAACCACGTTCGGTTGCGGATGCGCGTTGGCGTATTGGTCGAGCTGGCTGAAAATCGCTGGACGCTTCACGTCGCCGCTGGGAGTGGCCTTGTGCAACGGGATGCTCTCGCGCCACGCTGCGGCATAGCGCTTGTCAATCAGTTGCGCGACCGGAATCTTGGAAAAGTCGGGATCGCCCATAAACTCGGTGCGATCGAAGAACGAGCGCTGAAACGCTTCAGCGGTGAGGTGAATGCTCTCGGCCGAACGGTCGCCCTGCTTGGCGAGGTCATAGCCCTCGAGAATATTCAGGATCTCCACCAGTGCCACGCCTCCCGACGATGGCGGCGGCGCGCTGATGATGTCGTACCCGCGATAGGTCCCGCGAATCGGCTGGCGCTCCTTCACCTCGTAAGCCGCCAGGTCTTCGGCGGTGATCAGGCCGCCTCCCTTCTGCATGGCTGCAGCTAACTCGCGCGCCATGTCGCCGCGATAAAAGTCGTCAGGATTTTTCGCGATGCGCTCCAGCGTGTTCGCCAGTTCTGGCTGCTTGAACACATCGCCCGCCTGATAGAAGTTGCCATCGCGCTGAAAGATGCGCCGCGACTCCGGAAACTTCGCCAGCTTGTCGTCTTGCAGGTCCTTGGCTGTGGCGTAGTCCAGCACAAAACCGTCACGCGCGAGGCGGATCGCCGGCGCCATCACTTGTTGCAACGTCAGCTTGCCCCAGTTCTTCTCTGCGTAGGCCAGCCCCGCCACCGAACTGGGCACTGCGATCGCCTTGTATCCGACGGTGCTCATGTCCGCGATAACGTTGCCGTCTTTGTCGAGGTACATGTCAGCGGTGGCCTTCGACGGGGCCTTCTCGCGGTAATCGAGGAAGTGCACCTCGCCGTTCGCCCGGCGGAATAGCATGAAGCCTCCGCCGCCGATGTTGCCCGCCTCGGGATGCGTGACCGCCAGCGCAAATCCGACTGCGACCGCGGCATCCACCGCATTGCCGCCCGATTTCATGATCTCGACCCCGGCATCGGAGGCGTCCGGCTGCACCGAGGCAACCATCGCCTTGGGAGCGTGCGTAGGACGCATTACGCTGCCGGCCAGTGCCTGCGCACACAAAGCAAAAACCACGATTCTGTGCAGGATGGAATGTTTCAGCTTCATAAATTAGGTGACAAAAGGATGTTGCCGGGCGGCTTGGATAGCAGCTTCCAGCCACGCGAGCACAAGCATTTGAGGCTAGCCCACGGCCTAGGCAGAGTCAAATCTTCCGACTGTCATCATGAGCCCGCGGAGCGCTGCGCTCGTGCTGGGGTAATCACCGAAGCCGCAGAATTTCGCCCGCATCTTCCACCTCTCTGCACCGCTTTCGAGAGGAATATCCACAGTTAATCCACATCGTCGCACCGAATAGCCGTGCACGCGCATCCTTGTGTCCGGCAGACTAGTTCAATGGCGCAACCCGGCGATTTTGCCAGCACCGTCAAGCAGCAGGCCGACATCGTCCGCATCGTGGGCGAGTACGTCAAGCTGCGCAAGAGCGGCGCGCAAAACTATTCCGGGCTGTGTCCCTTCCACCAGGAAAAGACCGCATCGTTTTCGGTACACGCCGGCAACCAGTTCTTCCACTGCTTTGGCTGCAATGCCGGAGGCGACGTCTTCACCTTCGTGCAGAAGATCGAGAACATCACCTTTCCGGAAGCCGTGCGCATGGTGGCGGAAAAACTCGGAATCCCCATGCCAAAGGTCAGCTACTCTTCGCCCGAAGAGGCGCGACAGGCCAAACAACGCGGCACCTTGCTCGACATCCACGAGCGTGCCTGTGCGTTTTTTCAGGAGCAACTGAAGCGTCCCGAAGCCGCCCACGCCCGCGAATACCTGAAGACGCGCGGCCTCAGCCCTGAAGCCATCTCCGAGTTCCGCATCGGATTTGCCCCTGAGTCGGGTTTCTTACTCCGCGACTCGGTGCGCGGCCAGTTTGACGAAGAGACCATGCGCGAATCCGGCCTGTTTTCGTGGAAGGACAAGGGAGACGACGATCAGGCGCAGCAGAAGACTTCGCTGTATTCCAAGTTTCGCAACCGGGTGATGTTTCCAATCTGTACCGAGCAAGGCAAGGTAATCGCTTTCACCGGACGCACATTGGCCAACGATGAAAAGTCCGGGCCGAAATATCTCAACTCGCCCGAGACGCCGATCTATTCGAAATCGCGCGTGCTCTTCAACCTCGACAAGGCGAAAGAAGCTATCCGCAAGCTCGACTACGCCATCCTGGTTGAAGGCCAGATGGACTGTATCTCCGTGTATTCGGCGGGCCTGCACAACGTCATCGCCAGCTCGGGCACTGCTTTCGCCGAACCCCAGGCGCGCCTGCTTAGCCGCTTTAGCAAGAAGATCGTAGTGAATTTCGATCCCGACACCGCCGGAGCCGCCGCCGCCGAACGTTCGCTGGCGCTGCTGGTGAGCGAGGACTTCGAAATTAAAGTGCTCACCTTGGAAGCGGGTTTCGATCCCGATCTCTTCATTCGAAAAAAAGGCGCGAACGCTTACACGGAAGCGCTGGCGCACTCGCAGAAATATTTCGATTACCTCATCGAGCGCGCGCGAACGCTGCATCCGGTGCGTACGCCGGAAGGAAAAGTGAAAGCGCTGAACTACCTGCTGCCCCACATTCAGCGCATTCCAAGCCGCATCGTGCGCGACGAAATGGCCAACGAAATCGCGCACCGCATCGGCATCGAGTCGTCGGTGTTACGGCAGGAGCTCCGCCACGCAGCGACGGCGCGCTCCGCATCGCGGGTAAACACTCCTCCAAAAGCGCAGTTGACCGACGCCGAGCGCGTGCTGATTCGCGCACTGGCCAGTCCCGACTTGGCCCATTCTCCACAAACCGCTCGTGAAGGCCAGGACCCAGACTTCGAACCAGCGCGGCAGGCGCATTTCTTCCTGACTCAAGAACGACTACACGAGGGCCTCAGCTCCCAGGCGTTGATCGATACGCTGCTCACAGCCCACGAGCAAGGACTCGACCCCATGAGTCTGCCGCTGGAGGAAAACGATCGCCGTCTGGTCGCATCGGTGCTCATGGATGACCATGAAGACCTGACGCCCGAGCTCTTGGAGAACGCTGTGCGTTCGCTCGGTAAGCGGCGCATCCTGCGCCAACTCGACGACCTGCAGCACCAGCTCAAAGATGCCGAGCGGCGCAACGACGCAGTCCTCTCCGCCCGGCTCTTACAGGAGCGGGTAAAGCTGCGCCGGGCCATGGGTGCGGCCCGCTGAGGGTTCGGCATTACAGTAGTAAGTTGTTATTTTGCAGTAACTTAGCGCCTAGCTGCCGTCGAGTTTATGTCGAAGGAGCGCGGCATAACGTTGCAACAAAGGGTACTAGCGCGGCATCTAATTTAGTAAAGTCGGCCAACTTTCATTCTGGTGCACGCCCGGCCGACGACTGCTCCGAAAGAAAGCACTAGGGATGCGGGCCCTGAGTGTGCTAAAATTCGAAGGTTTCCGCATATCTTGGTACTCCCGTACCTTTCCCGCCGTGGTGTGCACTGAACAAGAGCGTCCGCTATGGAGGACGCCGAGGGAATTCCGCTTTGGCTCTAGACGACAAGTTTGACGACATTAAGAAATTGATCGACGTTGGAAAAGAGAAGGGTTACCTCACCTATGATGAGGTCAACGATCTTATTCCGCACGACGTACATTCACCTGAAGACCTCGATGACCTGATTACCACCATCGGTGGCCAGGGCATCGACGTGCTCGAAGGGCCGAAGTCACCCAGTGCTCTCGACAAGTTCGACAAGGGTGACATCGAAGCCGGAGAGGACGTCGAGCTTGACCTGACGCCCGGCGCTCTCGAGAAGACCAACGATCCCGTCCGCATGTACCTGCGCGAGATGGGTACCGTGCCGCTGCTTACCCGCGAAGGCGAAGTCGAAATCGCCAAGCGCATCGAGCGCGGGCAGCTTCGCGTGCTCAAGGCGCTGTCGCGCTCGCCGATTGTCATCCGCGAGATCATTGCCATGGGCGAAGATCTCAAGCGTGGCGTGCGGTCCATCAAGGAAGTGGTTCTCTTCGACGAAGACGAGATCACTGAAGAAGTGCTGGACAACCGCCGCAACGACATCACCGGGCGCATCGATGAGCTCAACAAGCACTACAAGAAGTCGCAGCAGTTAGTGGAGAAGCTGGCAGGCATCGTGCCCAAGAAGAACGCCCGTCTGCATCGCAAGACGCGCTGGGCGCTGGGCCGCGAGCAGGTCGCGATCTCCCATGTCATTCGTAAGCTGGGCTTCACCAACACCGAGCGCAAGCGCCTCATCGACCGAGTCAACAAGACAGTCGACAGCATGCGCGGCCTCGACAAGCAGGCGGTCAACTTCGAGAAGCGTGCCGAGGCGACGCGTTCCGATGAGCAGCGCAAGGAACTGCGCAAGCAGGTGCGCGGTATCCGCTCCGACTTGGAGCGCATGGAGGCCGATGCCGGCGCCGACTTTGCCGAGCTGAAGCGTACGCAGCGCGAGATCGTGCAGGGCGACGTCGATGCCGAGTATGCCAAGCGCGAACTCATCGAAGCCAACCTGCGCCTTGTGGTTTCGATCGCGAAAAAGTACACCAATCGCGGCTTGCAGTTCCTCGACCTTATTCAGGAAGGCAACATCGGCCTGATGAAGGCTGTGGACAAGTTCGAATATCGCCGCGGCTACAAATTCTCGACCTACGCGACGTGGTGGATCCGGCAAGCTATCACCCGTGCCATTGCCGACCAGGCGCGCACCATCCGTATTCCGGTGCACATGATCGAGACCATCAACAAGCTCATCCGCACTTCGCGTCAGCTGGTGCAGGAACTCGGTCGCGAACCTACCTCGGAAGAGATTGCCAAGCGCATGGACATTCCAGTGGCCAAGGTGCGCAAGGTGCTGAAGATCGCGCAGGAGCCGATTTCGCTCGAGACTCCGATCGGCGAGGAAGAAGATTCGCACTTGGGAGACTTCATCGAAGATCGCGCCGTTGTTTCGCCCGCCGAAGCGGTGATCAACGTCAACCTCAAGGAGCAGACCTCGAACGTCCTGCGTTCGCTGACCGCCCGCGAAGAGAAGGTCATCAAGATGCGCTTCGGACTAGAAGACGGCTCCGAGCACACCCTCGAAGAGGTCGGCCAGTCGTTCGCAGTCACTCGCGAGCGCATCCGCCAAATCGAGGCCAAGGCGCTGCGTAAACTGCGGCATCCATCACGCTCACGCAAACTGCGCGCGTTCATGGACGGCGTGCACGATTAGGTGGAAGAGCCGGGCTTTAGCCCGGCGGTGCAGAGCCAATAATTGATCGGGGGCTTCAGCCCCTGAAACAAAAGGCGCGAGCAATCGCGCCTTTTGTTTTACTCGGTCAGACGAAATTCCCCGTGCAGCTTGGCCGTGGAATCCTCGCCCACCCACACATCAAACTGTTCCGGTTCAACCACCCACTGCTTCTTGATAGGGCTCCAAAACTGCAGCTCATCTTTCGTTAGCTTGAAGTGCACGGTTTGCTTCGCGCCCGGAGCTAGGCTCACACGCTCAAACCCTTTGAGCTGTCGCACCGGCCTTGACGCACTGCCTGCGCGCTGATGAATGTACAACTGCACGACCGTATCGCCCGCGCGGCTGCCTGTGTTAGTTACGTCGGCTGAGACGTCGATCGTCGCCCCTACCCTCGCCACTGGTTGTTCCACCTTCAAATTGTCGACCGAGAACGTCGTATAGCTCAGCCCGTAACCGAATGGGTAGAGCGGAGTGCTCGGAATATCCCAATAGCGCGACTTGAAATCCGGCGAGGTTTCGGGCAGCTGTGTGAGGTTGTGGTTGTAGTAGATCGGAGCTTGGCCAGCGGTACGCGGCCAGCTTACCGGCAGATGTCCCGCAGGATTGGCATCGCCGAACAGCACATCGGCGACCCCGTTGCCGCCCTGGCTGCCGGGATACCATGCTTCCAGAATTGCCGGGACGTGTTCCGCCGCCCAGGAAATATCCAGTGGGCGGCCGTTCACCAGCACCAGCACCACCGGCTTGCCGGTGGCGACCACCGCCTCAAGAAGTTCTTCCTGTCCGTTCGACAACTTCAGCGACGACCGTGATGCGGACTCTGCGCTCATCAAGTCAATCTCGCCCAGGACTAACACAGCAACATCGCTACGCTTCGCCACCGCAACTGCATCTGATTTGGCTTTTTGAGCTACCCCAGGGCTTTGTTCAGGCTGCTCCTTCATATTATTGGCCATTGGCAGGCCTTCGAATGGCGAAGGTATAGTCCGCCGAATATTCGGCCCATGAGCAAACTCAACATGCACTCCGGATCCAATCTTGTCGCGTATGCCTTGCACTATACTTACGGTCGGACCCGGCTTTACGATGGCTCCCCACATGCTGAGCAGGTCGGTCTGCGCATCGGCTAGCGGACCAATGACTGCAATCGAGTGGATGGTCTTACCGCTCTTGTCCAGCGGCAGCAGTGCCTTGTCATTGCGCAACAGCACGACAGAGCGTTGCACAGCCGCCCGCGCCGCCTGCTGATGTTGAGGATCGTTCAAGACCGTCGCCATGCGCGACTCATCGTAGTACGGGTGCTCAAACAATCCCATGCGAATCTTGGTCTCCAGAATCGGCATGACCGCTGCGTCGATTGCGGCGGTGGTGATGCGGCCCTGCTGCACCTCTCCCGGAAGATATTTCAGATAGCTTCCGCTGGCCATGTCCATGTTGAGTCCGGCGGTGAAGGCCTTAAAGACGGCGTCCTGCACATCGCGTGCGTAGCCGTGCGTCACCAGGCTATAGACCGCGACGGCATCGCTCACCGTGAAGCCCTTAAATCCCCACGCATCCCGCAGCACGTCGCGCAGCAGCCACGGATTGCCGCTCGCGGGCACATCATTCAAATCCATGTAGGCGCTCATCAGGCTACCGACGCCCGCATCAATCGCGGCCTTGAACGGGGGCAGGTACACGTTCCACATCTCTTCTTCCGGCACGTAGGACGAATCGTAGTCGCGCCCACCATCTGCCGCCCCGTATCCCGCGAAGTGCTTCACGCAGGCTAGTACCCGATCGGGCGCGCCCAGTTGTTCGCCCTGAAATCCCATGACCTGCGCGCGGGCCATGGCCGCGCCGAGATACGGATCTTCTCCTGCGCCCTCGACCATCCTTCCCCACCGTGCGTCGCGTGCTATATCAACCATTGGAGCGAAGGTCCACTGAATGCCCACCGCCCGCGTTTCCTGTGCGGCGACAGCCTGTGAACCCTCCACCATCTTGGGGTCCCAGGACGAAGCCATCGCGATCGGCGCTGGGAAAATCGTGTGATAGCCATGAATCACGTCCAGCCCAAACAGGATCGGAATGTGCAAACGAGACTGCTCGACCGCGAGGTGTTGCAAGCGGTTGATCTCCTTCGGATCGGGAACCCATAGCACGGACCCGGCGCCGATCGTACGGACGATTTCCTCGAACGATCGGTCCCCCATGTTTGCCTTCCATTCCTTGGTGGGAAAGCCGGGAAGCTGCGATAATTGCGCAACCTTTTCGTCAAGCGTCATTTGCCGAAGCAGACTGCTGGCCTTCTCCTGTACTTGCGCATCTGTCGGCGCGATCGTCTGGCTGGACAGTAACTCTCTAGAGCCCAAAAGAGCTGTCAGTGCAAATAGAACTCGCAAGTACCTGGTGCTCGCCATTCGTCTCCCCATATCGGCCCCCTTTTTGGCACAGCGAGAGGCAATGCATCGTCCAACTCAGGTCCCTCGCCGCTTCATCCGCCGGAATTTATAACACAGCGCCGTCGATGAGAGAGATTTCGAGTGCTGCAGGTGGCAGAATCGCGAGGAAAAGAAAAAAGGGCAGGTCCGGAGACCTGCCCCACTCTGAGGGAGGAACTAGTTACCGCCGTTCGCTGCGGCGGTAAACTGGGCCATCACCTGATCAAGATTGAAGCTGGCCGGCTTCTGGCGTGGTGGAAATTGCTTAAAGCTGCTCAGCCACTGTCCGACGAATACCTGCGCCGGCGTAAGCAGATAGATGCGGTCGATCCGCCAATGCGAGTAGTCGATCGACTCCATCTCCGCCCGCTCGAAGGGATCAGCATGCAGGTCGAACAGCATCGGCACGCGCAAGGAAATGAATGGTGTTTCCCACACGGAAAACCCTTCCGCTGGCTGCTTCAGGAACAACGCCTTCCATCTGTCGTAACGCAGGGCGGCGAGCTCGCCATCGTCCGTCCAGTAGAGGAACTCGCGACGCGGATCCGTCTGCGTCTCGCCCTTGAGATAAGGCATCAAATTGTAGCCATCCAGGTGGACCTTGTAGGTCATGCCGCCTGCCTGGTATCCGGTCAGCAGCTTCTCCTTGATGTCGGGAACGCCCGCCGCGGCTAATAGTGTGGTCGCCCAGTCTTCATGCGCAGCCGTGCCATTGATAACCGCTCCAGGCTTGACCACTCCCGGCCAGCGAATGACGAACGGGACACGATATCCACCTTCCCAACTCGTGTTCTTTTCGCCCCGGAATGGCGTCGTCCCGCCATCGGGCCAGCTCATCACTTCCGCACCGTTGTCGCTGGTGAAGATGACGATGGTGTTGTCGGCAATCCCGAGGTCATCGAGCTTCTTCAGCAGCACGCCGACATTGTCGTCAAGCTGGGTCATGCCTGCGCCGTAGAGACCCTTCTCATTCACCATGGCCTCGTACTTCGGCGGCAGGTGCGTCCAGATGTGCATGCGTGTGGTGTTGTGCCAGATAAAGAACGGCTTGCCCGCTTTGACCGAACGTTCCATGTCTTCCAGAGTGGCGGCGAGAAATTCGTCATCCGCCGTCTCCATGCGCTTCTTGGTGAGCGGGCCGGTATCCTCGCAAGTCTGCTTGCCCCATGGTCCAAATCGCGGGTCGGGAGGCGCAGGATTATCGGTTGCCGTCGCTTTGCACTTGAACACACCGCGTGGGCCGAACTCCGCCCGGAAGCTGGGGTTCTTCGGATAGTCAATGTTTTCCGGCTCTTCTTCGGCGTTCAAGTGATAGAAGTTTCCGAAGAACTCATCGAAGCCGTGTACCGTCGGCAGGAACTCGTTGCGATCACCAAGATGGTTCTTGCCGTTCTGGAACGTCATATAGCCCTGCGGCTTGAGAAGTTCAGCAATCGTCGGATCTTGTTTCTGGAGTCCCAGCGTCGAGCCCGGCAGGCCGACCTTCAGCAAACCGGTGCGGATCGGACTCTGCCCCGTGATAAACGCCGCGCGGCCTGCGGTGCAACTCTGTTGCGCGTAATAGTCGGTGAAGATCGCACCCTCGTGGGCGATGCGGTCGATGTTGGGCGTCTGGTAGCCCATCATCCCCAGGTTATACGCGCTGAGGTTGAAGTAACCTACGTCGTCGCCAAAGATCACGAGAATGTTCGGTTTTTTCTGCTGCGCGGTGAGCGGCAAAGTGAGGGCCATCAACCACAGGCTGACCAGCCAGGGAATTTTCCTACTTAACTTCATGAGTCCTCCCGGACTTTTAGTGGAACTGTTCGAGGGTATCAGTCCGCGGGGCAAGCGCGCTGTATATTCTCGGATTGCAAACACTGCACAGGGAGAGCGCATCTTGCGATGCGATCTCCCCGCTTCTGCGAATCAAGTTGGCCCTCCCCCCGAAGGGTTTCCCTTGCACAGCAGAACTTTGACCGGCTAACTCGGCAACGCGTCAGTGACTGTTCTCAGCTGTTCTTCGACCTCAGCCAGCATGGCGCGTAGACCTTGTTGCAGGCCGTCTGTCAGCACCTGGCTAGCCAGCCAACGTTCGAGGATTTCCTGCCTGCAGCGGAGTTGCATTAGCGTATGCACGACTTCGGCAGATTCTGCAGGTTTCAACACAGCTGTTTGCATCTGTACGCCTGGGGAGCGAAATCCGATCTAGAAGACGAACTGAGAAGGAGAGCTCTTCCCCCCGAAAGAGCGCTCCTTCAAGCCGGACCACTTGGATCCGAACTTATGATTGCTTTACGAGTGCGGAAATCGTAGCCCGCGCTTCTCAACCTTGCAATTGCACCTTAGGACAATGCGTGCCACTACGTTCACGGTAGTTGCAGCCGATCGCCTTCCTTCACGACCTTCGACATGGTGCGTCCTTGGTACGTGTACTTCACCGCCAGGTACTTGTCCGCTCCTACATTCGGATCCCCACCCATGTTGCTGTTGTTGACCTTAATGTTGAGCGTGTTGTTTTGGATCATGGAACGCAGCTTGTTGGTCACGTTCATTCCCCGTCCGTTCTTGCCATAAATGGCGTTATTGATATGGAGCATCCGGCCTTGTGCTTGCGCCGGAATCTGGATAACGGATGTCGTGAGGAGCAACAGGGCGAGTACGGTGAAAACCGAACGAGCGGTGCGCATGATTGTGTTCCTTCCTGTGTAAGGCCAAGGTCTCAGGGTGGAGAGGCCGTGAGCGTTCAATTGGGATGTGGTCGTGCTGTAAGAGTCCGGCCAAATCTGACCCTAGCATCCCGGGCAGCGCAATTGAACCTTAGTCCAATAGGGAGGTAGCGATGTTTGCAATCAGAACGCGACGACATCAAGCCAGCGGCAACTCAACCGAAGAACGACTGCTCCTTTGCCGTCGTGGTTCTTGATGTCGATGTGGCCACCCAGCGATTCGAGAATGGACTGGCAGATCGACAGACCCATTCCCAGTCCAGTGTGCTTGGTAGTGAAGAACGGCTCAAATAGTTTGTCACGAAGCTCCGGGCTGACGCCGGGGCCGCTGTCAATCACCCAAATCATTCCCGAGTTCGCTTCGGCTTCTGTCCGAATGGTGAGGCAACGCTCGGCCATAGTGTCCGTCATGGCGTCTAGTCCGTTGCTGGCCAGGTTCAGCACAACTTGCTGCAAGCCGACCTGATCGCCCTTCACCATCACTGCCGAAGGACGGAGCGCCAGTTCGATTCTCATTCCTCGCAGCGTAGCTTCGTTTCGGATCATTTGAACCACGCTCGTGGCGATCTGGTTCAGGTCTACGGGCTCGATGGTGACATTTTCTTTCTTCAGCATCGCCCGCATGCCTTGGATTACTCCACGCGCACGCTTGTCATCGCGGGTGATGTCGTCCAGCGCCTCGCGAATCTCCACCATGTCGGGATCGGGACGCCCAGCAAAGCGCTGTGCCGCTTCCGCGTTGCTCATGATGGCTGCGAGCGGCTGCGAAAGTTCATGCGCCAGTGACGCGGCCAACTGTCCCATAGCAGCGACGCGATTGAGGTGGTGAATCTCAGTACGCGATCGCGTCCGCTCCAACTCAGCCTGTTTTCGCTGAGTGATGTCGAGGTGCACGATCAGGCTGCCGCTTTGCTGGTTCGGCAGTTGCAGTGCGCGGACCTCGATCCATCGGTCATCGACAGAGAGGGGCAACTCGGTCGTGGCGCTGGCCCGGGTTCCGGCAATTACTTGCTCGATGGGAACTGCGGCCGCAAATCCGTCTTCCGAACCGATCAGCTTGTAAAGATACTCGGTGTATTTGGATCCCGGATGCGCAGTGTTTGTACATCCGCCTTCAGCCGCCACATCCTCATGGCGAAGCTGGTTGGTCCGCAGAATCTCTCCTTGCCGGTTAACCAGCATCGCAAGACCCGGCAACGACTCGAGCATCGCTGAGTTCAGCTCTTCTTCTTTCCGTCTCCTCTGGCGTTCGACTAAGAGAAAGGTAACGAGTGCCAGCAACACCGCCAGCACGACGGTGAAAGCGATGATGTAACGACGGTATTGTTGCCACGCGCTTGGAGGACGGTAAAGGATCGTCGCATCAGCGGGTAGTCTGCTCTCGGGTATGCCCCATCGCTGCAATTGACGCCAGTCCACGATGAACGAGTTGGGTACTTTGCGGACTGGCATTCCGTCTGCGTCGGCGCCCTTGAGCAGTTCAGCCATTCGCTCTCCAGCGATCACGCCGGCAGCTCCTATGTTGAATATCGATCCACCGACCGCTCCTTTTCCCATTGCCACGTCGCTGTCGGCGAAGATCGGCAGGTTAACCATGGCTGTCAGCTCTTCCACCTGCTGCGGGACCGTCAATTCGCGGTGGTTTCCATCGAAGAAGAAAGAGCCAATGAAGATGACTGTGCCGCCGGGTAAATTGCGGACCCTTTCTTTGGTCTCGTCCCAGGAAAAGCCCTTAATCTCCACAACTTCGAGGTTGGGGAATACTCGATGAAAGTTGGCAAGGATTTCCGCGTTGCCCCGATCGTCCGCCGCCGACGAACCCTCAAGAAAGGCGATCCGCTGTGTGGATGGAAGCATTTGCAGTGCCGACCGCAACGTTGCTGCGTTATCCAGGGCTGCCAGCACCGTCGCGGAATGCGGTACCGGTGCTGGAAAATTGGCGCGGTCTTCTTCCTGCATGAGAAGCAGGATGGGAGCTTGCGGCCACAAACGGTCCCGCAGCAGTACCGCATGGGGAACAGGCGCAATGGTCACGGCGACGACAGCATCGAATCTCTGGTGTCCGTACTTGTAGGCCAGCCACTCGGAGACCTTGACCGAAAAGTCGCTGGGCTCCGGTGGAACCGGGGCCACGGTATCGGTCACCAGTTCAACGCTGCCCGGATAGCTGGTTTTTAATCCTTCTTCCATTCCCCGCAAAATTGTGACCGAGCCGGGGCGGGATACCTGAAAAGGCATCAGGACGAGAACTCGTTTGGGAGGAGGAGTCGGTTCCGCCGCGGTACACGGGTGAGCAAGCGGCCACAACGCCGCGAACACGATGAAGGCCCACGAGATTCTGGTTGCCATGCGCACTTTGGTCAGGTTGTCCTGTATTCACGTCGATTATAGTGACGTGGTGTCTTGAAAGGGCACGGCTTCAGAGTCGGTGTGAGAACTACAGTTTGGGTTGCTAGGGCGGAGCAACCGGGCAGAAAACAGCCCCGCAGGGGCGGACTTTAGTCCGCGAGGCGTGGCGGCTTCGCAATCTGGCCCCGTAGTGGCGGACGCATAGTTACAAGGTCCAATTGTGGCGCATCGGTTCGACGGCTATTCTTCGAACGGAAGTAATTCACGACCGATGCAAGCGACCCTTGAACAAATGAGCGACACGGCCCCGAAGACCCTGCGAATCACTTTAGTTGACGACGATCCTTCGGTCCGAAGCGCCGTCTCCCGACTCTTGCGCTCCAATAACTACGCATGTAAGACCTACGAATCCGCCGAAAGTGCACTGATTGACCCCGACTTTGCCGGCGTGGATTGCCTGGTGCTTGACGTCCAGCTTTCCGGGATGAACGGCTTCGCCCTGCGCGATCGACTACGGGAAATGGGGAGCCCCACTCCCTGTCTGTTCATTACCGCCCACCCTGCAACCGACTCGGCGGAGTGGAACCAGGCGGTTGGCGATAGTCCCTGCCTGACCAAGCCGTTCGAAGAATCGCAATTACTGGCCGCGATTGACGGCTTGGTGAGCGACCGCTGAGTTCCTTGCAGGCCGTAGTACCATAACCAAGTCCCGACCAACATCCGCATTCGGAGCATCGCTGTGGAACCCCCCGAGGCCACGGAGAAAACTATTCACGTTGTCGACGACGACGCCAGTTTGCTGCGTGGGGTCGCGCGCCTGCTGCGCTCTCATGGATACGCAGTCAAGACTTATCCCTCGGCCTCCGAATTCTTGAGCTCCGGCATTCCCTCCGGACCGTCATGCCTGTTACTGGACCTCAATATGCCGGGAATGACGGGACTGGAACTGCAACAGGTCATCGCAGAACTACCAATCACGTCTGTCGATTGTATTTCATCAGCGGTCAGGGCGATATCCCCGCTACGGTCAAGGCGATGAAAGCGGGCGCGGTGGACTTCCTGACCAAGCCGTTTGAAGGCGAAGTACTGGTGGCCGCAATCGAGGCAGCATTGAGCCGCTCCGTTATTGCTCATGCTCTGGATGGCTCGCTTCAGCGAGACTGGGATCTCTTCGCGACGCTCTCTCCGCGAGAGCGGCAGGTCTGCTTGCTCTTTCGCTCAGGGACTGCTGAACAAGCAGATCGCCGGCGAACTCGGCACTACTGAACGAACCATTAAGGCCCAGCGTGCCAGCGTCATGCGGAAGCTCACGCAAATTCGGTTCCTGATGTTGTGCGCCTGATCGAGCGCCTTCGCGACGGCGGCCGCCTGCCCAGCTAAGCTCGTGCTGCGCGTCAGTGCGGAAAGATTCATGTGGCGACGCTTTTGCGTCAGGGCACGACTTCAGTCGTGCCGACAAGCCCTTTATTTTTGTCATCCCGAGGCGGCTTCAGCCGCCGAGGGATCTGCTTTTCCGACTCTCTCGGCAGCCTGTTCCGCCTCACACCCTGTCACTCTTCTTTCTTCAGGAACACATTGTCAATCATCTGACGCATGAAGTGACCGCCGAAACCCCCGGCGCTTGCGGCGAGAATCTGCAAAAACGCGCCGTACACCTGGCCCCGATCATGCGGCCATTTCACGACGAAGCTGTAGTAAGCCAGGACCAGTGGTACGCCAACCCACACAATCAGCACCCATCGCCACGGCCGCCGCCATTTCCAGAAGGCGAACACCATGGCGAAGAGAACCATGCACAGCGCGGTCAGCAATGCGTCGTCCACGACCTGGTTCACCCAGCCGGAGAACACGCCGCACCCCACGGCGAGCGCGTAAATCAGCGGATTGGTGCGGGATCGGGTATCGATCATCTGGCCCTAGTATTGATAAAACCCTCTCCCGGACTTCTTCCCCAGCCAGCCCGCATCCACCATCTTGATCAGGAGCGGGCACGGCCGATATTTCGGATCGCCCAGGCCGTTATGCATCACGCGCATGATGTCGAGGCACACATCGAGCCCAATAAAGTCTGCCAGCGTTAGGGGCCCCATGGGATGCGCCATGCCCAGCTTGAACACTTCGTCTACCGCCTGCGGGGTGGCCACCCCTTCCATCACCGTGTACATCGCCTCGTTCAGCAGAGGCATCAGCACCCGGTTCGAGACAAACCCGGCGCATCGTTCACCTCGACTGGAGTCTTCTCCAGCTTTTCGGCCAGCGCCTTCACCGTCGCATAAGTATCATCCGAGGTCGCCAGCCCGCGAATCACCTCCACCAGCTTCATCATCGGCACCGGGTTAAAGAAGTGCATGCCGATAACCTTGTCCGGACGCTTGGTCACCGCCGCGAGCTTCGTAATCGAGATCGACGAAGTGTTTGATGCCAGAATCACTTCCGGCCGGCAGAGGTGATCGAGGTCGCGAAACAACTCCGACTTGATCTCAAATCGTTCGCTGGCGGCCTCAACGATGAAATCACATGCCGCTAGCCGCATGCGGTCCACCGTGGGCGTGATCCGAGCGACCGCCGCATCGCGGGCTTCCGCCGTGATCTTCTCCTTCGCCACCTCCCGCTCCAGGTTCTTGCGGATCGTCTCCACCCCGCGGTCGAGGAACCGCTGCTCCACATCAACCAGCGTCACCTCGTAACCGCCCTTTGCGAACACATGGGCGATGCCGTTGCCCATGGTTCCGGCGCCAATTACTCCAACGCTTTTAATTTCCATGATGATTGCCTCTGTCGCGGCAGCGCCGCCTGTTCAAAACAGTCGAGTGTAGCAGAGGCTCAGGGAGCGAATCAGTTGGTACTGCTGAGAGGATCGCTGCTCTCTTCACGTTTCACGCCGATCAGCAGGCAGGTGGCGTTATCCTCGCCTCCGGCCTCCAGCGCTGAGTCGATCAGCGCATCGCACGCTGCTTGTAACGATCCGGAGTTGGCCAGGAGATCGTGGATCTGCGGGTCTTCCAGGTGGCGCAGCACACCATCGGTCGTCAGCAGCAGAATGTCCCCAGGCTCCGCGGGAAATTCGGCAAGGTCTGGCGGGCTGTCGTCTTCGGTGCCCAGCGCCCGGGTAATGATGTGTTGTGCAGTCGAGTGCTTCGCCTCTTCCACCGTCATGATGCCCCGCCGCACCTGTTCCATCACCAGCGAATGGTCTTCCGTCAGTTGCACCAGCGTCTCGCCGCGCAGCAGGTAGATACGGCTGTCACCAATGTGGGCGGTCGTGAACCGTCCATCGTCGAAGCGAGCCGCCACCAGCGTGGTACCCATGCCCGACGTAGTGCTATTCCCCTCGGCGTATTGCAGGATGTTTTCGTTGGCCTTGCTGACCGCGTCAGAGAGCAATTGCGCGCCTAGCGGCGCATCGATCAGAGCAGCGTTCGCGGCCATCGGCTCATGATCGCGAAAGTACGACAGCACTGTTTCTACCGCAATTTTGCTGGCGACTTCGCCTGCGGCGTGGCCTCCCATGCCATCGCAAACAATGAAGACTCCTTGGCGCAGGTCGAATCCCCAGCAGTCCTCATTGGACTGCCTCACCTTGCCTACCTCGCTTCGGCCGACCACCTCGAGTCCCAGTTGCATGCGCGCATAAGTTTACGCTGAGTCAACATTTCGTGCGAGTTACAAAAGTGGGGGGTTGTCCGAATACCGAGGCGATTTTCATCGATTTCGACCAATTTCAGACCGCGCCCTTAATTTCCCGTTAACTGCCGCTACGAACGCGTGTCTTGGCGATATCGGGCATTTTGTCGTGTGAATCGGAGTGCTCCATGTGGTGCCCCTCCAGGTCATTTCGCAAGAACTCGAACGCCTCTTCCGGCGTATTCGCCCAATGAATCAGGTCCATATCCTTGGGCGAGATCGTTCCGGCATCCACCAGCGCCTGAAAATTGACGACCTTGTCCCAATACGGCTTGGCATACACCACCACGCAGATGTGTTTGGCCAGCTTTTGCGTTTGCGCCAGCGTCAGCAACTCGAACATCTCGTCGAACGTCCCAAAGCCCCCCGGGAACACCACCAGCGCCTTGGCCAGATAAGCAAACCACAGCTTGCGCATGAAAAAGTAGTGGAACTCGAAGTTCAGCTCAGGCGTGATATACGGGTTCGGCACCTGCTCGAACGGCAAATTGATATTCAGCCCAATCGTCTTGCTACCGGCTTCCGACGCCCCGCGATTGGCGGCTTCCATGATGCCCGGCCCTCCGCCCGTGCACACCACGAACCGATGCCGCGGCTGCGCGATGGTCTGCGTCCACTTCGAAATCAGGAACGCCAGCTTGCGCGCGTCTTCGTAATATTGCGACATCTCGAGGTTCTTTTCGGCGCGTCGCAAGAGTTCCTGTGCCTCCGCCGACGAGACCCCGGCCTCCTGGATCGATCGCAGTTCAGCCTCCGCGGTCTCCCGGCTGCGAAACCGCGCCGAGCCAAAGAACACGATGGTGTCTTGGATGCGTTCGCGCCGAAACTTCGACAGCGGCTCCTGGTACTCCGCCAGAATGCGCAAAATGCGGCCATCCGGCCCGTTCAGAAACTTCTTGTTCTCGTAGGCCAGCGGAACCCGCTGGTTAGGATGCGGTAACGGTTCGCCTTTATCTTTGTCGGACATATAGATAGAGATACCAGTCGTGCATGAACGCTCGGTCAACTCCTACACGCTATCGCAAAAGTGGGCGCAAGGGATAGGAAGCGCCTGTCTCGATCGTCCTTCCGAATCGTCGCGGCCGCCTCAATACAGTGGTAAACTCTTGCGCGTGATGACCAGATTGCTGCTGTTCACCGCTCTTATCGGATTCGCTGCTCACGCCAGCGGACAAGCCATCGCCCGCCCCGATGTGCCCGAGAAACTCAATGCTCCAGCGGGCGAGGATCTTGTCCTCGTCGCCCACGCGACCGGCTCGCAGATCTACGTGTGTCAGCCCGCAACGGACGGTCATCTTGCCTGGGTCCTCAAAGCGCCCGACGCAGAGCTTCATAACCAGCAGGGGGCGGTGATCGGCCATCACTTTGCCGGACCCACTTGGAAAGACAACGACGGCAGCCAGGTTACCGGTAAGGCCGTCGCCAAGGTCGATGCGCCCGACCCTGATTCGATTCCCTGGTTGCTGGTTACGGTTACCGGCCATTCCGGCGAAGGCGTGCTCAGCCGCGTCGCCACCATCCAGCGAATTCACACCAAAGGCGGTCAGCCTCCCGCGGCTGCTGAGTGCACTGCGGCAAAGCAGAACGCCGAAGTGAAGAGCAGCTACACCGCGGATTATTAATACCGCGGATTATTATTTCTACGCCCCGCCGAAATAAATTCAGATTGGCTGTAACGCGCCCCTTTGTTTTCAGTTGGTTGGGCGGAAATTGTTCGCAAGTCATTGACTGCCTGCGAGTTACATGTATCCATATCCAGCGTAAGGACTTAGCGTTCTCAGGAACGCTCGGGCTCACGCCCTCGCGCGAGAGTACCGTCGGTTAAAACCGACTCGGTGATCTATAAACGCTGCCTACCCAGCACTCCGCCTTCGGCTGCGTGCTGGGCTAGACTATTTCGCCCCTCTGGGGCTGTCAGCTTGAACCGCCTATACCATATTCGTAATCTGAAATGAGTTCTCACACAGACCCCGAAGCGCTGGGCTAAAAGCTGTGCCGCCCTGGGCACACGTCTCACGCAGAACCAGCGCTCGACGTAAAGGTGCCCGCGGGCTGGCGTTTCTGGAACCCGATATTTCAGTTGTCTGTGCGGTCCTCCTTCTTTCTCTTCCTGCCCTTTCTGGGAGCGCGCTCAGGCGACCGATTGCGCTGCGTTTGTTTCGGCTTCGGAAGACGTGACGGATGCCGACGGCTTCTTCGCGACTTCGGATGCTTTCTCTTGAGCAGCGGCTGTCTCGGCGAGTTTTCGCTCGGCGAGCTTTTCGGCGGCGATGCGCATGTTCTTCTCCAGCGCGATCGCGGCGTAGCGCTTGCTACTGGAGCGCATCTCGCGGAGCTTGCGGTTGCGTGCCAGTTGATTGCCGCGACGGGCGGCGGCATCGCTGCCTTCGGTCTCGGAGATCTCGAGGATTTCGACCATCTCGGGAGTGACGGGGTGGTCGGCGCGAATCAGGAGGTCAGGACAGTCGTCGCCGTGTTCGCGGCAGTAGCCTGAACTGGGCATGGGAGAGAGACCAGCGTCCCCACAAATGCCAACATCAGGCATTTGTGGGCCGCCCATGCTCTCCGGGAAGGCGAGTTCGGGAGGAGTGTCGACGTCGAGGTCGTCGGGAAGGCCGTATTCGGCGGCGAGATCGATGGCCGGGGCGGCGACGTCAGAGTGGTAGACGCTGGGCTGCCATTTGTCGGACGACTTAAGAGTTTGCGCGGCGAAGCGCAAGGACTTGAGCAGGAAGTCGGCGCGCTTGAGATCGATCATGTCGGCGGCGACGGCCTCAACGAGTTGATTGATCGCCGACAGGACGCTGGCCATGGACTCAATGGGTGGCAAGTGTAGGTCGAAGCGTTCCATGCGGGCGCGGGCCTGGGCCCTGCGCAGTTCGCGGGCGCGATAACGCAGGTGAAAGGTGCAATAGTCGCGGTCTTTGGCGGCGGCGGAGTTGCAAGCGCCGCCGGTATCGTAAATATGTTTGCAAGTTGCGAGTGCCGTGTTCATTGGTGTTTCCCTTTGCCGGTCGGCAGTGCCAGTTGCAGTCGGGTGCCGACCGGAGATAGTGCTCCAGTATCGAAGCTAGGGAAAGCGGGAAGAGGAAGTCGAGGAAATTCGGTACCGCGATGTTACGAAGGTAACCAGATTTTTTCCCGTTTTGGGAAAAGAGGATTTCACCACGGAGGGATAACGGCAGAATCTTTTGTTTGCGCTTGGCTCGCTCCGCTCGCGGCGCGCAAGCCTTCGGCAGAGAGGAATGGGTTTGAGGATCAGCCTACCCACGGCTGAAGCCGTGGGCTTTCTTCTTTCGTCCGCCGCAGGCGGACTACATCGTGGGGTGGGCCGGGATACTTGAGGGGAGTTGAGGCCGGCGCCAGCCCCACACTTGCCGACGTCGGGCAAATACACAAGAGGCGTTAGACTGTCGGACATGGGCAGTCCTGCGGACGCACCGCAAGCAGCGGATCATCATTACATACCGAAGTTTTATCTGAAGGGGTTCACAGACAAACAAGGGATTCTCTGGGCGTACGAGAGGAATAAGGCGCCGCGAGCATCAAGTCCGAGGGCGGAGGCCAACAGGGAGGACTATTACACTTTCTCCGACCGCGGCTATGCGGATGACTCCGTAGAGAAGATACTGAGCAAAGCTGAAAGTTTGGCAGCACCTATTTTTCGCAAGATTGCCAACCCACAATTTCAGCTGAGCGATCAGCAGCGCCTGGAACTTTATTCCTTTGTGGCGATGATGTTTGTGCGGGTCCCTGCATATCGAGAGTTCGTTGACAAAGCAGCAGGACAAATGATGAGGGACTTCACGAAACAACGGGCGAGCAACGCTGAGGAGTTCTACGCCTCTTTGAGGGAGTTCGAGGCGAAAACCGGAAATAATGTGGGCGATTATGAGAAATTGCGCGAATTTGCATTGAGTGGCAATTACACGGTGACTCAAGGATCGGTAGGGTTTAATTTGCGCATGTCTTTTCAAACTGCGCTGTACGTATCGGAAATCTCCGAGAGAGAGTACAACCACGACATTTGGTATGCTCCCGCCGATTCATTTTTCATGACGTGCGACAATCCTATCGCAGCGATTCGTCCAGACACCGACGGGTCGGCGTGGGTTGGTGGAGGCTTCGGTTGGCGTGATACGGAAGTCATTTTTCCCCTGAACAAGCGTGCCTGTCTCATTTTGCGTAGGCGGGGGAAACGAATATCGGTGGCAGTCGATGAGCGTAGGACTCAACATGTAAATGCCCTAATGATGGGTGTGGCTCAGCGATATCTTTACGCGCCCCGCGGATACCGCCGGATCTCAAGGATATTTGACGAGCGCGGCTGCAAAATAAAGTATGGAGAAAATGCCTTGATGTGCATGCCGCCATATACCTATCGTGAGGGTTGAGGGACTTCGTTCCTGCTCGACAGCTTCGGCAGCACATAGGATCTCAGGCTAGCGCCGAAAGGCACGGCGCGAGCCCGGGCCTTGGCGAGAAAGCTAAGAGCAATTTTGTGGAATGGGCAGGATAGTAGATTTGTCAGAACCGCTACTCAGTAGGTTGGCGAACTGGTATGTGTCTCGCTATCGCCGTGCGGCAGTCACTTCTGGTTCCCGATTTAATGACTCGTACGCATGGTCGAGCTTCCACTGTTCTCTTCGGCCTTCTTCGCGAGCGCGATCGACGGGATTGCGCCATTTGGGAGCGAAAACGGCCCGAACCAAGCCTGCAATTAAGACCACTGAGGCCGCCGCGACAGCGACGGCAGTCCAGCCATTCTTGGCAGCGACAGCGATCACAGCTGTTGCAGAGAATACGGCACCCGCGGCAGCCAAGTCGTATTTTGTATCGGGCATCATAGGATGTCCTCCAGCCTTAAATAGATGAAGGTTGTCAGCACCGCGATTCCCATCCCGTTAGCAATAACGCCGAGCCACACTCCCCTTTTAATCCGTAAGGCTCGATACTGCTCGTGATCTAAGAAATAGTCCCAGCGCTGGTGTATCACAACTACTACAAACAAAGCTCCAATTGAAAAAACCGCGAACAATACGTACCATGCCATATTGCCAACCAAGGTCCCATCAACCGGATGTCCGTCTGCGGCGTGAAGACGTTCAACGAAGTTAATCAACCCGTCTGCAAGTCCAGCAAGAACAAGCTCCAGGCCCAAATAGAAACTCGACCAGTGAAACTGCCTACGAACAGCCGTTATGACAAGACCCGTAAAGGCTAGGAGTCCAGGGGCAATCAAGAGCCCACAAATTATATGCTTTTCCATTGTAGACTAGATGGCGGCGCGAGCGTATCCCAGTTCGCAGTTCGTCAAGGAAATTCATCATTTCGGAACATCTTGTTCAACCCCGACTCTGGGTTCCGGTTCGACTCGCTCCGCTCAATCGGGGTTTTGGCGCTTGGCTCCGATGCGTCGGAAAGGCCCTGGATTTTGACTCGGACGGCCGTCGTTCTCGCCGTCGTCGCTCATGGTAAGAGCGAGTTGATTGGTGGGGAAGGTTATCCCTTCATTTTGCTGGTGGCTTCGTCCCAGGTCACGATCGATTTGCGGAATCGGGCATGGTTGCCCATGTGGCAGGCTGCGGCGGCGTGATGTCAATCCGAATGGAAGGTTACAGTGACTAGCTGCGCGGGTGCTCGCGGTAGGTGACGGCTTCGACGACGCCCATCCAGATGTCAACGAGTCCGAGGCCGCTGACCAGTCCACGCACGAAGCCGTAGTTGAGGAACTCTTTGACTGCGGGAAACGAGATCAGCAGGGAATTGTCGGTCCAAAGTTTGGTCCACGGAAGAACGGTGAGGATGATGCCGACTTCGAGGCAGAAGAGCACGAACACCACCAGCCACAGCCGTCTGCAGCCAGCGATGCGGAGGCTTGGGGTTCTTGGCCGGCGGCATCACCAGCACCGGGCCGGAAGGCGGCGTCTCCGGACCGGGATCGGGCGCTTCACCGAAATAGCTCACGGTGGGGCCCGATGCCGTTAAAAACCGGAACGGCAGGGACAGTGCCCTGCCGTATTCGAGGTTGTCGAAAAGTTGCACTAGAGAAGCTCTTCGTTCCAGTTCTCGAGGAACTTCTTCACTTCCGCCATGAACTGGTCGGCCACCGCGCCGTCGATCACGCGATGATCGTACCCAATGCTGAGGTGCATCATCGAGCGAATGGCGATGGAGTCGTTGCCGTCTTTGTCGGTGACGACGACCGGCTTCTTGACGATTCCGCCGACGCCCATGATCGCCAACTGCGGCTGGTTGATGATCGGCATGCCGAACTTGGCTCCGAAGATGCCAGGATTGGTGATAGTGAATGTGCCGCCTTGTACCTCGTCGGGTTTGAGCTTTTTGGTGCGGGCGCGCTCGCCGAGATCGCTGATGGCGCGCTGCAGGCCGACGAAGCTGCGCTCCTCGGCGTTCTTGACCACGGGCACGATGAGTCCCCAGTCGAGGGCGACGGCGATGCCGAGGTTGATGGACGAGTGATAGCGGATGTTGTCGCCTTCGACCGATGCGTTCACAATGGGGAACTTGCGCAACCCATGCACCGCGGCGCGGGCGAAGAACGGAGTAAACGTCAGCTTGCTGCCGGTCGCCTGCTCGAACTTGGACTTCATCTTCTCGCGCAGCTTGACGATGCGCGTCACGTCGACCTCGAAGACGCCATGCACGTGGGCGCTTGTGCGTTTGGACATGAGCATGTGCTCGGCGATCTTCTTGCGCATGGTGCTCATGGGCACCAGATCACCGGGCGCAACGCCGCCGACGGGCTGCAGCGGAGTGGTGACCGCTGGAGCCAGTGGAGCTTCGTACGACGGCGCCGGTGCAGCCGGAGCTGCCGCCGTAACGGGCGCGCCGCCGGCGTGCTTGGCGATGAACGCCTCGATGTCTTCCTTGGTGATGCGACCGCCGAGTCCTGTGCCGGGAACTTTGGCGAGATCGACGTTGTTGTCCTTGGCGATCTTGCGGACGAGCGGGCTGGAGCGGACGCGTCCCTGCTCGCCATTGTCGGACTCGGGTTCTGGCTCGGGCTGTTTGGCGGCCGGTGGAGGAGGCGGCGGCGCGGCTTCCTTCTTGGCTTCAGGAGCAGGAGCGGCAGGCGCAGCGGCCTTGGCCGGGGCGGGCGCGGAGGCTCCATCGCCGTCGCCGATGACGCCGACTACGGTGTTGACCTGGACGGTGTTACCGGCCTCGACCTTGATCTCCTGGAGCGTGCCGGACGCAGGAGCCGGAATTTCGGCATCAACCTTGTCGGTGGAGATTTCGAACAGCGGCTCGTCGCGCTGCACCTTGTCGCCGGGCTGCTTGAGCCACTTGGTGATGGTTCCTTCGAAGATCGATTCCCCCATCTGGGGCATGACTATGTCTGTTGGCATGGTTTCCTTCCGTGGGGTTGCGGGTTAGAAATCGCAGTAAAACACAAATGACGATTATATCGCGTGGGACGGATGTCGTTATGGCCGACCGCGGGAAGGCGGCAGTTCACACTGCATCGGGCAGGCTCATTTTGGCGGCTCGAACAGCGCCTTCGCCAGGAGAATGGCGGACATTGCGGTTGGCCAGCCTGAATAGAACGCGAGGTGGGTGATGGCCTCGATCAGTTCGTCTTTCGTCACCCCATTTTCCAGAGCGCGGGGCAGATGAAAGCGAAGCTGTTCGGTGCGATTGAGGGCGACCAAGGCAGCGACGGTGACGAGGCTGCGATCGCGCTTGGACAGGCCGGGCCGTTCCCAGATGTCTCCGAAGAGGACGTCTTGGGTGAGTTCCGAAGCTTGGGCGCGAAGTCGGCGAGTAATCCCTTGACGACGGCTTGAGGTGGTTGCGATTCCATCAGGTCCTCCTTGTGGTTGGATCGAACTTCGGACGATTGTCCCCCACCCTTCAACATCGTTCGGAGAGAATGGGCTGGCACCAGACAGTCTAATCGTACGAACGAAAATCCCCACTCAAGGCCAAAGGACGGCCTTGAATGGGGCACCCGACGAACCTCGAATTAGCGCGATGGACCCTCGAAATCGCTTGTTCGCCGTATGCAATGCCAGTAAGCTGGGGGCGCAAATTCATCATCCGGCAACGAAGGGAGCGGACATGACATCGAAGTTTGCGATCAGGAGATTGGTTCTCGTAGCGTTGGCACTTGGCACCGTGGCAACAGCTGCTGCGCAGATGCCCAATCCATACGGGCCTCCCATATCTTTGGAGACCGCCAGGAAGGTCGCCGCGCCCGCGCTGGCTGAAGCGGCGAAGAATAACTGGACGATCGCCGTCGCTATCGTCGATCCGTCGGGCAACCTGGTGTACTACGAAAAAATGGACAACACTCAGCTCGGCAGCGCCAATGTTTCCATCGATAAGGCACGCTCGGCAGCACAATTCAAGCGTCCAACCAAGGCGTTTCAGGACGCGGTGGCGAAGGGCGGAGAAGGCCTGCGAGTTCTGGCGTTGCCGGGTGCGATACCGTTGGAAGGCGGGATTCCGCTGGTGAGTGATGGCAAAATCGTGGGAGCGATTGGAGCGTCGGGGATGACGAGTGCGCAAGATGCGCAGTGCGCGAAGGCGGGGGCGGATTCGCTGAAGTAAGGAAAAAGTCTTCACCACGGAGGCGCGGAGGACACGGAGAAGAATCAGGCGAAGGCGAACGCAGTCGCGGATTTCCCGGACAGGATTCTCGACCGGATCGTCACGGAAAGTCAAACTGATTGAACGGGAGAGAAAAAGACGGGACAACCTTCGAGCAGCCGGTAGTGTCCCGTCAATGTTCGTCAGCGAGTCTGACTAGGTCGTGACTTGCGCAGGAACCCACCGAGTGCCAGCAGACCGGTGCCCATCAACATCAGCGAAGTCGGCTCGGGTACTGAAGCCAGCGGCTCAAAACCCGTACCGCTACCGGCCGTGCCGTCCTGAGCCGACAAGTAGCCAGTGGTGTACTGCAACGCATTTGTCTCAATGACCAGGTCGACCGTCGTCTGACCGGGGAGAATTCCATCGCCGAACTGGTCGAAGTTGAAGCTCACCACAGGGCCGCCTGCGGTGAGGCTGCGGGAAACCGTAATCGGATCATGCACTCCGAACGGGTCGGTGCCAGCGTCGACCATGAAGCCAGCGAAACTCGACATGCTAAAGCGCTGGTTCACCGCTGGTCCATCGTTCGTGAACACGTAGATAAAATCCAGGCAGTTTGCACAGAAGGTATTGCTCGGATCTGCCTGTACCCACGTTTGGTAAGTGTCTGTGAAAGTCGGCGTAGTAATTGTGCCTGAAGTCGACGCCAATGTCGGCCCGGACGGAAAAAGCGGACTCGGTGGAGCTGTTGCTCCGACGCTTAGTATTGAGGCTTGCGCACTCGTCAAGCACGCCAGCATGAATGCCAGCAGAACGACGAGTTTCACGGAATGAGATTTACCCTCCTCGGGTGCCATAACTAATACCTCCAATGTTCCTTTCAATTCGTAGTGGCACTCCACGGACCCGTAACGACGTGCGAACGAAAGTGGCGCAACCGATGGACAGTGCCGATCCACCGGTCATGCCGAAGAGCACGCCGCAGACCAGTACGATGTAGGGGAGGAACAGGGGAGTTGCCGAGCTTAGAAAAAATTCGTTCGGCGTCTTACTACGACCCTTGTCCAATAATCAGGATCGGAGAGGTCGGTTTGTCGGAGCCGACTGCGTCTTCGACGGTGACGGCGAACGCCTTGGCTTCGACGCCTTGGGGCATGGCGTGGTCCAGCATGACGGCGTTACCGTGTTCGTCGGGATGGAAGAGTCCAGCGGGCATGGGCGCGCCTTCCATGGGGATCAGCCACAATTCGTACATCTTGCCTGGAGGCAACGGCGCTAAGTTGCCGGCCACCAACATTACGCGCTTTTGCGACGGACTGTAGATAGCGGTCGCGTGCGGCTTGCGTCCCTCGGACTGCGGACTGAGCGAGACCTGCATTGCGTCCGGAGCAGACAGAAGACGCAGGCGCTCTTCGGACTGGGCGAGTTGCGCTGAGGTGTTCTGGTACAGGTGGCCCATCGACGCAAGTTGATCGTGCAAGCGGCCGTTTTCCTGCCACAGGTTTCCTACGGCGAACAACAGCGCCAGTGCGACCACCGCAGGAATCAACGCCCAACTCAATCCACGCCGTGGCGTCTTTTCCGCCGCGGAAGAGTTCGCGCCTCGCGGTTCCAAGGCAACCGCGCGCATCAGGCGGTCTTTGCTGCGGGCCGGAGGACGGGGGCCGGCGGTGGTGAGGGCCAGCAATCCGAGATCGCTGCGCAGGGCCTGCACCTCGCGACGGCAGGAGGCGCAAGTCTCCACGTGCTCGTCGAACTCCTGCAGATCGCTGCCGGTCAGCTCGTTCAGCGCGTAGAGCGCCAGGTCCTCGGCGAATTGTTCGTGCGTCCTCATCTTGTCTTCGTCGTCATCTTTCACTTCACCCCGCAAAGCGCGCCCGCAACATCTGCAAGCCGCTGCGGATACGGGTCTTGATGGTGCCCAAAGGCTCGCCGGTCTTCTCGGCAATTTCGCTGTGCGTCAGCCCCTGGAAGAAAGCCATTTCCATCGCCGTGCGCTGGTCGGAGCTCATCTCGTTCATCACGACGCGCACTTTCTCAATCACCAACGAGCGCTCGGTTTCGTCACGCGGATCGACCCCGCCGGCGATCACACATTCTTCAATATCGGTCTCGGGACGGCGTCGCCGCAAGCGGTCGATGGAGCGGTGGCGGGCAATTACCGCCAGCCATGCCGCGAGGCTGCCACGGCTGCTGTCGAAGGCGTCGGGCCTGCGCCACAACTGCAGGAAGATGTCCTGGAGGATGTCTTCGGCCGCGCCGGTGTCTTGCAAAATACGCAACGCCACTCCGTAAACCACATGGGAATAACGGTCATAGAGCTCCGCCAGTGCCTGCTGGTCGCCCGCGCGTACGCGTGCTACCAGCCGCATTTCGTCCCCCGCGTCAGTAGGGGTTCGTGGGCTCGTTTCCATCGGTTCCATAGGTTAATACGTCGTGAAGGGGCCGGCGGATTGAGGCATCCCACGCAAGTCGCAGGGCCAATTGCCGCGACAATTATTTAGGCGCGGCAAAATCCGATTTTCCCCTGCCTGCGTAGTGCATGTAGCAAGTGGAAACCACGTGAAGATACCAGTAAAGCCGTCCTGCCGACAACTGGCTGGGGGAGTCGGCTGCGGCGGGACGGCAGGCAAAAACAGTCGCCAGTTGTCATTTGTCAGTAGTTTCTGGGAGAGGTCTACCGGCGACGGCTCAGCCGGATATCAAGCAAGGCCAGCTCGGTGATGAGCTGGCCTTGCTTGCAGAAAGCGAGTCTGGATTACGAGCGACGGAAGCGAGCAAACGCGAGCGAGCCCAGTCCGCTCACCATCATCAGAATGGTGGATGGTTCCGGAACAGAACTTCCGGGATAGAACTGGAGATCGTCGATGGCGATAAACGGCGACGTGATCTCCAAGGACTTAATGTCGGCGGAGCCCTCCGTGAAGTAATAGTAGTCGTTGGTGAGGAAGGGGAAGGTGTAGGACTCAATGGTCGCGCCGGCGGCGTTGAACACCGCCAAAGTCACCGTTCCGGGACCCGCGAGGCCGATACCGATCTGGCTGGTTGGGTTGACCAAGATAATGGTGGTGTCCATGGCCCAGCCGGTGGTTGGACCGGTACCCACGTAATTGGGCGGGCTCTGGGTGCCGGGCTCGTAATAGAGCTGATTGTTGGCGTCCGCTATCGACGCCACGCCAACTCCGAGGTAGTGATTCGCAATCACTGGGTTATAGGTAGCGACGTCGTCAAAATTCACCCAGGTGCCGAAAACTGGATTCAGGTTCGGGGACGGCGTTCCCTCGGTAATCGATGCGCTCGCCAAGGAGCACAGAGCGATGGTGAGGGCGATGGCAAGTATCACGCGTTTCATTGGCGATCTCCATGGCGCGCGAGAGTTGCGCGGCATGCTTGGGTGACGCAGTTTCAGTACCACTGTTGCTGATGGTAAACGCTTTAGAATCAATCTCGATCCATGCGGCTGTATAGGCGGAGTGAAATAGTTTGCACACTGAGAGTAGTGGTCTTCCCCTTTCTCCCTGGAAACTGCTGGGGGTTCAAGGTGGACGCGGATTGGAACAAAGCGCCAAAATCAGCGTGAAATCAGGATGGAAATTCCTATCTCAGGAAGCGCATTTCTACAGTCACTTGCACCGGGACGGGTTGGCCGTCTTTTTTCGCTGGGGAGAACTTCCACGTCCGCACGGTGGTAACGGCACTCGCTTCAAATACGGCGTTCGAGCTGCGTAGGACGTGGACCAGCTCGACTCGTCCCTTGGGGTTGATTCCCACGAGCATAACGACCACGCCGTTGGGATCGGTGTCGGCCGGGACGTCGGGATACTTTGGGTCAGGCGCGTGCGTGGCCTTGGGAGGCTTCATGTCCTTCGTGACGCGCTGGTAGCTGGCGAAGGCTGCGTCGTCGGTGGTGGCGGCGGGCGTGGTGGTGGACATGGAGGAGGAGTCGGCGGATTTGGTGGATTGGGCGGCGGCGACGCCGACGAACCCCAGCACCAGAATTGTGAGAACGGATGGCTTGAAATTCCCCATGGGCTATTTGTTGGATGACGGCGGTCTGTACTTAACTTCTATATTCAAAACCGATGCAACGGGATCGCCATATTGCATCGAGGGTTTGAAGTGCCAGTTATACACAGCATCGACGGCGCACTTGTCCCATTCAGGATCGCCGGAACGAACAACCTTAGCGAAATCTATGGTGCCCTGTTTGTTGATACCGACGAACAGAATCGTCATAATTTCTTTCTTTCCGTGTGCCGAGTTCGCCGTACCAAAACACTGTGGAGCGCTGGGCAGCGGCGCACTTTGTACCTCAGGAGTCGACACCGAACCGCCGATTCTAGAGTAATCCTTGAGGTTGAAGTGCCTGATTGGTGCAGGTTTGCCGGTTGAGTCAGGCTGCTGGGCTGGATCAGGCGTCTGCTGGGCCGGTAAACCTCCACTACATCCCAATATCGCGAGCAGGATCAGGAAATGAATGCGCATGAAGGTCCCTGGATGGTTTGAACGGTGCACGGCTATCTTAAACGCGCATGCGTGAATCCGGAAGCAACCACACGGTGAAGAGTTGCGGCGGAGGTATGCCGTCCCTGTGCCGCTGACACGGCTGCGGGACTCCGGAATTTATAGCCTGGTCTACCTAGCGTTGAAACGCTGGGCTTTGATGTGTCGGCCCTCCGGGCCTGGGTTCGCGGTGCCGCATATTGTAAACTGTTAGTTACCGGTCACGAACTCCGCTGTTGACCTGAACACACGCGGTTCCCCGCAGAACTATCTCCGACACGCAGCGGAGCCCAACCTCCGCACGGCCTTAGGCCACCGGAACCCCTCAGACGAGGGAAAGGACTGTCGTTTTGAGCAAGAGCTTACGTAATATCGCCATCATCGCGCACGTCGACCATGGCAAGACCACGCTGGTGGACGCCATGCTGAACCAGAGCGGCACCTGGCGCGCCAACGAAGCGCACGCCGAACGCGTGATGGACTCGAACGAGCTGGAACGCGAGCGCGGCATCACCATCCTGGCCAAGAACACCGCGATTTTTTATCACGACATCAAGATCAACATTGTCGATACGCCCGGTCACAGCGATTTCGGCGGCGAGGTAGAGCGCGCGCTCAAGATGGTGGACGGCGTGATGCTGCTGGTCGATGCATCGGAAGGCCCGCTGCCGCAGACGCGCTACGTGCTGAGCAAGGCGCTGGAAGCCAAGCTGCCGGTGATTCTGGTCATCAACAAGATTGACCGGCCCGATGCGCGCTCGCAGGAAGTGCTGAACGAGGTCTATGACCTGTTCATTGATCTAGATGCGGGCGAGGACCAGATTGATTTCCCCGTGCTGTATACCAACGCCAAAGCGGGCACGGCGACCACCGATATCGACAAGCCGGGCGAAAATCTGCAGCCACTGTTTGAGGCGATTGTGAAGACGATTCCGCACCCGACGGGCGAGGTTGACGGGCCGCTGCAGGTGCTGGTGGCGAACCTCGATTACAGCGACTATTTGGGGCGGCTGGCCATCGCGCGGGTGTTTAACGGCACGTTGCGCACGGGCGAAGACGTAGCCATCGCCAAGCGCGACGGCTCGATGGAAAACACCAAGATCACCAAGCTGTTTTCCTTTGCCGGACTGAAGCGTACCGATATCACCGAAACGGAGCTAGGCGACATCGTGGCAGTTGCGGGCGTTGAGGGCATCAACATCGGCGAGACCATCACGGACGTTGAGAACCCGTCGCCGCTGCCGATCATTACGATCGACGAGCCGACCATTGCCATCCAGTTCATGGTGAATACTTCTCCGTTTGCGGGACGCGAAGGGCAGTACGTGACCTCGCGCAACCTGCGTGACCGCCTGGCGAAAGAGTTGCTGACCAACGTGTCGTTGCGAGTGGAAGAGACGGAAGCGACCGACTCGTTCAAGGTGATGGGGCGTGGAGAGTTGCAACTGGCCATCCTGATCGAGATGATGCGGCGCGAAGGCTTCGAGCTGGCGGTGGGCAAGCCGGAGATCGTCACCAAGATGGTTGACGGCAGGCTTATGGAGCCGGTGGAGCGGTTGACTATCGACGTGCCCGAAGGATTTGTCGGAGTGGTGATCGAGAAGCTGGGCGTGCGCAAGGCGCAGATGCAGAAGATGCACAACCACGGCTACGGGCGCGTCCGTATGGAGTTCACCGTGCCCAGCCGAGGCCTGATCGGGCTGCGCAGCGAGATGCTGACCGACACGCGCGGAACGGTGGTCATGAATTCGCTGTTCGACGGCTACACCGAGTGGCAGGGTGAGATTCCGCACCGCGTGACCGGCGCGCTGGTGGCCGACCGCAACGGTTCAACCACGGCTTACGCGCTGTGGGGACTGCAGGAGCGCGGCGAACTGTTCGTGGGGCCAGGGGTAGAAGTGTACGAAGGCATGGTAGTCGGCGAAAATGCTCGCGATAACGATCTCGACGTGAACATCGTGCGCGAAAAGAAGTTGACGAACATGAGGTCGTCAACAGCAGACGAGGCAATCCGGCTGGTGCCATTCAAGAATCTGAACCTGGAGCAGGCCATCGAGTTCATCGCCGACGATGAATTGGTGGAAGTCACGCCAAAGATGCTGCGGCTGCGGAAGAAGATTCTGCAGCAGAATCGGCGGCCTAAGCGGAATCAGCAGCCGACGGGGGTGGAGGCAAGCTAAGACAGGTCAGCCGCGGATCGACACGGATTCTCGCGGATTGGAATCGGGGGCGAGATGTTTCGTTGTGGCCGCAAAAAAGACCCACTCAAGCAAAATCGGCTTGAGTGGGGCACCCGCCTTTAGCTACCCTTGGCCACGGGATACTGCTTAAACATCTTCTCGACCGCGGTATTGACCTGGTCGAGAAGTTTTTGTCTCTGATCGCTCAGCTTCTCTTTCGCAATGCCTCGCCAGATGAGCTTCTTTTGGCTGGAGTCGATTACATCGACCACCAACTCACCTTTGTGGACGACGACGCTGGTGACCGTGCCCGGAATGTTGTACCAGTACGTGATTCCGTAGTTGATGGGCGGTATGCCGTTGCCATAGATGGGGTCGTGGTAGCTGAACGAAACATCGCTATCGCTTGCTCCGTAAACCTGCACATAAAGGTCGGGATTGTCGGCGACCTGCTTTAAGCCTCGTTTGGTCAGATCGTCCTGCACGGCAGCGAGGATGGCGAGCCGCAGCATCGGCTTGGCTGAGGCCTGGTTCGGGTCGAGAGAAAAAGTCTTGAACTTCGTGAAATCCGTAGCCTTGTCGTATTCGACCTTGATTTTCTGCGCCTGCGCGACGAGGCAGGTAAGCGCGATCAGCAGGCACAGCAGAGAAGCGGGCCGCGCGCGACGTGGGAACGAAAACTGCATGGATTCTCCCGATGGTTCGAGGTGGTGGATTTGAAGTAAGAAGAATTAGAACACAATGAATCATTTCAGAGCCCGCGTACGTATCACCTTCAGAGCTTGGTGTCTCCGACGGCTGCCGTCAGCGCCCCGTCATCAGGGACGGAATGCAGGGCAGCGCGCCCTGACACTGGTAAACTGAGAACCTACATGCCCATCCGGACCATGCGCCAATGACTGTCTCCGAGGCAATCCGCATTGCCCTGCTGTCGCTGTGGGCGAACAAGCTGCGGTCGGTGCTAACGCTGCTGGGTGTGGTCATCGGAGTCTCCGCCGTGATCGCGGTTGTCACGTTCGTGAATGGCATCAACGGCTACGTGGCAGAGAAGGTTTTCAACCTCGGCGCGGACGTGTTCATCATCAGCAAGATGCCGAACGTCATCACCGATGTTGACCAATTCATCGAAGGCAACAAGCGCAAAGACGTCACCATGGACAACTACCAGGCGGTAGTCGAGGGATGCACCGCCTGCAAGATCGTGGGTGCGGCGGTGCGCAATTTCACCGGCAAGGTGGTGTACGGCACGCAGAACAGCACCGACACGGTGGTTCGCGGCTGGACTCCCAGCATGGAACCGATTTACGACCTCGATGTGGTTATGGGGCGGCCGCTGAATGATGCGGACGAGAACAATGGGTCACAGGTGGTTGTGATCGGCCAGGACATCCGCGAAAACCTGATGGCCGGCACGGATCCGATCGGCAAACTGCTCAAAGTGGACGGGCACGAGTACACCGTCATCGGTGTAGGCAAGAAGGAAGGCAAGACACTGGGGCAGAGCCGCGACAACTACGTCATTATGCCCATCAGCGCATGGTTCAAGGCCTACGGCTCGCACAATAGCATCAATATCTGGGCCAAGGGTTTCGACGTGGGTACGGCGATGGAGCAGGCCATTGACCAGTCGCGCGTGATCCTGCGGGCGCGGCGGCACGACGTGCTGGGCGAGAAAGACAGCTTCGTCATCGAGACCAACGACAGCTTCTTGTCATTGTGGGCTGACCTGAGCGGAACCTTTTTCATCGTGATGATCGTCATCGCCTCGATTTCTCTGATCGTGGGTGGCATCGTCATCATGAACATCATGTTGGTTTCGGTGACTGAACGAACGCGCGAAATCGGCATTCGGAAAGCGCTGGGCGCAAGGCCGCGCGATGTGATGCGTCAGTTTCTGATTGAGTCGAGCACCATGGCGTTGATCGGCGGGTTGGTCGGTGTGCTGTTCGGCATCGCGATCGCGGAGGGCGTAACGGCGGCGATTGGCATGCCGTCAGCGATCAAGTTGTGGGCGATCTTCGCCGGACTGCTGGTCTCGGCCAGCGTCGGAATTTTCTTCGGCGTGTATCCCGCGCGTAAGGCAGCCAAGCTCGATCCCATCGTGGCGCTGAGGTTTGAGCTATGAGCATGCTCGCATTCGCTTATCCCAGCACAGAATACTTAGTACGGGCGCTTGGACTCGACAGCGCTTATGGGTTCGTCATTGCGCTTTGTTTCTTTCTCTTGGTTGCAGTCTTCGCATTAACGGTTGGAACGCGGCGACTTAATCGCAAGAGGTCTAACCGATGAGCATGGGCAGCGGCGGCTACAGAGAAATCCTGCGCATGGCGTTGGAGACCATCGCCAAGAACAAGATGCGCTCGGGCCTAACCGTGCTCGGCATCGTCATCGGCGTGATGATGGTGATCCTGATTTCGTCGGTGGTGCGCGGCCTGAATTCGAATGTCGAGAACATGGTGAAAGACATGGGCTCCGACATCATCTTCGCGTTTCACATCGATGTATTTACATTCGGACGGCCGACCACGGAGATGCTGACGCGCAAGGAGCTCACGCTCGACGACGCTATCGCGATGCGCGACCTACCGCACGTGAAGGCCGTGACCGATGGCGTGCGCTTACAACTGCCGCAATTTGGCACTGGCTCGTACTCGGTGAAATACGAAGGCCGCAAGACCAAGAACACCATTCTCGACGGCGATCTGCCCGATACGATGAGAGTGTTCGACCTGAAGCTCGATAAGGGCCGCTGGTTCACGGAAAGTGACAATGAGCGGCGCGCTCCAGTCATCGTGCTGGGCTACGACACGGCGGAGAAGCTATTCGAGAACGAAGAGCCGCTGGGCAAGGAAATCAACATCGAGGGCGAGCTGTTCACCGTGATCGGCGTGCTGTCGAAACGGAAGGCGGCGTTTGGGAACGGTTCCAATCCGGAAGACAACCTGGTGTATTTTCCGATTGCGACGCTGCATAAGCTGCATCCGGAACTGAAGCAGCACTGGATCAGCGTGAAAGCGACTTCACACGATGACATGCCGCTGGCCATGGACGAGATGCGAGCGCTGTTGCGGCGGCGGCGGCACCTAGCTCCGAACCAGCCGGATAACTTTGCGGTCTTCAGCCAGGACGCGCTCAGCGACACCTGGAACCAGCTCACAGGCGGAATATTCGTGTTCATGTTCGCAGTGTCGAGCGTGGCGTTGATTGTGGGCGGCGTGGGCGTGATGAACATCATGCTGGTGTCGGTGACCGAGCGAACCCGCGAAATTGGCGTGCGCAAGGCCATAGGTGCGCGCAAAAGCGACGTTTTGCTGCAATTCACGCTGGAGGCCATTACCCTCACTGGGCTCGGCGGCATACTTGGTATTTTGCTTGGCGGATTTCTGACCATGCTGGTGCCGCTGGCGTTTCCGTCGTTGCCGGCGAGCATGTCATTGTCGTGGGTGCTGACGGCGACCGCGGTATCGGTTGCGATTGGCCTGGTGTTCGGCATCTATCCGGCATGGAAGGCCGCGAACCTCGATCCCATCGAGGCACTGCGCTACGAATAGGCGCTGCGCGGTCTGCTAATCTGATCAGCTTGTCATGCAACTTGTTCTCACTGTGATTGCGGCGGTGTGTGCTCTGCTGGCGCTGGCCGGCGCGGCGTATTTTGCGCTGTGCGTGTGGGCGGCGGGTCGGTTTCAGCAGCATAAGACTCCGGTGCGGATCGATTGGGAGCCTCCAGTGAGCCTGATGAAATCGCTCAAGGGTATCGATCCGCACATGTACCAGGCGTTCCGGAGTCATTGCCAGTTCGACTACCCGGAATATGAGTTGCTGTTCGGCGTGAATTATCCGGAAGAGCCCGCGCTGGAATTGGTGAGGCGATTGCAGCAGGAGTTTCCGCAGCGGAAGATTCGCGTCATCCAATGCCCGCAGACCCTGGGGTTGAACGGCAAGGTCAGCACGCTCGCTCAGGTGCTGCCGCAAGCGAAATATGAGCACATCCTCATCAACGACAGCGACATTGTTGCGCCGCGCGATTACTTGCGACGCGTGATGACGGCTTTTCTGGGCGATCGCATAGGCATGGTGACCAGTCTCTATCGCGGACTTGCGGGCAATACGATTCCCTCGAAGGTCGAGGCGCTGGGGCTGAGCACCGACTTTATGGGCGGAGTGCTGCTGGCGCGCGAAATGGAGGGGGTGCGTTTCGCGTTGGGCGCGACAATCGCAACAACTAAGAGCGTGCTGCGCGAGATCGGCGGGCTGGAAGCGCTGGTCGATACTCTCGGCGACGACTACGAACTGGGAGCGCGTACCGCGGCGGCGGGATATACCGTGCAATTGGCCGATGTGGTCGTGGACACAGCGCTGCCCGACTACACGTTCGGTGAATTCTGGGCCCACCAGATGCGCTGGGCGCGCAACGTGAGAGACCGGCGGCCCGTGCAATACCTCGGATTGATTGCCACTTTCGGGTTAGCGTGGGGAATTCTGGCAGTGCTGTTCGCACCAGGCGCGTGGTGGACATGGGTCGCGTTGGCGATCATTGCCGTGTGTCGGGTCACGGCGGCCATGGTGATTGGCCGCGCCGTGCTTGAGGATCCATGCGTGCTGCGATATCTGTGGCTGCTGCCCTTGCGCGATTTTTTGGCGCTGGCGGTATGGCTGGCGAGTTTCATGGGGAATGAGATCGAGTGGAGAGGGATGAAGTTTCGCGTCAGAAACGGGAAGCTGGAGAAAGTATGAAGCCGTGCGTTGTCGCACCGTGCGACGCCGCCACGGCGGGGGCGCTGCGCTCACGATGAAAGCGACAGCAACTTACTTCTTCCCCTGAACGGCTTCGAGGCAGCGGCCGTAGAGTTCGAGAAGGTGCTGGGCGTATTCTTCCGCAGCCTTCGACGAAACACTACCCTGAAAGCCAACGCCCGGGGCTGCCGATTTGCCGTAACCGGTGGAACCGGCAATAAACTTCATCAAGTCGAGCGCGATGTCTTCGTCGCGCCGCGTGCCCAGACCCCTGGTGATCGGATCTTCCATACCTGCTGGCTCCCATAGCTCGCACGGTTACAGCGCGAGGTGAGGGAATCATAACAAAGCTTCGGAACCCAGGTTAGCGCCCCAAGAAGAAGGGCGCGAACCTGGGGCACCCGCCCGTAGAGCGATCCACCGCGCAGGTCTGCATCATGCTTCTACCGCAATGTGGCACACGCGTCCCACGATGTAATCGGCGAAGCCCTTGCCGAACGCAATCTCCACCAGTTCGACCGGCCAGTCGTCGTTGAGAGGCCGCAGGATGATGCGCCCTTGAGCTACAGCAACCTGGCGGATGGTGCACTGTTCGCCAGACCGCACCGCATATACGTTGCGCATGCCGCGATGGTAGGGGCGCAGCGAATTGTAATGGCGGTCCAGTAACACCACTGCGCCGGGCGCAAGCTGCGGCGACATGGCACGGACGCTTCCGGCGTCGGCTCGTACCATGACAAAGCGCAGCCATTCGCTGCGGTCGCCAATAATATCGGGCTTGAGGCGGTTCAGGAAGCGCTTGCGGAACTTGAGCGAATCCAGAAACTGCCGCGGCAGGATGCGTGGCGCGAAGGCAGCGTCGGCGAGCGACACCAGCGGCACACTATCGAACGACGAGGCGCGCTCCGGGCGTTGCAAGGCGCGGAGCCGCAACTCCTCGGGGTCGGCGAGGTCAAGGATGTCAACCTGCAGGACTTCAAGCAGGCGGTCCATGGCTTCGGGGCTAAGGCCGCGACGGGCGTTGAGGAAATTTGACATGTGGGCCTGCTGAAAACCGGCGTCGCGAGAGAGTCCAGAGCCGGTCAATTCCCCACGGTGGATGCGGTCCCAGATATGGGACCGCAGGTTGTCTTCAAGGTCTGAGATTCGCATAGTATTGCTGGAAGCTATACATGTACTTTCGTAATATGCCTATAGCAATAAAGTCATTGACCGCTGGTTACCTCAGTGCAATATTGGACTGGTTCTGGAATTCGATCCGGCCGAGGACGACGATGAGAATTGGAGATGAGGAGGACCGGGCCTTTCAGGAGTTGCGTCGCAAAATCCGGGAGGCCAGGGTGCTGTGCCCATCCGTGGAGTCGCTGCTGGAAGGGGTACGTTTTACGGGAAGATTGAGCGTAGTAGTGCAGAACGGAAAGATCTTGAAATCGGGCTACGAGGAGGGATATTTCACGCGACGGCAGGATGAGCGATTGCTGAGTTAGTCAGCGGGCCAGTCCTGACGTTAATCATTCATTTGTAGCAGGTCATCGTAACTGAAACGGGCCCTGTGCGCGGTCTCCAGATAAGGAGGAGACGCGTCGCAGGGCTCTGGTTTTTTGCGGTGAACCTTTTTGTATTGAACTCTAAGCGCCGAGGATCGTCATATGAAGACAATCAAGTACGAGCTGAAATATTGCGAAGGGTGTGGCACTTTGAAGCTACGCCTCGTGAATTCCGCCAACAACCACTGCGTGCTATGCGAGCGCTTGCTGGCGCGCTTCCGGTTTCCGCAACGGGTGGAGCGGAAGATGCCGGCAGGCCTTCCGCCCCAGCTTTCAGGCGTCACACCAGCGGGGAGGACGCAATGATTAAGGCAGCGATCAAAGCAGCGAAGAAGCGGTTCCGCGCAATCGACGGCGGGTGCCCACGGGAGGACCGGTACGAGACGGGCAGCGAGCGGGCAGATGCCCTGTTCTTCCGCGGACAGACGCTGGCCATCATTCGTCATTTTTTCGAGATCGCCAGCCAGATCGGCCGGCTTCCGTCGATCCTGGGGCGCGAGTTTTTTCGCGCGCGGGTTTCGCATCACGCGATTCCCAGCTTCGAGGAACAAGCGGTGTTCGTCCACGACGTGGAGCGGGCGCTGGGCCGGCTGAATGATGACGACGCCGAAGTGATCGCCTTGGTCGGACTGTTTCAGTATTCGCTGGACGAAGCGGCAGCCTTGCTTGGACGCAGCCGAACGAATGTGGCGGTGCGGTTCGCCGATTCGGTCGATCGACTGGCGGAGTTGTTTCTGACGGCTGGGCTGCTGCAGGAGAAGCGGCCCGACCGGCGGTTGCAGCGATTCGCGACGCCGGTATCGGTGGTGGGGCGTCCTCCGAAGAAGCCGGTGGCGTCGGCGGGTGCCGAGTCGTATCACATGGTGGGCGGCGAGAGTGCGACGCACTCGTATGTTGCTCGGCCGTCGTCGGTATGAGGATGCTCGCGGCAATAGCGTGCTGTATTACTTTAGCGTTGCCGCTGTTCGGCTGCGGGAGGGGCCGTTTCCATCGCGATAGCGGGCAGGCCGAGGCGCTGGCGGAGAGCATCGAGTATTTCGGCAGTGCGGGTGGCACCGACGCGGGTGATGCCGAGGCCGTGCAGCTCGAGCAGAGCGTCGAGGGTGCGGATTCCGCCAGCGGCTTTGACTTGCACCTCGGGCGGAGAATGGCGGCGCATGAGAACGAGATCGGCGAGAGTAGCGCCGCTTGGCGCGTAGCCGGTGGAAGTCTTGACCCAGTCCACGCCAATGGAGCCGCAGATTTCGCAGAGGCGAATTTTGGCGGCGTCATCGAGGTAGGCGTTTTCGAAGATCACCTTGATTTTGGCGCCGGCTGCGTGGGTGGCCTTGGTAAGGATACGGATTTCGCTTTCGACGTAATGCCAGTTGGCGCTGCGGGCCTCGCTGATGTTGATGACCATGTCGAGTTCAGTAGCGCCGTCTTTCAGAGCCTGTTCGACTTCGGCGAGCTTGACGGCGGTGGTGTGTCCGCCATGAGGGAAGCCGATGGTGGTGCTGGGTTGGACGTCACTGGCGGCGAGAAGTTGGGCGCAGCGCGCAGCGTAGTAGGGCAGGATGCAGACGCTGGCGACGTTGTAGCTAAGCGCGAGCTGGCATCCGGCTTCGAGTTCAGGGACGGTGAGTGCTGGGTTCAGCAGAGAGTGGTCGATCATCTTGGCGATGTCGGAGTAGGAATAGCTGGTGGACATGGTGACTCCAGTCTCAAGCGCACAACCATGGTAACGGGGAGCCTTCGCAGCTCCGTCGCGAACAGTCTAGCGGTTTTGCAGAGAGCATGGGGTTGGCAACCGCATAGGGTTGCGGACGAAAATCGCGGTGCGTCAGCTCAAGGCTTGCAGGGCACTCATCGGAATCATGCGGTTTTTAAGGCCTCCAGCGCCGCAGGGAAAAGGTGATCCTGTTCCCTATCTTCTGACCAGCGGGGCGTCTATCTATAGTAGTCTGAACGTGTTAGCCAAACTTTGGTGACGCTTCGAGCACGTCTTAACCTGTGTACCAGACCCGGAAGCCTCTTCCAGAACATCAGACCAACCTACTCGCCGACAGCAACGTCCTATTGACACAGATATATATTGCGTAATATATACAATCGATATGACTGAAGTCGATCCTCAAGCGTTTATTCCGCTCAAGACACAGTGGTTTCACATCATGGTCTCGCTTGCAGGTGGAGAGCAGCATGGCTACGGAATCATGCAGGAGGTGCTGAATCGCACCACCGGAAAAGTGCGATTGTGGCCAGCCACACTGTACGGATCGATCAAGCGGCTGATTGAGGCGGAGCTGATCGAGGAATCTGCCGAACGGCCTGCCCCGGAATTGGATGACGCGCGCCGGCGCTACTACCGGCTGACCGCGCTTGGCACTCGGGTGCTCGACGCGGAATGTGAGCGCCTGCAGGAACTGGTTCGCGTCATTCAAGTGAAGCGAGCGATGGTGACGGAATGAACTTCGCATGGCGCATCTACCAGCGGCTGGCGAGAGCCTTTCCTCACGAATTCAAACTCGCCTATGGCGAGGAGGTCATGCAGCTCGGCGAGGACGTCGTTCGAGACATAGCTCGAAGAGAAGGAGTCGCCGGCCTCATCCGCCTTGTTGCAGATATCGCGATTCGCGTGCCGCTCGAATACTTGAGTGAGATGCGACGTGATATGCGCTACGCAGCGCGGGCGCTGATCAAGTCGCCCGGATTCGCGCTGGTCGGCATCGTTTCGATGGGGCTCGGAATCGGGCTGACGACCAACGTGTACAGCACTCGATGGGCATTGCTCACTCGCGAGCTGCCGGCAGCGGCGAACGCCAGGTATCTGGTGATCCCCGAGAAGCCCGTCTCGTATTACACCATCGAGCGCTATCGCGAGCAGAAAAACCTGTTCACCGGAGTGGCGGCGTTGCAGAACGGTGTCCCGTTCAACGTCAAGCCGCAAGGCCTTATGGACGCGAAACCGGAGCGCGTGTTCGGACAACTCGTATCCCCCAATTATTTCTCCGTGCTCGGGGTCGAACCCCAGCTTGGACGGCTGCTCAACGCCGAGCTTGACAAGCCCGGCGACGCGCCCGTGGTCGTGATCAGCGATCGCTTCTGGCGCTATCGCCTCAACTCCTCGCCCAACGCCGTGGGGCAGACACTGCTTCTGAACGGCCAAACCGCGACCATCGTGGGAATTACCCCGAAGAAGTTCGATGGCGCTCTTGCCATGAATCCATCCGAGTTGTTCGTCCCAATAACCGTGCCCGCCTCACTCGCTCCCGAATTGGCGAACGATGTACTGCATCAGCACGGTGCGAAGGAGTTCGTGGGCCTGATGTGTCTGGCGCCCGGCGTCACGATCGATTCCGCCGAAGCGGGTCTCGACGCGATCACGCGCCGCCTCGACAAAGACGAGGGTGATCCTTCAGCGCCCTCACAGGCCGACAAATCGAAACGGGTCGTCTTACTTCCCGCAGGCACCCGCGCGCCGGTTCCCCGCAATTTGCGGCACGTGGTCGTCGCCTTCTTTGTCGTGTTGATGGGACTGACCATGACCATCGCGTGCATGAACCTGGCAAACATGTTGCTCGCACGCGGCGCCAATCGGAGCAAGGAGTTTGCGATTCGCCTTTCCGTTGGCGCCAGCCGTTTTCGGCTGATCCGGCAGATGGTGAGCGAAGGCATTTTGCTCTCGCTGCTGGGAGGCATAGCTGGGTTCGCGCTAGCCTATGGACTTTATGTGCTGAACTCGCAATTGCCCCAGTCTGCGGGCGCGCCCGCTGCACCTGACGTAGCGCTGGATTGGCGCGCCGCCGTTTTCACCTTCGCCCTGGCAGTCGTTTGCGGCGTTGGATTCAGTCTGGCGCCTGCACTGCAGGCGACCAGGTCCGAAGTCGCTCCGGCGCTCAAAACTGGCTCTGCACTTGAGTTGCCGGGGCACCGGCGCTTGGGCCTGCGCAACCTGACCGTGTTGGCCCAGGTGACAGGTTCGCTTATGCTGCTGCTGATCACTGGCTTTCTGGTAATCGGACTGACCAAGGCAAACAACGTCGAGACCAAGTTCGATCCCAGGTCGATGGTCCTTGCGTCGATCGATCCCGTGCGTGACGGCTACGCACCCGAAAAATCGCGAGCACTCTTCGGGAAACTTCCTGAGCGGATCAAGGCCTCCGGCACGGTTCGAGGAGTAGCTCTGGCGGCACAGCCGCCATTTTCTAGTGATGATGAGGATGAAGACATCCAACTCACCGCCGAAGACCCGCGCGAGTCCTCGCGGGTGCAGAAGTCGGTCGTCAGGGAAACCGTAGGTGCCGGTTATTTCGCCGCCTTGAACGAACCGATGCTGGCTGGCCGAGAATTCGACGAACCCGATCAACGCAGCCAGGCCGATGGATCGGGGGCCACTGCCTTGCCCGCAATCCTGAATGAGCGCGCCGCGCGCGGAATTTTCGGAAATGGCGACGCCGTCGGGAAACGTGTTCGTGCAGATAGTCAGTCCTATGAAGTGATCGGCGTCGTCTCCGATCTGAAGGATGGCAGCGGGGTCAGCCGGCCCATTGTTTACGCGCCGCTGACGCAGCGCGATTTCGCGCGGCCTCCAGCTGGAGGCATCGTCATGATCGTTCGCGCGGATTCCGGAGAGGATGGACTCATCAGCGTTCGCAGCGCGATCGCCTCGATCGATCCGAATCTGTATCTCTTCGATGTGCAAACGCTCAGCGAGAATCTGGAGCGCACTCGCTACACCACACGCTCCGCTCTGCGCACCTACGGCGGAATTGGCCTCTTCGGCCTGGTGCTGTCTGCCATCGGGCTCGCCGGAGTTACGGCTTACGCAGTTGCGCGGCGGCGCAAGGAGATCGGAATTCGCATGGCGCTGGGCGCGCGCAAGGGGCAGGTGCTGCGACTGGTACTGCGCGAAGGTGCCACTCTGATAACCGTGGGAACGCTTTTGGGATTTCTGGGCGCAGTCGCCCTGGCAAAGGTCCTTTCGGCGCTGACCAGCGAGTTTGCCGACGCGTTCAAGATCGGTACCACCGATCCGCGCTTGCTCGTCGGCGCACCATTGCTGTTGGCAGCGCTGGCCCTATTGGCCTGTTACGTACCGGCACGCAGGGCGGCTAAAGTCGATCCGTTGAAGGCACTGCGGCAGGAGTAAAGCACTTCGCCGGATCAAGAAAAAGGGTTCAAGGGCATGGCTAAAGCCGTGCCCTTTCAAACGTCAATCGAAAGCGAGATTTCAGCAAACTGTAAAGCCGACGCTTCCAGTTAGAAAGAAAAGGCCGGAGCGGTGAGGCTCCGGCTGGTTTTCGTTGGACACTCCGGGGAGATGCGCTAAGCGCTATGCTTTTCGGCCATCTTGGCCATAGCTATGGTGAGGGCTGCTCCGCCGAGGGTCTTGATGAGCGCGGGATGCTCGGAGTAGAAGGAACTCGCCTTGTCGATGAGCGAGGGATCGGCTTTCTCGGCGTGAGCTGCGAGCTGCTGCACGACTTCAGGAGAAACCGACTGCGCCTGCTCGGGAGTGAGTTTCGAGGCTCCGCCGGCGAGAAGGGCGGTAAGGCCACCAGCGCCTCCAGCAGCCGTGAGTTGCGAAAGCACGCCGGGTCCAGCGGAAGCGAGCAACTGATTCAAGATGCCGGCTTTCTGATCGCCATTGGAATTGTTAAACAGGCCGCCCAACATTTGACCGAAGTCGGGAGTGCCGTTGGAACGGAAAGCGGCGGCGAGGCCGTCGGCGAGAGAACTGCTGGGCGCGGCCTGCGCGACCTGGTCGAAGTGCTCAGCCGCCTGAGGGTTGGCCTGTCCAGAGGTGTTAGCGTACTGCTTGAGTACATCGCCGAGTTGGTCGAAGAGTCCCATGATGTTTGCTCCTTGGTGGAAGTGGCCTCCGTTGAGGGGGCGGCGTTGATTACTGCGGAATGGTCAACTGCTGGCCGACCTTGATCTTGTCGGGATCAGAGAGGCCGTTGGCCTTGGCGACGTCCATGTACCTATTTGGGTTGCCGTAGAAATACTTGCTGATTTTCGACAGATTGTCACCGGGTTGCACGGTGTAGGTCTGCGTGCCGGGGACGACCTGGATGTTGTGTTTCAGATCGGCGAAGCTGGGATCAACCGACTTGATGCTGTCCCATACGCGGTCCTTGCTGGCCTCGGAAACCACGGTCGCGGTCAGCACCAGTTGTTCGCCATCAAGGGTGAGGGGCTGCACCTGCGCGCCTTCGACTTCTAAGGTGTGCAGCACGGGTGCGTACTTCTGCTTGAGTTGTTCAAGGTCTGCCATACGATTTGTCTCCTCAGGAATTCGTCCGGCACGAAAGGTGGGGGAAGCGGTCGGGCCGGATTTGTCGAGCATCCCATCACACCACGGGATTGAGCGGCGCGGGTTAATGCGCGGTCAAAATTGTGGCGCGACAGCGAGCGGGGGGATTCCGGAAGTGGCAGCCACAAACTGTATCAGAAAATCGGAGTGAGGTGAGCGGGGTTGGGATGCAACGAGGAAAAACAGATCCCTCGAGGGCTAAAGCAGCCGAGGGATGACAAAACGAAGGAAACAGCAGGTCCTTCGACTCCGCTCCCTGGGGTCGCTGCGCTCAGGATGACGCCGCTAGTTCTGAGAACTGGTTGGCCGCGATTCAAGTCTGCGTGACAATGCGGCGCAGGTTCGATACTTTACTGCTTGCTATAGAAATCCAACCAAATGAGTTACAAGGCTGCGGAGGCTGCATGAATCGTCTGCTGGTCGTTATGACACTGCTGTTTAACTGCTGGGCGGCGGTAGCCCAGGAACCGTCGGCGCCGGCTCCCCCTGCGAGCGCGGCGGCGCAAGCCACGACGAGCGCGCCGCAAGCTGCCGCGAAACCCGCGGCGCAATCGGCGGCGACGTTCTGGGTGCCCGCACCCGATGAGCGGCTGTTTCTGCCCAAAGGAAACTGGATTTATGGCTATGGGGAGTTTGATCTGGCGCCGCCGCATAACGAGCCGGACCCGAACTTTTGTGCAGCGAACTCGGGCAATTACGGGGGAGCGAATTCGCAGTGCAACCTGTTCGCCCGCTACCTGGTGGGGGGACAAGTGTGGGTGCGTCCGTTCGGCAGGACGGCGCTGCGGCGGATCAAGATTTTCTGGGACCCGACCTTTGCGTTCGGCAAGAACGTTCCGCAGTATCTATACACGTGGTCATGGCAGGGCATCGGGTTTGAGAACCAGTGGGGAGGCGATATTTACCTCGGCAGGAGATTCGATTTTCGGCTGACACAGCAAACGTTGTTCGAGCGTTTCGGGTCGCGTCAGTTGGGTCCGGGATATTTGGGGCCGAATGGACCGTGGGGACGGTTCTTCACGATCGGAGTTCGGAAGTACTTCGGCAACCCGAAGGTGTTCGATGAGGGGGCGCAGTAGGGAAGTAGTCTAGGACTTGTTTTCGGATTGGTTGGTGAGCAAAGCGTCGGTTGCGCCGGGCGGCACGCGAGTGGGCTTCCAGAGGCGCTCGGGCGGGACGAAGAAGACCATTACCGACAGAAGCGCGGCGGTGTTCAGGACAACGAAGCTGCGGGCCGGTGAGGAAATTCGACGCAAAAGGAACGTCTTGGGCAGCAGCGCATCGAGCGCGGCCAAGGCGAGCACCAGCAGCGCGATGGCCAGCAGAATTGAACGCACGGGACCAGCCGGCAGCAGATAGGCGGCGAGCAGCCCAATGAGGACCATCCAGGGCAGGACGAGCCGACCGAATTTGTGCGGCAGAAAATGCATGCGCATGCGGTTGGCCGAGGTGAACAGCTGCGGGAGGCGCACCCACGCCTGCCAGACACCAGCCAGAGTGCGCAGCTTACGGCGAAACTCGCCTCCGGTCACTACTCCGTAGTCGAACGCCAGAGCTTCGGTATCAATCACCACGCGATAGCCGCGAAAAAAGGCACACAGCGGGATGATGGCGTCATCAACAAGCGTATCGGGAGGCATGGGTTGCGCGAGAGAGCGCCGCAGCGCATAAATGCAGCCCGTAGTACTGAAGATGGAGTCGATCTGCGAATGGCGCTGGCGGGCCCAGATTTCGTACTTCCAGTACAGGTCGATGTCAGCGGCCTCGCCGACGTGGTCGGAATGCACATAGCGCAACTCGCCGGTGACCCCGCCGACGGACGGATCGGCGAAGTTGGCGACCAGATGTCGCAAGGCCTGAGGATCGAACATCTGGCGGACATCCACAAACAATAAGATTTCACCGGTGGCGTGGCTGATGGCGGCGTTGAGGGCCGCGGCTTTGCCTCCGTGCGCTACAGTGACCAGGCGAACACTGCGATCAGTGTAGGAACGCACGATGCTGTCGGTGGCGTCGGTCGAGCCGTCGGAGACGACGACGATGTCGAGCAAGTTCGACGGGTAGTCGAGGCTGAGGAGGTTGTCGAGCTTTTTGGCGACGAAGTCCTGTCCGTTATAGACGGCGAGCACGACGGAAACGGTGGTGCGAAAGTCGAGGTCCTTACGGATGGGTGGACCGAAGCGGCGCCACGAAGACAGCAACAACGGATAGCCCACAAGGATGTACAGGCTGACGGTTACAGCGAAGACCAATATGAAGGCTGCAATCATCAGCGAGTCCTGGCCGGAGGTTGTTAGAGGGCGGCAGGGAGCGCCGCAGCAGAAGCGCGGCCGGCCGCGCATCGAGGTCGCGTCCTACATGGTGAGAATAGCATGATGCGATGACTGCGCTGTGACAGCTATTCGCGTGTGACGACGGAGGGATTGAGTTCGTCGAACTGACCAACGTTAACAGTGCTGCGTGGCAGGCGGCGTCCGAGCCATCGGGCAGCGCCGTAGGACGTGCCCTCGAGAACCGTCGCCAGCTCGGACAGCACGGGTGGTTTCTCCAGCAAGACCAATCCAACATAAACCAGCACGCCGACCAACACAGTAGTGAGCAAATCGACGAAAGGATTGACGATGCCGATGCGGTGCAGCAGCACGCGCCAAGCGGCGGCACAGGCCGTCATGACAATGCTGATCCAGACGGTGGGCCACAGAGTGCGAAGGAACGCCCAGCCGGAAAGGTCGATGAGACGGAACGGAATCAAGAACGATGGCACCATCAAAATTGTCCAGACGATAGCGTAACAGGTGGCGACGCCGAGGATGCCCCAACGGAGTCCCACAATGAAGGACAAGACATAGAAGACGCTGGCGAACATCATCCAGCGAAACTGGAGGTCGGTGCGAGCCTGGGTGTTGTAGATCACGCCGACTGTGGCGTAGAGAGACTGCATCGCTCCGAGCGGCGCGAATACGACGAGCAGGGTGGCAACCGGAGCCCAGCGCGTGCCGAGGAAGACGCGCACAAATGAGGGCGCGGTGACTCCCATGCCAAGCATGATGGGCAAGGTGACCAGGGCGACCAGAGCGGACGTGCGCAGGTAAGCAGCGCGCAGGCGGGCGTGGTCCTCGTGGAATTTCGCCATCGCCGGATAAACCACCTGGGCGACCATGAGGGTGAAATTCTGTAGAGGGTAGGTCATGAGCATGTAGCCCATCTGGTAGTAGCCGAGGGCAATGCTTCCCAGGAATTTGCCCACCAGCAGGTTGTCGGCGTTGCGGGAGAAATAGTTGAAGATGTGAAACCCGGAGAGGTTGAGACCGAACGAGAGGATGCGGCGCGCGACGTCGCGGTGGAAGACGGGCTTGATGTGAAATGGCGCGTAGATCCAGACCCCGATCGTGGTGATGAACACCGTGGAGAGGGTGCCAGCAACCAAGCTCCAGACTTTTCCGCCGGCCAGAGCGACCGTGATGGCGACAATCGTCCCGCAGATGGCACCGGCAGTTTGTGCCACTGCCAGCTTACGGAATTCCATGGCGCGATTGAGAAGCGCAGTAGGAACAACGCTGATGGCGCCCATGAAGAACGAAATCGAGAGGAACTGCAACACGCGGATGATTTGCGGCTCGTGGAAAAAGATCGCAGCGGGATACGATGCGAGGACAACGAGGACAGAAACTGCTCCTCCGAGAACACAATTCAGCCAGAAGACGGTGGAGGCGATGTCGTCGTTCATCTCGCGCTCCCGAATCATGGCCGATCCGGTGCCAGCGTCGCGAATGGTCTCGAGCAGGCTGGTGACCAAGAAGGCCATGGCGATAAGACCGTAAGCGGCGGGCGGAACGTGACGCGCAAGGACCGAGACCGAAACGACCTGCAACACCTGGCGAGCGACCTGGAATGCAGTGATCCAGGCGACTCCGGAGGCGGTGCGTTGCGTGAGTGTGCGCGTGGTGGTCATGGGACTTCAGAGATTGAGGGCGAACCCGCGCCGTTCATTCGGCGTAAACATGTTGCCCAGCTTCCAGTTTAGAGAGAGATGGGGTGGCTGTCATTCATGGGAAGTTCGCTTATAAGCCGATGAGACGGGAGCGCCAGAGGTAAGCGGTGCGGGCGAACGAGGGGACGGTGCGAATCAGCTTGGTGATCATCCAGATGCGCGGGCTGTGCAGGCGAGCATTGGATTTCTGCAGGCGATCAAGGGCGAGAGGAACGTCGCCGTCGTTGAATGCCCGCTTGCCTTCGCAGAAGAGGCGCTTGCCTTCGTAGAGAACGATGGCGTTTTCCAGCGTGCGGCGTTCGTCTTCGGTCAACGGGACCGCATCGCGCATTTTTATCAGGACGCGGATGGCGTTGCTCCACATCCAGACTTCGTCGGCCGAGAGACTGCCGGGGCGCCGGCGATACCGCACCAGAACCTGGTCGTGATAGATAATGCGGCTGCCAGATTTGACGCAGCGCAGCCACATGTCAAAGTCTTCGCAACTTCGGAGGTTGTCATCGAAGAGGCCGGCGCGCTCGAAAGCCGAACGCCGCGCCAGCACCGAGACCATGACGACACAAGTCAGCTGAACGAGAGAGGTAAAGGTGACCTCGCCGCGGGACTTCTGGTATTCGCTGGGGCCGTTCGGATCGCCGAAGATGAGAGCGTTGGGATAGACGATGTCGGCCGAAGGGTTTTCGTCGAGTTTGCGGACCTGGAAGTCGAGATAGTTCGGCTCCCAGATGTCGTCGGAATCAAGCAGGGCGACCATTTCGCCATGGGAAGCTCGGATACCGTTGTTGCGGGCTCCGGCGAGACCGCAGTTGTCGGTGTGGACATACACGACACGGTCACGCCAAGGAGCGATGGCTTTTTCGAGTTGCGGGGTGTCGGGCGAGCCGTCGTTCACGATGACGACTTCGAAGTCCCTGTAGGTCTGGGCGAAGACGGACTTCAAAGTTTCGGCGACAAAAGCGGCGGTGTTGTAACAGGGAATGACAATGCTAACGCGTGGGGCGGGCCCTTGCGACACGAACGAAGTCGAGCTGGCAGGTTCGGCATGAAGCGCGCCACTCAAAGCAGTGTTTCCTCCCCAGCTCCGGCGCCGGTCGGGGCATGGTTGCGGCTTACGTCGCAACTGACGAGTTCGATTTGGAGTGTCGGGAATCGTGTTGCCTCGCGTCGAATATTTTTGTCGGTCGCTTTATCAAAGGTGTAGCCGACCTCTCCGCAAAAAGCGCCGCTGCGATTAGACGAATATGTGGCACCAAGTATGCGACTCGACGTGGCTGTCAAATAGCTCTCCGATCGCCAGCTTCGCGACCGCCACGGCGTGAACCAGCATTGCGGTGCGCTTGTCGAGGGCATCCGGAGGTTCTGGCCGAAGCACTCCGGATGCGCCTCAGGTCGTGCGCTACTGCGTCTAGACAGGAACATAAGTGGTACTACCTGAAGGCATCCTTAATTTAGAAGTCGACGATTGACAAAATCCTGACCGAAACCGAGGTGCGGGCACGACATCCGGGAGTGGTTGCATGGGGAGACGATGCTCAGTCGATATGGCACAAACATGGTTAAACTGATTCGAAGTTGAACTACTTACTGGATAATTGATTGCACGACATTGGAGCAACATTAACAGTCAGTAACCAAGGTAACAATTACACCAAAGTGTCGTCCATGTCAGCGAGCTTGTTTAGCACGTATTGCCACTACCTAGCGGAGGCTCCGGCACGCGCTACAGGAACCGGCGTATCCGCAGACTGACGACCGGAGACGCTTTGGCGGAGACGCTCATAAGCGCTCTTGCTGGCAGCGAGTTGGGAGCTGGCGGCATCAAGAAGGCGTGGACGAACGTGCTCGGCGGAATCCCAAGCAGACAAAATGGCGGATGTCAGACGAGACTCCCAATCACCTTCGTCGAGGGTCACGACTTCGCAACCTACTCCAAACTGATTGGCCAATCCATAGAGCTTGGCGGCAAAATATTTCGATTTCAGCCAGGCAACAACAGGAATGCCCTGCGCGATGGCGAAAACTCCTCCGTGATAACTGGTGGTGATCATGACGCGGCAGCGGCCGATTTCCTGGATCATGCCCTCGACCAGCGTGAGGTCGAAGGCTGGTTCGGGAGTCGATGGGTAGCCGTCGAACAGGCGCAGACAAATTCCGGAATCGTCCTCTTCGGGATGTCGTGAGATCGGCACCGAAATGAGCGGAGCACCCACTTTACGGGCCGCCTCCTGCAAGGGACGCTTGAGGTCTTCAATCAGGCCGTCGGAAATGGCGGAGTACCACGAGACACGGAGATTGACGCCGATGCAATCGCCCACGCTGGGCTTCCGATGGGAGTAAACGGTGTCTATGGCGTCGTCGCCCGTGACCACGATGTTCTCGCGCGGAACGCGAAGAGAGTCGAGCAGAGGCGGGCCGGTGATGGTTTCACGAATGCAAATGAGATTCACCCGCGGCAACACTTTGGCGGCACGGGCACGCAGGCAGGCGTCATCGATGGGGCCGATTCCCTGACCGAGTATCGCAGTCGGAATACCGTGCTGCATCGCCATCTGCATGGTGTTGAGAATAAGCGTGGAATGAGCGCCAAAGCTGGTGGTAATTTGTCCAGCACCGCTAGCGACTATGAGATTGCAGCTGCGCACAAGTTCGACGAAATTGCGAACGGCGGCCGCTGCGTCGGCACCGGCGCGGGCCGCGACGAGTTTTTCGACCAGCCCCGGCCAGCGATGACGCCAGGTGACGTCGAGCTCCGACAGAAATGACAGCGAGAAGCGGCGTCCAAGCCGCGTGAGATAAGCGGCTGTGTTGTAAAAATACTCCCGGCCGGCGGGGGAAACGGGCACGGCGGTGGGGCAGTAAAGATCGAGTAGTTCGGGGGTCTCGTTAAAGACCAGGATTTCAGCGTTGGGCCAGAACTGGCGGAAACGCCGGACGGTGACCTGCAACATGGCCACGTCGCCAAGATTCAGGCAATGGACTGAACTAGGATCGATAAGAATTCGCATACAAGACAACTGGCCGAGACTAACCCATACGGGTGAAGCGGATAATGGCTGTCTCCCCCGTATACTAACACCAAAGTATTACTAAATGAGCAACACCGGAGCGCCTGGATTGAGTTTTGCCGGAAAAGTAATTCGCAAAATACAAGGCATGGGAAAGCTGCCATTTAACCTGGCTCCGCGCGACAGGGAGACGTGGCCGGAAGGCGAGATTTTATTTTCGAGCGATGCGGAACATCCGCAGAAACAGTGGCTTTCGCACCCTCAATATCAGGACGCAACGGAACTGATTTTCGTCGGCGGCCACATGAATTTTCATGTGAAAGCGCAGACGGTCGACGAGTGGGCGTACGTCTTTCTCGATCCAAAGGTCTACGCGTGGCGCGACTACTCGTGGCAGACCAAATTTCGTCGCATGACTCCCTTCCAGGAGTATGCGTTCAATTTTCGCTACGTCGATTTCGACAATCGCTACCGCTACCGATTCGAGGATGACCTGCTGTATTTCGACTCGAAGATCCGCGGCAAGTGGAAGGCGCATGCGCGCATGCCGTTTCCGATGGCGATAGGCGCTTGGTATGACTTGCGCATCGACACTCGGGGCGACCGTCATAGGTGCTACGTCAATGGGATGCTGATGATGGAAAACCACGAGGGATCGGTTCGGCAGGGATCGATCTCGGTCATTCTGTGGGAGATTGACGGTGTCACCGATTGCGTGGCCGAAGTGGGGCCGATCACGGTGAAAAAGTTGTTCTAAGAGTCTGGTGCTCTAGGATTCGGCGGGATCGAGGCGAGCAGTCTCCACGGCGCCTTCTGGTCCGCGAATGACGCGCGCAGGATTGCCTACAGCTACAGAGTCGTCAGGTACTGAGCGGGTGACGACTGAACCTGCTCCGATGGTGGTGCGCGAACCGACATCGGCCATGACGATTGCGGCGGCACCGATCCAGCTGTCGGCTCCGATGGCGACTTGGACGAACTCTCCTCCGTCAAAAGCCGCGCCTTCTTCTCCGCGAGTGTGCTGATGCTGGCCGCTTAGTACCTGCACACCAGAAGCGAGCAGGGTTCCGCTGCCAATGCTGGCGCGACCGATGATGCAGTAGCTGCCAATGTAAACGCAGCTGCCAATGTTGGCCTCGGGATGTGCGAAGAACGATCCGAAGGAGATGCGACTGGACAGGTGGAAGGCACGGAGAGTGAGGTGGTAATAGGCGGCGCGGAGGAAGTCTCCAATGCCGCCAGGGACGGTGGCGCAGGAATGGGCAAAGAAGGTGTAGACAGGCTTCAGGCGTCCGAAGCCGGAAAGTGCAGCGGGCACGAACGCCAGGATCAGGAAGAGCGCGTTGATGCAAGCCTTGAGCAGTTTGCGCATGATTCGGAAGCCACCGATTATTGGGCGCCGCTGTTAAGTAAGCCTTAGTTCTTTTGGAACACGAATTCATTGCACCCGGGACTGCCACCGCAGGTCCGTAAACGGGTCAGCGAGAAATCGCGCTCGCGATAGAAGTCGAAAATCTTGTCCGGTGTTGCGACCTCGAAAGGATAGCCGCCCACCCAGTCGATCAAGTCCTGCCAGAACGACATGCCGCGCCCGTTCTTGTCGTAGTTGCGAATCGAGCGGAAGGGCTGCAGGTGAAGAGAGTCTTTCACCAGCGAACGCCAGTTCAACACCCAGAAGGACGGCCAGACCACGAGGAATCGCAGACCGCTGGGCAACCGGTTGTAGAGGCGCTTGGCCTTGGTCCAGCGAATGCTCGCGGTGCCCTGATCGTTGTAAATCGCGATGAACAATTTGCCGCGGGAGGCGACGGGCATGGCGGCGTTGGCAAGCGCGGTCCACATGTCTCCGGTGTGGTGGAGCACACCCCACGAGTAGACGACGTCGAATTTGCCGAGCGAGGCGATGTAGGCTGAGTCGAGGGCGGAACCGGGCTCTACGGTCCATTGCTCGTCGTCGGTGAAATAGCGGTGCCGCAGTTCTTCGGTGCAACCGACGGAGTTGGGATCATAGTCGAACGAGTGCACACGCGCTCCGAGTTTGCGCGCTGCCAGACTAAAGAGTCCGCTACCGGAGCCGATGTCGAGAAATGACCTGCCGGCGAGGCTGTCAGTCTGCAACATGTCGCTCAGAGACTTTACGGCCTCGTCGATTTTCTGGTCGTTCAGGGTTTCGAGAAACCAGGCCCAGTTTTTGCCAAACTCGAAACGCTGTCCGGTGGCGACTTCGGTTGCGTGCTGGCTCATGCCCGCAGGGTCTCCGCATCCAGGATGTTGCCGAGGCATGAGCGCCGCGGCGAAGTTCGATTATCGCATGATGAAGTGGTGCGTTTTGAATCGGGTGTTCACCACAGAGACACGCAGGACATGGAGAAGCGAAAGAAAATGCGTGCCACTTCCGTGTGGTGAGGAATTCAAGCTGAAATGCTGAAGGGCGGGTCTCTTCGCCGTGTGGAAGGAATGATACGATTGAAGCACCATGTGTGGGATCGGGGGATTTTTGCTGCGTAACGGCGAGGCCCAGGCGGCCAATGTGCGCGCCATGACCGACGTGATCCGGTATCGTGGCCCCGATGATGAAGGCATCTATACCGACGGCCCGTGCGGTATTGGCATGCGCCGCCTCAGCATCATCGACCTCAGCACCGGCCACCAGCCTATTTCGAACGAAGACGGTTCGGTGTGGGTGGTGTTCAACGGCGAAATCTACAACTACCAGGAGTTGCGCCAGGACCTCATGGCGCACGGCCACCGCTTCCGCACCAACAGCGACACCGAAACGCTGGTACACCTTTACGAAGAAAAAGGCACCGAAGGCCTGCAACTGCTACGCGGGATGTTCGCGTTCTGTATCTGGGACGCAAGGAAGCGGACGATCCTTCTGGCACGCGATCGGTTTGGCAAGAAGCCGCTGTACTACGCGAACACCGATGAGGGCTTCTTTTTCGGCAGCGAGTTGAAGTGTTTGCGGGTGGCGGGCGTGCCGCTCGACCTGGATCGGGAAGCGCTGCGACTCTACTTTCAGTTTGGCTACATTGCGGATCCCTACAGCCCGTTTCGTGCAATTCACAAGCTAATGCCAGGGTGCTGGATCGAGTGCGCCGCCGATGGCACGGTGCGCGAGGGCCGCTACTGGCGGCTGCCTCCCTTTTCAGAAGAGAACCACACCGGGCTCACCGAGGACCAGACAAGAAACAAGCTGCGCGAACTTTTCGACGAGGCGGTGAGGATACGGATGATCGCGGACGTGCCCCTTGGTGCATTCTTGAGCGGAGGGATCGATTCAAGCCTGGTGGTGGCATCGATGGCGCTGCAGTCACCGGCTCCGGTGAAGACGTTTTCGATTGGCTTCGAGGAGGCTGCGTACAACGAACTGCACTACGCACGGCTGGTGGCGAAAAAGTACAACACCGAGCACCACGACATTGTGGTACATCCCGATTCGCTGGAGCTGATCCAGAAGCTGGTGCGGCACTACGACGAGCCGTTCGCGGATTCGTCGGCCATTCCGACATATATCGTTTCGGATTTCGCGGTGAAGCATGTGAAGGTGGCGCTGAGCGGTGACGGTGGCGATGAGTTCTTCGCGGGCTATACGGTGGTGGGTGACGTGCAACGTCACGCGTGGGTAGATAGATTGCCGAGCGCGTTGCGCAAGCTGGTTTCGTGGACGGCTGACGGGCTGCCGTACTTCGTCTACGGCAAGAACTTCCTGCACATGGTCGGTTCGCCGACTCAGCTCGACCGCTATTTCAACACGAACTACACGGTGTACTTCCTGCGCAAGCGGATGCTGAACCCGGAGTGGATGCTGCCGGCGGATTCGGCTTTTCTCGAGCGCATGCTTCCTGACAACTTCAATGCGGGCAATGACGACCTACTTTCGAAGCTGATGTACTTTGAGGCGACCAACCTGCTAACCGGCGACTTCTTGACGAAGGTGGACCGGGCCTCGATGGCGGCGTCGCTGGAAGTACGTTGCCCGTTGCTGGATCACGTCTTCTGCGAATTTGCCACTAAGATCCCGACCGCGTGGAAGTGGAAGAACGGCAAAGGGAAGCGGATCCTGATTGAAGCGCTGGGCGATCGCCTGCCGCCCGAGTTGCTGACGCGCGGCAAGATGGGTTTCGGAGTCCCGCTGGACCAGTGGTTCCGCGGACCGCTGCGCGAACTGGTGCATGACAGCTTGCTGAGCAAGAAATTTCTGGAGCGAGGTATCGTGTCGCCGGACTTTGCGCGTTACCTGGTGGAAGAGCACGAGAGTGGACGGCGCAACAATCATCATCAGATTTACGCGTTGCTGATGCTCGAGTTGTGGTTCGAGAGCTTACAGGAGCCGGTCGTCGCGCCCGATCAGACGGCGTCGTGCGTCGCGTGATGAATCTCGATCCCAATGGACCCTAACCCGACTCCGACTTGGCCTGACGGCCGCCGACTTCGCCTTCACCATCTTCGACGATCCCGACGGACAGTCGCTGGAAACGACACGACTGGTGTACTCGTTTCTCGCGGACCTGGGATTTCGCACGACCATCGGCGTCTGGCCTCTGGACATCCGAAGTGCCACCAACTCAGGCGGGGAGACGTGCGCGAATCCTGCGTACAGAGCATTTTTGCAAGAGTTGCAGGGCCGCGGGTTTGAGATTGGGTTTCACAATGCGGCGCCGTACTCAACTACACGGGCAGAAACCATAGAAGCGCTCGACCTGTTTAAGCAATATTTTGGCCACGACCCAGCGGTAATGGCCAACCACTACAACGAGGATGCGATCTATTGGGGCCCGGCGCGGCTGAGTGGGTGGCGGCGCGGGGTCTACAACCTGATCACTCTCGGCCGCACGCGTAATCGCTTCTTCGGGCAGGTCGAAGGACATGCGAGCTTCTGGGGAGACGTGTGCCGCGAGCGCATTCGCTATTGCCGCAACTTCGTGTATGCCGATATCAATACAGTGCGGATGAATCCGTGGATGCCGTATGCCGACCCGCTCAGGCCGTATGTGCGCTATTGGTATTCGGCATCGGAAGGCCACAAAGCGCCGGCGTTCCTGAGGACTTTGCAGGATGCAAACCAGGACCGTTTGGAGGCCGACGGCGGAGGTTGCATCATGTACACTCACTTCGGCCACGGCTACGTTCAGGACGGAAAGCTGGCGCCTGAGTTCCGGCGCACTATGGAGCGGCTGGCGGCGAAGAACGGATGGTTCGTTCCCGTAACTGAGTTGCTCGATTTTCTGGCGAAAACGAAAGGCGTGACCATGCTGACCGATGACGTGCGCCGCCGCATGGAATCGCGCTGGCTGTGGGAGAAAGCTTTTTCGAGGCACGTCGTAACTACTTCACTTCATCATGGCCCTGCGATTCGAAGTTTTTGGCGAACAGCATCTCCCCGCTGTGTTGGCCTTCAATCAGCGCATGCAGGAGGGCGATGCGGCGAGCGACTTCCTGCTGCCAACCGCGATGGAGGCGGGTCGTACGGCAGCCTGATGGTCCGATTCAGTGGACTCGTTACGTGGTGCTCGACGGCGAGCATGTCCGCGGCGGAGTGTTGGCGATGGCGCAACCTGGTTGGTTGAACGGTGAGGTTGTCCGTGCACTGAATTTTCAGTCGCCACTGTCAGAAGGGATTGTCGATCCGAGATACTGCCATTGTCGCCATGCAGATGGTGAAGTTCATGCAGAAGCAGGCAGACGCGGCGTTCATGGTGGGAATGGGAGCGGCTGATCGGCCGCTGCCGAAGCTGCTTGTTGCTTCAGGTTGGTCGGTGCGACCGGTGCCGTTTTTGTTTCGTGTGCATCATGCGGGAAAATTTCTGAGTGAGTTGAAGATGCTGCGAACGTCTCCGCTGAAGCGCATCGGCGCCCAGGTAGCGAGTTTCACTGGATTGGGCGCGATAGGACTGGCAGTGAAGCAGCGGCAAAAAAGTGCGACGCGGGGAACGATTCGACAGATGAACGGGTGGGGAGACTGGGCCGATGACATCTGGCAGGCATGCCGCGAGCACAGCTCGTTCGCGGTTCAGCGCGATCACCGCACGCTCGAAAGTCTGTATCCGGCGTCAGACTCGCGAATGAAGATTTTTCTGGTTGAGCGCGAGCGTGAGCCAGTCGGGTGGAGCGTGTGCTTCAATTCGAAACTGGCGAACCATCGGCACTTTGGAAGCCTGCAGGTGGGCTCAGTCCTTGACTGCATGGCGGTGCCTGATGCGATGGCGACGACGGCGATGCTGACAGATCGCGAGATGGCGTTGCAGGGCGCCGACCTGGTGCTGGTGAACCACAGCCACGCGGCGTGGGCGCTGGCGTTTCGTGCGGCGGGTTTTCTCATTGGGCCGTCCAATTACATGCTCGCGATGTCTAAACGCATGACCGAGATGGTGCGTAGCGCACCACCAGGAGAAGAGGGTGTGCACGTCACACGCGGCGATGGCGACGGGCGGATCCACCTGGCGTGACGAAGCGCTGGATACTACTGTGGTGCAACAGTTCGCGGTTCCGATGATGAAGCACGACGCGCGTCGATTTCTGGCGATTGTAATGCTGGGCAGCGCGATTTGCTGTTGCGCGCAGATGCCGACGCCGGAGTTGCCGCGTGTTTATATCGACACTCACTGGGCCCCCCCTGACAGCGGAAGAATCTGGCGGGCGCATACGGCCGAAGAGTTCCAGCACGCGCTCGACGGCGCGGATCCCGGTGACATCATTGTTCTCGACGCGGGTACGACCTACGCCGGCGGTTTTACTGCGCCAGCCAAATCGAATCCGGAACACAAGTGGATTTACATCGAGAGTTCGGAACTGGCCGCGCTGCCGCCGTCAGGCAAGCGAGTCGATCCTGCGCGCGACGCGGCGAAGATGCCCAAGATTGTTGCTACTGGCGAGTCACCAGCGCTGAGCATTCTGGCGGGCGCATCGCACTATCGCCTGGCTGGGCTGGAGTTCTACTCCACGTCGACCTCGGGTTGCGACTTGGGCCACACGCCGCGGGTGAACTGCTTTACCTATTTTCTGCTCGACATGCCGGCCGAGCAGGGCAGGGCGCTGCCCGACTCCATTACAGTGGACCGGTGTTACTTGCATGGCAGCGACACAGAGGATGTGCGCGCCGCAGTCGTCGCCAACGGCACGAACGTTGCTGTGGTCGACAGCTACATCTCGGATATTCACCAAAGCACGTCTGATTCGCAGGCCATACGCGCGTATCGCACGCCCGGGCCGATCAAAGTTGTGAACAACTTCCTATCGGCGACGACCGAGAACCTGATGTTTGGTGGCGCAGGCGGAGCAGACAATCCATATGTCGCGTCTGACATTGAGATCCGCCACAACCACTTCTACAAGCCTGAGCGTTGGGCTGTGCCAGGTGTGACGCTGCCGCCTGCGGCGCAGTGGTCCGTGAAGAATAGCCTTGAGTTCAAGAGCGCGCGGCGCGTTATTGTCAGCGGAAACGTTGTCGAAAACAACTGGTTCGCTGCACAATGGGGATTTGCCGTTGTGCTCACGGTGCGGACCTCGGACAGCGGCAATATCGCCGTGGTGGACGACATCACTATCGAAAACAACTTACTGACCAATGTGGCTTCGGGGTTCAACAGCCTGGCGCACGACGATCTGTGTAAGCTACCGCGTGCCCCGTTCTGCAACAACTCCGGCGAAGCCCGGCGCTGGAAGATTGCCAACAATCTCGTCGAGTTGCGCAGTGCGTCAGCGCCCGGAGGCCGGCGTCCGCAGCTGTTCTCCGTCGCGCCCCACTTGGCGGATGTGCTTTTCCAGCACAACACAGTGGTGCCGGCGACGGGAACGAGTTGTTTTGAGTCGGTGTATTTTCGCGTTGACGGTGGGAAGAGGTGGCCGCTGGCCGAGTCTGGCACGCGCAACGTGTGGATCACGGATAACGTGCTCTGCCGGCCTCCAACCGGCGATTACGGCGGCCAGGGTATCGCTGGGTTGGAAAATTACATGGGCGATCCGCCTCCGGTGGAGAAGCGATTCGCGGGGAACATCATTTTCATGCCGAGCGACGGTCAGCCTGCGTCATTCCCCGGCAGCAACCGCATCACATCGGGTATGAGATTCGCGAATCCGGCAGGGGGAGACTATGATCTCGTGCTTCCCAAGTGGACGAAAACCACCGATGGGAAGCAACCCGGAGTGGATGCGAAAGCTCTGAATGCAGCGATTGCAGGGGTGGCCAGCGGTACGCCGGAACATTGATGGATATTCCCGGTATGCTTACATCGGTGAGGAGGAGTTTTCCTCAGACTGACTAGTTAGCTGGAAGGGCGGAGAGGTAGTCGGAGATCGCCTGGTACGAAGTGAGGTTTCCCACCGCCTCGATGTCGAACTCAACACCGAACTCTTCTTCGATCGTGGTGATCAGCGTAGCGGCGGCAACCGAGTCCCAGCCCTCAACAGTGTCGAGCGTAGCGGTGGCGATTTGCGACTCGGTCAGGTTGGGGAAGACTGCGGCGAAACACCGGGTCAGCCGGCCCTGAAGATCATTCACTCGCAACCTCCTGAATATTGAGATAAACGGCAGGACATCTGTCGGTCAATTGTTGCTTGGTAATCGTAAAGCTTTCTGCCGCGGGCCCGCCTGTGAGTTCTACGAAGAAATCCTGGATAGGCTGGTTGCGCTGTGTCGTGACGAAGTCGAAGCCGGCCTGAGCTGCGTTGAACTTCCGGAAGATGTGCAGAAGGGAGGCGTGTTCGATGCGACGCGAGAAGGCGCGACAACTCATCACCCAATGGTCAACCGAGAGCGAGTCGCCATCGACGCGTCCGGCCATGACGGCGATTTTGCCTAATGGGCCAAACTTGTCTTCGTACGAAACCAGCATCAGAAAAACGTTGGGATCGGCGAGGTACTGGTGCCACGAAGACTCGGTGTGACGTTTGCCGTTCAAATTGAACTGATTGGTCTTGTTGATCAATTCGAGCGCGCGGGCATCGGGCGGATCTTTGGCGAAGCTGAGCGCGAGCTTACCTCCGGCTGCTTGCAGGAAGCGCTCGGGGGTATAACCTTCAGCGCGTGTGGCTTCCGCGATCGCATGCGATGCACGAAGACTCTCGAGACGGATACGGTCTTCGGCCGAGACAGAAGTCTTTCCGAACTTGTCGCGAAGCTGGAAGAGAAGGTCGTAGGCAGCTTTGTCGTCGTTCTTGGGAAAGAGGACGCACTCAATGCCAGGATGAGCGGCCTTGACCTCGGCCAACTCGAGCGGGCTATCGTCCACGAATACTATGCTGTCGGCGCCGATATTCCACGCCTCGATGATCTTGCGCACCGACTCTGATTTGGGCCCCCAGTTCGCCTCCAGCGGGAAGATGCCCTCGCGCGGAAGAAGGGGCTTGCGCACAAGGAAGGCCTCGTCTACGAGCGCGGGGTCATTCTTGCTAGCGACTCCAACGAGAGTACCGGATTCTGCGAGCGAAGCCAGCAACTGCTGATAGAGGCCGTGTTTCTGGGAATGGTGGTCGAGGTCCCAACTGATGCCCTCGGGATTCACTTCGCCGAGAATGCCAAGCCATAGAGTGTCGTCAAGGTCTGTGATTAGACCCTTCATGGGCTGCGGGTTAACGAGTAGCTTGGCGATAAGTCCAGCTAGTTTGTCGGCGTGGGACAAACTATATGGAAAGCCGGTATTGAGTTCTGACTTAGCGTCGAACCTATCGGCCAGAGGCGAAAGTAAGTCTAGTTTCTGATTGCTGACTACCCTGGTATTCGGTAGTGCAGATAACTTGGCAAGTAGATCGGCACGCAAGGACTCTAAATCGCTCTCCAGGCGGCTTGCATACCATCCTGGGGTATAGGCCAGGGGAGGAATAGGCAGGGTAGGCAGAGAAACAATCACGGCATTAGCTTTGGCGACAGTTTCCAGAGCAACGAGAATGCGCGCCGCATGATCGCGAGCAGTTTGCACGAACTCGCTCAATTGGCCGGGATTCCAGCCGCCCAGGATACGGATTCCCAGACGCGGATCAAGGTTCTGCCATTCGAGGGCGGCCACGACGTTTGAATCCCGCAATTTGGTGAGCCGTTCAAGGTTGCCTGGGAGGTCGCCAAAAGCGCCTGTGGAGATGCTTACCCGATGCGCCGGAAACGCCACCCGAAGGTGCGCGCCGAGAAAAGTCACGAGGTGCAGGGGGGTGAATCCGCAGGCGAGTTGGAGCGAGAGGGCCGGTGAATCAGCAGGAGGATTTTGCTTCAGGGCTTCGAGTGCTTCGACCAGTTTCACGGGGCAGTCCAGTAGCAGATTCGGAGGTGATGATAGCACAGCGGAGCGGCTTGAGTCGGCCAGGATTCCCCAGATCTATACACTCGATTTGTCTCCATGAAATCTGGATTAATTGCTACGAAAGCGTGACGTCTTCAATGACTCGACTGCTGAGGCAAGGCTGAAAAATCAATCCCCGCAGGCTTGCCATCGCTGGTTTGAGTCCACTTTGGTTCGGCAAGGTCATAGTTTTCGGCAGCGGGGTCGACCCAGCGGAGTTTCGAAGTCGTCAGGTTATGCGGCGGGAATGTCTGCTGTCTATCGTCGGCGGCAACATAAATCACATTTCCATAGAATCTCTTGTCCAAAGCCTGAGCATTATCGGCAGATCCCATATATTGCGTTAAGCCGCTTGTACCCTGCTGGCCCCAGTCGCCGGTAGGTTGGCGGCACAGGACATTGTCCAGGATCCAGATATTGTTGGTGAGGTTCGATATGGGAGGCTTCTGGCCTCCCGAACTAAAGTAGAGTGAGTTCCAGCACGGAGCGCTGGGAGACGCGACCATCGTGTTGTGCTGGAACACAACGTCGCGCAAGGCACCGGGCGTGGCGTTGACGCGGTCGTTGCCCCCATTTATCCCCAGTCCGAGATTGCGATTCCCACCCGGCTGCTTCGGGTCGTAGAACAGAATCAAGTTGTTCGCAATGTACCATCGCGTCTGGCTGCCGGCGTTCTTACAAGTCGCATAGCTGGCCGTTCCGCACTGATCGTCCTTGGCCAGCGTGTTGAAGCCGCTGACCACATTCTTGAGTATGTTGTTGGTAATGGTGATGTCGCTCACCACCGTGGAGTCGCCGCTCTGCGATGCCCGCACAGTGAGAACGATCGCGTAGCCAATCTGCCCCGCAGCCCATACATTCTCGATCACATTGCTGTCGAACAGCACGCGCTGCGCGCTCTTGAGTTCGAACGCATTCTTTACAACCATGGTGTTGTTCGGCGGAATGGAGACTCCGGGCTGAGCCCACCCCAGCGGTTTATAGAGATGGTTGTTGCGAATTTCGATGTCGCTGGGTACCCCACGGTTGAAATTCTTCCCCGCACCTCCGAACATCACATTCTCCCCGGCCGCTTCCAGGTAGTTGTTGACGATCTTGAATGGACCGGGAGTGTCATACGCCGCAACCGCCTGCGAATCCTGCCCCGGCGCATGGATATCGCTGATGTAGCTATCGATCACCGCGTAGTTGGAAGCATTTCCCTGCACCGCTGTCACGATATCCTGCTGCGGCGTTCCGTGGATGTAGCAGCGGTCAATGGTGAAGGAATCCGGTAACGGTGACTGATTGAACTGGGATCCGATGAGGAAGTAGGCATAGCCGTTGCCGGTCTTGCTGTTGGGTGGAACAAAACTGGATGCCGAGGTGATCTCTAGTCCAGCCAGCCGCCAATGGTTCGCGCCACCGTCAACTTGAAACGCCGGCACGGTTTTCGGAGTCACTAGCTTCGGCATATTCGCAGCGTCATCGGGGCCCACCCGCTTTTCTGCCGGAAGCCCGGCCAGCGCTGAACTCACGATATAGATCCACTTGTTCTGCGGGTTCTCCTTGGGCGGAAGTTGGAATCCGCCGATGTAGGTCGCGCCTGCGTCAAGCACGATCACATCGCCGGGAGCTGACTTGGACAAGGCGGTGGCGAGATCTTCCGAAGTGTGGGCGTGCCAGGTCTTGCCGCCTTTGGGCTCATTCCAAGTGGTATCGAGCCGTACACGAGGCAACTCAGCTACGGGCTTTTGTGCCGCAGCCGAGATCGCCAACTGGAACATCATACCCGCGATCACCAACGCTGAAAGAAATGAACTGCGGGACGTACGGGAATGGAAGGACTGAATCATAACAAGGGCCACATACTCATCGCACGGGCCTCAGTTTCAGGCGGCGTCATGCAGTCGGCGCAGACGAGTGAGATCAGTATAGTCGAATTTTGCCTAGGTCTTCCCGGCCCGCAATTGCAGGATGGCAATGCGAGACCAATAGCAAACTGCCTCTTTCGCGGAAGCGAGAGAGGCAGTTTGAGCGGGCGAGGGTATGAATCATCTCAGTGAAGCGACGAAATCGGAACCTGCAGAACGCTGCCCGCAGTGCTTCCATTGGGAGTGTTGCTCGCAGGCACGTTATTGGTAGGAGCACCGCCGGTGGACAGGTTCGCGTTCGCCAGGGACGAATAGGTGATGCCGGCCAGTTTGCCGTCACTGGTATCAGTCCAGTAAGGAGTGACGAGTTGATAGTCGCCGGTGGACGGTGCCACGTAGGTGAAGGGTACGGTGGATGCGTAGTTATGCACCGGGAAAGTTTGGACCCGGTCACCGACAGGGACATACATCACATTGCCACGGAAGCGGGTGTCAACCGGGCCCGGCACTCCCATGTACTGAGTGAGCCCGGTGGTGCCTTGCAAGCCCCAGTCGCCCGTAGGCTGGCGACAGAGGGCGTTGTCGAGCAGCCAGATGTTCTGGGTGAGGTTGGTGAAGGGCGGCTTCAGCGATCCGGCACCAAAGTAGACCGAACTCCAGCACGGGGTCGAGGCGGCCGAGACACCGGTGTTGTGTTGAAATACCACGTCGCGCATCACGCCCTGCGTGTTGTTGTTGGGCCGGTCAATGCCGGGCTGGAAGCCGATCATAAGGTTTCGCGCGCCGCCGGGCAACGTGGGATCGTAGAAGGTGATCTGGTTATCGGCTATGTACCAGCGGTCCTGTGAGCCGGCGTTCTTGCAGGCAGTGTAGGGCGCGATGCCGCACTGGTCGTCTTTCGCTAAGGTGTTGACGCCCGCCACCACGTTCTTCAACACGTTGTTGGTGACCGTGATGTCGTTAACTACCGAAAAGTCACCGGACTGGGAGGAGCGCACCGTCAGCACGATGGCATAGCCCATCTGTCCGGCGGCCCAGACATTCTCGATGGTGTTGCTGTCGAACAGCACGCGCTGCGCGCTCTTGACCTCGAAGGCATTTTTCTCCACCCACTGGTTTACAGGAGCGGTGGTCAGAGGGACCCAGGCCAGTTGCTTGTACAGGTAGTTATTGCGGATCTCGATGTCGGACGGGACTCCCGCGTTTGTGTTCTGGCCCGCGCCGCCGAACAGAATGTTCTCACCCGCCGCTTCCAGGTAGTTATTAATAATCTTGATGGGGCCGGTGGTGTTGTACGCGCCAAACGCCTGTGAGTCCTGTCCGGGCGCGTGGATGTCGGAGATGTAGGAATCGACCACGGCGTAGTTCGTCGCCGTGCCCTGCACCGCAGTGACGATGTCCTGTGTTGGGGAGCCGTGAATATAGCAGCGGTCGATGGTGATGGAGTCCGGGAGCGGCTTGGGATTCGACTGCGAACCCACCAGGAAGTAGGCATAGCCGTTGCCCTTGCCCGAGGGTTTGTAGGTCGAAGCGCTGGTCATTTCGATGCCGGCGAAACGCCAGTGGTTGGCGCCGCTGTTGACCTGAAAGACGGCTGCGACGTTGGGAGTCACGATCTTGGGCATGTAGGCAGCGCTGGCTGGTGAGACACGCTGTCCGGCAGGCAGCTTGGAGAGAGCCGAGCTGACGACATAGATCCATTTGTTGTTGGGATTGGTTTTCGCGGGTAGCTGGAAGTATCCGTTATAGCTGACGCCGGCATCGAGCACGATGATATCGCCGGGCGAGGAAACGTTGAGGGCGCTGGTGAGTTGGGCTGCGGTATGCACAGACCAGGTAGTGCCGCCGGCGGGCGGATTCCACGTGGTATCGATGTAAGTTTTGGGAAGTTGGGCGACCGGCATTTGCGCTGCTGCGATTCCGCCGAAAATGAGAATGAGGACGAGGCTTACAACTTTCGACATACGTGCTCCTACGATCAAGTGAAAGGGAAGAAGTCCGCGAGCCGGGAAAACTCGTGCAGGAGAACAGAGAGGGAGCAGGGCTGAGAGGAACTGTGACACTCGAGTTCAGCCACGAAGATATAACCGGTAGAACCTGCCAGAATTCGCGCGCAGGCATCCGCCTGTGAGAGTGTCCCGGCAAATTCGTGCGGCACCTGCGTTCCGCTAGCGGGGCCTTGCATGTCATGAACGGTGCTGCATTGAGAGGTGTGCGTAAATCGCCCGCGGCCTCATGCCAATCCCAGCGAGTCTTGCCTTCCAGTGACTGCGATGGTTTGGAGCGCGCGTGCACACTTTTCCTATCGGGCGCACCGGGAAATGGTTTAACGCATTCTGATCTCATCCGCGAGCCGGTGAGTTAAAACGACTGGCTAACTTTGAAGGGAAGATGCGGATTAGAAAAAGTTCATCACCCGGGCAGGTGCGGCGGTATGCGGTGTAGGAACTACCTTGCGGGCGAAAGACGCTGGCTCAGGCAGAAAAAACCCGGCTTTATGACATGAAGCTGTCACGAAAGCCGGGAGCGGGAGATAGCTGATACAGGTCAGGGAGAAACGATGAACGTAACCCGCATGCCACGCATTACTGCGGACGGTCGTCGCTAGGGGGTGGTAGCGTAACCACCGACGGTAACGTGTTGTTGTTGATCCCAGCCTGCTGACCATCGGACGTGGTAGTCCAGATAGGTGCCAGGATCTGATAGTCCTCCGCCGAGGGATTGACATAGGTGAAGGCCGTGGTCGTCGCCAGATTGCCGGCCGGGAAGCTCTGCACCTTATCGCCGGATGGGACGTACATCTCGTTGCCATAGTAGCGGTGGGTGAGGTCATTCGGCGAGGTGTTGGGAAGTCCCATGTAGTAATTCAGTCCCGTGGTTCCCTGGTATCCCCAATCGCCAGTTGGCTGACGACAGAGAGCATTGTCCAGAAGCCAGATGTTCTGGGAGATGGGGACGGTGAAGGGAGGGGCCTGTCCGTTAGTACTGAAGTAAATGGATTCCCAGCAGGGTGTGGACGCCGCAGAAACGGAAGTATTGTGCTGAAATACGATGTCGCGAATGGTGCCAGGCGTGTTGCCGTTAAGACGGTTCAGTCCGCCGCTGGTTGCCAAGGCAACATTACGCATGCCTCCGGGTTGGGTTGGGTCGTAAAACTGAAAAAGATTATTGGAGATGTTCCAGCGATCCTGGGAGCCCGGATTATGACAGTTCGGGTAGCCACCGGCAGCGCCGCACTGGTCGTCTTCGGCTAGCGAGTTGACTCCAGCCACGACGTTGTACAGAGCGTTGTTGGTGACAGTAATGTCGTTCACCACCGCGATGTCGCCGTCCTGCGACGATCGTACCGTGAGCACGATAGCGTACCCGTTCTGCCCCGCCGCCCAAACGTTCTGAATGACGTTGCTATCGAACAAGACGCGCTGTGCGCTCTTGACTTCGAATGCGTTCTTTTCCACCCACTGGGGGCTTGGCGACAGCGTGCCGCCTGCACCCGCCGTGGCCCAGGACAGCGGCTTGTAAAGGTAGTTGTACTGAATCTGGATATCTGATGGCACCCAGAGGTCGTTGTTCCCACCCGCGCCGCCGATCAAGATGTTCTCGCCCGCGGCCGACAAATAGTTATCGACGATCTTGTATGGGCCGGGCGAATAGTAAAAACCGATCGCCTGGTTATCGGCACCGTACATATGGACGTCCGAAATATAGCTGTCAACGACCGCGTAATTGCTGCCGGTCGCCTGCACCGCGGTTTGAAGATCCATCGTGGGGGAGCCGTGAATGTAGCAGCGATCGATCGTGATGGAATCGGGCAGCGGAGTGGGGAACGACTGCGAACCAACCAGAAAATAACTAAAGCAGTTGATCGGAGGGTTGTGAGTTGAGTTGCAACCATAAGTGGAAGCGGTGGTCAGTTCCAGTCCGGCGAGGCGGTAGTGGTTCGCGCCCCCATTGACCTGGAAATTCGCTCCCACATTGGTGGTGACGATTTTCGCCATGTTGGCTGTTTCCGACGGAGTGACCCACTGTCCTGAAGGCAAGCTATTTATTGCCGAACTCATGATGTAAATCCACTGGTTGTTCGGGTTTGTCTTCGGCTGAAGATAGAAATTGCCTGTGTAGGTCGCGCCTGCATCGAGCACGATCACATCGCCCGGCTGACTGCTTGCTAAGGCAGTGGTCAATTGAGCTGCGGTGTGGGCTGCCCACGTGGTCCCACCAGTGGGTGGGTTCCAAGTGGTGTTGAGATAGACGTTGGGAAGTTGGGCTTGCGGCTTCTGAGCGTGAGCGATAACGCCGAAGCCAAGCGCATTTATTGTTAGTAGTGATACTACTGTCCACCGATGAATTCTCCGACGCAAATGGGGGATCTGAATTTGCACGAAAGTCTCCTTGTTATTTTAATTGGGCGCACGTTTCCGGCCGCATGCGGTCTTTCAAGCTGCAGATTCGATTCGGTGGCGCGTATCGCTGAGGGGGTCTGCAGGCCCTGTTCACCTCAAGAGCCGTTCTTTCACAGATAATCGATTGGGTGGCCGGTTGGAAGAGTAACCGTGATGTATTACGCACTATAGTAACTTGACCGTAGATTACCTAGTCCGCGCAAGTTTCGGTGGTTGACAGCGATGAGCAGGCGGGTGTTGGGCGCCATCACTGGCGGTTGGTTCCAAGTTTGTTCGCGAAGAAATGCGTGACGCGATGATGTTGACTGAATTGCGTCGGTTCAAAAGTTCGTCAGCTCAAGTCAATAGTCTTGGAAACCCGGAATCTCACTGGAGGCTCTGTAAATCACCAAGGCCCGGGCAGGAATGGCAATGTGTCGTGGAAGTCGTCTAGTACGTGCGACCGAGCGCAGCACGGCCTTCTTCGTCCGACAGTCGTTTCGAGTTATGATGGTGCCGAATGACTCCTACCGAAGTGTTTGACGGCTTAACCTGCGTGAGCTTGCGCACGGTGGCGCTGGCAATTCGCAACCCTTCAAGGCTTCGAGCCTACGTCTCGTACTGTTTGAAGCGTTATGACGAGTTGGCGGAGATTGGTCTGAAGGCGCGAAGCCCGGTGGAGCCTGACGAACGCGACACAATCACACTGCCAGCAATCCACACGGGCGGAGGGATGTCGTTTGCCGAACTGGTTATTTTGGCGCGCGTCACAAAATCCCGTAAGCCGAAGTCCGTCTTTGAGATGGGCTCCTACGACGGCCTGACCACCTCGGTGTTCATACTGAATGCGCCGGCGGATGCGCGCATCTTTTCGATGGATCTTCCGCCCCAGAATTCAAACGGTGGAGTGAGCCTGGCGAGCGACCAGAATCTGGTCGAGGCGCGGCGTCTCGGAGCGGTTCCAAGGGCAATCGGACTCGAGCGCTATACCCAGTTGCTGTGCGACACGATCCAATTCGATCCGGAACCCTACTCTGGATCAATTGAACTGGGGCTGGTTGACGCCGCTCACGACGCTGAGCACGTTAAGAACGACACCATCAAAATGACCAGAATGATGACGTCAGACGGGATGGTCTTTTGGCACGACTACGGGGGCAAGGGGAGTCTGCGGCCGCTGGCTGAGTATCTGGAAGGCGTAAGCCGGAGCTGTCCCCTGTACCGCATTCCTGAAACTAGCCTGGCCTGGGCCTACGCCAAGGACCTGAAACAAGCTTCTCTGTAAAATCTGATCATCTATCCGGCCTTTTCCATGAACGCTTCCCGGCCTGTCCCAATATCGGTTCTTCTCCTAGTGCGCGAGCTAGGAATTGGCGGTACCGAGCGGCAACTGGTTGAAACTGCGCGGTTTCTTCCACGTGAAAAATTCCAGCCGCACGTCGGATGTTTTCGCCCGGATGGGCCGAGACGCGTTGATTTGGAGCGCGCCGGAGTTCCGATTCTGCGGTTACCGATGCACTCGTTTCTCTCGACGGCGGTGGCGAGGGCAGCGTCGCAGCTGGTTCGATACATTCGCGAAAATCAGATAGAGGTCGTCCACTCCTTTGACGCGCCACTCAATATTTTCAGCGTGCCGGTTGCCAGGATGGCAGGAGTTCCAGCAGTGCTATCGAGCCAGCGTGGTCATCGCGACCTCACCGGCGAAGCGACCAAGCGCTGTCTTCGTGTGAGTGATCGTCTGACCGACGCCGTAGTGGTGAATTGCGACGCTATGCGCCGTTACCTGATCGAGGACGAAGGGGTCGCGGCAGGCAAAATCCGTGTCTGCTATAACGCGGTGGATGTTGAGGAATACTCTCGCAAACCAGTGACATCGCCATGGCCGGGGAAGATGATTGTTGGCGTGGTGTGCGCGCTGCGCCCAGAAAAAGGGTTAGACACGCTGTTGCGCGCCTTCGCGAAACTTCGGCGGCCGGATGCGGTGCTGGCAATCGTCGGCAGCGGTCCGGAAGAGTCCAAACTCAAGGCGCTGGCGGGCGAACTTGGGCTGGGCGAGCGATGCCACTTCGAGCCCGCGACATCGGATGTGGCCACGTGGCTGAGCCGCATAAATATTTTTGTGCTTCCCTCGCGCACTGAAGCGTTGTCGAACGCGCTGATGGAGGCTATGGCATGCCGTTGCTGCCCAGTAGCGTCGCGCGTCGGCGGAAATCCAGAACTGGTCGAGGACAATGTCACCGGATTGTTGTTCGAAGTGGACAACGTTGATCAACTTGCCGCGCAGATAGGCGTACTGTTGGACGACCGAGAGCACCGGGAAGCGATGGCGACAGCGGCATCAGGCAGGATGTCGGCTGACTTCACCTATGCGCATGCCGCGGCTACGATGGGCCAGATTTATGAGTCGATCCTTCAGAATTCCCGGCGGAAAGGCCGATAGGCGCCGAGATCCAACGGCTGAAGATTTCTGATAAGCCTCGAACATTCTTCCGCAAGTCGTATTTGTCACCTACACGCCCAGGACAGGACTGCGCCATGCGACGTCGCAAGTCGGGTTCGTCGATGAGCCGGCCGATGGCTGCAACCAGCTCTTCGACATCAGAAGCGGCGAAGAGCAGTCCGTCGACGCCGTCACGAATCAGTTCAGGAATTCCGTTGATGCATGGCGCAACGCAGGGCACACCGGTCGCCATTGCTTCCATTAGAACCACAGGAACGCCCTCGGCGAAGCTCGACATAACACAAGCGTCGCTGCTCCGATAGAGAGCCCGCAGTTCGTCCTGGTTTTTCCATCCAGCAAAGAAGACACGATCGGAGACGCCTAGGCGCTGCGCTTGGGCTTCGAGGGTGGCACGATCGGGACCGTCTCCGGCGAGCGTCAATCGCACATCGCGGCCCTGCTTACACAATTCAGCGATTGCATCCAGGAGTAGGGGGTAGCCCTTGATATCCACGAGGCGCCCGACGGAAATCAGCTCAAATGGTGATGGATGTTCGCGAAAAGCAGAGATGTGCCAACCCAAGGTTTCGACCCCAAGAGGAGTGACTTCAAGCTTCTGCCAGTCCTGCGGCGAGGACGACAGCATGATCTGACTGCGTCCAAAGGAACTGATGGAGCAGACCAATTGAGCGGCGCGGACCTTGTCGCGAATGCCAAAGCCTTCTGGGTCAATGAACTCCATCGGGCCATGGAGGGTCATGGACAAATTAATGTCGAAAATGCGCGAGAGAATCAGTGCAACGGTTGTCGAATATACCGAGTGGACGTGGGTAATTGCTTCGCGCCGCAGACGATGTCCTGCGTACACCGCTTCAGCAAAGTAGGCCATCGCCAGAAGTGTTCGTCGAGAATGGAACTGCCCGAATCGCCACGCCGTCGCCAATCCCCGCAAGTAGCGGAGTGGGCGACTGAAAAGCGTCGCGACGTGGCATCGCAAATGTTCCATTGCTCCGGCGCCAATGATGTACCACGTCGAATTCAATTCTTCGATTTCAGCCGGTGTCAGTGGCGAAGTACGGGCACCCGGCCGGCGAACCGAGATCGTCTGAATGTCCCATCCCATCTCGCGCAATTGACGCACTTCGCGCAAAAGGTAGGTGTGCCCCAGGGTCGGATACTCGCTCAGGAGATAGGCCAGTTTCATGGGAGGGGCTCGCGGCAGGACGACGCATGCAGCCTGATAAGCAAATGTCAGTGTAAAGGGCGGGTTTCCTGACGGCAATACGGAAGAATACGGGATCCACCGTATTGACAGGTGGGCTGGCCAGTTATCGTGCATGATATTTAACGCATAGTAATTTTTTACACGGTGGTTTGAGTTACAATTCCGCTACTCTGGCGAGAATTGGGCTTATCAGGAATGCTTTTTGATTCGCCAGTGTTTTTTGTCTTTCTCGTCCTTGTAGTCGCAGTGTATTGGCGGCTCGGATTTCAGCGGCAAAACCAGTTCCTGCTGGTGGCCAGCTACTTCTTTTACGGCTGGTGGGATTGGCGATTCCTGCTGCTGATGATCGGCTCGACGACGATCGACTATTTCATCGCCCATGCGATCGCCCGAGCCGACAACCAGGCGCGGCGCAAGCAACTGCTGATCCTCTCGCTGGCGATCAATTTCGGCATTCTGGGAATTTTTAAGTACTTCAATTTCTTCGTCGGGTCGTTCGCCAGCGCGGCGCATTCGCTCACCGGAGCGGAACTGCCGATAACGGTGCTGAGGATCATTCTGCCGCCAGGCATTTCTTTCTACACCTTCCAGGAAGTCGCCTACATCGTCGATGTCTATCACCGCAAGATCGAGCCGGCCGACAGCTTTGTGCAGTATTCGCTCTTCATCAGTCTATTTCCGCATCTGATCGCGGGCCCGATCCAGCGGCCCGATCACCTTTTGCCGCAAGTGCAGCGTCCGCGCTTCTGGGACGCGGACCGTACGCTGGACGGCATGATCCTGATTGCCGAAGGTCTGTTCCGCAAAGTCGTCATCGCGGACAACTGCGCGCTCATCGCCAATGCTGCGTTTGGCGGAAAGTTTGGGCCGCCGAGCATTCCGATCGTCTTGCTCGGCACCTACGCCTTTGCCTGGCAAATTTATGGAGATTTCAGCGGATACAGTGACATCGCCCGGGGGGCCGCGCAGATATTGGGTTTTCACTTCATGGTGAATTTTCGCCAGCCATATTTCGCGCAGAGTCTGCAAGAGTTCTGGCGGCGGTGGCATATTAGTTTGAGCACCTGGCTACGGGACTATCTTTATATTTCGTTGGGCGGCAACCGCAAGGGCGAGAGCCGCACTATGTCGAACCTGCTGACCACCATGCTATTGGGCGGCCTGTGGCATGGGGCAAATTGGACCTTCGTGATCTGGGGCGGCATCCATGGCGCAGGACTCGCCGCCGAACGAATGCTGGGTGTGGCCAAGGATTGGTCGAGTCGCAGTTTCTTGGGTCAATGGGGCCGTCGTATCTTCGTATTCCACATCGTCTGTTTTTCCTGGATATTCTTCCGCGGTGAGTCACTAGGTGCTGCCTGGAAATTTCTTGCGGGCTTGGCGCACTGGAAGTGGCAGCCTTCGTATCTAGCGGCGGCGGAATTCCTGGTTGCTTTCTCTGTGCCATTGTTCGCGCTCGATCTGTATCTGGAAGCCACCGGCGACGAATACCTGTTCCAGAGCCGGCCGCATTTCCAGCGCGTTGCAGTGGCGTTCACATGTGTTCTGGCCATCATATTGTTTGGAGCGAACCAGACGCATGCATTCATCTATTTCCAGTTCTGAGCTTGGGCTTTCCCGTGCATTTGAAGTCGTGCAAGGAGGCAAAGCCCGCCGCGCGATCTGGGCGGTTCTTGTGGGACTGGTGGTCATCGCGTTGGCTGCCGAGTTGATGACGGTCCTGGGCGTGCACCGGGTCAGTAAGATTCTACGCCGCACCGTGGAGGAGTATCACGACGCCGAGAAACTTCGTGCCTTCTCATCGAGAGGCAAGCCTACCATGCTGCTATTCGGCAATTCACTGCTGCTGGAAGGCGTGGACTATCCGAGTCTGCGGGATTCGTTAGCCGAAAATTATGACGTCCATCGCCTGGTGTTCGAGCAGACGGAATATCTGGAGCAGTACTACGTTTTGCGTGCGTTGTTGCGGGGCGGTGCCCGCCCTCATGACGTGCTCCTGTGCACCTCAGTAAGTCACCTACTGGAGAACGACTTGCGCGGTGAATTCATGTCGCGGTACATGGACGCTACCGACATTGCGTCGTTAGGACGCAGACGGCACTTGGATGCGACTACCCTTAGCGGCATGATGTTTGCTCATTGGAGCGAGTGGTACGCCTTTCGCGCTGAAACCCGTAAGGCGGTACTGGGTGCGTCTATGCCGCGGGTCAGGGACCTGGCCACAACCCTCGCCTGGCGGCCGGCTCACTGGAACACTGCTCAGGAAGTGCGCACGAAGACCCAGCCGCGACTGCTGGAGCTGAAGGCACTTTGTGACCAGTATGGCGTCCGACTGACCGTATTGGTAATGCCGTCGTTGTGGGAGGACCACTCCGACGTTCTGGTTTCGATTGGTGAAGCCAACGAGATCCCGGTGCTTGTTCCAGAAACCCCAGGTGCGATGGATCGTTCGATGTTTCGCGATGGTCTGCATCTGAACAGTGCTGGTGCCACAATATTTACGGCGAAATTGCCGTCGGCGCTGTCTTCGCTGAATCGCTAACGGGAATCGGCGATTCGAGCTGAAGCTTGGCCGGTGCTCCTGCCAGTAACTGACGGGTAATCATGGTAAACTGCGGTGGTGTAGCCTGCCTTCTGAGGGAGTGTTTTTGCGCCTCCGCGAAGCTCGCTGGGGGCGTGGTGTGATCCGGTCTGTGGGGAGCAGAAACAGTGGCTCAGTCAATCTATAAGCAGCCCAATCCGCTTTTGAACGGTTCGTTCCCCCTGCTAGTCCTGTTCCTCTTCTCTGTCTACAGCGCCGCGATGGAAGTTATCCCCGTGCTTGGCAAACTGCGGCCGCAACTGATTCTCGCGACCTTGGGGCTTCTTGCGATCTTCGGCACGGGTCAGTTCATGAAGGTGCTCACCAGCCGCATCGGCATTTGCATTACTCTCTTTACGGCTTGGTTCATTGCTTGCGTGCCGTTTGGGGCGTGGCCGGGAGGCAGCGCTCACGTTTTCCTTGAGCAGTGGTATAAGGCAGCCCTCATTTTTGTGTTGACCGCCGGTTTGCTGACCACTCTTCCCCAGGCCAACCGAATTTTTCATACGATCGCCTATGCCGCGGGCATTCTGGGGTTGCTTACGCTGTTGAAAAACAACCGCACCATGGATGGCCGACTGGTTTTGGACGACACTCGTTACGCGAATGCGAACGATTTGGCCTGGACGCTGCTCGTTGGGCTTGCCTTCATCGGCTTCCTTTATATGCGGGGAACCCGGATTCAGAAGGTAATCGCCCTGCTTTCGGTGCCACCTATCCTCCTGACGATTTCGCGCACAGGTTCCCGCGCTGGCGCCTTGGGTGCAGTACTCCTGTTCCTCCTTTTCGTATGGCAGTCCAGACCCTCGACTCGAATCAAGTTGCTGGCGGCGTCTCCCTTCGTCTTTGTGGTGATACTTTTCCTCCTGCCTAGGGACACTCTTGTGCGGTATACGACGTTTTTCGGCAACTACGATCCCTACAATCTCTCGTCACTTGAGAAGTTGCGCATGGGCACCATTGAATCCACCGAAGCGCGGAAGCAGTTACTCATCGATAGCCTGATCATCACGGCCGAACATCCGGTACTGGGAGTCGGTCCGGGCAACTTTGAGGTCGCCCAGAACGAAATGGCACTCGCGCGTGGCGACCGATCGCTTTGGCACGTGACGCACAACACCTATACCCAGTTGTCGAGCGAAATGGGTCTGCCCGGGCTCGGCGTCTATCTGGCGATGTTGTACTTCGTCTTCAAGACACTGAACGGAATCCTGCGCAACAAAACCAAGGATCCGACCTGGGACAACCTGCGCGCGCTGGCGCAGTGGTTACGTATCGCGTTTATCGTATTTCTGCCAATTGCGTTTTTTGACGCGTTGGCCTATAACGCTGACGTTCCAATTCTAGCGGGACTGACCACGGCCATCGGCTTCATGGCCCACAAGCAGCGCGCGATTGACCGCGCCAATGCGGCGCCGGTGGCCTCGGTCGCTAGCCCTTCCGACGCCGCCCTCGAGCCTGTGCTGGTCGGACAATACTAACCTTATGTGCGGTATAGCCGGATTCGTCAATACCAACGGCACTCCTGCCGACGCGCGGCTGATTCGCCGCATGACGGAGGTCATCGCCCATCGCGGTCCAGATGGTTCGGGATTTCACGTGAACGGACAGGTCGCGCTCGGCCACCGACGCCTCAGCATTATTGATCTTGCCACCGGCGGTCAGCCGATGAGCAATGAAGACGACTCGCTGTGGATCACTTATAACGGCGAGATCTTCAACCACGCCGATATTCGTCCCGAACTGGAAGCGGCCGGACATCGCTACAAGAGCCACTGCGATACGGAGACCATCGTTCACGCCTACGAACAGTGGGGCGACCAATCAGTAAACCGTTATCGCGGCATGTTCTCTTACGCCATCTGGAACCAAAACCGCAGGCAACTGTTCTGCGCCCGCGACCGCCTCGGAATCAAGCCCTTCTACTACTTCTGGAATGGCCGCCTGTTCGCATTCGCGTCCGAGATTAAGGTGCTGCTGGAGCATCCCGACATCACCACCGAGTTCAACGACAAACTGCTTCCCGAATACCTGGCATTTGGTTACATAAGTGGCGAAGAGACGCTGTTTACCGGTATTCGCAAACTCATGCCGGGACACACTCTCACGCTGACTTGTGACCAAACACCGAGTCTGGAGATCAAGCAGTACTGGGACGCGCCGTGCCCGACGGAGTTTGAAGACCGTACCGACAGCGAATGGATTGGCGATTGTCGAACGCGTCTGGAAGAAGTCGTGCATATGCGGTTGATGAGCGACGTGCCGTTGGGAATGTTTCTCAGCGGCGGCGTCGACTCCAGCGCCATTGCCGCGCTCATCAAGCGTATGACCAGCGGGCCGGTGAAGACTTTTTCGGTCGGGTATAGTGAATCGCGTTTCAGCGAGCTCTCTGAGGCCCGCCAGGTCGCCGAACTTATCGGCACTGACCACCACGAAGTCTTCGTCTCCATGGAAGAGTTCTTCAATGCGCTGCCGCGCCTGGTCTGGCATGAAGACGAGCCGATCACCTGGCCGTCGAGCGTGTCGCTACATTTCGTATCAAAACTTGCGGCAGAGCAGGTGAAGGTCGTCCTTACCGGCGAAGGAAGTGACGAGCTGTTTGGCGGCTACGGACGCTACCGCTTTTATCAGCTCAACGAACAATGGATGCGCGCGTATCGCGGCGTCCCCAGCGGAGTGCGCAACGCCATCCAGAGTGCTGTGGCCGAGTCGCCGCTACTGTCTGCGCCGCTGCGCAGGAAGCTGGGACACACGGTGCTGGGTCGTGGCGCTGACATCGAGTCGCTTTACTTGAACAATTTCTATTGCGCATTCGGCGCGGACGAGCAGGAGAAGCTCCTGTCGCGGCATTTCGACGCCAACCCTTACGCGTCGTTTCTCGAGCGGTGGGAGTCGACCGCAAAGTCGCCGACGCTGCCGCGCCTGCTTTACGCAGACCAGAAGACTTATCTTGTCGAACTCCTGATGAAGCAGGACCAGATGAGCATGTCGTGTTCCCTCGAGAGCCGCGTGCCATTCCTCGACCACAAGTTCGTGGAGTTTGCTGCGTCCGTTCCTCCGCACATGAAGCTGCGCGGCAAGGAAGGGAAGTACATCGTCAAGAAGGCGGTGGAAGACCTCATCCCGCGGAGCATCATTTATCGCAAGAAGATGGGGTTCCCCACGCCCATTACTACATGGCTATTGCAGGAGGAATCTCGCCCACTGCGCGACTACCTGCGCGATCCTGAAGGCTTACTCGCCAGTTACGTCAACATGGCTTACCTGAATGAGCTGCTGGACAAGCACGAGCGCGGCGTTCACGACGCCACCGACCGCATCTGGCGACTGCTGAACTTGCAGGTCTGGGGCGATACGTTTCTCACTGGACGGCGCGAGCAGATCTGGGACGGGTTGATGAAGGCGCCGTCAGGTAGCGTTCAGGTTGCATGAAGTTCGCTACAGGAAAAAACGCAGCATGCGAATCCTCTGGGTCAGTCCTGGCTTCTTGCACCCGACCAATCGTGGCGGCCAAATCCGCACTTTGGAGACGCTGAAGCGGCTGCATGCGCGCCACGAAGTACACTATGTCGCGTTCGACAACCCGGCGCAACCCGAGGGCGTGCAGCGGGCGCATGAATATTGCTCGCAAGCGTATCCGCTGACGCATGTCGTGCCACCGCGTCGGTCGCCAAAGTTCGCTGGACAGCTGCTGGGCAATCTCTTCTCCTCCATGCCGCTTTCCTTGAGTCGATATACCTCGGTCGCGATGCGCGAACAAATCAGCCAGTTGCGAAGAGAAATAGCTTTTGACAGTGTGGTTTGCGACTTCCTGACTCCCGCGCCTAATTTTGCCGATATGAGTAGTGTTGTGCTTTTTCAGCACAACGTGGAAACGATGATCTGGCGGCGGCACGTCGAACAGTCGTCCGGTCCGGTGCGAAAGACATACTTCAAGCTACAGGCCGAGCGGATGTTCAATTGGGAGCGTCGCATGTGCCGGGCTGCTGCGCGCGTCATCGCCGTGTCGCCGCAAGACGCCGAACTGATGCGAAAAATGTTTGGCATCGAAGCGTCGAGCGTTCCGACGGGAGTGGACCTTGAGTATTTTCGCCGTCCCCCCGATGCGCCGCGCACCGCAGACCTCGTCTTCGTGGGCTCAATGGACTGGCTGCCTAATTCCGATGGGGTAAACTACTTTGTCCGCGAGATTCTGCCGCTGATTTGGCAGCGCAAACCGGATTGCACCCTGGCGATTGTGGGACGCTCGCCATCTTCATCGATGTTGGCGTTGGCGCAGCAGGATGCGCGCATCAAGGTCACGGGTACCGTGCCGGATGTTCGCCCCTGGCTGTGGGGCGCGAGCGTTTCGATCGTGCCGCTGCGCATTGGCGGCGGTACACGGCTGAAGATTTACGAGGCGATGGCTGCGGGCACGGCGACGATTTCCACTTCTATCGGCGCCGAGGGTCTTGATGTGGCGCATCCGGCGAACATCCGGTTGGCGGACACGCCTGACGCTTTTGCTGAACAGTGCCTCTCCTTGTTACGGGAGGCCGGTCAGCGGGAATCGGTGGGTGCGCAGGCACGGGAGTTGGTTACGTCGCGGTTCTCGTGGGACGTCGTAACCGACGAATTCGAGAAACTGTTGGCAGTGGATACGCATTCAGGCGTCGCTGCCGAAGTTGCCCGCTAGATAACGACAGGATGGACTGATTCATGGACGCGAAACTCGAAAAACCAACTATCGCGGTCTTCGGACTTGGCTATGTCGGCTGTGTCACAGCAGCGTGCTTTACGGACCTCGGATTTCGCGTTATCGGCGTGGACGTCGATGCACGCAAGGTGCGTGCCATCCAAGATGGTCAGTCGCCGTTCTTCGAGCCGGGTCTGGAGCCGCTGATCGCGAAACATCTGCGCAGCGGACTGCTGACGGCTACGCTTTCGACCGAGGAAGCACTGCGTGATGCCGATTTCGCTTTCCTGTGCGTGGGCACACCCTCTGCTCCTAACGGCAACCTCAATCTCGATTATTTGCGCAAAGTCTCAACCGACATTGCCGCACATCTCGACGGCCGATCAAAGCCGCTGACGGTTGTAGTTCGCAGCACGGTTTTTCCCGGCACCTGCGATGAAGTAGTCGGACCGGCGGTCGAGCCCAGGGCTGCGGTTGTAGCCAATCCCGAGTTTCTCCGGGAAGGCACCGCCGTTAAAGACTTCATGGAGCCTTCTCTGGTCGTCGTTGGAAGCCATAACCGTGCGGCGGCTGAACGGGTCGCATCGCTCTATGCCGGGTTGCCGGTCGAGACTTCAGTCGTTGCCTTGCGGACTGCGGAGCTCATCAAGTACACGTGCAATACGTTTCACGCGCTTAAAATCGCCTTTTCCAACGAGATCGGCACGCTCTCTGCTTCGCTCGGGCTTGACGGCGCTGAAGTGATGGAAACCGTTTGCCGCGACACCAAGCTCAACATTTCAACGGCATATATGAAGCCCGGTTTTGCGTTCGGGGGCTCGTGCCTGCCTAAGGACCTGCGCGGCCTGACCTACCGTGCGCGACAACTTGATCTCGATCTGCCACTGCTGAATTCCGTGCTGCCCAGCAACGAAGCTCACCTTGCTCGCGCATTTCGCCGGGTGATGGAAATGGGTTGCCGGAAGGTCGGCGTTTATGGACTCGCGTTCAAGCCCAACACCGACGACCTTCGCGAGAGTCCTAGTGTAGCGTTGATCGAGCGGCTTATCGGCAAAGGCTGCGACGTGAAGATTTTCGACCCGCACATTCAAATCGACGCGATTTACGGCAGCAATCAGGCATTCCTGTTGAGTTCGTTGCCGCATATCGGACGCTCGATGGAGAAAACCCTTCAGGGAATTCTCGGCTGGGCGGACGTGATCGTTGTGACTCAGGAGCCGAACGCCGAGGCACGACGAGTGCTGTCGCACTCGCCCGTGCCAGTCATCGATGTGACCAGTTCAGAAGGAACCGCCGTTCCCAACCTGGAGGCGGTTTGAAACCGAGACGATAGAGCCGCACCTCCTTCAGTCCTTAGGACCAAGCCTCCGGCACGGGGCGAATTGTTGTGACGACTGTATGGATCCAGATTCAGCCGGCGCCAAGATTTACGAAACGCTCTTCCCTTGAATGCGCAGCTTCCGCGAACTCACATTTCGTTTCCGCCAGGAGGCCGCCAATGCGCTCCTGTCTCTCTCTTCCCCAAACCTGAAGCTGCAGGCGTCTTCGCCACTGGGCATTCTTCCCGCGCCTGACGTGGTGCGCGCGTGCGTGCAGGACGACGAGTACATATGTCAACTCACGCAATTGGCCGACGAAATTCTGCAAGGCCGGATTCCGATCCTCGACGCCGTAATTGATTACGGTGTCAACGTCGCATGGCGGCGCGATCCTAAGCGCGGGCTTGAAACTCGAGCGGCGTATTTTCGCGGCATACCGTACCTGGATGTAACGGCTGCGGGAGATCACAAGGTGATCTGGGAAGTGAACCGTCATCAGCATTTGGTTCTGCTGGCGCAGGCGCATGCAGTCACTGGGCGTGAAGACTACAGCGAACACGTATTCCGCCAGCTCGAGCACTGGTGGACGGAGAATCCTTTTCAGCGCGGTATCAACTGGACCAGCGCGCTAGAGGTCGCCTTCCGCGCGCTCTCGTGGCTTTGGATCTGGCATCTGCTCGGCGCGAAGATGCCGCCGGCATTTCGCCAACGCTTTCTTGCGGAGCTTTATCGGCACGGGCTGCACCTCGAATACAATTTGTCGATCTACTTCTCCCCCAACACCCACCTGCTGGGAGAGGCAGTAGCGTTGCACGCGCTGGGGCGATTGTTTCCGGCGTTTCCCCGCGCTGATCGCTGGCGAACGGCCGGGCGCGATGTCGTCCGTGGGCACATGGAAACCTGCGTGCTGAAAGACGGAAGCTACTTCGAACAATCGACTTACTATCACGTCTATGCACTCGACATGTTCGCGTTTCACGCCGTGCTGGAAGAAGTGCCAGAATCTTACCGCGCCGGACTTTCCCGCATGGCGGAATTTCTGGCGTCGATCGTGAGTGATTCCGGCGAATTGCCGTTCCTCGGCGACGATGATGGCGGGCGCTTCTTCTCGCCCTACGGGCCGCGTTCGCGATTTGCCCGGGCGACGCTGGCGACAGCATCCCTACTCGTGGGAAAGCGGTTCTTCGCCTACAACCAGTTGGACATCGACGAAATCGCCCTCTGGTGGCTGGGACCGAAACGCTGCAAGAGCGACTTCCTCGAAACTCTCCAACGCGGCTCGCAAGCTTTTCGTGATACCGGTATTGTTGTGATGCGGCGGGGTTCAATTTGCGCGCTATTTGCTGCCAGTCCCTTTGGCCCCGGCAGCGCCGGCCACAGCCATTCCGATTCGCTTTCGCTGGTCGTTACCGTTGGTGATCGCGAAGTCTTGATCGATCCGGGCACATACAGCTACATGGAGCCCGAGTGGCGCGGCTATTTCCGCGGATCGTCGGCGCACAACACAGTCCGCATCGACGGCCACGACCAGGGTGTCGCGGCCGGACCGTTTCGCTGGACCGCGAAGCCCGATGTGAGGCTGCTAACCGTCAACACCGACGCCGACCAGGACCACGCAGTCGCTACCTGCAGCTACCAGGGCTTCACCCATACCCGGACTGTCGACTTCACCGATAGCGAACTCACCGTCATCGACGTAATCGACGGGGCCGCCGGTGAACACGACACCGAACAGTTCTGGCATTTTGCATTAGAGCCGCGATCAATCGGGGAACAAACATGGGCGATCGGCGATATTGCTGAATTTGGCGTCGCAGGCGGCGTCGTTGAGGAGTCTTGGTGTTCCCGCTGTTTTGGCGCGAAAGAGCCTGCCTGGGTGATCGTCGCGCGCGGTCACGCGAGCTTGCCAGTAACCGTCACCGCGCGTCTCAAGCTGAAGTCGTGATGAAACTGGCTTCTCATTCCGAACGTAGTTACTGCGCCAGCCTTCAGCACGGATTACGCAACCCCGCGACGAATGTATAGAATCAGTAGTTGGCCGCGAGGCACGACAGGAGATCGAATCATGCAGGTGGCGGAGAAATCCGTGAGCACTTTTCAGGCACTCAAAGGCAAGATCGAAGCGAAAACCGCGCGTGTGGGCATTGTCGGCCTGGGCTACGTTGGTCTTCCTCTGGCCGTCGAATTCGCCAAGGCCGGTTTCCGCGTCACCGGCATTGACCTTCAACAGTCGCGGGTGGATCGCCTGATGCAGGGCGAATCTTATGTGCAGGACGTTCCAAGTAGCGAAGTTGCACAACTAGTGAGTGCCGGTCGCTTCGACGCGACCACCGATTTCTCAGTGGTGCGTGACTTGGACACCATTAACATCTGTGTCCCCACTCCTCTGCGCAAGACCAAGGACCCCGACATGAGCTACATCGTGTCGGCGTCCGACGAAATTGCCAAGCATTTTCATCCCGGACTGCTGGTCATCCTCGAATCCACGACCTATCCCGGAACTACGGACGAGCTTCTGCTGCCGACGTTCGAGAAGCACGGCGGACTAAAAGTGGGCGAAGACTTTTTTCTGTGCTTCTCGCCCGAGCGTGTAGATCCCGGCAATCCTGTGTATCAGACGCTGAATACTCCCAAGGTCGTCGGCGGAATCACCCCTGCTTGCACGGAAATGGGCAAGCTCTTCTTCTCGCAGGCGCTCGAAAAGGTTGTGCCCGTCAGCAACACTCGCGTTGCCGAGATGGTGAAGCTGTTGGAAAACACGTTCCGCATGATCAATATCGGCCTGGTGAACGAAATGGCCCTGATGTGCGACGGAATGGGCATCAACGTTTGGGAAGTCATCGACGCTGCAGCTACTAAGCCGTTTGGCTTCATGCCGTTTTATCCAGGTCCGGGCTTGGGCGGTCACTGTATTCCTATCGATCCGTTCTATCTCTCGTGGAAGACCAAGCAATCGGGCATTGAGGCGCGCTTCATCGACCTCGCCGGCTACATCAACGGGAACATGCCGCACTTCGTAGTGGACAAGGTGCAAAACGCGCTTAACAATCATGGCAAAGCGGTAAAGGGTGCCCGCGTCCACATCTTCGGCGTCGCCTACAAGCGCAACATCGACGATATGCGCGAGTCGCCGGCGTTGGACGTCATCCTGTTGCTGAAGAAGCTCGGCGCGGAAGTCAGCTACAGCGATCCCTACGTGCCCAAACTGAAGCTTGATGGTATCGATCTCGTTTCGCAGGACGCACTGGCATCGGCAAAACAGGCCGACTGCTCCGTCGTCATCACGGACCATTCGAGCTTCGACTACAAGGAACTACTCAATGCCGCCAAGCTTATCGTGGATACGCGTAACGCGCTGCGCGGCTTTGAGTCTGAAAAAATCGTGCGTCTATAGCTACCCGTCGATTCGCGGGGAAGGAAAACGATTGAATCGCGTTGCGTTGCAACTCGCTTGTCTAGCCATTCTTGTAATCGCGGTTCTGACTCCCGCCGCTGTGGCCCAAACCCTCACTGCGGCTGACGCGATTCAGCGCATCCAGCACCATTACGCGGTGCCTGTGCCGGGCAACACGGTCGATACGGTCAAGGCGGGTGATCCCTATACTCCCGTCACCGGAATTGCAGTCACCTTCCTCGACACCATGGATGTCTTGCGCGAAGCTGACAGGCGCGGCCTCAATCTCGTGATCACCCACGAGCCCACGTTTTACAACCACCTCGATGAAACAGCTTTCTTCGCCGATGACCCGGTCTATCGCGAGAAGTTGAACTTTATTCAACAGCACCACATGGTCGTCTTCCGATTGCACGACCAGATTCATTCCGTTTCGCCGGACCCGATCGCCACGGCGCTTGTCGGGGCCCTCGGGTGGCAAGGCTACAGCGAGGCGGCAAATCCGTTCCGGGCCATGATTCCGAAGACCTCGCTCGCGACGCTGTCAGTTGAACTGGCGAGGAAGCTCAACGCTAAAACGGTCCGGGTCATCGGAGATCCCAATCTCTCCATCACCCACGTTGCTCTCATTCCCGGAGCCGCGGGCCTGCAGAAGCAGGTCCTCGCCCTGCGCGATAAGGATGTGGAGGTTGTGGTCGTTGGCGAATCCGCCGAATGGGAGGGCGTCGAGTACACGCGCGATGCTAGTGCGCAGGGACGCCCCAAGGCAATGATAGTGCTCGGCCACGAAGTCTCAGAGGAGCCTGGCATGAAGTGGTGCGCCGAAGATCTCCGAGGGCTCTTTCCCAAGTTACAGGTTATCCACATTCCAGCCGGCCAGCCGTTTTGGACGCCAGACCGTCCGACAGCGTCTGTCGGGAGTAAAGACTCCGACGAGCCGAGGTCTAGTTCGCACTAGGAATCGCCCGAACCGGCCCGATCCCAAAGTCAGCGCTTGCCCGTATCCCCACAAGTGCGCGCTCTCAGCGTCTCCAGTCTTACCAACACAAATATTGCATTATAGTAGTATAGCTGCGTATAACACATCTTTAAAATCAATTGTTTAGCAAGCATGTGTTATAGTTAGATAGTTATGTGGCTATAGACTACACAACTGCAGGCCGAATCAATTCGCCTTAACGCTGATTTTCGCCTGATTCGCAGTTCCTACTGAGTTTTCAAAGAGCCAAAACAGGCCGAAGCGTGGGCGCGCCCGGCGAGAGACACCTCACCCTCGCCTCACAATACTTCTCTTACGGTACGCGAGACGGCTGCGAAAGGACGCGGGACACATTGCGTTGTGATAAGGCTTATCGCTGCACAGGCAGCGGTCGAACCGTGGCTTCACTTCCAAGACGAACGGGCGCGATCCACGTCCGTCTTCGCTGGGGACCGCCTACGGACCAGGGGCCAAGACTTCGTAGGGCCGCATCATCTCATTGTCTTCGTGCTCCAGGATGTGGCAATGCCAGACGTAACGCCCGGTGTAGCCCTCGAAGCGGACGATGATGCGGGTCACCATTTGCGGATCGGCCCGCACGGTGTCCTTCCATCCCGCCTCGTTAGCGGCGGGAGGAATGGGTTCGCTGAGGTACTTCATTTCTTTCTTCATCTGGTAAGCCGACGACTCGTACCGTCGGCGGTCGAGAATCTGAAACCGCACCAGATGCAAGTGGATCGGGTGGGAGTCGTCCGTCGGATTGATCAGGCTCCAAATCTCAGTCGTGTTAAGTCGGGGATTCTCGGTGATCGGCTCATGCCAGTACGTGCCATTCAATAGCATCGCCATTGGTTCGCCGACGAGGTTGTCATATTCGTTGAGCGTCAGCAGGCGGGTCTTGATCGCATCTGACTCCGGCGTCCTTGGCGTCGACCGTAAGACCGCGGGAAGCGAACTCGTGTCAGACACTTTCTTGGCCGACACGCGGAACTGCATGATCACGAACGAGTCGCTCTTGAGAACGACTGAGTCGCCGCGATGTTCGCTAAAGTCCACGACGAGATCGGCGCGCTCGCCGGGGGCGATTACCAGACTTGTCAGTGGCACGGGAGCAGGCAGCAGTCCCTGGTCGGTGCCGATCTGATAGAAGCGAAGTCCGTCGCCCAGCGACAAGTGATAGAACCGGCCGTTCGATCCATTGAGCAGACGAAACCGGTAGCGGCGCGGTTCGACCTCGAGATAGGGAAATAATTTGCCGTTGACGAGGATGGCATTGCCAAAGACCTCGGGCACCCATGGATTTTCGGGGTTGGGCGATATCGGATAGAGAAGTTGATGGTCAAGCGTGAACAGACGGTCGAAAATAACCAGGGGAATTTCGTACTTTCCTTTGGGTAGGTTCAGTGCGTCTTCGACGCTGTCGCGAACGAGATAGGTTCCCAGCAAGCCGGCGTAAATGTTCAGCCGGTTAATTCCCATCGCATGGTCGTGGTACCACAACATGGCGGCGTCCTGCTGATTGGGATAGAAGTAGAGGTTCGACTTGCCGGGTACGACCCAATCTTCGGGGTAGCCATCGCTTTGCGGCGGCACCTTTGCCCCGTGTACGTGGGTTACTGTGCGCACCTGCGGCTGGTTCACTCCTGCGCCGTGCAACTTGTGATCAATCGGCAGGAAGTGCTGCTGGGGCAGCTCATTCGCCCATTCGATCAGCACGCCCTGCCCACTACGTGTTTCGATCGTCGGGCCGGGGACCGATCCTGCCACACCCCACCAGCGCGTGGGCTTCATGTCGCGATGAACCTTGCCTTCGAGCGGACGCATGGCAAGGCGATAGTACGGAACAACCGCGTGCGCGTCTGACGAATGGGAAGCAAATAGAGCCGAGGGAACCGGCCGGGTTCCGCTGGCCCGCGCAACTGGAGGAATGGGCAGTGGATCGACGAACTTGGCAAGAGTGTTGGTGTCGAAGGAAGTCTGCTGCTTAGCCATCGGATGATCCATGGCGGGAAGCAGACGCGCATGGTTGATGGCCAGTCCCGTGGTAAACAGGCCGGAGTGGTGTAGAAATTTTCTTCGTGTGATCAACGGAAACCTTGGTATGGAGTGTCTACCATTGTATGACTAACAGAAATGACAAAGGCATGCACGATCGGTTCGCGCATGCCTTCGCTTCCTGGACGGAGGGTTGGCCATCAGGAACGTTTTACGGAGCGCATCCCTTTTGGGTGACGAGTCCCGTTTGGTCGTCGAGGATCAACGTGCGATAGCAAGTCGATGGCAGGAGCCAGGTGAACATGGACGTGATCGGATTGGCGATGGTGTCGAACGAGCCGCCGCCGATGCGCTGACCACCCAGCCAGTTGTCTTCGACGAAGCGAATGATCGAGCTCTGGTCCGTCATGGTGTGATCGACAGAGTTCGCCTTGGTATAAGGCGAGATGACCAGCAGGGGCAGACGCGGACCGTATCCGCAGCGTCCTTGAGCGTGCAAGGTTTGCGGATTGATGCCGGGCAGGGCGGTAACGCCGGTTCCGCAATATCCCGGGCCGTTCAGAGCGTCGACAGAGGTTTGAGAGGTGTTAACGATCTGACCGAGCTGGTGGTCGTACCAGCCATCGGAGTCGTCGTAGGCGATCACGACTGCGGTGCTGCTCCACTCCGGCCGGGACATCAGGAAATTGACGGTATCGACGATGTAGGTTTGTTCATCGAGTGGATCGGAATAGCCGGCGTGAGCGTCCTGATAGCCGGGTGCCTTGAGGAAGCTGACCGCCGGGAAGTTTCCAGCCGAGACGGCGGTGACGAAGTCAAGGGAATCGTACTGATGGTTGGCCTGGTCCTGGTATCCGATCATGGCCACTGAAGTGGGCCGCAAGTGACTCGGATTGGCGGTCGAAGTGTAGTACTGGAACGGCTGGTGATGCGGAATGTAATCAGCCTTAGTCGTATTTGTGACCGCTGAGGTAGTTGAGCGGTGGCATCCTGTGGTGCCGTTTGAGTTGGTTATGCTCAAGTTGAATCCGCCGGAAAAGAAGCCCCAAGTCACGCCGGCAGCATTGAGCAGGTCGCCGATATTCTTGCCACCCATCTGGACCAAAGCTCCAGTGGTGGTAGAGCAGACATCACCAATCGGATCTGCGTCGCCATAGAGGGTGAATCCGCCATTTCCGTCGGAGATCACCGAACCACCATTGATGTCCTGAATGACGCCGTTGGTCTGACCGGAGATCAGATTAAGCGCGCCGGGCGTCGAAGGACCAAAGTTAGTGTCGTACGAGTTATCGTTCATGGCATAGTTCTGGGCGTAGTTCCACAGCGCAGTAACGGTGTTGCCGTCGTAGTAGCCCATGACCAGTCCGGTCGTGTCGACCTGGGGCGGCGGCGAATTCGGAGGCGGACCAGCCGTGCCGGTGTATAGGGGAAACAGGTCCATCAGCCCACCGTCGAAAGCCTGTTGTTCCGGCTTGTAGTTGTGGTCCTGGTCTGCGGTCGCTGCCTGTGAACGATCCAAACGAAAAGGATTCGTCACTCCAGTGCCATTGACCGGATTCAGGTTGGGGTTGTACGTCAGCAGTGTGCCAACCAGCCCGTTGACCGTAGGAGTTCCCGCGGCTGCATGGAACGGCGGTTCCCCTTGCGGGTTGGTCGCGTAGGGGTAAGTGCCGAAATAGTGATCAAAGGAGATGTTCTCCATGAAGATGATCACGAGATGCTTGATGGGTGTGGCCGTGGTGACGACATTGGTGCGTATTTGTGAGGCTCGTGGTGCGTCGCTGGCCATCACGGAATTGGTGAGGGGCCCAAAGGTCATCGACGCCATCAAGGCAGTCGCGAGAAGTTGTCGCATAGCACTCTCCGTTCGTGGAATAGGGATCTCCCTCGTAAGTTGCTATAGGGGTCAGGTTGGGTGGACGTGACGTTACGATGAAAAATACATTAATTACAATCGCGTGAGTGTCACGCGAAGCGCGGTGGACAGCCTAGATGCCCAGTTTCTTCACTTCTTCGTTATAGTACTTGCGGTACAGGATGTCCCACTCCTGTGAGCCTTCGAGGATGGTGCGGCGCTGGCTCTCGATCTTCTGCCGGGCGGCAGCATCGATCTTGGCTTCTTCAGCCATTAACAGTTCCAGAATGCGGCGGGTTTCCAGACGGATGGTATTGCGATCTTCGACAAAGTCCACGCTGTCGGTCTCAGCCAGCGCGTCGGCCACGGCGTGAGCCAGCTTGTTGATCTTTTCGCGGCTGATCCTCATAGGACCGCCTTGTACTTGCGCACCAGTTCGTTCTTGATCTTCTTGAACATCTCCTGGTAGTTGGCGCCGGTCTGCCGCATCTCGTCGGAGTAGGTTTCGAGGATAATCCGCACCTCGTCGTTGATGCGGTCTTCGAGGGTCAGCTCGTCCAGGAGCGCGGCGTTGACACGCTCGCGCACTTCCTGCGGGTCAGGAGCCTCGATAAACTCACCATCCACGAGTTTTTTGGTTATTTCGCGGGCCAGGTAGCCCACGTAGTCCTTGGAGAAGAGCATGTCTGTCGAAACTTCAATTTTATCACAGGAATTATGCGTCTTTTGCGTGAGAAGACCGTGTGAGCCTAGACCTGCCTGAAAGAAGGAGTTCGACACTAACACTCCTTGGGAGTCACGACTAACGCGTTCGTTTTAAAGCGCCGGGAGTCTCGGCGCCACTCTCACGCTATAATGCAGCACACCCCATGGCGCTTACTTCCGGTACCACGCTTGGACCGTACGAAATCGTTGCGCTGATCGGCGCAGGCGGCATGGGCGAGGTCTACCGCGCCCGCGATCAGCGTCTAGGCCGCGATGTCGCGGTCAAAGTCTTGCCCGCATCATTTGCCGCCGATCCCGATCGTTTGAGGCGCTTTGAGCAGGAGGCGCGCGCGATCGCCGCGTTGAGCCACCCGAATATTCTGGGCGTTCACGATATCGGCCAGAACAACGGCACGCCCTTTATGGTTTCAGAGCTTCTCGAGGGCGAGAGCCTCCGCGAGATTCTTGCCCGCGGGCCACTTTCGCATCGCAAGGCCATCGATTACGCCATACAGATCGCGCACGGCCTGGCGGCTGCGCATGGCAAGGACATCGCGCATCGAGACTTGAAGCCCGACAACATTTTCGTCACCCGCGAAGGCCGGGTGAAGATCCTGGATTTCGGTCTCGCGAAGACCGTGGACAAACCTGCTCCCCTTGGCCCCCACACTGGACTAGCCACCATGACGTCAGACATCCCGGCTACGGGAGTGGGAACTGTGGTCGGTACCGCTGGCTACATGTCTCCAGAACAGGTGCGTGGCGGCAAGGTGGATTGCCGCACCGATATTTTCAGCTTCGGTGCCGTGCTCTACGAAATGCTCAGCGGTGTCCGTGCCTTCCAGCGCGACACCACCGCCGAGACCATGACGGCGATTCTGCACGACGATCCGCCGGAGTCGCCAACCGGAGGCCGTCCGATTCCGCCGGCGCTCGATCGCATCGTGCATCACTGTTTGGAGAAAGTCCCAGAACAGCGTTTTCAGTCGGCCCGCGACCTGGCCTTCGACTTAGAGTCCGTGACCAGCCTGACCGCATCTGGCGGTCTCTCCGCCGCCAAGGTCAAAGCCAGCAAGACACGCTGGCATTTAATCGGAGGCGCGGTTGCATTGGTCGTGCTCGCCGGTTTGGCTGGATGGCTCCTTGCCTCGGCTCGGCATCCCACGACCGGTGCGCAGTTTCATCAGGTCACTTACCGCCGCGGCACGCCGGGCACAGCGCGATTCACGCCTGACGGCCAGAACGTCATTTATACCGCCGCATGGGAAGCCGCTGAGCCTGAACTGTATTCCGTGCCTGCAGACGGAGTCGGTGGCCATCCCATGGGCATCAAAGACGCGCGTCTGCTGGCGGTTTCCAGCAAGGGTGAGCTCGCCGTAGCACTTTCACCCCAGCCACGAACTACGCTGCTTGCTCCTGGTAATCTGGCGCGCACCACCGGCAACAGCGCGCCTAAGCCCGAGATCGAAAACATCCAGGCGGCCGATTTCACCCCTGATGGCTCCGCACTCGCCATCGTGCGTTACGTGCCCACCGACTTCATGTGTCAGCTCGAGTATCCGGTTGGCAAGGTGCTGTTCCGTGAGAAGCTCATCGACGACCTGCGCTTCTCGCCCGACGGCAAGTACCTCGCCTTCATCGCTCACACCAATTCCAGTGACGACCGCGGCACGGTCATGATCCTCCGAATTTCTGGCGAGAAAGTTGCCGCCAGCCCGTTGTACGAAAGCTCTCAGGGTCTGGCCTGGAGCGCCAGCGGCGATGAGGTCTGGAGCAGCTCTCCTCTTGAATCCGGAGAGGTCCACGCCCTATCGATTTCGGGCAAGACCCGCAACCCGCTGGCCATGCCCGGCCGTATTCATTTGCGAGATATCTCCTCCAAAGGTCAACTCCTCGTCGGGCAGGGCATCGCTCGCCGCGGCATCGTCGTCTCCAGCAATCATGGCGAGTCGCTCCGCGACCTCTCCTGGCTCGATTTCAGCTACATACGCGATATCAGCGACGACGGCAAGATGATCCTCTTCGAGGAAGAGGGGTCTTCCACCTCGAATTACACCGTGTATGTACGCGATACAGACGGCTCGGCCGCCGTTCCCATTGGCGAGGGATACGCGGGCTCTCTCTCCCGCGACAAGAAGTGGGCCCTGGCCATCAAGCTCGTCGAGCCCAACCACGAGATCTGGCTTTTGCCCATCGGCCCCGGCGAGCCGCGCCGTGTCAATCCCACTACACTCGCGATTTCCAGTACCATTCCCCAGTTCTCGTCTGACGGCAAGCGTATCGTTTACTCCGCGAGCGAACCCGGACATCTTCCTCGCGTTTGGTTGCAAGACGTCAATGGTGGTGCGCCCAAGCCGATCTCACCCGAGGGAATGCTGAATCGAGAGATTTCTCGTGACGACAAATGGGTGCTCGTGGGCGTCAGGGATGTCGTCTCCGGCAAAGTGCACACCGCCCTGTTGTCCATCGACGACGGCAAAGTCATGGAGATCAATGGCCTCAAGCCTGGAGAAATGGCGTTGGGCTGGACCACTGATGGCCAGCTTTATGTCGCGACCGCAGACGCGGGCGGTGCGGGTGTAAAGGTCGAGAGACTCAACCCGCACACCGGTGCGCGCACCCCGTGGCGCACCCTCGCTACCGCTCCCATCGGAGGCGTCGTCCCTGACCCGCCCATCATCACTCCCGACGGCAACACCTACGGCTTCGACTACCGCGTGCGGCTGTCTGACCTCTATACCGTAACCGGAGTGCGCTGAGGATTGGTTGGGGCCTCCGCCATGGTCGGCGGCTGCCACGTTTCTTTGCCCCGCCCGTTTCGGAGTATCATGAAACTTCATCGCAATCGCGAGATACAGCCATGTCCGACGATCTTGCCAGCCTGAAAGACGATATGGTGGCCTTCATCATGGGCCACGGGATGAGCCGCTTCCAAGGCTACGTCACCGAAGATGTCCATAGCGTGATGTGGGACCCGCGTGACAATCCTGAAAGCTGGAAGGACTTCGTCGAGCTGGCGAAAAAGGCCGGCTGCGCCTTCTTCTCGATGGACGAGGAGGTGCTCGAGCGCGACGAGCTCGATTACCTGGTACAGCGACTGCAACAAGCCACCTATCCCAGTGACGATGACGTCGAGGAAGCCCGGTGGCTGCGCAGCTTCGTGGGCAAAACCGGCTTCCTGCAACTCGGCTGGCCGCACCAGGGCATCATGTTCCTCTACGAAGTCTCCACCGACTGGTATGAGCGCTATCAGCGGCTGCTCGACCTGGTGGAAGATTTCGGCACCCTCACCGTCGACGGCTCCGACCAGGACGAAGAGCACTAAGTGCACTGGCAGCTCCGCCCCACCGAACCTCCCGACATTGAGCGGTTGACCCGCGAAGCCGGTCTGTCGCCGGTTATCGCGCGGCTGCTGGCCGCACGGGGAATCACCACGCCTGAACAGGCGCAGGAGTTCCTCGCTCCTTCGCTCTCTCACCTGCACTCGCCTTACCTGATGGCCGGGCTGCGAACTGCGGTTGACCGCCTGCGCGCCGCTATCGAGCGTAGCGAGACCATCTTCATTTACGGCGACTACGACGTTGATGGCACGACTGCGATCGTGATCCTTAAGGCCGCCCTCGAGCTGTGCGGGGGCAAAGTTGAGTATCACGTGCCGCACCGTATCCGCGAAGGCTACGGGATGCGCGACGAGGTGATTGAGCAAGCCGCGGCACAAGGCGTTCGGCTGATCATTAGCGTGGATACCGGCATTCGCGCGTTTGCGGCGGCCGACGCTGCCGCTCGCTGCGGCGTCGATCTCATCGTCACCGACCATCATCTGCCCCAGGCCGAAGGCGTACCTAAAGCGCTGGCGGTGGTCAATCCGAATCAGGTGGGTTGCGAGTATCCGTGTAAATCGCTGTGCGGAGCTGGTGTCGCCTTCAAGATTGCACAGGCTCTGCTTGAGTCCACTGGACGCGAGCGGTTGCTGCCGTCGTTCCTCAAGATTGTCGCCATCGCTACCATCGCCGATGCTGTGCCTCTGATCGGCGAGAACCGAGTTTTCGCCAAGCTAGGTCTGGAAGGCTTGCGCGATCCGCGCAATCCCGGATTGCGGGCGCTGCTGTCAGTCTGCCAACTCGATGGCACGCGACCGCTGAGTGCAGGTGACATTGGCTTTCGGGTTGCACCTCGGCTGAACGCGGCCGGACGGATGGATGTGGCCGAGCGGGTAATCAAGTTGTTCACCGAGAAAGGGGAAGCCAAGGCCGCCGAGATGGCCATGCAACTCAGCCAGCTTAACGGTGAGCGCCAAGCCGAAGAGCAGCGCATCCTCGACGAGATTTACCAAAAGATTGACGGAACGCCAGAGTGGAAGGATGCCTATTCGCTGGTCGTTGACGGCGAGAACTGGCACCGCGGTGTGATTGGTATCTGTGCGACTCGGGTCGTGGAACGATACCACCGTCCCGCGCTCGTGTTTTCTTGTGAGGACGGCGAAGCCTACGGTTCCGGCCGTTCCATTGAGGCGTTTCACTTGCTGGACGCGCTGGAGTCGTGCCCCGAACTATTTACGCGTTTCGGGGGCCATGCGCATGCCGTCGGTTGCTCGTTGCCGGTCGATCGTCTCCCCGAACTTCGCTCGCGGCTGGACGCTTATGCCCGCCAAAAGCTGGTGTCCGACGATTTCATTCCCGTACTGCGCTACGATGACGAGATTTCGCTGGACGACGTCAATCAGCGGTTCTGGGAGTCGTTGGCCAAGCTGGAGCCGTTCGGCTCGGGGAATCCTACGCCGGTTTTTGTAGCGCGTGGAGCAAAGCTGGTGCAGCCGCCGCGCGTCATGAAGGAAAAGCACCTTAAGCTGCGGGTCGTTCCGTCCAGCGCGTCGGGCAATGGCAATCAGCGGGCGCACGAGGTGGTTGGCTGGCGCATGGCCGAACGTGCGACGATCGATCCACTCTTGCTGGGCGACACCTTGGATCTGGCATTCACGGTGGATTACAACACCCACCCTGATTTTGGTGGCGTGCAACTTACGATGGTCGATTTCGCCCGTCCTGTGCCGATAGTAGTGCATCCCTCAGCGGTAGTAGCTAAGGCCTAACTACCTTTACAGCGGAGTCACAGAGGCGATAGTATTCGCTCCGATGGAGGCCGCCGTCCAGCAAGTATGCAGCAATTGCGGCAACCCCCTGTTGCCTGACGGGAAGTTCTGCCTTTTCTGCGGCGATGTGCTGGCCGAAGCGCCAGGCAAACCTGCACTGGTTACTCGTGCCTCCCGCAGGAACGCCGCGGATGAGACAGTACCTGCCCCCGAATACGCGGGTTTCTGGCTGCGCGTCTGGGCAGGTGCCATCGACATTTCTCTCGAAGCGCTGGCCGCGCTGGTTTTGACCGTCGTCGTGGGCATCGCCATCAAGATTTATGTTTCGCGATCGGGGCTCAGTCCCATCACCGGCTCTTACCTGACCGGCATTGCCTTTATTTTTCTGCTCGCCGTCGGCGCCTGGTTGTATTGCGCCTTCATGGAGAGTTCGAAATGGCGGGCTACCATCGGTAAGCGAATCCTTGGGCTACAGGTGGTTACGTCGTCCGGAGGAAAACTGTCATTTGGACAGGCAAGCGTGCGCCACTTCATGAAGTTTCTCTCCCTGTTCACGGCCGGTGTCGGGTTCATGATGGCTGGTTGGACCAAGCGTTGCCAGGCGCTCCACGATATGCCCTCGGACTCTGTGGTGATCAAGATTGCGGAACCCAGCCTCTCGCTGTTTGGAAAACAGTCGTAGGTCCCTTAGTTTGTTCCCGCGGGAAATCTCAGCGTAAACTCGAATCTGGATGCTGGAAAATGTCGCACAGGTGCGCAAGTGGCTGGTAGGGAGCGCCATTGTCCTTTTCGTCATCGTCACCAGTTCGTATTACATCGCAAAGCTGAAGGTGATACCCAAACTGCACACGGTGCCGAAGCAATTGGGAATCGACATTCAGCAGACCAGTGAAGGCTTCTCGCTGTCCAAGTCCGAGGGCGGACGAACCATCTATACTATCCGGGCCTCCAATGCCGTCCAGTTCAAGAAGGGCGGCCACGCCGACCTAAAGAATGTGCACATTGTGATTTACGGGAAGGCCCATGATCGCTACGACCAGATTTATGGCAACGAGTTCACGTATGACCCGGAGAGCGGCGACATCAAAGGCGTTGGTGAGGTCCACATCGATCTTCAGGGCTACGCGGAAGGCCCCACCAAGCCGGATCAGGCTCCGCCCGACGAGCTAAAGAACCCGGTCCACATCGTCACCAGTTCGCTGAGCTTCAACCAGAAGACCGGACAGGCTTTCACCGACGATGAAGTGCAATTTCACACGCTTCAGGCCTCGGGAACGGCCAAGGGAGCGTTTTACGACTCCAAGACCAACCAGTTGCAGCTGAAATCGGACGTACACATCATTACGACTGGTGACAACGCTGCTGACATTACCGGAACTAGCGGAACCATGCAGAAGGACCCGCGCGAGGCCGTGCTGTTGAATGCGACGATCTACGAAACGGACCGCACCCTGACTGCCGACAAGCTGACAATGTTTTTCGAGCCCGACAACACGATTCAGCATGCCCAGGCGGAGGGCAACGTCAACATTGAGGTGCGCGGCCCGACCATCGTTGACATTACGGGACCACGCGGCGATCTCAACATGGGCCCGCAGAACGCGGTGCAGCAGGCCATCGTTTCTGGCGGAGCGAAGTACAAAACCCGAGGCGAAAATCTCAGTTACGGCTCGGCCGACACGTTCATCATGGACTTCGAGGCCGACAACCAGCCCAAGTTCTTTCACATGGTGAAGAACGCTCGGATGCGGCAGGATCCGCAGCCGGGTAAGCCGGGCTCGCCGGGTCAACCCATGGAAGTCGTCGCCGACGCACTGAATTTCGTGCTGGAGAACGGGAACGAGCTCAAGACCGGTGACACGGTTGGCAAGGCGCAGATCACCATCTTTCCTGCGCCACCGGGGACGAAGTCAGCGAAAGCCGCTCCCAAACCCGGCCAGGACTTCGGCTCAGGCAATGCCACTACGGTTGCGACGGCGGGCAAGTTTCACGCGACGTTTGGCGAAGGCAACCGAATGCAAGCGCTGCACGGTTCACCCGACTCGCACATTGTTTCCACATCACCCGGCCAGCCTGACAAGACCAGCACCGCAGAAATGGTGGACGTGACGTTCGCCCCCGATGGCGGAGCCGAAAAACTCGTTCAAACTGGCGACTTCCGCTATCACGAGCCATCTCCCAAGCCCGACACCGGCGGGAGGGCCATGTTCGCAGACAAGGCGACCTACACACCCGCTGACGAAATCCTGATACTGAACGGTTCGCCGCGTGTGATTGACAACGGCACGACGACGACTGCCGATGTGGTGACCCTCAATCGTCAATCGGGAGAGGCCTTTGCCGACGGCAACGTCAAAACCACCTACAGCGACCTGAAGCCACAACCCAACGGCGCCTTGCTGGCATCCTCTGATCCCGTCCACGTCACGTCGTTGCACATGACATCGAAGCAACAGCCCGGCATCGCGCATTACACCGGTAATGTCCGCCTATGGCAAACGAACAATGTCGTGCGGGCCCCGATGATCGACTTCGACCAGCAGAACCGCACGATTCTCGCACACGCGGACACCGCGCAGTCGGTATCCAGTCTTTTTGTGCAACAAGGGCAGGATGGCAAACTTTCGCCGGTCGACGTCACCGCTGACAAGTTGACCTACGCCGACGCCGAGCGTTGCGCCCATTATTCTGGGACTGTGCTCGCCAAAAGTACCAACGGAACGGTCAGCGCCGAGCAGATAGACGTTTACTTGAAGCCAGCTGACCCCACCACGGGTGGAACCGCCGCCAAAGCCTCCCAACCGGCAATTCCAGGCTCTGACGGCCCCAGCAAGATTGACCACATGGTTGCTATCGGGCGAGTGGTGGTAACAGAACCGAACCGACGCGCCGTGGGGGACCGACTGGTGTATACCGCCGATGACGGAAAGTATTACCTAACTGGGAAATCCCCTAGCATTTTTGATGCCGAACACGGAACTGCATGGGGCGATTCGTTGACTTTCTATAGTCACGATGATAGGGTGCTGGTGGAGAGCAAGCGTACTCCGCCTACCATCACTCGTGCACGTATCAGTAAGTAAATGCAGACTTTATCGGCGGACGAGATCGGGAAAAGTTACCGCGGACGAAGGGTCGTCAACGGCGTCAGCTTTCATGTAAAACAGGGTGAAGTCGTTGGACTCCTGGGTCCCAATGGCGCCGGCAAAACGACCAGCTTTTACATTGTGGTCGGTCTCATTCCCACCGACACCGGCCGGGTTGTCATCAACGACCAGGAAATTACCGATGTTCCCATGTACCTTCGGGCGCGGAACTTCGGGATCAGCTACCTGCCGCAGGAGCCTTCGATCTTCCGCAAGCTGACGGTCGAGGACAATATCCTGGCCGTGTTGGAAGCGCAGCCGATCTCGTGGCACGAACGTCGCGAGCGCATGGAGACGCTGATCGACCAGCTGGGTTTGGGTGTCATTCGCAAGAATAAGGGTTACGCCCTGTCGGGCGGAGAGCGGAGAAGAGTGGAAATCGCGCGTTGCCTGTGCATCTCGCCGTCATTCATTCTGCTGGATGAGCCGTTTTCAGGCATCGATCCCATTGCCGTGCTCGACCTGCAGAAGATTATCTCCGACTTGAAAGCCAGCGGGATCGGCGTTCTGGTTACGGACCACAATGTACGCGAGACGCTGTCGGTCACCGATCGGGCCTATATCATCAACGAGGGCCGGATCTTCCGCGCCGGCACTCCGGCACAGCTCGGCAACGACCCCGAGGTAAAGCGGGTCTACCTCGGAGAGAGCTTTACCCTGGTTTAGGTTTAGAATTTTCGCAGGAGGAGTCGGGTCCCCGGTAAACGGCAGTCATGGTGTTATTGCAGCCCAAGTTGAGTCTTCGCGTATCGCAGAAGCAGATTCTGACGCCCGGACTCGTGCAGATGGTCAGTGTCCTTGCCCTCAACAAGCTTGAGCTGGCGGACATGATCAACGCCGAACTGACTGAGAACCCGGTGCTCGAAGAGCTCGAAAACGCAGTTCCCCTGCTCGACGAGGTCTCGGCCCGCGAAGAGAAGAGAGATCGCGAGAGCTCTGCCGCGGTACTTGAGGAGCCACCCAAGCCCGCCGAAGAAAAAGATCCCTTTGAGGAAATCGACTTCGGGTCGTTCTTTAGCGAATATCTCGATCCCGGATTGCGCACCTCGATCGAGATGGAAGACAGCGAGAAGCCCTCGTTCGAGAACTTCCTTTCCAAGCCAACGACCCTGTCCGACCATCTTTTATGGCAGCTTGGCTCGTTGCATGTGAAAGAAGACGTGTATCGCGCGGCTGAACTCGTGATAGGCAACTTGAACGAAGATGGCTACCTGATCGCCACCGACGACGAGTTGCTCGGCCTGATGGAGTACGGACACAGCGCTACTGAGTCACCGGCTGCGGAAACCGCATCTTCGCCAGTTGATTCGATTCCAGCTCCGGAACTCACTCACGGCAACGGGTATCACCCTCCAGTCGTTGAGGACGCTCCGGCGGATGACGCGCCCGAAACCTATGCTGGTTATCTAGCCCAGGCTTCGGCTGCAATCACACCGCGGCCGTCGTTGGTGCCGCCGCGCACTGAACCTTCACGAGTGCCGTTCAGCCGTGACGCACTACGCGAGGCCATTGACGTCGTCCAGCAAATGGATCCGATCGGCGTTGGGGCGCGTGATTTGCGTGAGTGCCTGCTGGCCCAGCTTCGCCACCTGAAGACCATCGAGCGCAAGAACGGCAATGGCAATCACTTGGCTGAGACGGAAGCGGTCGATGATGCCATCGTCATGGTGGACCTCCACTTGCCGGAGTTGCAGAACAAGCATTACAAAGAAGTCGCCAAGGCGATGGCACGAACGATCGAGGCCGTGATGGCCGCCATGGATTTCATCCGTACGCTCGATCCCCGTCCAGGCTTGCGCTACAACAAGATCGAGACGCGCTTGATTGAGCCTGATGTCGCTTTCGTCAAACAGGGCGACGAATATCTCGTGGTAATGAACGACGAAGAGATTCCGCAGTTGCGTCTGAATCCGGCCTACCGCCGCCTGTTGCATCGCGAGGCCGCCGAGAAGGATGTCCGCAACTACGTAAAAGAGCGCTACAAGTCGGCCATCCAGCTCATCAAGAACATTGAGCAGCGCAAGCAAACCATCCTGCGCGTGTGCTATTCCATTCTCGCCCGCCAGCGTGATTTCCTCGATCATGGCATCGATCAGCTCAAGCCGATGATGATCAAGGAAGTGGCGGAAGAGATCGGCGTGCACCCCTCGACGGTGAGCCGCGCCGTGGCCAACAAGTATGCCCACACTCCGCAAGGCGTCTTCGAACTACGCTACTTCTTCACCGAGAGCGTGAATGGCCCGGAGGGCGGCGGAACTTCGCTGCTCATCCTGAAGCGCCGGGTCAAGAAGCTCATTGACGAGGAAGATCCCGCCAGGCCGTTGACCGACGAGCAGATCACCCGCATCCTCCAGTCGCAGGGCATCCAGGTCACTCGCCGCACGGTCGCGAAGTACAGGGAAGATATGCGCATCCCGAGCACCCACCAGCGCAGAGTAAAGGATTAGCGGCTGTAAGCGGCAACCCTCGGTTTGGTGGACCTTTTTTGCAGTCCGCCAATGCCAGCCGGAAGGGAAGCCGACGAGGTGAAACACACCGCGGCACAAACGACAGTCCACCAAGGCTGCGGTGAGGAGGGAGCTCAATGAACGTAGAGTATTTGGCAAGGCAGTATGAAATTACTCCCGCCGTTCGCGACGAGGTCGAAGAGGGCCTCGGCAAACTCACCAAGATCCTGGGTGAGCACTTCAAAAGCAAAGTCATCCTGACGGTCGAGAAGCACCGCTTCATCGCCGAAATCACGGTGAAGCGCCGCCGCGGTCACATCGTGGGACTTGCAGAAGCCACCGACATGGTGGCTGCCGTCAACCAGGCGTTGGAGCACATCGAGACCCAGGCGCTCAAGAGCAACGGCCGCCGGCGTGCCACCCACCGCAAGGCGAAGGACAAGAGCTGGAAGGAGCCGGTTGAAGCCGAGCCCGAGACCCAGATTGCGGTCGGCGCTAACGCCGCTACGGCCGTGCCGGTCGTGGTGCACAAGTTCCCGTCGATAGCACGCACCACCGAAGCGCACCTGGTGAAATCCACCGATTCGATCGCCATGCGCCCCATGACCATCGAAGAAGCAGTGAAGGAATGCGAGTTCCGCGACCGCGAGGTTTTCGTTTTTCGCGATGGCAAAGGAAGGGTCAAAGTGCTTCATCGCCGGAAGGACGGAAAGATCGAGCTGATCGAAGTGCCGTAGCACTCCATCTCACTCTACGAAAACAAATAGGGACACCGTATGGTGTCCCTATTTCGTGCTTCTTGCAATCTGACCGCTAACTGTGAGAAATGCGGTTGCGATGATGAATCTAGAGGGCGCTCCAACGAGCCTTTGGGATGAATACTCACGGATGCTGAGATTGGGCGCCGAGCGGCTTATGCCGCGTTGTGACCGTCCGTGTAGGGATCGCCGACAAAAACGAAGGGATACTTCCTTAATGCCTCGACATTTTTCGTCTCGGCATACCTCTCGACTTCTTCCATCAGTTTGTTGACTTCGTCCGCGGGCATGCCTTTGGTGGCCTGCCAGAACTTGTTGGGGAAAAACCAAATGCGTTCGCGGTGATTAATCTCAGCGGTATTATCGGCTTCGACCTGCATTTTTACTCCTCCCACACTGTCAGATGCCTGCTTTTGGGGCCGACGCGTGAGCGTTAGGGTTGATGAAAAGGGTTATGTGCAACTCCTTCATTATCGCCCGCCGGGATGCCGGAAGTAAACCGTGAAGAAAGCGCCTGGTAGTGGAAATATGAGCGAAATTGAAAATTCGCATCAAGTCTCATCCAATGTGCAGCTTGGGGACGTCGTGGATCGCTAGACCACGCTGTGGTACCACAGTTTTGAACCTCGGCCTGTGGAAAACTTTTGGCGCAGGTGAGGCATCTTTTCTTTTCCGGCGGTGACAGCAAGAACTCGGCTTCTTGCTAGCACGAGGAAACCCTTTCGTGTACGCACACATCAAGGCGATAAGAAGAGAAAACGATCGGTTGGTTGGAGTACCACAATGTGGGATTAATATGAATTTCGCGAGCCACAAACGAAACCCGAGCAATTGATGGACACACAATACCAGACTGGGTCGTCACGGATCCTCGGCGCCGGTGTCGTTTGACCAACGAATGGTACAAGCCGCTAATACGGACATCAGAATTCGGTGAATCTCACATTATGGTATATGCCACAACGTGGTAGTACGGGTTGCTATTCTGTCATTCGCTACGCAACTTCCGACGCATCCTGCTCACCGACTTCTGCCGGCGCAATCGCACTCGCAGCAAATGCCTGTTCCAGATCCGCAATCAAATCCCCAGCGTCTTCGATTCCCACCGAAAGTCGGACCAAGTCGGCGGGCAAATTGCGTAATTCGCCAACTTCTTTTGGAACGCTGGCGTGCGACATGCATCCCGGAAGGCTGATCGTGGAATTGATACTTCCGAAGCTCACGCAAATGCTGAACATCCGCACCGCCTCGGCAATTCTCCGCGACGTTTCGACTGAACCTGTCGTAAAACTCAGCACGGCCCCGGCGCCGCGGGCCTGTTTACGTTGCAGCAGGTAGCCGGGAGATGTTGCGAGGCCGGGGTAATTCACGGCAGTCACTTGCGGATGCGACTCCAGCCACTCGGCAATCGCCTGCGCATTCTTCTGCTGGCAGTCCACGCGCAACTTGAGTGTCTTCAATCCACGCAGAAACAGGAACGCGTCAAACGGACCAAGTGCGTTGCCCTCAGCGTTCTGCAGGAAATAAATTTGCTCGGCGAGTTCGTCATCCTTCACCACCACCACGCCGCCGGTTACGTCACTATGTCCGCACAAATACTTGGTTGCGGAATGCAGTACGATGTCCGCTCCCAGGTCGAGTGGGTTCTGCAGATAGGGCGACATGGCGCTGCTATCTACCGCCAGCAGTGCGCCGGTGGTATGGGCCAGTTCGGCGATCTGCCGAATGTCTACGACCCGCAACAGCGGATTGGTAGGCGACTCCAGATATACCAACTTCGTGCGTGGGGTGATTAGCTCCGCGAATGCCTCGATGTCGCAGGCGTCCGCGTAACGCGCGGTGATGCCCGTACGCTCCAGTACGCGAGTGAACAGCCGGCATGTCCCGCCATACAGGTCGCTGTCGGCGACAATCTCATCGCCCGTGCGCAGTAATCGCGTGATGCACGTAATTGCCGCCATCCCGCTGGCGAAACAGAATCCTCGTGTGCCGTTCTCCAGCGCCGCAATCTGTTCCTCCAACACGGTGCGCGTGGGGTTGCCGCTGCGCGAGTAGTCATACGGCCCAAACGCCGTCGCTGCCTCCTGTTCGAAGGTCGCGGTTTGGTAGATGGGTGTTGCCATGGGACGAAACGGATCGCCCGGGGCCACGTCGAAGCTAACCAGCCGGCTGGCAAATTTCATGGTCTGCAGTCCTCTTTTCCGCATTCGCGCCGAATACCGCATCCAGCGCCTGCCGCAAATCGGCGATTAAGTCTTCGGCCGCTTCCAATCCCACGGACAACCGAATCAAGCCGTCGGTAATGCCCAGTTTCTGGCGGGTTTCGACCGGAACATCGGCGTGCGTCGCCGTCGCCGGATGCGTGACCAGCGACTCGACTCCGCCCAGGCTCTCTGCGCGGATCCACAGCTTTAACGCATTCATCACGGCAATCGCCTCCGCCGGTCCGGTCTTCAGCTCAAAGCTCAGCATCCCGCCGTAGGTCAGTTGCTGCCGCTGAGCCAGCGCCTTTTGGGGAAACGAATCCAGTCCGGGGTAATACACGGCAGCCACCGCCGGATGCGCCTCCAGCCAACCCGCCACTGTCGCCGCTGTCTCTGAATGCGCCTTCATTCGAATCGGAAGTGTCTTCACTCCCCGGAGCGTCAGCCACGCATCCAGCGGAGCCTGAATCGCGCCAATCGTTTTGCGGACCAGACGGAACCGCTCCAGAAGCTTTTCGTCGTTGCACGCCAGCGAGCCACCTACGGTCGCATGGTGCCCCTCGATGTACTTGGTGGTCGATAGCACCGAGATGTCAGCGCCCAGATCGATTGCTCTTTGCAGCACCGGCGTCAGAAAGGTGTTGTCCACTGCCAGCAACAGTCCGTGCTTGCGAGCGATCGCTGCCATAGCCGCGATGTCGGTGAGCTTCATCGTCGGATTGCCCGGAGTCTCGATCAGGATGATTTTCGTCTGAGGTGTGACCGCCCGCTCCACGGCGGCAACGTCCGAGGTATCGACCGAAGAATTGGCGATGCCCAGCCCGTTCAGCACCTCCCGGAACAGGCGCATCGTTCCGCCGTAGACCACGTCTGAGACGATCACGTGATCGCCACTCTTCACCGTTGAAAGAAACAGGGTAGTAATGGCGGCCATTCCGGTGCGGAAGCACACCGCCTGCGGCGTGCCTTCCAGCGCGCCGATGGCCTGCTCCAGCGCGTCCACTGTCGGGTTCGACACGCGCGAGTAGCTATGGCCCTTGGTGACGCCGGTTTCCTGCTGTTCAAATGTCGCAGATTGAAAAATGGGATAAACCACCGCCTCGGCATGCGCGTCAGGCACGCGGCCGCCGTGGATGGCTAACGTAGAAATCTGGAATTTCTTGTCGTAAGACAATTCGACCTCCCTCAGCTAGAGCGTTATCTGGTTTGGCGAATGACTCGCCGCCGCCTTGGCTTGACCCCCAGGCGGCCGCTCTGTGATGGGAGGTGGTGAGGTGTTACGCTCCCGACGCAGACCGGTCCCCGCCTGGGGGACACATGGCCATGGTCATTCGGGACGCTTTCAGCATAGGTTTCGCTTGGATCCCCACAAACTCGGAATCTTGCAAGTATACCAGTTGGCACGCCTAGGTCAACCCGCAGTGCCTGGCCGGACCGACGGACTAAGAAGACTCGAGTGGGCTTACACGGCTTCTTCGGTTAGCGCGCGACCGATCCGACGGGCCTGCGTCCTGTGGAGACTCCATTTGCGGCGCGCAGCCCTCGCCATTGCGATCATGCCGCTCCCCAGGAGTGCCAGCGTAGTCGGCTCTGGCACTCTGGCCTCGCTCGGCGTCTCGGGTGCTGGCGGCGCAGTCCCTTCCGCCACGTATATGTTTTCGTTTGGCGCTGAGCTGCCGGCTCGATCATCGCCCAGTAAACGCTCCGTAAATCCGGGATCGTGGTCTGCCGACGTCATTTTCCAGCCAGCAGCGACCTGCGCCGGGGAAGCATCCCGCCCGACATCTGCGAAAGCCTCTTCGATAGTGGTGGCCGTACGCGGCGACTTGCTCGCTCTTGGGCTCGCGCCGAGGAGCGCAACCGACGCCATTAGCGACAGCATCGCCACCAGCCCAAATCGTGGATTCAGCTTCGCAGCCAATTTGAACACCCCAATAAAAGTAACCAGCAATACAGTTACTATACACTTATTGCTTAGAAGTCAAGCCATCTAAGGTGCCATACTCGCAGTTTCTGACGCCTAGGGCAAGTCACCGAGCCAGCGGCCTACACTATTTCTTTCTCTTTTGATCTAAGAAGACGTAAAGCGCGGTAGAGTGGCGTAAATGACCATTGGTCAATTCAGAACTAACTCCGCTACTATGGGCAGTCGCGTTCCTATGATGTTGCAAAGTCTTGCACTTGGCGATCCTAGGAGACTCGTCGGGGATCCCTAACTGGCTCAATCTATTGGGCGGGGAGTAAAGTAGGTTTTGGAGAGTAACTTGCACCCACTGCCCTAGTTAGCTTTATTGGAATGTAACGAAGTCAGCACCGACAATTCTGCGGGAGGTTCAGTAGCCCAACACTCGGCGGGGACTGGATCGATAGCTTCGCAAACTCCGGCCGAAAGCCCCAAAGGAGGACCCAGGTGAGAACGGTTGGAAAACTGGTTCTTGTTACGGCGGTGTTAGCCACGGCGCTGATTGCCCATGCCAGCCCGTTCACCATTACGAGCGTCAGCGTTTCGGAGAGCTACCCCGCTACCGTGACGTATGATTCCACGCACATCTACGTTAACTGGCAGGGCCTGCCATTCAGTACGTCCGATTACGTTGACATCACCGTCAACGGCGGTTCAGGGCTGAATGGAGTTACGGGTATGGTGGAATACGATTTCCCGTGCCTTGGCTGTCTGTACGGAAACGGCGGCGGACCATATGCCTTCACCGTACCGGCAACTGTACTAACGGAAAGCGATCCCGGCTTCCTGTTTGTGCAAAATGTCCTCAGTGACAGCGGTATCGACATTGGGTATTTGTGGTCCAGTAGCTGGACGCCCGCCGCATTCAACGGCGAAGTGTTCACGTTTACTGGGTACGCGTCACCTGAGCCCGGCAGTCTGATGTTGCTGGGTACGGGAGTGCTAGGACTTGCGGGTGTGATTCGCCGCAAACTCACCCGATAACTTCGTTCGGCTGAAGGACAAAGGGCTGAAGGACAAAGGGAAGATCTGCAAGACTTTTGGAGCAGGACAACAAGAAGGCGGCGCGTAAGCGCCGCTTTTTCGCGCTTCGTCGCCAGCTACGCCTCCAGATCCGCCGGTCGCCCCGTCAGCCTCTCGATCCGCTTGGCAATCGGCGGATGCGTTGAAAACAGGCTGGAAAAATTCACGCCCAACAGCGGAGCCACGATAAACAGGTGCGCGGTCGACGGAGTGGCTTGCATAGGAACACGCTTCGAATAGGCATCCAGTTTTTTCAGCGCACTGGCCAGCGCGTAAGGATTGCCGGTGTATTTCGCGCCGCTCGCATCGGCTTCGTATTCACGCGAGCGCGATACCGCGAGCTGAATCAGTGTCGCCGCGATGGGCGCGACAATCAGCATTAACAGCGCTACGAATCCGCCGCCTCGGTCGCGGTCGTCTCGGCCTCCCCCACCACCAAACAGGGAAGCCCAATAGCCCATGCGTGCGATCATCGTGATTGCGCCGGCCAAGGTCGCCGCCACCGAACTTATCAGGATGTCGCGATTGCGCACGTGGCCAATCTCGTGGGCCAGCACGCCTTCCAGTTCTTCATCCGTCAGCAGGTTCAATATGCCTTGCGTCATCGCCACCGACGCGTGCTGCGGGTTGCGTCCGGTGGCAAACGCATTAGGCGAGTCTGTCGGAATGACATACATCTTCGGCATGGGGATGCCGATTTTCTGCGTCAGTCGTTCCACAATCTCGTAGGCGCGGGGCAATTGCTCGCGCGTCACGGGTTTTGCCCGGTAGGCCGCCAGCGCGATTTTGTCGCTGAAGAAGTACGAAGTGAAGTTCAGAATGACAGCGAAAATCAACGCGATAATCATGCCGCGCTCGCCACCGAACGCTTGTCCAATGAACAGAAGCACCAGCGTCATCGCCGTCAGTAGCAATGCAGTCTTGAATGTGTTTCCCATGGGGTAGTCCGAACATTTAGATGTAGCCGAGTCCCAGCAAGTTGCGGCGAACCGCGGTGGCGGCGGCAATTGCCTGACGCACGGAGCCGGTTTGCCCTAAATCCCGAGTTGCTCTTCTTCGTCCGGACCGCGCCGCGCTTTCTTCCGTTTGTCGCCATCGAAATCCGTCATCGCGGTAATTGCCGTCTTAGCGAGGGCCTGACGGGCGAAAAATTTCGCCGAGCGATCATTCTCGATGTTCACCAGCTTCGGCATGGCAGCCGTCATGGCGATTAAACCGGTGTCAATTTGACCGTGCATCGGGTAGGAAATCACTTTGCGCACTCCGCCGGGATAGTCGGTCAGCAGGCTCACTGCTGCGGTGGCTCCGCCACAAAGGAGTGATCCAATCGCCGCTCGTCGGTTGCGCTTCCAAAACAGCGCTCCAGCCAGCAGAAACGATCCCGCCACCGCATAATCGAGTGCCGAGTGCACCCGCGGGCTGATCATCTTGGGCATGCGCCCCGCTGCCAGCGCCACGCCTTTTTGCATCAGAGCCATCTTGCACAAACCTCATTCCGAAAAATGGACCGCCAGTCTCAACCTGCGACATCAGACGTCGCGAACCCCGATTCTACGCCTCGAAAACCTTCCCCGCACCGAAGTCGGGCACCGCGGCGCGTCGCTCACGGTCTACTCGGGAGGCTTGGCCGTCGCATCGTAGTTCTTCTTGGTCACCACCAACCGCCCGCCATCGAGTCGAAACTGCAATGTCACAGCGCCGCCCGTCGGACAACAATTTGCATCGCCAGTTCTCCATACCGAACTTCGAAAGGTCAAAGTTCCCATATCTAGGGCTCCGCCCTTCCAAACCCCAAAACCGGCTGGAAGAATCGACGAAAGAACGTCGGAAATTGACTCAATATCGATTCGCACCGGGCCGGCCGCTCCAAACCACCAATACGCCTCGTCGTATTGGTTGCCGGTGCCAGGGATTAGGTTGCGCGTAGCCAGGATTTCTTCCCCTCCGGCCTTGAGCAGGAACGACGGTGTGATTTGCGCCGAGGGTGGTTGCAGATGATAGATCTCGCGGAACTGCCCCGGTGACACCGATACCAGTATGGATTTCCAGTCAATCTCACCGGTACCGATGTGATCGTCAAAAAAATAGAACAGGTCATAGATAGGGTAGCCACCCAATTCACCCACCTTTTTCAGCTCCGTCCTGAACTTGTGTTTGGAGTGGGCCGTGGCTTTGTCTTGTGGCGTACACGCCCCGCAGAAGTCATACCCATCGTCGCGTAAGAACGGGTCACCTATGAAATAGGAGAGCGAATGTGCGACCGGTGTGTCGAAGGAGATTCCCTTGCCCGAACCGACCATCCGCTGCCACGGCGCCTGCGCTGTGACGCCTGGAACCAACGAGCCGAGCAAGAGAACAATCAGGAAGTGCGCACGCATCGCGGAGAGACCCTGTCTTGAGCTTGCTGAACGAGGCCGCTAAAGAACGGGCTACTAGCTACTCTTCCTCGCCAGTGCCCGCCGGATCGTCTCATCCAACGCGGCCTTTGCCGTCGCGTATTCGTCCTGACCGATCTTACCCTGCTGCCGGTCGAGTTCCAATTGGAACAGTTCTTCCTTCATGGCCTCCAGCAGCTTGGCATTGCGATCGCGCGGGGCCGCTTCGTCGCTGACTGTCGCCGCAGCGGTTGCGCCCGCAATTGCGACCGCCGGCGTAGGATTGTTTGACTTCGCAATCACGTAGGCGCCGCCCATTACTAACACACACGCGAACACACCGAGGATCACCGCACGGTAGTCGTGCAGCGGATCATTGGAGTCGATCGGCGCGCCCAAACCTCCACCGGGACGATTGTCGCGCGCGGCAGCTTGTCCGCCGCCCATTCCTCCACCACCGCCCTCGTCGCCACCTGCCGATTGCTGCCCTTCGGCCTGAAACTGCCCCGTGCCGCTTAAGGTGAAGCTCAGGTCTTCGCCGGGCTTTACGTTAGTGGCCACCATTACGCCCGCGCCCGAGTTGTCGGGCATCGACTGGTAGCGTTGCTTGTCTTTCGGCGCGAACGTCATGCCCTGGGGAGTCATCACCACGAAGTGCTGCACCTCGGCCAGCGGCTTCGGCGAAAAGCTAGCCGCGCCCTTATATGGCAAGTGATAGCTCACCTGGAATTGCGACTCGCCCGGTTTCAGCGGAAAGCTGAACGCATAGCGGCCCTTTTGCGACGTCTCCGTGGGAGGGATGTTGAGCGGTTGCCCACCCGGAGACTTGGCCATTCCGGAGTCGACTGTCGCGCCCGCCGGCAGTACGAACTCGAACGTCTGCTCGGCGTCGAGCGTGCGCAGCGGTTTTGATTCATTGCGGATCGCGAAAAGCGCAATCGCCTGCAACTGGTCGCCCTGCGCTTCGTAGCGGTCGACCTCTACTGTCTGCGAAAGTCCGTCCAGCTTCTTTGCTGTGTCGTAAACGGTGATCTGGGTCGTGGTCGCGCCCGGCATCAGCGGGCCGCCTTGGGGAAAGTAATTCACGCCTCCGTGCGTGACGCGGACCATGTGCGGCACGCCCTGCTCCGCGGGAGCGGGGAGGCTGAACTTGCCCTCGGCGTCGGTCTTGCCGGATCCAACTTCCTGCATACCTTGCGAGAGCGACAACAGGGTGACCTCGTCGCCTGCCGCCGGCTTGCCGGTTGTAGCGTTGGTCACCGTGCCGGTGATGTTTTGAGCGGCCGCGAAACCGGCGAGAGCCAATGTAAGCAGAGCACCTAGGAGGAGTCTCGTTTTCACGCCCGCCCCCTTACCACCGCCCTCGTCTTCTCGATGGTCTCCATCTCGGCGAGGATCGCTGCCGCCTCGTCTTCCAGCGCGGCGCGCTGCAGGGCGTAATCTCGCTCGCTCAGCTTGCCCGCTTTGTACTCAAAGTTCAGGTCGCGGAGGTTCTCGTAAGTCGCGTCCTTCCGTTCCTGCAAATATCCAAAGCGTGTCTTGGCTTCGCCAGCATCGATGTCACCCGGCTCGTAGAACACATACACAAACAACGCAGCGGCAAACAACGCGCAACCGAACAGGATGAATGGCGTCTCACTCGCTGCCGCCGCGATCAACATCAGGGAATGCATCAAAACTCCGTCTCCTCCCGCGCTCGTTTACGCAGGGCATCTAGTTCCGCCGTGCCCAGATCAGGCCGCGCCACCGTCTGGGCCACTGGGCGTGCTTTCCATAACTTCACCAGCCAGACCGCTAACGCGGTGGCCAGCGCGAACACTGCGAACGGTGTGATCCACGCCACCACGTTGAACCCGGTCGAGGTGGGCGCAGCCAGTACCGTATTGCCATATTTCTGCACGAAACTTTGCAGGACCAGCGAATCACTGTCGCCGCGCTCCAGTCCGGCCGTCAGCTCGTTGCGCATGCGCTCGGAATAAGAGCAGCCCACGTGATTGCACTCCAGCAAGATCTGGTTGCACCCGCACATGCACATCATCTGATGGCCGAGCTTGTTGAAGCGGGCATCGACATCCGCTCCCATAAATGCAATCGCAAGGACGGCAATGCCGAGCAGTTGAAGCGGACGAAGCAAAATTCGCTTTCGCGACATCAGTCTCCCCCTACTTCCACCGTGCCTCGTTTCGACGCCCCTTCCGCGTCTTCCCGTACCCTCTCCGCCTCCTTGACCTTGGGCGGCTTCCAATTCGGAATCAGCGTTATCACCGTCCCAAACCCCACCACCACTACACCGATCCAGATCCACATGACCAGCGGATTCACGTGCGCCTTGATGATTGGTTTGCCGGTATCGGGGTTCTTGCCGGTGTACACGAGGTACAGGTCTGCGTTCGGGCGCGAGCGATTGGCCACTATGGTCGATGTCTGTTCGCTCGCCTTGTAAAAACGCCGTTCCGGATACATGGTGTCGATCTTCTTGCCGTTCTTGTACACATCCATCACGGCCCACTCGCTGCCGTAATTTGGAGTGTCGTCTTGCGTGTACGACTGGCACACCAGCGTGAAACCGGCAATCTGCATCTTGTCGCCGAAGCCCATCTCCTGCTCTTTGTCCTGGTTGAAGGGCAGGCCAGCAAAGCCAATCACGATCAGGATGATGCCGAAATGCACGATGTATCCACCGTAGCGCCGGGTGTTGCGCCGCGTGATCTGCACCATACCGGAGAGAATGTTGATATGCTGCTGCCGCGCCAGCACCCGTCCCCCGCGCCAGAACTCGCCAACGACGGTCGCCATCACCAGGGCCGACAGCGAGATCGCCATCAGCGAATAGAAATAAGCGCTTTCCTGCCACGGCCGCATGCCGCCGGCGATCAGCGCGATGGCCGTCCCCACTGCGATAATCGTCGGCCACAGGAAGTTGCGTCGCAGGCTGTCCCACGATGTCTGACGCCACGCTAAGAGCGGGCCGACGGCGGTCAGAAACACCAGGAACAATCCGATGGGTACGTTCACGCGGTTGAAGAATGGCGGCCCCACCGTGACCTTGCTGCCCGTCACCCACTCCGACAGCACCGGAAACAGCGTGCCCCACAACACCGCGAAGCAGGCCACCAGCAGCACCAGGTTGTTGAACAGGAAACTCGACTCGCGCGAGATCAGCGAATCCAGGCGATGCTCGCTCTTCAGCGTGTCGCGGTTGCGCACAAAGAAGAACACACAGGTGGCAAACGCGATGGCCAGGAACCACACGAACCAGATGCCGATGCCCGACTGCGCGAACGCATGCACCGAACTGACCACGCCGCTACGCGTCAGAAACGTTCCGAAGATGGCGAGCAGGAATGTGGTAAAGATCAGCCACATGTTCCACATCTTCATCATGCCGCGCTTTTCCTGCATCATCACCGAATGCAGAAACGCGGTCATCGTCAGCCATGGCAGGATGGAAGCATTTTCCACCGGGTCCCATCCCCAGTAGCCGCCCCAACCGAGCACGGCGTAGGCCCAGTGCGCGCCCAGGAAGACACCGCAGGTCAGAAACAGCCACGCCACCATCGTCCAGCGGCGCGTGATGTGGATCCACTTCTCGCCGGGATACTTCATGATCAACGCGCCCAGCGCAAACGCGAACGGCGCGGTCACGCCGACGTAACCCAGATACAGCATCGGCGGATGGATCACCATCTCGGGATACTGCAACAGTGGATTCAGCCCGTTGCCATCGGCCGGGATCGTGCCCGTGACCAGCCCGAACGGATGCGCCGCAAAATTCACCAGCAGAAGAAAGAACACCTGCACCGCCGCCACAATCGCCGATGCGTAGGCCGTAAGTTGCGGATCGACTTTGTACCGCAGCCGCATTACTAGTCCATAAGTCGATAGCAGCCACGCCCACAACAGGAGCGAGCCTTCCTGTCCCGACCATAGCGCGGCGAACTTGTACGCGATGGGCAGGTCGCGATTGCTGTGATGCAGGATGTAGGCAACTGAGAAGTCGTTACCGAACGCAGCCATCACCAGCGCGAACGCCGCGACAGTGACTGCGGCCCAGCAGGCGATTCCCGCTCGACGCGCTGTTTCCGTCAAGCGATCGTCTTTTCGATAGAGCGCCAGCACCCCGGCGATGAACGAATACACCGCCAGGGCAAGAGCCAGAAGAAGCGTGAAACTACCTATTTGTGGCATGGAAAATCGAATACCCGCACGGCGCCGGAGCGTACCAGATTAAGCCTCATACCATCCTCGCCGAATACGGCTATTTTACTCGCTTATGAGGGCGTACTGTCATCCCGGGCGCAGGTGCTTCGTCTCGACCGCCAAAGTACCGGAACCCGTTCGGTCCGGAAGCTAGCCGAACGCATCGGTTATCTGTCCGGAAGTGCTGTTTCGGCGGCGGAGTAAAGGACTTTCTCAAACGTAGAACAGGTGGCTAATCTTCGGACCACTATCCATTAGGCACTGTCCACTGCTACCATATCCCCGCTCAACTCTTATTCTCCATGACCCACGACCAGCAACTTCGTCAACAACTTGCGAAAGCTCTCGATTGGGGCGAGGCGCATGCCGACTTCCGTGCCGCGGTTGCCGACTTTCCTATAGACCAGCGCGGCGAGGTCCCGCCCGGCTTCTCGCACTCGGCGTGGGAACTCGTCGAGCACATGCGTATTGCTCTCTGGGACATCGTCGAATTCACCAAGGACGCCCGCCACAAATCGCCGCCGTGGCCCAAGGGCTACTGGCCGATTACGCCTGCCCCGCCGCAGGAAGAAGCCTGGGACCAGTCCATCTCGTCGGTCTTCGACTTGGTTGAGGAGATGCGAGCTATGGTCCTCGACCGCTCGCGGCCGCTGTTGGAACCGTTCCCCCGAAGCCAGGGCCAGACCCTGATGCGCGAAGCGATGCTGATCGCCGACCACACCGCCTACCACCTCGGCCAGCTGGTACAGCTTCGCAAAGCCCTCAAAGAATGGCCGAAGGACGCCGGTTAGGTCAGCGACAGCGCATCCACATCGACTACCAGGTTCGTCCGAGGGATCTTCTTCTCTACCGCGTGCTCGATCATCGCGCGCAGGACAGTGTTCATGCGCTCGCGGCTCGCCGACTTCAATAGGAAATGGTATCGGTACTCCGTCTTCAGCCTGACGATCGGCGCCGCTGCCGGGCCCATCACGCGAACCCCCTCTAGCCGCGTCGACTCGAACCACTTTCCCAGCATGCCCGACCACGTGAGCGCCTCATCCAGCTTACTGCTGCGCACGATCACGTTGCTCACCGCGTTGAACGGCGGATAGTGCATCCAGCTGCGGAATCGCGCCTCTTTCTCGTAGAACCCGCGATAATCGTGCGCCGCTGCAAACTGAATCGCGTAGTGATCGGTAAAGAAGGTCTGCAGCACGACTTTGCCCGGAGTTTCTCCTCTGCCCGCGCGTCCCGCCACCTGCGTCAGCAATTGGAATGTGCGTTCAGCCGCGCGAAAGTCCGGAAATCCCAACGCTGCGTCCGATCCCACCACCCCCACCAGGGTCACGTTCGGAATATCGTGTCCCTTGGCGATCATCTGCGTACCGACCAGTAAGTCAATCTCGCCCGCGTGCAAAGCGCTCAAGATCTGCTCCAGATCGTCTCGCCCCCGAACCGTGTCGCGATCCAACCGCCCAATACGCGCCTGCGGAAATAGCGAGTGCAGCATCTGCTCCAGTTTTTCGGAACCGGTACCGAGATACTGGACGTATTCACTGCCGCACTTCGGACACGTCTTCGGCGCTGGCCGCACGAACCCACAGTAGTGACAGATGAGCCGGTGCTCGCGTTTGTGGTACGTCATCGCAATCGCGCAGTTCTTGCATTGCACCGTCTCGCCGCACTCGCGGCACAAGACGAACGCCGAGTACCCGCGCCGGTTCAGCAGCACCATGACCTGCTCGTTGCGCTCTAGCCGCTCGCCAATCTCCTCCACCAGCTTTTGCGAGAGCACCTGGTCTTTCTTTGTGCGCTGGAACTCCGCCCGCATGTCGATGATCTCCACCTCGGGTAGTGGACGCTTCTCAATGCGCTCGGCCAGCTCCATAAGCTTGTATTTGCCCTGCTGCGCGTTGTAATAGGTTTCCAGCGACGGCGTCGCCGAGCCCAGCACTACCACGGCGTTCGTCATCTTGGCGCGCATCACCGCGACGTCGCGCGCGTGATAGCGTGGCGTCTCATCCTGCTTATACGAATGATCGTGTTCCTCGTCGACCACAATCAGCGCCAGGTCGGGCACCGGCGCGAACACTGCCGAGCGTGTGCCTACCACAATGTGGGACTCACCGTTGCGGATGCGCTTCCATTGCTCGGCTCGCTCGTCGTCGGTCAAGGCCGAGTGCAGAATTGCAACCTCATCGCCAAAAACCTGGTGCAGGTCCGCCGCCATCGCGGGAGTCAGCCCGATTTCCGGAACCAACAATATCGCCGACCGCCCCTTGACAAGCATCGCCTGCATCGCCGACAGATACACCGCTGTCTTCCCTGATCCCGTTACGCCATGTAGCAGCATGGGCAGAAACTGCCGCTCGTCGACCGCCGCATTGATCTGATCGAGCGCTGCCTTCTGCGCCGAATTGAAAAGAAATTCCAGCTTCCTCGGCTTCAGGCCCGACATGCGAAAGGTCGCTGGCTCCTCGGTTAGCTCGACGATGCCTCGTCGCACTAACGTCTGCAGCGTGGTTCGCGGAACCGCCAACTCGCGCAACGCCGACACCGGCGCGCGCTGCTCCGGCCGCTGACGCAGGCAATCGACGATCGTCCGCTGGTTGGCGTTCAGCTTTGCCTCGGTCGTCTTCAGCGTAGCGATCTGAATATTCCGGCTGGCATCCCGCACCCCGCTCAGGTCTTCCCGCGCAATCCATTTCTTACGCAACAATCCCAGCAGAACTGCCCGCGACGCGTTAGCCGACGAGCGCAGAGAAGCCTCGCGCATCACCTCGCCGTCCGCCAGCCGGTTGAGCACGGCATACTCTTTCATCTGCTGCTCCGGTTCCACCCGTGCGCGCAGCGACGAGCCGACGGTTGACGCGGCATGCAGCGCCTCGAGTCCCTTGTCCGTGATGTGATATCCCGTGGCGTGGCGAAACTCGGCCGACAAAGGCAACATCGTGCGCAGCACTTCGCCGATCGGCGCAATGTAATAGTGCGCGATCCAACGGCCCAATTGCATCAGCTCAGAAGTGAGCGCGGGAGCCGAATCCAGTACCTGCTGTACAGGTTTGGCCTTGAAGCTCGGCTCGCGGTCGTGTACTTCGGTGACAATGCCGCACAGCCGCTTCTCGCGGAAGGGCACAATCACACGTCCACCCACGCACGGCTCGGGCAGTTCTTCGGGAATGGAATAGGTAAACGTGGCGTCGAGCGGAACGGGCACCGCCACATCGCAGAACCGTGGCATGGCGGGCTAGCTGCCCTCAGCGTCTTTATTGGCGCGCGCCGGCGGTTGCAGTCCCAGGAACTTCATAACCATCTGCAGGTCTTTCCACGCCTCGCCCTTCTGCCGTGGATCGCGCAGCAAAAACGCCGGGTGGTAAGTGACCGCCAGCTTGCAGTCGAACGGTGGATCTGCGTTTGTCAGCGCGCGCTTTGGCGAGAAATCGTAGAAACGCCCTCGCAACGACGCCATGGAATTATTTAGCCCGAGCAGGTTTTTCGCGGCCGTCGCGCCCAACGCCACAATTACCTTCGGCCGCACCACGCGAATCTGTCGCATCAGGAACGGCGAACAGGTGTCGCATTCATCGCGCTCGGGCGTGCGGTTCCCCGGCGGACGGCACTTCACGATGTTGGCGATGTAGACCTGCTCGCGTCGCAGCCCCATCGCCGTAATCATGTTGTTCAGTAGTTGCCCTGCGCGCCCTACGAATGGCAGGCCCTGTTCGTCTTCGTCCGCGCCCGGCCCTTCGCCAATGAACATCAGCTCTGCCTGCGGATCGCCGGTACCAAACACGATCTGCTTGCGTCCCAGTTTGCCCAGCTTGCACCGCTGGCAGTTCGGGCCGATGTCTTCAAGGATGACGCGTAACATTGCATCGCGGTCCTTGTCGCTCGGCAAATTGAGTTTCTGGGCCACGGTCTCCTGATACGCCGAAACCTCGTCTGCGACGGCGACAAAATCGTCGACCAGCGCATCGCCGAGTTCTTGCGATTGTGCACCCGCAGGTACTTCGCGCCGATACAGAGGCCCAATACCGAGCTCGCGATAAAAGCTTAGCCGTTCGCGAATCGCATTTTTTCTTGTGGGATCGAGGGCCATCAGGTACGGACCGGTGACGCCACCAGTGTAGCCTGTTGCCGCCGCATGCGAACTGCGGCCTCGAGAATTTTCCGTGCAACGTCCAGCTTGCTTGCTTCTGGAACCGCGACAGTTTCCGTCGCCGTCACAATTGTGACCTCATTGCGATCGGAGTTAAACGCGATGTCCGCACGCGAAACGTCGTTGAGTATGATGGCGTCCACTTGCTTCTTCAAGAGCTTAGTGCGCGCATTCTCCAGCAGGTGCTCGGTCTCGGCCGCAAAGCCTATCAGCAGGGGCGATTGTTTGCCCGTCGCCTGCCGCAGGCTGCCCAGGTCAGCCAGGATGTCCGGGTTCGGTTCGAGTTGCAACTCAATCGGTCCGCCGCGCTTGATCTTCTCTGGAGCGGCGTTCTTGACGTGATAGTCGCCTACCGCCGCCGCCATAATAACGATGCTCGCTCGCTCCCAACGGTCCAGCACCGCGGTGCGCATCTGCTGCGCGGTTTCGACAAAGATAACCTCCGCCGCCGACGGAGGCGTCAACGCCGTCGGCCCACTTACCAAAATCACCCTCGCTCCGCGCCGCAAGGCGGCTTCCGCCAGCGCATAACCCATTTTCCCGCTCGAACGGTTGCCAATGTACCTCACTGGATCGACCGGCTCATGCGTCGGGCCAGCCGTAATCAGCACCGTCTCGCCGGCAAGATCTTGCGAAATCCCGAGCCTCTCTAATGTTGCAGCGACGATGTGTTCCGGCTCCGCCAGTCGCCCCGCGCCAATCATGCCGCACGCCAGATATCCGCTGTCCGGTTCGACAATGAGCACTCCGCGCTGTCGTAACACCTCAAGGTTGGCCCGCGTCGCCAGATGCTCCCACATGTTCACGTTCATCGCCGGCGCCACGATTACCGGCGCCTTGGTCGCGAGATACAGCGTGGAGAGAAAGTCGTTGGCGATACCTTGGGCGAACTTTGCAACGGTATCGGCGGTAGCCGGCGCTACCAGCAACCCGTCAATGGATTGTGCCACCGCAATATGTTCGACCGCAGAATCGAGATTGGGTTGCTCGTCGCCCGCCGAGAAAAGCCCGGTGATGACCTTCTCGCCCGAAAGCGCCGCAAAGGTCAGGGGCCGCACAAACTCCTGCGCCGAGTCGGTCATGACGACCTGCACCCGCACGCCGCGCTCCTGCAACAGGCGCACGATCTCCGCGGCCTTGTAGGCGGCAATGCCCCCCGTGACTCCCAGCGCGATCTTCATAACCCTTAGATGAGGAAACCAGCGTCAATGTCTTTAAAGGACAACTAGCAACGGTGTTTTAATCGTCCGCCTCGCCGCCCACAGCACCGGTGATCAGCTCATCCGCAACCTCGTCGGGCGTCTTGCCGGCCGCGGGAATTTCCCACTTCACTTTGCCCGCGTTGATTTCCTCTTCCGCAATGCGACATGCCTTGCCGGAGTGCGGTTCTACCACCGGACGCGCGCCGTTTTGCAATTGACGCGCCCGTCTCGCTGCCACCAGAACATACCGATACTTGCTATCAAATCCATCAGCTAAGTCCATGTGTCACTCCGTTGCGGTATGAGAACTTGAAAGGTCAAAGGTTGCCAGAATCGTCTGCACCTGCTCCATCATGTGGCGCCGTTCCGCCATCTCGGCGGTTGCCAGCACCTGTTCATCCCCAGCCCGTTGCGGCTCCGGCGAACGCTTTACCCGCTCCGCTTTCACGATCGCCTGCAAGACGTCGATGGCCGGCTCTACTTTTTCATTCACCAAAATATAGTCATACTCCGAATAATTCTCAATCTCGCGCGAGGCTTCCTGCAACCGTCGCTGGATGATAGCTTCAATCTCTTCGGGACGTTTACCCTCACCCGTCAACTCGCGTCGCGTTTCATTTTCCGCCAACGTCCGGCGCCGCAGCCTCCGCTCCAACTCTTCACGTGATGGTGGAAGAATAAAGATGCTCACCGCCTCCGCCAGTTTCTGCTTCACTTGCGCTGCGCCCTGTACGTCGATGTCCAGAATCAGGTCGTTTCCGCGGGCGAACGCCTCGCGCAAAAAGCTGCGTGCCGTGCCGTAATAGTTGCCGAAGACCTCAGCATATTCCAGGAACTGTCCCTCGCCGATCATCTTTTCGAACTGTTCGCGCGTAATAAAGTAGTATTCGCGCCCGTTCTGCTCGCTGCCACGCGGCGCGCGCGTCGTATAGCTGATGGAAAACTCCAGGCCCGGTACCAGCCGCCGTAGCTCCGCCGTCAGTGTCGATTTGCCCGAACCCGAAGGCGCCGAAATGATGAACACGATCCCGCTCATTCGCCGTTCACTCTAAGTTTTGCACCTGTTCGCGGGCCTTCTCGATCTCCGACTTCATGGCCAGCCCCAGTTCGGTGATGCGCAATGCTTCGCCCGCAACGCCCGTGGTTTTCGACAGCAATGTATTGGCCTCGCGATTCATCTCTTGCAGCAGAAAATCGAGCTTCTTGCCGACTTCGCCGCCGCTGTCCAGGTGCGACAGAAAATGCTGGATGTGGTTCTTCATCCGCACTAGCTCTTCCTGGATGTCGCTGCGCTCGGCCAGCATCGCCGCTTCCTGCAAAATTCGGTCAGGGTCGGCGTGCGAGCCAATCAACTCCTGCATCCGTCCATACACCTTATCGTGATACGCCTTCAGTACCTTGTGCCGCAGCGACTCGACTTCCTGCGTTGCCTTCGACAAATGTTGCATACGCTCCCGCAACTCCGTCGCTGCGCCGCGGCCTTCTTCTTCGCGCATATGGTTAAGCCGCTCGATGGCCTGTTCCAGCGCGCCAGTCACTTGCTTTTCCAGTTCGTCAGTGGCGTCACCCGACTCGGTCGCATTCAGCGCGCCCGGCAGTTTCAATACTGCGTTCAGGTCAGGCTCTGCGCTGACGCCAAACTCTTCCGCCGCCTCGCGAAACGCCCGCAGGTATCCGCCAACCAGCTCACGATTCACGGCAAATGTCGCGCCGCCCGTACGCTCCAGGCTGAGGGTGACCTCGATATGCCCGCGATGCAGTCGTGCCTTCAGCACCCGCCGCACCTTCATCTCAATCGTGTCCAACTCGTTGGGGATCCTCAGGTGTAAATCCAGGAAGCGGTGGTTCACCGACTTCAGGCTGAGCGCTAGCGTGAGCTCATCACTCACGTGCGATTTCACCTGCGCATAGCCCGTCATCGAGCGGATTTCCATGTTCGGCTTACTCGCTTCCATTGGCGATTTCGACATCCACGAATTGCAAATCGTACAGCCGTCGATACGTGCCTGTGCGCGCCATCAGCCGCTCGTGCGTGCCTTCGTCGGTGATCATGCCGCTCTCCAGCACCAGAATGCGGTCAGCCCGCCGCACCGTGGATAGCCGGTGCGCAATGACAAACACGGTGCGCCCCGTCATCAGGTTTTGCAGCGCTGTTTGCACCAGCGACTCGCTCTCCGTATCGAGCGCCGACGTCGCTTCATCAAGAATAAGGATAGGGGCATTCTTCAGGATAGCGCGCGCAATCGAAAGCCGTTGGCGTTCACCGCCGCTGAGCCGTAGTCCGCGTTCGCCGATGATCGCCTCATATCCGCCCGGCAGCGCCTGAATGAAGTCGTGCGCCAGCGCCGCTCGTGCCGCTTCTTCCACCTTTTCCTTCGGTACCGTCGGTTGCCCGTACGCAATGTTATTGCGCACCGTGTCGTTAAACAGGATGGTGTCCTGCGTCACGATGGCGATCTCCGAGCGCAATGATGCAACCGTGAGGTCGCGCACGTCATGGCCGTCGATGAGCAGCTTGCCGCGCGTCACGTCAAAGAAACGCGGCAGCAGGTGGACCAGCGTAGTCTTTCCCGATCCGCTCGAGCCCACGATCGCCACCACTTCACCCGGCGCCACCGTCAGGTTAATGTCGTGTAGCACCTCGCGATGGTCTTCGCCGTCGCGGTAGCTGAAGTACACGTGCTCGAACCGGATTCCCTGGTGGAACGGCGGCAGCGTTGTCGCGCCCTGCTTCTCCCGCACTTCGTCATGCGCATCGAGGAAGTCGAAGATGGCCGACGACGCCCCTAGCGCCTGCTGAAAGTTGTTATTGAACTGCGCAAACTTGCGCACCGGCTCGTACAGCTTGAACACCGCCACGATGAACGCCAGGAACACGCCCTCGCTAAAGACGCCGTGTTTGATGTACTCGCGCCCCATCAGGATGAGTAGCGCGATCGCAATCGCCCCGAAGATGTCCATCATCGGCGAACTGATAGCCGCCGCGCTCACTGAACGCAAATTGGCGCGGAACAGACGCTTCGCCGCGTCGCGGAAACGTCTCGTCTCCCACGCCTCCATCGAGAACGCCTTCACGATGCGCACACCCGTGATGGTCTCGTGCAGGATGTTCTGGATCTCCGCCAGCTTGTCCTGGCCCTTGCGCGTTGTCGTCCGCACCCGCTGTCCGATGCGTCGCACCGACCCCAGCACAAACGGCACAAACAGCATCAGCACCCACGCCAGCCGTCCGCCCAGCAACACCACGACGCACGCAGTAAAAATGAGCGTGAAAAATTGCTGCAGAAACTCCGCCAGCACCGTCGACATGGCATACTGCACGCGTTCCATGTCGTTGACCAGCGCCGACAGCAGCGTGCCCGTCGAGTGCTTCTGGAAAAACGCAACTGAGCGTCGCAGAGTCGCGTTGTACAAATCGTTCCGCAGGTCAGTGATCATGCCGAAGCCGGCATAGTTCACCAGGTACGTTCCCAGATAATCGAACCCGCCCTTCAGCACCGTGGCCGCCACCAGCGCGAAGGCCACAATCGTCCACACGTTATGGAAGTGCTCAGGTACGAACCAGTTCAACTGTAGCGACCAGCGGGAGTTCGGCAACAGATGCAGCTCGTGAGCCGGCGACCCGGGGTTCAGTACAGAATCAAAGATAGGTCCGATCAGCAGCAGCCGAAACGCGTCCAGAAGTCCCACCAGCGCCATCGACACCACGGAAGCCGCGACGTAAAACCAATACGGCCTGACGTAGTGCAACAGTCGCTTCAATCGATGCATGAGCCCTGCGCTCCCCGGCGCGACGTGACGGGCGCAATCGCTTTGGAGGGATGAATCTGCAAACTGTGATTCTAGCGGAACTTGGGGTCGCGACGATACCGGAGGATGCGCGCCCGCCGTCGTTTCGCGGTCGAATCTCTCCGCGTAGCAATGCCGCCAACCAGTCCCTTCCGTCACGATCGCAGGCCCTGACCCGCGACGAATCCCCAGGTCGCTCCTCTGCGAAACCGCGGATTTTTCCCGCACTCCTCTCCTTTTGCTTACGATTTTCTGCTCAAGAAAACCAACTGAGTTGCAGGCCGTCCCTCGGCCGCTGCCCCACATCAACCTAGTGTGTGGAGAGTATCTCGGACTTCGGATTCCTCAGCCGTTCGCCTCCTGACATTTGGTTGGGCTTATCGCAATCCGTTGGTGCTCCCCGCACGTTAATTCAATACAGCGACCACATCCCATGTCGCTCACGAAACGAAAAGGTGACTAACGTTATGACCAGGAAACTGCTTGTATCACTGTTTGCACTCAGCCTCGCCGCAGCGGCATTTGCGGCCGACAAGAGCGACCCCGCGGTTGGCGGAGCCGCCATGTACCCCAGCAAGACCATCGTGCAGAACGCCTCTGCCTCCCCCGACCTGACCACGCTGGTCGCCGCCGTAAAAGCCGCCGGACTGGTTGCCACGCTGTCTTCTCCCGGGCCGTTCACCGTGTTCGCGCCTACCAACGAAGCTTTCGCAAAGTTGCCTCCCGGAACGGTGGATACGCTGGTGAAGCCCGAGAACAAGGACACTCTCACCAAGATCCTCACCTACCATGTTGTCGCCGGAAACGTTTCGGCAGGCGAACTGGTCAAGATGATCAAGGCCGGTGGCGGCAAGGCCACCTTGAAAACGGTGAACGGAGAGAACCTCACCGCGTCCCTCAAGGGCAAGAGCGTCGTACTGACCGACGAAAAGGGTGGCAACTCGATGGTGACCATCGCTGATGTCTATCAGTCCAACGGAGTCGTCCACGTGGTCGACACCGTTCTGATGCCGTAACGCAGTCGAATCAGAATCGGGTGCTCCACTCAAACCGGGGTCCCCGCGAAGCACCGCACTGTGCCCCGCTCAAGCGAAGCTTGAGCGGGGTTGTTAGCCGGCCGGCCCAACTATCTTTTTCACGCATGCCGCAGCAATTCCGTCCGATACTTCGGGGCCAGCGCAGCAGCCTTCGCCCTGAACTCCGCTTCCGCTGCTCCCTCCAGCTTCGGTGGAGGGGTCGTGCGCGTCGCGACCGGAACACCCACCTCCAGAAAGAATTCTTCCTGGCCCGCCGGTGAACAGATGCAGAGCATTCTCACCGGCTGCGCAGACGAGTTGCGAAACTGATGCGGCGCGTTCGCCGGAATATGAATCGTCTCGCCCATCCGCACCACGTGCTTCTCGCCGCGGAAGGTAGCCTCCAACTCGCCCTCGAGTAACGTGAATGTCTCCTCGAAATCATGACGGTGTGGAGGCGGGCCGCCACCTGGAGGCACGTGCATGTCGATCAGGCAGAATCGGCCAGCCGTGTCTTTGCCAGCGAGAAGTATGGTGTACGTATCCCCAACCACTCCGATATGCGGAAGGTTGCTGTCAGCATCGGCGGCAACTAATTGGCGACGAGGGTCGTCCGGCGGAATCGCCGCCCCGGCTGGTGCTGGCAAATTTGAATCGCTAGACATTCTGCACTCCGTTTCTCTGGATCTTTGGTCAGAGTCAAGTGTTCGTCGGTGCGCTCGCCGACCCGCTCACGAAGCCAACCAGAGTGCAATGAGCGGCACCAGGTTGAACAAGAATATGCCGATCTTGTAGATCGCAAGACATGCGTAGTGAAGTGCATCAAAGGTCTCAACCGGGAGCTTAAACCAGCTTGTATGCAGCCGATACATCCAGTCATGGGCAAAGAGAAAGACGCCTGACCAGAAGAGTAGAACCACATAGTTAAGAACCGTACACCACAGAAGAACGTGTTTGAGCTCATTCGCCGTCACGACACACCCCCAAATGCCAAATCGGAATGACCCGACTTAACCGAGCTACTTACCGGTAATTCTAGCCGCGAACCTCAGACTCATCCGCAACCAGGTGAGACCGACTAAAATCAGGACCCAAGCTCCATCGATATATACCTTGACATGTATATGCCCCATAGGGTATATAGAAGGCGTGGGATCCGCCTTCGACATCATTGCTGAGCCGAACCGCCGCGCCATCTTGGGACTTCTGGTCTCGTCACAACAGTCGGTGGGAGAGATCGAGCGTCAACTTCGTATGTCGCAGCCGGCCGTGTCGAAGCACCTGCGCGTGCTGCGCGAGGCAGGTTTCGTGGAGTCCACGGTGGACGCACAGCGCCGTCTCTACCGGCTGAAACCCGCACCATTTCAGGAGGTCGATGCGTGGCTGGCTCAGTTCCGTCGGTTCTGGTCCACTCATCTGGACGCTCTCGAACGCCACCTCGACCGAATGACCGATGACAAAGCAACACCAGCGAAAAGGAAGACCAACAGAATACAACGCGGCCCAAATCGCAAACCTGACAAAGGAGAAACGAAATGAAGATCAAACTGACAAGCGTATACGTCGACAACCAGGACAAGGCCCTGCGCTTCTATACCGAAGTGCTGGGCTTCGAGAAGAAGGCCGATTTCAGCAATGGCCCATTTCGCTGGCTGACCGTTGGCTCGCCCGACGAGCCCAACGGCACTCAGCTGCAGCTGGCGCTCAACAACAACCCCGCGGCCAAAGCATATCAACAGGCGCTGTTTCAGCAGAGCCAGCCCGCGGCCATGTTTTATACCGACGACGTGCAGGCCGATTACGAACGTATGAAAGCGCACGGCGCCGAGTTCACCATGCCGCCGACCGACGTGACAGCATCGACGATCGCCATGCTGAACGACACCTGCGGCAACCTCATTCAGGTCACGCAGCTGAAGCGTTGGTAGACCGGCCGTCTTAGGAGAACTTAAATATGACTTACCCCGAGCAATACACACCGGGCCCGGCCAGCGGCGCGCACATAGAAAAGGACGGAGACAAGTGGACGCTCGTTCTCGTCCGAGAACTCTGCCACCCGCCAGAGAAGGTCTGGCAGGCAATTACCGATCCGGCGCATCTGCGCGAATGGGCTCCCTTTGAAGCCGACGGCAGCCTGGGTACGGTTGGAAGCATGGTGAAACTCACCACGGTGGCAGCGCCCAAGCCGCAGGTTTCCGAAACTACAGTCACGCGGGCCGACGCTCCCGAGGTGCTTGAGTACAACTGGGGTGACCACGATATGCGCTGGGAACTCGAACCCTTAGATGGTGGTACGCGTCTGACGCTGTGGACCAACATCGGTCGCCGCTTCATCGCAATGGGTGCTGCTGGATGGCACATTTGTTTCGATGTTCTCGATCACCTTCTCGGTGGTACTCCCATCGGTCGCATCGTCGGCCCCGCAGCCATGAAGTGCGGCTGGCAGCGATTGAACGCTGAGTACGCTAAGCAGTTCGGTATCGAAGCGGCCGCCTGGCCGCCGAAGGCGGATCAAAAATCCTGAATCAAGGAAATCGCAAAGTTATGAACCGACCATCGAAGAGCAATAAGCAGGGGTTGTCACGAGAGCAATGTGAACAACTACTCAGAGCATTGAAAGTCCGTTTTGAGAAAAACATGAACCGCCATAAAGGCCTTGAATGGGCTCAAGTACAAGCAAAACTGGAAGCTAATGCTGAAAAACTGCGGTCACTCACTGAAATGGAAAGAACTGGCGGTGAACCGGACGTTGTTGGCCGAGACAAGAAGACGGGCGAATACATTTTCTATGATTGCTCGGCGGAAAGTCCTAAAGGCCGCAGAAGTGTTTGCTACGACCGTGAAGCGCTGGAGTCGAGGAAAGAACATAAACCGAAAGATAACGCTGTTGATATGGCGGATGCCATGGGCGTTGAGCTTTTAACGGAAGAACAATATCGACAGCTGCAGAAACTTGGAGACTTCGATACGACAACGTCGAGTTGGGTGAAAACACCTTCTGAGATTAGAAAACTCGGTGGCGCCATCTTTTGCGATCGCCGCTTCGACACTGTTTTTCTATATCACAACGGTGCCGAATCTTACTATGCCGCGAGGGGGTTCCGAGCATCGCTGAGGGTGTAGGCCCGGCGAATTATGCTAGATTCGAGAGAAGGTGAGTCTGTGAAAGGATGCATCCTTCAACGTCAGGACTGCCGGCTGCGCTTGGCTGGCGCCGTAGTCGCCTTAGCGCTGGCGTTGGCCACCACGCCCGCCAAGGCCCAATCGCCGGCACCGAGTACGCCTCCTTGCTCTGACGTTCCCACTTTGAAACGCGGCACACAGCCGGCTCTGCCTCCCTGTCCAGAGCCGCCGCCGGCGGAGTCGGGACCTGCCGACTCCGCACCCCCGCCTTCGCTGCCTCCCAACGCGCCCTTGATCGAAAGGGCCAGAGAGGCGGCGTTCCAGTTTTCACAGAAACTTCCCAACTTTATTTGCCAGGAGTTCATGTCGCGGTTTACCCAGCAAGGCCGCGGGGAGAAAGTACCGCAGGACTTGGTTTCGGCTGAAATCATTTACGAGGACGGGGAGGAGAGCTATCGTAACGTAAAGATCAATAACCGCCCCACGGACAAGCATCTGCAGGATATCGATGGGTCCTGGTCCACTGGAGAATTTGCGTCCGCACTGTTGGACCTTTTTGACCCCGCTTCGAAAGCGCACTTCAGTTCCGGCCGTTCGTCTACGATTTCGGGTTTCCGTGCCCAGGTTTACGACTTTCAAGTGCAGAGTCAAAATTCACACTGGAGGTTGCAGGCCGGCTCTCAGACTGTGATTGCGGCTTACGCAGGCTCCGTATGGGTGGATCCGAATACCGCGCGCGTCCTGCGCATCGAGATGCAGGCCCGCAATATACCGTCAGATTTCCCGATGGATGCGGTCGAATCCGCGATTGATTATTCCTACGTGTTGGTTGGCGAGAAATCGTTTCTGCTTCCGGTCCATGCCGAGAGCTTGGGTTGTCAACGGGGTAGCAGCTTCTGCAGCCACAACATCATTGACTTCCGCAACTATCACGAATTCAAAGGCGACATCAAGATTATTCCTTGATTTCGTTCGGACCTCTCATCCGTGCGCGACTCGTTCGTACAACCGGACTGTCGCTATTATCACCGAAAACCCCGCTCAGCCCTTCGACTTCGGTCAGGGTTGAACGGGGCAGCCGAATTGGATTGTGCGTTGACTGGGACACCCGCCCGGATCCCCTCTGAAGTCCTCGGGTGTCACGAGTCCAGCTTACTGGACAACGATCTTCGCTGTGGCTCTGTTACCATTGCCGTCATCCGCAACGAGAATAACTTCGCCTGACAACGTTCCCGGGGTAAAGGTCGTTTGCGGTCCAGTCGTATTGTTGATGCTACCGACGCTCGAATTGCTCTCTATCAAACTCCACGTGATGGTACACGTGTAGTTGCAAAAGCCGTCGAAGGTTACCGCGGTTCCCGTTGCGACACTGGTTACCGCAGTCGTTGGGCTCACAGCGACGTGCAACGATGCAAACGCCGTTAAGCATAGGGCCAGAACGGCAGCGGTTACCGCGATGCCAAGTACGATCTTTTTCCGATTCATTGGTGTGTCTCCTCTTCTTCAAGACGGTGTCGATTTGTGAAGGGGCCGGACAACCATACGTCTCGGTGGGGACTCCGTCGGGAACGTGAAACCCAAGCTCGTCCAATCATTGGCCAGTTCTGGATTTCGACCTTCGACGAAAGCGGCGTTGGTTGACAGCAAACAACTATGCTGGCGGCGAGTATGGACTCACTTGAGTAAGAGGTCAATCGCTAGTAAGTGCCTATTAAAACAGTTATTTACAGACACATTTGGTGGTAACCATGACCCCACGTGCGACTTAAGTGACCAAGCACTTTTGAGTTAGTTAAACAGCGGCACAAATTGGATTCTGCGTTGGCCAGGCCATCGGCCCTAGGAGGAGCCATGTCACGCACCGACGGCAATGCAAAAGGACGAACTGTAACCTTGCACGCGGTTTCTAGTCTGGATGGTTTCATCGCCAAGCCTGACAACAGTGTCTCCTGGCTGGATAGTGGAAGCGTCTACGAAGCCGGGGTTTCCATTTCGCAGGAAGAAATTGCGGCCTTCGTCAAAGCGATCGATTGTTATGTGATGGGTTCCCGCACCTACGAACACGCGCTCGAACTGGGCTGGCCTTATGGCGATACTCCGGTCGTCGTGATCACAAACAGAGAGCTGACATCCGCCAAAAAGAGTGTCGAGTTCTATTCGGGCGATCTCACGAAGTTGGTCAATGAGATTCTCGCACCTCGCTATCGAAACATTTGGCTGGTAGGCGGAGCCAACTTGTGCCAGCGTTTTCTCGAACTCGGCCTGGTGGACGAAATCAGGTTGACGATAGCTCCTGTCCTGTTGGGCGAGGGGCTCCGGCTGTTCGATGGTTCCCTGACCGAGCAGAGGTGGAATTTGAAGAACGTAGTCGCTTACAAGAACGGCTTTGTTGAGCTCTCGTACTCCGCCATCACCGCTTGAAAAAGTCGCCCACATATCCCGTGGCCCACATTTCCCTGCCTTTGGGAAATGTGGGGTTCCTCCCCCTCACTTGCCCTGGTACTCCACAAAAAGCTCCGGAAACTGCTGCTTCAACGCCTTGATCTTGGGCACGTCGCACACCTGAATGTACGGGTTGTCTTCATGATGGAGCGCGTAGTCCTGGTGGTAGTCTTCGGCGCGATAAAAGCCCTTCAGCGGAGTGACCTGCGTGACGATCGGCTTGGGAAACACCTTGGCCGCATCGAGCTGCGCGATGTACGCCGTGGCAATTCGCTTCTGCTCGTCATCGGTATAGAAGATGGCCGAGCGGTACGACGTGCCGACATCGGGCCCCTGCCGGTTGAGCTGCGTGGGATCGTGCACAACAGAAAAGAAGATGCGCAGCAGTTGGCCGTAGGTAATCTTCGACGGATCGTAAACCACCTCCACCGACTCGGCGTGCCCCGTGGTTTCGCTGGAGACCTGGTCGTACGTCGCGGTTTTCGCCGAGCCGCCCGAGTATCCCGCGGTAGTTTTCACCACGCCCTTCACGCGCTCAAACACCGACTGCGTGCCCCAGAAGCATCCTCCCGCGAACACGGCAGTTTGCTTGCCCGGCGCGGAGGCCAGCGGAGCGTCAACTTTGGCAGCAGGAATCGGCGCGCTCGGCCCCGAAGCCTGCGTGGTACTACAAGCCACCAACGAGATAAGGATGCCGAGCGCCAAAACGATTAAGAACAAACGACTGAGTTTCTGCATATTAGAAGTACGAAACCTCTCCCCAATCGGATGCGCGACCGCGTCGAAGGATACAGGCGGCATAATGCGGAACGAGCCAGCATTTGTTTTCAATGGTTTAGCGGGAAATTGTTCGTATGTGGGTGAAAACGTTTGGTTTATACGTATCCATGTGTGCGAGTGGGGGTTAGCGATGGGTGGCGTGGCAGTTTGCCGAGCATGCTCAAAGCGTTCGGTACACGCCGCCGGCGTTCGTTCGTGGTCAAACGGCTTCGGCATCGATAGTGATCTTCTAACGCGCACGTCCACCTCGTCGGGCTAAAGCCCGCCTCGAGTAAAAAGAGAACGACTTTCGGCACGACTGAAGTCGTGCCCTGATACAAATCCGTGGCCTTCACGCCGAGCTAAAGCTCGGCACTACCCATCAGGCGATTTTGACCTCCTTGGTGGCCAAGCAGGCGTCGATTTCGGCGAAGACGGCGGCGGACTTTTTCATGTCCGCGGCGACTTCCCGGTCGAAGTCAAAAGGTTCTGAGGTGGCCGGCGCGGGCGCGATGCCAGCTTCGGCCAGCTTCTCGGCCACTTTCTGCTCGGCCAGTCGCTCGGCCGCCTTCTTTAGGTTGAGGCGCAGGGCGAGGTCAGCGTAGCGCTTGCGATCGCTGCGCAGTTGGCGGCGCGCACGATTGCGCTCCAGCTCCCGGAAGCGAAGAGTGCTGGCGTCGGGACCTTGCATCCGGGTGATGTCGCGGAGTTCCAAGAACTCGGGAGAGACAGGAAAGTCGGGGCGGAAATCCAGGTTGTCAGTGGTCAGTTGTCGGTTGTCGGTGGCTCCCACCCTATCGCCAAACCCCGGCGATAAGGGTGGGGCACCCTCTTCAGTTCGTGGGAAAGCAACATCGGGAGGGGTGTCGATATCGAGATCGCGGGGGAGGCCGAACTCCTGTGCGATGTCGATTTCGGCGGGCTGGTCGGAGTGGTAGAGGTTGGTCTGCCACTTCTCGGGGTGGCGGAAGTTCAGTGACATGAGGCGCAGGAGGGAAAGAAGTGAGTTGGCGCGCTTGGGATCGATCATGTCGGCGGCCAGAGCTTCGGCGAGTTGCGAGAGGGCGGATTGCACGGCGTACATGCTGTCGAGCGGTGGGAGCTGGAGGTGAAAGCGTTCGCAGCGGGCGCGCGCCTGGGCGATGCGAAGCTGACGCGCGCGGTAACGCAGGTGGTTGGGGCAATATCTCTGGTCTTTGGCGGCGACGGAGTTGCAGACGTCGCCGGTGTCTTTAATGTGAGAACAGGTACGAAGTGGTTGCATTAGTGCTCCTCGAAAAAATTGTCGCTTGTCGGTTCTCAGTTGTCTGTTGTGAGAACCGCACAAAATCTCGAGAACGATCGCGGTTCGGCGAAAGGTCTCCAGTTTTTAGGGTGGGGAGGCAAAAGGGAAGAAGCAAGAGATATCGGGGGTGTGCAAGTTACGTTGGTAATCGGAGTTTTCCCGATTTGGGAAAGAATTGTTACGTGCGCTTCGGTCCCTACGCTCCCTGCGCGCAAGCCTTCGGCAGAGAGGAATGGGGCGGTTGGTCAGCTTACCCACGGCTGAAGCCGTGGGCTATCCTCTGTCGTCCCACGTTGTGGGACTGAGATGTTCAGTGTGAGAGGCGTTGATGGCACAGCGGAGAAAAGCCCCACATTTGCCAAAGGCAGGCAAATATGGGCCACGCGCCCCCCGCGAAATTAAGAGAACTATTTGGCGAGTTCGAAGTATGATAGGTATCTTTAGCCAATAATTCGGGATAAGCGGTCACCCCAGCAAGCTGGAGCACAAGCGCGATGCGGGTTGGACTGCGATAGAGCGCTTAGCACAATGTTTGAACGATATACGGAAAAGGCCAGACGCGTCGTTTTTTTGCACGTTATGAAGCCAGCCAGTTTGGTTCTCCGTACATCGAGACGGAGCACCTGCTGCTGGGACTGCTGCGCGAAGACAAGGCGCTCACCAATAAGTTTCTACGATCACACGCTTCAGTCGAAACCATCCGCAAGCAAATCGAGGCGCACACCACCGCACCTGAAAAAGCATTGACTTCGGTTGACCTGCCACTGAGCAATGAGTGTAAGCGAGTGCTGTGCTACGCGGCAGAAGAGGCCGAACGGCTTTCCCACAAGCACATTGGCACGGAACACCTGCTGTTGGGCCTGCTGCGCGAAGAGAAGTGCTTCGCCACTGAGATTCTGCACGAACGCGGACTGCGGCTCTCGACCGTCAGGGAAGAGTTGTCGCGAACCTCGCAGGAAAAGGCGCAGCCTTCGCAGCGCAACCGCGAGTCTTCCCTCCTGGCGGAGTTCTCGCGCGACCTGTTGCAGTCAGCCGTGGACGGTCAGCTTGATCCGCTAGTTGGACGGGAAAAGGAACTAGCCGCGATTATAGAGATTCTATGTCACCGCACCAGGAACAATCCTCTGCTGGTGGGGGAAGAGGGCGTGGGCAAGACTGCCATCGTCGAAGGCTTGGCGCAGCAGATTGCCGATGGTGAGGTTCCGTCGTTTCTGGCGGACAAGCGAATTCTCGCGCTTGATCTTTCGCTGGTCGTCGCTGGCACGAAATACCGCGGCCAGTTCGAAGAGCGCCTGAAGACCATCACGAAGGAGCTGATGGAGTCGCAGAATTCCATCGTCTTCATTGATGAGCTGCACACGCTAGTTGGCGCAGGCTCGGCGGAAGGCTCGCTCGATGCGGCGAACGTACTCAATCCGGCTTTGTCGCGTGGCGAGATTCAATGTATCGGAGCCACCACTCCGGCCGAGTATCGCAAGTTTGTTGAGAGGGACCGCTCACTCGAACGTCGCTTCCAAATCGTGAGAGTTCCGCCACCGAGCGAGGCTGAAGCGGTCAAGATTCTCTTCGGCTTGAAGGAGCGGTATGAAAAGTTCCACGCCGTGACATACACCGACGAAGCTATAACATTCTGTGTCTCGTACTCCAACCGCTATCTGTCCAATCGCTGTCTTCCAGGGAAGGCCTTGGACGTTCTAGACGCGGCGGGAACTCGTGTGAAGCTGCGCCAGAGATCTATGCCGGAAGACATTGTCGAGGTGCAAAAGCGTATCAAGTTCATCGTCCATCGCATGGAAAATGCCATCGCAAACCACCAGTTCGAGAAGGCGCGGTTCTATTCGGACGAAGAACGCAAGGAGCGTGACAATCTGCGCTCCCTGCGCGAGAAGTACCATCTCGATGAGGCGTCCACTGGCTTGGTTGGCCGCGACGACATTGAGGAGGTTATTTCTTCCGGAGGCACAGTTGACGAATACGAGATCAAAACGCACCCTTCGGAGTCGCGCAAGGGCGTTTTCATCAGTTATAGCCACAAGGACAGGAAGTGGCTCGACATCCTGCTCGAGCACCTCGCACCCCATCGCCATTCCGGTGTGGAGATTTGGACAGACCAAGAGATCGAGCCGGGGGAGTTGTGGCATCAAGAGATCGAGAATCGTCTCGAGAGGGCAAGGGTGGCGGTGTTGTTAGTAACCCCCTCATTTCTCAGTTCTCCTTATGTTGTCTCCCACGAGCTGCCGGCGATGCTTACCGCAGCCAAATCGAAGGGATTGGCGATTTTCTGGATTCCTGTAATTGCCAGCAGCTACCAGGAGACCGAAATCGCCCAATTTCAGGCTGCGCATGATCCATCGAAGCCGCTGAAGAAACTTACCGGCGCGAGACGGGCGGAGGCCCTCGTTAGTATTGCAACGAAACTTTCGAAGTCGTTAACAAGCTCGAAATCTGGCGGGTTGCCAATCCCACGCACAATATAGTTTTGAGTGTCCCGGGGGCTCGGCTGGCGGCCGACATATCCTAGAGGCCCTTCTTCGCCACCACTGCAATCCCCAGTTCCTTCAGCTGCTTGTCGCTCACGGGAGTTGGGGCGTCCATCATCAGGTCGATGGCTTTGGCGGTTTTGGGGAAGGGGATGACTTCGCGCAGGCTGGTGGCTCCGGCGAGGATCATCACGATGCGGTCGAGGCCGAGGGCGATGCCTCCGTGGGGGGGCGTGCCGTATTGCAGCGCCTCGAGGAAGTAGCCGAAGCGCGCCTGCTGCTCGTCGGGCGACATGCCGAGCGCCTTGAAGATGATGCTCTGGATGTCTTGGCGGTGAATACGGATGGAGCCCGAGCCGAGTTCGGTGCCGTTGAGCACCACGTCGTAGGCGAGCGAGCGCGCCGCGCCGGGATCGCTCTCGAGGATGCCCATGTCTTCTTCGTGCGGCGAGGTGAAGGGGTGGTGGGCGGCGTTCCAGCGGCCCTCGGTTTCGTCCCACTCGAACATGGGGAAGTCGGTGACCCAGAGGAAACGGAAGTCGCGGCGATCGAAGGCTCCGTGCTTGGCGGCAAACTTCTGGCCGAGTGCGAGACGGAATTGTCCGGCGGCGGCGAGGAGTTCGCGTTCGCGCTTGGAGAGTCTAGTTCCCAGCCTTTTCGTCGAAGACTCCGAAAAGGATGGGGCACCCGAGGGTGGGGCACCCGCGACGAGGACGAGCAGGTCGTCGGCATTGGGTTTCGCAATTTCGCGAATCTTTGACACGGCGTCGGGGAATGATTTCTCCAGGCGCTTGATGTCTTCGAAAACCTTGGCGTCGCGACGCTCGCCGAAGAGGAGCTTGAGGTCGTCGCGCTCTTTGCGCGAAAGCTCTCCGACTCTTGGCGTGACGATGGCGACGATCGGCAAATCGGGATCGATGTTCAGCGTGGCGAGATTCTCGGGCGCGAACGCCGACTTCACATCCGACATCGCGGGTAAGCGCATGTCGGGCTTGTCGATGCCGTAGAGGCGGATAGCCTCGTCGTAGGTCATGCGCGGAAAGGGAGTGACGATGTCGACGCCGATTGTCTTCCAGGCAGAGGTGAGGAAGCCTTCGACGACGGCGTAAACCATTTCGGGGCGCGCGTAACTCATTTCGAGATCGATTTGGGTGAACTCGGGTTGGCGATCGGCGCGAAGGTCTTCGTCGCGGAAGCAGCGCGCGATCTGGAAATACTTGTCGAAGCCGGAGATCATGAGGATCTGCTTGAACTGTTGCGGCGATTGCGGCAGCGCGTAGAACTCGCCGGGATGCACGCGGCTGGGCACGAGGTAGTCGCGCGCGCCTTCGGGCGTGGAGCGCGTCATGAAGGGCGTTTCGATTTCGAAGAAGCCCTGCGCGTTGAGGTATTCGCGGATGGCGAGGGCGACGCGGTGGCGCAGCTCGATGTTGTACTGCATCTCGTTGCGGCGCAGGTCGAGGTAGCGGTACTTGAGGCGCACCTCTTCGTTGGCGATGTCGTTGTCGGCGGGCGTAGAAGGGCAGCGGCTTGCAATCGTTGAGGATGCGCAGCTCGTCGGCGACGACCTCGATTTCGCCGGTGGGAATGTTGGGGTTGATGGTGTTGGCGTCGCGCAGCTTGACGCGGCCGATGACCGCGATGACGAACTCGGAGCGCAGCGACTCGGCCTTCTTGTGGAGATCGGGGTCGGCTTCAGCGCTGATGACGACCTGGGTGATTCCGGTGCGGTCGCGCAAATCGATAAAGATAAGGTTGCCGAGATCGCGGCGGCGGTTGACCCATCCCATGAGAACGACGGAGGAGCCGGCGTCGGAGGCGCGGAGGGCGCCACACATATGAGTGCGTTGCAAATCACCAAGAAAATCGAGCATTCTCTAAGGTTAATTGGTTCGAGTGAGGTGCGCCACCAATTCGGCGCGAGGAACCTTGAGTTGGGTGCCGGTAGCCAGCTCTTTCACTGCGAATTCGCCGGAGTTTGCTTCGTTTTCGCCGACAATCACGATGTAGCGCGCGGCGGCTTTTTCGGCGGCTTCGAAGGATTTCTTCAGGCGGAAGGATTCGTCGCCGAGGTCGGCGCTGACGCCGGCGCGACGGAGTTCGCGAGCGAGCTTCAACGCGTGCGGATTCATTCCCGCGCCCAACGGAGCAATGTAGGCGTCGAGTTTCGCAGCGGCGGTAACGCCTTCGGCCTGCAGTGCGAGAATCAGGCGGTCTTCGCCGATGGCGAAGCCGATGCCCGGAGATTTGGGGCCGTCGAGTGATTCGGAGAGGCCGTCGTAGCGTCCTCCGCCGAGCACGGCGCTCTGCGCACCGATATCGCCGTGGGTGAATTCGAAGGTGGTGCGCGTGTAGTAGTCGAGGCCTCGCACCATGCGCTCGTTGATGGTGTAAGGCACGCCAACGGTGTCCAGCATGGCGCGCACCGCCGCGAAGTGTTCGCGACATGGCTCGTCGAGATACTGGCTGATGCGCGGCAGCTTCTCGATGATCGGTTGGTCTTCGGGAACCTTGCAGTCGAGCACACGTAGCGGATTGGTCTCGGCACGACGCTGGCAGTCGGCACACATCAGGTGGACAACCGGTTTCAGCGCCTCACGCAATGCCTCGTTATAGCGCACGCGGTCGGCAGCACACCCCACCGAATTCAGCTGCAACGTCCATCCGTGCAAGCCCAGTTCGTCGAGCAGCGTGGCCAGCATCTCGAGCACTTCGGCGTCGCGCGCGGGAGACTCGCTGCCCGCGCTTGGCGGGCCGATAATCTCCGCATCGATCTGGTAGAACTGGCGATAGCGTCCCTTCTGCGGGCGCTCGCGGCGGAACATGGGCCCAAGACAATAGAGCTTTTGCAGTGTGCCGCGCTTGTCGAGGCCGTGCTCGATGTAGGCGCGCACGATGCCGGCGGTAGCCTCGGGGCGTAGCGTAACCGACTGCGACTTCTCGCTGGCGGCGCGGCCCTTGTCTTCCCAGGTGAACATTTCTTTGGTGACGATGTCGGTGTCTTCGCCGACACCGCGCGAGAACAGTTGGGTGTCTTCGAAAATAGGCGTGCGAATCTCGTGGAAGTTGTAACGCGCGAAGATGGCGCGCACCTTGTCCTCGACCCGGTTCCAGAGGTCGGTGTCGGGTGGAAGCAGGTCACGAGTTCCGCGGATGGCACGAATCATAAGGAAGTTGTCAGTGGTCGGTTGTCGGAAAAAGCAATAAGCAATAAGCTACTTCTTTCTTTCCGCCAGGTACGTCTCTTTGTAGCCCAGATAATTGTTTGCGTAGCGCAGGATGGTCTGCTGCGATTCTTCGTCGAGTTGCTTGCGCACCTTGCCGGGAATGCCCATCACCAGCGAGCCGGGTGGAATCACGGTCTCCTCGGGGATCAGCGTGCCCGCGGCGATGATCGAGCCAGCGCCGATGCGCGCGCCGTTCAGGATAATGACGCCCATCCCGATGAGGCAGCGGTCTTCGACCACGCAGCCGTGCAGCGTGACGCTGTGTCCGACGGTGACCCAGTCACCGACGACCACGGGCCATTGGTTCAGCATGCCGTGCATGACCGAGCAGTCCTGGATGTTGCTGTTGGCGCCGATGCGGATGTAGTTCACGTCGCCACGCACCACGGCGTTCATCCAGATGCTGGCGTTTTCGCCTAGCACCACGTCGCCGATCACCTGCGCGGATTCGTCCACGTAGCAGGAGTCGGGGATGGTAGGGGAGATGCCTTTGTAGGAGCGGATCATGGTTGAGGTCCTGAATCTTTGAACATAACATGCCAGCGGATCGTCGAAAATCATTGAGACAGAGAACGGCCTCGGGCTTACGCCCTCGCGAAAAAGTGTCGTCGGTTAAAACCGACTCGTGATCTTTGACAAAGCCTACCCCAGGGTTCCGCTTCCCCAATTCGCCCAAAAGAACGGCGAATCGGGGACCCCGCTCCACCCTGGGCTATCATTGTCCCGCCCTACGGGCTCAATTCGCGAAGGCGAGCCAAATTCCGAACAAATGATATCGGAGTTAGCGGAGCAAGTCAGGATGACGCGCCCGAGGCGCCCGGTGTCTTTAACGGCTTGTACCCAGCGCTCCGCTTCGCTGCGTGCTGGGCTGTCATGCACGCCCTTCGGGCTAAGAACCCGACGATCCGCGATCATGACCAGGCACTTATACAACAAAGGATCGGCGGAAAGTAAGAATCCGAAGGGCAAATAGGGATCGCCTGTGGATGACGAAGATCGTGATGGAGGTCGGATCGAAGGAATCGGGTGCGGTGAAACGGCGCCGGCTGCGAGCTCGCGAGAGAGCCATCACTAGCAGGGCCGCAAAGTGCATCCAGGTCAGACAAAGTGGGCCATGGCGTCCATATCTTCTGGCGCTACGGTGTCGATAGTAGTTGCAGAACTCGTTGACTATGAGTTTTGTTGTTAAGAGTTGGAGAAACCGATTGACACCGTTGTTGGTTACCAGTAATGTTACCGAACCTGCGCATACGTTTTTGAGCAAGAAACTCGCGTGTTCACAGATGTGGGAATCGGGCATGAGTCGATTTAGGAGGCAGATTTGAATCGCGGAAGATGTGGGATTACCCGCGCATGGAGCGCACTTCGCAAATCAGTGGGAGTCAGCCTAACGGCTGTGGCCCTTTTGGCATTAGCGTTTTCTGTTCCTGCCGCTGCAAGTAATCTGGTCGTCAACGGCAGCTTCGAATCGAATGGTGGAAATGGCCAGGTGAACTACACCACCACTCTCGCCGGCTGGTCCCTCAACAATCCGAGCTACACCTTTGTGTTTGCGCCCGGAACAGCGGACACCACTGGCGCCACTGGTCAGTATGGTTTTCTGGCGCTGTGGGGACCGGGCAACGGGTCGGCCAATGGCTTACCCGCAACCAGTCCAGACGGTGGCTACTACATTGGCCAGGACAGTGACTTTCAACAGAACGCGATCTACCAGACCATCAACGGACTGACGGTCGGCAACAGCTACACCGTCGGTTTCTGGTGGGCGGCAGCGCAGCAGTACACGTTTAACGGTCAGAATCAGAGCCAGTGGCAGGTGAGCCTGGGCTCACAGACGCAATCAACTGCGTTTGCCACCATCCCCAGCCATGGCTTTAGCGGCTGGATGTACCAGACGTTCACCTACACGGCGACGAGCAGCAGTGAAGTACTGTCGTTCTTCGCTAATGGCTCTCCGCCGGTTCCTCCGTTCGCGCTGCTCGACGGCGTGACGCTGAATGCGTCGACCCCGGAACCGGGAACATTGGCGCTGCTGGGTAGTGGCCTGCTGGGCGCTGCGGGCTTCGTCCGCCGCTATCGCTTCAAGAAGCGGGACTAGCTTTTCGGGCTTTCTGAAGCTGTTCACGGAAGACGCGTACGAGTTTCAAGGTAGTGCCGCTCGCGCGGCACTACCTTATTTTTTACGGCGAGCTTTCGGGTTGCCATGAAGGTCTCGTAAATATTGGGGCGGCTGGCACGAAACGGGGTTGACCGTCCAACGCGATCGGGGATAAAGTTGCGCAACTCGCGACCACTATGGTCGTGCAATTAGCCGTCACTTCGGTCTGGCGACTCCTCTCGTTTTCCTTTGGCGGCTCGGCCTCTAAGAAAGACTTCAGGAAAGACAGAAGCAAGGAGACTGAGATGTACACCGAGAATTGCCTGATCATTCCTCTATTGCGCCGAGTTGCAAAAGCCAATGTGATCGCCCTTGCGGCGGTGATTTTCTTGGCGCTCTCGTTTTCCGTTCCGAGTCAAGCAGCGAATCTGGTCATGAATGGCGGTTTCGAGACCACCCTGCCCGCCAACTCCACCAACTTCTTCCTCGGCTATGCGGGCTATCCGCAGTTGGCGAACTGGTCTTACGGCGCAGCGCCCTATCCCAACGCTGCCGTCTATACCTACGCTGGCGCTAATGGGCCGGGAGCCTGTCGCCCGGGCGGATGTTTTCCGCTTTACGGTCCCGGCAACGGCTTCAACAACGGATTTGTTGCGAGCCCGGACGGTGGCAATTTTCTGGCGTCCGATGGCGAGGCTGAATACTCGGGGACGATTACGCAGACCATCTCCGGTCTCACCGCGGGCCAGCAGTACACCTTGAGTTTCGTCTGGGCGGGCAATCAGTATCTGGATAGCTCCAGTATCGGGTACACAGGCCCACTCACGGCGGATTGGCAGGTTTCCCTGGGCGCCCAGACGTTCACGACGCCGGTTGCGAATTACGCAGGGCATGGGTTCACCGGCTGGATGACGCAGAGTTTCACCTACACGGCGACCAGCACCTCGGAGGCGCTCACGTTCCTGGCCCAAGGGACTCCTAACGGTCTTCCGCCGGTGGCGCTTCTCGACGGTGTGACGCTGAATGCGGCGACCCCGGAACCAGGGACCTTGGCGCTATTGGGTAGTGGCCTGTTGGGCGTGGTCGGGTTTGCCCGCCGATATCGCATCAGAAAGCAGGACTAGCTTTTCGGGGTTCACGGTTTCTGAACCTGTTCACGGAATACGCGTACAAATTTTGGGTAGTGCCGTAACCGCGGCACTACCTTTTGTTATTCTGGCTATATCCCGACTGAAGTTAGGACTAGATGCTGCACGGCCTGCCATCGTACGCGAAAGACATTTTGAGGCTCAGCGTGTGGTTGCTGCTGCTGATGATCGTCTTCGTGCCTCTGGAGCGGCTGTTCGCCATCGCTCCCCAGAAGACTTTCCGCAAGGCCTGGCCGACCGATGTGGGTTACTACTTCCTGAATGGCCTGTTGACCAAGGCGGCACTTGTGTTTCCAATTGCAGCGCTGGCGTGGGCGCTTCGCCATGCAGTGCCGGAAGGGGTTCATCTGACGGTCGCCGGGTTTCCGCTGTGGGCGCGACTGGCAGCGGCCATGGTGGCGGGAGAACTCGGGTACTACTGGGGCCATCGCTGGACACATCAGATTCCTTTCCTGTGGCGATTTCATTCCATCCATCACAGTGCTCCGGAGATCGATTGGCTGGTGAATACGCGGGCGCATCCTGTGGACATTGTGTTTGTGCGGCTGTGCGGCTTCGTGCCCATGTACGCGCTGGGACTGGCGCAACCGTTGGTAGGGACTCGCATCGATATAGTGCCGATGCTGGTCTTGATCATTGGCACGACATGGGGCTACGTGATTCATGCCAATGTGCGATGGCGCTTCGGACCGCTGGAGTGGCTGGTGTCGACGCCGCACTTTCATCATTGGCACCACACCAGAAACGACCACGTCGATAAGAACTACGCCTCGATGCTGCCGGTGATGGACGTGCTCTTTGGCTCGGCTTACATGCCGAGGAAACAGTGGCCCGCAGACTACGGCATTGCGGGACACATGGCTCCGGACTTGTTGGGACAACTGGTGCATCCGTTTATGCCGGGAGACCAGCCGCCTGTGCCGGAAGACCAGCCGCCTTTGGCGGAAGCGGCGGTGAATGCGGTGAGTGCGAGAGACACTTTGTCGTAGGCTCGAATATCGAGGGATTCCGCTCAATCGGCCAGGCAACCCTGTACCTCCCAATTCCATCTCACCTTAGTTAGAAATCAGTGGTTAGAAGTCGGGTTAGAACTTGGGAGGTAACAATGCGTGCGTCGTTCCTGATTGGGGCTTTCGTGTTACTGCTGGGTATTCTCGCTTTTGCCGTTCCGGTTCCCACCAGCCATTCCCATGGCGCGAAAATCGGAGACGCCACCATCGGAGTTACCACACATGGCAGCGAGAAACTGCCACCGGCCGTGGGCGGCGTTCTGTGCCTCGGCGGAGCCGTGCTTCTCATCGCCGGCTCACGCAAGGGTGTGTAGATCGTCAGTGGTTTGGCCGATTGGACACCAGCCGTGTGGAGCTAGTATTTTCGTCTGGACGCGGGGTTCAATCTCGCGTGAGCGAACGTCCAAAGGCCAACCTTAATGTACTTTGAACAGTTCTACCTGGGCTGTCTGGCGCATGCTTCGTACCTGCTGGGATCGGAAGGTGAGGGCATTGTCGTCGATCCGCAGCGCGATGTAGAGATTTATGTGGACGCCGCGCAAAAACAGGGGCTGGCGATTCGCTACATCTTTGAGACGCATCTGCACGCCGACTTCGTCTCCGGACATCGCGAGTTGGCTGCGCGCACCGGCGCCACGATTTATTTGTCGCGGGCTGCCGGGGCGACATTTCCGCACGTCGCGGTCGATGACGGATACAAGCTGCGCGTCGGTAGGTTGAATCTTGAAGTGCTGGCGACGCCTGGACACACGCCGGAGAGCATCAGCCTGCTAGTGACCGATGACGAGAATGTGCAGAAGCCGTGGGCCGTGCTCACCGGAGATACGCTGTTCATCGGCGATGTGGGACGTCCAGACTTGTCGCCGACGCACACGCCGGTGCAACTGGCAGGCATGCTGTACGACTCGCTGCACAAGAAACTGATGACGCTGCTGGACGGTGTGATGGTGTATCCGGCGCACGGGGCAGGATCGCTGTGCGGACGCAACATGCGCGCCGAGCGGTTTTCGACCATCGGCACCGAGCGCCTCACCAACTACGCGCTGCAGATCAAGGACCGCGAAGAATTTATGAGGCAGATGACCAGCAACTTGCCGGCGCGGCCCGACTATTTCCTGGAAGACGCTGCCATCAATCGCGCGGGAGCACCTGCGCTAAGCGATTTGCCGGAATTGAAACCCATCACACCGCAGGAACTCAAGACGATGCTCGACAAAGGAGCGGTGGCACTGGATGTGCGTCCGGGGAATGAGTTCGTCGTCGCGCATATACCCGGATCGGTGAGCATTCCGCTGTCGGGACAGTTTGCTTCGTGGGCGGGAGCGGTGTTGGGGCTGTCGTCCAAGCCGGTGCTGATCGCCGCGAATACCGAGCAGTTAAGCGAGGCGAGGACTCGATTAGCGCGCATCGGGATCGAAGACGTGTCCGGATACTTGGACGGCGGGGTCGAAGGTTGGGCGGAAGTAGGACTGCCTGTGGAGCAGGTGAAGCAGATCACGGCGCAGGATCTGGCGTCGCTGATGGCGAGCGGAAAGATCGGTGTGCTGGACGTGCGCCGCGAGGCCGAATTCGAGGCGGGACACATCGAGGGTGCGGATTGGCATCCGCTAGACCGGTTCAAGGCGGCGTTGCCGGAGATGGGCAAAGATAACCCGGTCGCAGTGCACTGCAAAGGGGGCTATCGCAGCCTGATTGCGATCAGCCTGCTGGAGCGTGCAGGGTACCGCAATGTGGTAGATCTCGCCGGAGGGTTTGACGCGTGGGTGGGGGCGGGCCTGCCAAGCTCCACTGTCGCTGTCGAGGTCGGGGCCAAATAGTTTGACTTGCGTCCACTTCGATTACTTGGTACCGGAAATCGTTCACCACGGAGACACGGAGGACACGGAGGTTTTTGACAAAGCTATCTCCGTGATCTCCGTGCCTCTGTGGTGAAAAACGAGTTTTCAGAATTGTCCACGGACATTCAACGCGGAGGATGTCAGCAATGCAGAAAATCACTCCATTCCTGTGGTTCGATAACAATGCCGAAGAGGCGATGAACTTCTACGTCTCCATCTTCAAGAACTCAAAGGTGGTGCAGTCCTCGCGCCACGGCGATGCGGGGAAGGGGCCGTTCATGGTCGGCACCTTCTCACTGGAGGGGCAGGAGATCATGGTCTTGAACGGCGGCCCGCACTACAAGCTGACGCCCGCGTTTTCGCTGATGCTGAATTGCGAGGACCAGGAAGAGGTTGATTACTACTGGGACAAGCTGACCGAGGGCGGAACGGAAGTGCAGTGCGGCTGGCTGACGGACAAGTTCGGGGTGTCGTGGCAAGTCGTTCCGAAGAAGTTCAGAGAATTGATGGGCCGAGGCGATGCCGAGAAAAACAATCGCATGATGCAGGCGCTGTATGGCATGAAGAAGCTCATCATCGCCGATCTGCAAAAGGCGTACGACGGGTAGCGCGAGCTAGCGCGTCAGGTTGTAAATCAGTCCGAACGGATCTTTCATGTAGGTTCGCGGGAAGTCAGGTTCGTCCTTCACGATTACACAACCCTTCGCCAGTAGCCGCCGCTTCGCTTCCTCCACATCGGGCACGGTGACTTCCAATACCGGCCCTAGCGCCGGGCCGGGCTCGATGTAGAGATTGATGTGGTTGCCACGCAGCTCGATCATGTTGGGATTGTGGTCGGTTATGGTGAAACCGAGCTGCTCGACATAGAAAGCTGCCGCGTTCTTCGGGTTTGGCGCCTGAATCAGAATGTCGGTACCGAAGGTGTTGGCCATCTTCGCCTCCTTAAGAGCCGCTCAACGATTTCGAGCTCCTATTTTCCCATTTCGGAACCGTTCTGGTTACGAAAGTCCATAGCAAAATTACACACCCCTGTACTTTCGTAACCCCTTGACACAGGGTGTTGGTGCCCTGCGTCACAGAGTCCCATGACTGTACACCCCAACATGGAAGCGGAGGACGGGGGGCCGCTTCCATGCAACGAGCACTGGCCGGTGAGTTGCGACGATTCAGCATTTCGCTACTCGTGTTGCTGACAGCGACGTGGCTTTTCGCACTGCGGGCACGCGCGCAGGACGGCAATACCTCGCTGGAAGGAATCGTCGAAGACCTGAGCGGAGCGCGCATCGCGCACGCTGCAGTTTCCTTGCTCAATCCCGACAACGGATTTCATGCGGCAGTCGCTGCGGACGGCGAAGGCCGCTTCAGCTTTCCCATGCTTGTGCCGGGGAGCTATACCGTCACCGCATCAGCGCCGGGCATGGCCGATGCCACGCAATCGGGACTGGAGCTTCATGTCGGCGGCTCGATGCAATTGCAATTCCGGCTTCGTCCGGCCGGCCATGCTGAAACCATCACGGTGCTGGCGCCGCCTACTGTGCTCGATCCTGATAGCGGGGAAGTTTCGCAGGTCATCGACGAGCGCGCGATTGCCGACCTGCCGCTCAACGGACGCCGCTACACTGACCTGGCGCTGCTATCGCCGGGTGTGACGCAAGATCCTCGCGGATTGACCTCGGGCTCGAATGGCGACCTCTCGTACGGCGGGACGCGCGGCTATCAGAACAGCTACCTGGTGGACGGCGCGGACAACAACAACAGCTTCTACGCGCAGGCACGCGGACGCTATCGCGCTCCGTATCAGTTCAGCGACGAAGTGATCAAGGAGTTCCGCGTGTCGTCGAATGGCTACAGCGCAGAGCTGGGACGCGCGGGCGGTGCGGTGTTCAACGTGGTGACGAATTCCGGCGGCAACTACTGGCACGGAACGGGCTTTTTCTACATACGCGACCGTGATTTCGATGCGCAGTCGGCTTACGTCAGCAGTCAGCCCTATGAGCAGCAGCGGCAGTTCGGCGGAACGTTTAGCGGCCCGCTGGTGAAGAACCGCGTGTTTTTGTACCTGGGCTACGACCAGCACCAGTTGACCGTGCCGCAGATCATGCAATTCGGCAACGGCGCCGCCACGGTGGTGCCGCAGCCCGCCGACTACGACTACCTGGATCAGGCCCAGGTTTTTGCAGCGGCGGCGCAGCTCAATTCCATGGCGGGCGAATACCAGACGACCATGGGCGGCAACGCCGGCTTCGCCAAGCTCGACTTCATGCTGTCGTCGAAGCAATTGCTGTTCTTCCGGCTGAGCACTTCGCGCTATTCGGGAACGAACAACGTGTTTTTTGATTCCGCCAGTCCGATCACGACTTTCACCGAAGACAACAACGGGAGTGAAGACGTGGCTACCGAGAGCCTGGCTGCGTCGTGGACGAGTACTTGGACGAACCGGTGGTCCACCAACCTGCGGGCGCAGTTCTCGCGCGATCTGCAACAGTCGTTCGCCAACACCGATACGCCCAAGATCAAGATCTACGGGCTGGTGGATGGCATGGGCCGCTCAAACATCATGCCGCGGGAGACGCGCGAACATAAGCTGCACGTGGCCGATACCGTCAGCTACAACACTGGACGCATGAACTGGAAGTTCGGCGGCGACTTTCTGCAGGCGTGGATTTACAACTACTATCCGGCGATGTATGGCGGCGAGTTTTACTTCGACAATGTGAAGGTGAACCCGTGGTTCTTCACGCCGGAGAAGTACGGCGAGCCGCTGACGCCTCTGCGGGCTTACGCCCACGACGTGCCGCGCTATTACATGCAGGACTTTGGGAATGCGCAGTCGAATCCCAACTCGCGCTCGTACGCGGGATTTGTGCAGAACACGATCCGCGTCGCCCACAACTTCACGGTCAACTTAGGGCTGCGATACGACCTGCAAACGTTTGAGGTTCCGGGGCTGGTCAGCAATCCGGAGTATGCGCCAGCGGGCAAAATTCCGACCGTGACTGATAACTTTTCGCCGCGCGTAGGATTCACGTATTCCCTGGGCCAGCAACATCCGTGGGTACTGCGCGGAGGATTCGGCCGCTTCTACACGCAGATCCCCAACATGTATGCGGCGCAGGTGGAAACCGACAATGGAATCACGTCCAGCGAGCTGTATTTGGACATTATGAATCCGGCGCAAGCGGCTGTCTTCCCCAAATACCCCAACGCACTGGTGAATTGTCCTTCGGGCGCGGTGATCTGCACGCCTCCGGCATCGGTCGCCAGCTATCTCACGTCGACTGTATCGGCATTTCCCACGGACTTTCAGACGCCGTATACCGAGCAGGCCAGTCTGACCTTGGAGTATGGAATCACGCCCAAGCTCAACGTGTCGGCGAGCTATCTGTATGTGCACGGCGAGCACCTCATCCGATCAATCGACGTCAACCTGCCCAAGCCGACAATCAGCGAGTATCCGGTGTACAACGATCAGTCGGTGTTCACGGGCCAGTTCTATTCTGTCGAATCATTTGCCACCTGGCAGACCACGCCTTCGGTAGACTGTCCCTATCCTCCGTGCATCAACGACCTGCAGCGGCCCGATCCGCGGTTGGGCACGATCAATTCGTTTGAGAGCGCGGCCAGCAGCGTGTACAACGGAGGGACGTTCCTGCTGAAGGGGCAACTGAACAAAAGGCTGTTTGTGCGCCTCGGCTATACCTTCGCCAAAGCCATTGATGACGGCACGGATTCGCTGGTGGTGGGGCGTCCCGGTAATGTGCAGGACGCGTATGCCACGCAACTGGAACGCGGACTCAGTGTGACCGACCAGCGCCATCGTTTTGTCGCCTCCGCGGTGTACGAGCCGGCGTCGATTCACTACGAGCTGCCCCTGCTGAATGCAGTGTTCAACAACTGGAAAGTCTCCAGCGTGATCACGGCGGGATCGGGACGTCCCATCAATGCCACGATGGCGGGCGACGCGAACCGCGATGACAACGCCTACAACGATCGGCTGCCGGGCGTCTCTCGGGACTCCTACGTTGGGCCGGGTTATTTCACCACCGATGTGCGAGTGAGCAAAAGCTTCCAGTTGAGTGAGCGAGTGCGGGTGACGTTGCTGGCCGAGTCATTCAACGTAACCAACCGCGTCAATCAGAGAGTGGAAATTACCGATGACGGATTCTTGAACTCCGCGGGGCAGTTCATCGCGTATTCGACCCAGGTAGGCAAGTCGCTCTACCCGGGAGAGTTCGTCAAGAATTCGAGCTTCCTGATCCCCACCAACTCGTATGCGCCACGGCAGGTGCAGTTCTCCGTAAAGGCCAGTTTCTGAATGCTTTAGCGATAGCGTGTAAACTTTAGTGCCATAAGCAGATACAGCTTAAATGGCTCCCGTTTAGTGCCGGTCTTTACTTGACTTACCCGGCTAACACTGGGATAACTGATATGTCCATTTGGGACGAGTTTGGGGGTGTTTACCCATTGGCCGAAGTGCGCATTCAAGAGGGCGAGTCGTTAGAGAACGCCCTGCGCCGCTTTAAACGCAAGGTGCAGCAAGAGGACATTATTAAGGAAGTGAAGCGTCACTCCTTCTACCTCAAGCCAGGCGAAAAGAAGCGCGTGAAAGAAGCGCTGGCGCGCAAGCGCAGCCGCAAAAAAGCTCGTAAAGAGCAGGACTAATGCAACCCGCAGGGCCGCTGTCAAAAGGCGGCCCTGCGTTTTTCCTCCCAAGTGTTGTCGGGACCTTCATAACTGGAATTGCCGCAGTACTTTCTGCAGTAGCCATGCTTTGGCATGGTGGGCCGAACCCGGGGAGCAGTGCCGAGCGACAGGTTTGCGGCTTCGTGCCGGATCCCCAGTCCGGTCCGCGCGCAGTTCGCATTACCCCTGTCTGTCGCTGGGAATATGGGCTGATAGGGAGCAACTCTCCATGGAATTCCAGGATAAGGTTCTAAAGTGTATCGATTGTGGCGGAGACTTCGTCTTCACCGCCGGTGAACAGCTTTTCTTCCACGACAAGCAGTTCAAGAACGAACCGAAACGCTGCAAGCCCTGCAAGACCAAGCGCGCTTCCAGCCTGGGTACGACTTCCTCAGGCAACTATTCCAAGGTCGAGACCCGCACGAATTGCTCGGGATGTGGCAAGGAAACTACAGTCCCGTTCAAACCAACTCAAGGCAGGCCGGTGTTCTGCCGCGAGTGCTTCCAGCAACGACGCACTGCTGCAACGGCCTAACCGTAGGCCACAACATCCTCCGCAAAATTCCCGGCTCTCCTGAGACGCGTCTCGTGGTGTCAGATGGGGGTGTCTGAAGGGTGGGGGCGGCGTCCGCACTTATAATAAAGCTGTGGCGACTTACTTCGTACAGAATTTCGGGTGCCGGGCTACCCAGGCTGACGGCGCGGCCATCGAGCGCCAACTGCTCGATCGCGGATTAGCGCGCGCGGCTGACTCCGGCGAAGCCGAAGTCGTCATTCTGAATACCTGTACGGTCACCGCCTCGGCTGACCAGGACGTGCGGTCCGCCATACGTCGTATTCATCGTAAGAACCCAGACACGAAAATCCTCGTGACCGGATGCTACGCGCAACGCGCGCCGGCTGAACTCTCCGCCTTGCCGGGAGTGAGCCTGGTGGTGGGGAATTCGCACAAGCACGAGGTTGCCAATCGGGCCGTTCCGCTGACAGGGGCGGGCGGGTTTGTCCCGTTAGCAGGGATTGGATCTACCGCCGCAGAATCGAACATCGTGGTCGGCGACGTATTTGCGCATACGGAATTGCTGGCTGCGCCGGTATTTGATGGCCAATACAGTGGCGAGCTGACGCGCCCAAACCTCAAGGTTCAGGACGGCTGCAACAATCGCTGTTCGTTCTGCATTATCCCGTACGTGCGCGGGAGTAGCCGCTCGTTGGCGCTCGACCAGGTCATTCGCGAGACCGCTGCGCTGGTGGAGCGCGGTTATCGCGAAATCGTGCTGTCGGGCATAAACCTCGGCCGTTGGGGCCGCGACCTCACGCCGCGCACAGACTTCGTAACCATGTTGCGCGCGATCCTCGAGCACACCGCGATTGAGAAGCTGCGCATCAGTTCCGTGGAGCCGATGGACTGGACCAATGACTTAATCGAACTGGTCGCCACCTCGCCGCGCATCGCCAAGCACGCGCATGTGCCGCTGCAATCCGGAAGCGACCGCATACTGCGCGCGATGCACCGCAAATACCGGCCGTGGCACTATGCCGATCGCATCGAACGCATTCGCGCCGCGATGCCCGACGCAGCCATCGGTGCCGATGTAATGGTTGGATTCCCGGGTGAAACCGAGGACGAATTCGAACAGACGCGCGCGTTGATCGAACGGCTTCCGTTCACCTACCTGCACGTCTTCACTTATTCGTCCCGTGCGGGCACACCTTCGGCGGAGATGCCGTCTCAAGTTCCAGTGCACGTTGCGCGCGAGCGGAACCGAGTCCTCCGTGAACTGGCGGCGAGCAAGAAGCGCGCGTTTATGAAGTCGTTTATTGGACGCGACCTGGACGCTATCACCCTCACGCATTCCGGCGGCAAACGGACTGAGGCACTCTCCGACAATTACCTCAAACTGTTTGTGACTGGAAGTCTCCCTGCGAATGAGCTTGTCAGCGTGCGTGTGGTGGCTAGCGAGTCGGATGCACTTGTCGGTTCATGCGGCCAATAGTGCGACGATATTTCCTGTTCGAACGCGGGCCTGCTGATGCATAGTGAGGATAACTTTCGACGAAGATAACTTAGTAGCGTCGCGACTCGATATTTCACGGCAGGCCGATAAGTTATTGAGAAATAAGGATATCTATTGCTGGCAAGATTTTTTAAAATTTTACTTGCAGGATAACCACTATCAGGTTACCCTACTCGAACTAACTTGGGTGTGTTTGTTCGTGGTTGGTTGCCACGCTAACGAACTTGATCATTTATTAACCTAGCGGCATTTTGGTGAAGTGTTGCGGGAATGGTGCAGTCACTGCACGTTGTTCCTGGGGCGTGAGCCAGTTCGTCCGAGGAATTTGGCTGAACTTTGCGGCTCGAGTCTCGTGAGGTACTGAACAAGTTCACGGGCGTGAACTGGAATTCAACCGATTTGAAAACGGCGAGGGTGGATTGTCTGTAACGATCCAAACAGCTCGAACCGAAGTGGACGAGGAAACCATGAAAAGCACGAGGAAATTGTTGATGTTGCCGGCGATGTTGATGCTGTTCGCATCCATCGTTTATGCCAGCCCGATCAATTGCACATCGAACCCTTCGAATTCGGCTTGCGCGCCGACTCTATCGATCACGTATCAAGTCGGAAGCGGAACGATGCAGAACCTTCCGTACAGCAGCACCCCAGTATTTTCGTCGGGATTCTGGGACGTGAATTTTACCCCGGAGACGCTTCCGACCTTTCTGTTCACAGGCGGTCAGCTGGCAGCCAACGCGGACCCGTTTGTCGGCTTCAGCTTTGGCGTCATTAACACCAGCAGCAGCACCATGACGTTTAACTTCGACTTCACAACGCCTTACTCGGGCGGACCCTACGGGTACCTTCAGTCGGTGTTCGGCGACGTGCTGATCGATACGAACTTCTCGGGGACTTCCAAGGTGACGCCGGTGGGCAGCACGTACATCATGAACACCTATGACACGGGCCATCTGCTCAGCCAGGTTGGACTCGGCAAGGGATGCACTACCGTCGGGTTCGTGTGCACCAGCCCAGACGATGGAACAATCGGTCCGCTGCTGTATACGTCGTTTGCATCCGGGATCCTGGAAGTGAAGGGAACTTTCACTGTGACGAAAGGCGGGCAGTACACCCTAACCGGTCGCAGCGCGTTGCTACCGATTCCTGAGCCGACGTCGCTGGTTCTGCTAGGCACGGGGCTGCTTGGGCTGGCAGGATTCTCGCGTCGCTTCCTTCGCTAAGCATGCTTTCGCTTTAGCCTCCATTCGGGCCGCCTAACTGGCGGCCCTTGTTTTTTCGCTTAGACTGCAACCTGGCTTCCCAGTCAGGAATCGGTGAAGGGGCTCCTGTTCCATTGCACTGATTTTTGTGCGAATTGTGTCCCCGTCTGCACTTAATCCAAATATAGCGCCCGAATCCTCAAGTCACCGACGGTGGGTAGCTGGGTACCCAATAAGTGCAAAAGTTTGCGTAAGATTTGGAGGTGCCAAGATTTGCAATCCAGCAGAACGCTTTACAAGGACGAGTTTGGAGCGTAACGTGCAGTGTAGTGACTGGATGGCTAGAGAGCCTTGGTGTTAAGGTGTGCTGATTTGGCCGACACGCACTGCGGTCACCGTTGGCTCGAAAGTTGAACCGAAATAGAGAACGACAGGATAGGGGTTGACGATGAAAACGAGTTTTAAGAATCTGGTACTTTTGGCGACGCTGGTAATTTGCTTTGCCTCCCTGGCTTATGCCGGTCCGGTTAATTGCTCAACCATGCCATCGAATCCAGCCTGCGCTCCGAGCGTTACCATCACCTATCAGACCGGGAACGGTCCGATCCAGAACCTTGCAAACCTTGGCACAGCCACGTACAGCAATGGAGCGTGGCTACAGAGTTTCACCCCTCAGATTTTCCCCAACTTCCTGTGGACGGGCGGCCAACTGGCGTCGTCCCCGGATCCGTTTGTCGGCTTCAGTTTTGGCGTCATCAACCAGTCGACCATGACGATGACGTTCACCTACGATTTCAGCACGCCGTATGCTGGCGGTCCGTATGGATACCTTCAGACGGTTTTCGGCGACGTGCTGATCGATTCGAACTTCAGCGGGACTTCGACAGTAACGCCGACGACTGCGAATCATTACCTCATGAATACGTATGACACCGGCAACCTGCTGAGCCAGGTCAATATCGGTAAGGGCTGCACCACAGTCGGCTTTGTCTGCTCGAGCCCCGATGATGGTTCAATCGGCCCGCTGCTTTACACGTCGCTGTCCTCGGGCATCCTCGAAGTGAAGGGTTCGTTCACTATAACGAAGGGCTCGCAGTACACGATTACCGGCCGCAGCGCGCTGCTGCCGATTCCTGAGCCGGGCACGTTGGTCCTGTTGGGCTCAGGCCTGATTGGGCTGGCCGGCGTGGTTCGTCGCAGAATGTCGCTCTAAGTTTCAACGGCGATGCGCCGGGCGCGTCGCATTGAGCAAGTAATCTGGGCCGCCGAAACTGGCGGCCCTAATTTTTGTCCGAAAGGCGCGGCGACCGCATTTGACGCACATCTGCGGCGCATGTCACCTGTGTTACCGTGCTATACTTCGCTTTACGGAAGTTTAATCGGAGGACCGTATCGATAAACGTTTTATCCGCACCAACGATCGCATTCGCGTCCGCGAAGTCCGCGTGATCGACGATGAAGGCAACCAACTTGGTATCATGACCCCCTTCGATGCGCTTAAGATCGCCCGCGAAAGAACCCTGGATCTGGTTGAGGTTTCGCCGACGGCACAGCCGCCGGTTTGCCGCATCATGGACTACGGCAAATACCTCTATCAGCAGGAAAAGCGCGAACGCGAGGCCAAGAAGCACCAGCACCAGATCGTGGTCAAGGAAGTGAAGTTCCGCATCAATGTGGACGATCACGACTACGACACCAAGAAGAACCATGTGCTGCGGTTCCTCGCCGAGGGTGACAAGGTGAAGGCGACCATCTTCTTCCGTGGACGCGAGATGACGCGGCAAAGCCTGGGACGCGGCATTCTGGAGCGCCTGATTACGGACCTTGGTGACAAAGCGGTCGTGGAGTTTCGTCCGCGCCAGGAAGGCAATACGCTGCATTTGATCCTGGCTCCGCCGAAGGTGCAGGCTCCGCAGAAGCCGCCGAAGCAGAAGCCGCCCGCGCCTCCGGCCGCGCCGCCGCAGTCGTCGCCCGCGCAACAGCAGTAGAACAGTGGCTAACCGTTAGAACTTTCGCTTAGTTGCAGAATTACGCAAATGAAGATCGGGGAGCGCCGAGGGTGGCTGCTCCCCGTTGTTTTGTTGTAAACTAGAAAGGTTATGCCAAAGCTCAAGACCCACAGTGGAGCGGCGAAGCGCTTCAAGAAGACAGCTACGGGCAAGTTCAAGCGCGGACACGCTTTTAAGCGCCATATCCTGACTTCGAAGACCACCAAGCGCAAGCGCCATCTCGATACCGACAGCATGGTGGACAAGGCGGACCAGAAGAAAGTGGCCCGCATGATTCCCTACTAGTCCTGAAGCAGGGCCGCACGGTGCGGCACCCCGGCGGGCGCTCCAAGCGACGACGGGCAACAGCGAGTGAAGAGGCGATTCCGGGCCCCTCGAAATACGAGCGTGGTCGATGTCCCTGCCTCCAGCCGCTAAACGAAGTTAAAAAGGAGCAGCAATGCCTCGCGTAAAACGTGGTACCAAGCGTCATGCCAAGCGCAAGAAGATCTTAGAGCGCGCAAGTGGCTATTACCTCACAAAATCAAAGCTCTACCGGCAGGCGAAAGAGTCGGTTGAGCGCGGACTGAAGTTCGCTTACAGCGGCCGCAAGCAGAAGAAGCGCCAGTTCCGGTCGATCTGGATTGTGCGCATCGGCGCTGCCGCCAAGCTGAACGGCATCAGCTACAGCCAGTTCATCAACGGCCTGAAGAAGGCCGGCATCGAACTGGACCGCAAGATCCTGGCAGACCTCGCGGTGAAGGACGCAGCCGGATTTACGGCGCTGTGTGAGCAGGCGAAAGCCGCGCACGCAGCTGCACCGAAAGCCGCTTAGAGCCGTCCATCCCAGAAACAATTTGTATTCACGCGATGGGCGGCCGCAGGGCCGCCCGTGTGGTTTAGGGCGAGTTTCGAGTTTCAAGTTTCAAGGGGTAGTTGCCTCGGGCGGCAAGAAAATCAAAAGCAGCGCGGCTTTTCACGATCGCACGGATCGAAAGAATCAGGGCTGAAAGCCGATTCAAAGCAAAAGCTGAGACAGCGACAGACCTGATGTACACCGTTCCCAAACTAGAAGATTATTCGCCCGAGGCGCTGGATAGCCGTTGCGGACCTGTTGGCTGCGTTCGAGTCCGAGACTTCCGCGCAGAGTCGAAGCCGACTGGAAGAACTTTCGCGACCGCTGGATGGGTCGTAAGAATGGATTACTAACACAGGTCAACGAGCTTGGCTGAAAGCGGCGCCGAATGAAGCCAAGCGCGAGGTCGGGCAGCGCGTCAACGAGTTGAAAGGGCGGGCCGAGGCTGCTATCGATGCGGCGCAATTCCGGCATCAAGGCAGGATGCGTCTTCGGAACGTCGAGAAGCTCGCGGACGAACGCGCCTCGATATCACTCTTCCAGGCGTGCAACGCCCCATCGGCGTCAAGCATCCGGTGCTGCGGGTGCAGGACGAGATCGTTGCCGTGTTCAAGGCGATGGGCTACTCGGTGGGTGAAGGTCCCGAGGTCGAGACCGACTACTACAATTTCGAGTCGCTGAATTTTCCGCCGAACCATCCGGCGCGTGACACGCAGGACACGCTGTTCATCGCCGGGCAGGAGTCAAAGCCCGCGCGCGATCGCCTGTTGCTGCGCACGCATACCTCGCCGGTGCAGATTCGAACCATGGAGAAGCAGCCGCCGCCGGTGCGCATCGTGATTCCCGGCAAGGTGCACCGCAACGATCCGCTCGACGCCACGCACTCGCCGGTGTTCCATCAGGTCGAGGGGCTGGCGGTCGATACCAACATCACGTTCTGCGACCTGAAGGGCACGCTCGACCACGCCATGAAGGCGCTGTTCGGCTCGTCGGTGAAGACGCGCTTCTATCCATCGTTCTTCCCCTTCACCGAGCCCAGCGCCGACATGCAGGTGAGCTGCATCTTCTGCGGCGGCAAGGGCTGCCGCAAGTGCAAATTCAGCGGCTGGATCGAACTGCTGGGGTGCGGCATGGTCGATCCCAACGTCTTCGACTTTGTGAAGCACAACGGCTACGACTCGTCGAAGATCTCGGGCTTCGCGTTTGGCATGGGCGTCGAGCGCATCACCATGCTGAAGTACGAGGTTGAGGAGATTCAGTTGTTCTACGAGGGCGACGTGCGGTTTTTGGAGCAGTTCGCATGAGAATTCTGCCCGCATGGCTGCGTGAGTTCGTTAACATCGTGGCCGACGACCGCCAACTCGCCGAAGACCTGACCTCCGCCGGAATCGCCGTCGAATCGGTTGCGGAAGAGCAGGGTCAGGCTGTCTACGAGATGGACCTGACCACCAACCGCGTGGACGCGATGAACCATTACGGTGTGGCGCGGGAAGCGTCGGCGATTTACCAAGTGGATCTGAAGCCGTTTGCGCCCAAGCTGCCCGCATCGAAGGGGTCCTTCGACTTCGGCGGCAGAGCCGTCTCCGCTCAGGAAGACACGCGACAGATTTTCCAATCGTTATCGAAGACGCCGAAGGTTGTGCGCGGTACACGGCGCGCATCATTCGCGGAGTGAAGATCGGCCCGTCGCCCGAGCACATTGCAAAGCGGCTGGAGCTACTCGGCTCGCGCGCCATCAACAACGCGGCCGACGCGACCAACTACGCGATCAACGAACTCGGACATCCCACGCACGCTTTCGACCTCGACTTGCTCGAAGGCGGCAAGATCATCGTGCGCCGCGCCCGCGACGGCGAAGTCCTGAAGACGCTTGATGGCGTTGATCGCAAGCTTACGACCGAGGATCTGGTTATCGCTGACGCGGAGAAGCCTGTCGCGCTGGCCGGCGTCATGGGCGGCTTCGACTCGATGATCACCGACAAGACGAAGAACGTGCTGATCGAGTCGGCGTGGTTCGAACCTGCGACCGTGCGCAGCATGGCTAAGCGCCACGGCATGCACACCGACGCCTCGCATCGTTTCGAGCGCGGAGCCGACTGGGGCATCACGCCAGTGGCCTGCGATCGTGTGGCTCAATTGATCCTTGAAACCGCCGGCGGAGAACTCGTCGGCGAGCGTATCGACAACGTTGCGCGCAAGATTGAACGCGCGCCCTTCGCACTGCGGCGTTCCGAGGTGAAACGTATCTTAGGCATTGAAATCAGCGACAGCGAAGTCGAGCGCATCCTGCGTTCGCTCGGTTTCAGCATAACGGGCGTCGCTGACGGGTTCAGCGTTACGATTCCTACCTGGCGGCTCGACGTGGAGCGCGAGGTCGACGTACTGGAAGAGCTGGCGCGCATTCACGGCTACAACAACTTTCCCAACACGCTGCCGGCATTTGTTGGCGCGGTCCGAGAGCTGCCGGACGAGGCCAAAGACGCGAGCGTGCGCCAGACCATGCTGGCGCTGGGCTACGACGAAGCGATTTCGATCACGTTTATCTCCGCCGAAGACGCCAAGACGTTTGGCGGCGCGGAGCCGCTGGCGCTGGCCAATCCGCTGAGCGAAGAGGCGGGCTATATGCGCAACTCGCTGGCGCCAGGCCTGCTGAACATGATCGCGTACAACTTGAACCGCGGCACCAGCGACGTGCGGCTGTTCGAGGCGGGAGAAGTCTTCGAGAAGCTGGGCGAGCGGCACGACGAGCATCGGCGGCTGGCCTTCGCAGCCACCGGCAATCTCGCGCCCCATAGCGTTCACGATGCGGCCGAGCCCGTTACGTTCTTTCCATTTGAAGGGCGACGTCGAGCAGTTACTTGGCGCATTCCAGCACGGCAAGCTCTACTTCGACGACAAAACCCCGGGGTATTTCCATCCCGGACGCTCGGCACGGGCGGTGCTCGACGGCGAGACGGTGGCGCGCTTCGGGCAGTTGCATCCTGACGTAGCAGCAGCACGCAAATTGCGCCAGGACGTTTTTCTTGCCGAAGTCATGCTCGATCGTCTCTACAAGCATCCGTTGCGTGAGCCGAAGTATCAGCGCTTCTCCAAGTTTCCGGCCGTCGGGCGCGACTTCTCGTTCTTCTTCGGCGATGCGGTGACGTTCGAGCGCATTGACTCGGCGGTAGAAGCGCTCGGCATCGCGGAGTTGCAATCGTTCGAGCCGGTGGAAATCTATCGTGGCGACAAGACCCACCCAAGCAAAGGCGGCTTGGGTGGGGCACCCGGCGTCGGAGCAGGGAAGTACTCGACGCTGCTCCACGCCGAGTTCCAGTCGCAGGAGCGCACGCTGCGTGACGACGAAGTTGCGCAGTGGTCGGCGCAGATCGTGAAGGCTCTGGAAGCGTTGGGCGGGACGTTGCGTAGCTAGAAGAAGAACAATTCACCACAGAGGCACGGAGGACACGGAGTAACTCAAATCAAGTCCGAGACCCTGATTTCTCCGTGCTTTCCGTGTCTCCGTGGTAAGATACTCTAGCTGCGAGTCACGAAAAATCAGCCAGGAAACCCCGCCGTCTTCTTTACGTTTTCCGCTTGCCACAAATGCCGCCGGTTGTGTGCGGCGATGACCAGCAACTCTGTATCGGCGGTTAGGTGGATCGGAAACAACGGGTCCTTCAGCTTCAAGTCGCCCAAATCGGCTGCGCCCCACTCGCGCATGAAATCCACCAACTCCTGTTGCACCGCTTTGAAATCTTCGATCACGGCGCCGGTAAGGTTCGACGGCGGAGCAATCTTCTTCGGCGCGGGCAGCTTGATCTTCGGCGGTGGCTCTTCGTAACGAATGAAAATGCGCGTCAACCATCCGGAAGGCTGGATGGGGTTTTTGCGTGGCTCCAGTTGGTCTTCGTTGTCAGCAACGGCATCTTGCAACGTCTTCACATACATCCGGTTCATGATGACGAGGTGGTCGAGGCACTGTGCGACGCTCCACGACTTGCCGGCGTTGGGCTGCCAGTTGAGCGCGGATTCGCTGAGCCCGTCGGCCATCGTCGCCGCCTGCGTGCCCTGGCGTTCGAGTTCGGCGATGAATTCTTCGGAGGTGTATTCCACTTGAGTTGGCATGGGGAATTCGACTCGATTCTACACAGCTACCGGCGCGGACTAAAGTCCGCGCCACAAATCAGAAGGGAAGCCCCGATCGGCGCGACTGAAGTCGTGCCCCGACGCAAGATCTGAGCACGCGAGTTTGCCAGCAAGCTCTGGCGATTGCACCACCGCTATTGCATTCCGCGGTTCCTCGCGCGATTTTCTTCGCTGGAATGCCGTTGTGCGCATCACGATGCACAGGAGGCTGCGATATACTGCGCTCAATCGTCTAATTTTCGAGGTTGATGATTCGCTATGCCGTCCAATGCAGTTGAAACCGCCACCGTCTCCACCGCCGATTTCCAGTCGCTCGAGGAAAAAATTCTTCGCACCATTGAACTTTTAAAAGTTGAGCGGGCGGCCAAGAATACGGCTGAACGTGCGGCCGCGCGTCTGCGTGAACAGCTCACCGAACGCGAGGAAGAGTTTGAGGCTTTGCGTGGCGAGCTTGTCGCCCTGCGCAAGGAGCGCGAAGAGGTACGAACCAGAGTAGAAAAGATGCTGGGGCAAATTGAGTCTTTGACCGCCGAGGAATAAGGGCGATAATCGCAGGGGCGCAGCGATCGTCAAGGGAGCGCCGCGTTTCGCGTACAGGAGCAGGAGGCTAGCTTGGCACAATCCAACGGCAACGGAAGTGTCCGGGTCGAAATCTACGATCAGACGTATCAGCTTCGTGGATCTGATGCGGAATATATAGGCGAGCTGGCCGGCTACGTTGACAACAAGATGCGGCTGATCTCCCAGCAGGCGTCGACCGTGGACTCGCTGCGCGTCGCTGTGCTGGCCGCGCTCAATATCGCTGACGAATATCTCATCCTGAAGCGTAAATATGACTCCATCGCCAGCGACTACCGGGCTCGCGCCGACCAGTTGTCGGGAGCGCTGGACGAAGTGTTGGAAGAATCGCGCTTGGCGGGCTAACTCCCCACCTTTCGGTCATCTGTGGGTAAATAAGTACCCATCGCCTTCGATTACGTGCAAACCTTTGCACCTTTGCCTCGAGATGCGCGATGTTAGTCCTTTAGAATCAATCGTCAATCCAGAAATCAGTGGCACTGTAAGTGCATATAAGCAGATGGAAGATTATCAGCGGAGGCGCGGATTTCTGTAGGATTGCAGAAGTTCGCTGACATTAACCACTTCGGTCAAGGGGAAACACTTCGATGAAACTACGCGCAACTGTTTTGCTGTTTGCAGCACTCTGTTTTCTGGCCGCCAGCCCAGCATGGGCGACCGCGAGCATTTGCGATGCGGTGGCTGGAAATCTCATCACCAACTGCGGCTTTGAAACCGGCGACTTCACCGGTTGGACGCAAGGCGGCAACCTCGGCTTCACCGGCGTCACGAGCAGCGCACCCTACGTTAACTCTGGCACCTACGGTGCTTACTTAGGCCCGGTCGGCAGCGATGGGTTCTTGACCCAGACCTTCACCGGCAGCGGCACCCACTACAACGCGTCGTTCTGGCTCTACAACGATGGTGGAACCCCGAACGATTTCACCGTCTATTGGAACGGCGTCGATGTGGGACCGGATCTTTTGAATGTCGGTGGTTTCGCGTACACGCAGTACGTAGCGATTCCCTATTTGGTTGGGAACGTCGGCGCCAACACGATCTCCTTCGGCTTCCGTCAGGATCCAGCGTACTGGGGCCTAGATGATATCGTTGTGACCAATGCGGTTCCGGAGCCCGGCAGCTTGATGCTGCTCGGATCTGGCATTCTTGGTCTGGCTGGCGTAATCCGTCGCAAGCTCGGAGCCTAGTTCGCCTTTTCGTCGTACCTTTCCAGCCGGAGCGCCCAACGCTCCGGCTTTTTATTTTTGCGGACGTCGTCTTCCCCGCCGGATCTCGCCGCAGAACAGCATTAATGCCGTGTGAATCGATTCCCGAATCAGCACGGAACGCGCATTTTCGGCCTTTTCGACAGATTTTTTCTCGACTTCGCGGCAACTCGGATTCACACTTCAGGTGATTGTATTTCGCAGCACATTCTTACGAACACAACGTTCACCTACTTGTTCGTCAGTTCTGTCCCCCGCAGGCCTTGACGTCTTAACTGCAGCAAACCATGGGAGGCATGGAACAAAATGAAACTACGCGCCACAATATTGTTATTCGCAGCACTCTGCTTCCTGGTCACAAGCCCAGCCTGGGCCCAGAGCATTTGTAACGGTGTAGCAGGCAACCTGGTCACCAATTGCGGCTTCGAGACCGGTAACTTTTCTGGCTGGACACAAAGTGGCAACCTCGGCTTTACCGGCGTAACGGGCGGACAGTACGCCAACTCCGGCAACTACGGTGCCTATCTGGGCCCGGTTGGCAGCGACGGATACTTGACCCAATTTATCTGGGGCAACACCTGGACATTTGCGTTCCGCCAGGACCCGTCGTACTGGGGACTGGACGATATCGTTGTAACCTTCGCTGGCTCGTGTGGAGCGGGATGCGGCCTGTATGATGCCAGCTTCTACCTAGCGAACTTTGGCGGTACGCCCAACGACTTCACCGTGTACTTCAACGGCGTGGATGTCGGTCCGGATCTATACAACTCCGGTACGTTCCCGTATATCGAATACGTGGGATACGGCTTTCAGGGAGCTACTCCGGAACCCGGCAGCCTGATCCTGATGGGAACTGGACTGCTCGGTCTGGCTGGCGTGATTCGCCGGAAGATGGGAGTCTAGTTCGTTGTTTGTGGCATTTCTAAGCCGGAGCGACCAACGCTCCGGCTTCATTTTGCGCGCTACCGGCACGACAGGTCGCAAAATAATTTTTGCGGTTGTGTCATTTCTGCACGCCGTTCCGGAAGGCAATCGAATCTCCACATTTTCGTGTTCTGCCACTTGCTATCGCGCGGTGTTTTTCGTAGCATCCCCACAGATAGCCGGCCTGCAAAGTTGGTGTTGGTGGCAACCGTTTTTTGAACCAATGCTCAATGAACAGGGGGCCCTACTCGTATACGGTTCGGTGTGCGAAGCTCGGCCAGACCGAGATGCCTAAAGAGCCGCGGGGGGTTCCCACCGTTACGACGGGTTCATTGACGGCCCACTGAACACGGCCCCGCGGGTCGGCTCTTCGTTTATCTCGCCGCTACAATCGCTTGATGCGCTGGCCTACTGCTTCTCGGCGATGTACGTCGCCTTGGTGCCGTGCAGCTTATCGTCAACGTCGATTGTCATAGTCTTGCCGTCCGCCGACACTGACATCAAATCAATCGAGATCGCTTTGCCGTCGCGATAGTCGGTTTCCACGATCGAGTTGCCGATACGCTTAAGTGAGACGCTGGTAGTTCCCGGATCGCCCACGTACGGCGCCTCCTTGCCATCGATCTTGGCGGTATAGGATTGCCCCGTCGGGGTGCTGTAGTTCAATGTGTTGCCACCCTCTGTCTTAAAGCTGAAGATCAGGGCATCAGCAGTGGCCACATCCGATTTCTCGTCGCGCCACGAGCCCGAGATGGCATTCGCCCCGGCCGGAGCCTTGCCTACGCGAGTATATGTGTCGGTACCGCTCACCGGCCCACCGGTCGGATTCCCGTAGTAGGCCCAGTTGGAGGTCAAGGTCTTGCCGTCATCCGAAACCGACATGGATACCTTGCCGGTATCTTTGCCGTTCTTGGTAGAGGCCGATTCTACGTGCTTGTCGTCCACCACCTTCACCATCATCATGTCGATGTAAGGATGTCCGCTGACCGGTTGCATCTGCCCATCGGCCTTGATCTTGATCACCGGCTTGCAGCTGTTACATTCGTACATTCCGTCTTTCAGGAGATACTCGTCTGGCTTCTTGGGTAGTTTTGACTTGCTCATGTCGACCTTCCAAGTGCCGTCAAACGGGCTCTGCGCCCATCCCAGCATCGGGAGGAGCAACAAGATGAAAAACAATTTCTTCATGGTAGTTTCCTTTTCTTTACTGATTTCACTCTGCAGCGCTGGAAAGCATACCCCAAGATAATCGCGACACAACGACGAAGTTTTTGAGGACTGGCATTTTCCGCCTCACGCGGGGGTAACCGACCCGAGGGTACTGGCCGCCGAAATTCCCGTTTACCTTCCCACTGCGGGTCTGTTCTACTACTGATTACTTCCGCCAGGATTCTCTCCGACAACCGACTGGAACCGACTCTCGTGGCTTGTCGTGGCAACAAACCGCAGATGCCTCTACAACGTGCCTTGCGAAGCACACCCGCCCGCCGTCAAGCTCTTTTTGGCTTGACCATCGGCACAAGATGGCTGCGCCTCGCGTTGCTGCTTGTGCTATCGATTAGCGGCTGGGCGCAGACTGAGCCTCCACAAAAAGCGGAGCCGCACGGTCCTGTCCTCGAACCAGCGACATCTGGCGCCGAACCCTGGGAGTACTCGCTCACCGTGGATGGCGTAATCCCGGTCACCGGCAACGGCTACGCCTCGCCCACCTTCACCGCCGACCACAAGTGGCTGCATTTGGAGGCGCGCTACAACTACGAGAACTTTCGCACCGGCTCGCTCTGGGCGGGATATAACTTCAGTTGGGGCAAAACCTGGCAGTTCGAAATAACGCCCATGATCGGCGGCGTCTTCGGCCGCACCAACGGCATTGCCCCTGGATGCGAGGCGTCGGTAGCGTGGAAGAAGCTTACCCTCTCCATGGATAACGAATACGTCTTCGATACCACGTCGAAGTCCGGCAACTTTTATTACGCGTGGCCGCAGCTCACCTATCAAGCGCTAAGCTGGCTGCGGGTTGGCGCGGTGTCGGAACATAGCAAGACCTTCCACACGAAATCGGACCTCGTCGGAGGCTTTCTCGTCGGCGTCGACTATAAGCGGTACCAATTCACGACCTACGTCCTGAATCCGGGGGTAAGTGGGGGATCGGTGCAACTCGAACTTGCGGCCACGTTCTAAAATCGTCGGCGCCCCCGCCAGCATCTACAATAGAAGAGTGTTTCCCCGTCTCTTGCACCTCGGCAGTTTCAACCTCCCCACGTACGGCGTGATGGCGGCCCTGGGCCTTATTTTCGGCCTGTTGCTGATCGTCAAGCTGGGCCGCGAACAGGGCATCGATCCCGACAAGCTCTGGAACCTCGGCATCGTCGCCATACTATCCGGCGTCCTCGGCTCCAAGGTCCTGATGATATTGGTGGACTTCGGGTATTACAGCGAGCATCCCGGCGAGATTTTCGCGCTCTCCACCTTGCAGGCGGGAGGCGTGTGGTCAGGCGGCCTGGTTCTGGCGCTGGTGATGTGTATCTGGTACATGCGCCGCAACAATATGCCGGTGCTGGCCAGTTGCGACGCCTTTGCGCCCGGCCTTGCCCTCGGACACGCCTTTGGCCGCATCGGCTGTTTTGCTGCCGGCTGCTGCTGGGGCCGCGAAACTCACGTGCCCTGGGCCGTGACGTTCCACAATCCGTTGGCGGCCGAGATTGTCGGCACGCCGCTCGGCGTTCCGCTGCATCCCACGCAGCTCTATGAATTCGTACTGGAGCTGGCGAACTGCATCTTCCTGGTGTGGCTGCTGCGCCGCAAGAAGTTCGAAGGCGAGATCATCGGCGCGTACCTCATGATTTACGGCGTGGGCCGTTACTTCATCGAGTTCTTGCGAGGCGACCCGGGACGCGGCGAGTTGTTCGGCTTCATGTCCGACACGCAGGGCATCGCCATGCTGCTGGTCATCGCTGGGGGCTTGCTGTGGCTGCGGCGGGTGCCGTTGCGCACGCCCGCGAAACTGGCGTCGGCGCGATAAGAACAGAAGCCAACCACGGATCTCGCGGATCAAGAACAACAATTCTGATCGCGTTCCTCCGCGAAATCCGCGGTAGCTTTCTTGTGTCGCGCGATGCCGCTCTACTGCTTGGCCGGCGCGGCGTTCTTGTCCCGAATCGACAGCAGATCAATCTCGAAAATCAGCATCGAATTCGGACCAATCTCCGGCCCCGGGCTACGCTCGCCGTACGCCATGTCCGAGGGAACATACACTTCCCACTTCGATCCCACCGGCATGAGTTGTAGGACCTCGGTCCATCCCTTGATGACCTTGTCCACCGGGAAAGTGGCGGGTTGGCCGCCCTTGTACGAGCTGTCGAACTCGGTGCCGTTGATCAGCGTGCCGCGATAGTTGCAAACCACGGTGTCGGTCGCGGTGGGCTTCGGTCCGGTGCCTTCTTTCACAATCTTGTATTGCAGTCCGCTGGGCAGCGCGACCACCCCCGGCTTGCTCTTGTTGGCTGCGAGGAACTGCTGGCCGGCCTGCTTGTTAGCGTCGCTGATTTGCTTTGCCTCCATTTCTTTCCTCTGCGTCACTTCGGTGCGCAACTCAGTCATGACTTGTTTCGCTTGTTCATCGGTCAGCAGAGGCTTGGCGCCCGACATGGCGTCTTTCATGCCGCGCGCCAGGATGTCGGTGTTGATGTCGAGCGAGTCTTTCTTCATGCTCTCCCCGATGTTCATGCCGATGGCGTAGCTGACCTTGTCTTTCTGCGTCGTTAGAGTCAAGGGAGCCGGTTTCTTGGCGGCCGTTGCCGCAGATGGCTTGGCTGCCGTGCTGGTTTTGGCCGGCGTTGGTTTAGTGGTCGCTGCCGGAGTTTGCTGGGCCACAATGTTGCCTAGCATAAGGATGCCGACGGTCAGCGTCGTCGCCGCCGTTACAGATAGTTTTCGCATATCTGTGATTTTCGCATTGATGGGGACAGGTCGGCAAAAGTACTGCTATTGTCCGCTTCCGACGCGACGCTCAATTGCCCGCATGAAACGAGAGCGCCGGAGTTGGTTGACTCCGGCGCTCGGTCCTCACGCTACACCGTTGCTTGCCCCGTAAAGCTAGCTGAGCTTCCGCCGAATGACCCCCGCCAGACCAATCATGCTCGTGCCTAACATCAGCAAGGTACTGGGTTCCGGCACCGGCGTTTGGTAGGTGATCGAGCCGCCACCCAACGCGGCTGAATCCGTCGTGCTGTTGTTCCGGAAGACGTTTGCGCTGGTCGTCAAAGAATCGGAGCCGGTGGTCTGCCATCCCTTTGCATCGCCGAAGAGCGTTGGAACATACGGACTGACGTACGTGACGGTGTACAGAGCCTGGAACGATCCGGTCCCATGCGCGGTCGCGGTGTACTGGCCGTTGCTGTTCAGGATTCCTTCCAGGCAGATTCCGGGGTGCGCGCCTCCGGTGCAAGAGGCTGAATCCACCTGGACCTCAATTCCTGGCCCCGGCAGAAACTGAGCCGTGAGGTTGCCCCCTGACGCGACGTAGGTCGAGGCTGCGCCAGTCGAAATCATTGCGGTTCCGATGAGGCTGAAATACTCGTTCAAGTCGGAGTCGCTAACCAGCAGGACTGATGCGGGCCCGGCCGACAATCCCGAGGCGTTGATCCTTACGGGTGATCTGGCAGTGACGAAGGAAAAGGTGATCGCATCCGCCAATGCAACGTTGGACAGTGTGGCCAGAAGCCCGAGGCATCCCAGCGCAACCAGTAGCTTCTTCATTGGTTCATTCTCCTGAGGTATAGGCGAATGGGACGATCCGTTCGGATAGACCCCACCCTTCCCTGAGTCTCGAAAGTAGGCTGAATTGGAAGGGTCAACAAGAGAGCGAACGGCCCACGCCGTGTCCTCTCTTTCGTCGCTGATTTGGGGTGTACAAACTTCTCGAGAAGGTTGCCTGTGTGAATGAGACGAACGGCCATGAGAAGGGAAGGGTGTCACTTGCGTCACAAGAGACAGCGACGCGCCAGCCGAGAGCACTGCTCCCGCGATATTCGGCGCACCCTCACCTTATAATTGAACAGCAAATTGGCTTTGCGTTCGCTCTCGTTTTTCAGAGCTTCGCTGCCCTGAGGACCCCATGGCCGCACTGATTGACGCCATCGACATCAAGCGTAAGGCGTTCTTTGAACTCGACAACACTCCGTACTGCTGCCTCGAAGCCGAGGTCTCGACCCCCAGCGCTCGCGGCGCGCAGACCCTGGTGCGCCTGAAGATGCGTAACCTGCTGACCAGCGCGGTCTTCGAGAAGACCTTCAAGGCGAGCGAGAAGTTCAAGGAGCCCGACCTGCAAATCGGTCCCGCGTCTTACTTATACAGCGACAACGACGGCTCGCACTTTCTCGATCAGGAGACCTACGAAACCCTTACCCTCACCGAAGACATGATCGGTGACGCCCTCGACCTCCTGGTCGAAGGCGCGATCATCCAGTTGCACAAGTACAACGGCAATCCCATCGGACTGGAGCTGCCCAATCAGGTTGAACTCGCCGTCGCCTACACCGAACCCGGCGCGCGTGGCGACTCATCGAGCGGCAGCGTGACTAAGACCGCGCGGCTCGAAACCGGCCTGGAAATCCGCGTTCCGCTGTTCATTAAAGATGGCGAGAAGGTCAAAGTCTCTACCGAGACGCGGGAGTTTGCCGGGAGGGCGTAGAGCGTCGCGCGCCCTTACAGCGGTTCCGTCCTCGTTGCTCCGGCAATGTTGTCAGGCTGGTCGGAAAACGACTTGCCCGGCGCGTAGGCCGCCTTCTCCCATTTATTGCCAGAGCGGCGGAGCACATCGTGCCATCCGTCATTCCAGGTGATTCGCGCCTCATCCTCGAATACTACCCACGTTCCGTTTGGCGACCCGTGGCTCTTGGTCGCCTTGCCGCCTTTTTCAAGCGTTATGGTGAAGGTCTGGCCGCCAGCCCCCAGGCCGACCTTCCATTCGCCAATAAACGTGGCGGCCGACGTTGTGCTGGTCTTACTGGTCTGTCCCGCGAGCAGGCACGCGGCCATCACTGCAAATGCGGACACCCTGAAAAAGAGTTTGAGCATTGCTGATCTCCTATAAAAACCGATTGCTTTGATTCGGAACCCACCATTTTATGCCGAAGCCCCGGCTCATGGCTTCCAGAATCGGACGCGGACCGCGGGCAGAGATCTACGGTTTGCCTTCGAGCGTGTCTTTCACCGTCATCAACGTGTCTCGGACGCTCGCAGTCGAACGGTCGACGGCAACTTTCCGAACGATCGAACCTGTCAGTCCGGTAAGGCCAGTCTGCTCGGAACCCAGGATCTCGATCAGGTAGAAACCGGGTTGCTTCGGGTCTTCAGTTCCACGAACACAAAACGACAAATCCAGCGCAGTCTCAAAGTAGTGGCTCGCGTAGAGCTGTTTGCCGGCGATCGCGTAGGCCACCGGATCATTCGGGCCTCCTGTAAGGGTCACGGCTTGCACCACACGTAGCGTGGGCCTCAGGCCAAACTTCACCCTCGCCCAGTAGAAAGTGTCTTCAACGTTGGCCGGTTTCGCATTGGGATAGGAGAGAAGGTAATGGTAGAAATCGGGAAGGTGGTCGAGCAAGCTCTTGTGGTAGCTGAGAATGTAAGCGAATTGCTGCGCCACCTCGGTTGGTTTGCTGTGATCGTTGTAGGTCCCAAGGACGGCATTCCCTACTTGCTGGTATTCGAGCAAACGCTGCAGTGCGGTCTTCCGTAAGCGCTGATTGACTTGTTCGGCCCGGTCGGGACTTGACCAGTTGATGGACCGCTGTAACGACTCGATGGAACTGGAGGGCATCTGGATTAGACATGCCCCCGGCTGGCAGCGTTGCAAGGCCGCGATGTCGCTACTGTCAAACGAAAAGCCTTTCAGGTCGGAAGCCTGAGGCGGATTACTGAATACTCCGATCTGCAAGTAAATCGGTAGCTTGCGAAGCTGATCGAAATCGCTCGCATAGCGGATGTAAGTTTCAGGAGTAGCCCGGACATAGACCGCTCCAAACAGGAACACCTCAGCCGGCGTACGGGACGGCAGAACCTTTGCCACCGGCCGTCCGCTGCGGATCGTGCTGATCTCGGCCTGGCTCAATCCGATGTCTTGCCGAAAGTATGCCTCCACCGCAGGATTGGACTGACAGAAGCCCGGCGCGGCAGTCGCCGCGACTAGGGCCAGCCATGCCGCGGCACGAACGATGCGTCGCTGCATGGCGACCTTTCCCCACGCGGTTTCCACTTCCGGCCCAGCGGCTTCTGCGATAACCAGGGTGACCATACTTCCTCATCCTCGATCTCGCCTGATGCTTTCGTCAACGCAACCGTGACAATACCCGCCAATTTATTGGCCCTCGACGGCCTCACGCGGTAACTGGGGCAGCCTTCCATTCTTCCACGTTGGCCTCTCCCGATCGAGACATCAAATTCATCAGGAGGATGATCGATACGACGAGCTGTGCCGTCTGCAGAACTGCCCAACTTCCGATCTCATGATGACTGGGAAAAAGTATGTTGGAGAATCCCCACAAAACGTCGGCGAATGCATGCGCCAGTGTCGGCACCCAGATATTTCTGCCCCTGATGTAGAACCATGCCATGGGAACGACCGCGAGGATGTTGTCGATCGGCGTCATGACGAATGGCCCAAATATCGGATGCTGCGGAAACTCGCCCATGAAGTAATAGATGGGCACGTGCCAAACGCCCCATAGAATGCCGAGTAGAAGCAGACCTTTCAGCAGGCCGAATTCACGCACTAGCCTGCCCTGCGCGTAACCCCGCCATCCGAACTCTTCGCCGAACGCGAAAGGAATCGAGATCACGGTGTAGATGCCGATGGCTTTCAGCACCCTTAGGAGATGTCCTGCGGCCCCGCCGGCCGCATTGGAAAACGGTGCTGCAGAGACGTAGCCGAGCCAGATCGAAACCAGCACCGACACCGTAATCACGGCCATCGGGAGCAGCATCGCCCAAAGCAAATAAATCGGCGGGCGCAAACCCCATCCAATCGACCGGAAGCTCTCGCGGCGCAGACACATGAAAGCTGCTGCCACCAGTCCGGGGAGGAACATGATGTAGTTTTCCACCCAGTTGTTCACGTGGATACGCGACAGCAAGGCAAAAATGAAGGTCGTCGGAATCAGGACGGCCAGCGCGTAGAGAAGGAGGTCGGTTCGTCGTCGGTTCGTAGGCGTCACCGTGCCCGAGCAGCGCCGGATTTCATCCGACGAGCTTCTGGTTAGCAAATAGTACGCAATGAGTGGCCGAAAGTTCCCTTGGTCCGGAGTGGGAGCATCACTTGGGGTGAAATCGATCGCCATCGGTTCTTCCAGTGGCTAATTTGCCCGCCCGGTTCTACCATCTTCCTCAATGCCCGGCTCCGTCTTCCCCATCACCATCTCTGTTCCCGCTGAGGCCGCTGGGCAGCGCCTTGACCAGTTCCTCGCCGCCCAGCTCCCCGACACCAGCCGCGCGCGCGTGCAAATGCTGCTGGAAGAAGAGAAGGCCCTGGTCAATGGCAAGCTATCCAAGCCATCATTAAAGCTCAAAGGCGGCGAGACCATCACCATCCTCGGCGATCCCACTCCGCCGCCGCTGCGCGCCATCGCCGAAGACATTCCGCTCGACATCATTTATGAAGACGACGACCTCGCCGTCATCAACAAGCCTGCCGGCATGATGGTGCACGCCGGGGCGGGCGCCACCGACGATGACCGCAATCGCGGCACACTGGTCAACGCGCTGCTGCATCGATTCGCTCAGCTTTCCGAGGTTGGCGGCGAGACCCGACCCGGCATTGTGCATCGTCTCGACAAGGAAACCAGCGGACTGATTCTCGTCGCCCGCAACGACGTTGCCCATCGCAACCTGGGTAAGCAATTTTCCGGCCGCGAGGTGAAGAAGCGCTACATCGCGCTGGTGCACGGCTGGCCTGAGCGGCCCCGCGGCACCATCAATTCCGAGATCAGCCGCGACGCCATCCGCCGTATTCGCATGACCACTCGAGGTAGTGGAGGCCGCACCGCCGTCACGCACTACGAAGTTCGCGAGCGCATCGACTCGCCCCACGGCAAGTTTGCGCTGCTCGACGTGCGCATCGAGACCGGGCGTACTCACCAGATCCGTGTGCACATGGCGTCGATCGGCCATCCGGTCGTGGGCGATACGCTATACGGCGCTGCTGGCGTGCTGCGCTCGTCGGCTGCACTACGCAAGCCCTCGCGCAAACGAACCGCGGCCGATAGCGACAACGAAGAAGCCGCCCCCAATGCTCAACCGGGGGCACTCCGCCTCAATCGCAACTTCCTCCACGCCGCCGCAGTCGAACTCACGCACCCACGCACCGGCACACCGCTGTCCTTCCAGGCACCTCTGCCCGAGGCGCTGGTCGCCTTCCTGAACAAGCTGCGTTCCGTCTAACAGCTATAATGACTTCACCGATGCGAGCTCGTCCCGTTTTCCCCTTGATTCTGTTAGTGGCCTTCGCTTCCTATGCCCAGGACGCTAGCCAGCAGTCATTACCCACCGCTCCCTCCGCCCAAAAGTATCCTGCTAAACAGACCGTGCCTCCGGCCGCCACATCGCAGCCGCAGACGCCCGCAGCGACTACTCCTGCTCCCGCGACCCAAACTCCGGCGCCGGCCGCGCCCGCCGCTCAGGGCACGCCTGCCGCAGCCCCAGCTCAGCAGCCCGCTCAACCGCCCGCCCAGGGCAACGAGCAGGAAGAGAAGCTCACCACCATCGTGAAGCAGGTCGACGAAGTTAACGTAGTCTTCAACGTCACCGACAAGCGGGGCAAGTTCGTCAACGACCTTAAGAAGGACGACTTTCGCGTGATGGACGATAACAAGCCGGCACTCTCCATTCGCTCGTTCCGCAGCGAGACCAACCTGCCCTTGCGCGTGGGCCTGCTCATCGACGCCAGCAACTCCATTCGCGACCGCTTCAAGTTCGAGCAGGAAGCCGCTATCGAATTCCTCAACCAGATTATTCGCCAGAAGTTCGATCAGGCCTTCGTTATCGGCTTTGACACCACGCCAGAAGTCACGCAGGGGTTCACCGACAATACCGAGGCGCTCGCCCACGGCGTGCGCATGCTGCGGCCGGGCGGGGGCACCGCGATGTACGACGCCATCTATTACGCCTGTCGCGACGAAATCATGGCCAAGGACAAGAGCAACATTGAGACCCGGCGCGCCATAATTCTGCTGAGCGACGGCGACGACAACCAGAGCCGCGTCTCGCGCGAAGAGGCGGTCGAAATGGCCCAGAAGGCCGAAGTCATCATCTACACGATTTCCACCAACAGCAGTGGCATGAAGCTCAAAGGCGACAAGGTGCTCGAACATTTCGCCGAAGAAACCGGCGGCCGCTCATTCTTCCCCTTCAAAATTCAAGACGTCTCCGACGCGTTCGTGCAGATTCAGGACGAGTTGCGCAGCCAGTATGCCCTCAGCTACAAGCCTGCCGACCTGCAGCCCAACGGCAAGTATCATTCGATCCAGATTTTGGCCGATAATAAGAAGTACAAGGTGCGCGCCCGCAAGGGTTATTACGCGCCCCTGCCGTAACATAGGCACTTATGCCGCCGGTCGTTCGCGTTCAACTCGACTATTACGGGGTGCTCGAGATCTCCCCTTCGGCCGATACGGTTGAAGTGAACGCCGCCTTCCGCCGCCTGGCTTGGCGCTATCATCCCGACCGCAATCCCGCACCCGGCGCGACCCTGCAATTTCAGGACATCAACGAAGCTCACCAGGTGCTCTCTGATCCCGCGCGCCGCGCTGACTACGACGCCAAGTGGCATCCTCATGCCGACGAACACCGTCGTCCGACACGCGCTCCCGTTCGGCACCAAGTACGGCGTCACTTTCGCCGACACCGCCACGTCCGCACGGCTCTACTGACGCTGATCGTGGTGCTATTTGTGTCGAGTGCCTGGGTAGCAATTTTCGCCGCCATGGAGGTGGCGCATTCCGGCTCGTCAGGCTATGCGTTCGGAAGTCAGCCGCAGATCACGGCAGACACCTCGTCGGACTGTGCAGTTTCCATGGAGATAATCCCCATCACCTACACCGACGCGCACGGTCGCCGCGCCACTGCGTGGGAGACCGACATGCACAACTGCTGGGGTGGCACGGCCCGCATTTCCAGCCTTCCCGATTCGCGCCCTCCGCGCTTCGGCGCGTATTAGGCCACTCACTTCTTCCAGCGCACGTCGGTGTATTGAATCGCTTCCTGCACGTTCAACTCGCGCGTGCTCACGCCCGTCCGCACAAACAACTTCGGCGTCTCACCCTCCCGCACGTACACCGGCCTATGCGCCGGACGCACGATCACCCGGCATACATCCTTGCCCTCGACCGAATGAAACACCGCCTGCACGCATTGACATGCATCGGCTCCCAGCTTGCTCGCGACCGCCGCCATCAGCACCTGCTCGAACCCGTCGCGGTCCGGTTTCTTCAGCGCGGAATAGTCTTTCTCCAGCCCGATGATGCAGCCGTCGTCGGCCACTCCGATCAGCAGCGTGCCGCCCGCGCCATTCATATAGCCGGCCAGCGTCTTCATCACTACCGACTCGAGCGCTCGGTTGACACGGTTCTCGCGCAGGTCCCAGCGAAATGTTGACTTGAACTCCAGGCTTACGCTCTCGCCACGCGCAATCTGCGAACGAATGTCTTCGTCCAGCGCCGCGCTCAGTTTACGGATCTTCTCCGACCGCCGCACCATCGACGCATAAATCGCCGCGCCACCCAGACTCAGCACGATCCCGACTGCCGAGTAGAAGACCGTCTTCTTCGGCCGCTGTCCATGCAGTGCCTGTTGCAACTGCGCTCCCGCAAATCTCACCGCAGGCGCGCCCGTCACTTGGTACTCCGAGTAGTACACGAACTCATTGATGGGGAAGAGTACAAACACGCCGACTGCGACGCCCAGCAGAATTGCCGCAGCGAAGAAGCGCAGCCGCGTTCGAATTTTCCAGGAGAGCTCCACGACGATTACTCAATCCGCTCGTGCTTATACTCCGCCGCAGTCAACGCATCGAGAATCTGCTGGATGTGTTCCGGCCCGCGCGTTTCCAGCGAGAGGTCGATCGCCGTATCGCCCAGGTTGACGCCGTAATAGGTGCGGTCGTACTGCGTCTCCACGATGTTCGCGCGCAGGTCGGCAATGATCTTGGTCAACTGGTGCAGCGCGCCCGGACGATCGGTCAGATGAATGCGCAACCGCATGCGCCGCCCATCTTTCGCCAGGCCGCGCTCGATGATCTTCGCCAGCAAACTGACATCGATATTGCCGCCGCACACCAGCGCCGCCGTCTTTTGTCCGCCGAGCGACGTTTTGTGCTGCAGCAGGGAAGCAACCGCCACTGCGCCCGCGCCTTCGGCCAGCGTCTTCTCTTTCTCCAGCAGCACCAGAATCGCGTTCGCAATCTCTTCTTCATCGACGGTGACGATTTCATCGACGTATCGCTGCACAAACGGCAGTGTCAGGTCACCCGCGCGCCGCACCGCAATGCCGTCCGCCACCGTGGCCGACGCCGGAATCGTTACAGGATGTCCGGCCTCTGTCGCACGTAGCATCGACGGCAACCGCTCCGTTTGCACACCCACCACGCGCACGTTTGGCTTGCTCTCTTTGATCGCGCACGCCACGCCGCTAATCAATCCGCCGCCGCCAATCGGCACCACCACGGCCTCGAGATCCTGCACCTGCTCCAGCAACTCCAATCCGATGCTTCCTTGGCCGTTGATGACCTCCACGTCATCGAACGGATGCAGAAACGTCATGCCCTGCGCGGCGCAACTTTCCAGCGCATACGAATATGCTTCATCGTAATTGGCACCGTGCAGCACGACTTCGGCGCCAAATCCCTTGGTCGCCGCCACCTTCACCAGCGGAGTCATCAACGGCATTACGATCTGCGCAGCGATACCGCGCGCGCACGCATGGTATGCCACCGCCTGCGCATGATTGCCCGCGCTCGCCGCCACCACGCCGCGCCGCTTCTCGTCGTCACTCAGCGTCAGGATTTTGTTCAGCGCGCCGCGCTCTTTGAACGCGCCGGTGCGCTGCACGTTGTCGAGCTTGAGGAAAGTCTCCTGCCCGATCATTTGCGACAGGTCAACCGAATGCCGGCAGGGCGATTTGTAGATGTACTCGCGGATGCGCTCGCGCGCCTGCTGCACCGCCGCCAACGTCACCGCGGCACTGGTTGTGGGAGTGGTACTCATGCATCGCTTCTCGCGACTCGATAAACCAATCTCAACCGCATTCCTTGCTCGAAACCTCATGCGAGGGCATAGTGACCCAGTATTTCATAAACGCCAACTTGTTCGGGTGTCATCCTGAGCGAGGAGCGTAGCGACGAGTCGAAGGGCCTGCTGTTTCTAGCCACTAACCACCAGCCACTGCTCTTCATGTAACGTAGTATCTGATGGGTCGCATCCACGTCCTCTCCGAAAATGTCGCCAACAAAATCGCCGCCGGCGAGGTAGTCGAGCGCCCAGCTTCGGTGGTCAAGGAGCTGCTGGAGAATTCTCTCGACGCCGGTGCCCATCGCGTTCGCGTCAACGTTGAAGCCGGAGGCCGCAAGCTCATCCAGGTCATCGATGACGGATGTGGAATGCTGCACGACGACGCCATGCTCGCCTTCGAGCGCCACGCTACCTCGAAGATCCGCAACGCCGACGACCTGCTCAACATCGCGACCCTCGGATTTCGCGGCGAAGCGCTGCCCTCCATTGCTTCGGTCAGCCGCTTGCGCCTCGAAACGCACGCCCCCGAAGATGCCGCAGGCATGGTCATTGAAATCGCGGGCGGCAAGATCCTCACCGTCGAAGAAGCCGGACTCCCGCTCGGCACCTCGATCAGCGTACGCGATCTCTTCTTCAACATTCCCGCGCGCCGCAAATTCCTGAAGGCCGAGTCCACAGAGCTTTCGCACATTGCTTCGCTGGTAACGCACTATGCGCTCGCTCATCCAGAAATGCATTGGGAACTTCACTCCGCGACGCATGCCATGCTGATCGCGCCGCCCGTGCCCGACCATGCGCAGCGCATCTACCAGGTGTTCGGAAAAGAGACGCTCGACCAGCTCATTCCACTCAGCGCGCTGCTGCCGCTCGATCGCGTCGGTCTGCCGCAACCGCCTCCGTGGCGTCGCCAATCGCAACTCGACGACGAAGAGCAGTCCGAACCTGTCCCCGGTGAGGTCCGCCTGTACGGCTTTGTCTCGCGTCCTGAAATCCAGAAGCTCAATCGCAACTCCATCTTCATCTTCGTCAACGGACGCCTCATTCGCGATCGCGTTGTGCAGCACGCCCTCACCGAGGCTTATCGCAACATCATTCCACCAACGGTATATCCCATCGTGCTGCTCTTCCTCGAGATGCCTTTCACTGAAGTCGACGTCAATGTGCATCCCTCGAAAACCGAGGTGCGCTTCCGCCAGTCCACCACGCTGCACGATTTCATTCGTGACTCCGTACGCGCCGCGTTGATGAAGGCGCGCCCCGTGCCCGCCTTCATGGCCGAGATTCACGCGCAGCCCACCGCGTCGCCTTCGCTCTCGCCCAGCAGAAGCCAGTTGACCGACGCTGACCCGTTACAGGTCACCGAAGCCGATGTCGCCTTTGCCCTGCGCCCGCCGGAAATCCCGCCCTTCACCGGGTCATTGCAATTCGGCAACGACGGTATCGCCATCGACGCCAACGCCGCAATTCCCGTGGCGCGCTTCGGTCCGCAGACGTTCGCCAATGCCGCGCCAACAACCGTCTCAACATACGGCGAGAACGGCTGCACCGCCGTCCTCACCGATGACGACGCTCCCGTCAGCCTCGATTCGCTCGCCTCGCTCAAGCCCGTTGGGCAGATTCGCGACTCGTTCATTCTTGCTGTCAACCCGCAAGGCCTGTGGATCATCGATCAGCACGTCGCGCACGAGCGTGTTCTCTTTGAAAAAATCCTACGCCAGCGACTTGCCAACTCGCCCGAACGCCAGCAAATGTTGATGCCGCTTCTCGTCGAACTCACGCCCAGCCAGATGGCAGTGTTCGCCGAAATTTCCGACGAGCTCAATCACAACGGCTTCGAAGTCGAGCCCTTCGGCGCACGCACGCTCGCCGTCAAGACCACGGCGGCCGGCGTCTCGCCCGCCGAAGTCGAGCACCTGCTGCACGAAATCCTCGAACAGTTCGAGCGCGAAGAGCAGTCACTCAACCTCGAAAAAATCCGCACTCAAATCGCCGCCAGTATCGCCTGCCACGCTGCCATCAAGGTCAACATGCCCCTCGAGCAGAACAAAATGGAATGGCTGCTGCAGGAGTTGGCGAAAACCGACTGCCCCATGAGTTGCCCCCATGGACGCCCGGTCGTTCTGCGGTATTCTGTTAGAGACATCCAACGGGCATTCAAGCGTATCTAAGCCAGGGTTCCCGGCCAACCACACATGTTTGATCAGCAATTACAAGAACTGCGCCGCGAGAAGTGGTGCCTGGGAGGGCAGGGCCTCCGCACCATCGAAGACGCGCGCGCGTTCATCGATTCCGTCGGATTCTGCGCGCTTTATCCGCAAAAGCCTGCCGTGCTTGCACCCACCTTCGTCGGAGCCTACATCGGCGGCGACGACAAGCTGCCGACTCGGCAGAAAGCCTTTGCCGATCCTCGCGCCCGCGAAGCCAAGCAACTCATGGTCCGTCTGCTGCGCGAAAAGGCCGCCTACGAAACTCTGGTTTTCCCCGACAACAATTTTCTCGTCTCTGCCGCGGTGTTTCCTTATTTCTACGGACTGGTGGGCGACCGCAATCCTCGCCAGGCGCCGAAGGCCGATGCCCGTTCGGGATACTCGCCGCTCGCGGTCGATTCTTTCCTCATCATCCAGAAGCGCGGCCCCATTTCCAAGCAGCACTTGCAGGAGCAGCTCGGCGGCGACATTTCCGAAGCCGCACTCGACCGCGCCCTTGACGAGCTTTGGGCCAAGTTACGCATCACGCGCGTCGACTACAAGCAGGACGAGGGTATTTTCTGGGATGTGCTCTTCCGCTGGTCGCCGCAAGCGGTCAAGGAGGGCATGCACGTCTCGGTTGCCGAGGCTCTCACCGCGTTGGTTTCGAAATACATTGACTGTACCTGCGCCGTTTCCCAGGAAGAAGTCGAGAACTTTTTCTCCACCCTGGTTGGCCGCGCCCGCGTCAGGGACGCCGTTAACGCATTGCAGGCCGCGCGCGAGTTGGGCTTTGTGCACGTTGGCGGCAAGGTGATGCTGCAGCCCGCAGAAGCCCGCGCGCCCTTCAAGGCGCGCGCGCGCCGCACCCAACCGTGGTCGGAGGAGGACCCGCCCGAGTTGCGCCCCGGCAAGCCGCTGGTCGAGCACCGCCCGCGCCGCACCAGTCGTTCGTCCCGGCCCACAGCTCCTCGCCAGGATCACACGAAGGAATGACCAGCGTCCGCCAACTGGTCATCGCCATTGACGGTCCAGCCGGCTCCGGCAAGAGCACCATCGCCGCGCGCCTGGCGAAGAAGCTGGGCTACGTCAACCTCGAAAGCGGAGCCATGTACCGCGCCATCGCTCTTAAAGCGCTCGAGCGGAAGGTGGACCCGGACGACGCAGATGCGCTCCGCCGTCTCGCTGAAGCCACCGTCATCCGGCTGGAGCCGCAGCCTGACGGCAACCGCGTCCTGCTCGATGACCGCGACGTTTCGCAGCGCATTCGCGAGTCTGACGTCTCTCTTGCGGCTTCACGTGTCTCGGTGCATCCGGCAGTGCGTCAGATCATGGTTGCGCGTCAGCGAGCTATGGGCGCTCGTGGAGGAGTCGTCATGGAAGGTCGGGACATCGGCACTGCGGTTTTTCCGAATGCCGACGTAAAGGTCTTTCTCGACGCGGACCCGCGCATCCGCGCCGAACGCCGCGTCGCCCAGAACAGCACCCACACGCCGGAAGAGGCGCAGCGCATCATCGAAGATCTCATCGCTCGCGATCAGCGCGACCGCACCCGCGCCGTCTCGCCGCTCGTCCCAGCGCCTGACGCCGTCATCCTCGACTCCACGAATTTGTCGATCGACGACGTCGTCGATCGTGTCGAACGGTTGGTGCAACTAAAATTGTTATCCTGAGCGAGGACGGGGAAAACGGTACCCGTCCGAGTCGAAGGACCGGCTGTTCCTCAACCGCAATCCTGTACCTCGCATAGAAAAAAGCCCACCTCGCATTGCGAAGTGGGCCTTTCCGTTCTAGAGGAGCGGAACTCTATCCCTTGGTAATGTGAATGTCACCCGTATCGGAGTTGATCTGCAGCTTCGCCGCTCCGTTACCGATGGTTCCCGTTGTGTGCGACGATCCGTTCGTCTGTTCGGTCCTCAACGGACTGAAGTCAGAAGTGATGTCGCCCTTGCGAGTGGTGGCATCCAATTGGAAGCCGGCATTGGCAGGCAGCACCAGGGTGATATCGCCATGCTTGCCGGTAATCATCATCTTACCAAGCGGCAGCTTGTCGGCCGGGTGTACCTCAATGTCGCCGTTGGCGTTTTCAACTTGAATGTCGCCCGTCACCCCTTCCAGGTGAATCTCCTTGGACCGCGTGACCAGCCGCACCGGTCCGCCCACGTCGGTGGCCCGCAGTGAATCACCGGATATCTCCAGGTCGCCCGGAATCGAAGCGATCGTGATGTCCGAGCGCGCCGACTTAAACTCCACCGTCTTTGTGATCTTGCTCAGCCGGATGTCGTTGAAGAAGTCGCCGTTCAGCTGCACCGCACCCTTCACGTTTTCCAGCGTCACGTCGTCCACATGGCCGTCAATCCCCACATCGCCGCTCACGTCGGTAGCGCGGACAGAGCCCTTGTCCAGGCTCATTCTGACGTTGCCTGCGATGTCATTCAGCGCGATGTCGCCGTGCTGCACCGTGAGCTTCACATCGGCCCTGCGGCCGTTCACGCTAACGTCTCCGCGCTTGCTGGCCACATCGACCGCGGCGTCGCGCGGCACGAAGATCTCCATGTCAGCCTGTACTCCGTGATCGCCGGCGCCGTTGGTGTTGCCGTTCAGCAGCACCGAAGTTCCATTCACCGTGATCTGCGGTTTGCTGCCTTCGTTGTACTTGTTGGCGTCGTCCTGGTTCTGCGCGTATAGCTTTTTGTGAATAACCACGCGCAGAGTATTGCCGTCGGAAGGCGTTACCGTGATGGCTCCGCGATCGCACACTACGCGCAAGCTGCCGTTCGCCGGGAACGACTGTTCCAGCGTGTCGTCGAAGGTAAACGCGGTCCCGAACATGCCGCCCAGATCGTCGTCGATCTGCATCTGGTCGCGCATGCCCTCCCAGTTCACGTCCGAGCTGTGATGCGCTGCTAGTCCCACGATCACGATCAGGATCAGCAGAAAGACTCCGAGACCGCCCAGGCCTCGTGTCTGGTAGCCGCGATTCAACGCCGTGAAGTGCTCAATCAGCGCGATCACGCCCCACAGGATGATCAGCACCGGCCAGAATCGGCCGAAGAAATGCCACACCGGGATATGCACTCCGATGTTGCGCAGCAGGAACACCAATCCAACCACGATCAGGATCAGCGGTCCGGCCAGCGAGCGCCGGTAGCCATAGGTCGGTGGCGGAGGCGGCAGCGGCGCGGAAGGCTGCGTATAAGGACTAGCCATTGTGCACCTCCCCGCCTTGATCTGTCGTTCCTGCGCTGGGCGCAGGCGAAGGACTCGGTGCTGGCGGCGCTGTCGCTACCGGTGGATGCCACTGCTGCTGCTGTTGTCCGGTATACGGCGGCTGCGCTTGCGGATATCCCATGTATTCCCGTGGCACGTGCCCCGTCGCTGGGGCGTTGTGCTGCAGGAACATGATCAGTCCGATGACGATCAGCAACGCCGGCCAGGTTCTGCCAAAGTCCATCCAGTAGATGTGCACCATCTGGTCCAGCAGAAAAAGAACTCCCAGGGTAATCAGGACGGCTGGTCCCATGAAACCGTGGGCCCGGCAACGGGCACAACCACAAGCGGGGTTATAACGGTATTTCATGATGCCCTCCTCACCATCCCCTTCCGGAGCGCTTCATCAGTACGCGAATACCGACAGCGATCAGGATGAGGGGCCAGAACCTGCCGAACCAGTCGAAGTGGAACCAGCCAAACTGGTTGAGCAGAAAAATTACGCCGAGGCCGATTAAAATCATCGCTCCCACCGGCACGCGCGGAGTTTCACGAAATTCGGGTTGTTCTTGCGACGCATCCAGTGGAATTCCCGTTGCTCCCGCGACTGGAGCCCCAACCGGTGCGGCCGGCTGGCTCCCGCTGCCAAACAGGTTCATGTTGTTGAATCCGAATGGATCGGGAGGCTGCGTGCCCATCAACTTCGCCTTGGCCGTTTGATACGCCTCGATCGGCATGTAGAGCACGAAGGCGGCGATACCCAGGCCAAACAAATCGCTTACGTGATCGGCGGCCCAGATCAGGCTGGCGAAAATCAGCACGTGGATGAACCCCTTCGTATATTCGCCGTTGTAAAAGGCGCCCACGCCGGGGATAAAGCCCAGGACCGCGGCCAGTCCGGGACTACCGCCCGCAGCTGGTGGTGGAGGAGCGCCCGGTGCTGGTGCTCCCGGACCCGGTGGTGGCGGCATGGTGCCGCTCATCTGCGAAGCCAGACACTCGTCGCAGTAAATAACGCCGCGCACATCTCGCGTGCAATTGCTGCACATGGGTTTGCCACATGTGCGGCAGTATGCAACTGCGGGAATTTCAACATGGGTGGCGCAGTTCATAATGCTCTCCAGTTCAGCCGGGCCTGTGAGATTACTTCTTCTACCGCCGGACAGCTAGCCAGCATGGGCTGGCCTGCGTCGCGGCTGTAGTTCTGATATTTACGGTCCTGCTCTTGCGCGCCGCTCTTCTTCGGATTCTTCGGCGCGCTCTCGTCCTCCTGTTTCACGGGTTCCGCGGCGCGCCGCAAATCGCGCACACGAGACTCGATCTCATACACCAGTCGGATGTTTTCGTAATAACGCACCACGCGTGCTTGCGTCGAGTAGTACGTTCTCTGTAAACCCTTCGTGCTCATGTCCAGGTGCTTCAGGTCGTTGGCGTGGAAGCCCACGATGTTCGCCAGCATAGTAATTGAAAAGAACGCCATACCAAACGACATTGCGAAGCGTGGCGTCATCACCGGAGCGAACACTCCGGCAATTCGCGCCTTCACCTTCTCGGACCAGCTCTCGCCGCCCGTCGTCGCCTGCGTGCTCGCCTCGCTCACCGACCCGATGGTCGGCGCCAGGATGTTGTGCACCAGGTTCTTCGGTGGGTCGATGTCTTCCAGGCCCTTCAGCCAGTGCATGCCCGTCGCCGCTTCCTGGTACATGGCCGCGCAGGCCGGGCACGATTGCTGGTGCGCCTCGAAGGCCGCCAGTGTCGCGCCGTGCAGCGTGGTGTCCAGTCCGTCAGCCAGCAAGGCTTCGAACTCTACGCACTGCATTCCCGTTTTGGGCGTTCCGTCCATCAATTCACCTGCCTGTAATTACGTTGGAGAAGCCTTGCAAGTTCCGTTCGTCCACGGTTTATCCGGCTTTTTACCGTTCCTTCTGGAATCCTTAAAACCTGGGCAATTTCTTTGTAATCCATGTCCTGTAAGTCCCGTAAAATCACTGCTTCCCGCAGCTCGGGCGACAGCTTCTGCAGCGCCTCGTGCACGATCTTCTGGGTTTGCTTGCTCTGCGCGTGCGCCTCGGGACTGGCCGACTGGTCTTCCAGTTGCTCACCCACCGTCAGGCCGTCTTCCTGACCGCCTGGAGTGGCCTCCAGCGAGGCCGTAATCCGGTCGTATTTGCCTTTGCGGAAGTGGTCCACCAGCAGGTTGCGGGTGACGGTCGTGACCCAGGTCATGAAGGCTGCACGCGTTCCGTCGAACGTGCTCAGAGTGCGGTAAATCTTGATGAATACTTCCTGGGTCAGATCAGAGGCATCATCGGGCGAACCGGAGAAGCGGTAGCAGATGTTGTAAATGCGCCGGTTATATTGCTGGACGATCTCCTGCCAAGCTGCGGCATCTCCGGCTACACATCGCCGGACCAGCGCATTGACCGCTTGGTTGTCGTCCAAACCGTTCTCCCCAAGGCCCGCTATGGGCCCTAATCTTTATGACAGCTAAAGACTTATACGAAATGTCCAGATTAGGAGTTCGATCGGCTTTTGACTCGCCGATGCAGCTTCGCACGCATTGTAACAGTCCGGCAAAGGCCCCTTCGCGAATTTGCGCCAAACGCAAAAAGAGCCAAACCGGAATCACCCGGCCTGACTCATTGCCTTGAACATAGCACATTTCGGGGAAAATCGTGTCCCGATTTACTGCTTTATATCTGCCATGATTTCATTAGGTTACATACGGTTGTTGCATTTTGCCCTGTTGACACGTAGAAAATGCTTGACAGGGCAAGACAGTAGCATTACTACTCGTTCAATTCTTCTTGAGGTCCCCAACCCAATGCAACGAAAAATCCGGGCCGCGCCCTGTTTCGAGCGCGCGCCCGGATTTCCTCTTTACGAGTTAGGACGCTTTCTTCTGCGGATCCTGACGAGTCTTATCGTTCTGACCCTGCCCCGGCTGGTTCTGGCCATGCTGACCCTGTCCGGGCTGCTGGCCGTGCTGACCTTGACCGGGCTGCTGCGGCTGGCCTGGCATCCCTTTGTCCTTCTGCTGTTGATCATTCTTCCAGTTGGTGTCTGCCATAATTGCTCCTTTGTTCGCCTGTGTGGCGTTTGGGCCAGATGGGTTGGTCTTCTCGACGGATGAGCGCAACGAATTCACTGTAACGATTTGACGACGAATGCCAGCAAGTCGCCATCGGCGGTAGCACTTATTTCGACTGTTTAATTGCTGTACGAAGAAATTACCCGCTGAAAGAAGGTGCACTCCTGTCCGCGCATTGCAAAATCCGCGAACCATGCTAAGGTTTTCTCGGCGCCTTATGTCTGACCTTCCCATCATGGATTCGCGATCGTCGGTGCACCACGAGGAACTTGCCATGGCAGGGTTCCGTCTCGACCCCACTCACGAGGGAGCGCAGTTCTACACCCTCCTGGCGGTGGGCGGCGACAATGAACGCCCCCTGACGGCCGATGGACGCATCATTTTTTTCACCCGCACGACGTTGGTCCACAAGGCGCTCGCCATGGACCCGTCGATGGCTGTGCTGGGAACTCCACCTCGCGACGTCGAGACCATGTGCGATGTGGCGCAGACGATGTACCTCGTCAATTCGCAGGACGATGACCCCGACGGAGTGGTGCTCGATTGTCTGCTGATCTTCGACGACCTGGTACGCGCCTCGCAACTCAGCATGCCCGAGCGCTACCAGGGAATTTTGACCGAGCTAGCCGCACGACTTACGGAAGGACAATCGCTGAAGAAAGTCTTCACCAACGAGGCCCTGCGCCAGCACGTGGAAGACGGGCTGTTGTGGTGCGTGGGCGCGATCACGATGAAGGCGAAGATTCTGACCAGCTAGTTCCCGTCCGCCGTCGTGCGGCTCTCACGTCTGCGCCGTGCCCTATTCGGGATCGAAGTAGTTCGCCGCCACCGGGTTCTCGAACAGCGAGTAGTCGCGGGTGACCACGGTGATGCCGGTATCGGTCACGTGATACTTCTGGCGGTCGGCCTCGGTGTCGTAGCCAATGACCGTTCCTTCGGGGACGTGCACGTCACGATCGACGATGGCACGGCGAATCTTGCAATGCCGGCCGATATCCACGTGCGAGAACAGAATGCTGCTGTCAACCTCGGTGTAGGAGTTGACGCGCACGTCGGGCGAGAGCACGCAGTTGGTCACTGACCCGCCCGAGAGCACGCAGCCCATGGAGACAATCGAGTCGTGGGCCTGACCAGTGCGGTCCGGATCGTTAAATACGAACTTTGCCGGCGGATACTGCCGCATGTGCGTGCGGATGGGCCACTCTTTGTCGTACACGTTGAACACCGGCGCAACCGATACCAAGTCCATGTTGGCTTCATAGTAGGCGTCGAGCGTTCCCACATCGCGCCAGTACAGCGCTTCCTTTTTGTTCTCGTCCACGAAATTAAACGAGTACACCTTGCTGCCATCGACCATGCGCGGCAGAATGTCGTGCCCAAAGTCGTGCCGCGATGCCGGGTCCTCGGCGTCTTTCAACAGCGCAGGAATCAGCACATCGGCGTTGAAGACATAAACTCCCATCGACGCCGAGACCATGAGCGGGTTGTAGGGGGAGCGCAGTTCGGTTTGTTCTGGCTTTTCCTGGAAGCCGACGATGCGGCCGGTCCGATCAATCTCGACCACGCCAAAATGACGGGTTTCCGAGGGTTCAACAAGAATGGTAGCCAGCGTGATGTCTGCGCCTGAGTCCTTGTGCTGCTGCAGCATCAGGTCGTAGTTCATCTTGTAGATGTGGTCGCCGGAGAGGATGAGCACATACTTCGGCTCCTCGGAGCCGATGGAGTAAATGTTCTGATACACGGCGTCGGCAGTGCCCATATACCAGTTCTCGCTGACCCGCTTCATGGGCGGAAGGATCTCGATGAACTCGCCCAGTTCGCGTCCTACCACGTTGCCCCAGCCTTCGCGGATGTGACGGTTTAGCGACAGCGCCTTGTATTGCGTAAGAATGTAAATGCGGCGCAAATCGGAATTGATGCAGTTAGACAGCGTGATGTCGATGATGCGGTAGATGCCGCCGAAGGTGACGGCCGGCTTGGCGCGGTCGCGGGTCAGGGGATACAGCCGCTCGCCCGCGCCTCCCGCCAGTAAGACTCCCAGAGTGTCTCTCATGATGGCGTCTTCCCGAGTACTGCGTTCCCCAAAGCGGGGTCGAAATCCGTTGTACTTCGTCAGGACGGCATGGTGCTGCACTTGCCGCCCGCCTGAAAGCGTCGAAATCTTAGCACACCGCTCGTTGCCGGTCGGTGACGGCGCACTTACCGCTTGTCGTTGACCGCAATTCGCATCGAACGCAGGAATTTCAGGTCCTGCGAAGTGATCTCAAGTTCGCCGGTGGACTTGAACTCGTTCTGGGGCGCAGGATCGGCCGAGGGTTCACGCTGATTGAACCCGATGGTGGCTTCCAGCACGAGAAAAACGTCGTGGCCTCCGGCCTTAATGCGTGCCATCACGTCGGAAATCTCGTCCGACTCGGCCACCGCCTGATTGATGGCTTCGCCCAGTTCCTTCATCAGTTTCTTAAGTTGTTGATCCACAATGCCATCCAAAAAAGTGCATTCGACGACCGGCGCACTGCGTCCGCGTTGGTCACAACACCGATACATTCCGCGCGGAACGCCTTCCTGCTGGCTGCTAGAATACGCCTTTGGACAGTATGTCGGCACCCACTGAAGACAAATCCGCGAGCGCGCCGAGCTTTGGCCGACAGGGCCGCGCCGCGCTGCGCGTGGCCGGACGCAAGACCGGCGCGAACCGTTGGGTGCGCGCCTTCTATCGCGGCGGAAGCGTTACCGCAAAAAGCGTTGGTCGTGTCGCCCATGTGCTGTGGCTGGAGGTGACCGGCTTTCTCTTCCTGGTGTTGGCTATGATTGGCGCCGGAGCAGCCGTCCGCGAGTACCACCGCTATTCATTAGGTACGACGACGCGTGGCAGGGTCGCGATTGCCGCCGTGTTCGCGGTGCTGTTTCTCTACTTTGGGATTAGCTCGTTCTGGCACTCGCGACGCAAGAAATAGCGAAGTTAGGAATCGACAAGGCGCGAATGAGCTGTGGTGCGCTCAGCCCGTCAGTGTGTTGTTTTTTGCCGACGATCGCAAACATCGGTATCAGGTGGGTAATGCCCGGAGGTCAGGCACGCCCCTTTCAAAAGACCGGCTCTGGTGGTTGAATGAAGGTTGAACGGCGCGCTACGTTGCGTCCCTTCAGATCGACCCATAACACTCGAGGTTCTTCGCGGGCACTGGCCTGACCCGATATCACCGGGCACCGTGAGACGGGCCCTTCACAATTCGGCCCTGCAAGACCATTCTGGAAATAACAGGTTGGCATGGAGTTGCATCGGTTGTATTCGCCCACTTCTCGTGCTCCACATCATCAATGGAGCGCGGGCCAGCGCCTGGCCAGCGCCCTCTTGATTGTTTGCGCGGCATGGACCGCAACACCGCAGCGATCCTTCGCCCAATCTGCAATTCCACCTCCAATGCAAGCTCAACCGAATGTCTCGATTATGAATCAGACCGATAGGGTTCCCCTGGGCGGACGTGCTGGCGCAACCATAAACGTTAAGGTGATGGATCATGAGACCGAAAAGCCTTTAAAGCAGCAAGCCGTAGTCAGGCTGACCAATCAATCGACCGGGCAGGTCTTTTTTCAGACTACGCGCGATGCCGCGGCGAAGTTTGCGGACCTGCCTGTTGCCAAATACCTGCTCGAAGTAGGCGCTGCCGGATATTTAGGAGTTCACCAGGACGTTGCGATCCCCGATATCGAGCACGACGTGAATGAGACGTTCACGCTCGCTCGCGACCCATCCGCTGTTGAATTCAGCCTGAAAGATCGTACGCAGATTCCTTCCAAAGCGCGCAAGCAAGCCGAGAAGGGAGTACAGGCGCTGGAATTCTCCAACTTACAGGAAGCGCGCAAGCATCTGGAAACCGCGAATCAAGACTATCCGTCGAGTTCGTCCATCAATCTTCTTCTGGGATATGTGGCCCTCGAGCAAAAAGACCAGGACCGCGAGTTGGCCTATCTGACTACCGCGACGAAACTCGACCCCGGCAATGTGCAGGCACAGAACCTGCTCGGCCAGCTTTATTACGATCGTGGTGATTACGCCCGTGCGGCCCAGGCGGAAGAAATCGTGGTGGCCAGAAGCGCGGAGTCTTTGCGAGCGCGGAAGGTGTTGGCAAATTCCTATCTGAAGCTCAGGGAATTCGAGAAAGCTCGCGAAAGCGCCCAATGGCTGGTGGATCACGGAGGCCGCGAAGGTGCGTCGGCTCGCCTTGTCGTGGGAGAAGCGCTCGCGGGATTGCAGAAATACGACGCCGCCATTCAAAACCTGCGAGCCTATCTTGACTCGGAGCCCGCAAGTCCGGTAGCCCCGAAAGTTCGGGACCTGATTAACCAATTGGAAGCGTGGCAGGGCGGCGGCAGTGGCACGGCAAACCTCGGACTTGGCGAACCGGGTCTTAGTGGAGATGACGAAGCCATCTCGGGTAGTGCTGGAATGCCGACCGACATTGACGCACAGAGGCCGACCGTAGCACCAGGAGTTCCTTGCCCGGCAAATATCCTGGAAGCGACCGCTAATCCCTCCGAGCAGTTGGTCGACAGTATTTCTCAGTTCTCAGCGATTGAGCATATGGTGCACGAGAGCCTCACCCCGCAAGGGGTCCCAAGAAATCGCGAAACCCGCCAATATAATTACGTGGTTTCCATCAGTCAGCCTGCCCAAGGTCCACTGAGGGTTCAGGAATATCTCGATGCCGGCGAACTCGACCTTCCTGACAAGATCAAGAGCAACGGCCTGGCGGAACTGGCGATTGCCTTTCACCCCATGTTCCGGGACGACTTTGCAATGCAGTGCGAAGGTCTAGGTGATTGGAACGGCCAGGCGTCATGGATGGTCCACTTCCGGCAGCTCGACAATAAGCCAAGTAGGTTGCGCGGCTACGTAGTCAACGGAACCACCTACCCCGTGCGTTTGAAGGGACGGGCCTGGATTCGCACCGACAACCTCCAGATCATCCACTTGGAGACCGACTTGGTGCAGCCGATTCCCGAGATTCAACTGATGACCGAACACACCAACGTCAGCTATGGTCCCGTGCAATTCAAACGCGGCGGGATAGACCTGTGGCTTCCGATGAATGCCGATCTGTACGTGCACTTCGGCAAACGACGCTTCCATCGCAGCGAAAGCTTCGACCACTTCATGCTCTTCGCGACCGACGCGGCCGAGAAACCGAAACTCCCTAAGGGCGACTCCGTCCCAGATCCCATCACCAATCCCGGACCCGGCGTAAGCCAGTAGCCGCCGGGTGATGTCGAATTACAGACGTCCCGCGCCAGCGAAGGACGCGGAGCAGCCTTCCCTTCCTACTCCAAACAGGCTACGATTTCTGCGGATGTCCGCAAGGAGGCGTCATGCGCGAGCGCAATTGGGGCAACGCGATTTTTGGAGGCGTTATCGGTCTGATACTGGGTGCGTTCCTGGGTGAGCACCGGGTTGCCGAACTTGCATCGGAGGAAGGGGCTACGGTTCCGGGATTCAGGGCAGACCCCGGATTTTATCTGCATTCGCCGCGGTTCTGGATCGTATTGTTGATTTGCGCCATCGCGTTTGCCTTCATTTCCGGGCGCATTGGGCGTCCCACCAGTCACTCCGACCTGTGATAAGGCTCACCGGGGCGCGTTTCTCGCGAGGGCGATAATGAAGGTGACCGCCTGAACGGACGCGAAATCTCATCGAGGGCCTTATCATCATGCCCGAAACCACGACTAAGACAGCAACCAAATCAGTCTCCGGCAAGCTTGCGGAGCAGCAGGAAACCTCTTCGCATGTCAGCATTAAGCCGTTGTACACGCCCGCCGATCTCGAAGGCTGGGACTACGACCGCGAGCTGGGCTATCCCGGACAATTCCCGTACACGCGCGGCGTGCAGGCTTCGATGTACCGCGGCCGCCTGTGGACGATGCGGCAATACGCCGGCATGGGCGACGCCGACGAGTCGAACCGCCGCTACAAATACCTGCTGAGCCAGGGCACGACCGGACTGAGCATCGCCTTCGATCTACCGACGCAGATTGGACTCGATTCCGATAACCCGCTCGCGATGGGCGAAGTCGGCAAAGTCGGCGTGGCGATTGACTCCATCGAGGACATGATGCGCCTGTTCGACGGCATCAACCTGGAGAAGATTTCCACCTCGATGACGATCAACGCGACGGCATCGATCCTGTTGGCGCTATACATCGTGGTTGGACGGCGCACCGGTCGCGACGTGAGTAAGCTGAGCGGAACGGTGCAGAACGATGTGCTGAAGGAGTACATCGCGCGCGGCACTTATATTTATCCCCCGCATCAGGCGATGCGCATCATCACCGACATCTTTTCGTACGCGAATGAACATGTTCCGGAGTGGAACACGATTTCCATTTCCGGCTACCACATGCGCGAAGCCGGATGCACGGCGACACAGGAAATCGCGTTCACTCTAGCCAACGGCATCACTTACGTGCAGGCCGCGATTGACGCGGGTCTCGACGTGGACAAGTTCGCCCCGCGGCTGTCGTTCTTCTTCAATGCGCACAGCAATTTTCTAGAGGAAGTGGCGAAGTTCCGCGCCGCTCGCCGCATGTGGGCGCGCATTATGCGCGATCACTTCAAGGCCAAGAATCCGAAGTCGCAGATGCTGCGCTTCCATACGCAGACCGCGGGCTCCACTCTGACTGCGCAACAGCCGGAGAACAACATCGTGCGCACGGCGCTGCAGGCGCTGGCTGCAGTGTTGGGTGGAACCCAGTCGCTGCACACCAACTCGTTCGACGAGGCGCTGGCGCTCCCGACTGAGCAGTCAGCGCGCATCGCCCTGCGTACCCAGCAGATCATCGCTTACGAATCGGGGGCGCCGCAGACCATCGACCCGCTTGCGGGTTCGTATTACATCGAGTCACTCACCGATCAGATCGAGGCGGGCGCGCGCACCTATCTCGACAAGATTGACGCGCTGGGAGGCACGCTGAAGGCCATCGAGCGCGGCTACATTCAGTCGGAAATCCAGAATGCGGCATATGAGTACCAGCAATCAGTCGATCGGCTGGAGTCGGTCGTGGTCGGCGTGAATTCCTTCGGGATCGGCGAGGAAAAAGAGATTCCTCTGCAGCACATCGACGAGTCGCTGGAACTGAAACAAGTCGAGCGGCTGAAAGCGCTGCGCGCCAAGCGCGAGCAATCGAAGTGGAAGGCTGCACTTCAGCAGGTGGAAGACACCGCGCGCGGAACCGCCAACCTGATGCCCGCGATTATCGAAGCCGTTGAGGCCAGTGCGACGGTGGGTGAAATCTCCGACGCCATGCGGCGAGTGTACGGGGAATACAAGGAGACGGTGGTCATCTGACGGTGTAGCATACGGCTCGGAGGACGACCCGAATGCCGACAAGCATCACAATCGCCGCCTTCGTGTTAGGTGCTGTCCTGCTGTTGATCGCCATCCTGCACGGCGGTTTCAAGATTTTCGGCGCAGAAGTCGACGGTACGGCTGGCCGATTTGGCAGGATTTTCGCCGGACTGCTAGGTGTCATCCTGATCGGTGTCGGGCTATTCAGCTCGCTCTACAAGCCGGCACCTCAACCTGCCAGTGGTCCCCAAAAGACTGCTTCGGAGGATTCTTCATCGGGCGCAGCGCAAAAGCCGATCGGTCCAGTGCAGGCCGACCAACCCGTCAACATCGCCGGGACATGGCACGATGCCGAGGGGAACGAGTTCCAGATTTCCCAGCATGGCAACGATTTTACTATTCGCATTACGGGAATAACCTACGAGGCATCCAGCAGCGGAGTCTTGCACGGACACGACTTCGATAGAACTTACGAAGGTCGTATGATCGCAACCGAAGGTCCCATGACCAAGGGCACGCGCTTCACCGGGCACTGTAGCGGCACCGTCTCTGCCGACGTGAGCGTGATGCGGGCCAACTGCTTCGATGAAACAGGAGGCAGAGGGCCGTGGGAAAGCGTCCTCACGCGCTGATTCCGCCAGCGTCGCCCTCCGACCGGTAACCCGCCTGTAGCGCAATATCCATCTGGTAAAACTTGAAGGTGTTCTCCTCCCCCGGGCGATCGGCGACCGCGGCGCGGTATCGATCCAGCACATCCACGATAAAAGCGGGTTTCTCATCCTCGGGTAAGTAACGAGTCCATTCCACGAATGTCACGTTGCCGAAAGCTATGAAAGCCGAGCGCGAGCCAAAGTCCCATGCTTTGTCCTCGGTGTGAACTTGGACAACCTGCAGGCCACAACGCACAGCCAGTGCGGCGTACTCCTCGGGTGTGAGGTGAAGGTACGGGTCGTGGAAGTCGTGATAATAGGCGACCCACCGCGGAGACAGGCAGGTTTCGTAGAGCACGTTTTCCAGGCTCTTGCGCTTGCCCTTCGGAACCAGGCGAAGCTGTGCGCGGCCGCCGGATGTCAGAGCTGAGCGAATCGAACGCAGGGCGTCCTCCTGCTGCGGGATCCAGTGAAGTGCGTTGAAAGAGACGATGAGATCGAACAGGTTGCGATAGGGCAGCTGGCGTGCGTCGGCCACCTCGAAGCGTAGATTCGGCCGGGTTGCAGGACTGTAGTGAGCCGAAGCGTATTCGATCATCTCATGGGAAGGGTCCACCCCTAAGACGGATCCCTGCGCATCGCGGGCTGCGATTTCCGCGGTGATCTTTCCGTTGCCGCATCCAACATCGAGAATTCGTTCGGAGCCACCGAGATTGAGCAGGGCCAGTACCTCCGCGGCCATGGCCTGCTGCAATCCCGATATCCGGGCGTAATCAGCGGCATCCCATTCGGTCATCGTTTTCCCCTTGCAAATCGAGTGCCCCGGCATTCTTCCACGTTTTTCGTGTTGAGGAAATATCTCGATGTGGAGACAGGGGCATGGGGAGCGAGCCGCGTCGATATCACCGCGCCAGAGCTGCCTGAGGCAGGCAATTGCGCGCCACCGATCCTACTCGAGTCCCTATCGATTCGTGGCGGGCGACGGTTGTTCGCTAATCGGGCGACCGGCGACTTTCATCACCGCGCTGGCCACGGGCGCGTTACCTATTCCTGAGGCCACCTCGCGCACATACGGAGCGGGCGGCTGGGGCGACGACAGGAACGTCGCCACTTCGGGCTCAAGCTTGTTCCAACATTCAAACACTGCTAGATGGCCCGAGTCCGAGCACACCAGCAGGGAAGAGTTCGGGAGTTGCTGTTTCATCTCCTCGCCCACCGACAGCGGAATCAGTTTTTCCTCTTTGCCCCAGATCACCAGCACAGGCGACTTGACCGTTTGCAGCTTGCCGTCGAGCACGTCCTGATAAGTGAGGAACGAGTCGAAGATGCGGCGGATGATCCAGGCGTGCTCCGAAACCTGGTTGAGGAAGTCGCGCCGCACGGGATATGGCGCGGGATACTGCCGCGGCGTCAGCATGGCCATGAAGGTCGAGAACTCTTCCGGCGTCGAGGGAAGAAAATTGTTGACTGTGATGTTGGTTTGAAACTTCAGGCCGGCGGCGTCGGCGACCACCAGACGGTTGACGGACTCCGGATGGTCGATGGCCAACTTCAGGGCGACCCATCCTCCCATCGAAACTCCAACGAGGTCGGCTGACTTGATGATCTGAGTGGCGAGAAACTGGTGCAGCATCTCCGACTGCTGCTCGATGGAATAGGCAATGTCGGGCTTTTGACTGTCACCGTGGCCCAGCAGGTCGATTGCGTAAACATGGAAGTGGCTGCGCATGTCGAGCATCGCTGGCACCCAATTCTGCGCGTCGGCGCCAAGTCCATGCACGAAGACCAGCGGCGGACCGCCACCGCCCTCGTAGTAATGGACGCGATAGCCGCCTACTTGCACGTAGTGGCTATGAATGCCGTGGGTCAACAAGGTGACGCGGCCGGCCGTGTGGATCAACGCCAGCGGACGCCGCCATGCGACGACGGCAAACGCCAGCACCAGCAGCAAACCTATGAGACCGATCTTCTTCCAGCGACCACTGCGAACCCGCCGGGTCGTGACTTGCGAATTCGCGCCTGCCACGTTCGACATCGAGAACTCTGAACCTCCGGGGACATACGAGCCAACTGTAATATTACAGTATTGTGAATCGTTTGGCGGGTTGAACGAACGCCCACCGCCAGCTTGAACCGGGCCCACGAGACTCGCCCACCTAACTTCGTTATCCCACGTTGTGGGACATCGACGCGATCAGCACGACATCCACTCGGTTCGCCCCATGCCGGTCCAGTTCGCCGGTACAAGTCACCGGCTTGTGACATTCATTTTGCTTTGCGATGACAACCAGTGCACCCTGCCGGCTTAAGGTCAACGTATGAGGACAAGCGTGAGATTGATCGTCTCTCTCCGCGCAGTCCAATGCGTGAGGTCCGTATGAAGTCGTTGTTGTTGGGAGTTCTGGTTCTGCTGTTCGATCTGGGCTGCGGAGGTTACGGCTCCGGCATGGGCATGACGCCTGCGGCTGTGCCGGCGATTGCGCCGGCTTCGGGAACATATTCCACGCCGCTGGCCGTCACTATCACCGATAGCGTGCCGAACGCGGTCATCTACGTTACGGTCGATGGTTCGATGCCTTCGCTGTCTTCGCCGGTATACCACGGGCCGTTCATGATTACACAATCGGCCAAGGTGCAGGCCATTGCAGCGGCCGGTGGATACTCGTCGAGCCCAGTTGCCATCGCCAACTTCACCCTGCAGTAGGTCCTCCGCTTGATGCAGGACACTCCGCCCTGGGACTGGCAGCGGAGTCGATGTTGGCGCCCGGGCCGCTCGCATGGTGGGTTCGAGTGGCCCGTTATCTTCTCAGGTGCCTCGGATTGTAGATTGGCGCATCTCGCCGCTATCATCCAGTGACAGAGGATAGCGCACGTTGAAGAAAACTCTGCTCGTGATTGTGCTGATGTGTTTTTGGGCGGTTGCCAACGCTCAAGCGCAGAACGCGTCCAGTCCCAAGTCCATCAAAGGCTCCGGATGCGTCGAGAACGCCGTTGAGCACGCCTGCCATGTGCTTATCGATTCCAAGACCGGTGACACTTTCAACCTGCTGTTCAGCGGTAAGGTCCCGAAGTCGGGCACGGCTATCACGTTCAAGGGTACGGAGCACCAGGGGATGACCACTTGCATGCAGGGCAAGCCGGTCAACGTCACTAAATGGAAAAAAGAGAAGGGCATCAAGTGCCCGCCTCCGGTTAAGACCGAGAGCACACACTAGAGCCATGCTGCGTCGCTTCGCATTTTGCTGGGTGATCGCCTGTTCTGCGCTCTGCGCGCAGGAGCAGCAACAAAATTTCAAGATCCAGCCGCTGCGTCCGGTACCAGAGCTGCGTGCCGAAGCGTTGGCAGCAAAGCCTCCGGCTGAGGCAGGGCCGTTTCGCCAGCCCGATTTAGTGGAGTTGGTGAAGCTCGATCCGACCATCAAACTCGATATCCACTATGCCTCGACCAACAATTTCATGGGCACGCCGTTCTACACGCAGGCGCGGGCGTTTTTGCAGCGTCCGGCGGCCGAAGCGTTGGTGCGCGCCAACACAAAGTTGCACCAGCAGGGTTATGGTTTGCTGATCTTCGACGGCTACCGCCCGTGGTATGTGACCAAAATGTTTTGGGATGGCACGCCCGTGGTTGATCACCTTTATGTCGCCAATCCCGCGGAGGGTTCGAAGCACAATCGCGGTTGCGCGGTTGATCTCACGGTGTTTGACCTGCGCACTGGTCAGCCACTCGACATGCCCAGCGGCTACGACGAAATGTCGGAGCGGGCGCACTCGGACTACGCCGGCGGCACGCCGCAGCAAAATGCGAACCGCGCTCTGCTGAGGAACGCGATCGAAGCGCAAGGCTTCGTGGTGAATCCCGAAGAATGGTGGCATTTCGAGTACAAGGACTGGCGTCTGTATCCCATCATGAACGTGCCGTTTGAGCAGGTGAAAGCCAGCGCTACGAATTAACTGCGGTTCGCGCGAGCGAGCTAATGATCGCCGACCCTGCGGAAAGGGCTATACTGCGGCATGTTCATCCGCCTCGGCTACGACATTGAGTTCGACCTACCGGCGCCGGTGGCGATGGTTGCGATGCTGAGCGTGCATCCCTCTCGGACAGCAGACCTGCGCGCGCCGGATGAAATGATCACTGAGCCCGGCCTTGCGCTCACCAGCTACATGGACGGCTTCGGCAATCGCTGCACGCGTTTCGTCGCACCGCAAGGCTCTCTTCGGCTGAGCAATACCACTCTGATCGAAGACTCTGGAATTCCTGATCCCGTCTCGCCCAACGCGCGCGAGCACCCAGTGGGCGAGCTACCCAATGACATACTCATCTACCTGCTGAACAGCCGCTACTGCGAGGTGGACCGGCTATCGAACATCGCCACTGAGCTCTTCGGCGCGACTGCTCCCGGCTGGGGACGAGTGCAGGCCGTCTGCGATTGGGTCAACACCAGGGTGACGTTCGGCTACCAGCACGCGCGTCCCTTCCGCACCGCGCTCGATGTTTTCACCGATCGCGTCGGAGTATGCCGCGATTACCAGCACCTGGCTATCGCCTTTTGCCGCGCTTTGAACATCCCCGCGCGTTACGCCACCGGATATCTGGGTGACATCGGCGTTCCGGTGGTGCTGCCGATGGATTTCAGCGCGTGGTTCGAGGTGTACCTGGACAATCAATGGTGGACTTTCGACGCGCGCAACAACACACCGCGTATTGGCCGGGTACTGATCGCGACCGGTCGCGACGCCTCCGATGTTGCCATCACCACCTCGTTCGGCGCAGCCAATCTGACGCGGTTTGCCGTAGTTGCGGAGGAAGTCGCTGATCCCGCATTGGCGGACAGCTGAAGACGCCGAACGGCAAGGCATCGAATCGCCAGTCTTTCACATTTCCCGCTAATAATTCCTGCTACACTGGCGGGACTACGGAACCGATTTTGTAACGGGTTCGTACCAGTCTCATGAGCCTCGAAGCTGCCCGACCGCGACTGCCCGCCGTGACCTCGCTGCGCTTCTTCGCAGCGTTCCACGTTGCGCTGTTCCACATGAACGAAATGGGAGCGATTACCGGCCCTGCCTGGTTGAAGTCGTTCGCGGCGATCGGCTATGTGGGCGTGAGTTTCTTCTTCGTTCTGTCCGGATTCATCCTGGTGTACACCTACGCGGGACGAAACATCGTATTGGGTGAGTTCTGGCAGACGCGCTTTGCCCGCATTTATCCCGCGTACCTGTTTTCCCTGCTGCTGTCGTTTCCGTTTTTCTATTTTGGCGCGCTGAAGATGCACGTGCCATTCTTCGCATTTAGCGAACACCACTTTGCGCTTGCCTCAGTGCTGGTGTTGCTGTTGCTTCAATCGTGGGTTCCCGCGGCAGCGCTGTCATGGAACGCGGTAGCCTGGAGCCTTTCGGTCGAAGCGTTTTTCTACGCGCTGTTTCCGTTTGCTCTGACGCGCTTCGGCAAGTTTTCACGCGCCGTTTTGTGGGCCTTGATTCCAGCATGCTGGATTGCAGGGCTGGCCGTATCGGCAGGTTATCTGGCGATGCGGCCGGCGGGCGCGCCGTACGTCAGCAGCAACGACTGGTCGAGCGCGGTGCAGTTCGTGAAGTTCTTTCCCCTGGTCCGCCTGCCGGAATTTCTCATGGGCATGGCATGCGGCTTCTTGTTTCTGCGCAATGAACGCAATCCGAAGCACGCATTGCCTTGGGTACTGATCGGACTCCTGGGCGTGGCAGCCACCGCGCTGGCCGCGCGATTTGTGCCCTATCTGGTCGTCCACACTGCGATGTCGGGTCCGGCATTTGCGGCGTTGGTGTACGGCATTGCGCTGCAACCGAGCTGGGCGTCATGGCTCAACAACCGCGTGCTTGTGTTATTTGGCAACGCCAGCTACAGCTTCTACCTTTTGCACACTTTGACCGTCTTTCCTTTCTTCCACAACATGCAGACCATGCAGGTCCGCAACAACGGTTTTATTGGCATTGCTATCTGGACGGCGATGATGCTGATCATCTCGTCGCTGGTCTACCGCTTCATCGAGGAACCAGCGCGCCGCAAATTGCGTCCCAAACGCGACACGAAGCCTACTCCAGTGCCGGCGTCGGCATTGGCGGACTAAGCGCCCGCTCCGATCGAGTCAAGCAGTTCGACGGTCATCTTCTGGTACTGCGTTCCGCTCGACCTAGGTGGCCGCAAGAATTACAACCTAAGTGTCTGCGCATTCATATAATTTGACTTGAGTTTCCGCACTCCCTAACATGCAGGCATAAGGGCTTCTATACCCATTTCCCACCAATGATCGACACGGTCATCTCCCATTACCGCATCGTTGAACTGCTCGGCGGTGGGGGCATGGGACTCGTTTACAAGGCCGAAGACCTCGATCTTGGCCGTTTCGTGGCGCTCAAGTTCCTGCCCGACGAAATGCTGGAGGATCCCACGGCGCTGGAGCGCTTCCGCCGCGAGGCGCGCTCGGCTTCGGGACTGAACCACCCCAACATCTGCACTGTGTACGAGATCGGCCAGGACGGCGGCCGCCCCTACATCGTGATGGAGTACATGGATGGGCACTCGCTCTTCCAAATACTCGATGGCCACCCGATGAACCTGGATCGGGCAATGCGGATTGCGCTCGATGTTTCTGAAGCGCTCGACGCTGCGCACAAGCAGGGAATCGTCCATCGTGACATCAAGCCGGCCAACATCTTCGTTACCAACCGCGGGCACGCCAAGGTTCTCGATTTCGGACTCGCGAAAGTGTTGCCGTCGCCGCTGATTGACGCAGAAAATAGCACGCTGAACACTGAGCCAGAGGGAGCGCGGCTCACCAATCCCGGAAAGCTTATGGGGACGATGGCGTATATGTCTCCCGAGCAGGCGCGCGGTTGGGACCTGGACGCGCGCACCGACCTTTTCTCGTTTGGTATTGCGCTGTACGAGATGGTGACTGGACTGCTGCCCTTCCGCGGTGGAACCTCGGCAAACATGTTCGACGCGCTCTTCCACTCAGAGCCGATTGCACCGGTACGCCTGAATCCCGACGTTCCGCAAAAACTGGAAGACGTTATCGCCAAATGCCTGGAGAAAGACCGCGAGCTACGCTATCAGCACGCGTCGGAAATTTGCGCCGACCTGAAGCGTATTAAGCGCGATACCACCGATACGCAGAATTTCATGGGTCCGGAGGTTGTCGAATCCAACGGCCCGAGGACTTCGAAGTCGTCAAGGGCGCTAAGCAAACCGCCCTCGCGAAAGTCAGCCGAACGGTCAAAGCCGATCTCCGTGTATCCCGAGCCGGTCGAGGAAGAGCCACCGGCGCCGCGCTGGAACCGGAAGCTCATGGCAGGAATTGGAGCGGCGATACTGCTGGTGTTGGCAGCGATCGGGACATGGCTTTATCGCCAATCGCATCAGACCGCCAAGCTGGGCGAGAAAGACACCATCGTACTGGCTGATTTCGTCAATACCACCGGCGATCCGGTCTTTGACGGAACGCTCAAGCAGGCGCTGGCGATTCAATTGGAACAGTCGCCGTTTCTGAATGTGTTGTCCGACGGCAAGGTCAGCGCGACGCTGAAAATGATGAACCGCCCGGCCGACGAGCGCCTGACCCACGACGTAGCGCGCGAAGTATGCCTGCGCAGCAACAGCAAGGCCTTGCTGGAAGGCTCAATCAGCGCGGTGGGCACCCACTACCTGATCGGGCTGAAGGCGCTGAACTGCCAGACAGGCGACAACCTCGCCAGCGCGGAGGCAGAAGCCGCGAACCGCGACAACGTGCTCAAACGGCTCGGCGAGGCGGGCGACGAGCTGCGCGAAAAGCTGGGCGAGTCCTTGATCTCGGTGAAGCGCTTCAACAAGCCGCTTGACGAGGTAACGACATCGTCGTTGGAAGCTCTAAAGGCGTATTCCACCGGCCGCGCCATGCAAGCCGCGAAGGGCGATGCCGAGTCGGTACCTTACCATCAGCAGGCAATTACGCTGGATCCAAACTTCGCCCGGGCGTATGCCGCGCTGGGCATGGCGAAATACAACCTTCGCGAGAGTACGGCGGCGAGCGAGAACTTCCGCAAGGCATTTGAGCTGCGCGATCGCGTCAGCGAGCGTGAGCGTTTCTACATTGAGGCCGCCTACTACAGCTTCGCGACCGGCGAGTTGGACAAGGCCAATCAGGTGTATAGGCAGTGGGCGCAGGAATACCCGGCCGACTCCGCTCCCCACGTCAACCTGTCGCTGAACTACTTGGTGATGGGGCAGTTTGAGAAAGCCGCCGAAGAAGCTCGTGCCGCCATCACAGTGTCACCTGCGTCAGTCGCCGGCTACGCCAACCTGATTGACGCCTACCTGGCGCTGGACCGTGTCGATGAAGCCAAGGCCGTGTACGACCAGGCGATGCAGCACAACTTCGATAACGAATACCTGCGCGAGATGCGCTATGACATCGCGTTTTTGCAGAACGACGAAGCCGAGATGCGCAAGCAGGTACAGTCCGCCACCGAAGTTCCCGGGGCCGCGGCGACGTTGCTGGCACTGCAAGCCGACACCGATGCCTACTTTGGCAAGTTGAAACAGGCGCGACAAACTACGCAACAGGTCGTATCCGTGGCCAAGCGGAATGGCGCCACCGAAACCGCCGCGCTGTGGCTGGCCAGCGGCGCCTATCGGGAAGCTTTGTTCGGCAACGCCGGTGACGCGCGCCAGTTTGCAAACGAAGCACTGGCAGAGTCGCCCGGTCGCGACGTGCGCATCGCGGCAGCTCTTACCCTGGCGGAAACCGGCGAAGCGGCGCAAGCACAGAAGATTGCCGACCAGCTGAATGCCGAGTCGCCGCTCGACACCATCATCCAGAGCTACTGGCTGCCGTCGATTCGCGCCACTCTCGCGCTGCGCAAGGGCGATGCCAAACAGGCGATCACGCTTCTCGATGCGGCCACTCCCTACGAACTCGGCATTGAAAACGTGAGCATCATGGTGCCAATTTACTTACGTGGCATGGCGTACATGAAAGCCGGACAGGCAGCGGACGCCGCAACCCAGTTCCAGAAGATCTTGGGACATCGAGGCCTCGCGCTGAACGCGCCCATCACGGCATTAGCGCAACTCCAACTGGCGCGCGCGCTCGCTGCTAGCGGCGACAAGCCGGCGGCCCGGCGGACATACCAGGACCTCCTTTCGCAGTGGAAACAGGCCGACGCTGACCTGCCACTCTTGCAGCAGGCCAAAGCGGAATATGACAAGCTCAAGGACTAACGCACCTTCGCATCCCGTGCGAATCGTTGTCCTGCACCGCCCAACGCGGCTTTTGATTACGCCGTAGAAATTCAAGCCACGTCGGAAACGAATCAACATCATCTCTACTTCTCCACCATCTCCTACTGAAGTTGTAGAAGCTGCGAGCGAACTCAATCCGGCCACTTTATGGCAACTTCGTGCCATAACAAGCCACGCAATCCAACCTGAGAACTGAGGAACTCGTCCCCATAAAAGGCGTTTATCACCCATATCGATTTAATCGCGTTGACAGTGGTCTGTCGGCCACTTACAAAGTCCTATAGGGTTGTCGGGAAACGTTTTAACTTTCACAAATTTCTGCATCGTTCGCGCGGTGCACACGGTTTTTATTTTGCTTGTGAAATATCACAGGCGGGGGCAGCAACTTCACTTTTTCCAAATCAGGTGGTGAACGTATGAGATTAGGGTTGCGAACATTCGCCATACTCGCAGTGCTGTCGGTAACGGCATCTGCGCAGACATTTCGCGGAGCCATTCACGGAATGGTGGAGGATCCGACTGGAGGCGTGGTAGCCAACGCTCAGATCACAGCCACCGACACAGCCACTGGCGTGGAGCATTCGACAGTCTCCACCAGCGACGGTGAGTTTACCTTCCAGGACATACCGCTGGGGACCTACCAGGTGTCGGTGACGGCCTCGGGGTTTGCCAAGTCCACGGTCGACAAAATACCGGTGACGGCAGGCACGGTTTACGACCTTACGGTCAAGCTCTCAGTTGGAAGCGGCTTGACGACCGTGGAGGTTTCGGCAGCGGCGCTGACGGTTGACACGACTACATCAACCCAGACCATGACCATTGCCGGTACCGCAGTCCAGGACACTCCTCTGAACGGCAGGGATTTTTCGCAATTGATCGCCGTGTCGCCGGGCTATGGCGGCTATTCGGTAGGCGGATATGGCTCCCTGAACGGCACGCGCGCCAACCAGATGAACTGGCAGATCGACGGCACCGACAATAACGATTTCTGGCACAACATTCCCGCCGTGAACCAGGGCGGTGTGTCGGGCATCGCCGGCGTCATCATGCCGGTTGATGCGATACAGGATTTCTCTTCGCAAACCCAGTCGAACGCCGAGAACGGCCGCAACGCCGGTGGCATCGTCAACGTGGTGCTCAAGAGCGGCACCAACCAGATTCATGGAAGTGCCTATTACTACAACCGCAATGGCGCCTATTCGGCGACCTCGCCGTTCTTTATTCCAAGTCCTGACTTCCCCAAGAAGCCTCCGCTGACCAATCAAAACGTCGGTGGCGTCATCGGCGGCCCCATCATTAAGAACAAGTTGTTCTGGTTTGCGGGCTTCGAGTACCAGACCTACAAACTGGGGCTCACCGGTCTGTCTACCGAGCCGTCAATCGCGTGGGCGAATCAGGCCGTGGCGTTGATGAACCAATACGGCGTGCCGGTTAATCCGCTTTCGCAGACGCTGCTAACCACTCTTTGGCCCAGCTCGATTGCGAACCTGCCGGCAACGCTGAACAATTACTTCGCCACTGTTCCGGGCACCGGCTACAGCTACAACGGCATCGCCAAGATCGACTGGACCATTAACGACAAAAATACGATTTCGGGACATTGGTTTGCCGGGCAGGGCAGCCAGACCCAACCCCCCGGAGCCAGCCTGGCGCTGGCGACAGCAAGCTCGAACCTCGGTTACTACTTCGAGGTCGCTCCCTTGCACGTGCAGAACTACAACGTGGTGTGGAACTCGGTGTGGACTCCCACGCTGACTAACCAGGTGCTGGCCGGTGTCAGCTACTTCCAGCAAAGCTTCCACGACGCCAACAACAGCTTCAACATGAAACAGCTCGGCTTGTGGCTGAGTCCGGATGCGCTCATCAACGGTAATCCGATCTATGGCGCCTCCAACATTCAGATCGCGGGCTTTGACCAGGTCGGTATCACCCCGCCCGAAGGCCGCCAGGACATTACCGGCCTCATCACCGATATCTTGTCCTGGTCGAAGGGCAAACAGCAGTTCCGCTTCGGTGGCGAGTTCCGCACCGGCCACGTCGACGAGTATTACTACCGCCGTTCACTGGGCAGTTTCAGCTTTGACGGATCGCAGGGACCATGGGCGGCGGCCGGTGATCCTACTTGCACTTCGAGCCCGAACACCTGCGCCCTCGCTGATTTTCTGGCAGGTGACGTCTCAAGTTCGTCGATCGCTGTGGGCCACGCCGAACGGGCCGTGGTTTCCAACGGCTTCAACTTCTTCGCCCAGGACAACTGGCAGGTGACGCGCAACCTAAGCGTGACCCTGGGTTTGCGCTATGAATACTTTGGGCCGCTGCACAATGGCGACAAGAACCTCGCGGTCTGGCTTCCCGGCCAGGGCTTCAAGATCCAGGGAGCTGACATCAGCTCACTCTTTCCACCGGACAAGAACAACTTTGCGCCGCGCGTGGGCTTTGCCTGGAACCCTTATGGAAGCGGTGACTTGGTGGTGCGTGGTAGCTTCGGAGTGTTCTACGACCAGATCAATATGAACCCGTTCCTCGACTTCCGGCCTCCCATCAGCGGTGCCGACGGTCTGCAGGACAATCCGGTCGGCCCCAACCCGGTCTCCAACTACTCTCTCAACAATTACCAGTGGGTGGCAGGGCAATACATCTTCCCGGGTGTAACCACCTGCCCCACTCTCAGCGGATGCAACAACACCTTTAACGTTTACTCCGTCAACCAGAACTTCCGCGCGCCTTACTTCTACAACTACACCCTGCAGTTGGAGAAGGCCATTGGCGAAAAGATGGTGTTCCAACTCGGCTATGTCGGCAGCGCAGCCCACAAGTTGAGCGTGATGGAGAACCTGAACCAGGACGGCACATTAAACGCCCTGTATCCCGACATCGGTTCCGTCTTGCAGCTCAACAGCAACGGCACCTCGAACTACAACTCGTTGCAGGCCGTCTTGAAGATGAACACCTGGCATGGCCTCTCCGGTCAGTTCGCTTATACCTGGGCGCATGCCATCGACCAGATGACCGAATACCGCGGCGCAATCCCCTTCGACAGCTTCAACCTCGCGCTCGACAAGGGGAACAGCGACTTCGATACCCGGCAACTGTTTGTCGGCTATCTGGTGTGGAGCATTCCCGGCTCTTCGAAAGGACCCAAAATCCTCACCCACGGATGGCAGGTGGCGGGTAACGTAAACTTACACACCGGCCAGCCTTTCAACTTTGATGCGGGAACGCAGCGTCCGGGACTCGACCTGGTCTGCAATCCGTTCGTCGGCGTTCCGCATAAGTTCAATGCGGCGGCAGGCGGCGAGCAGTGGGTCAACCCCAACTGCTTCGCGCCAGCTTCGGATCCGGCAGGTATCGGCAACCTCGCACGCAACACGTTTTACGGCCCCGGTTTCGCTGATGTGGATATCTCGGTGCTGAAGACCATCCCTCTCAAAGAGCGGCTGGCCCTGCAGATTCGCGCCGAGATGTTCAACGTATTTAACCGCATCAACCTGGCTAGCGGAGCCGGTTCGGTCGGCTCCAACGGCTACGTCAGCGATACCATCGGCGACTTCAACGGGTCGCCCGGCATTGGTCCCGGCGAGCCATTCAACATGCAGTTGGTCGCGAAGATCATCTTCTGATCTCCGTCTGCGGAGGTGAGTGCAGGCGCAGCGTGGCAACACGCGGCGCCTTTTTTCTTGTGTGCGAGGAGGCCAGCAATCGCGATTACCGCGTGCCCTGTTCAGTCCTGTAACGGGCGACGGTTTGAGGGCAAGCGAACGGCATCTTTTAACGTTAACTTGCTTTAGTTTGATTCCCTGGCAGAAGCGCAAGCTCACCGACGGACGGTATAAAATAACCCCCGGCCCGCGACATTCCGGATTTTCCTGGAGACACTGTGATGAGGATTCAGATTAACTCTTGGCTCTACTTGGGCGGCGCGAGTGTGTCACGCCCGCTCCCAAAACCACTAAGCGAGGCCCGACCTATCGGCTCGCCTGATCTACGAGGAGATATGAAAGCCAAACTGACATTTTTGTTTGTAGTTCTCACGGTCGCGCTCAGCTTCATCGCGTGTTCTGAAGAAAAGAAGCCAGCCGCGAACGCTCAACCCGGTGTCGAAGAGGCGGTGAGTACCGCTATCGATGCCTATGTTTATGGCTATCCGCTAGTCACCATGGATATGACCCGCAAGCAATTGACCAATGTAGCTGTTCCCGACGCAGCACACGCTCCTGTTGGGCAGCTTCTTAAACTGCGGACTTATCCCGCAGTAGATAACCACGCCGTCACTGCTCCCAACGCCGACACTCTTTACACCATGGCATGGCTTGACGTTTCGAAGGAGCCGTGGATACTCAGCGTTCCCGACATGGGGGACCGCTATTACCTGCTGCCGATGCTGGACGGTTGGACGGACGTCTTCCAGGTTCCCGGCAAGCGCACCACCGGCGACAAGGCCCAGAAGTACGCCATCACCGGGCCGGGGTGGTCGGGCACGCTACCCGCGGGAGTCACCGAATATAAGTCCCCCACCGGGATGGTGTGGATTCTCGGACGTATTTATTGCACAGGCACTCCCGCCGACTACGCTGCCGTACACGCCGTGCAGGACAAGTTCTCGCTCGTTCCGCTGAGTTCCTACGGCAAACCGTACACTCCTCCCGCGGGCGAGGTTGACCCCAACGTGGACATGAAGACCGCGATCCGCGACCAGGTCGATCACATGGATGTTGTCGCCTACTTCACTTACCTGGCGCAATTGATGAAGACCAATCCTCCGGCGGCTGAAGATGCACCGATGGTGGCAAGCATGGCGAAGATCGGTTTGGTCCCCGGCCAGGATTTCGATCCAAGCAAGCTGGGGGCATTCGACAAAGAGGCCATCAAAGCGGTGCCGAAACTGGCCCAAGTGAAGATTATGGAGTACTTCAAGAAGGCGGGCGTCCCGGTCAACGGCTGGATGTTCACCACCAAGACGGGCATCTATGGCACAGACTACTTGCAGCGTGCGCTAATCACGGCCATCGGACTCGGCGCAAACCGCCCACAGGACGCGGTTTATCCCACTGGGGAAAAGGATGGGAGCGGAGGCGACTTTGATGCCGCTTCGAAGAAGTACGTCATGCACTTCGATAAGGGCCAGATGCCCCCGGTTGACGGCTTCTGGTCAATCACCATGTACGACGCTTCGTACTTCTTCGTGCCCAACCCGCTCAACCGATACACCTTGAGCCAACGCAACAAATTCGTAACCAACGCAGATGGATCGGTGGACCTGTACCTGCAAGCCGACTCGCCGGGTAAAGCAAAGGAAGCCAACTGGCTCCCTGCGCCGAAGGCTAAATTCATTCCCATGATGAGGCTGTACTGGCCGAAAGAGACTCCACCTTCCATCCTTGACGGGAGCTGGAAGCCACCGGCGATCAACGAAGTCAAGTAGTTAAACGTGATCGGGCAGCTCGCAAGGGCTGCCCTGCGTGTTGCCGTGAAATCGCCAAGTTGTATATGCAATCCGGCCGGGCGTCGCCAATCGGGATAACGTACGGAACGGCCTGATTACGCCAGCTATCTCGCTGTGAATCGAGGAATCGCGCCAACCTGACCTGTGGTGACAATGAAGGATTTGGCTCCATAGAGGATGGCCGGAGCTAGGCAACTTCAATGACCAATCCGATTGAGCCAGCGTCACACAGATTCGTTTGCGACGGTTGGCCTTCCGCCGGGATTCGGGCTTGGTCCGCCTTTCTTCCAAGCGATAAGGCTTCGCTGCTTCCGGTAGTTTACGCGGCTTATTGGTAGCTGTTTCGTTCGTGATCTCAAGACACTTCGTCAACAGATGAGCGAGGATGCGTCCAGCGGCGCGTCCGAGTCGCTGCCCCCGTATTTAGCTCACGCCGAACTGTGCCCACAGTCACTGCGCCGGGAGGTGGCACCGCGCCAAAATATTAGCCAGTTGCGAAAGTCCTCGACCCTCTTCTTCACCAAACTCACGTCATGGAGGTGTCTCATGACTCACACGCACATCCGCCGCTGCGTTCTTCTTCTGGCAGCCCTCTTGGCAGTCTTAGCAGTCTCTGCATCAGCAAACACCCTCATCTGGGGAGGCAACACGAGCTATCAGGGGTACTTCATTGACCCGACCTCCGGAGTAACATTCCCAGCTCCTGGGGGCATTCTCACCTTTGGAGCCAGTTCCTCGCCTTACAGCGGATGGGTTTTTGTGACGACCCCGGTCAACATTTGGAAGGTTCCCGTCCTTGGCGTTGGAAGCCCGCAAGTACTAGGCGGCTGCTCAGACTGTGTCGATCTCGCCTACGATCCTGGCAGCGACACGCTCTATGATATTGGCTTCGGAGGCCAACTTTACACGGTCGACTACAGTTGTCCCGGATTCAACTGTTGGCTTACTCCCCTTGGCGCCAGCATGCCGGGGGTGCAGGGTATAGACTATGTACCCGGCCGCGGTATTTATGGGGCTGATATCGATGGAGGGCTTTGGCTCCTTAATCCACAAACGTTGCAGCTTTCTTACATCGGCTTCACCGACATCTTTGGCATTACAGATCTCGCATATGACTCCTTCACGCAGAGACTGATTGCCGTATCCGTTGGGATGAAGTGCTCCGAACCTTTCTGCGGCCCCCAAACTGGAATGATCTGGTCGATTAATCCGCGGACGGCACAGGCTGTTCTGTTGAATGGAAACGCGCCTCCGATTTACGGGTTGGCTGAAATTACTCCGGAACCGGAGTCTTTAGTTTTATTCACGACAGGAGCGATTGGTTTTCTCGTAGCCATACGCAGACGCGTACTCGGGTAGCTATTGAGAAATCCCCATCTCACACGTAATCGACGCAGCGTGGCGCAACTTCGCGCTCGGGTTTGGCGCTAACTTGGGAGTGAACCCTTATCACACAACCCTGTGTCCTGCGTCCTATTCACCCCGGACTCCGGTTCGTTAAAACAGGCTTCGTGAGGCAAAGGGATTCGTGTCTCTTGTCCTCGACACCCGCCTCGGCGGGGCAATCGGTCGCTCTTTGACAGTCTGTCGGCGGGAGGTGCATACAAGCCATACTTGTATGACAGCTGTGTGTCATACAAGTCATACTTTCCATACTAATGTGAGTGCAAAAAGCGAATAGAAGGCGAATAACTTGGCCTCTAAACTCAACGGGCTCAATTGGATAGATGTAACTATATTTATTATCAATTGGTTAGGAACAATTTTCCCCTAACCCATTGATTCCAAAAGAGCGCAATCACGAGACCCGCAATAGCGTCGCGCTAGAAGCGAAATACCGCTCCTCCGCTGATCACCACGTTGTTAATGCTGCCGTGGAAGACCGACTGCACATCGAGCGTGGGAGCGCTAGTGTAATAGTCGCGCACTTCGGCCCGCAGGCTCAGGATCGGCAGAATCGTAAAGTCCGCCCCTCCGCCGATATCGCCGGCAAACTTGTTGGACGTCGCGCTGGTATTGGTCGAGCGAAACCCGCCCCAGCCCAGCCCGCCTGCGAGGTAGGGCGAGATGAACGACGTCGGCAGAATCTTCAGCTTCAATCCCGGGGTGAGATACGTCGTGTTGTAGTTCTCGTGCAACAAATTGCCCTGGGTGATCGAGCGGCTTCCGCCCCATCCTGCCTCGAAAGGAATTTCGAGATAAAGGGCCGCCAATTTGATGTCTACCAGCCGATGGGCGTAGTTGAGTTGCAGGCCCTCTCCGCCGTGAACGTTAAAGCTGGCTGACGTCTGGAAGCTCGATGCCAGGAACGCAAATTCGTTCTTCTGCGCATGCGCCGCGGGAACTATAGCGGCCAAGAAGAAGAGTACGAGCGTGAACAACCGTAGCTTGCTGGACGAAGTGCTGGAAGCGTTCATTAGCACCGATGATAGGGGAACGCGCCGAACATGCTCAGTAGCGGAGATGGTTCACGCATCTACGGCAGCACGGTAGATGGCGAACTGCGACGTGCGATAGACGGGATGCAGCCAGGAAGACGCCGCAGCCAACACGGGCTCGTGCACGAGGTTGTGATAGATGACGAAGACCGGGCGCGGAGATTCAGCCAGCGAGTCGCGTAAGTTTGCAAGCACGCTGCCCAAGACATATGCGGGGAACGGATTGAACAGGTAAAGCACCGTCGGTTCGTGAGGGAACACAAACTCACGCGCATCGCCGGAGCGGGATTCGATAGCGAAGCACTTCTGCTGCTCGCCGTGGTAGCGAGTGATGTTCTGCCGCGCAACTGTGTCGAGTTCGCCCAACAGTTCGACGCCGACAATGCGCCGAAAGGAATAGTCAGAGGCCATTAGCAGCGTGCGTCCTTTGCCCGAGCCGAGGTCGATGAAGGTGAAGCCGTCGGGCGCCACTGGAAGCGAGCGCAATATCTGGTGAAACAGCGCCGGCTCGGAGGGTTGATACTGGCCACCGGAGAGCCACTCGCGAACGCGAGTACGCAAAGGGATCGCGGCCCAGGTGGTATCAACCCCGTGGTCGAAATCGTAGTCGATGTCGCCGTAGCGGGAACGGCGCCGTGAGGGAGCAAGGTCGCGGACCAACTCCATGCCTCCCGCAACGTAGTAGCGCAGCGCGCCCGCCGGACCGCGGGCGCGAACGGTATCGCGAATCCAGCCACTCACGCCGGCGGACTTGGCTTCTGCATTCTTCGGCGAAGGACTCACCAGGCGATGGTAAATGACAGCCACACAACTACAGGGCAGCGGCCAGACTCGGGTGACATGTACAATCAAGGCTGGTTTGCTGCCTATTTCGCTTTCTTAGTCACGGCTTCCATGAACGAGCGTCGCGCTCTTCCCGAACACGCCACGAAAAGCAATCACGGACGGGTCTCGGCAGCATCGATGCTAAGGAGAATCCCCACGTGAGAAAACTACTCGCAATTGCTGCGATGCTGGCGCTGTTCGCTTCCATCGCTATCGCAGAGGAAAAAACCTACGACGGTCAAGGCGTCTTCACCTTCCAATACACCGATGGCTGGACCAAGGGGCCGCGCAAGGGAGGCTCGACTATCGAACTGGATTGGCTGGTGAACTCCGTAACTCCTACCGCCAGTTTTCATGCGGTCCTGGCCCGCGCCGATTTTTCTTACGATGATTGGATCCGGCGCACCATCAAGACGGCGAGCCCCGACCGGGTGCTGGCCTCGAAGGGCGAATTCGTGACCACCAGCGGCGAGAAGGGGTACAAGCTGGTGTGGAACATCAAGACGTCCAACGGCCAGCAATTCGTGGCCGACAATTATCTTTTCCACGGCAAAGGCGATACCCAGATTCTGCTGAGTGGGACGGTCGATGCCGCCAATGCGGAAAAGTTTGAGCCCGTGTTCGACGAGTTCGCCAAGTCGTTCACCATCACCAAGAGCAAGTAGTCCGCGCTAGGCAGGTGCGGGAGGCGGCTTCGTCTCCCGCGCAATCGCTGACTGAGTTACGCCAGATCGAAGAGCAGGAACTCAGCCGCACCATTGCCGCCAACGCTGGCGAGGGTCAACTTACCCTCGTTGCTGATGGCTGCTCCATCGCCGCCTTTCATGCGGGTCCCGTTCACATCCAGCTCTCCGTTAACCAACTGCACCCAGGCGTGGCGTCCGGGCCCCAAGGTGAGTTCGAGCGTCTTGCCGCTATCGAGCAGCGAAGCGTACACACTGGCGTCCTGATTGATTCGGGTCGAACCTGCACGTCCTTCGTGGGAAGCAATGAGCCGCAAGCGGTTCTGTTTCTCAGCACGCGGAAAGGTGCGATCCTCGTAACTCGGTGCCAGATCATTAGCTTCCGGCATAATCCAGATCTGCAGCAAATGCACCGGTGCCTCGGAGTTGTTGTACTCACTGTGCACTACCCCGGTTCCCGCCGACATACGCTGCACATCGTCCTGCTTGATCGAAGCCTCGCGACCCGTGCTGTCGCGGTGGCTCAGTTCACCGTCAACGATGTAGGTGATGATCTCCATATCACGATGGGGATGAGAGCCGAATCCCTGATTGGCGCTGATCCAGTCTTCGTTGATAACACGTAGATCGCGGAAGCCCATGTGCTTGCGATCGAAATAATTAGCGAAAGAAAAAGTGTAATGGGTGTCGAGCCATCCGTAGTTGCCGTGGCCGCGTTCGGCCGACGGACGAAGGGTAATCATGCTGTCCTCCTGAATACAACTATAAGATGCTTTAACGTTAAAGAAAGTTTCAAGGGTGGCGGCCGATCACGGAGTTCGTGCCTCGGGCCCAGAACGACGGGCCTATATTTAGGCGGTATCCTGCTTGCCGAGTTTGCGACAGAGGCCGCCCAGTACTTCCTGCTCGGAGGGAGACAGGAGTGCCATAAATTCGGCAATGCCGGCGGCGTGTTCAGGAAAGAGCTTTCGAATCAGTGCTTTTCCCTTGGCGCTAAGCACAACGATGAGTACGCGGCGGTCTTCCAGCGACTGCTGGCGGTGAGCAAGACCTTGTTTTTCAAGGTTGCCCACGACCATGGTGAGGTTGCCGCCGGTAGTGAGGATTTTCTGGGCGAGATCGGAGAGCGACATCGGGCCGAGATGATAGAGCGCCTCAAGAACGGCGAACTGCGTCAAGGTCAGGCCGGTTCCGCCAAGATGGCGGCCGGCATGGTTACGGGCGGCATTGGCGGCGCGCATCAGACGAACATAGGCGGCGAGCGCGAGACCGTTGCTGGGGAGCGGTTTGGAGACATACCACAATACTACAACGTTAAAGTAATCTATGCTGGGGCAGGCGCCTGCGACCGTCCCATTACTTGCCGTTAAACAGCAGCGGCGTGAAGGCGATCAGGTTGCGGCGCCAGACCATCCAAGTATGCGCTCCGGGGGTTTCGATGTCGGTGAAGGTGATATCCTTCGACTTCAGCCAGGTCTTGAACTTGCGGTTGTCGTCAATCAGATGGTCGCTGGTGCCGCAGGCGATCCAGAGTACGTCGCAACTGCGCAGCTTGTTTGGAATCGAGCGAAGGGAATTGAGCAGCGTAGTCGTCAGGCAATCCGCCGGAGCTGAACGCACCGACGTAAGCGAACTTGTCGATATTGTTAAGTCCGGTCAAAAGGCTTTCCGAGCCTCCCATCGAGAGGCCGGCGATAGCGCTGGTCTTCGCGCTTGGTGGAGACCGGATACGCGCTTTCGACCATGGGGGATGACTTCGGTAAGCAGCGACTTGCGGAAGTTGTCGAAGTTGAGTTGCTTGACGTCCGGATGGTCCCAGGAAGCCTGCTTCAGCTTGATCATATCCGGCGTGCCATAGCCGAGCGGCATGACGACGATCATCGGCTTGATCTTGCCCTGTGCGATGAGATTGTCGAGGATGACATTGGCCATGCCGACTGCTGTCCAGCCATCGGCCGAATCGCTAAAACCATGAAGCAGATAAAGCACCGGATACTTCTTCTTCGTCTTTAGGGTCGAAGCCGGGAGGCGTGTACACGATAGAAATCGCGCTGGTCGCCGACAACCTTGGACTTGAAGAAATGATGATGGACGACGCCGTGCGGCACATCGGCAACCTCCCACAATTGAGGAGTGGCGCCGGCAACGTGGACCATGCTTTGCGGCTCGAGGAGATTGGGCTTGATGGTGGGATTATTGGGATCGATAAACTTAACCCCATCGGCGATGAATATGTATCCGTAAATGTCGGGATCGAGCGGGCCGAGCGCGAGGCTCCAAACGCCGGAGTCTTCCCGGGTCATTGGCGCAGGTTGCGGCGCGCCCTCGAATTGCAGCTTGACGTCTTTCGCGCCGGGATCGAACAAGTCGAAACGTGACTTTCCCGTCGGGTTGGACGTCGGGTGAAATGATGGCTGGCGGTTGCTGGGCGAAGGCTGCGAGGGGAATGAGTAACAGAAGCGGAAGGAATGGTTTCATGGCGAATCGAATAGTAAACCGTAAGAGTCGTAAGTGACCAGCTGCGTTGATCGTCCTGTCCTGGCGACTCAGGATGCGATAGGGTTTTCGCGGTCGGTGTATATAGCGGTCATCCAGACGATAGCGATGAATGCCGTGATTCCGATTGCGTACGCCAGCAGGAAGCGCAGTGCCATGCTCCAGAACTGCTGGCGGATGGTTTGCAAGTCGGGGATCCACCAGACTAGTTTGTAGGGAATGTAGATTCCGACGCCCAGCATCAGGCAAAACCAGAGCCAGTAGATCGGGCGCTTCCACACGCGGCGCGAGCGGATGATGTGCTCTGGCCGAAAGCCCACCGCTGAGACGGTAGTTGCTATGGGTACCCAAAGAGCTGGCATGACAATGCCGATCAGCAGAAGCAGCAGCCAGTTCAGGTCATTCATAAGGTTGCGCGGCGTCGGCCCGGCGCCCAACTTCTGACGTAGCCACACGGCGATCTGCGGCACGTAACCGTGAAGTCCCCAGAGAAGCCACGCGATGACCACGAAGACGAGTGCCCAGATTCCGAGCCCAGGAACGTGACGCAGCGAGTGACGATACGCACGCCAAATATTTCGGTCTTTGCGAAACTCTGCAACGCGGAACCACGCGAGCGTCCCGGCGCGCAGCCAGACCACAAGCAGCACGACGACGACCGCGAGAAAAGCCGAAGCAGCAACCTGCCATCCATGCGCGTCGGGAATGAGCAGCCAGAAATACCAGATGGCAAGCACGGCGGCGTTAGCCACGAAGTTCAGCACCCAAAGCTTCACGATGCCGGTGCGGTTTGCGGTCGTGCCCGTCATCGAAATTGTCATTTCACCGTCACCGTGGCCGCGTCGCTAGTGGACAAATATTGCGGTTGATACATAGGCTCGACACGCGTCGGACTGACGCGGAAGACACCCGGGTTCACCACCTTAAGCAGATAGCTGTATTCGGACTGCCCGCGTGTGAACCAGTAGTTGAAAAACGTAGTGCGGTCGTCGCGCAATTCGCGATAGCTGCGCCAACGCGTGCTCCACCACGGCGGCTGCTCATCAAGTTGATAAAGATCGTCGCGCGCGATCGACTCGGTGCCAGAGGGAATCGGGTCCTCGATCATAAGATAGCGCCAGTCGCTGCCGCCGACCGTGATGCGCACGGCCAGAGTGTCCCCGACCTGCACCGGTCCAGAGAGTTTGTCGAGGTGATATACCACCTTGTCGCCGTTCTGTTGCGGCGTGAGTTTGTAGTACTCGCGCACTGTGCTCAGTTGAAACGTCCCAGTGTTCACGGCGTTGTGCTGGCTAGAGTAGTATTCGCCACGCGCCGACCAGTAGAGCCGGCCTTCGCCCGATTTCACCAGGCGTACTTGATTGCTTCCCGGCGCGAGTTGGGCTTCGACAAGCGTGACTGTCGTTGGTGGAGCGGTCGCATCGCTTGCAGCGAATTTCTTGGTCGCGAAGCTCTTCCCATTCACCTGTACGTCGACGCTGAAGTTAGGCTTGAGCTCCTGCGTGCGTTGCAGGTAGTCAGTGAGCCCGTAGATTACCATCGCCGTCTGCTGCGTCGAATCCCAGTAATAGCCTTCGCCGCGATGACTCACCAGGTAAAGCGCGGCCTTGGCCAGTAGCGGGCTTTGCGGATCGACACGATCCAGGAACTTCAGCACGTAAGCCGTAGCCTGCGGCGTCGTGTCGCCGTAGTAATCCATCAGGTTGTTAGTGTCCGTGGCCCACCAGGCCTGCGAGTCATCTTGTTTCGCATCGGAGGTAAGTTGCTTCGCCAGATCGTTAGCGCGTGCGTCACTGGTCTGCGCCATGGCCAGACCCAGCAACGCCTTGCCGTAAGAAGTGAGCGTGGAACGCTGGCTCCAGACCGAGTCAACGATCGTCGCATTGGACTCGGTGCCGCTCAGCACCAACGCATAAGCCATGTAGGCGCGCAGATCAGTCTTTACCGTGGTTGAGCGAGTGAATTGCGGCAGCAGCCATTTGCGCGCTCGATCGATACGATCCTGCTCCACGTCGTAGCCAGCGGACTTGGCCTGCACCAGTCCGGCGAGCACGTAAGCGGTCATGAAAGGTTGAGAGTCATCAGTCTGCCACCATCCCCAACCGCCATCGGGATGCTGGTACTCATACAGGCGGTCAAGCCCGGCGCGTACCTGCTTGTTGAGCGTCTGCGGGTCAATGTTCGTTCCCACGCCCAGTTTCTTCATTGCGTGAGCCACCAGCACATCAGGCAGGAAGCTCGACATCGTCTGTTCCGTGCATCCGTACGGATAGGAAGTCAGGAAGTCAAGTGCCCCGAAAATTGTTCCCGCGATCGACGGCGTGACTTCGATGGTGAGCTTCCGAGTGTTGGGTTCAATCCCTGCGGGGAACACAATCTGCTCGGTGACGTCAGCGTTTCCGGTTAGGGATCCCGACTTCGCGACCGCGAGCTGCACGCCGAACGGAACGACCGGCAGCGTCAGTTCCATGGCGTCGCTCTCGACATCGGTGAGCGCCTTGCCAAGAACCTTGGCCGAGTCAACATCGAGCACTCGCACACGGTAATCGACCTTCACGGTTCCGTGGGTAGGAACCGGCACGTCACGCGTTGTACCGTCGATGACCTGCAGACCAGTGAACTCCATCGACACGTGCGCAGTCTTTTCCGTGGGGAGATAGTTCTGCACGATCGTCGAGAGGGTAATCTGATCGCCGCGGCGGAAGAAACGCGGCACCACCAGCCGCACCATCAGGTTCTTACGCACGATCGTGCTCTCGACGGCGCTGCCGACCTTGGTGTCTTGCGTCACGCCGCGCGTTGTGGCGCGCCACGAGGTTATCGCATCGGGATAATCGAACTTCACGGTCGCCTGGCCGCTGTTGTCGGTGCGCACGTCGGCCACCCAATAGGCGGTGTCGGGGAAAGCCTTGCGAATTTTCGGTTGCACCAGCCGTTCGGGCTTCAGTTGGGCGAGCGCCGACGAGCTTCGTCCCACACCGCCGCCGTGACCTTCAGCCAATGGCATGGCGCGCTTGCCGGCCTGTCCGCTGAAGTAGTACGTCAGCGAGCTGTCGGTGGCGACCTTGGAGTAGATCGTTCCATAGAACGCTGACACGATATTGCTGACGGTCTCCGGCTGGATCGCGTAGATGGCTTCGTCCACCACTCCCAGACTGAATTCCGCGGAGACAGGTTTTCCGGCGGAGTCGGTGGCCTTGATGGTGTAAGCGCCGGGCTGTCCGGGCTGGTACTGCGGCTTCGACGGTTGCAGGTCCACCTTCAGCAGGTGCTGCGTCGGCGGCACATTGAGACTTTTGTTGCCGGAATAGAACTTGTTGTCACGAATGAACGCAGCCGAGACATAGAAGTTGGGAGCGAACTCCGGCCGGATGGGGACGTCAACCGTGACGCTGCCGCCGCTGCTCTTGACGACCTGCGCAGAGTACAGGCCGTTGCCCTCAGCCGTGACCAGCACCGAAGCAGGTTGGTTTCCGGTGATGATGAGCACATGCGCCGTGTCGCCGGGAGCGTACGACTTCTTGTCGGCAACAATCTGGATGCGCTCCTGCTGTGTTCCCGCCCACAACGGGCTTTCGCCCGGCGCCCACAAGTAGGCAGTATTCTCGACTTCGCGATTTTCGGGAGTGACTGCGACGATACGCACGCGAAATTCCCCGGCGTCGGGAATGGTGAACTGCACCTGGCCCTTTCCATCGGCACCCGTCTGGCCTTGCGCCGTCGAGAGAACCTCGCCCGATCGCTTCTGCCAATTCCAGCGGCTAAGCTCGGCATGAAAAGCCGTGGCGAAAGGCTTTTTGTCGTAGTCCTGCGCAGTCACGCTGATAACGGCCGCGCTGCCTTTGGAATAAACGTACGAGTTCGGCTGGGCGGTGACGTAGAAGCTGCCATAGGTCGCGAGCGCGAATCCGTGGCCTGAAATCTCGCGATTACCTTCGTCGGTGACGCGCGCCTCGATTCGGTAAGTCAGGTCTTGCTTCTTCCCGCTGACCTTCGTCGGAATGGTAATTTGCAGCTTGCCATCAGCATCGAGCGTGCCGCTCTGCTCAGTTTGTTGCTCGCCACCGTAAATATCGGCGTCACCCGGTTCTTCGCCGCCCGCGTCGTAACCCTCGTCCCCCGTATCCGAATCCGGCTCGTATTCTCCCATCGGCCAATAGGTCGAAGTGTGCACTACCCATTTGACTTTGGCATTGGCCACCGGCTCGCCAAAGTAATAACGCGCATCGATCGTCGCCTTGATGGGCTGGCCCTGGAGCACGCGGGGCGTCTGCGCCGTGACCTTTACCGCGTACTCGGGCTTCTTGTAATCTTGCACGGAAAACCGAACACCCTCGACGTAGCGCTCGCCCGATTGCATCGACAGGTAATAGAAGCCGAGGTTGGCGTCGGCGGGAATCGGGAAGTCCCAGTGCGCCGTGCCCATGTCCGAGAGTTTCACCGTCTGCTGCCAGATGGGCTGATAGGTACGCGGGTCGCGCAGTTCAAGCCGAAGATCGCGGTCCTGCGGAATCGAGTAGCCGGTCGGCATCTCGGTACGGACGATCGTTTTGAAGTGCACCGTATCGCCGGGACGGTACACCGGCCTGTCCGTGTACGTATAGCCACGCAGATTGCGCGATTCCGACCCCATATTCCATGCACCGGGCGCATTGACGGCGACCTGGTCTTGATACGTCGCAAGAACCGCGACGTTCTCAGGCTTGCCTTGGGTGATGGGCAGATCGAGGATTCCCCGCGCGTCAGTCGGCTTGTTAGCGATCTCCTGCTGATCGATCCAGACGCGCGTTGACGCACCAACGATGGGGTTGCCACTGCTGCGATCGACGACATAGCACAGCAGCCTTCCCGGAGCGGCCTTCGTGATAATGGCAATATCAGAGACGACGACGATGGTGTAGGCGCGCAGTGTGCCGTTGGTGGCTTCAACGAGATAGACACCCTTGTCAGTGACGGGAATTGCGACTCGCTGGCTCTGCCAGCGCTCACCCGGCGGCACGTTCCATTTCCACTCGGAAACCAGTTGCTGCTGGTTGAGCACGGGGACTTGCGCGTATTCGTTGACCTGCGGCCCTTTCTGCTGCGGCGCGGTTTCGCCCATGCGCCACAAGCGAATGCGATGGCGCGACTCGGGCGAAAGCTGCGCGCGAATGAAATCGCGGAACCACGCCCAGATACGGTGCTTCCACCCGTGAAATCGCTCGAGCCAGGTTTTCTCCTGCTTGGGCAGGCGTGGCGCTTGCCCGCCAAAGCTGTGCATGTCCTGTAATTGGGAGAAGAACTTCTCAGCGTCGTTGACGCGGTATACGCGAAACTCGAGCGCCGTCACGTGGCTGCTATAGACGCCGATCTCGATTTTCTCGCCCGGCTGGTAGGTGCGGTCGCTGGTGATGGAGAAGTAGGCGGGACCAGCCTCCTCCTGTGCTATCAGCGGCGACACGAGTAGGTGAATCAGTACAACCGCGAGAATGGCGCGGACCAGGCGCATCAATCAGCTCCTCGCAGAATGTTCCAGCGATAGACGCCGAGGAAGCTGGGGTTGGACGGCACTGGGCGCCAACGCGCGTCGGGAAAATTCATGAGCTGCCCCAGCGTAGGACGGCGAACCTCGCCGGCTGACTTGCCGATGGGCCCCGTGTGATAAATCACCAGAGGTTCACCGCCCGGTTCGATTTGACTTGGACCGAGGAAGATCATGGCGTGAAAACTCCGGTCCTGAGCGTCCTGACAGAAAAATAGCAGATCGCCGGGGCGGGCGCGGTTAATGTCACGTCCCACAAAGTAGGAGTTGTGCCGCCAAAGAGTTTTAGCGTCGGCGAATTGCGCAAATGCGCCGTTGTGCAGGTCATCCGCCGCAAAGATGCCGTCGCGAACTCGGAACAGCCCCGCCCCTAGAGGAGTGTAGGGATACTGATATTGTCGAATGTCGCCCGTCGATGGCGCGGTGGGCAGAGCGGCGGCCCTCGCCCACACGGAATCGTGCTGGCGCAACGCTTCGCGGTAGGCATAACGGAGCAGCGCAGCGCAGTCGTCAATCTCACCGCGAGATTGCGGTCGATAGTATTGGGCTTCAGCCAGCAGCGTGAACCAGCGCCGAAAAGCAGCCCGGTCACCAGCATCGTGCAGACGAAGGAAGTCTGGTGTTCCGTCTCTCACACTGTCAGACACGTCAAGCGTGGTGTGCAAGATGACTTTTTCCGGCACGAAGCCGGGAGCGGCGAAGTGAAGCTTGATCTCGCCCGGTAGAACTCCCGCGCGAACTAAGATGACGGCAGAATCTCCGTGAACGACCACGGAATCCACGACAGCGCGATGAGGATCGTCGACCTCGACCCGTAATCCTTGCAGATCGCGTCCACTCTCAGAATGAACTCTGAGTTCGGTAGAAGTGAATCCGTCGGCAGGAAGGGCGGACGGCGACGCTGCGACGGTCAGCGCACCTGGCGTGAAAGCCCGGTGCACAGTGAAAGCGCCGAACACAGCGACAACTGCAACCACCGCCAGCACTGTAAACCAGCGATGTGCGCGGCGCATGGGTTCTGGGTCCTCCGCTCGACGCGCGGATTATAACGCAGGCACAGCGCCTTCACCACAGAGTTGCGGACACCGCGGAACCGCTCTTGATCACTTCGCCAGCGCCCGCAACTCCGTCAACAGCCGATCAACTTCTTCTGCGGTGTTGTAGTGCGCTAGGCCGATGCGGAGCATGCCCCCGCTCTGCTGCACCCCGAGACGCTCCGCCAGGTTGATGGCGTAGTAGTTGCCGTCCCACGTAAAGATGCCGCGCTCGCCCAGGCGCTCCGCTAGTTCGCGCGGAGTGTAACCTTCCATGCGAATGGCAACCGTCGGCGTGCGTTCATCGAACTTCGCCGGATCGCTGATTCCGTAGAACGTGAGGCCCGGGATGGCGAGCAATCCGCTGATCAGTTGCGACGCCAGTTCGCGCTCGTACTGCTGAAAGACTTCATAGGCGGCGACGATCGCTTCGCGCCGAGTATGAGTTTCGCTGCTGTGATGCCGGCCAACCTCGGCGATGTAGTCGATGGCAGCCGTGACTCCAGCCATGCACTCATGGTTTTGCGTACCCGTCTCCCAGCGGTCGGGCAGCTTCTCGCTGCACACCCGTAGCTTATAAGGGCGGAGGCGCAACAGTTGCTCGCGCTTGCCATACAGCACACCCTGGTGTGGCCCGAAAAACTTGTAGCTTGAGCACGCCAGAAAGTCGGTGTCGAGCGCCTTCACGTCGATCAAACCGTGTGGCGCGTAGTGGACCGCGTCAATGAAGGTCATCGCCCCAACCGCGCGCGCGAGCCGTATGGCTTCCTGCACGTCGTTAATCGTGCCGACCGCATTCGCGGCCCAGCCTATGGCCACAAGGCGGGTGCTGCGGCGAATCTTGGCTTGCAAATCGAACATGTCGAGCGTGCAGTCAGCAGGCTTGATGTCGGCGGTGCGCACCTTGGCGCCACGCTCTTCGAGGCAAACCCAGGGCGAGACATTGGCGTCGTGATCGAGGCAGGTGACCATCAACTCGTCGCCACTCTTCAGTTCGCGGCCGATGGCACGGCTGAGGGCGAAAGTCAGCGTGGTCATATTGGCGCCGAAGACAACTTCGTCCGGAGCGCAGTTGAAGAAGTCGGCCATGGCCTGGTGCGCCTGCTCGACGATTAATTCGCTGCGCTGGCTGGTGAGAAATGCGCCGCCGAGATTCGCGTTCCACTTCGACAGATATTCGGAGATGGCGTCGATGACCCTTTGTGGCACTTGCGTTCCGCCGGGCGCGTCGAAGAAAACCGCAGGCTCGCCGTTGACCGTCTGACGTAAGGCCGGAAACTGCTGGCGTACCCAATCAAGGTCGAGTTTGCGTACTTGGGGGGCGACTCTTGCACTGGCTGACATGCTAGGAACTCCTGACTGCGTTAATAAAATCCGAGAGCATCCCGTAAGCCGTAGCTTCCGGCCCGGGGTCGCGCTCGCTGATAATTAACTCCTTAAAGATATCGGTTTCGAAAGCGATCAACAGCGAGGTGCCATGCACCTGCGCCAAAGGATCGTCGAGCTTGAGCCGTTCCGGCGCAACCGACGCTTGAATGCTTCCGTCAGGCTGGCGCCGAGCGCGGCTCACCAACCTCCAAGCTTCGCCTGTTTCGTGGGTTTTGCGCAACTGCTCAGGGGTAATGCCTCGAATTCCTATGCGCGCGACGTCGGCCAGTGCGAGATCAGTTCCCATGAGCACCTTAGCAACTTCCACGATCTTTATTGCGGCATCGATGCCATCAATGTCGGCCGAGGGGTCAGTCTCGGCCACCCCGAGCCTCTGAGCTTCGGCAACCGCCTCGTCAAAACTCTTCCCATCTTGCATGCCTTCCAGAATGACCGTGGTGGTCGAATTGATCACGCCACGAAAACCTCGGATCTCGATGGCCGGCAACGCCTCGCGGAACAGCGAGAACACCGGCGCACCATCCATCATGGCCGACTCGAAGTAGAATCGGCGGCACTTCGATTCCGCTAATCGCGTCAGCTCCCGGTAAGCATGGACTACCGGTCCTTTGTTGGCACTGATGGCGTGTGCGCCCGATTCGAGTGCCGAACGGATGTAGGTGACGGCTGGCTCGCCCGTCTCGGCGTTCAGCGAGCTGGCTTCAAACAAGATGTCCGGCTTAACCGCGTGAAGCCAACTGGCGATATGTCCCACCGAACGGGCCCCTGAGAAATCGCCTGCCAGCAACTTCTCCGGAGCAAAGCCTTCGTGGGCCACCAGCCAGCCGGCGTGGCGCGTCGCTACACCGGTGATGCGCCAGCAGATACCGTAGCGCTCAGCCAGTTCCTGCTGTTTACGTTGCAGCAGTCCGACAAGAGCTGAGCCGACATGGCCCAGTCCAATGATCCCCAGGTCATAAGTGCGGATGAGAGTGTCTCCCAGTGCAAGTGGCGTTACTGACATTGTAAACAGGGGGCACGTAACACACGATCCACGACGACCTCAAATACGAAAAAGGGTGCGCGAACGCACCCTCTTCTAAATCCGCTTGACCCGGATTTGCGCTACTCGCCCGATTGGAACCGCTTGTTCACTTCCGGCCAGTTCACCACGTTCCACCATTCTTTCAGGTAGTCTGCGCGGCGGTTCTGATATTTCAGGTAGTAAGCGTGTTCCCAGACGTCATTGCCCATCACGGGATAGAAGTCTTTAGTGAGCGGGCTGTCCTGGTTGGGCGTGCTCATAATGCTAAGTTTTCCGCTGGTATCACGCACCAGCCACGCCCATCCGCTGCCAAACTGTTTGAGTCCGGCGTCGTTGAACTTTTCCTTGAAGCTGGCGAAATCGCCAAATGTGCTCTTGATGGCGTCGGCAATCGCGCCGCTGGGCTCGCCACCAGAGTTCGGTCCCATGATGGTCCAGAACAAGGAATGGTTCACGTGGCCTCCGCCGTTGTTGCGCACGGCTGTGCGAACGGCTTCGGGCACGTTTTCCAGGCCCTTGATGAGTTCTTCGACCGTGAGGTCCTTCAGCTCCGGCGCTTTTTCGATGGCGGCATTCAGGTTGGTTACGTAGGCCTGGTGGTGCTTGTCGTGATGCAGATGCATCGTCTGGGTGTCGATGTAAGGTTCCAGTGCAGAGTAGTCGTAGGGCAGCGGTGGAACTTCGAATGCCATTCTGGTTCTTTCCTCCGAATGTCTGTGATGCCCGGTGAGTAAAGCGGGATGCAAAACGACGCCGCTATGACGTCCGGCGTCCGGATGCAGACATTATAGCGGCTGCGGCGACGCCATGCGGTCAGCGATATTTCTGGGCTTCGGCGCGCTCTTCGGCAGTCATCTCGTTCCACAGGGTTTGGCGGTTCTGTTGTGCCCAGTCGCTGGTCGGATCGGCGGCCAGCGCGGACGACATCAACTGGTAAGCCCTCACCCGGTCTCGCGCGACGCAGGTTCCGTTGGCGTAAGAGCGCAGCCAGCCGGTTGCGTGCGGGCGCATTTTCCTTCGTCGCAGCGGAACGCAACAACACCAGCGCTTGCTCGCAACTACGGGGCACTCCCTGGCCCTTGATATACATGTCGGCCAGCCGCACCGGAGCCACCGGGTTGCCGCGCGACGTGGCCTTCCACAGCCATGCTGCCGCCGCTGCGGGATCGCTGGCATCCATCGCCTTGGCCAACTCCTGCTGACCGGGCTGAGGTTTCGACGACACCTTGGGCACCGGCGCCTCAATCGGCTTGGCCGGTTCGGCGTTAGTGGTTTCCGTCTTAGCGTCTGCCGGTGCGTTGGTCTCGACCGCGGGTGGCGCAGCAGCCGGGCTTTGCGGCGGTTGCGCGCTCGTCTGGGACGCAGCAGGAGAAGAAGGAGACGCCGACTGAGACTGTGTCGGCGTTGCTGCCGAATCAGCCGCAGGCGAAGTCGCTTGACCTGTACTCGCGGGCTGTGAGCTCGCCGAAGGCGACTTTTCCGTGGCCGCAGGTTGTTGAGTCGGCTCCGTCGGCTTCTCTTCCTGAGCAGTAGGGACCTGAGGCTCGACCGGCGCCGGTGTCGTCAATTCCACAATACGCTGGCGCAGCTTCTCGTATCCCTCGCGAGCGATTTCTATTGGTCCTTGGAAAGCATGCGTAATCTGCGCCCGTCCTTCCAGGTAACCGAGTCCCCCGAAGACCAACAGCAACACCATCAGCACCGCGAGCAGTACCGACCACACCCCCCATTGACGGCGCTTCGGTGTCGCAACCTCTTCCAGCAGCGGCGTAGTGGTAGCCGGTTCGTCGAGCCCGAGAAATGAAGTTCCGGTGTGCTCCTCAGGTTGCGCGGAGGCCGCTGGCATCGGAGCGTCACTGATATCGAGGAATCGCGACCGATTCGCGGCGCTGGACCCCGGCGGATAGTATTCCTCGCCGGTGGGATGCGCGCCCGCTTCCGGTGGGGGCGGCACATCGCCATCAAATGACGCATGGTGAAACTCGGCCGGGACCTCCTTATCGATCTTCGGAACCTCGCTCCGCATAGTGAGTTCGTCGGCCGACTCGCTCGGTGGCGTGTACTGGAAGTTGGCGACGTACTCCTTTAACTCGCGGTCTTCGTCTGGATGCTTCTCAATCGGTGGCTCAAACGGACTGATGTCCGGGGCGCCCGACGCTTCCGTCACCTCTTTAAAAGTTGGCATTCCCGCAGAGGCTGGTGGAGGCGTGAACCGCTCCGGAATCGGCGGTTTCACCACGCCGGGACGACTCGTACCGGCGTCGCTGCGGGTGGCGGCCGCTTCACGGTGCGGCGCCGTCCTGGGCACGATAAATGGCGCCGGCCTGCGCGTCTCCGCCGGAGGCGGCTCCTCTTCGTGAGAAGGTGGCGGAGGGGCCTCGCTCGCCTGGGGAACAAACGGCTGAGGAGGCGCGGGCGCTTCCACCTCTAGAGCGGGCGGCTCAACCGTCTCTGCGGCCGGTACAGTCTCCGCAACGATCGACTCTTCGGGCGGCAACTCCTCAACGATCGGAGCTGGTGTGGCTTCCTCAGGCGGCGATATGGCCGACGCTTCGGCGACTTCTGTCACCGGCGTTGGCGCTGTTTCAACCCCTTCAATCAGCGCTGCCTCCACAACCACGGCGTCAGCTACCGGCAGTTCCTCCAACCGGGCTGGAGGCTCCAGACTCTCGGGTAACGGCGGCGCAGGGTGTGACTCGATATGGTTTGCCGACGCCATATCGGCGGCCGTGATCTCAGGCTCAGCAGCTTCCGCCTCCGGCGCCATTGTTTCCGCGACAACTTCGGCGGAATCGTGCGGTTGTAGTTCCGCCTCGACCGCTCGGCTCTCCAGGGGTGCGTGCTGGGCTTCGGCCACGGTCGATGACAGGCTTGACGAAACGACTTCCAGCGGTGCACTGGTAAAAGTCAGCGTGCTCTGGGCATCCGGGACGGTCAGATCGCGGTGCGGGAAGGGAGTGCCACACATCCCGCAGTAGCGGTGCTCCCGCGGATTGTCGTAACCGCAATGGCTGCAGACCAAGCTGCCTCCTCAGGCCGATGTCCATCGTAACTCATATGCAAAATGCCATGAATTGGCCCCCGAACCAGCGGCGCAGCGCGTATGGCCCGAATGAGCAGGTATCGTTTGCGACAACACCGAGACTCTGGCCGATGACCGAACCGCGCCCTACAATGGGGGGCGACTGGATACATCGGAGCAGGTAGAAAGTCCGGCGAATATACCGGATAGACGGGCCTGACATCCGCAAAACTCGCCCCGTGGCAGGCAAATTACGGCGAAGCCCGGGCGAAACGACTGGTGGTTATCCGAACTGGGGAGGGTTACGCATGGCTGATGCACGCGAAGTAATGAACATTCGGCAAGCTTCGCAGTACCTGGGCGTCTCGCCCGATACCCTGTACAAATACGTCTCGGAAGAGAGAATCCCCGCCTTCAAGCTGGGCAACCGCTGGAAGTTCAAGAAAAGCATCCTCGACACCTGGATGGAGAGCCAGAGCCTCAGCAGTGAAGTCGCCCGCCCGCGCAAGCTGAGCAAGCCCGCCCGTGCCGTGGTCAGTTAAACCCGCTGTTCTCGCCTTTTGCCTAAGTCTTCTCTGTGCCCCTGTGGTGAATTCCGCTGTTGTCTTTTTACCCAATTCTCATCCGTGGCAAGCCGTGTAAATCGGGGCCGCTTCTGTTTTTGACTCTCGGCTGGTGCCCTTCTCGGCCACGCCGAAATTAATATTCGGTAACCACGCCATGCGCGATAATGATCTTGTCCACAAGGGCAGGAACCGAAATGAGCGAAGCTGGCATCGGCGGCTGTTCGCGCCAGTGCTTACGGGTCATCGCAATGCTGGGAGCGATAATTCTGTTCTGCCTCAGCGCTGCCACCCAGCAACCGGCCGCGTCGTCCTCGGCCAAGTCCGGGACCATCATCGAGACCCGCTCCGACAAACGGGTCGTGCAGACCGGCCGCTGGTATGTAGTGCGACAGTTCACGGTCGATTTCGCCGTCAAATGCCCCAACCAGACATACTGCGGCGAAGTCACCACCACCGTGATCAATGAAGTCGACGACCTCATGGCGAGCAAAGGCAAGCCCGTGGAGCTGCAGGAGAGCGGCAAAGACATCGACGTAACCCTGCAAAACGGACGCCGCATAAAAGCCCGCCAGGTCGACTCCAATAAGTGCACACAGAATTAAGTCGGGTGCCCCACTCGATGCCTTCTTTTGCCTCGAGTGGGGCCTTTCGTTCGCAGCCAACTGCAAAGATTGCTCCAGAATGCGAGTTCACGACTTTATAGAATCAATGATTTGGGCTATTTACCGCCCACCATCTCCATCAATTCTGTCTGGGCCTGGAACCAGTCCGCGTCAGGATGTTGGTTAGTTCTGTCGCTAGACTCATAGATCTGGTAAGCGCGCACTCTGATCTCTTCATCGGAGAAAGTGCCCGATGGGCCTTGCTTCGAAGGCTCTGCCTGTTTGGGAAGGGTAGCTTTCGGACTAACTTGGAATTTGGGATTGGACACTTGAACTCCTGCGATACACAACTAAGAGGAGGGTACTCCAGAACAGCTGACCTAGTTCAGGGGGTCTGAATGAGGAGTCGGGAAACTCTCTCAACTCCAATCATACGCCGATCGAAGGCCACCGTCCGAATTGTCAGCTCCCACGAAAAAATGCCACTCAAGCATTGAGCCTGAGTGGTGCGCCTGGGAAAGCGAGATTGGACTACTCTCCGAGGAACAAATGAGACCGATTCTCCGCGATTAGTTCTGCGGGGGCGGAGTTGTGGTCGTCGTGGTAGTAGTTTCCTTCTGCTGCGGCACCGGCGTGGTTGTCGTCGTCGTATCGGTCTGCTTCATATGTTCGGCCGGCGGCGTAGTCGTCGTGGTTGTGGTGTCAGTCTGTTTCACCTTGTGATGTTTGTATTTCGTTTGGGTATCGGTTGTCTGCGTGGTCTGGGCCGGCTGGATTGCATCCGGTTCCTGCGTGGTCGTGGTGGTGCTCTGTGTCTGCGCGGGCTGCGGTTGCGTCGTTGTTGAGGTTGTAGATTGTGTGGTGCTCTGTGCCATTACCGGCAGTGACAGGGCGAACACAACGAGCGACCCCAAAATGACAGCAAGTAGATTCTTGGATTTCATTCGTTTCTCCTTAAAGTTCTTTGGCCAGGCTCAATGGTAGGGTTCCGCCTGCCGCTGCGTCTGAGCACAATAGCTCGCTTCCTGGGAACAGTCACAGGGTCATTTTGGCGTCGCAAGTGCTTTAGAGTGAGCAGGAAGTCAGGTTGTTTCCCGATATTTGCTAAGAAGGGCGAATGTCGGCCACGCGCTAGTCGAAAGATTCTGACACGTTCCAAGCTACGAGCACGCTATAGTTTCTTGCTCGATTTGACAATCCTCTAACTATCCGGTAACTTTAAAGGTGAGGCAGTGTAGACCTTCCCCTCATTCAGGTTCCCTGAATATAAGTCAGCCCATCTGAAGTTCTCTCCAGCTTATATGCGACGCGAAACAACCTTTAGGAGGTTGAATATGTACGCACGCAATGTCTCTTTTCGCCTGAAATCCAACATGCAGTCTGATTACACCCGCACATTCGAGAACCAGATCCTTCCTTTGCTGCGCAAGCAGAAGGGCTTCAAGGAAGAAATCAGTCTTTGCAGCACCGGCTCGCAGGACGCGGTTTCAATCAGTCTGTGGGAGAACAAGAACAACGCAGATGACTACAACACCAACACGTACCCCGAAGTGTTGAAGACCCTGGCGAAGGTAATCGATGGAACGCCGCGGGTTCATAACTATGAGACGGTCGTCTCGACCTTTCATAACGTCGCCGTAGCCGTCTAGTTTCGGCAATCATGCCGAACGGGAAGGCGGCCCGTGCTGCCTTCCCGGGCTACCAAGCGTGTCTTCGATTCAACCGACAGCCGGAAGCTTATTAGCTTATCTATCCGGCCACCAGTGCGAATAGCGTGATTGATCTCTCTAGGCAATCGATTGCGCAGAGGGTGGTAATTATGCATCTTATAGCGAACACGGAAACTATCGACCGTCTGGTCGAGCAGGGCGTCAACTTCTCGAAAGCTTTTCATATCGAATACCAGAAAAACCCGACGGGACCCGAGGCCCAGTTCCTGCGCGGTGAATTCTCCGGCTGGCGCAGTACTCTGCATATCGAGTACCACGATCGCGCGGAAGAAATCGTTGACCGCGTTCTCGCGGAATCGTGCTTGCCCCTCCCAGCGGGCGAGATCGCAACTTGCGTTGTTCATTCCGGCTGAGAGCGCGCACTCCTATAAAGGTATTCATCGGGCGGCACACATGCTCGCACGATTTGTGAGCGTTAACATGCAACTGTCCGCTGGTGACAGTCGACCCAACGAGATTTGTGAACAGATGCGAACCATCGAAGAGGAGCTGTTTGTCCTGTCCGAAATTACCGGAGAGCTAGGCGTCGAGAACCGGCGCCGGATCGGCTTCCTGCGGGGCGAACGCACCCACCTGGCCAGCCGATTGTTGCTCAACGAGCGGCGGTAGGTGTTTCGCCGGGGCCCACTTATCCGGCGGATGCCCGGGCCCTGGGTGCCCCATTCAAGGCCCTCTTTTGGCCTTGAGTGGGGTTTTTCGTTCGGACAGCCGGAGTGTCGCTGTCACCACCGAAAACTCCCGCTCAAACTTTGCTTGAACGGGGTGCCCAAATCGAGTGGATCACCCGCCCACCCGCCCTGATTCCTGTCGAACCCATCGCCGACCTTGCGGCATAATACGTCAGGTCCAAGCGAACAAGCTGCCGATTTCTACAGTTTCCGACACGGTCGGCCTCGGAGAATTCTCTGACTGGGCTCGCATGGATTACGGTTTGCTCCCGATGGGTGTCATTTTTCTCAGCTATCGCCGCGATGCGAGCGCCGGATACACCGGACGACTCTACGACCGACTCGCAGGGAAGTATGGCAAGCGCAACGTGTTTATGGACGTTGACGCGATTCCGGCTAACCGGGAGCGGCGTGTAATTCTTTGTTGTCACACTCAACCGTGACCTGCGTCCTAGCGCATCCCGGTCCCGAACCTGCATTCTCTTGTAGAGAGCGATGAGGGAGAGCTGTGTCCAGAGAGACGCAGCCGGATCTTCACCTCATCGTCGAAGTAGAGGTGTTTCGACCTGTGATGGGTCATGCTCGTCCTCGGTTTTTCACCCATCTCCCCGCCAACGCCCCTGTCCATTCCAAGAAAATCCGAGCTTAAGTCCTTATTCCGCAATATTTTACCTGTAACCGCTTTATTTCCCATATTTTGCGCGCAAAATGTGCTCTATCTCCATGAAAACAAGGATTCGAGTGGGAGGGGGGAGGGGGTACCTATCTCTTCCGCACAATTCCCAATCCGGGAAAGTTTTCCACCGCCTCCTTCTGGAGCTTTCCCTCCCTCTGCCGATGCAAGCAGCAGTGCGTCAAGCGCACTCCCTGGAGGTTCTATGCGCCGACTGCTGATCGCCCTGCTGCTATGCTCCTGTGCCATCGCCCAGAGTAACGACGCTAAGCCCGTCGAAGGCCCCGACTTCAGTCGCGCTGCACGCGAGCGCGGCGCTTTTTACCTGAATGGCATCGGACACCAATACATTCAGGGCAAGAACTTCACTGTGGTGGCGGCGGCGATTCCCACACTCAATGGCAAGTACTTCGGAGTGAAGCTGCACGTGTTCAATCGCGGAAAGCAGTCGGTGAACATGTTGCCTGAGTCGGTCACGGTCGAAGACTCAGTGGGAATCAAGCAACTGGAACTCTTCTCGGCCGCAGAGATTGCCGATCACATGCGGAAGCAGCCAACTTGGATGCGTGTTGCAGGTGCAGCGGTCGGAGGTGCTCCCGCGCCGCCGATGCCCGGTAATGACACGGGTGTTCCCACCATGGCAGACCTGCTGCGCGAACTCAGCAAAGATGCTGGCGGCAATGGAATGGCGATGGGATACGCGGACACCTCATATCCGACACTGACCGTGCGCGGGACCCCGAAGGCGGTCGCACACAGCTCCGAGGCGTGCGATTTGGGCTGCGAGTTGCGCAACCGCGAAATTGGCGACGGCAGCGGGCCACAACTTCAGCAGCGTAGCGCGCGTCCCGAGCAGGTGGAGCAAAGCGAATTCTTGGCCAACACCATTCCTCCCGACGGCGACACGGAAGGCGTTTTGTACTTTGCCATGCCCAAGCTCACCGATCGCGCGCCGATTTCGCACACGGGAAAGAAAAGCTATCTGGTCACCGTGATCGTGCCGGTGGGCGACGAGAAGTTTCAGTTTGTGTTTCCGCCCGAGTAAGGCGCGGCCGCGGGATTTCCGTTATGGGAAAAGGGACACGAATCAACACTCCAAATGCTTGAACGCACGGCAGATGCAAGCCTATCCTGAGGCCGCAAGAGGGATGGCACTGGAGAAGAGGCTTGTATGTCCGGTCCCAAGGTTCAGTGGAAGACGAAAACTTCGTGGCGCGCGAAGTTGCATAGACCAATATCGCCCAAGCTGGTTCGTGTGCCAGACGGTATGGCCAAGCGCTTTGGCCACGGCATCATGCTGATTCCAAACGCTCTCGAATTGGACGCCATGATCCGGAAAATTCCCCGCGGCCAGGTCAGCACGCTGGCGCAGATTCGCAAGCGTCTGGCGCGTTGGCACAACGTGGATGTGACCTGTCCGCTGGTGACCGGGATCCTTTTGCGGATCGTGGCTGAAGCTGCGGAAGAGGACAGGGCAGCCGGCAAGCAAGAAGTCGCGCCGTACTGGCGAGTGGTGCGCGACGACGGCGGGCTGAACGCGAAGTTTCCCGGCGGCGTCGAAGCGCAGGGCCGGCGCTTGCACGAAGAAGGACACACGATTGAAAACGGAAAGGTCGTGATGACAAAGCCACAGGAGTCGGCGGCGTGAAACAGGATAGCGTTTGCTGCTGGATTCCCACTCAATGAGCGGGAATCCAGCAGGTCGCGTTTTTAGTAGCGAGAGCCGATGAGTTCGTCTTCTACTTCCTTTTCGTCCACGCGGATTTCCACGTGACCGTGGTCTCCGTTGAAGAGTTCTTCCACTTCGAGCGCCTCGTAGGCATGCTCGCCGTGAATTGACTCGTCCAGTCCGATTTCCTCGCTCATCATTTCGACTCTCACCGGAGTGAACACGTCTATCACTCGTAACATCGCATAAGTGAATCCGAACGCCCACACCGAAGAGAACAGCACCGCGACCAGTTGCTTGAAGAAGAAGCCCGGATTGCCGTAGAGCAAACCGTTGGTCCCAGCAGGATTGAACGCACTGTTAGCGAACAAACCGAGCATCAGGATTCCGAGGAACCCACCGACTCCGTGAACTCCCCAAACGTCGAGGGCGTCATCCCAGTGCAGCTTGTTCTTCATCTCGACCGCGAAGTAACAGACAACGCCTGAAACCATACCAATGATTACGGCAGTCGTTGGCGAGACGTAACCTGCAGCCGGAGTGATCGTAGCCAGTCCGGCAACCGCGCCAGTGAGCAGGCCGAGGAACTTGGGCTTGCGCTCACGAAACCACGCGACTGCGAGCCAGGACACAGCAGCGAACGACGCGGCGATATCGGTGTTCAGGAAGGCCGTTCCGGTGACGGAGTCAACGCGCATTTCGCTGCCTGCGTTGAATCCGTACCAGCCGAACCACAGAAGTCCGGTGCCCAAGGCGACTAGTGGAATGCTGTGCGGGCCGCGATCGAGTACGCGCCGTTTACCCACGTAGAGCACGGATGCGAGAGCGGCGAGTCCGGCGATGTTGTGGACGACAATGCCGCCGGCGAAGTCTTCAACGCCCCAGCGTTGCAGCATTCCTCCGCCCCAAATCATGTGCACGAAGGGAAAATAGACGAAGGTCAACCAGCCAGTGAGAAACAAGCAGTAGGCCTTGAAGGTGACGCGATTGGTAAATGCGCCCGAAATGAGCGCGGGAGTGATGATGGCGAACATCATCTGGTAGGCGATGAAGACCATCGCGGGGATTGTGTCGTTGGGCCCGGATGGTGTGGCGAGATTGACGCCATGCAGGCAGACTTTGTCGAGATTACCGATGATGCCGTGCCAGTCGCCGCTGAAGCAGAGCGAGTAGCCGTACAGGTACCAAATGACTGTAGTCCATCCCATCGAGACGAAACTCTGGATCATGATGGCGAGGACGTTTTTACGGCCGACCAGTCCGCCGTAGAAAAAGGCGAGGCCGGGAGTCATCAGCATTACGAGACTGGTACACAAGATCATGAAGCCGGTGTTACCGGTATCAAGGTGAAGCATGAAAGCCTCCATTGGATTGACTGCAGTAAAGAGCGGGGCGCTGCGCAGAGTGAGGATGGAAATCGAGATTGCTTTTGGGCATCGGGATAGGAGAAGGCCGATCGCCAGAAAGAATAGGCAATTTCCACATCACGTTCGGAGTACCGACCATGAGGTAGCAAGAGGCCGCATATAGAAAGCGGAAGATCGTGCAATGCCTCGCGCAAACCACCACTGGGTAAACGCCGAGCCAGTAGCATGCCAGCGTCGTACTTTCAGGCGTGTGTTGTCTGTGCGGGATGACACGAGGGGCTGTGACAAGAGCACGGAGCCGCTTCCGTATTTCGCGTCAAAAGGTGCCGAGTTGCCACTGAAAGACGCGGAATTCGGCGAGTCGGCGAAAATCGCGTTCGTTGGCGGTAATCAGGAGGATGCCCGCGCGCCCGGCGCTCATAGCGATCAAAGCGTCATTGGTTAGACGGCCAAGGCCGACTGTTTCATAGTCGTACTCGGCGGCTAGACGGGCCAATACCCTGCCGACTTGAACCCAGTCTCCCAGGTTTGGTACGAGGATGCGTTTCGCCCTGTCAAAATCCCGTTCCAACTTCTCGATAATTCGGCGCTCGCGGTCGCCAGCGCCTACATACAGCTCTTCCAGCACGACCGCGCTCATCCAGAGGGGAGCGCCTGCGGCTAACCGTCTGAGAGCTAAAGCCGAGTCGTCCCCTCGGCGCAAAGCGGAGATGTAGACGGAAGTGTCGAACAAGGCTGGCTGCATCTAGGAGGGTAGGGTTCCGTAGATATCTTTGATCTCGATACCGCTCTTCACGAAGCGCTCGGTGGCGCTGAGAACCAGCCTGTCTTTCTCATGCTCAGCAATGGCGAAGTCGAGGGCGCGCTCGATGGTCTCCGTTTCGGTTTTGGCCCGTAAGGCTTTTTGAGCACGTTTGATCTTGGCCGAATCCAACTGGAAGTGTTTGTGCGTGCGCTTGATGGCGGTCGTCATGAGATCCTTTGTGGAGCCAATATAACATAGATGTACATATATTCAACCTCAATGTTCATACCAAAACAGGCCGACTAATCGAAAACTACTATTCCCGCGCCGCTGGGATTCGCAATAAACTTTCGAAACTCCTGATGCGAAAACCGACGAAACAAACCCTCTCTGTTGTTGCAGTTGTCCTGCTATTGATGTGGGGCAGCTTTCTGATCTTTATCGGCTGGGCGATGCGGCAGCCCCCGGCGAAATTTGGCCGGGTGATGTCGCATATGCCCATGCCCGCCTTCTTCTTGTTCCCATTCGAGACGATGTGGAGCCATGCCCGAGCCGGCGTCGTGCGGCCTGGAGACCTCGCGCCCAATTTTCGCCTGCCGACACTGGACCATCAATCCGAAGTAGATCTGGCGGCGCTGCGGGGCAAGCCCGTAGTGCTGGTTTTCGGGAGCTATACCTGACCGCCGTTTCGGCGGGAGGTTCCCGCCCTCAACAAGTTGTATGAGCAGTACGGCAACCAGATGGCGTTTTACGCGGTGTACATCCAGGAAGCGCACCCAACCGACATCTGGCAGATGAAGAGCAATATCAAAGACAACGTGCTATTCGCCAGTCCCAAGAACGATGAAGAGCGCGCGTTCGTGGCCGGAGCTTGCGTGCGCAAGCTGGGGATCAAGTTCCCGGCGGTCATCGATGGGTTCGACAACACCACGGAGAAGGCCTACACCGGATGGCCGGACCGGCTGTACCTGATCGGCAGCGACGGCACGGTGTTGTACAAGAGCAAGCCGGGGCCGTTTGGGTTCCACCCTGCGGATTTGGAGGCGGCGATCAAGAAGCTGCCGCAAGCGCAGGCGACGCGGTAGCTCGTTCACTATCCCTCCTATAATGTCGGTACGATGAGTGGCAGCCGATATACAGCGGCCGCAGTGCTGTTTGTGCTGATGGTTGGCGCGGCGGCGAGTTTGCGCGCGCAGGCACCGCTGACGATTGCGACGGCGGCGTTGCCATCGACGACCGTGGGAACGAGCTATCAGACAGGAGTCGGGGTTACTGGCGGCGCGATGCCGTATACATGGCAGGTTTCGGACGGCAATCTGCCGCCAGGCCTGAAGCTGGACGCGAAGAAAGGTGTGATCGCGGGCACGGCGACAACGGCTGGCACGTATCACTTTGAAGTTTTGGTCGCCGATTCTGGTGTTCCGGCGATGCAGATCCAACGTGAGTACACGCTTGTCGTAACCGCAGCGCTGACGATTGAGTGGAAGAAGCGGCCTGCGGTGCATGGGCAGACGATTGATGGTTCGGTAATCGTCAGCAATCTGACCGAGCGCGACTTCTCGCTGACCGTGATTATAGTGGCGGTGAACCAGATCGGGCGAGCGACGGCGCTGGGGTACCAGGAATTCACGCTAGGATCGGGCGGCGAACAAGTGATTTCATTCGGGTCAAGCCCGGGGCCGGACACTTACATTGTTCATGCAGATGCAGTGGCCGAGGTGGCGAGCACCAACACCATCTATCGCGCGAGGAAACAGACTGCGCAGCCGCTGGTAATTCAGCCGTCCGATTAGCGCGAACCGCCTCGCCGCCGCTACATCCGGTGCGTACAATGCTGAGGATGGATTACGCAGGGCGACAGAAGAAATTCCTACAAACACTGGTCGAGGAAGAGCTGGACGGGTTTGCAATCACCCATCCCGCGAACCTGCGCTACCTATGCGGCTATACCGGCAGTAACGGGCTGTTGCTGTTTCTCGCCGGCCGGCGATTGTTCTTTACCGACGGACGCTACAGCCAGCAGGCGCACGAAGAAGTGATGGGTGCACGAGTGGTGATCGCGCGAGGGCCGTTGCTGAATGATGCGGCGAAGATCCTCAGCAAGCTAAGTTCGGCGGCGATTGGGTTCGAGTCGGACTTGACTACGGTGTCGACGGCTGCGCAGATGAAAGAACTAGTGCATCGGCGCATCGAATGGAAGGCGACCTCTGGGCTGGTCATGCGCCAGCGCATGATTAAGGACGCGGACGAACTCAAGCTTATTCGCGAGGCGGCAAAGCTGGGTGCGAAGGTGTATCAGCAGGCAGCGAGGGCGATACGTCCGGGCGTGAGCGAAGTCGACGTAGCGGGCAAGCTGGAGTTTGCGGCGCGGCAAGCGGGCGCCGATGGAATGTCGTTCGAGACGATCGTCGCGGCAGGGAAGCGGGGAGCATTACCGCACGGTCGCGCAACAGGCCAGCCGATCCCGAGGCGTGGGTTCGTGGTGGTGGATTCGGGTGTTATACTGCGAGGCTATTGTTCGGACATGACGCGAACCATTCACGTCGGTTCAGTGGGCCGAGTGGAGCGTCAGTGGTACAACGCGGTGCTGGAAGCGCAGCTGGTGGGAATTGCTGCCGTCCGACCGGGGGTTGCAGCGGGACAAGTGGACGAAGCAGCGCGTTCTGTGCTGCGTAAGGCCAAGCTGGACAGGTACTTCACTCATTCAACAGGCCATGGCGTAGGGCTGGAAATTCATGAGCCTCCGCGGTTGGGAAAGAAGCAGACGGAGCAACTGGCGCCTGGAATGGTGATCACTATCGAGCCCGGAATCTACGTGCCGGGCAAGGGCGGTATTCGCATAGAAGATATGGTGGTTGTCACCGAAAAGGGGTGCGAAGTACTGACCCCGGTGACGAAGGAATTGGTTGAAGTGGCATCATCCTGAGCGGCGCTGAGGGAGAGCAAATAGTGCGGGCGTTATCCCTCTGAACGGATTGCGATGAATCAAAAAGAAATCAAAGAGCTCATAGAGCTGTTAGTCGAAAAGGATATCGCCGAGTTTGAGATGGAACGCGGCGATGTAAAACTCCATATTAAGCGCGCGGGCGCTGATCGCGGACCGCAGGTGGTTGCGGTGTCGGCTCCAGCGGTGTCGGCGTTTCCGGTAACTCCGGCAGCCGCTCAACCGACGACGCCAGTGACCGAAACGGCCAAGCCAGCACCAGCGGCGGCAGCGGACGATGACGCCAACCTGCATATCGTAAAGTCGCCCATCGTGGGGACTTTTTACGAAGCGGCATCGCCGGGAGCTCCGGCGTTTGTAGCTGTCGGCGACTCGGTGAAAGAAGGGCAAGTGCTGTGCATCATCGAGGCGATGAAGCTGATGAATGAGATTGAGGCGGACGCAACCGGCGTGATCGTAAAGCGCTTCGTCAACAATGGCAGCCCAGTAGAATACGGGATGCCCCTGTTTGGGATACGGAAGAGCTAACCTTAGCCTCATCGACATTCAACTAATCGACGCGACCCACTCATGTTTAAAAAGATCCTGATAGCGAACCGCGGTGAGATTGCCCTGCGCGTGATTTGCGCCTGCAAAGAACTGGGCATCAAAGCGGTGGCGATTTATAGCGAGGCCGACCGCAACTCGTTGCATGTGCGCTTTGCCGACGAGGCGATCTGCATTGGGCCTCCGCGGTTGAGCGAGAGCTACTTAAACATTCCGGCAGTGATCAGCGCTGCGGAGATTGCGAATGTGGATGCGATTCATCCTGGCTACGGGCTGCTGAGCGAGAACGCCAACTTCGCGGAAGTATGCCAGGCGTGCGGGATCAAGTTCATCGGGCCTCCACCGGAAGTGACGCGGCTGATGGGCGAGAAGGAGAAAGCGCGCGCCACCATGAAGAAGGTGGGCGTGCCGATTCTGCCGGGGTCGGACGGCATTATCGCGTCAGCGGACGAAGCGCAGGAATGGGCGCGGAGCATAGGATTTCCGGTGATCGTGAAGGCCTCGGCGGGCGGTGGCGGGCGAGGCATGCGGATTATCCGTAGCGCCGACGAATTGCCCAATCAGTTCCATGCGGCGCAGTCGGAGGCGGCGGCAGCCTTCGGTAACGGCGACTTGTACATGGAGAAGTACATCGAGCGGCCGCGGCACATCGAGTTCCAGATATTGGCCGACGAACATGGGAACGTCATCAGCCTTGGGGAGCGCGAGTGCAGCATCCAGCGGCGGCACCAGAAGCTGGTGGAAGAAGCGCCGTCGGTGGTGGTGACCCAGGAACTGCGCGACCGCATTGGCGGCATCCTGGTGAAGTCGCTGGCAGATATCGGCTATATGAACGCAGGTACCATCGAGTTCCTGATGGATGAAGATCGCAGCCTGCACTTCATCGAGATGAATACACGCATCCAGGTGGAGCACCCGGTAACGGAGATGACCACGGACGTGGACCTGGTGAAGTCGCAGATCATGATTGCGGCGGGCGCAAAGATGAGCGAGGTCATCAACCATCCGGTGGTCTTCCGCGGGCATGCGATTGAGTGCCGCATCAATGCTGAACATCCAGAGCGGTTCACGCCTTCGGCGGGGAAGATTACGGCGCTGAACCTGCCGGGCGGTACCGGCATACGGGTGGACACGGCGGCGTATGCTGAGGGAGTGATTCCGCCGTATTACGATTCGCTGATCGCCAAGCTGTGCGCGCGCGGACGCGACCGCGACGAAGCGATCTCACGCATGTCACGGGCGCTGGACATGTTCGTGGTAGAGGGTATCTTTACCAGCATTCCGCTGCAAAAGCGGATCATGGCGGATGAGGACTTCCGCGCCGGCAACATTGACACGAAATTTATGGAGCGCTTCCTGGCGGAACGCAACAATAATAAAGAGGCCGTGAAAAAGTAGGCATCCATGCAGAAGCCCCTGCAATTACCCAAGCTGTACGCCATTCTGGATGTGACCTGTTTTGCGCCGCAGCTGCGCACCACGAACTCGATTGTCGAGTTTGCCCGCGACCTGGCCGAAGGCGGAGTGACGCTGCTGCAATACCGGAACAAAGAAGGCAACACGCGCGCCATGATGAGCCACGCCCGCGAGATCAAGCGCGTGCTTCAGGGCAAGGTGCGGCTCATTATGAATGACCGCGCGGACATCTGCGTCGCCATGGGTTTCGACGGAGTCCATCTCGGACAGGACGACCTGCCGGCAGAGGGAGCACGGCTGGTGGTGGGCGAACGCATCGTCGGTGTCTCGACGCACAATCCGCAGCAGGTGAACGAAGCTGATGCGGGACCGGCCGACTACATTGCGATTGGGCCGGTATTCCCGACGACCGGCAAGAAGAACCCTGACGCGCTCGTAGGGCTGGAAGGCGTGCGAGTGGCGCGGGCGGCGACCAAGAAGCCGCTGGTGGCGATTGGGGGCATTACGCGCCATAACGCAAAAGCCGTGATTGAGGCAGGCGCGGACTCGGTGGCGGTCATTTCAGACCTCCTGAGCTCTCCGCGACGCGCTGCGGAAGAATTCCTGCGGCTTTTGGTGTAGATTCTTGCCAGAGATCTTCCTGACCCCAGAGGGCCATTGAGCACCGAAGCGAAGACTGTATCTCTCGCCAGCGGCGAAAACGAATTTGTTAAAGGACTGGGCCTGACCAGCGCGACCACGCTGGTGATGGGTTCCATGATCGGCTCGGGCATCTTCATCGTCTCGTCCGAGATTGCGCGCGAGGTGAACTCGCCGGCGCTGTTGATCGCCGCGTGGCTGGTGACAGGTTTCCTGACCATCACGGGGGCGTTGGCTTACGGCGAACTGGCAGCGATGATGCCGCACGCGGGTGGACAGTATGTGTACCTGCGCGAGTCGCTCGGGCCGCTATGGGGCTTTCTATACGGCTGGACACTGTACCTGGTTATCCAGACCGGGACGATTGCCGCGGTCGGCGTGGCGTTCGGCAAATTCCTGGGCGTGTTCTTCCCGTCGATATCCGCGACGAATTGGATTGTGCATCTGTGGCACGTGCCGCCAATTCCCGTCGGTCCGATGGTACTGGGCAACATGGACGTTGGGCTGAACACGCAGAACCTGATGGCCGTGCTGGTGGTCATCTTTCTCTCCGTGCTGAACGTTTTCGGCGTACGGCTGGGCGCGGCGGTGCAGAACATCTTCACCTTCGCAAAAACCGCGGCGCTGTTGGGACTGGTGCTGCTGGGTGCGTTCATCGGCCGCAATGCGCAGGCCATTGCGGCGAACTTCGGTGCGAACTTTTGGCACAACGCTGGCTTTTCGTCTCTCCATCCGGTGCAAGTTGGGGTGGGCGGACCGATTGCGCTTGTGGGCATGGTCACCATCATTGCGGTTGCGCAGGTGGGATCGCTGTTTTCGTCCGACGCCTGGAACAACGTGACATTTACAGCGGGCGAGGTGCGCAATCCGCAGCGCAACCTGCCGCTGGCGCTGGCGATCGGTACGGGCGTCGTCATCCTCATTTATGTGATGGCGAACTTTGTTTACCTGAGCGTGCTGCCGATGGCTGGCGATCCGCAGGGAACGACCATCCTGGCGCGAGGGATCCAGCACGCTTCAGAGGAACGCGTTGCCACCGCAGTGATGCAACAGATCTTCGGTTCGGGTGGCGCGCAGATCATGGCGCTGCTTATCCTGGTCTCTGCGTTCGGCTGCAACAACGGCCTTATCCTGTCCGGCGCGCGTGTGTACTACGCCATGGCGAAGGACGGTCTCTTCTTCAGGAGCGCGGCGAAGTTGCACCCCAAATACCGCACGCCCGCGCATTCGTTAATGATGCAGTGCGTCTGGACCTGCGTTCTGTGCCTGTCGGGCAGTTATGGTCAATTGCTGGACTACATCATTTTTGCAGTTCTGGTGTTCTACATCCTGACCATTGCGGGCCTATTCGTGCTGCGAGTAAAGCAACCCAACGCGCCGCGTCCGTATCGTGCAATTGGATATCCGGTGCTGCCAGCGATCTATATTCTGATGGCCGTGTTCATTGATATAGTCTTGTTACGCTATAAGCCTCAATACACGTGGCCCGGCCTGATCATCGTGCTGCTGGGAATTCCGGTGTACTACCTGTGGTCAAGTCGCAGCCGGGCAGCGCGAGCACAAGCCTGAGCGCGAAGGAGAGACGAAGCTGAATGGCCAATCTTTTGGAATGCAAGCCCTTGGACCAATTGCTGAAAGAAGCCAGCTCTGAGGATGAACACAGTCTCAAGAGGGCGCTGGGCCCGCTGAACCTGATTACGCTGGGCATTGGGGCGATCATCGGGGCGGGCATTTTCGTCCTTACGGGCTCGGCGGCGGCGATGTATGCTGGCCCGGCCATCGTGCTTTCCTTCATACTTGCGGGTCTGGGCTGCGTATTCGCCGGACTGTGCTATTCAGAGTTTGCGTCACTGATCCCAATTGCGGGCTCCGCTTACACCTATGGTTACGCTACGCTGGGCGAGATTTTTGCCTGGATCATTGGCTGGGATCTCATCCTGGAATATGCATTTGGAGCGGCCACTGTCGCCTCGGGCTGGGCAGGATACTTCGTCAGCTTTCTACAGGACTGGGGTATCACCATTCCGCCACAGTTCACGGCGACGCCCTACACCCACATGGGAAACCAGTGGGTACCCAACATGCTGGTGCAATACCAGGGCCGTTGGGAGCTCTTGACTACCATGGCTCCGATCCTCAACCAGAAGGGCGTGGACGCATCAACTCTGCCGCAAGTGCAGGGCGTGTTCAATGTTGTCGCGTTCCTGGTGATCTGTCTGATTACGCTCATCCTGGTGGTGGGCATCAAGGAGTCAGCGAACTTCAACTCAGCCATCGTGATCGTGAAAGTAACGATTGTGCTGATCTTCATCGGGATAGCGGGCGCATTTGTGCTCAAGCATCCTGCCGTGGCGACGGCGAACTGGCATCCGTTTATTCCGCCAAACGGAGGATCGTTCGGCGATTATGGCTGGTCGGGCATTGCGCGGGCCGCGGGTGTGATCTTCTTCGCCTATATCGGATTTGACGCGGTCTCGACCGCAGCGCAGGAAGCGAAGAATCCTCAGCGGGACATGCCAATCGGCATTCTCGGATCGTTAGTGGTTTGTACCGTCCTGTATATCCTGGTATCGGGATTGCTGACTGGCATCGTTCCTTATTCGGCATTGAATGTTGCCGCTCCGGTGGCGGTGGGCATCGATGCAACCGGAGTTCGCTGGGGCTCAGTGCTGGTTAAACTTGGCGCTATTGCGGGGTTGGGAAGCGTCATGCTGGTGATGCTGCTGGGACAGTCGCGCGTGTTTTATTCGATGTCGCGCGATGGGCTGCTGCCGGAATGGGCGGGCAAGGTGCATCCCAAATTCCGCACGCCCTACATTTCATCGATCACGGTGGGACTATTTGTAGCCGTCTTTGCGTCAGTCGTGCCGATTGGAATTCTCGGTGAACTGGTGAGCATCGGTACGTTGCTGGCTTTTGTCATCGTGTGCGCGGGTGTCCTGATCCTGCGCAAACGGCGTCCGGACCTGCATCGTCCGTTCAAAACTCCGTGGGTTCCGGTGGTACCGATCCTCGGCATCATTATCTCGTTCGCTTTAATGGCTTCTTTGCCCCTGGCCACGTGGATCCGGTTGTTCGTCTGGCTGGCGATTGGGATGGCGATCTATTTTGGTTACGGACGCTACCATAGTCACGTGCAGCGCGCGGCGGGTGAATTAGTGAAGCGTTAAGCGCCGCGATTGTATGCGGGCCATCAATCACAGACGCCCTTCTTAGGTCGGAAGGGCGTTTTGCTTTGGCTGGCGTGAGGTGCATCATTGCGCGGAGGTGCGGCCATCGCGCAGAATGGCTGACGTGAAGGTTCCCTTCAATCTTAAGCTGCTGGCCATCCTGCTGGTGCTGCTGGTCATTGTGGGGATTGCGGGTTTCCACCTCATCGAGGGCTGGACGTACTTCGATGGGTTCTACATGGTGTTGACCACCATTACCAGCATCGGATACGGCGAGATTCATCCGCTGTCGCACGCGGGACGACTGTTTAACAGCTTCATCATCATTACGGGCGTGGGGCTGGTGCTGTTGCTGGTCGGGGGCGCCTCACGCACTTTGCTAGAATTCGAGCTTCAATCGGTATTCGGCAGGAGACGCATGGACCGCGAAATTAGCCGGTTGACGGGGCACTTCATCATCTGCGGGGCAGGGCGCGTGGGACGCAGCGCGGCGCGCGAATTGGCGCGAAGGCCGCTGCCCTTCGTGGTAGTCGATACCAACGAGGAAAAGCTGAAGAAGTACTCGTCGGAAGGGTGGCTGACACTGCTCGGCGATGCGACACTGGCGCACGTGCTGCAAGAACTTCGCATCGAGCATGCGCAGGGGCTAGTGGCGGCGACGACTACGGACGCTATCAACATCTACATCATCCTGACGGCGCGCAGCTTGAATCCCAAGATCAAGATCATCGCTCGCGCTGCAGAAGAAGATGCAGAAAAGCACTTGTTGACGGCGGGAGCGGACTCGGTAGTTTCACCCTATCGGTTTGCGGGTTATCGAATTGCGCAAACGTTTATGCGGCCTAACGTGGTGGATTTCTTCGATACCGCCATGAACCAGAAGCGTCCACTGGAGATCGAGGAAGTGAAAGTTGAGAAAGGCGCGCGCTTCGCCGGGCAGACACTCGAAAGCTCGCGCATCAGGCAGGAGTTGGGTGTGATCGTGCTGGCCATCAAGGGAGAACACACCGCGATGCGCTTCAATCCACCGCCGGACGAGGTGATTCACGTGGGCGATCACCTGATTGCCATGGGCGATCCTGACGGGCTACGAAAGCTGGAAGACTCGGCATCGGAGCACGCGTGAAAATCACCACTGCGGCAGAGATGCGCGAAATCGATCGCGCCAGCACCGAGAAATTCGGTGTGCCTTCACTAACCCTCATGGAAAACGCCGGCAGCGCGGTGGCGCAGTTCATCCTGAAAAACCACCGGCATGCCGAACGCATTGCCGTCGTGTGTGGCAAAGGAAACAACGGCGGCGATGGCTTCGTCGTTGCTCGTCAACTGCATCGCGCTGGCCGGGTAGTCGAGGTATTGCTGTTAGCCTCGCACTCGGAGCTCAACGGCGATGCAGCGGTGATGTTTGGGCGACTGCCGGTGCGTCCGATTGTGGTGCAGTCGCTGGCGGAGTTGCAGGCGGAGTCGTCGCGCAGCCTGGTGAATTGCGATTTGCTGGTCGATGCGATTCTCGGCACCGGATTCAAGCCTCCTGTAAAGGGGCTGTACGCAGGTGCAATTGCAGCGATCAACGGCGGCGACAAGCCGGTGGTAGCCGTCGATATTCCGTCGGGTGCGGATTCGGACGCGATGACCGCGCAGGCGGGCGCGGGAATTGCGCGGGCGGACGCGATTGTCACGTTCACTGCTCCGCGGCCAGCGCACGTTTTTGGTGAATTGACGCGTGGTCCTGTGGTGGTTGCATCTATCGGATCGCCGGATGCGGCCATCGAATCGAAGCTCAAGCTGGAGGTGACCACAGCGCGAGATCTGGCGGCGCTTCTGGCTCCACGTCCCATGGACAGCAACAAGGGCATGTATGGCCACGTGCTAATTGTGGGCGGCTCGCTGGGCAAGTCCGGGGCTGCGGCGATGGCGGGCATGGCCGCGTTGCGCGCGGGTACGGGATTGGTGACGGTCGCGACGGCGAAGAGCGCATTGCCGAACGTTGCGGGCTTTGCGGCAGAGTTGATGACGGAACCGCTGCCAGAGACCGATACCGGCGGCATCAGCGCGGCCTCGGTAAAGAACGGCAAGCTGCAACAATTGGCCTCGACGATGACCGTAGTGGCGATTGGCCCGGGGATCGGCAGGCATCCCGAGACGGTGGAGTTCGTCCGCGAGGCCGTGCGCACGCTGAAGTGTCCGCTGGTGATTGATGCCGATGGACTGAATGCGTTTGATGGCAAGACGGAGTTGCTTGACGGTAGCAAGAGGGCGCTGATACTGACGCCACATCCCGGCGAAATGTCGCGGCTGGCGGGCATTTCGACTAAAGCGGTGCAAGCCGACCGGCTTAATGTGGCGCGCACGTTTGCGCGGGAACATCGGCTGGTGCTGGTGCTCAAGGGCAGCTTGACGATCGTCGCGCTACCGGATGGAACGGCGTGGGTGAATCCAACAGGCAATCCCGGCATGGCGACCGGTGGGACGGGCGATATTCTGACGGGGATGACGGCGGGCATTCTGGCACAAATGCCAACCGATGCCGCGCGCGCGGCGGTGTCGGCGGCGTATCTGCACGGACTTGCGGGAAACGTGGCCGCTGAGTCGGTGGGAGAGCACTCGCTGGTTGCGACGGATTTGCTAACCGGATTGCCGGAGGCATTTCGACGGGCGACTCGCTGGGCGCGTGAGAGCGTAGTACGCATCAGCGGATGAGCGCCAAGGAGTACATCACGCACTCGGCTGAGGAGACTATCGCACTGGGGCGCGAACTGGCGGCGACGTTGAAGGGTATATGTATCGTCATCTTGCGGGGCGATCTGGGGGCAGGAAAGACCACGCTGGTGAAGGGCATCGCCGAAGGGTTGCAGGCCGCATCGCAGGAAGATGTGACCAGCCCGACGTTCACGCTGATCCACGAATATCGCGGGCCTGTGGTGAACCTCTATCACGTCGATCTTTACCGCATTGAGACGGAGCGGCAGTTGGCTACGCTTGGCCTGGATGAACTCTTCGCCGAAGACGGCAATCTGGTGCTCTTGGAGTGGGGCGAGAAGTTTCCGCGCCTGGTGAGAGAGAGCGATGTGGAGATTGCGATTGAACGGCGGGGCGAAATGGAGCGAAAGATTACCCTCGGCGCAAAATCATCACTGCTCGCTAAAACCCCATGATGTTATAGCCGCAGTCGACGTAAATCGTCTCGCCGGTGATACCGGTGGCGCCGTCGCTGGCTAGAAACACCGCCGTCGAGGCGACCTCGTTCACATCGATGTTGCGTCCCAAGGGCGACTTTTCGGCTTGAGTCTTCATCATCTCGCCTAGGCTTCCAATGCCGCGTGCGGCCAGAGTCTTGATCGGCCCGGCCGAGATGGCGTTGACGCGAATCCTGTGTTTTCCCAGATCGGCGGCGAGGTAGCGGACACAAGCTTCCAGTGCGGCCTTGGCCACCCCCATGACGTTGTAACGAGGGACCACTTTCTCGGCGCCGTAGTAAGTCATCGTCAATATGGCGCCCCCGTCGGTCATGAGTGGAGCTGCTGCTCGCGATACGGCTACCAGCGAGAAGGCGCTGGTGTCGAGGGCAATGCGGAAGGCTTCCCGACCGGTCTGGACGAAGTCATTCTGCAGTGCCTCGGCGGGAGCATAGGCGACGCTGTGGACAACGGCGTCGAGCTTGCCGTATTTCGCCTTCAGTTCCTCGAACAGCGTCGTTATCTCGTCGTCGCTGGAGACGTCGCATTGGAAACCTGCGGCGTTGGGCAGGGCGGAAATCATCTCTTCCGCTTCCTGCTTCAGACGCTCGTTTTGGTAGGTGATTGCCAGCGTTGCGCCCGCCTTTTGTAGGTGCTGCGCGATGGCCCAAGCAATGCTCCGCTTGTTGGCCACGCCAAAAACTACTACCGTGCGGCCTTCCATGCTGATCGCCATTCGTCGTTCGTCCTCTCAAACGTGCTGAACCGATGGGGTCAATTTGTGAGGATATCAGCCCCACGCCGCCGATGTCTTGCCGGGGGTTGGAGCGGTTCCGCTAGCGTGGGCGTCCATCGTCCCTAAAGAAACTCAAGCGGTAGGACAGCGGTAACCTCAATTTTCGCCGTCGCGCGGCCTGGGCTAAATCAGGAATTCCCCTATAAAAACCCAAGATTTTCTGCTTTCCTCAAACCGAAGCTGGGAATATACTCCCGCCCATACGGGGGCCCCACTTCGGCGGAGGCGCTATGGCAACGATACGTGACTTGCTAATCCATCGAACTATCCACTACATTCAGCCGCACCAGACGGCGTTCGAAGCCGCCAAATATATGGTGGACTGCCACGTGGGCGCAGTCCCGGTGCTGGATGGCACGACCCTGGTGGGAATCTTTTCCGAGCGTGACATCATGAGCAAGGTGGTGGCCCGCCAACTCGATCCCGAGACCACGCCTGTCGCCGAGGTCATGAGCACCGCATTGAGGACGGTTTCGCCCGATTCCAGCAGCGAAGAAGCGATGGTCATGATGCAGGCCCATAGCGTTCGACACCTCCCGGTGTGCGAGGGCAGTACGCTCGTGGGATTCCTTTCGCTGCGTGACCTGATGCGGCACACGCTGGAGGAGAAAGTCGGCGAAGCCGATATGATGCGCACGTACATCCAGACCTCGGTAAGCTGAGCGGCAACGTCACCGCGTTGAAGTGCTCGCGGTGCTAAACTCATGGCGTCCTATGCACCTGCCGGCGGTGGTTGACCAGCTCCGGAAGATCGCGGGGCGCGAGGCCGTTCTCGACCGCTCCGAAGACCTGATGCTGTATGAATACGACGCAGGAGTGCGCAAGTGCACCCCCGTTGCCGTCGTGTTTCCCCAAAACACAGAGCAGGTAGCGCAGATCATGCGGTTGGCCAGCTCGGCTGGATTTCCCGTCGTTGCGCGCGGCGCGGGCACCGGCTTGAGCGGCGGGGCTATCGCACCCGAAGGCGGTGTAGTGCTGGCCTTTGCGCGCATGAACCGCGTCCTCGAAGTCGACGCCGAGAACATGCGGGCGATCGTACAGCCCGGAGTCGTGAACCTGCAGTTGTCTGAGCATGTCGCACATCTGGGACTGTATTTTGCACCCGATCCTTCCAGCCAAAAGGCGTGCACCATTGGAGGCAACGTGGCGGAGAACTCGGGCGGGCCACACACGCTGATGTACGGCGTGACCGTGAACCACGTGACCGGCCTGACGGTTGTGCTGCCAAGCGGACAAGTAGTGCATTTCGGCGGGAAAGCTGCAGAGAGTGGCGGCTACGATCTGACAGGATTTTTTGTGGGCTCAGAAGGCACCCTTGGCGTAGTCACGGAAATCACCGTAAGGCTACTGCGGCGGCCCGAGCGCGTCGCCACGCTGCTTGGGATATTCGAGACCATCGACGACGGCGCACGAACGGTGTCGGCGATTACCGCCGCGGGCATTACTCCGGCGGCGTTGGAGATGCTCGATGGCTGGACGCTGCGGGCAGTGGAAGCGGCGTGCCATGCCGGTTACCCGCTGGATGCAGGCGCTGTGCTGCTGATCGAACTCGAGGGGCTGGCCGAGCAGGTGGAAGAACAGGCCGAGGCGGTGCGAGAAGTTTGCTTGCAGCAGAAGGCGCGGGAAGTGCGGCGCGCCAAAGATGAAAATGAACGTGCGCTCCTGTGGAAGGGCCGCAAGAACGCCTTCGCCGCGATGGGAAGGCTCGCTCCTTCCTACTACTCGCAAGACGGCGTTGTCCCGCGGACCAAGATTCCCGCGGTGCTGCAGTTCATCCAGGGCGTGGCGGAGAAATATGGGTTACGCATTGGAAACATCTTCCATGCTGGCGATGGAAACTTGCACCCGCTGATTCTGTTCGATCCGCGCGATCCGGCGCAGATGGACCTGGTGCAGGCGGCGGGAGCAGAAATTCTGACATGTTGTGTGACCATGGGCGGTTCGATCACTGGCGAACATGGCGTAGGACTGGAAAAACGCGACCTCATGCCGCTGCTTTTCAGCAACGACGACCTCGACGTGATGCTGAGCCTGCGCAACGCGTTCAACGCGGCGAGTGTGCTGAATCCGGGCAAGTTGTTTCCGACGACGCGCATGTGCCGTGAGACCAGTGGACCGTCTTCGAATCCCGTGCTGCAAGCGGAGGGCATGTGAGCGCAGCTGGCGTGGCTGTCGGCGTAGTGCGCGAGTTGCGCGCGATCTGCGGCGAACGATACGTCGTGGAAGCTGCCGTCGACGCAACGCGAAATAACGCCGCCAGGTTTGATGCCAGCCCGGCGTCAGCGGAGGAAGTGGCAGCAGTTATGCAGGTTGCGAATGAGCACGAGTTGAGCGCAGATCCAGCCGGAGGATTCACAGAGCTGGATCGTAGCGGTCTGCAAACAGACATCATCCTGCATACAGATCGTCTTACCCAGGTCGAGCATTACGATCATGCCGATCTGACGGTTGGCGTTGGGGCAGGCACGACGATAGCGCAACTCGGTGCGATGGTCGGCGCCGATCGACTGCTATTCGGCTGCGATCCTCCGTCAGCGGAGCGTGCGACGGTGGGAGGGTTGCTGGCAACGGCAAGCCATGGGCCGCTGCGCCACGGCTACGGCGCGGTGCGCGATTACTGTATCGGCGTGCGTTTTGTGACTGGCGATGGCCGTCGCGCGAAGGGTGGCGGTCGTGTCGTCAAGAACGTTGCTGGCTACGACCTGATGAAGCTGCTGATCGGCAGCTATGGAACGCTGGCGGTGATTACGTCGGCTAGTTTCAAGCTGTTTCCTGCGCCGAGACAGACGCGGACGTTTTTTGCCGAGTTCGCGACTGCTCGAGGGGCGCTGGAATTTCGCGATCGGGTAATGTGCTCGCCGCTGTCTCCGATGTGCATGGAGTTGGTGTCGCCCGGAGCGCGCAAGCTCATGCGGCCCGACATGGCATCCGATGCGTGGGTGATCTGCGTGCGAGCTGCTGGAAGCGACGCTGTCCTGGCTCGTTATCGCAAGGAACTGGGGCCGGTGGTCACCCACGAGCTTTACGGCGAGGGCGAACGCACGATGTGGAAAGTGATCGAGGATTTTGGCGTTTCGCAGACGGGCCAAGTCGATCAGCCGCACATCGTGGAACTTACGGTGTGGCCACGTGACGTTCAGGCGGTTGTCGATAGTTTGCTCGAAACGACTGCGCTGGGAGGGCCCGACGTCGCCATCATCGGTCGGGTTGGAATTGGTCATCTGGTGGTCAAGTCGTGTGGCGGAATCGATGTGGGGCGCGCAATAGTCGAAGTGCTCACCAAGAACCTGAGAGGCAAGGTGACTGTGAAGGCTGTAGGGGCCGCGAATCCGTGGCCGATTCCGCCCGAGAACCTGACTAGCATGCGCGCAGTGAAGCAGGCGCTTGATCCCAAGAATGTCTTGCGCGGGAGGAAAATCTTTTGAGCACCGCACTCGCCGCAGTCGAGACGCACCACTCGAACTTCTCCCCACACGAGAAGCCGTCGTGGGATTTGTACTCTCGTTGCGTGCACTGCGGACTTTGTCTTGACCAGTGCCCGACGTATCGGGTGCTGGGCACGGAGATGGATTCGCCGCGTGGCCGCATCTACCAGATCGTGCAGGTCGATCAGGGACGATTGGCGCTGAGTGACTCTTTCGTCACCCACATTGATCGCTGTCTTGGCTGCCTGAATTGCCAGACCGCGTGCCCGTCGGGCGTGGCCTATGGCAGCCTACTGGAGCAGGCGCGCGCGCAGATTGCCGAAAATTACCGGCGTCCGTGGCTGGCGACATGGCTGCGCAAACATTTCTACGCCGACATTCTGCCGTCGTTCGGCAGTCTCGCATTGCACGCGCGGTTTGTGCGCTTCTATCAGCGGTCGGGACTGCAATCAATAGCGCGCGCGACGGGAATTCTAAAGCTTTTAGGCATGGCGGAACTGGACGCGCTGTCTCCTCGTATCGATAGCGAGTTTTCGTTTTCCGATTTGGGACGAGTGTTTCCAGCCGAAGGTGAACAACGTGGCCGCGTAGCGTTGCTGATCGGATGCGTGGGTAGTGTGGCTTTTTCTGAACTGAATCGTGCTTCGATTCGCGTGCTGACGAAGAATGGCATCGAGGTACATGTCCCGGAGAAGCAGTCGTGTTGCGGAGCGTTGCAGTTACACGCGGGGCTGCTCGACCTGGCGCGCGAGCAGGCGCGGCGCAACATTGACGCCGTGCTCGACCCAACCTTTGACGCTATCGTGACCAACGCGGCGGGCTGCGGATCGACACTGAAGGAATATGCCGCGTTGCTACAGGACGATGCGACTTACGCCAAGCGTGCTGCGGAGTTCACGGCCAAGGCGCGAGACATCAACGAGTATCTCGCAGACGTGGGCTTGCGTGAGCCGAAGCGGAAGTTAGGCGCACGGGTCACCTATCAGGATTCCTGCCATCTCGCGCATGCACAGGGTGTGCGTAACGCGCCTCGTCAGTTATTGAAACAAATCGGCGCCGAGTTGGTCGAATCACCTCGACCTGACTCGTGTTGCGGCAGCGCTGGGGTGTACAACGTCGTGCAAAACGAGATCTCGATGAAGGTGCTCGACGAAAAGATGGGCTTTGTTGCCAGTGTTGATCCCCAAATTATCGCCACGGCGAACGTAGGCTGCATGTTGCAATTCCGCGCGGGAGTCGAGCGGAAGAAGATGACTGCACGCGTCGCGCACGTCGTCGAACTGCTGGACGAGTCGTACTGAGCGCCACGTTAATCCAGTCCGAGCTGGAGCGGCAAGGCAGGTTCACCCCGCCGCTCCCGCTCTTTCGTGTGGCGCCGTTCCCCTGGCCGAGATGACGGCCACCACTGCTTCTTCTATCGGCAGTCTCGGGTAAAGGCTTACTGCGCGGCGAGAGCTTCGCGCAACAGCGCAGAAAGTTTTTCGGGGTCTTCGATGGGTGGCAGGCAGGTAAAGTTGGTGCACACCACCGCGAATGACCTTTTCTCTTTCAGCGCAGGCACGTTCGGAATCGTTTCGGCAAGAACCGGAGGCAGGTTTTGCGCCACTGCTTCGCTGCCGGTAAGATGCACGACAGATCGATTCACCACAAACTGGGCGGAGGCCGCATTCAGAAGTGCTTCGGCGTTCTCATCCTCGCCCACTACCACAATCTGCGTGTGCGGGCGCGCTAGCCAGGTTGCCGCGATGCCATAGGTTCCGGCGTAGATGCCGAACTGCTCGGCCGCGCCGGCAAACACTTCCAGAGTGTCTTCGGCCTTGTCGCGGTACGCAGCCTCGTTGGTGTAAGCGTGCAGACGTAAGAGCGCGATGGCGGCACAGGGATTGCCTGCTGGTGTGGGCGCATCCTGAAACGGCTTGCGCCGCGCTGAGAGGGCGCCCAGCTTCAACTTTTCTTCGAGGGACGCTTCGGTGTCGAAGAAGCCTCCAGAAGTTGCATCGGCAAAGCGTCGAATCATATCGTCTGCGATCTCGCGGGCGAAGCGGAAGTAACTGAAGTCGCCGCTGATTTCATACGCATCAAGACAGGCGATCACGGTGTAGGCGTAGTCGTCGAGCAGTCCGCGCACAAAGCGCTTCTGCGCGGTTGGATCGCTGTACGCGATGACGTGCGACAGACCAAGCTCGGGACTCCAGGCCTCAGCAAGGATGCGATCGAGCGAACGCAGTGCGAACTGCCGCGCATCCGGACGGTGGGTCACACGCGCGTAATGCAAATAGGCCGAAATGCACATCGCGTTCCAGTTGGTATAGATCGTCTTGTCGATGTACGGGGTCGGGCGCTTCAGCCGAGCGGCATTTAGTTTGGCGCGGGCGATAGCGAGCAGATCGAGAACTTCGGTGATGTCACGGCCCATCTTTCCTGCGATTTCATCGGAGAGCATGCTCACCCAAAGCACATTCTTGGCGGGGTTATGGTGCATCTCTCCAACTTCGTTAATGTCGTAATGCAAGGCGATCGCCGTGAATTCGTCGGCGCTGAGGACAGCCTTGGCCTCGTCCACTGTCCAGGTGAAGTAATCGCCATCGTCGTCGAGGTTGATGTCGGCATCCTGCGAGCCATAAAAGCCGCCGTGCTCACGATCACTGAGCCACTCGTCCATCCAGCGAACCATATCACCGGCGATATGCAGGTAATACTCGTATCCGAATGCCTGGTGGGCGTGGACGTAATTCTTGAGTAGCTCCGAGTTGTCGTAGGCCATTTTTTCGAAGTGGGGCACGATCCAGCGATCATCGACGGAATAGCGATGGAAGCCTCCGCCGAGTTGGTCGTACACCCCTCCCTTCGACATCTTGGTCAACGTGGTGGTGATTACGTTGCCTACCCGCTCTTCTTTGGTGCGCGCGTACCAATCCAGCAGCAGGTCGATGGCGGAAGCATGGGGAAACTTGGGTGCGCCGCCGAAGCCGCCGTTCTTCTCGTCAAAAATGGAAACTGCCGACTGTACCATCACGCCAACTACGCGGGGCGAAAAGTCCGCCCGATGTCCGGCGAACCCCTCAGCGTTGGCCAGCATGTGCATGGTTTCGTCTGCCGATTTCACAACTTCGTCGCGGCGCTCCCGATAGGCGTCGGCAATCGCCAGCAGAATTTTCTTAAAGCTGGGACGTCCGTAGCGGTCGTCGGGAGGGAAATACGTTCCACCGTAAAACGGCTTGCCTGCGGGCGTGAGAAACACGGTGAGAGGCCATCCGCCGGTGCCGGAAATCGCCGAAACGGCAAGCTGGTAGCGGCTGTCGACGTCGGGGCGCTCGTCGCGATCGACCTTCACGGCGATGAACTCGCGATTGATAATTTCGGCAGTCTCGCTGCTTTCGTAAGACTCGCGATCCATGACGTGACACCAGTGACACCAAACCGCGCCAATGTCGAGGAGGATAGGCTTGTTGTCCCGCTGGGCGGCAGCGAATGCGTCGTCGCCCCACTCGTGCCATCGGATCGGTTGGTGCATCGCCGAACGCAGAAAGGCCGACGACGCGCTAGCCAGCGCGTTACTGTCTTCCGTCATAGGGGTTCAGTCTAACAGGCCAAAAAGCGAAGGCTCCGAAGTCGCTGATTGCTCCGTTTGGTACTCTGATGACCGGATGACACCGACGCCAACGATAGATGGAAATTCGCTCTTTGAGTTCGCAACTTTCTCGGGAGTCTGCTGATGCAGAAGCAGGATGCCTTGGCCCGGATCGCAAGGGGCGTGGCGAAATTTCAATCGGAGATTTTTCCCGCGCAGCGGGAGCTGTTTGAGCGGCTACGGCGTGGGCAGGATCCGCTAGCGCTGTTCATAACCTGTGCCGATTCGCGCGTCAACCCGAATCTGGTGACTCAAACCGATCCCGGAGAGATTTTCATTGAGCGTAACCCAGGCAACATGGTCCCCCCCTACGTCGAGTTCGTGGGGGGCGTGACCGCCGGCGTCGAATATGCCATGCTGGCGCTCAAGGTTCCGCTGATCGTCGTATGTGGACACACTGACTGTGGCGTGATGAAGGCATTACTTCATCCCGAGCAAGTCGTCGGCATGCCGGGGGTGCAAAGTTGGATGAGCCACGGCTTGGCCGCTCGTGACCGGATGCTCCACAAATTCAGTGAGGCCTCAGAAGACGACCAACTCCGGCACATGACGGAGTTGAATGTGCTCGCACAGATTGAGCATCTGAAGACGCATCCCAGCGTCAGCTCACGGTTGCGCAACGGAGAAATTGAGATTCGTGGCTGGGTCTACGACATTGGCGACGGGTCGATCCGGGAAGCAAATCCGGATACCGGCAAGTTTGAGCTTCTAGGACACGGCGCCTAATCCCTCATTTGGTCAAGAAAATTGCTACGCTGCGCGCCTTGACCGAGTAGGTGTCCTGCGACACGAGAGGAAATTCCTGGCCTTCAGCCGCGATGTCCTGCGGCGACGGCAGTGCAGTGTCAACCAAACGCAGCCACTTGCGCGTGCCGATGTCGGGTAACTCGAATACCGCGTCCTCCCAATGCGCGTGGGCGATGAAGTGCAGATCGTTCCGTGAGCCGTCCGGATGTATCTGTGCCCACTGCATGGCGACGGAACGCGACTCCGGGCTCCAATCGGCCGACATGCGCTTGGTTCCGTGCCAGGTGACGTGGAATCCAGTATTGCCATCAAGCGCAAACGTATCGCGGCGAAGCATGGGACAGCGCTTGCGGAAAGCGATCGTGAGCTGGAAAAAGCGCAGCAGATCAGCATTCTCTTTGGCGAAGTCCCAGTCGATCCAGCTCACGTCATTGTCCTGACAATACGCATTGTTGTTGCCCTGTTGCGTGCGGCCAAGTTCGTCTCCGGCCAGAAGCATCGGTACTCCATGCGAGAAGAGAAGGATGGCCGCGAAATTCTTGCGCTGACGCGCGCGCAGTGCGTTGACAGCAGGGTCGGACGTCGGGCCTTCGGTCCCGCAATTCCAACTGTAGTTGGCGTTGCCGCCGTCCTGATTGTTTTCGCCATTGGCGAGGTTGTGCTTCTCGTTGTATGAAACCAGGTCATTCAGCGTGAAGCCGTCGTGGCAAGTCACGAAGTTAATGCTGTGGTAGGGTTCACGCGCGCTGGTCTCATAGAGGTCCGGGCTACCGAGCAAGCGAGTGGCGAGCGCCGAGGTCATACTCGCGTCGCCTTTCACGAACTTCCGCACATCGTCACGGAAGATTCCATTCCATTCCGCCCAACGTCCCCACGACGGTAACGTTCCCACTTGGTAGAGGCCAGCGGCGTCCCATGCTTCGGCGATCAGCTTGCTGTTGGCCAGAACCGGGTCATATGCCAGGCTTTCCAGCAGCGGAGGATTCTTCAGTACGCTGCCGTCCTGGCCGCGTCCAAGGACTGACGCCAGATCGAAGCGGAACCCGTCCACGTGCATCTCAGTGACCCAGTAGCGGAGGCAATCGACGATAAAATCTCGCACGACTGGGTTGTTGCAATTTACAGTGTTACCGCATCCCGAATAGTTTAGGTACTTGCCGGTTTCGGGATCGAGCATGTAATAAGTCGCATTATCGATGCCGCGAAACGACCACGTGGGGCCAGTCTCGTCGCCTTCGGCGGTGTGGTTGAAAACCACGTCGAGAATGACCTCGATTCCCGCTTCGTGCATCGACTTAACCAGTAGCTTGAACTCGCGCACCTGTTCGCCGTCGGCCCGCTGCGACGAATATGCCGTATTTGGCGCGTAGAACGCAGTCGGCTGGTACCCCCAAAAATTCAACAAGGGCTCGCCCGTAAACGGATTGACGCGGTTCGTGTCACCCTCCTCAAACTCGTTCACCGGCAGCAACTCGACAGCGGTAATGCCCAGGCTCTTAAAGTAGGGGATCTTTTCGATAAGCCCCGCAAACGTGCCGGGATACGCAACTCCAGACGAGGGGTTACGAGTAAAACCGCGGACATGCGCTTCGTAAATGATGCTGTCGACCAGCGGGATGTTGAGCGGCTGGTCATGTCCCCATTCAAAGTAGTTCTCGGTGACTACGCCATGGCGCAAGGGCTGGGTCTTTGCTTTGTAGGTTCCCCACTTCGCGCCGCCTGACAGCACGCGAGCATAGGGATCGAGCAACTGTTTCGCGGGATCGAAGCGATAAATCAATGGTTCGGGATTGGGCTGCATATCGAAGCGGAAGGCATAGTGCGCACCGACGTCCAGGCCCTCGATAAAGATGTGCCAAACCTGACCGGTGCGGTTGGATTCGGGGTCGAGCGGCAGCTCCACGAGCTTATCCGGCTCGCCCATCTCAGACACTAGTAAACAGCAGGCAGTGGCGTGCTTGGAAAAGATCGAGAAATTAATTCCCGCGCGATGCACAGTTGTACCCAGTGGCAGCGGATGTCCACGCTTGACGCGCGAGATGAGAGGCATGGCGGAGGTTGCTGGCTGAGGAGGGCGAGAACTTTGTGAAGTAGCCATAGGACGAGCGCTCATTTCGGAAGCCACAGCATGGGATAGCAGAAAGCCGGACCTTCGGACAAGTGCGAGACAAATCTTATCGGAAATTCAATTTGTTGATCCGTTCCGTAACAGGTGTCGCCCGATTTGGGTGTAGAGGTCGACGGCGTCCAGTAACTGCCGCTTCTCGATGTACTCACCGTCAGTGTGGGCCACGTGTATCGATCCGGGGCCGATGAGCAGCGGCGTCCCCCAATTGGTAAGAGCCGGTATGTCGGTAGTGAATTTGGCGATCATCGTTTCAATTCCTGGTACGGCACCGAGTTCCATGAACGGTATTTCGAGGATGAAGTTGGCGTCGGCTTTTCCACCCACAGCGGCGCTGATTTGTCGCCGCAAGTCATTCGTGGGCCCGACGAGACGAATTAGCAAGTTTGCGACGGCGCGGTCGGGGATGATATTCGGCGCTCGGCCGCCTTCGATCAGCCCAATATTCATCGTCGATGGCCCTGCCGCCGGATGCGTCGGAAGCTCGATGTTCCGAATGTTCTCCAACGCGTCTAGCAGCTTTTCGATCGCCGATTCCCCCAGCTCGGGATAGGCCGAGTGCGCCATGCGACCGCTCGCGACGACCTCTACCCTCAGAGTTCCCTTTGACGCAAGCGCGATTCGGTTCTCGGTTGGCTCACCGTTAATGAGGAATTTCGCGCCGCGAGGATCCAGGTTGGCAGTTAGCGCGCCCTGGCTGTCGCGTTCCTCGCCGACAAGAAAAAGCAGCCCGGCGTAGATTCCATCCGCCTTCAGCTTTTCGGCGGCAGCTACTTGCGCCACGATGATGCCCTTGGCGTCGCAGGAACCGCGTCCATAAACGCGATCAGGTGTCTCTGCCGACAGAAGGAACGGCGGGACCGTGTCCATGTGGGTTGAGAGCACCAACTCCGGGCGTGGCGTGTCTTTGTGGGTTGCCCACACATTAAACCTGTCGCCCTCCACCGGCATGCGTTCGACCACGTAACCCAGCGCACTCAGTTCGCCAGAAATGGCCTCGCCAACCGCGGCTTCATTGCCTGTGATGGATTCGATATCGATGAGTTTTCGGGTAAGGGCGAAGAGATCCATGAACTCAGAATAGAGGATTTCTAGTGACAGCGGCATTGAGATCCAGCGCGGGCCACTAGCAACCAACGATTGGATTACCCACGCTGAATTTGTTTCACCGCTCGGACCCGGGAGCACGGAGTTAGTTTCTTCTTTCTTCTCAGTGTCCTCCGTGCCTCCGTGGTGAACTCGTAGTGACCACGGTGCTAGGTCTTGGCCAACTGCGACTCTTCAATGTCAGCAGCAAAGGCTTTCTCAAGCGATTTTCGGCGATGCTCGAAGATGGCCCGCATCATGCGCTGAAAAATCATCGATTCTAGCAGCGTTCCCACCGCTCCAAAGCCGACCTCGTATTCCACGTCGTCTCCGACCGTTGTGCCCTCGACGCCCTCCACAATCTTCGACTCGAAAGTGTGGGAGTGATGCCATGACTTGAACGGACCCTGCTTCTGAATGTCAGAGAAATATTCATGGAACACGAACTCGGTTATCAACGCGGTCCAGCGCTCATGCACGGGAATGTAGGGAATGGCCCGGAACTTGAACGTGATTTCCGTGCCCGCACCTGCCATTCGTTCAAGACCACGGTTGGGCACGCCGTCGGGCAAGCGCGGTGGCACGATGTTGAGCTTGATGATCTTCGCGCCCTGCGATGGCGGCATAATGCGCGGCAGGTTATGTGGATCGGCAAAGAAGGCGAACACTTTGGGCAAAGGAACCGGAATCCAATGCTCGGCTTGCAGGCGCTGGCTCATGCCGCAACGAATATATAGCTGACCCCGACAGATTCCAACTATTTCGCCTTGCGCCCCATATCGACAAAGTGGTCCAGATCGGACCGCCCAAATCGCGCACGTCGGTGAGTCCTGCTTCGCGACTGTGCGCTTTCACACGAGAACGTACGGTTTCTTCTGCCTTTATCCCGCCGCAATCGGTGGAGAACCGCCCGCGTTAGCCCAATGGCTTGTGGGTGCTTATCAGCGTGGACGCAACCTGTAGCTGTGCGGGAATTGGAGAAAAATTCTTAGCGAAAATTCGAGTTTTCCGCTTGACACGGCATGGAAAGGGTATAAACTCCGATTCCAAGAGTGGTAAGAAATGGTATAGGGTGGTCAATAGGGGACCTCCCGTGGGAGCTTCTCGAGCGAATTGGTTCCATCGACCAAATGCGCGCAGAAAGCGATTGAAGACTCCCGCTTGGGACGGTTTTTCAGGTTGTCCTCCTTTCCTGGATGCGAAGTAACCTCCCGGCGGATTAGCGCCGGCATTTATGTTTCGTGGCTCGCACTTAACTCGGCTCGACGACAAAGGGCGCCTCAAAATGCCCGCGGAATACAAGCGCCTGGCCGACGAGAAGTACGGCAGCAAATTCTATATCACAAGTTGGGACGGCAAGAGTGCCTTTGTATATCCCATCCAGGAGTGGGAGACCATCGAGCGCAAGTTGGTCGGCTTGCCCACCTTCAACGCTTCCAAGCAAAAGCTGCTGAAGCGCACCAGTTATTACGGGCAGGAAGTGGAATTCGACGGCCAGGGGCGTCTGTTGCTGCCTTCGATCTTGCGGGAGTCAGCCGGACTGAAGGGCGAGGTTTCGGTGGCGGGACGGTTGACCTACCTCGAAGTACAGAATGCCGAAGCACTTCGCGAAGAGGTGCTCGAGCCGTTCACCGATGAGGATGCGAAAACCCTGGGTGATTTGGGCATTTAGTGAGGCAGCAGGATCCATTCAGCGTCTCGGAACGGGAGTGAATGGACAAAGAGATTCCAACGACGGAAAGCGCCCCCGGGCGCGGACATGGCGAAGCGGGCAAGAGGCAGTTTGGCCATGTAGCGGTTCTTTTACAACAAGCGATCGAATTCCTGGCCGTGCGGCGCGGCGGGACCTTTATCGATTCGACCGTCGGCTTAGCTGGACACAGCTGGGAAATCGCAAGACGCCTCGGCGCAGCGGGTCGTTTGATTGGCTTCGATAAGGACCCGGCAGCGCTGGAGCGGGCCCGCGAGAGATTGACCAGCCCTCCCCCTGAGTTGGCTGGCGATTGGCCAAAGATAGAGCTGGTGCACGCGAGTTTCGCGGACGTGGCGCAACATGTAGCGCCTGCCAGCGTAGATGGATTGTTGGCCGATCTTGGCGTCAGTTCCATGCAACTGGAGAACGCCGAGCGCGGATTTAGTTTTCAGGCGGATGGGCCCCTTGATATGCGAATGAATACGCAGTCGGGGCAGACCGCCGAACAAGTGGTAAATCGCTTCGATGAGCGCGAGCTTGCCGATGCGATTTACGAATTCGGTGAGGAAAGGAGGTCGCGGAGAATCGCCAGAGCCATTGTTCGGGCGCGGCCGATTCGTTCCACCGCACATCTTGCGGAGGTCGTATCGGCTGCGGCCCGGCCAATGAACCAGGCTGAGCGGCGCATTCATCCGGCGACAAAGACCTTTCAGGCTCTCCGAATTCTGGTGAACCGTGAACTCGACGACCTGCGCAGCCTGCTGAGTAAAGACGCAGCGCCGCAGGTCTTGAGGAAAGGCGGCAGGCTGGTCGTCATTTCGTTCCACTCGCTTAGAGGACCGCATCGTAAAAGATGCGCTGCGCGAGGGAACTCACGATGAAGTTTACGGCGTATTGACCAAGAAGCCGGTGACCGCCGGAGAGGAAGAGATCGATCGCAATCCGAGGTCACGTAGCGCGAAGCTGCGGGCAGCGGAACGAATTTAGTTTTGCAGCGAAGAGTTGAATTTATTGGTTGCGCAAGTTTCCAACATTTTCCGCAGGGTTATCCACGATGTCTGCGGAAAACGCTGTGGGAAATGTGAATATCTTGGGTCAGGGCACGACTTCAGTCGTGCCGGCGAGTCGTTTCTTTTAATTATCCCAAGCGGGCTTTAGCCCGCGAGGAAAGCGCGAACGAGCGGGGGAGAGTGCGATGGCAGCCGGAGTTCTTTATCCCACAATGCAGGACACAGGCAACTGGAACGAGCCGGTGTCTGAGACCCGTGGCATGTTCATGGGTACGCCGGAGATCTACTTCTCCAAACGTATCGATAACTCCCGCGTGGTGCGCATTGTGGATCCCAAGCGCCGCCGCGAAATGCGTTCCTTCGGTATGACGCTCGGCGTCCTGTTTCTGTTGGTGATGGTTTACCTGTTGCAGCATCTCAGCGCCATTGAGTACGGCTACCGTATCGAGGAGGCCAAGGCCGAACAGAGCGCCATCGTTGAGAGCAACCGCGAGTTGAAGCTGGAGGAATCGTCGCTCAAGGATTTAGCGCGCATCGAAACCGAGGCGCGCAAGCTAGGTATGATTCCGCCCGCGGCCGGACAGATCCAGGTGATCGAGAATGGCGGAGGAGACAACGCCGTGCCGGTGATGGCGAAGGCGAACCCCAGCGGGATTATGGTGGTGTCGATCCAGCAGTGAACGCCGGGATTGCAAGGCTCCGGCCGGAATCCGGGACGGAAGTTTACCACGGCGGTCCGCCAATGTCGGACCGCCTTCTGTCCCTCAGTACCACGCTGTAGGTAGTACCACAAAGTAAGACAGCCGTCCTGGCCGATGCCGGGAGCAGGCATGGGGTGATTGGGAATGCGGGCAAGCGCACCTGCTAAGACACCGGCCAAGAGGCTGTACATCCTCGCGGCGGTGCTGCTCTTGTGGGTGGGAGCCGTGTTGGGGCGCCTAGTTGACCTGCAGGTCATCAAGTATCAGTTCTTCCTCAATCTCGCATCGAAAGAGCATGGACACACCATCAATGTAGAACCGCGGCGGGGCACCATCTACGACCGCAACGGCGCGGAATTGGCCATGTCGATCGACGTCGATTCGGTGTTCGCCGTTCCCAGCGAAATCCCAGACCAGGAAACCACCGCGCAGATCCTCGCCAAGGTTCTCAACCTCGACCCTCAGGAATTACTGGCTCACCTGCGGGCGCAGAAGAACTTTGCGTGGGTGAAGCGCAAGGTTGACGCTGAGACCAGCGATCGCGTGCGCGAGCTGAACCTTCGTGGAATCTACTTTCGTAAGGAACCCAAGCGCTTTTATCCCAAGCGCGACCTCGCCGCCCAGGTCATCGGCTACGTGGGAACGGACGATGAGGGACTAGGCGGACTGGAGCTGGTTTACGACGACGATCTACACGGTATTCCCGGCCGCGAGATGATTTTCGTTGATGCCCGGCGCAAGTGGTACGGCCGAGTCGAGCGCCAGCCCGACCCGGGCCAAAACTTGGTGCTTACCATCGACGGGACCATCCAGTACATCGCAGAAAAAGAGCTCGAACAGGCGATGCAAGACACCAAGGCGGTGGCCGGAACCGTCGTCGTCCAAAATCCGCGCACCGGAGAGATCCTCGCGCTGGCTAACCGCCCGACCTTCAATCCCAACGTGTTCAACAGCGTCCCCAAGGAAGCGCTGAAAAACCGTGCCGTCAGCGACGTGTACGAACCGGGCTCCGTCTTCAAGACAGTCACCTACTCGGCAGCGATTGAACAGGGCGTAGTGAAGCCCGAAGACATGGTGGATTGCCAGGGTGGCGCCATCACCATTTTCGGCATGACCATACACGACGCCCACAAGATGGGCGTGATGACAATTGCCGATGCGTATGCGCACTCCAGCGACGTCGCCGCCGTCAAGACGGGCATGAAGCTGGGCGACGTTCGCTTCGACGAGTACATCCGCTCCTACGGTTTCGGAGCGCAAACCGGTATCGAACTTCCCGGCGAGAGCCGGGGTTTGAAGAAGCCAGTCAATCGTTGGTCCAAGGTTTCGATTGGCGCCATGTCGATGGGCCAGGAAATCGGCGTCACCGCGGTGCAGGTCGTGTCTATGGTTTCGACGATTGCCAACGACGGCGTCTACACGCCGCCGCGCATTGTGGCCGGTGAGTTACCCCCCAACGCCGGACCAAAGCCGGTGGTGTTTCATCCTCCGCAGCAGCATCGTGTGATCTCGACCATGACTGCGGCGCAGATGAAAAAGATGATGGAGAGCGTTGTGCTCGACGGTACCGCGCGACGTGCAATTCTTGACGGCTACACCGTAGCGGGAAAGACGGGTACGGCGCAGAAAGTCGACCCGGCCACCGGGGCGTACTCCAAGACGAAGTATGTTGCGTCATTCGTGGGCTTCGCGCCGGTGAACAACCCGGCAATCACGATTGCGGTAATCCTTGATTCGGCACAGGGGCTGCACCAGGGCGGTCAGGTGTCGGCTCCGGTCTTCAAGCGTATCGCACAACAAACACTGGAATACATGCACGTGCCACACGACATAGAGCCGAAGAATCAGGCTCAGCGGTTGAGTTTGCTGGCTTCCGCAAAGAATGACGACGCCGTAGAGACTGACTCCGACCATCTGGGCGCGCCGCTGCTGCAAGACAACGACGACGCAAGCACACAACCTGCAGCGAAAACTGAGAACCACGTTGACACGCCAGCGACGGCACACGCCAACGGCGCTAAGATCGAAGATGCATCTGCCGGAATCGTCTCGCCCTCGCCGTCACCTCAACCAGCAGACACAACCACGACGCTGCCTACCGCGACATCGACTCCGGCCGAGGCGTCAGCGGCAAAAGGAACGGTCGTGCTCAACGTCGACGGTGGTGTTGTGGTGCCATCATTTATGGGCAAGTCGCTGCGTGCGGCAGTGGAAGTGGCGCAACAGAGTGGTCTGGAGATCAGCGTTTTGGGCAGCGGAATCGCGCGCCAGCAATCCCCTCCGCCGGGTGCACATTTGCTCTCGGGACAAAAAGTTACGGTGCAGTTCAGCCACTAGCCGAGATGTGATTTGAAAGGGCACGGCTTCAGCCGTGCCGGTCTGGACGCGGTTTTCACGGGGCTTTAGCCCCTGAGGGGAATCGAATTTCGTTCTCCGATTTTTTTTGAGACCGCTTCGAGTGCCGTTTTGGAACGCTAACTCTCGATGCAGGAAACGGCCGCTTCCGCCCTCAGGAGCGCGGCTATAATGCCGATAGAATGAACTTCCTTAAGTTGCTCGATGGCGCGGAATATCTGGACGAACGCGGCGATCCGCCGATTGCCGGGCTGGACTACGACAGCCGGCGCGTGAGGCCCGGATGGTGTTTCGTTGCCATGCGCGGCGAGCACACCGACGGAAACCGCTTCATCGATCAAGCCATCGTCAACGGTGCAGTAGCCGTGGTGAGCGACTCCGCTACGCCGAAAGGAGACATGGCCTGGGCTGTCGTGCCGCACGGACGACGCGCGCTGGCCCGGTTGAGCGCCAACTTCTACCGTCATCCGGCCGAGAAACTTCACATCACCGGAATCACTGGCACCAACGGCAAGACCACGACGTCGTTCATCCTGAGCCGCATGCTGCGCGCCGCCGGACGCAAGATCGCTCTCGTCGGCACCGTCGAATACCGCATCGGCGACGAGACCTACCCCGCGCCTCACACCACTCCCGAAGCGCTGGAGCTGAATCAGCTTTTTGCCAACGCGGTGCAGGCCGGTTGCAGCGAAGGTGTTATGGAAGTGTCTTCGCACGCGTTGGAGCAACAGCGCACCTTCGGAATCCCAGTCGAGGTCGCACTGTTCACCAACCTTACGCGCGACCATCTCGACTTCCACGGGACCATGGAGAACTATTTCCTGTCAAAGACAATCCTATTCAAGGGTCTGGGTGTCGAGCCTCCGCGGTCGGTCGTCATCAACATTGAGGACGAGTACGGCAAGCGCCTGGTGGAGCTCTGCAAGAAACGCCACGAAGTGATCACCTACGGAATCGACACCGGTGACTTTCACGCCACCGACTTGAAGATCAGCGCGAGCGGGTGCGGCTTCAAATTGCTCTCTCCGATGGGCGAGATTCCCATCTGGAGTCCTCTGCTAGGGCGCGTCAACGTCTACAACCTGGTGGCCGCGGCCGCAGCGGCCTATGCACGCGACGTCGAACCGAACGCGATCTCCGAGGCTGCTGACCAAATCGCGCATGTTGCCGGCCGCTTCCAGCGCCTCGATCTCGGACAGCCCTTCACGGTGATCGTCGACTATGCCCACACCGACGATGCCCTTCGCAACCTTACCGCTGTGGCGCGCGACTTTCTGCATCAACGCGGCGGCCCGGGACGAGTGATTACCGTATTCGGCTGCGGCGGTGACCGCGATCGTGCCAAGCGGCCGATGATGGGCGAAGCCGCCGGTACTGGAAGCGATTTCGTGGTGCTGACCAGTGATAATCCCCGCAGCGAAGACCCACTCGCCATCATTAACGACGCGTTGCCCGGACTGCAGCGCACGGGTGTTCGTTATACGTTGGAGCTCGATCGGCGGAAGGCGATCGAGTTAGCGCTTCACGAAGCCGAGGCCGGCGACATCGTCCTGATTGCTGGCAAAGGCCATGAGAAGCACCAGGAAACCAGCCAAGGTATGGTTTCCTTCGACGATATCGAAGTGGCGCGAAAGGCCCTGCAACATGCCGGATACGCAGTCGCGCATCCGGTCCAATCATGAAGCTCACCCTGGCGCGTGCCGCCGAGTTCATGCAGGCTGGTGGTGAATTCAACCCTGCGGCCGTTGCCAGCGGCTACTCCATCGATTCCCGCACCATTCAGCCAGGCGAGATGTTCTTCGCCGTCTCCGGCGAACGCCTTGATGGCCACGACTTCGTGGATGCCGCGCTCGCGAGAGGCGCGGTGGCCGCGGTGGTCCGCCGTGACCAGTTATCGCGATTTTCCACCGAGTCGCAGCTAATTGTCGTTGACGACACGCTCGTGGCGTTGCAGCGACTGGCCGCCGCCGTGCGCCGGCTGTGGGGCAAGCCTCTCATCGGGGTGACCGGCTCTGCAGGCAAGACGACCACGAAGGAAATCATCGCTCACGTACTGTCGACGCAGTACTTTGTACTCAAGTCGCTGGGCAATCTCAACAATCACTTTGGCTTGCCCCTACAACTGCTGAAACTCGAACCTGAGCACGAGATTGCTGTCATCGAAATGGGGATGTCGCACGCGGGCGAGATCACCGCGTTGGCCAAGTTAGCCAAACCCGATTGCGGTGTGGTGACACTGGTTGCGCCCGTTCATTTAGAATTCTTCGCTTCACTCGCCGACATCGCCCGTGCCAAATACGAGCTAATTGAGTCGCTGCCCGCCGGAGGCATCGCGGTACTCAATGCCGATGACGCCTACGTGTCGCAATTCGGTCGCGATTTCCATGGCAAGGTAGTGACGTTCGGGCTGAACAAGCCGGCCGATGTTAGCGCAAGAAACATCAATACCCTACAGCCCGTCGGCTCAGCATTCGACCTCGTCTGCAACGGCGAAACCGTGCCCGCTCAACTACCGCTCCTGGGTGAACACAGTATCTACAACGCGCTGGCTGGTGTCGCCGTTGGCCTGCAATACGGAGTCACGCTCCGCGACGCCTCCCCCTCTCTGGCCTCGCTGTCCGCTGGCGACAAGCGAGGGCAGGTGATCGAGTACGCTGGAGCTACCATCATCAACGATTGCTACAATTCCAACCCAAAGGCACTCGATAGCATGGTGCGGTCGCTGGCAGGAATGCCTGCTCGGCGTCGTATCGTCGTGGCTGGCGAAATGCTCGAATTGGGACCGACTGGCGAAACCCTGCATCGCGAGTGCGGCGCGCGCATGGGCAACTACCAAATAGATTTCGTACTCGGCGTACGCGGCTTGGCGAAATTCATCGTGGACGGTGCGGCCGCAGCGAACGTTGCCGCCGAGTTCGTCGCCTCGCCCGAAGAAGCTGGCGATTGGCTCGAGCACAATGTAAATGCCGGCGATCTGGTACTCCTGAAGGCCTCGCGCGGCGTGAAATTGGAGGGGGCGCTAGACGTTTGGATGAAGAACACCGCCGAATAAGTCGCGGCAGAGCTTTCCGTGGTCTGAAATCTTATGTCCTGAAGCGGGCAATTTATAAGGCGGCTGCCACCGAGATTTGGAGACTATCGCGGAGTTGAAGGAAACAAAAACTCCGTGCCCTCCGTGCCTCCGTGGTGAAGCCTTTGGCTTAAGAGGGTAAGAAAACTTACTAATCGAGAGACGGGGAAGAATTTGCTCTATTGGCTGCTTTATCAGAAGGGTTTCGTCGTTCTTCATATCGGCCCCTTCCGAATTTTCCGCTACCTCACGTTTCGCACGGCCTTCGCCAGCCTGACGGCTCTCTTTATCGGGTTGGTAATTGGTCCGGCCGTAGTGCGCCGTCTGCGCGACTTCCAAATCGGCCAGTACATCCGCGAAGACGGCCCACAGGCCCACCAACGCAAAGCTGGCACGCCCACTATGGGCGGTGTGCTCATTGTCGTCGCTATGGTTGTTCCGACGTTACTATGGGCTGACTTGAGCAACCGCTTTGTGTGGATTGCCGTCGTCGCGACCCTCGCTTACGGTGCGATCGGTTTCGCCGATGACTACTTGAAGGTCGTCCACCGCCGCAATCTTGGCCTGACTGGACGTACGAAACTCTTCTATCAATTCCTGACGGCGCTGGCGATCGGGCTCACCCTCATCGCTCTGCAGCACTATGGTTTGTACTCAACGCGCCTGATCGTGCCATTCTTCAAGCACTTCCGCCCCGATCTCGTCATTGGCCGTCTCCTGCACACTGAATTTTGGCCGCTGGCCTTCCTGCCGTTCCTGATCTTCGTCATGATCGTGATCGTGGGCTCGAGCAACGCCGTAAATCTCACAGACGGCCTCGATGGCTTGGCGATTGGCTGCACGGTGATTGCCGCTGGCGCCCTCACCATCCTGACCTATGTCAGCGGCCACGCCTTGTTCGCCGACTACCTGGAGATTTCCAAAATCCCGCAGGTCTCCGAGCTGACCATCTTTTGTGGCTCGATGGTGGGCTCTGCCATCGGATTCCTGTGGTACAACGCCCATCCCGCCGAAGTTTTCATGGGCGATGTGGGCTCCTTGGCGCTCGGCGGGGCTATTGGAACGGTTGCGGTGCTTATCAAGCAGGAGTTGCTCCTGCCCTTCATCGGCGGCGTTTTCGTGATTGAGGCGCTGTCGGTCATCCTGCAGGTCGGCTCCTACAAATTGCGCAAAAAGCGCATTTTCAAGATGGCGCCTATCCATCACCACTTCGAACTGATGGGCTGGAGCGAGTCGAAAGTCATCGTGCGGTTCTGGATCGCCTCGCTGGTGTTTGCACTCTTTGCTCTCACCACGTTGAAACTGCGCTAGCCGCTGTACTGAAACCCTCGAAGCGCAAGGGTTTTGTGTCAGGGCACGGCTTCAGCCGTGCCGTCAGGCACTCCATTCTGATCCGCCGCGCGGACTTCAATCCGCGCGGCGGGGCGTGCTGAATTGCATTTCTTCGTGAAGCCGCCGTCTGTGTACTATGCGGCTACGCTTTTTCGCCGAACTGCGGTAGCGTCGCTGTAAACGTGGCACAATGACCATTCGGATGAATCCTTCCATGGATGTCAAAGGCAAACGCGTGCTGGTGGTCGGGCTGGGCAAATCTGGCATCGCCAGCGCCTTGTTCCTCGCCGATCACGGCGCACGCGTTGCTGTCTCCGACACCAAATCCGAAGAGGACCTGCACCACGAAATTCCCCAACTGCTCGACCGTGGCATCGGCGTCGAAGCTGGCTATCACGGCGAACGCACCTTCAAAGAGCAAGAACTCATCGTCATCAGTCCCGGCGTTCCCTCTGATGTGCCGCAACTGATGCAGGCCCGTCAGGCCGGAATCCCCGTGATCGGTGAAGTCGAGCTAGCTGTGTGCTACCTCAAAGGCCACATCGTCGCCATCACCGGCTCGAATGGCAAGACGACCACAACATCTCTTGCGGGCGAGATCGTCGCTGCCAGTGGCAAGCATACTTTGGTCGGCGGCAACATCGGCACTCCCGCCATCAGCTTCGTCTCGACTTCCACCGACGAGAGCTGGATTGTTCTCGAGGTCAGCAGCTTTCAGTTGGAAACCATCGAGACCTTCCGTCCAAAGATCGCCGTTGTCCTCAACGTCACGCCTGACCACCTCGACCGTCACCATACCTTCGAAAACTACGTCGCTGCCAAGACGCGCATCTTCGAGAACCAGACCAGCAGCGATTTCGCAGTGCTGAACGCCGACGACGTCACCTGCATCGCCATGGCTGCCAAGACGAAAGCCGCGGTGTATTGGTTCAGCCGACAAAAATCTGTCGAGCGCGGGGCCTTCGTTCGCAACGAAAACATCATCTGGCGCGACACCGGCAGCGAGCAGCTCATCATGCCTGTGTCGGAGATCGCGCTCAAGGGCGCGCACAACGTTGAGAATGTCCTGGCGGGAGTTTGTGTCGGCATGCTCGCAGGTGTCGGTCCCGCCGACATCCGCCGCGCCGTAGCAAACTTCAAGGCGGTCGAGCACCGGCTGGAGTTCGTCGCTACCATTCGCGGCGTCGAGTACTACAACGACTCCAAGGCGACCAACGTTGACGCCACCATTAAAGCGCTGGAGTCCTTTCCCGAGGGCGTTCACCTCATCCTCGGCGGTAAAGACAAGGGCAGCGACTACAGCGTGCTGAACCCGCTTTTGGCGCAAAGAGTCAAGCGGGTGTATACCATCGGTGCTGCCGCTCCCAAGATTGAATCGCAAATCAAGGGTACTCACGTTGTCAGCGTTGGCTCGCTCGACAATGCTGTCCGTCGCGCTGCCGAGTCCGCAACGCCAGGAGACACCGTGCTGCTCGCGCCTGCCTGTGCCAGCTTCGACCAGTTCGTTAGCTACGAACATCGCGGACGCGTCTTCAAAGACTTGGTCAAGCAAATCGAGTCACGCGAGTTGCAGCATGCAGGCGCCCGCCGCGCCGGAGGCGACGGCTAATGGCCAAGCGCGTCAGCGTCGACAAGTGGTTGTTTACCCTGGTACTGCTGCTGGTCTTCATCGGACTCATCATGGTCTTCAGCGCCTCGGCGGTCATGGCCAAGGAGCGCTTCGGCTCGTCGTATGGATTCCTGCTGCGTCAGCTAGCATGGGCTGCTGCCGGACTCGCCACCATGCTCGTGGTCATGAACATCGACTACAAACAGTATCGGCGCTCGACGGTCGTGTTCACATTTTTGGGACTGACTTCGCTGCTCCTAGTCGCGGTCTTCGCATTTCATGACTCCCACAATACGCACCGCTGGATCAAGGCCGGTCCGCTCTCATTCCAGCCATCGGAACTCGCCAAGCCGGCGATCATTCTCTTCCTCGCGTATTTTCTGGAGTCGCGTTGGCAGCAGATTTCCGACTGGAAACACGTCTTGCTGCCTGCCGCCGCGCCCAGCGTTCTCCTCGCACTTCTGATCGTCAAAGAGCCTGACCTCGGCACTGCCGTCGCCTGCATGGCCATCACGGCATCTGTGCTCTACATCGCGGGCATGAAGATGCGCTATCTGGCCTACGGGTTTGCGGCGTCTTTAGTACCGCTCTACTTCCTCATCGTGCGCGTGCCCTGGCGCTGGCATCGCATCATCGCTTTCCTCGATCCCTGGAGCGACGCGCAGGGCCACGGCTTTCACATCATTCAGTCGATGATCGCAGTCAGCACCGGCGGCCTGATGGGCGTCGGACTGATGGAAGGCAAGCAAAAACTTTTCTACCTGCCCGAACCGCACACCGATTTCATCTATGCCAACATCGGAGAAGAACTCGGTCTGTGGGGCGCATCGCTGGTCGCGATTCTCTTCGCCATCTTCCTTTACCGTGGCATTCGCGTTGCCCTTCGCACCGAGGATCCCTTCGCGCGCTTCCTCGCCACCGGCATCACTGCCATGGTCGTGGTGCAGGCGCTCATCAACATGAGTGTCGTGCTCGGTATGATGCCCACCAAGGGAATTCCGCTGCCCTTCATCTCCTATGGCGGCTCGTCGCTGTTCATCACGCTCGCCAGCGTGGGAATCCTGCTGAACATTACCCAGCAGACCGACTAACCCATGCGCGTAATCATCGCTGGCGGAGGCACCGGCGGACACGTGATTCCCGCCCTGGCCGTCGCACAGGAGCTCAAGTCCCGTTACAACGCTGAGGTACTCTTCATCGGCACCGCGCGCGGCATCGAGACGCGCATCGTTCCTGCCGCAGGATTTCAGCTCGAACTGATCACCGTCGGCGCGTTGAACCGTGTTGATCTGGCAACGCGCGTTAAAACCTTGTTCGACCTTCCTCGAGCAGTCGTTCAGTCGGCCCGCATGATCTCGGATTTCGGGCCCGACGTGATGATCGGCGTCGGAGGCTACGCATCCGGCCCGGCCATGCTTGCGGGCGGCCTGATGAACCTCCCCATGCTCGCCTTCGAACCCAACGTCATCCCCGGAATCGCCAATCGCCTGGCCGCGCCGATGGTTAAGGCAGCGGCAGTGCACTTCTCATCCACCCAGCGCTATTTCCGCAATGCCATCGTCACTGGCGTCCCGGTGCGGAGCGAGTTCTTTCATCTCCCGATGCGCTCGCCAAACGACCCACCAACCTTGCTTGTTTTTGGCGGCAGCCAGGGCGCGCACGCCATCAATATTGCGATTGCACAGGCGCTCCCCTTACTGTCGCGGGCCGTGCCCGGAATTCACCTCATCCATCAGACCGGCGACAGGGACCTCGACGAAGTTAACTTGGCAGTGGCCGCCTCCGGTATTTCTGCCGAAGTTTCTGCCTTCATAGACGACATGCCCAGTGCTTTCGCCCGTGCCGACCTGCTACTCTGCCGCTCCGGGGCCAGCACCGTCGCCGAAGTCACTGCTGCCGGGAAGCCAGCCATCTTCGTACCGTTACCCACTGCGGCCGACGACCACCAGCGCCACAATGCCGAGACCTTAGCCGAAGCCGGCGCCGCCATACTGCTGCCGCAATCCGAACTAACCAGCGAGCGATTAGCTCATGAGATCGCCTCACTGCTGGGCAATCGCGCCCGCCTCGCGCAGATGAGCACTTCTGCGCGCAAGTTGGCCCATCCCGACGCCGCGGCTGAAATCGCTTCGCTGGCCGCCCGCATCGCTGGCATCCCGAGTCCCAACGATGTAGCCTAATCATTCCCTGCCAACCGGCGACCCGCTACTGGCAGCTGGCTAATGATTCATGTTTGCCAAGATTCAACGCATTCATTTCGTCGGTATAGGTGGCATCGGCATGAGCGGCATCGCCGAGGTGCTGCTCAACCTCGGCTACAAAGTTTCCGGCTCAGACCTCAAGGCTTCTGCGATCACCCATCGCCTGGCTTCTTTGGGCGCGCTCACCTTTGAGGGCCATCGCGCAGAGAACCTCGCCGGCGCCGAAGTAGTCGTGACCAGTTCCGCCATTGCGCGTGACAACCCGGAAGTTGCCGCCGCCCACGCCAGCCACATTCCGGTGATCCCCCGCGCCGAGATGCTCGCCGAGCTGATGCGGCTGAAGTACGGTATCGCCATCGCCGGCATGCATGGCAAGACCACCACAACCTCCATGGTGGCGGTGGTCCTCGCCGCGGGAGGCCTCGACCCCACCGTCGTCATCGGCGGACGCGTCGATGCCATGGGCTCCAACGCACGCGTCGGCAAGTCCGAATTCTTCGTCGCCGAAGCCGATGAGAGTGACCGTTCGTTCCTCAAGCTATGGCCGATTCTCGCAGTGGTCACCAATATTGACCGCGAGCACATGGACTGTTATCGCGACATGGCCGACGTCGAGCGCACGTTCGTGGATTTCCTCGACCATGTTCCTTTCTACGGCATGGTGGTCGCCTGCAACGACAATGACGATCTGCGGCGCCTGCTGCCGGCCGTGCGGCGCCGAATCGTTACTTATGGCACGCGCCAAGGATCCGACTTCTTTATAACGGACATGCGTAGCGAGGCTGCTAGCGACAATCGTTTCGCGTCCAGTAAGTTTCGCATTCAGTACCACGACCGCGATCTCGGCGAGTTCCGCCTGCACGTCCCCGGGGTCCACAACGTTCTCAACGCGACTGCTGCCATCGCCGTGGGTGTCGGCCTCGACATACCCGTCGACAAGATTCGCGCGGGACTGGCCGCATACAACGGTGTTGATCGCCGCTTCCAACTCAAGGGCCGGGCTAACGGCATAACCGTCATAGACGACTACGGGCATCACCCTACTGAGATTCGCGCTACCTTGGCTGCCGCGCGCCAATGTGGATTCCGACGCATTCACGTCATCTTCCAGCCGCATCGCTACACCCGCACGCAATTGCTGCTCGACGAGTTCGCCACGGCATTTAGCGACGCCGACACGGTGACCGTTCTCGATATCTATGCCGCCAGCGAGGTCCCGATTCCCGGCGTTACCGGCGAACGGCTGGCAGAACAAATCAGCAAGGCCGGCGCAACGCGCGCTGCGTATGTCACTTCATTCGCCGACGCAGCCGAAATGGCAGGGAAGTCCGCGCAGCCCGGCGACCTCGTGCTCACGCTCGGAGCCGGCAACGTTGTGCAACTCGCACCGCTGGTGCTGGACCAACTGGAAGCGTTGGCCCCGCGCGCGATTCCTCGTTAGGGTGGAAGCACCAGCCTTTAGTCTGGCGAAAGCACACCTCTCTCTTTTATTACTCGGGGATTTCAGTCCGCGGGAGTCTGCTCTTTCGATTTTTCCGCAGCCTAGCGGACGATGTGTCCGACCGATTCTGTCCCGTTGTATTTACTCTTGTGGTTCGCCAGTATCTGGGATCGCAAGCCCCGCCGGTGCTTGAAAATCGCGGCACTCACGCCATTCCCGCCTCTCTCGCTCCGTCGTGCGCTGCCAGGTGTTTTCAAATGCAGTACATCCACAGAAAAGCTGCAAAATGCATCTCCGCGCTGCCGACGAAACCGGATATAGTGAGGCGAATAGCCGACGTTTTCGGCAGTTTCTCGGTCTTCATGGCGCGGAAATCCGCTTCCACATTGCCGGAGGAGGAATTCGACGCGGTAGCTGAGCCGCGCGCTTCGTCGCGCTCGTTCGACGAGTCACCGCTCGACGCCCGCATGCTCGACCTCGACGAAGAGGGAGAGTCTCCGTTTCTTCGTGGACAGAAACGCGTGCCCGTGCGTCGCGGAGCGCTGCCCCGCAAGGCCGCCGATCGCGTCAAGCTGCTCATGCTCGTCTTGCTGGTCTTGGGCGCAATCGGGTTGGTGGCCGTCACTCTCTATCGTTACGGTACTCAGTCCTGGCGCTTTCGCCTCGACTCCAGCGACAACATCGATGTTCGCGGTAATCACAATGTCAGTCGTACCCAAATCCTCGACGCGCTCGGCGGCGATATCGATCGCAATATTTTCTTCGTTTCCATCGCCGAACAGAAGAAGCAGCTCGAAGACATTTCCTGGGTCGAGTCGGCTTCCGTGATGCGACTCTTGCCGAACCGCCTTCGCATCGAACTTCATGAGCGAACGCCCGTGGCATTTGTCGAAATCAATGGGCGCGTAGCGCTCATCGATGCCCACGGCGTCATCATGGACATGCCCCCCGGCGGGCAGAGCGCCTTTTCGTTCCCCGTCATCCTCGGCATGAACGACAGCGAGCCGCTCTCCACCCGCGCCCCACGCATGAAGATCTATAGCGAACTGGTGAAGCAGCTCGACTCCAGCGGTGCGCACTATTCGCGGGACCTGAGCGAAGTGGACGTCTCTGATCCTGATGACGTGAAGGTTACCGTATCGGATCCGAAAGGCGCAGTGCTCGTTCACTTACGCTCGCCGAATTTTCTCACGCCCTTCCAGTTGTATATGGCGCACGTACAGGAGTGGCGGTCACAGTACAGTCCACTCGATTCCCTCGACTTGCGCTTCGAGGGGCAGGCCATCGTCAATCCCGATTCCTCGGCTGCGCATGCGAAGGGAACCGCTGCAATGCCCGATAACACAGCCCAGAACACGTCGCCCGCTGATCCGGTGTCGCTCGCGAAAAAGTCTCCATCGGCGAAGAAGGCAAAGAAACACTAGGACACAATGGGAAGTCAAACTGAAAACCTGCTTACCGTGATTGACATTGGAAGCGCCAAGACCTGCGTCATCGTCGCCGAAGTCAATGAATACGCCCTTCGCTATCGTGGCCACGGCATCTCTGACTCGCGCGGTATGCGCAAAGGCGTCATCGCCGATCTCGACAAGGCAGTTGGCTCCATCAAGAAGGCCGTCGAGGAAGCCGAAAACGTCGCCCAGGCCCCGGTCGAGCATGCCATTGTCGGCGTCGCTGGTTCTCACATTCGCGGAGTCAACAGCCACGGCGGCATCTCGCTCGGCTCGCGCTCGCGCGAGATCACTCGCGACGACGTTCGCGCGGCTGTCGAGAAGGCACGCAGCATTCCCCTGCCCGAAGACCGCGAACCGCTGCATCTGCTTCCTCAGGAGTTCATCCTCGATGGCCAGCCCGGTGTCCATGACCCCGCAGGACTCATGGGAAAGAAAGTCGAGGTCCGCGTCCATGTCGTGACGGCCAGCGGCACGGCGGCGCAAAACGTCGTTACCGCTGCCAACCGCGCTGGAATTCACGTGGACGACACCGTCTTCGAAGCGCTCGCCTGCGCTGACTCGGTGTTGCAGACCGACGAGCGCGAGTTAGGCATCTGTCTCGCCGACATCGGCGCCGGTTCTACCGACCTGATCGTTTTCTACGAAGGAGTCGTGATCCACACCGGTGCGGTGCCTCTCGGCGGCGACCATTTCACCAACGATGTCGCGGTAGGCTTTCGCACACCGATTCCCGACGCCGAAAACATCAAGAAGATGTTCGGTTGCGCTATCGTGACGCGCATCCCCGAAGGCAACGAGATCGAGGTGCCTTCGGTGGGCGACCGTCCTTCACGCCTCATGCAGCAACGCATGTTGGGAGAGATCTTGGAGCCCCGCGCCCGCGAGTTGATGGAACTCTTGCGTGACCATCTTCGCCAGGCTGGCGTTTACGAGTTGCTCGGCGCGGGCGTTGTCTTCACCGGCGGTGGCGCGCGCTTGAACGCCCTGGTCGATTCGGCCGAAGACGTTCTTCGTCGGCCGGCGCGCCTTGGCTATCCCGTGCCCATCGCCAAGCTGCCGTCAAATTTACTGGAGCCGGAATTCTCCACCGCGATCGGTATGGTGCTCTACGGACACCGCTCGCGCCAGGCTCGCGGCATCAGCGATCGCGGATTTGGCGCCCGGCTCAAGGCCCTGTTCGCAAGGCAGAACGTTTAGACGAGTTCGAGACGGAACCGCGTCATTATGGCGCACATTGAGGTAACCATGATCGAAGATTTCGGCGAAAAAGCTCAGCCCAGCAGCGACATCCGCATTCACTTCAACGAAGAGACGCTGAACAGCGCCAAGATCAAGGTCATCGGCGTCGGCGGGGGTGGTGGCAATGCCGTCAACCGCATGATCGAGTCGCATCTCGAGGGCGTGGAATTCGTGGTCGCCAATACCGATCTCCAGGCGCTCAAGCTCTCGCACGCGCCGGTAAAGATCCAGCTCGGCGTCAAGCTGACCAACGGACTCGGTGCCGGAGCCAATCCTGACGTCGGCCGCAAGGCCGCCCTCGAAGACGCCGACAAGATCATCGAAGCCCTCGAAGGCGCTGACATGGTGTTCGTCACCACCGGTCTTGGCGGAGGCACAGGAACCGGTGCCGCGCCTATCATCGCCTCGCTGGCCAGCGAAATGGGAGCGCTCACCGTTGCCGTGGTGACCAAGCCTTTCGCCTTCGAAGGCAAGCGCCGCCAGAACCAGGCCGAGCGCGGCCTGCAGGAGCTGATCGACTCCGTCGACACCACCATCGTCATCCCCAACGAGAAGCTGCTCGCCGTCGCCAAAGACGCCGGCTTCTTCGAGTCGTTCCGCGTCGCCGACGACATCCTCCGCCAGGCGGTGCAGGGCATCTCCGACATCATCACCATTCCCGGCATCATCAACCGCGACTTTGCCGACGTGAAGACCATCATGGCGGGCATGGGTTACGCGGTGATGGGCACCGCGACCGCTCGCGGCGAAAACCGCGCGACTGCGGCCGCGCAGGCTGCCATCGCATCGCCGCTGCTCGAAGCCGGAGCCATCGACGGCGCGCGTGGCATCCTCATCAACGTCACCGGCTCCAGCTCATTGCGGCTGGCCGAAGTCAATGAGGCCTCGACCATCATTCAGAGCGCCGCGCACGAAGACGCCAACATCATCTTCGGCGCTGTGCTCGACGAGAAGATGAACGACGAAGTGAAGATCACCGTCATCGCGACCGGCTTCCGCGAGACGCCGCGCAACCGGGAACACGCCAACACCGCTGCCAGCGCCGTGCTCAACGCGCGCGCTGCCACGGCGACTTACCAGGTTCCTTCGGTGCGCGAGCCGGATGCGATGTCGTCGTCGGCCAAGTCAGCGGCGGTTGAGCCGCGCATCAGCGAGCGTCCGCGCAACGCGCCGTATATTCCCGACAGCATCGACGACCTTGAGCTTGGCTCCGAGGTCGTGCGTCACGCCGAACCGGTTGAAGAGGCTCGCACTGACGCTTCGGCCTATTCGCGCGAGGCGGAATCGACTTACGCGTCGCTGATCAAGGGAGCTGACGTTCTTCCCGAGGAACCGGCCACGATCGATACCGTCAGCAGCAGCGTGAACATCAACTACGACGCTGACGATCTGGAGATTCCAGCGTTCCTGCGCAAGCGCAGCGACAGCTAGCGCGTTCCAAAATGGGAATCCTGAGGGTGATGGGTACCCCCTCCCCCCTCCCCCCGAATCTTTGTTTTCATCAAGATACGTAGGATTTCGCGCGCAAAATATCAGAAACAAATGGGTTGCGGGTAAAATCTTGAGCTGCAAGGGGTTAGAGGAAAGAATTGGAGAAATTGTGCGGCCGGAGAAGCTGTTGCGGATGCGAAGGTCAATCGTGCGGGCAGACATCCAACCTCCAAGTACGGCACGCCGACCGCGTCGAGGCGGGCAGCAAAGTCGAACAGGGTACAAGCGGAGGCTAAGCCTCCGCGGTAGAAGCTTGGCAAAAGGCGAAGAGGTATTGCAAGAGTTTTGTGGAGAAATCGTGGGTGGGTTCCCATTTTGGGAATTCTTTTTGTGCGCTTCGGCCTGAGGCCTTCGCGCAGGCCTTCGGCAGAGCGGAATATGTTCTTTTTCTACTCTTAGCGCGGGCTTACGCCCACGCCTAAAAGCACGTCGCGGCTCCGCCGATGTCGGTACGAGCCCCCATTTGCCACAAGCGGGCCAATATGACCCACGGGATGTGTGGGCCACCGCGAGAATCACAGTTGTAGCCTGGGGATCATTGTGCCTGTGTCATGGCCACACTTCGTGAAATCGGTCATTCGAGACGACAAGTAGATAAATCTTGTCTTCTGATGAAGTTTTCTCAACTCGAGTCATTCCCAGTTGAGCAAACACTTTAATTATCTTTTGGACACTCTCCTCTGAGGTGCAAGGAGCGGCTACCGCAAATGGTGTGGACTCGCAAATAGTCCCCCAGTTAATTGATCCACCACAAAGTGGATAGCACTGATTATTATCGAATGGTTTTGACAATATCTTCTCTTCGTCAAGGAACATCACCGCCGGGCAGCCTGACTCTAAAATTGATCTCTTGAAAAGCATGTTGTAATAAGACCCGACATGAGGCCCATAGTATGGGCTATCGGGATTGGTTTCGAGACCGGATGCCGTCATAAAGATCACTGCATGTCGGCGATAGTGGGTGCTGAACCAGCGCTCCAGCTTTTCTACCTCTTCTTCCCACCGTTCTCTTATGCCTTCGCGATTACGACCAATATTTGAGCCGTTTGAAGTGCGCCTTAGGTTCTCCAGCACCTTGACCGTCGGCAACTTCGTGAGGGAAGTCAGCGGGCCGAAGGTAGCGCCATATTTCTTTTCCGGCGGCCCATAAGGGTATAACTCGACGTGAATCCGCTCTGAGAGGCCCAAATCCAAGTATGTAATTATGTTGTTTGTGTGGATCTTGAGTTCGTTCGACACATTTCTCATCCACTCTTCGTCATGAAGAGCGGAGACGAAGGCTTGCGAGAGGAAAGCGATTGTCGAGCCGGATTCGAAAAAGAATGAGCGTACCCCTTTTTGAATCATCCAGCCCAGATGCTGCTCCAGGAAATAATGAGCAATTCTTTCCTTCAACAACGGGCGCGCGCCGACTCGAAGTGTGAGAGTGTCAAACTTGTCAAGGCGCTTAACGAAGTCCTGAAAGAACGGATTCTTGCTTACGCTCTCACTAAGTCCAATTCGACCCCGAAGATGGTCGTATAGTTCGCCGCGGACCCACCCACCCTCGGACAGGCTACTCGCACAGAGCGTCAATGCTCTTGTGAAGTTGCTCTTGACCTGCGCTCGTTGGTCGTCCTTAAGGCTGAAGTACTCAACGATGCGACCATAGCCATCGGCATCAGTCTTTACGGATTCACGGAACTTGCGAAGTTCCTTGTCGTATTTTCTATCAGGGTCGCTCTCCTTAAGTGAGGAGCGGGCCAATTGATATTCGTCTTCAGCAAGTACATACGCCAAGATAGGCTTCTTGAGGCGAAGCGCCTCGGCATATTCGAAATCCAGGAAGTGCCCACCAACCCTCTTCACCATCGAACCATACCGAGCGCCGATAAGAATCACGAAGATGTCCGCCGCTTCGATGCACTCCCTAATAAAGTCAACGTCTCGGGGCCCCGCGACAAAGGATTCCATTGCAATTGGGATATGCCCACAGTGCGTCGTAGCCTCGTTTACCAGTTGTCGGATGGGCGCAAGGTCAACGAATGTTGAACTAATAAATACCTCGTATCGGCGTTCGGGTCGGAAGTAGCGGCCGGGCACGTCGGGCCTCCCCTGGGTCTAGTAATCCTCGTAGCATTGAGCCGCGAGGACACGCTCTGCTCCTTTGCTAAGGATGTAGCTCTGACTGGTAAGGGCCAATTGTGCGCCCGTTTACCTCAGGAAACAAGCACATTTTTGTAGTTTCGGTCTCTTTCGAAAGCCAATCTCTTGAGTTGTTGGGTCCGGTAGACGACGGGATCAGATAGACTTTGGGTGTCACATCATCATTCAAAAGATCCGCAGCATCGCGGAAGCAAGCGAGGTCACGCGGCCATGGCGAACCCTGAACATCTCGAAATCCTGAAGCAAGGGGTCGAACATTGGAACAGATGGAGGGATCACCACCCCGAGACGATAGCTGACCTAGCCGAGGCCGACCTGGAGAAAGTGGATCTCAGCGGAGCTAACCTTGGCGAGGCGAACATCATAGGGGTAATTCTCAGGTCGCGAGCGGAACTGTATGGCGCGAACTTGGTTCGGGCGGGCCTCCGCGGCGCCTCACTTTGGAGGGCAAACCTCCGTAAAGCAAATCTTAGCGGTGCAACCCTGCGCGGGGCGAACCTCCGCGAGGCGCGCCTCGATGGCGCGAACCTCGGCAAGGCGAACTTAAGCGAGGCGGATCTCACCCAGGCAGACCTGAGCTACGGAGACCTGACCGAGACTAATCTCCGAGGCGCAAACCTCACCGAGGCGCACCTTCGCCTAACGAAACTCGAGAGAGCGAACCTCAGCAATTCGATGCTCGGCGCGGCAAACCTCGTCGGAGGGGAACTCAGTGAGGCCGACTTCACTGGAGTTCGCGTAGGTCTATCAAACTTCGCTGAGGTCGATCTGAGTACTGCCATCGGTCTCGAAACCATCGAACACCTCGCGCCCTCTACCATCGGCATTGACACCATCTACAAATCGGAAGGCAAAATTCCTGAGTCATTCTTACGCGGCTGCGGCGTTCCCGACGAGCTCATTGCCTACATCGATTTGACGGTGGCACGCCCTATCGCATCTCCTGCTGCTTCATCAGCTACTCGACCAAAGACCAGGCGTTTGCCGATAGGTTGTATGCCGACCTGCAGGCCAAAGGCGTGCGGTGCTGGTTTGCGCCACACGACATCATGGGCGGGCGGAAGATTCATGAGCAGATCGATGAAGCCATTCGGGTGCATGACAAGCTGTTGCTCATCCTGTCGGAGCACAGCATGGCGAGCGATTGGGTGGGGACGGAGATTGCCAACGCGCGCGAGCGGGAGGCGCGGGAGAAGAAACAGATGCTGTTTCCGATCACGATCGCTCCGTTTGAGGAAGTGAAGCAGTGGAAGAAGTTTGATGCGGACCGAGGGAAAGATTCGGCGCGGGAGATTCGGGAGTATTACATTCCGGACTTCAGTAATTGGGACCGCGACAACGGAGCCTATCAGAAAGAGTTTGAAAAACTCGTGACGGCGTTGAAGGCGGGGGCGAGTAGCCAGTAGCCAGCTGCCAGTCGCCAGAAAAAGCAGGTCCTTCGGCTCCGCCCGAAGCGGGCTCCGCTCAGGATGACACCAAGAAAGCAGATCCCTCGCTTCGCTCGTGATGACAAATCGGAAGAAACAGCAGGTCCTGCACTCGTCGCTGCGCGCCTCGCTCGGGATGACAGCGGAGGGGAACGGCTCTACTGAATGGCCTGCGGCTTCTGCGTCATGAGGTCGGTGAAGCGCTTATCCGTGCGCAGGCTGGCGAATTCGGAGTCGGTATAGACCTTGTCGATGTTCTTATAGCCCTCTTCCATGGCCTTGCGCAGGTATTCGAGGGAACGGTCGAAGTCGCCTGCCTGGGCATACATCTTGGCCACCATGAATGAGAACGCCGCGCGGTCTTCGGGAGAAGATGACTGCGCCATGACTCCGGTCTTGGAGACGCGCTGGAAGATGTCAGGATCGAGTTGAAACGCGGCATTGTATTCCTCGGCAGCCTTGTCGAGCTTGTGCTCGCTGAAGTACGCTGCGCCGAGGTTGTAATGGAAGGTGGCCGAGTTGGGACGGATGCTGAGCGCCTTTTCGTAGTACTTGATCGCGCGGCCGTAACGTTTCTGCATCTGCATGATGAAGCCGAGATTGTTCATAGCCTCGGCAGAGTTTTTATCGACCTTCAGAGCCTGCAGGAAGGATTTCTCGGCGTCCTTGTCGTGTTGCACGAACAGCAACGCGATGCCTTTCTTGTTCCACAGCAGCGCGGTGGGTTGCTTGGCGATGGCAGCGTTGTAGTAGTCGATGGCGTCGAGATAGCGCTTCTGGGCGCGCAGTTGGTCGCCCTGGCGCTCCAAGTCCTGCGGCGTGCTGGTGGTGAGAGAAATGAGCGGAGCCGGCGTGGGCTGCGGTTGCTGCTGGTCATCCGCGGCAAGCGAGCCGGTCGCAAGAATGGCTACGACGGTCAGTGCCCCGAGGCTTTTTTGAAACGCGCCGAATAAATGGCGAGGAGACATACCTCCACCCCCGACTCCCAAATCCCCACCCACATATTAGACCTAATTTTGGGGAGGAATGTTCCGTTTGTCGGGAGGAGAATTTGCAGGGGGATCCTTCTGATCGTTGCCCTTGCCTCCAAAGACCCGGCTGAGGAAGCCTTTTTTCTTTTTCTGCTCGGTCGTGGGAGCGGCTGGATCCGCGGTGCTCGGGGAAGAGGCTGGACTTCCGGGCTGGGTTTGTACCGGCCCGTTGGTGGTTGGGGGCGGAGCATCGACTTGAGGAGTACCCAGTCCAAGGATCTTGGAGAAGAAGTTGCGGTGGTCGGTAAATGCCTGTTCGCAGGTCTGTTTGGGCTCGGTCCCGGCGACAAAGGCGACGTAATAATCCTGCGGACAGGACTCTGTCGCCAGCCGGTTGGTGACCTTATCGAGCTTGACCTCGACCACCCCCGAGGGCGCGGAAAACCCCTTCATATCGGAGTAGCGGGGAATCTTCTGCGCCCGCTTCATGAACTCGGCCCAGATGGGAGCAGCGGTTGAGCCGCCCGCCAGCTTGATGTCGGTGTAGTCATCGTTGCCGACCCAGACCACGCAGAGCAGGTTGCTGGTGTATCCGGCGAACCAGGCGTCGTGCGAGGTGCCGGTCTTGCCCGCCGCAGGAGCGGTAAAGCCGCGGCTGCGGACGGTGTAGCCTGTCCCGCCGTCGATCACGCCCTGCATCATGGTAGTCATGACATAGGCGACGCGGGCATCGAGGACGCCCTTCGGATCGTTGTGGTAGTCGCTGAGAACGCCGCCGCGAGCGTCGCGGACGGACTTCACCATCAACGGCGAAACACGCGAGCCTCCGTTGCTGAACACCGTGTAGGCGCCCGACATTTCCAGCGGACTCGCGTCGTAGGAACCGAGCGCGATGGCGGGCGTCGCTTTCACGCTGGTGATGCCGGCCGCCCGGGCGAGCGAGGCCACAGTGCCGAAGCCCACGCCCTGCGCCACTCGCACCGTGGCGTTGTTCAGCGATTCCGCCAGAGCGTAACGCGCGGTGACTTCTCCGTGAAACGCCTCATGGTAGTTGCGCGGCTCGTAGACTTCGTCCTTGTAAGCGATGCTTACTTGCGCATCATCGACCAGCGTGATGGGAGTGAAGATCGCCGGAGCACCACTGGTGTCGATGGTCGGCGGGCTGCCGCCGGCATTCTCGACAGACCCGGCACCCACGGATATCATTTGCCCGGTCAGGGCAGTGTTGACGGCTGCGGCGTACACGAACGGCTTGAAGATCGATCCCGTAGGACGCTTGGCGACTGCGTGATTGAGCTGGCTGAGGCCGTAGTTGCGGCCGCCGACTAGCGCCAGCACTTCACCAGTGTGCGGATCGAGCACCACCACGGCCACCTGCGGCATCGGGCCCGAGTCAACGCTCACTTCGGACTTCGCTTCAGTTCCCGTGCCGACCTTGGTCTTGTGGGTGCGCATCTTCAGCACTTGCTCGTCCACCAACTTCATTCCCACTTCGACCGCATCAGCGGCGGCCTGCTGGAGGTCGGGGTCGAGGGTGGTGTAGATGCGCATGGCCTGCTCGTTGAGCTCGCTCTCGTTGTACTGGCTGGTGAGCTGGTCTTTCACGAGATCGACGAAGTAAGGCGCGTCACTGGCCTCCGCGTTCGGGGCAGCCAGCTTCAACGGAGTCGCTTTGGCACGGTCGGCCTGGTCTTGGGTGATGGCGCCCGTCTCGACCATCGAGTCAAGGACAAGATTGCGGCGCTCGAGCGCACGCTCGGGATGGCGATAAGGCGAGAGATAACTCGGACGCTGAATGATCCCGGCGAGCAATGCGCACTCGGGCAGCGTCAGGCTCTTCATGTCCTTGTCGAAGTAGGCGCGCGAGGCCTCGCCGAAGCCGTTAATGCTGAACGAGCCGCGCTGGCCCATGGGTACCTGGTTGGCATACATCTCGAAGATGCGTTGCTTGGAGAACTTCTGCTCCAGCTCCATGGCAATCAGCATCTCGGTCAGCTTGCGCTGGATGGTCTTTTCGGGCGAAAGGAAGAAGCCGCGGGAGAGCTGCATGGTGAGCGTCGAGCCACCCTGTCCGCGATGGCGGTGGAAGATGTCGCTGGCGGCGGCCTCCATGAGCCGGTAATAGTTGACGCCACTGTGCTGGAAGAAACGGCGATCTTCGATGGCGACGACAGCGTTAACGAGGTCCGGGGGAATTTCGTCGAAGGTGACGATCTGCCGCTTGGAGCGGTCCTGGCCGCCAAAGAGCGAGGTGATCATCTGCGGCTCGAGTTCGTAGGCGCTCAGGGGCTCGGAACTACGACCCGACAACACGATCGAGGTCACTTTGCCGGCGTCAAAACGGATGTTGGCGCTCTCTACGGCGTGGAACGATTCCTCACCTGGCATGATCTCGATGCTGCTGCCGGAGAGACGGAAGCGTCCGATGGGCGAGTCGCTTTCTTTGCCTTGCTCGCTGTAACCGGCACGGCGGAGATAGGTCGCGATTTCCTGTGCAGTGGACTTGTCACCCACGCGGACGAACTCAGGACGTGCGTAGATCCTCGCCGAGTTGGCGAAGATTGGCCCCGCCATGCGGCGATCGACGATGCCTTCGTACTTAACGTAAAAGAAGGCAAACACCGCCATGAACAAAATCCCGGCGACGAGGAATCCTGCGACCAGGAACTTCACCAGAGGGTCGCCAAGGGTGAAGTGGTGGCGGGGAGCGGGCTTGCGGGTGCCCGGGCGAGGGCGTCCCTGGGGGGCGCTAGGAGGCCGGCTTGGTGCCATTTTTACTTTGATTGCCACGTTACTCGGTACGCGGAGACGCCGTCCATTGTAAGACGGCGTGATCAGGCATTCTGTTACCTGTGGAACTACATCCCGGGGTAAATCTCCTGCTTTGAACCACCGGCGCGGGGAGTCGGCGCTCAAGAACCCTCAAGCCCGCAAATCCAATCCATGCTCGCCAGAGCGACGCTCTATTGTAGAACACCACGAAGCAACCAAGGGATACCGTGCGGGGTTTCGGCGGGCAAGATTTCATTGGTATATTCGAACCAGAGATTATTCTACTGAGGTGCGTAACATGCGGAAGACAATCGCTCTGACCGTCATTCTTCTGTCGCTGGCCGGGATCGCGATGGCGGCCAACAAGGAATCAGGAAGCACAATCCTGACCAATATCCAGCCGGCCGGAATCACGGACAAGCAGCACAAGAAACAGCAGTATGATCTGACTTTTTCCACCACCAGGAACGACTACACCTGCCGCACCAATGAAAAAAACAAGGTCAACGCGACCGACTGGGTCGTGGGCAGCACGATCAACTACAAAATCAACGGCAACAAGGGTGAAGTGAAGAACATACAGAGCAATAAGGACGTGAAGTGCATGGTGGTGCGAGTGGCGGCAGGTACGGCGCCGGCAGCCCAGTAAGCGCTAGCTAGGTTCGGAGCGCAGTACGATCCAGGGCATATTTTCGATTCATTGAAACCCCGTCGGATGTATCGTCCCCGAGGGACTCGGACGTCAACATTCACGCTTCCCCAGCGTTGAAACGCTGGGCTTTCTTATGTCGTCCCGCAGGGCGGGACTTCCGCTTGTAAAGTTCAGCGCAACACTTCCGCCAGCTTTCCGCTGGCGATCAATTCAGACACACGGCGAAAGTCGTCGGTCAGAATCCGGTCGTGCATGATTGTCGGAGATACAGCCCGGATGGCATTGTGTGCCGCTTGGCCGCGCTTTCCGGTCTTCAACGGAGCGCGAAAATCCAGCGCCTGGGCCACCGCCAGGGCTTCGATAGCCAGCACGTTGCGTGTGTTCTCGACCACCCGCAACAACTTATTGGCTGCGGTCATTCCCATCGAAACAAAGTCTTCCTTGTTGCCCGAAGTGGTGATGGAATCCACCGACGCCGGGTGCGACCAAACTTTGTTCTCGCTGACCAGAGCGGCCGCGGTCACTTGTGGCATCATGAAGCCGGAGTTCAGGCCGGCACCGGCGGCGAGGAAGGGCGGCAGGTCCTCGTTCAAGGCGGGATTCACCAGTCGCTCCAGACGGCGTTCCGAGATTCCGGCCAACGCGCTTAGGCCTATCGCAAGGAAGTCGAGTGCAAACGCCAGCGGTTCGCCGTGAAAGTTGCCTCCGGAGATGATGTCGCCTTCCGCCGGTGCTCCCATTGGTGGCTTCGAGCTGCCGACTTTCTTCGCCTCAGGAAAGACCAGCGGATTGTCGACGGCTGAGTTCATTTCGATCTCGAAGACCGCGCGACAATGCGCGAGCGTATCGCGCACTGCCCCGTGCACCTGCGGGATGCAACGCAGCGAGTATGCATCCTGAACCTTGCTGCAATCACGGTGCGACTCGCGAATCTCGCTGCCTTCCAACATGCGGCGCAGGTTGCGCGCGACCAGTAGCTGGCCAGGATGCGGCCGCGCCTGGTGAATCCGCTCGTCGAAGGCCACGTCGGTGCCTTTCAGCGCATCCACCACCAGCGCGCCGAGCACGTCGGCGGTATCGACCAGGATTTCGGTTTGCAGAATGGACAACAAGCCGATCGCCAGCATCGCCTGCGTGCCGTTGATCAGCGAGATGGTTTCCTTCGCCTCAAGCACCAACGGTTTGATGCTGGCACGCTTCAGCGCCTCGGCAGCAGACGTTCGTTTGCCTTCGAAAGAGGCCTCGCCCTCGCCGATCAGCACCAGTCCAAGATGCGAAAGAGGCGCGAGGTCGCCGCTGGCGCCCACGCTGCCTTGCGACGGAATTACCGGGTGCACGCCGCGGTTCAACATCTCGCACAAGGTATCGATGACCACCGCGCGCACGCCCGAGCACCCCTTGCTGAGCGAGTTGGCGCGCAGCAACATCATGGCGCGGCTGACGGGTTCGCTGAGCGGTTCACCCACGCCGACGGCGTGTGAGCGCATCAGGTTCACCTGAAGCGTGCGGATATCGTCGGGAGGAATACGCACATCGCTGAGCTGCCCGACGCCCGTGGTTACCGCATAGCCGAGACGGTTGTTAGCGACCAGGGAGTCGACGACCGCGCGGGCGCGATCAACCGCGAGCCGCGCCTCGGGCTCCAGCATGACAGGACGGCGCTCGAAAACCACGGCGCGGACATCGTCGAGAGTCAGATTGTTTCCGTTGATGTGAAGGACTTTCATGAAATCTCGATTCATCGCAGAGCGCTCCCGCTCGTCAGCACGCCCGCGGCTCTCAATCCAATCGCCTATTGTTCAGCTTTTTCCGACGGCCTTCAAGAATGGCGCCAGATATTTCTTCGGCAGATGAATGCGCTTGAACTCCGAGTTCACCACGATGTGGACGCTTTCGCCCTCAGCCAGAACCTTGTCGTCGTCGGCGCGGACGATCTCGTAGCCAAAGTGAAGTAGCGACTCGCGAACGTTGATCAGGCGCGTGCGAATCGTGATCAGGTCATCGTATCGGGCGGGAGACTTAAAGCGGCAGTGCACATCGGCGACTGCGATGTGCGTGTCGTCCTGTTTCTCCATGTCGCGATAGGTGAAGCCCAACTGGCGCAGCATCTCGACTCGCCCCACTTCAAACCAGACAATGTAGTTGGAGTGGTACACGACACCCATCTGGTCGGTTTCGGCGTAGCGCACGCGAAGTTGGGCTTCGAAGACCGTTCTATTTTCCGGCTGCATTGATCCTGTGTTCCAACTTAACATGCAGCCGGAAGATTTGGCTGTCTGTGAACAACCTACTCGATTTGCGGCGAGGCCCTATTTCTTATCGCTCGCCGGCGCTGCCGCCGAAGCCGCGGGTGCCGAAGCGTTATGAACGAATTGTCCGCGCACTGGCTCTCCTATGGCTACCGGAGTGCCGTCGGCGACATAATCGACGAATTGTATCGGCATGGTCTGCGGTAGCGGCCGGCCGCGCGAATCCTGCAGTCGATACTCGAGATGCGGCCCGGGAGAACTGCCGCTGTTGCCGCATTCCCCGACCGCGTCGCCCTGCTTGACCTTCTGGCCGTTCTTTACCTTGATGCTGTCCTGCTTCAGATGCATCAGCAGCGAGTACTCGTCGTGACCGTGGCTGATCAGTACGCGATTACCGGTGGGCATGATTTCGTCTGAGTGGCCCGGCGTGTTATCGACAAACGAATTGTTGACGAGCACGACCGTGCCATCGGCGGGCGCCAGGACGGGTTGCCCCCAGCAATAGAACTGTTGGTTCTTGGTACCGTCGCCGGAAAATGTGCGGCCGTCCTTCAGGACGGTGAATACCAGGGTGTAGCGTTCTATGTCACGATAGGCGCCGGCATTCTGGTATATGTCGCGGCCGCCTTCGAAGACGAACCAGTCACCGTCAAACGGCAGGCGTAGCTTGGTCGTGTCCTTGTAATCGGAGTAACGATTTCCGGAAGGAGGGGGAGAAGGGCGGAACTGAAACAGCTCAACCTCACCCGTCTGGTTGATGATAATCGCTGTGAAAATGGGGTCTTTGATCTTGCTGAACTGCGAATACCTCGAATAAACGGTGTTGGCGACCAGCATATCGGGAGCGAAGTTCTCGCCCAACATTTTTTGCTCGCGCCCCCATTCGCCGGCGAGCTTTTTTTCCATCTCCCCGAACTTTGCACTGCTGCCCGACTTCTTCATCTGGGGCGAGAACGCTGCGTACAACGTGGTCGCCTGCCCGCTCTCGAAGTCTTCGAATAACTGCCGCGCACGGTTTTTTGCCGCCGTGCTCATCACGGGATAGCTGCCGCTGGAAACCGCTGGAGCGGGGTTCTCGTGCTTGGGGGCCGGGGCCGCGGCTTGGGCAAACATCAGGGCCGGGAACAGCAACGTGGCGACACACAATGGAAGACGAAGTGTCACAGTCTACCTCCCTGTCCAACTGGGTTTACGCTTCTCCAGGAACGAATTCACGCCCTCACGAAAGTCGTGAGTGGTGCGAATTCGTGCATTTTCGTCTACGGCGGCGGCGATCTGGTGGTCGAGCTCCACATGCGACAATGTGCGGAGCAACCGCTTGGTGGCCAACAATGAAGCTGGGCTATTGGCGGCCAAAGTGTCCGCCAGTTCGCGCGCCCGCGCGAGCAGGTTCTGCGGCGAGACTACCTCATTCACCAGGCCGAGTCGATGAGCTTCTTCGGCGCCAAGAATGCGCCCAGTCAGCAGCAGATCGCGCGCCTGCTTCTCGCCGATTTGCCGCAGCAGAAAGGTGGACACGATGGCCGGCACAAATCCGATGCGGACCTCGGTGTAGCCGAACTTTGCGTCTTCGGACGCGAGCGTGAAGTCGCATAACGTCGCTAGGCCACAACCGCCGGCGAGCGCCGCCCCGTTGACGGCGGCAATTGTTACTTTCGGGAAATCGTAGAGCGCACGGAACATGTGGGCCATGCGGCCAGAGTCGGCAAGATTCTCTTCCTCGGTGTGGCTGGTGATAGCACGCAGGTTGTCGAGGTCCATCCCAGAGCAGAAGGCCCCGCCCGCGCCCGTGAGGATCATAATGTGCGCGGGCGATTTCTCCACTTCGTGCAGCGCGAGGTGCAGCTCTTCGATGAGCTCGTAGCTGATGGCATTGCGCTTTTCCGGCCGGTTCAGAGTAAGCGTGACAATAGGGCCGTCATAAGCGAGGGTCAGCGTTACGTACTGGTGATGGTGTTGAGACATTGGTCATTCGCAACGGGATCGCGCACGGAACTCGCGCCCGCTGTACCGAAATACTGTACGCAAATAGCGGCTTCGGTTGGAATTATCACACCGAATCAGTTTTTGAGCCGACTTCTTTTGTCAGGGGAGCTAATGGTGTCCAACTTTTGCCCGTTTTGGGAGAGGGAGGCGCTGTCGGATCGAGCGGAATTACATCTTAGGTCCGCCGAAGCGCTCTCCGATTTCGGCCGACAGTCGCGCGAGTTCAGTTAGAGGTTTTTTGATGGGAAGTGAGGCGTTGCGCTGCTGCAGGGCCTCCAAGACTTTCTCCGTCGGAATGTTTCCCACCAGCACGTCTTGCGCAAATGGACAGCCGCCGAGGCCGCCTATGGCGGAGTCGAAGCGGCGGCATCCGGCGTCATAGGCCGCCAGGATTTTTTCGATGGCTTCGTCGGGACGGCTGTGCAGGTGAACGCCAATTTCGATGTGGCCGAAGATCTCGAGCACGGCGCCAAACTGGTCGGCAATTTGCTGAGGAGTCGCCAGGCCAACTGTGTCTGCGAGTGAAATGGCTTGCAGGTCCATATCGGCGAGCAGGCCGACGCCTTCCACAAGTTCTTCGTCGTTCCACAGGTCGCCGTACGGATTGCCGAAGGCCATGGAGATGTAGGCGATGGTATCGAGCCCGCCCTCGTCGGCTTTTTGCTTCACCTTCTCCAGCATGTCGAGGTTCTCTTCCGGCGTCTGGCTCTGGTTGTTCTTCAGGAAGGTCGGGGAAAGCGAGTAGGGAAAGCCGACGGTCCGAACTGCCTCGGTGGCGATGGCGCGTTCCAGGCCACGCTCGTTCACCACGATGCCGATGATCTCGACGTCGTCGGGCGGATCGAGTTCGCTGAGCACGGTTTCCGAGTCGGCCATCTGCGGAACCGCCTTGGGCGAGACGAAAGAGACGGCGTCAATGTGCTTGAATCCCGCGGCGATGAGGGCCTTGAAGTATTCGATTTTGGTCACGGTCGGAATCTGTCCCGGCAATCCCTGCCAGGCATCGCGCGGACATTCGATGAGTTTGATGGTGGCGGGCATTGGTAGCTAATAGCTGAGAGCTGACAGCTAGGTTTGCAGCACTCCCACATTAAACTTCGGCACCTCGGGATTCAGGGCGGCCGCGTCCAGCGCGGTGATCAGCGCCTCGCGCGTGTCCATGGGATCGATGATCTTGTCGATCCACAGGCGCGCCGCGCCATAGCGAGGGTCCGTTTGTTCGTCGTAGGTGGCCTTCACTTCGTCATAGAGCTTCTTCTTGTCTTCTTCGCTCAGCTTCTTGCCGCCGCGTTCCAGTTGCTTGATTTTGATTTCCACCAGCGTACTGGCCGCTGACGAACCGCTCATGACGGCGTATTTCGCGGTTGGCCAGGCGAAGACGAAGCGCGGATCGAAGGCCTTGCCGCACATAGCGTAGTGACCTGCGCCGAACGATCCACCGAGGATCACGGAGATTTTCGGCACGACGGAATTCGACACGGCATTCACCATCTTCGCTCCCGCGCGAATGATGCCGCTCCACTCCGCGTCGCGGCCGACCATGAAGCCGTTGACGTCATGAAGGAAAATCAGCGGCACCAGGTTCTGGTTGCAGTCCATGATGAAGCGCGCGGCTTTCTCCGCGGACTCGGTGTAGATGACGCCGCCGAATTCGATGCGCTTGTTGCCGGAGCGATCGACCTGCTGCACATGGGTCTTCTGGTTGGCGACGATGCCGACGGCGTAACCTCCGATGCGCGCGTAGCCGCACAGAACCGTTTCACCATACTCGGACTTGTACTCGTCGAACTCGCTGTCATCGACGATGCGCGCGATAATTTCCTTCATGTCGTACTGCCGCGCCGGATCGTCGTCGAAGATGCCGTAGATTTCTTCCGCTGGATAGAGTGGCTTGCGCGACGGTTTACGGTCGAAGACGCCGAGTTGGCGATTGCCCATCTTGTCGACCAGCGAACGGATGCGCACGATGCAGCGTTCGTCGTCGGGTTCTCGGAAGTCCACGGTGCCGCTGATCTGGGAGTGCATTTTCGCGCCGCCCAGCTCTTCGGCGGAATACTTTGCCCCAATCGCAGCCTGCACCAGAGCGGGGCCGGCGAGAAACAGTCCGCTGCCCTCGGTCATCAGAATGTGGTCGCACATCACAGGTAAGTACGCGCCTCCGGCGACACACATGCCCATGATGGCGGTGATCTGCGGGATTCCCATGGCCGACATGACGGCGTTGTTGCGGAAGACCCGGCCGAAATCGTCGGTGTCCGGAAAGACGTCTTCCTGCAGCGGCAGAAATACGCCGGCGGAATCGACGAGGTAAATCGTGGGGATGCGGTTCTCGATGGCGATGTTCTGCGCGCGGATGACCTTCTTGGCTGTCATCGGGAAGAACGCGCCGGCCTTCACCGTGGCATCGTTCACAATGAGCATAACCAGCCGCCCCTGAACACGAGCCAGACCTGTCACGACACCGGCAGAGGGCGCGCCGCCCCATTCCTCGTACATCCCCCACGCAGCGTAGCCGCCGAGTTCGAAGAACTCGCTGCCGGGATCGATCAGGAGGTCGATGCGTTCGCGGGCGGTGAGACGTCCTTTCTTGTGCTGCGATTCGATGGCCTTCGTGCCGCCGCCCTGCTCGAACTGCTCCTGGTCCATGCGCATGCGCGCGACCAACTCGGCGACAGCATGCTGATTGCGCTCGAAGCGTGGCGTCGTAGCTTTTACCTTGGTCTCAAGTTGGACGGGGGATCCGGAGTGATTGGGTTCAGTCATGTTGGAGGAACGCAGGCCTCTGGCTAGACCGATAACGATAAAGCAGCGACGCAGCTAAGCGCAACGCGCAAGCTGGAGACGACTACTCGACAGCCGATGGTTCTGCGAGTGCGAACGCCACGATCGTTTTTCCGGTCTTGCCGGCAATTTGCAACTCCGCATCCAATTCGGCCTGAAGGGCGTAGGCTTCGTCCAGTCTGAGTTCGCATCCGGCAATTTCGTCAGGAGTAGCGCCGTGATAGCAGAGTTCGCAGACGCCCAGGCCGCCCTGCGAGCGTATCGGCGGGCCAAAGACGCGGCAAGTAATGGGTCGCGAAGCGTAAAGGTCGCACGTGCCGCGCTCGGGGTCTAGCGCGGGACACGGTTCGAAGTTGGCGAACTCCTCGAATTGTTCCGCGGTATCGTCGTCGCCGCCCAGCACGCCGGTTTGGCAGTCACCGGGGAAGCCGGTCGCGATGCGTCCCCACGATTCCTGCGCTCGTTGCCGCACCCGCTCCGCGCGATCAGGATCGGTGTCTTCCAACTTTGTGAGGCCATCCTGCAATCGCAGGGCATCGGTCTGGTCGATGGCAAATACGCCGATGCAGCACGGTGAGCATCCCGGCTTGCAGATCAGCCACTCACCGCTGCGCCATTCCGCGTCGAGCAGGGCAGCATCGACGATCTGTACAAGCCTCTCGTCCCGCGCAGGTAAGGTGACCGGCATTGACCTAGCATAGCGTACGGCCGACTGCGCTGGCTTAGTGGTCTGGCTGCATGTTCGTTGGTAGCAGTGCAGCAGCCAGCGGATCGACCGCGACCGCATCGACCAACCCGTAGCGCAGTGCATCACTGGCATGCAGCTTCTCAGCTCCAAGAAACATCTGCAATGCGCGGGCCTTGCCGACCAGTCGCGTCAAGCGCTGGGTGCCTCCCCAGCCAGTGATGAGGCCGAGCGCGGCGCCGCGATGACCGAAAATGGCGTGGGGTCCGGCGATGCGCCGCTGGCAGGCGAGCGCCAAGTCGAGTCCGCCGCCCATGCAGTAGCCATGCACTGCGGCAACGGTGGGAGAAGGGAAGTTTGCGACGGCGTTCATCAGACGCTGTCCCATCTCCGCGAAACGGAACGCTTCGGTACCGTGCAGCTCGGCGATTTCGTTCAGGTCTGCGCCGGCGGAGAAGAAATGTGCGTTTCCCGCGATTACCAGTAGCGAGGGATGCTTTCGCGCAAGATCATCAATCGCAGCGGTCAGCGTGACGACGCGCGCCCGAGTCAAGCGGTTGGTGCCGTCGTCAGAAACGAGCAGCAAAATCGCGGCGTTGCCGTGCATCTCGACGTGACACAAGTTTTCTGCGGATTGCATCGACTGCTTTGACAAAGGCGGTGAAGACTCAGCCCGCCGTTACGCCGCGTGGCTTCACATTGCTGCGGATGAACTCGATGATCGCGTCCATCGGAGTGCCCGGCTGAAACACAGCAGCGACGCCCGCATGTTTGAGTCCTTCGACATCCTGGTCCGGAATAATGCCTCCCACCACCAGAAGCACGTCCTCCATGTGGTTCTGTTTCAGCAGGTCGAGCACGCGCGGCACGATGACGTTGTGCGCTCCCGAAAGGATGCTGAGGCCGATAACGTCGACATCTTCCTGCAGTGACGCAGTTACTACCATCTCGGGGGTCTGGCGAAGGCCGGTGTAGATGACTTCCATCCCGGCGTCACGCAGTGCGCGGGCGATGACTTTAGCGCCGCGATCATGGCCGTCGAGGCCGGGTTTGGCAACGAGTACGCGAATCTTGCGGTCAGTGGGCATGTTGGATAGCCTCAGCGGTCAGCGCTTAACAATGTGCTGAACTGAGAATGATAAACCTTGGATGAGAGTTTCGGAACTAGTGGGCTGGGTTGGCGACGCATACCGTCTTCACGATGCGCTTGGGCACCCAGATCACGGTGTCACCCGATAAGGTGCTTGGCAGCAGCCAGTAGGGGCGGTTGACGTTGATCGCGTAAGTTCGCAGCCCGTCGACGGAACTCCATGTGTAAGTGTTGAGGGCGACGGCTTCGCCCGAAGCGACCAGCTTGCCTTCGACTTCATCGGCGGAAATTTTCTCTTGTTCTGCAACCGCCCGGGCGGCCACTTGTTTGGGATCGCGCAGATAGTCGAGGTTCTCCGACGGCTCGCGGCTAAGGCGCTGCAGTTTGTCTTCGTCTTCGTGGGAGGGAACCGCCATTTCCGAGACGGTACAGCCCTTGGCAGGTTTTGCGAGCGCGTGGGCGACAGGCGTGAAATCTACCGGATCTTCCAGACGGTTAGAAACAAGCTCAACCTCTGAGATTACCAACCGCGCGTTTGGATACTTAACCTCTCCTGATTTGTTGCCCACCGCGGGTCCAGCATAAAACCTGCCGATGAGCGTGGCGCGTAGCATTTTGGTTTGTCCGGAAGCGCTGGCCGACTTCAGGAGGCGCTGCATGGTGTCGTAGTCCGCGTCTTTCTTCAGCGGAACCGCGCTGGCCTCCAGGCGCTCGCGTGAAAGCTTGAACCGATCGGCATACTCAGAAGGGTTGCCGCCGAATTCCAGGCGCAAACCTCCGCGGTCGTCGGCGCAGTCGTAGCCATGGGTGTTGAATAACTGTTGGCCATACAGCACCAGTCCGAGCACGCTGACCAGGCTTTCGTCGTACATGCCTGGGTTTTTAACGAGTTCGCAAGGAGACAACGACAGCGGACGCTCCTGTGCGCGCACGATCGCCGACGCGAAGAGGCAAGCCGCCGCTGCAAGACAGACCACGGCGCGCGTGGCCGCGACCCATTGCTTGTGAACCATTCCCTATAGTTTACGTGACGGAATTCGTGCCTGACTGGATGCCGGTCTGCGACTCGCTGATGCTGCTGGTGTCCGGATTGCGAAACTTCGGGTCGAGGAACGAAGAAATTACACGCTCCATCTATATCGTCTAAGCCGGGCCCAGACTCGGTAGAACACTATGCGTTATACTGCTATAGTTAGCTATAACGTAATCGTGTAGACCGTTTATAATCAATTAGTTAAATCTACTGTCGCGTAGCTGTCACATAGTTGGATAGCTATATAGAACACTACAACTTACGATCCTGTGCCCACTCCATTTTGGAGTTTTCAAAGAGCCGATGGGGACCGGCGGCCTGGAAGGCACACTTCTCCCTTGCCGCACCACGTCTTATTACAGGACGTGGGAAAGGTGCGAAAGGACGCTTGGCACATAGCGTTGTGATAACGGAGACGCGGCCGGCTTTACGCGAACTTGCTCTTCGTAGGTTTCGTAAAACCTCGCGCACTAAGGCGTCGAAACGCGTTGACAATGTGACACATGATGTGACACATTGTTGTTATGCCATCCGTAAACATGCGAGAGCTTCGAGACACTCGCCGTCTGAAGGCGTGGTTGAAGGCGGGGAAGACGGTGGAGTTACGAGACCGAGATAAGGTCATTGGACGCATTGTGCCCGAGCGTTCCAAGGAACCACCCAAGGAATGGCCCGATTTTGCGGCGAGGGCGAAGGAGATTCTGGGCGGCAGAAGCGTTTCCGGCGCCGATTTGCTGATCGAGGAACGCGAGAAATCACGATATTGAGCGTCTACGCGGATTCCAGTTTCTTTGTCTCGCTTTACATGGACGATGCGCATTCGATCGAAGCGCAGCGCAGGATGGCGACACGTCCACTTATCTGGCTGCTTCCGCTCAATCGCGTGGAGTGGGTCCACGCGATCGCCCAGCACGTGTTCCGCCGTGAGATATCTCTCAAGGAAGCAGCGCAGTTCTATTCCGCGTTCGACGCGGACCGCAAGCTGGGCTTGTACCTTGAAGGGGAGATGGCAGAGTCGGTGTTTGAAACCGCGATAGAACTTGGCCAAAGGTATGTTCCGCGGCTGGGGATCAGAACGCTCGATACCCTGCACGTCGCCAGCGCGCTGGAACTTGGTGCGACGAAATTCTGGACCTTTGATCAGCGTCAGGAGCGATTGGCTAAGGCTGCAGGACTATCGACCGCCTGATCTCGCAGGTTAGGCGAACGTGCTTTCTTCGTAGGTTCCGTAGACTTCGCGCAGGGCGTCGCAGATTTCGCCCACCGTCGCGTAGGCTTTCACCGCATCGACGATAAAAGGCATCGTGTTCACGGGCGAGATGGTGCCGTCGATCGGAGCCTGGGGTTCTTGGGCTGCTGCCTTCTTGAGCGCGTCGAGCGTGCGGCGGACTTCGTGGTTGGTGCGGCGGGCGCGTAAGGACTTGAGTTTCTTGGTCTGCGCCTGGGCGACTTCTTCACCGATGTAGAGAATATGCGGCGACGGTTCTTCCACTACGAACTCGTTGGCGCCGACGGTGATCTTCTCTTTCGCTTCGGTGGCGCGCTGGAACTGGTAGCTGGCCTCGGCGATCTCCTTCTGCGGGTATCCCTTCTCGATGGCGGCAACCATGCCTCCCATGGCGTCGAGCTTGTCGAAGTAGTCGAACGCGCCCTTCTCCATGTCCAGGGTCATGCGTTCGACGAAGTAGGAGCCGCCCAGCGGATCGACAGTCTGTGCTACGCCCGACTCGTAGGCGATGATCTGCTGGGTTCGGAGGGCGATGCGGACGGCTTCTTCGGTAGGAAGCGCGAGGGCTTCGTCATAGCTGTCGGTATGCAGTGACTGAGTGCCGCCGAGTACGGCTGCTAGAGCTTGAATCGCCACGCGCGCGATGTTGTTCATCGGCTGTTGCGCGGTGAGCGAGACGCCCGCCGTCTGAGTGTGAAAGCGCATCAGCCTGGTGCGCTCGGTTTTGGCGCCAAAGCGGTCCTTCATCAGGCGGTACCAGATTTTGCGGGCGGCGCGGTATTTACTGATCTCCTCAAAGAAATCGTTGTGTGCGTTGAAGAAGAAGCTGAGGCGCGGGCCGAACTCATCGACGTCGAGGCCGCGACGTCGCGCCCACTCGACATATTCGACGCCGTCGTAGATGGTGAAGGCCAACTCCTGTAACGCGGTCGAGCCGGCTTCGCGAATGTGGTATCCGCTGATGGAGACCGTGTTAAAGCGCGGCGTGAATTTGGTGCCGAACTCGAAGGTATCGATCACCAGCCGCATCGAGGGCGCGGGCGGATAGATGTATTCCTTCTGCGCAATGTATTCCTTGAGGATGTCGTTCTGGATGGTGCCGGAAATTTTGTTCCAGTCCGCGCCCTGCTTTTCGGCGACCGCGAGGTACATGGCCCACAGCACCGAGGCAGGCGAGTTGATGGTCATCGAGACGGTAGTCTTCTCAAGATCGATGCCGGCGAAGAGGATCTCCATGTCTTCGAGCGAGTCGATGGCGACACCACATTTGCCGACTTCGCCTTCGCTCATCATGTGGTCGCTGTCGTACCCCATGAGCGTGGGCAGATCGAAGGCGACGGAGAGTCCCTGGCCACCGTGGGCGAGAAGGTATTTGTAGCGTTCGTTGGTTTCCTCGGGCGAGGCGAAACCCGAGAACTGGCGCATGGTCCACATCTTGCCGCGATAGCCGCTGGCGTGGATGCCGCGGGTGTAGGGCGGCTGGCCGGGAAAGTTCAGGTATTGGTCGTAGGACCAGTCGGCGGGAAGGTCGGCTTGGGTGTAAAGGCGGCGGACCGGCATTCCCGAGATGGTGGTGAAGCGGGCGTTGCCGTGCTCGTCGAGGTTGACTCCGGTGGGCGCGCCGATGGGTTTCTCGGGAGACCTTTCGAGCGACGGCGTGAGCGTCTTCTCCGCCCACTGCTGTTCGGATTCGGAGGGATGGCGACCGCTCTCGAAGAGGTCGGTGACTGGCGATTCGAGAGTCTTACCGCTGGGCTTGATGCTATCGGACATGAACTACCCCACTGTTTGTCCGCTAAGGGCAGACGCTGCAGTTTAGTAGATGCCCGCGTGCGGAGCAAGGGAGCGCGGCTAGCGACTCCACATGGTGCCGTTGTCCCAGTTAATCTGTCCGCCGTTCTTGAGGAGCGTTCCGTTGATGGTTTGGCCATTCCAGTTGGCGGTGACGTTCTTGTTGCCGAGGAACTTACCTTGTGCGGTCTGTCCCTGCTCGTTGGTGAAGGTCAGGTTGTTGCCGCGCTGGCTGATGGAACACCCCAGTGAATGATTGCCGTCGCGATACCAGGTTCCCTGAAGATTAGGACGACGATGGCCGCCGCCTCCGCCACCGCCGCCATTGTCACAGCGTGCCCAATAGGTACCGTTGGACCAGTTGATTTGGGTGCCGTCACCGCTCAGAGTGCCTTGCACGAACTGCCACTGTTCGGCGACCAGGACGTTCGAGTTCATGCCCTGGAGGTGTCCCGACGACGTGGAGCCTTGCTCGTTGGTCATTGAAAAGAAAGGCCCATTGGCCGAGATGGAACATCGTTTGGTCGGGTCGCCTTGGGCGCACCACTGGCCGAGGAACGCGGAACCCCCATTCATCGGTAACTGGGGAGGAGGAGCCGCAGCGACGCGATGCGTGCTGAGGTTCAAAGCAGCGAGCAGCAGCGCAATGCATAGCGCCAGGAGGAACCTCAGATTCCTTGCAAACATTACGAATCTCATGTGCTCTCCACAGGGGCTGGAAAGGTTCTTTGGGCCTGATGACGCACCGCGAAACAGAAAAACCAGGAGACCACGGGCCAGAGTTTACTCATTTTATCTCGGAAGAAAAGATCGTCAACCATCACCCGATATTGTGAGATGCACTTCGGATACGTGGATTGCTGGTGAAAGGTTCTGCCGCATAAGATGCGGTGACGCCCGTCACCGACAGTTGGACCGGGGGAGTACCATCATCACCTCATGAGCATCAGCGTTTATTGCTGCGATTGCCAGGAATGCCATAGCGAAATTCTGGTCAGTCTCGGTTCGGCGCATCGTCCTTTCGGAGACAACGAGAAGATGTTGTACCGCGTGGTGTGCAGTACCTGCGGGCTGTCGTTCGATGTGCACTTCGAAGACCTGCGGCTGTGCGACGAATCAGAAACCAGGCCTGCGCAACGCGCGCCGATCACGACTTTCGCCCGCAAGTAGCCATCTTTCGGTCGCGTCGTCGGCCAGCGCTGATGCTTTGCATTACTTCTTCTTGCGATCCATCTCCCACGCCTTGGCGTACTTCCAGCTGACATAACCTGCGTGATACAGGTGCAGCAGCAAGCCTTCGCGTCCGTCGAGGAAGCCGAGTCGCAATACATAGTTGTAGAAGAACGTAAGCTTCGGCCGGACCACGATGTCGACGAAACTGAAGCCGCGCGGATGCTTTGCCACCGCCATCTCTGCGCCCAATGACGAGTAACGGTTCATGTGCTCCAGGTAGTCGTCGAGCGTGGGATAGGCATGATGGAGAAGATTATTTGTCAGCGAAGCCGATGCGCCGTCGAGGCGGACGTCCTCATGTACCAGACGATCCTCAAACGCAGCCGTGCCGCGCCGGAACAGTCTCAGCTTGCGGTCAGGATAGTACCCACCATGCCTGATCCATCGTCCGAGGAAGAAGTTCTTGCGAGGGATCCAGAAGCCGGCTACTGATGGATTAGCTTTCAGCACTGTGCGGATCTCTTCGCCCAACGCCGGTTCAACCTCTTCGTCGGCATCGAGCGACAGAATCCATTCGCCAGAAGCTTTCGCGAGCGCAGAATTTTTCTGGGCAGAGAAGCCTTTCCAGCTTTCCGCGAAAAACTTCGCATGAAATGATTCAGCGACGTCGCGCGTCCGGTCAGTTGATCCAGAGTCGACGACAACAATGTCGTCGGCCCAGGCGACGCTGGCCAGCGTGCGCGCCAGGTTGGCTTCCTCGTTGAACGTGATGATGACGACGGAGAGACTCAAGCAGTCCATGCTAACCGCGCACGCGGTCGGGCAGAAACAAAAAAGCACGCCGCCCCGGAGGACGGCATGACTGATCCAATACCTCTTGCTACTGCTGTTGCGGTGGTGGAGTCTGTGGCGGAGGCGTGACTACAGGTGCCTGGGAGTTTGCCGGAACAGTGCCAGGGACCTGAGGCATCTTCTGCACCTTGCCGGATTCGGCATCCGCCATCGAGATGCCCAGCTTGGTAAGCGTGTCGGCGGTGTACAGATCGAGTTGCACCTTCGACTTCTCGTAATTGGTGGCGGCCGCTAACACGTTGGATTCGGCCTGGGTGAGGGCGCTCGATGCCTGCAATACGAGTGTAGATGTGGAGGCCCCGAGCGAGTACTTCTTCTGCTCGGCATCGAGATTTTGAGAAGCATAATCGCGAGCAGCAACCGCGGCCTGGAGCGCTGCGTAGTTCTGCTGCAGAGCGAACTGCGCGTTACGCACCTGCAAGGTAACGTTATTGGCCTGTTGCAGGGCCGACAATTCAGCCTGTCGGTACTCAATCACCGAGCGTACCTGGTCAGCCTGGTTTTGCCGATTGCGCAGCGGGATATTGATGTTGACGCCAACTCCTTTGTCAGGCGCCGAGCTGTTGAACATATTGCCGAAGGCGTGCCCGTACCCGGTCGAGGGATTCATTCCGGCCTCCACACAATTGGGGGGAAGAGGCGCTCCCGGGTTGCCGCAGGTGTTGTAGAAGTTCTGGTCGCCGGCCAAGCCGGTCCCGCCATAGAAAGCGAATAGGTCCACGGTCGGCAATTGCAGGTTCTTGATTGCCTTTAGTCCCACCTGCCGATTGGTCAGGTTCAGCCGAGATTGTACGATTTCGGGGCGGTTTTTGAGCGCCGAATCGATAAGCGCCTCGACCGGGGGCGTCTGGAACGGTTCCTTGATCTGCAAGGTATCAGTCGGGATCACCGGCGCGGTTGCCAAAATCGGGTCCGTATTGTTGCGCGTGACGGCATTCTTCATCAGCAACTGCTCTAACTGGAGGTTGGTCTGGGCGACGATCAGGTTCTGTTGCGCCGACGCGACCGAGCTCTTGGACTGGACCACGGTAATGGGCGCCAGGGTGCCGATGTCCACCTGCTTTTGCGTATCGGAAAGCGTCTTGTCAGCCAATTCCAAAGCTCGCTGCTGAACCTGTACATTCTCGTAAGCGTTCACCAGGTCCCAGTAGATGTTCTCGATCTGGGAGACCGTATTCATGATCTGGTTCTGGTACGCAGCGTCCATAATGGCGCGGTCGTTGCGTGCGATGCGGATCCAGCGCAGGTTCGAGTTGAAGCCGAATCCCTGCAACAAATGCTGGCGCAACTGCAGCTGGAAGTTGGCGCTGACGTAGGGGTTCACCGTGTTGAAAGACGAGTTGCTGCTGACCCGGGTGTTGTTATAGCCGACCGTCATGAGGGTGCCAGTAGGAAAGCCCTGGGTGTAGAGGAGGTTGGCGGTCGTCGTGGCCTGGTTCAGTGACTCGGCACCAGCGAAAACATTCGTGGTCGGCGAAATTGCGTGTTGTTCTTCCCCCGTACCCGTAAGTACCGGGTCGAAGTTGTCGATCACTGCGCCTTCGCCCTGGGTCGAGGTAACGATGCCGGCCGCACCCGCACCTGCTCCACCTACGCCGATCGTTGTGCCGCCCGCTCCCCCGCCCACGGTACTGGACGTGGCCGTACTGCCCGCACCACCCGGTGTCCCCTGAACCAGGCCGGTGTTCACGCCGAGTGCGGCGGCGCCAGAGCTGGTACGCAGGATGTCCACATCGGCGGTAATTAGGTTATAGCGCTGAATCGCGATGTCGAGATTGTTTTCCAGGGCGAGGGCGACGGCTTCGTCCATGGACAGGTACATCTTGCCGTCACGAATGACCTGGTCGATGAGCGGAGTATTCGTAAAATTTGGTTTGGGCATGGTCCGCACGCCCCAGACGGACCAGAACTTGGGCCATTGCGACTGGCTCTTCGTATAGTCCTGGTCAGAATAGCGTCTTGTAGGCATTGCCTTGCGGCTTTGGAGCCTGCGGCAACGGCTTTACCGCATCGGATAAGCCGATGTCGGTCGGCGATGCGGGAGGCTGGGCTGGTTGCTGTGCAAGCGTCGCCGTCGTCAGAACCCCAACCAGGCCGAGAGCAAGGATTTTGCGGACCGCTCCATTCACAAAACGAAAAACTGGCATTCCCTCTTCTCCAGAAAAGTGCATGTGAACTCGGTTTCCTTCGTGAGAATTCCTGTCGCCTGTCTCTAATACGGATGAAAGTCCGGGAAGGTTCACGACCAACCTAGCGCTAGACCGAGGCGAAAGCGATTTGAGACTCGTAAGTCGCAGTAATGGCTTAGTATAGCTGACACGCCACCGCGAAAGGCGGGCGGCAGCGCTAGATTTACACCTCTTAACATTTTGCGGCGCGCCGCTATTTTCGTTCTAAGGATATGAGCGCGACTCGCAACTTGAAAATCACCCTGTCCTATGACGGGTCAGAGTTCCACGGATGGCAAATTCAGCCTGGTTTCCCAACCGTACAAGGCGTTCTTGCTGATTGTCTTGGACGCATCACCGGGGAAAATGTCTTACCGCAAGGATCGGGGCGGACAGATGCCGGGGTTCATGCCCTGGCCCAGGTGGCTTCAGTGTGCCTCGACTCCCCGGTTCCAGAACGGAACTTGATGGTTGCGCTGAATGATGTTCTTCCGCCGTCAATAAGGGTCACAGGTGTAGAAGTAGTCGAAGACGACTTTCACGCGCGCCATTCGGCCACCGCAAAGACTTATCGCTATCGCATTTACCGCGACTCGATATGCCCGCCGTTCTTGGCGCGATACGTGTATCACGATCCGTACCCTATGGATGAAGACGCGATGATTCGGGCCTCGGAATACATTGTCGGAGAGTTCGACTTCACCTCGTTCGCGGCCTCAGACCCGGAGCGCGCGGCGAGGATCGCTAATTCCCAGCGCACGCATAAACGTTCGGATGTCCGATCGAACGCGGTTGCGGAACGTGAATCAGATGACGTGGTGGCGAACATTGGATCGCAAGGCATCGATCCCGATGACGAAGATTCTCCGGACATCCTAAGCCAGAAGCACGGCAATGTGCGGAGTATCTATTCGTCGCTCTGGGTGCGCACGCCCGAGGAGTTCAGCTACACGATTCGAGGTAACGGATTTCTGCATCATATGGTGCGCAATCTGGTGGGGACCTTTCTCCAAGTGGGTAAAGGATCGCTGCAAGCGAAAGATATGCCGGCTATCCTCGCCGCCAAGAACCGAAGCGCTGCCGGACCCACCGCACCTGCCTGCGGGCTTTACCTGGTCAACGTGGAGTACGGACCGCTATGAGCACGATCGCGCAAGTTGCAACTCGCGAAACGATTGTCAGCACCAATCCGGCGACCGGCGAAAGACTGGCTGAACTCGCGTGCGCTACGCCGGAAGAGGTGCACGAGGCGGTGCGTCGCGCAAAGCTGGCCCAACCGGCGTGGCGGGCACTGCCGGTGAAAGAGCGAGTCGCGGTTCTGAAGCGGTTTCAACGCAAACTGAGCGAGCAGCGCGAAGAACTGGCAAGACTTATCTCACGAGAAGCGGGCAAGCCGACCGTCGAAGCGCTCAATACCGAGATCATCGTTGTGCTGGACTCGACGGAATTCTGTATCCGTACGGCGCACAAATTCCTCCGCGACGAGCCGCTTCCTCACGACAACCTCGCGATGAAGACAAAACGTGGCAAGTTGGTGCGCGAGCCATACGGCGTTATCGGCATCATCGCGCCGTGGAACTACCCGTTCTCGACTCCGGCGATCGAGGCCATCGGAGCACTGGCGATGGGGAACGCCGTGATTCTCAAGCCTTCGGAGTTCACGCCGCTGGTAGCGTTGGAGCTGCAAAAGCTGCTGTTGTCTGCTGGGCTCGATCCGACCCTGATGCAGGTTTTGGTAGGCGCAGGTGCGGTGGGCGGCGCGTTGCTCGAGTCCGATATCGATAAGGTGATCTTCACCGGAAGTGTGGCCACAGGGAAACGTATCGCCGAGGCGGCTGCCAAGAAGCTGTTGCCTATGGTGTTGGAGCTAGGCAGCAAGGACCCCATGATCGTGCTGGAGGACGCCGACCTCGATGTCGCCTCCAGTGGCGCAGTGTGGGGAGCGATGATGAATTGCGGGCAGACCTGCCTGTCGATCGAGCGCTGCTATGTGCAGCGTAGCGTGTATGAGAAGTTCCTGGAACTCTGCCGCCAGAAGATCGAGAGGCTGCGTGTTGGCGAAGGACTGGGCTCGGAAGTCGAAATGGGACCGCTGATTCATGAGCGCCAGTTACAGACCGTCGAAGACCACGTGAACGACGCGGTGGCTCGCGGGGCACGGCTGCTGACCGGCGGGAGACGGCTTCCCGAGCTTGGCGCCAACTTCTACGCTCCAACTTTGCTGGCCGATGTGACGCACGACATGCGCATCATGCAGGAGGAGACTTTCGGGCCGGCGCTTCCGGTTGCACCCTTCGATACCGATAACGACGCGATAAGGCTTGCCAACGATAGCCAATTCGGCCTGGCGGCTAGCGTATGGACCACGGATACTAAGCGCGGAGAAGCGCTCGCCTCCCGTATCAGGGCCGGAACAGTCATGGTGAATGACGCAATTTCTGCATTCGGTATTGCCGAGGCCCCGCATGGCGGGTTTGAGCAAAGTGGCATCGGACGGGCCCACGGCGAACTCGGCTTGGCTGAGATGGTCCTAGTGAAGTACGTGGACGTCGACTTGCTGCCGCGCATGAAGAAGGTGTGGTGGTACGGCTACAGTCCAACCTTCCAGCGGCAGATGTCGGGCTTCGTCGATATGCTCTTCGGACGGGGTCCGGGTGCGCGGATCAAAGGAGCGATCGGGGCAATCGGTGCGCTGCGGCGACGAAATCGGATTTAAACCAGCGCATCAGGCGCACTGAATGCCGGGTGGAGCTGCGATACAATGTGCAGTTGTTACTCGAGGTTTCCGCTCACATCATGCCTGATCAAATCGACGAAACTCCGGCCCAGTTGCCCAAACACAAAGTGAAGTACAAGATGCCGTTACAGCGTGCCTGTAACGAGAAGGACGAGAAGGGCAAGCTGTGCGGCGGACATCTGAAACGCTGGTTTTATATGGCGGACGTGATCGAGAAGGGCTGCGGCGATGTTCGCCAGGCCTATGGAGATAACGGCGAGGTGTATCGCTGCGAGCATTGCAAAACGCTCTATTTGCCGAACACGGAGGAGCCGCGTGGCAAGAATGTTGCGGGCGTAGGGAAGCTCTCGGTCTTCGGTGTGACCGTTGTGCCCAAGGCGCCCCCCGCTTCCGGGTCGCCTGCCGCGGCGGAGAGCAAAGAGTAACCCTCGGCTGCCGAGGGTTTGTATCGCAAAGCAGTTTTGCTTCATCAGTGGGGATGAAGAAGTCGTCTGGTGCCGTGGGGGCGCCAGAGGCGGACTAAAGTCCGCCGGAAACATAATAAAGCGCGGGTTCGGCACGGCTGAAGCCGTGCCCTTTCAAACACGCGACGACGGAAGAGGACCGTGTCCGCAGAAGTCTCTGAACTCATCTACGACTGGAACAAGGTCTATGCGGCTTCGATGAAGCCCTCGGGCCGCGTGTTGCTCAACGACGAGTCGTTGCGTGACGGGCTGCAATCGCCCTCGGTCCACGATCCCACTATCGAAGAGAAGATCGAGATTCTCCACTTGATGGAGGCGCTCGGCATCAACATGCTTGATATCGGGTTGCCGGGCGCCGGGCCGCGTGCCGTGACACATTGCGAAGCCCTGGCCCGTGAGATTGGCCGCGCCGGGCTCAAGATCAAGCCGAATTGCGCAGCCCGCACGCACGAAAACGACATCCGGCCGATTGCGGAAATCGTGCAGCGATCCGGTGTGCCGATTGAAGCCGCAACGTTCATTGGCTCCAGCCCGATCCGACGGTATACGGAAGATTGGACTGACGACTTCCTGCTGCGCACCACCGAAAAAGCGGTGAAGTTTGCAGTGTCGCAGGGCCTGGAGGTCATGTATGTCACCGAGGACACCACTCGTTGTGATCCGCAGACGATACAGAGGCTCTACACCAACGCCATCAATTGCGGAGCACACGCCATCGTGGTTTGCGATACCGCGGGGCACGCTACTCCGATGGGCACGGTGGCGTTGATGCACTTCGTGATCAACGAAGTGGTAAAGCCCTCCGGGCAGAACGTACGCGTGGAGTGGCACGGGCATTGCGACCGGGGACTAGCCGTGGCGAATGCCATGGCCGCGTTGGTTGCGGGAGCCGAGGTGGTGCATGCTACCGCCTGTGGTATCGGCGAGCGCGTAGGCAACACCCAGATGGACCAGATGCTGGTGAACCTGAAGCTCATGGGCATCGAGCCCTGGGCCAGCCAGGACCTCAGCAGGCTAAAGCACTATTGCGAAGCCGTGGCTAAGGCGACCGGAATCCCCATTCCGAGTAACTACCCCGTGGTGGGCGGCGATGCGTTCCGCACTGCTACTGGGGTTCATGCTGCGGCCGTTATCAAGGCTTACCGCAAGAATGACGAGATGCTGGCCAACAGCATTTACTCTGGAGTGCCATCGCATTTCTTTGGGCTGAAACAGATTATCGAGATCGGCCCGATGAGCGGCAAATCCAACGTGCACTTCTGGCTGGAGCGGCACGGGATTCCCGATACCCCGGAGCTGGTGGAGCGCATCTTTGTGCGAGCCAAGAGTTCGGCGGCAAGCCTCACGGACGCAGAGATTCTCGAGTGCTGCCGGGCCATGGGCGTCGAAATCTCTATCGCGTCCTAATTCCCATTTTGGATTCCCATTTTGGGACGGAAGTAATGTTCCACGTGGAACATACGCCGGACATAGTGTCTGATGGCGTCGGTACTCTCTTGCTCCAGTTCTTTCCAAACGTATTACCATCGGTCATGGCGTTTGGAGTTCCGCAGCGGGCGTCATCGGGAGAGACGATTCCACCACAAGCCAGCGAAAGGCCAGCGAGCCGCACCGCGCAGCAGATCGTCGCGCAGTTAGCGGAGCTTCGGCCGGTGCACGGAGCGTTCGCCTGGTTCCGCGCGCACGCCCGGGAGCTCGAAGACATCCAGATGGAAGTGACGGCGATCCCGGCTCCTCCGTGGGGCGAAGCGACGCGCGGCCAGTGGTTGCGAGAGCGGTTCGCGACCTTAGGGTTGACAGAGGTTCATCAGGACGAACTGGGAAATGTTTTCGGCATCCGTCCGGGCACTGATGCGAATGCGCCGTACCTCGCGCTCAGCGCACATATCGACACGGTGTTTCCGGCGGGCACTTCCATCGCGGTCAGCCGCCAAGAGAACAAGCTGTATGGACCGGGCATTTCGGATAACGGCTCTGGCGTAACGGCGCTGCTGGCGATGGCGAGCGTATTGATGGCCACGAACATCGCGCACTCGGCGCCGATTCTGTTCATCGGGAACGTCGGGGAAGAGGGCGAGGGCAATCTGCGTGGCATGCGGCATATTTTCGAGCAGCCACGATGGCTGGACTCGATTGGCGCTCTGGTGGTGCTGGACGGCGCAGGAACTGACACCATCATCGCTGAAGGACTGGGCAGCCGCCGGTACGAAATTACCGTGCGCGGCCCGGGAGGGCACTCGTGGAGCGATTTCGGAGTGGCCAATCCGATCGTGGCGCTGGCGCGCATCATCGATCGCTTCAGCCAGACGACGGTGCCGGCAATGCCTAAAACCACGTTTAATGTCGGCGTAGTGGAAGGTGGGACCTCGGTGAACTCGATTCCGCAGTCGGCCACCATGCGGGTGGACACTCGTTCGGCATCAGTCGAGCAGTTGGACCGCCTTGAGAAGGCGCTACGGGACGCGGTGAAAGAAGGTATCGCGCACACCGCAGGCCGAAAAAAGCAAGAAGCGCTTACGGCTGAAGTGCGCGTCATTGGCGACCGTCCTGCGGCCGATTTGCCGGCCGATTCGCGGCTGATGAAGATGATCCGGGCGGTCGATGCGCAGTTACAGAACACCGCTCGGGTGCAGCGGGCGTCGACCGATGCCAACATTCCTTTGTCGCTGGGGCGCGAGGCCATCGCGATTGGAGCCGGGGGCAGCGGCGGAGGCGCACACACGGTCAACGAGTGGTACGATTCTGCGGGCCGCGACCTGGGCCTGAAACGCATTCTGTTGTTGACGCTGGGCATGTGTGGAGTTGCGGAAGAGTGAACGAATTCACCACAGGGGCACAGAGACACGGAGGAGAATTAAAAACGACCACGGATTTGCACGGATGACACGGATAAGAAATTAAGTCAGAAGGGCAGCGGCTTCGGGCACTCTGAAATACGGAGTCCAAGATATTTGCTCAATGCGCGTAACTGATCCCGCAACCGCCAAGAGCTGCCGGGTTCGCTCCTTAATCGTCTAGTTGAAGCGGCACCGAAGCATTGCGAACCGATATGCCGTCCCTGCCGGGACTCGGATCAAAGTTCCCACGTAACCCAGCACTCCGCCTTCCCACCCCAACCCGCGCAAAGGCGGCGCGGGTCGGGGGCCCCGTCCGGCTACGTGCTGGGCTATGATATTTCGTGCCTCCGGCACTTGCTTCCACCCAAAGATGCGGCTGTCAAGGTGAGATTTTCAGTACCTTGTAAGTCGTGTCCTTTCAAAGCAGGTTTATGAAACCGATCCCGTATCTGTTTACTCTGTTCCTGTTGGCAACCTTCCTCATCGGAGCTCATGCTGTGGCGGACGATGCCGCTAAGTCTCCCGACATAATTTTCATCAACGGTGACGTTTATACGCAGGCGAAGCCGGCGCGGGTTGAGGCCATGGCGGTTCGCGACGGCCGGATCATTGCGATTGGCTCCAACGACGAGATACGCAAGCTGGGAAGACAGGCGAAGGTGGTCGATCTTGGCGGGCACTTTGTGATGCCCGGCTTCAACGACGCGCACTGCCATCTGGCTTCGGGTGGCTTTCAGAAAATGAACGTCGACCTGGTGGGGGCGCGGTCGCTGCAGGAGATGCAGCACCGCATTGGCTTACGGGCGAACAAAGCCGCAGCCGGGGAGTGGATCCTGGGCCAAGGTTGGGACCATACCCTTTGGCCCGGTCAGACGCTGCTTACGCGGCAAGACATTGACATGATGACGAATGGGCATCCGGCAATATTCGTGCGCGTGGACGGCCATATCGCCATCGCCAACAGCGCAGCGTTGGAGTTGGCGGGAATCACAGGCAAGACCCAGGCGCCGCAGGGTGGCAAGATCGACCTCGACGCCAAGGGAGAGCCGACGGGGATTCTGCGAGAAGGGGCGCAGAGCCTGGTGTTCGCGAAGGTGCCACCGCCGACGCAGGCGCAGCGCAGGATGGCAGCAGAACTGGCCCTGGCGGACGCCGCGCGCTGGGGAGTGACCTCGGCGCAGGACAACTCGGAATGGCAGGAGTTCCTGGTTTACGAAGAGCTGGAGCGCGAAGGCAAACTGACGCTGCGTATCAGCGAATGGCTCAGCTTCCGCGATTCGGTAGATGAGTTGAAGGAGCATAGGGCACATCATTCCCTGGACGATCCGATGCTGCACACGGCGATGCTGAAAGGCTTCATGGATGGGTCGCTGGGGTCGCGCACGGCAGCGCTGCTGGCTCCGTATTCGGACGACCCTGGGAATTCGGGCCTGCCGCAGTTTCAGCAGGATGAGTTGAACAAGATGGCCGTGGCGCGAGCGGATGCCGGATTCCAGATGGGCTTTCACGCCATTGGGGACCGCGCCGCGGAGATGGCGCTGGATGCGTTTGCCGCGGGGGAAGCGAGTCCGCAAGCTCATGCGGACCCGCGGGCGACGTCGCCGCGCGATTTTCGCTTCCGTATCGAACACGACCAGGTGATCGCGCCGGAGCAGTTCGCGCAGTATAAGAAGTTGGGCGTCATCGCATCGATCCAACCGAGCCATCTGTTAACGGACATGAATTGGGCGGTTGCGCGGATTGGGCCCGATCGAGCCAAGACTTCCTATCCGTGGAAACAGTTTCTCGACAGCGGCATTCCGATGGCTTTTGGAACTGATTATCCAGTGGAACCCATCAATCCGTTTCGAGGCGTGTATGCGGCAGTGACACGCAAGAACGAGGCTGGAACGAAAGAGTATTATCCCGAACAGAAACTGAACATCGAACAGGCCTTGGCGGCCTATACGACCGGGTCGGCTTACGCGCAGTTCGCCGAGAAACAGAAGGGAACGCTGGCTCCGGGGATGCTGGCAGATTTTGTGGTCCTGGACCGCGACCTGACAAAGGTCGCGCCTGCCGACATCCTGAAAACGCAAGTACTGGCTACAGTTGTGGGCGGGAAGGCGGTTTACGTCGAAGTGTCGGTTCGTAACAATTTCCCGCAGAATGCGTCTAAGTAGGCAGTGAACTTTCCGTGATCTCCCCTCACAATTCAATAGCGGCGCACAGGCACGTATAATTTACGTTTGGGCTATTACGCTGGAGGATACGCAATGGATCGGCAATCTCGCGGCTTCTGGGAGAGGGCTAAGGCGAACCGCTTCGCCTCGACTCTCGTAATTCTGGCGACACTCTCGCTGGGCATCTTGATCGGCACGGTGGTTTCGTCGGGAGTGAAAGGCAAGGAAAAAGCCGCTTCTTCTTCGGATGCGACGCCCCTGCAAGTCCCTTCACCGCAGCAACTGTCGAGCCAGTTCTCGCAGATCGCGCGCCAGCTTGAGCCCTCGGTGGTGAACATCAGCACCGAATCCACCATCAAGAACCCGCATCGCAAAGGTGGCAAGGCGACGCCGGGTAGTCCGGATGACGATGGCAGCGACGACAACTCCATGCAGGACTTCCTCGACCGCTTCTTTGGCGGACAGGGAGGCCAGGGTGGGCAGGGAGGTCAGAGCGGTGATGGACAGGACCTTCGCGAACGTTCGCTGGGCTCGGGAATCATTGTTGATGGCAAGGGCTACATCATCACCAACGCACATGTGGTCGAAAAGGCTGACCGCATCCGGGTGAAGTTGATGAACGATCCGGCTACCGTGACCTACGACGCGACCGTGATCGGCAGCGATAAAGAGACCGACTTGGCGGTTATCAAGATTGATGCCAAGAAGACCCTGCCTGCCGCCAAGATGGGCAACTCTGACGGAATGGCGGTAGGAGACTGGGTGCTTGCTATCGGCAGCCCGTTCGGATTGGAAGAAACGGTGACGGCCGGCATCGTGTCGGCGCGCGGACGCAACATCGTTCCGCAGCGGCAGTTTCAGTCGTTCATTCAGACGGATGCGGCCATTAACCCGGGTAACTCGGGAGGGCCGCTGGTCAATATGAACGGCGAGGTGATCGGCATCAATACGGCGATTTACACTAGCGGAGGCGGCTACCAGGGCGTTGGATTTGCCATGCCGTCGAACACTGTGGTGCAGGTGTACAACCAGCTGATCAGCCCCGACCACAAGGTGTCGCGCGGCTCGATTGGCGTGGAGTTCAATGCGGTTCCCAATCCGGCGGTGCAGCGCGTTTATGGCGTGTCGAGCGGCGTTACGATTGCCAATGTCACTCCGAACGGTCCGGCCTCGAAGGCGGGATTGCTGACGGGCGACACGATTGTCTCGGTGAATGGCAAGTCGGTCGCGACCGGTGATGAGCTGGTAGCGGAGATTTCGGCGCTCAAGCCAGGGACCGTGGCGAAACTCGGATATGTTCGTAACGGCAAGCCGAGTACGGCAGAAGTCACGATTGCCGATCGCTCGAAGCTGTTTGCCACGCGGTTGGGTGACGACGATGAAGGTTCTGAGGAAGCGAAGCCTCAGGAGAGCAAGCTGGGTATCACCGTGCGCGACATCACGCCTGACATGGCTGATCGGATGAAACTGCCGAACACCAAGGGCGTGATGGTGCAGGATGTGAAGCCGGATGGGTTTGGCGACAACATTGGCGTCAGCCGCGGCGACGTGGTGCTCGAGATCAACAAGCAGCCCATCAACAGCGAAGCGGATTTCAGCAAGCTGCAGTCGCAGCTGAAGTCGGGGCAGGACGTGGTGCTGCTGGTCAGGCCGCGCGGACTCGGTCCGAACGCGGGCACGGTCTTCATGGGTGGGACGCTGCCATAACCTCAGTATCGGATTGGGCCCGGCGGGGACCTCTCGCCGGGCAACTTCCCGATTCCGAACGCGGGTGGGAAGCCTGTTTCAGCTTAGAGAACGGTCGGCATTTTTCTTGTTCCCTTTTCGGTGAACGCAAGGTTACAATCTACAGCGTTGTACTGGAATTCATAGATTTCCCCCGAGGTACTCCGTTTGCGCTTCGATCTACGAATTCTCCAATCGCTTGCAATCACGTTGACGACGCTGCTTCTGGCGGGAGCAGCAATGGCCACCACACCAACCAACTCAACCAAGCCATCTTCCACTTCTCATAAGTCAGTAACGCCTTCGAAATCGGGCAAGTCCTCCGGCAGCAAGTCAAAGAAGAAGAAGACGTCGGCCAAGGCGACGTCGCACGGCCAGCATGGGATCGACCAGGAGCGGACCCGCCAGATTCAAGAGGCGCTGATTCGCGATCATTACATGACTGGCGAGCCGACGGGATCGTGGGACCAGGCGACCAAGGACGCGCTGACTCGGTATCAGGAGGAAAACGGCTGGCAGACCAAGTCGGTTCCGGATTCGCGGGCTCTGATCAAACTCGGCCTTGGACCTGACAAGACGGGACTGCTGAATCCTGACACAGCAGTCATGTCGTCTCCACACGAGCTGGGTTCACAGCAGGGGGCGCTGCCGGGAGGTTCGGCCCAGCAGTAAATCGAAATTGAAACAATTTTGATGAGGCGCGGCTCAGGCTGCGCCTCTCGTTTTGCAGTTGCACCGATTTGCGCAGCTGAAAGCGTCGACCGTTTCGAAATCTACCCGTTCGGTCGTGGCACTTTCGTTGTACAATTTGCTGCTTCGGCAAAGCCAAAATAAGCGGAGCGCACACTTCGTCGATTCAATTGTGGGACCGCCAGGTCAGTACCACTTCTAAAGGGGGAAGCGGAGTGAAATTCAAAATCATCTTAGGCATGCTGTCTGTCGGAATATTGTTTGCGTCATTCGCAGAAGCGCAGGCGCCGGCTCCGGCGGCGGCTCCAGCAGCCAGTGCGACTGGCGCTCCGGCACCGGCCCAGGGCCGGAAGAAACGAGTTGCTGTCTTCGATTTCGATTACGCCACGGTGCAGACTGCTTCGGCGGCAGCCTTCGGTACGAACGTAGACGTGGGCAAGGGAATTTCGGACTTGACCGTGAAATATCTGGTACAGGATGGAACTTACTCGGTCATCGAGCGCAAAGCGATGGACAAGATTCTTGCGGAACAGAATTTTTCCAACAGCGACCGCGCCAATCCTACATCGGCTGCCAAGTTGGGGAAGATTCTTGGCGTGGACGCCATCATCGTGGGTAGCGTGACGCAATTCGGGAACGACACGAAGGACACTAAGGTCGGTGGAGGCGGCGGCCCGTGGGGCGCCTACGGAATCGGTGGAGTCGGTCACAAGAAATCGAAGGCCATTGTCGCCGTGGACGCTCGCATCGTGAACATCGATACCGCCGAGATCATGGGAGTGGCCGAAGGGAAAGGCGAGTCGAGCCGCGAGAGCACCTCCTTGCTGGGCGGTGGTGGCGGTTGGCATGGTTGGGGCGGCGGCGCCGTGGACTTCGGCAGTAGCGACTTCCAACAGACCATCCTGGGCGAAGCGGTGAATGCCGCGGTCAAGCAGATGAGCGGCGAACTGATTGCCGACAATTCGAAGCTGGAAATGCGCACGGTCAAGGTGGAAGGATTGGTAGCCTCTGTGGATGGCGGACAGATCGTGCTGAATGTCGGCGCGAAGGCTGGGCTGAAAGTCGGCGACCAGCTCACGGTTGAGCGCGTGACCAAAGAGATCAAGGACCCGGCGACGGGAGCGGTTATCCGCCGCATGTCTTCGCCGGTCGGCGTCATCAAGCTCACCGACGTAGACGATGTTTCCGCAGTGGGCACGGCGGTGTCGGGATCGGGCTTCAAGGTTGGGGATGCGTGTAAGACGGTGACGCAGTAACGACTGCCAGGCCCGCAGGATCATCCCGAAGAAAATGGCCCCACGGAAAACCCTAAGCACGGGTTTCGGTGGGGCCTATTCACTTAGCCTTCGCAGAGTCCGGCGAAAGCCAGCTCTGGAAGTAACACCGTCAGTCGCTCAGATACCGATGTTAATAGCCTGCCATCCGTTGTTGTAATGGCCGCCACTCCACGAGCCGTTAAGAATGGCGCGATCGTTGATTTCAACGACGATGAGATAGCAGCACGGAACAATGGCCGGATTGCTCCATGGGTCCCACAAGAAGCTTGTCGGAGCCACATAGCCCTGATTGGCGATGACGCCGTTGTAGGTCTCCGAGAGTGGTACCGCCGTGGTACTCACCACAGGAACCGAGAGACCTCCATTTCCCTCGGCGTTGACCGAGATCGTGCTCATGTTGGGATCGTAGGCCTGGACGGTAACCACGATGAGCCCATCGCCTTTCTTGACATTGCTGCAAGTCAACGGGATCAGCGTGCCGTCGGGCTTCTGCAACTGCAATGTGATGATCGGACGCGGCAGCGGGAACGGTCCCGTGTTGTCGAGCCGCACAATCTGCGGACTACTGACACGGGTATTCAGGAGCGCATCGCGCACACGGAGGCGCAGATAGTAATCGCCGTCAGGCATGGCCGACGAGGTCGGCCAGGTCAGCAGAACCTTCTCACCCGTCGCAAGCCTGCCGCCGTCCGAATCCTGGATCTGGTCGATCGGGAACCATCCGCCCGCGGATTGGAATCGATAGCGGAAGTACTCGAAATTGCCCACATTTAGTGGGTCTGGGGGGACGGGAGGCGGGGGCTGAGTCGTAAGACCAGTTGTCGGGTCGGTCAGGTCGTAGCCATATTGCCCGCCGACCATAATGGTGCTGTATGGGCCGCCCGGGGCGGTGGCTACCTCAACCAGGTATTCCACTGCCGTGGGAAAGTTGAAAACGCCCCAGAGCTCAACGTCTCCTCCAAAAGGGTGGTCGCCGACTCCCGCGGCAGGGTCATCGACGGGAACCAGGCCAGTGTGGAGTGCGTCTGGCCCGTGACCGAAACCCAAGGTGTCGATCTGGGCAACCGGAATATTTGCCACTCTTGTGATCAGCGGATTTGGAGGACAGACTTTGTGGCAATGCTTCTCGCAACACTCGCCACACAGGATGACGCAGAGTTGGTAACAATACTGCTGCAGCTTGTTCTTCGCAATTTCCTGATTCCACCCGTCGACATTTCCGGCACGAATGATTTCGCAAAGCCGCTGGGCAAAAGCGGGGTCTTTGAGCATCGGACCGACAGCTTTGGCGAAGCCCAGGATTTCGTCGGCGTTCACTTCCACAGTCGAGGGGTTGGGGCAGAACTTGCGGCATACTCCAACGCAGCGCTTGCGGCAAAAGAAGCGGCAGACCCACCGACAGCCGTCGGTTATGCCGACGGCGCCGAGCGCAGCGCCGAATTTTACGGCGTCGCCTGCAATGAAGGCGTCATAGGCTGCGGAAAATGCCTTCGGGTCTGCTGAAAGCTTTTCAATGGCCTCGGCGGTTTGTTGTAATTCGTACAGCTCTAGTTTCTGGTTCTTTTCATCAGCCATGGCGTATACCTTTCTTGCGGTTGGGACCCGGGACGACACAAAAAACCTCTCGCGCACGCCGAGCGGCGCACGGAGCTCGCGACTTCCCAGGTTTAGCTGGTTTCTATCCACGTTTGCATGCGGGGGCCATCAGTGGACCCGGTTCCCAGCGATAGTTGCGCATGCAAATCTTCGTGCTGGGCGCGGCGACTGATAGTGCTATGGCTCGCATGGCACGGCAAGGCTTTTGAATTGGCCGAAACGGCTATTTCTTGGCGGAAACGGCTGACGGGGACTTGCTCCCGCTTCCATCCAGCCCGAGCCCCCTGGCCTGAGACGGGGTCTGCTGGTACACGGCTTTATAGCTCCGCACAAAATGGCTCACGTCATTCACTCCAACCGCGGCGGTGACTTCCTTCACTTGCAGGTGGGAGTTCTCTAGCAGATTCTTCGCCCATTGGAGGCGCAGCAACAAAACGTAGTGCTTGGGCGAGATTCCTACTTCCTTCTTGAAGAGGTGGCGGAAGCGCGAGGTGGAGAGGTTGAGTCTGGAGGCGACTTCATTCAATCTGGGCGTCTTATCCTGGCAGAGGAACTTGAGCCCTTCCCGCACGCGCGGATCTTGAATCTGCGGGTCGAAAGCCTCGGCGTGTACTCGTGGGCGGGTCAGCGAGATAGAAAGCATCGATCTCTTTGCAGGCAACATGTTCCACCTCTGGAACCGGGGACGATGTGGCCAGTTGAGCGCAATTTTGAAGGCAGCGGGGAAGCCAGAACGCTGCGACAAGGGGACTGAAGAACTCCCTCGCCGAAGTAGGTTGCGAGTAGCGATGGTGGCATTTTCCTGCCGAGATGACAGCATGTCAAGCATTCAGGGACGAATGGGTGCTGCCGGTTAGTTTTTCGCCGCTTCCTGGACCGCTTCGCCGACTTGTTCTACTGCCCAGCGAATCTCGTCGGCGGTGATGACCGCGGGCGGAGCGATCATGATGTGGTCGCCTCGCCAGCCATCCACGCAGCCTTGCATGGGATACAGCAGCACGCCGCGCTTGGCGGCGGAGTCGTAGACGCGGGGGGCGAACTTCTTTTCGGCGGGATATGGCTGCTTGGTGTTCTTGTCGGCGACGAACTCGACAGCCCACAAGAGGCCGAGTCCGCGCACGTCGCCGACACAATCGAGCTTCCATAACCTCTGCAACTCGTCTTTCAGAACTGAGGCAACGCTGCCGGGACGATCCGAGTCGGCAGCCTCTACTAACTTGTTTTCGGTGATTCGCTTTAGGACAGCGCGACCGGCCGCGAGCGATACGGGATGTCCGTTGTAGGTGAAGCCGTGCAGCAGCATGCCCGTGCCGTTGGCGATGGCCTCGACGACGTGGCGCTCCGCGATGACGGCGCCGAGGGGTGCGTAGCCGCTGGAGATTCCTTTGCCGGCGGCGATGAGGTCGGGAGCGACGTCGAAGTGGTCCATGGCGAAGCGGCGTCCAGTGCGGCCGAATCCGGTCATGACCTCGTCGGCGATGAGCAGAACATTTTGCTCGCGGCAGATTTCTGCGACGCGCTTCACGTATGCGGGTGAGGGCGCGGCAGCGCCCAGCGTGGCACCGCTCACTGGTTCCATGATGAACGCCGCAGCGGTGCCGTTCGTTTCGGAGATGGCTTGCTCGACTTCGGCGGCATACTTCAGGCCGCAGTCTGCGCATCTGTTGCTGCAATCGTACGGACACCGATAGCAGTGCGGGATGTTCGCTTTGGGGAATTCGCGCAGCATCGGCAAGTAAATCGAGCGTCGCGCTTCGTTCCCGCTGACGGCCATCGCACCGAGCGTGGCGCCGTGGTAGCTCTGACGGCGGCTGACGATCTGATAGCGCTCGGAGTGTCCGCTCTCCACCTGGTACTGGCGCGCCAGCTTGAGGGCGGTTTCAACCGACTCGGAGCCTCCACTGGTAAAGAACACTGCGCCGTCGTGAAATGCGGGGCCGGCGAAATCGAGTAATTCCTGCGCGAACTGCTCGGCGACGTCAGTCGTGAAGTTGCTGGAGTGAGCGAACTCTAACTGGGACGCCTGTTGAGCCATGGCCCGCGCAACCGCTGGATCGCCATGGCCGATAAAGTTCACGACCGCGCTGGAGGCGAAGTCGAGGATTTTGCGTCCAGCGGCGTCCAAGAGCCAGACGCCTTCGCCGCGCACGGCGACGGGATAAGCCTTGTTCAGCGAACGGTGCAGCACTGCGGTATTACGTGCGGCGACTGCAGTGCTTGGCTCTTTCTCCACTGGCGGATTATGCGGGAGGGCGCTGTTTTGTTCAACTCGCGAACCGAACTGGTAAGGGAATTCAGTGCGGCAATGCGATTGCCGCGTGTCTGACAATGGCGGTGTGCTAATCTTGCCCGCTGATACCCAGCACGAGGAAAGCAATGAGCCAGCAAGAGCACAATTTTCAGATGGACTATATTGAGTTTCCCGCGACCGACATCGAAGCGACCAAGCGCTTCTATGGCGCGGTGTTTGGATGGAGTTTCACCGACTACGGCCCGAACTACACCAGCTTCCACGATGGGCGCCTGGCGGGCGGTTTTACCATGAGCGCCAAGCCGGTGAAGGGCGGTGCGCTTGTTGTGCTGTACGCGCAGGACCTGGCTGCAACGCAACGAAAGGTAGTCGGGGCCGGCGGCAAGATAACGATCGAACCGTTTGAGTTTCCCGGTGGACGGCGCTTTCATTTCGCGGATCCGAATGGCAATGAACTGGCAGTGTGGAGCGAGTAATGCACATCGCGAACACGGATTTGAAGGCGCCAGGAGGACCGGGCAAGCTCAATTCTTACCTTGTGAAGAGCATCATCGTCGGGGCCCTGGGCGGCTTGCTATTCGGTTTCGATACGGCAGTCATCGCTGGAACTACTCGCCAGTTGACGCAGGTCTTCAACCTTTCTCCGGGTGAATTGGGCTTCACCGTGTCGATCGCGCTGGTCGGTACCATCATCGGCGCGATGTTTTCGGGCATTCTGGGCGATCGATTGGGCGGGCGCGAGAGCCTGCGGATATTGGCTATCTTCTACGTGATTTCGGCGTTGGGCTGTGCCTTCGCGTGGAACTGGCCTTCGCTGCTTGTCTTCCGTTTCATTGGTGGCCTCGGGATAGGCGGATCCTCGGTACTGGGTCCGGTTTACATCGCGGAAATTGCTCCTGCGAAATGGCGCGGCATGCTGGTCGGCTCGTTCCAGATCAATATCGTTATCGGCATTCTGGTGGCGTACCTGTCGAACTTCATCATCGGGCGCTTTGACCTGGGGGTGAACGAATGGCGCTGGATGCTGGGCGTCGCTGCCCTTCCAGCAGTGCTGTTCCTCGTCATGCTGTTTGGGATTCCGCGATCGGCGCGCTGGCTGGTGACCAAGAACCGCATCCCCGAAGCGCGCCAGGTGCTCGAGTCGCTGGGTTCGCCGGACGGCGCCAGCGAGTTGGACGACATCATCGCGTCGATTCATGTGGATGGCCAGGTGCATTCGGAACCGCTGTTCCAGCGCAAGTATCGCTTGCCCATTTATCTCGCATTCACCGTGGCGGCGTTCAATCAACTCGCCGGCATCAACGCCATTTTGTACTACCTGAATTACATCTTTGCCATGGCGGGCTTCAGCAAGGTATCGGGAGATTTGCAGGCAGTGGCTGTAGGAGCGATGAACCTGGCCGCTACGCTGTTGGGAATGTCGCTCATCGACAAACTTGGCCGCAAAACGCTGCTGATGATCGGTGGTGTCGGCATGACGTTTTGCCTGGCCGGCGTGGCGGCGGTGTTTTACACGCAACGGCATCAGAATCTGCTGGTGTGGTTGCTGGTGGCTTACATCGGTTTTTTTGCGATCTCGCAGGGCGCGGTGATTTGGGTCTACATCAGCGAAGTTTTTCCGAACCGCGTGCGCTCGAAGGGACAGGCGCTGGGCAGTTCTACGCACTGGGTCATGAACGCGTTGATCGCATTTATTTTTCCAGTGTTCGTGCAACATTTTGGCGGCGCGTTCCCGTTTGTGTTCTTCGCCGCGATGATGGCGCTCATGTTCTTCGTGGTGATGTTCACGTTTCCCGAGACCAAGGGCGTCACGCTGGAAGAGATGCAGCACAAGCTTGGAATTGAGTACTGATTGTTCGGGCACTGCGATCGCGGGCTGAAGCCCGGCAAGTTCATCTGCCGTCCCTCCGGGACTTAGCGATTTTGTACGCAGCTACCCAGCGCTGAAGCGCTGGGCTGAGATATACCGTCCCTGCGGGACGGTTGCATAAACAGGTCAAGGAATCCGACATGCACCGTTCATCGTTTTTCGGAATACTGGTTTTCTTACTCGCCACTACGTCTGCCATAGCCCAGACACAATCTCCCGCCGACCCCTACAAGCCGGTGCTCGACCGGGTGCAGGCGATCACTACGATGCCGCTGGATGGCTGGAAGTTCATCGGCACTGACTTGCCGCACGGCGAGATTCCTGGTGCTGCCTTGGCCGAAGCGAAGCCGCTCGCGCTCAAGCAGAACCTTCAGTTGCCGGCTTGGACGTACGAGAGCGTGGAGATTCCGCGGGCGCTCAACGGATATTCGGTGGCTGGCTCGCGGGTCGCGCTCAATCTTAGTGTCGATGGCAACACGGGCATTCTGATTTCGGTCTTCGTGAACGGCAACATGGTGGCGCGCGGCGATAGCGACTCACAGGTGCCGATCACGCTGACGCAAGACGCTCAGCCCGGTCAGAAACTGCTGATCGCGGTGCGCATCGTTGCATCGGGCACGGTGGGATGCTGCGGGGGGCCACCGCAAACGTATCTTTCGGCTGCTTCGCTGATGTTCGAGCCGGGCGAGTCACGTCCCGATCCGACCCTTCTTCGCCAGGAAATCGTGGCGGCTGAATTGCTCATTGCCGCATACCCCGATGGCAAAGCTGAGCGCCAGCAGCAACTCGACGCGGCGGTGAAAGCGATCGATCTGGGCGCGCTCGATAAGGGCGACCAAGCGGCGTTCGACGCGTCTCTCAAGGCCGCGCAGGCCAAGCTCGAAGTGTTGCGTCCTTACATGAAGCAGTTCACGGTGAAGGCCATCGGCAATAGTCACATCGACATGGCATGGCTGTGGCCGGAGACCGAGACAGTCGAAGTGGTGCGCAACACGTTCGGCACCGCGCTGCAACTGATGCGCGAGTATCCCGACTTCAAGTTCACCGCTTCGGCCGCGCAAGCGTACGTGTGGATGGAGGAGAAGTATCCCGCGATTTTCAGCGAGATCGAGCAGCGAGTGAAGGAGGGCCGCTGGGAGATCGTCGGCGGCATGTGGGTCGAGCCTGATCTCAATATGCCTGACGGCGAGTCGCTGGTGCGGCAAATCTTATATGGCAAGCGTTACTTCAAGCAGAAGTTCGGCGTGGACGTGAACATTGGCTGGAACCCCGACTCGTTCGGTTATAACGCGCAGTTGCCGCAGATCTACAGGCGCGCGGGAATCGATTATTTCGTAACTCAAAAACTGTTGTGGGCCTCGGAGTTCACCAAGTTCCCCTACCGCCTATTCTGGTGGCAGGCGCCCGACGGCACGCGCATGATGACCTATTTCCCCAGCAATTACGCGTTGCCCATCGATCCGGTACGAATTGCCGAGGACTCGGCCGTCTATGGCCCTCTGATGTGGAAGTACAACGGTGGCACGAACTCCGCGCCCGATGGCGCGTTGCAGATGATGTATCTCTACGGCGTGGGCGACCACGGCGGAGGACCCACGCGGGTCGATCTCGACACCGCCCAGCGCTGGCAGAGGTCGGATGTCGTCTTTCCCAAGCTTGAGTTGTCGACAGCGGCGAGCTTCCTCAACAATCTCAGCAAGAACGAGAGTGAGCTGAACCTGCCGGTGTGGAACGGGGAGTTGTACTTCCAATATCACCGCGGGGTGCAGACCTCGCAGTCGGAGGAGAAGCGTGGTAACCGCAAGAGCGAAGTCGCGCTGCTCGATGCAGAAAAGCTGGCGTCGATTGGCACGTTGCTCGGCCAGCCGTATCCTCAGGCGGGCTTCGACGATTCGTGGAAAAAAGTGCTATTCAACCAATTTCACGACATCCTGCCGGGGTCGGGGATTGGGATTAACTATGTGGACGCCGCGCGGAAGTACGCGGAGGTGCAGCGGTTCAGCAATGACACGATGCAGGCTGACCTGAATGAGTTGGCGGCGCGGGCGAATTTTCCGCCATCGCCTGCGCGCATCACAAACGCCAATCCGCAGCAGTTTGGAGAAGTTAAAGTACAGGCCATCGCCAGCGGTGTCGGCGTGCTGGTGTTCAATCCTCTGTCGTGGACGCGCACCGGCCCGGTTGATTTCGACGTGCAATTCCCTGCGCCCGTGCCGAGCGTGAGCGCGGTAACGCCTGAAGGCAAACAGATCGTTGTCCACATGGTCAGCCAGGACAAGCAGACCGGTCGAGCACATTTGCAAATGATTGCCGAAGATGTGCCGGCCAATGGTTACAAACTATTTCTGCTCGTCGGGACGAGCGCCAAACTGGTGGACATCCCCGGCGCGAAAAAGCTCGAACCGAAGTTGAGCGCAACGGAAACGTCGCTGGAGAACGAATTCTTGCGCGTGCAGGTCGATCCGAAGACCGGCTGCATTACCAGTCTCATCGACAAGCGCACGAATACCGAAGCACTCGCACCTGCCGTTCCCGGAGTTGGTGCGCCACCGAACCTGCCTGACGGCAAGCCCTGCGGCAACCTGCTACAGGCGTTTGTCGACAAGCCCAAGAAGTGGGACGCATGGAACGTGGATGCCGACTTCATCGAGCATCACACCGACCTGCTCCAAGCCGACGAGGTGAAGCTCATCGAGAGTTCGCCGCTGCGGGCCGTCATTCGCGTCACGCACAAGTGGCAGAGTTCGACGTTCATTCAGGACATCACGCTCTACGCCGGGATGCCGCGCGTCGATGTCAACATGCAGGTCGACTGGCACGAGAGGCACATCCTGCTAAAGGTGGCGTTCCCGCTCAGTGCGCGCAACGATAAGGCGACGTTCGAGATTCCCTACGGCACCGTGGAGCGGCCGACGACACGCAATACTCCGGCGGAGAAGGCGCAGTTCGAGGTGCCAGCGCTGCGCTGGGCCGACCTGTCGGACGCAACCCACGGCTTCAGCCTGCTGAACGATTCGAAATACGGTTATGACGCCAAGGACAATGTTTTGCGTCTGTCGCTGCTGCGCGGGCCGGAATATCCCGATCCGAATGCGGACCAGGGGCATCATGAGTTCACGTACTCGCTCTATCCTCATGCAGGCACTTGGAAGGAAGCTCTGACTGTGCGGCAGGGCTATGAGGTCAACTATCCGCTGATGGCGGTCGGCACCACGCGGCATCAAGGAACACTGCCGCCTTCGCAATCGTTCTTCGCCACGCAGGAAGACAACGTGGTGATCACAGCGATCAAGAAAGACGCAGACGACAACTCGCTCATCGTGCGCTTCTACGAGTGGGCGGGCAAGAAGGGTGATGTGCACCTGACGTTGCCGCAGTCTGCGTCAGCCGCTTGGCAGACCAACTTGATGGAAGTGGCGCCAAGTGCGCTCAGTCTGGATGCCAGCGGCAAAGTTGTCACCGTGCCGACGAATGCTTACGAGATCAAGACGGTGAAGGTTGAGTTCGCGAAACCCTAAAACCAATTTAACCGCGGATCTCCGGCGATTGCGCGGATAAACCAACACCAAGATCTGATCCGCGAGATCTGCGTAATCCGCGGTTGCTTTTCCTGACGCCTCAACGATAATTGCCACTTATGTCTTTCACCCTGCTCGACTGGTCAGCCATTGTCGGTTATCTCTCCATCACCCTGATTCTTGGTCTCTGGTTTCGCGGCCGCTCGGGCAAGAGCGTTGACGACTATTTCGTCTCCGGGCGCAATGTGAACTGGTGGTTGGCGGGCACTTCGATGGTTGCGACGACATTCGCCGCCGACACGCCGCTGGTCGTCACCGGTCTGGTGTATACCCAGGGCGTTTCGGGTAACTGGCTGTGGTGGGGATTCCTGTTCTCGGGAATGATGACGGTCTTCCTGTTCGCGCGGTTGTGGCGGCGCTCAGGCCTGCTGACCGATGTGCAGTTTGCCGAGATCCGGTACTCGGGCAAGCCGGCGGCATTTCTGCGCGGCTTTCGCGCCATCTATCTCGGCCTGCTGATGAACTGCGTCATCCTCGGCTGGGTCACCAAGGCGATGACGTCCATCGTCAGCACCACGCTGGCGAATACGCCGATGCTCAACAACATCAGCAGCTTCATGACGGGTTTCGGTTCGGTTTGGAACGGCAACGACGGCGCTGCGTTGGCCATTTGCGTATTATTTCTAATCCCGTTTACCGGCCTCTACGTCGCGCTCGGCGGCTTGTGGGGCGTGTTGTGGACTGACCTCTTTCAGTTCGTGCTGAAGATGAGCATCGTGATCGCCGTCGCGTATTACGCCATCATGGCCTGCGGTGGCATGAGCGCAGTCATCGCCAGCCTGCAACAGATGCAGGCGCACGCGGGCGGCAACGCCGAAAGCCCGCTGAGTTTTCTGCCCAACTTCTCCCGCGGCGTAACCTCCGAGCCCATGTGGATGGTCCCGCTAGCGAACTTCTTCGTCTTCATCGGTCTGCAATGGTGGGCCTTCTGGTATCCGGGCGCCGAACCGGGCGGCGGAGGCTATATTGCGCAGCGCATTTTCAGCGCGCGCGACGAGAAGCAAGGACTATTGTCGGTGTTATGGTTCAACATTGCACACTATGCAATACGGCCGTGGCCGTGGATCCTGACTGGCATCGCGGTGATCGTGCTTTACCCCGGCCTCGCGCATCCTGAGACCGGATACATGCTGGTGCTCAACAATTATCTGCCGCACCAATATCGCGGCATCGCCATCGCGGGATTTCTCGCGGCATTCATGTCAACGATCGCGACGCAGTTAAACTGGGGCGCGTCGTACCTCGTGTCGGATTTCTACCGGCGTTTCGTGAAGCCCAACGCCTCGGAAGCGCATTATGTTCTGGTGTCGCGGCTGTGCACCGTGCTGCTGGTAATCGTGGCGGCGTGGGTCTCCGTGCAACTCGGCTCCATCGCGTCGGGATGGCAGATCGTGTTGCAAGTCGGCGCGGGCACCGGTGCGGTGTACATTCTCCGCTGGTACTGGTGGCGCATCAACGCCTGGAGCGAAATATCGGCAATGGCGTGTTCGCTTGCCATTAGCCTGGTGCTGAGCCGCTGGCATCCGTTCAGCGGAAACGGTTCGGTGGTGTTCGCCAAGGACGCGATCGTGACGACGCTAGTTACGACCGTTGTGTGGGTTACTGTCACGTTGCTGACCAAGCCTGAACCGCAAGAGGTGTTGACGCGCTTCTACCGCAACGTGCGGCCCGATGTGAGAGGTTGGCAGCACATTGCTGATTTGGAGCCTTCCGTCCCGCAAAACCGTGACCTGGGACGGAACCTGTGGGCGTGGGCGCTGGGCTGTGCGATGGTGTACCTCTGTTTGTTCGGCACCGGCAAGATCTTGCTGCACCAATCTGGACTGGGCGCGATCCTTCTGTTCTTCTCGGCGATGTGCGCGGGCATGCTTTATCGAGGCGTGGTGCGGAATTTCGCGGATGAGGTTGAGGACGCGCCGGGCACCGTTCCGGATTGGGTAGAGAGTCCGGCGGCGCCGGGGCACTGAAGAATGCGGCCGCGGATTTACACGGATCAGCACGGATAAATTCAAAGCAATGAACGACAATCTCAAGCAGGTTGTTCCATTTCTCGGCGTCACCGACATGGAGCGCTCGCTGCGCTTCTACCTCGACGGACTCGGCTTCGTCGTGAAGAACAAGTGGGAGCCCGAAGGAAAAATACGTTGGTGCTGGCTGACGCGCGGTGGTGCGTCCCTCATGCTACAGGAGTATGTCAAAGACGGTCACGGCGGACGGCGTCCCGAAGGCGTGCTCGGACAGGGAGTCAACCTCTGCTTCCAGTGCGAGGATGCCATCGCACTCTACCGCGAGTTCCGCTCGCGCGGACTCGAACCCAGGGAACCCACGGTCGGCAACTCCATGTGGGTAACATCTCTCCGCGATCCCGACGGATACCGCGTCGAATTCGAAAGCATGACCGACGTCCCCGAGGACACGAAGCTGTCACAACTAGAGAAGGAACGCGGCGTTAGCCGCCTTTTTCCAGCGTCTCTGCCATCTCCAGCAACTTCGTCACGGTGTTCCAGTTTCTGGCTGTGCCTTTGCCCTTCAGCGCGCGGCCGAGCACGGGGACGAATTTTGAGCGGCCCATTCCGTCGGGAAAATGAACATAGACTTCGCGGCCACTCGCGCGTAATTCCTCGGGATCGGGCTTCAACGATGACAGCGCCGCCCTCGATTCGGCAGTCGGTTCCGTGGCCAGAAACGTAATGATCAGCTTGCCGGGCTCAATGTCTTCACGCTTGGCGAAGGGGTTCTTCGCGATGACCTCACGCATTTCAGGCACTGTGCGCAGCACAACGTCGGGACGAAAGCCGTGCGTCTTTTCGATGGCGGCTTCGATCTTTGCGCCCAGCCTGGCATGATCGCGCTCGCTCGTTTGGAAGACCACATTGCCGCTTTGAACGTACGTCTGCACGTTGCAATGACCGAGCGATTCACACAAAGCCCGCAGGTCGGCCATCTTGATCATGTGGTTGCCGGTGACGTTCACGCCGCGGAGGAGAGCAATGATCGTAGTCATAAGTGCACAATCATGTACGGACTAAAGTCCGCGAATCAAATAAAGGAACTCGTTCCGGCACGGCTGAAGCCGTGCCCTGATACGAAACCGCTGCAAAAGTGAGAGCCGGGCCTGTGCACGTCCAATTCCTACAGCAACGCCCTGCTTACGCACAGCGCCGCAGCGCCCGCAATCCCCGAATCCGCGCGATACTTGGCTTCGGCAAACGGAATCTCGCTACACCGTGCGTTCACCGACCAGAAGGGCAACTGTGACGCGATGCGGTCGAACCAACGTGCCATCAGCGAACTTAGGCCGCCGCCCACCACGATGATGTCTGGCTCCAACAGATCGACCACGTTGCCAAACCACACGGCGAGAATATCGGCAGTTTCGCGAAGCATCTCGGTAGCCAGAGGATCGCCTTCTTCCCACGCTTGCGCCAAGGTTTCACTGGTAACTTTCTCTACATTGCCGCCGGCCAACTCGACGATGCGCTTGCCGCGGGTGGCTTCGCGAGCAAGCTTTTCCTGCGCGCGGGCAGCGATGGCCCAACCGGCGGCGAAGGTCTCAATGCATCCCGACTTGCCGCAACGGCAGCGGACGCCGCGGTAGTCGATGCTCATGTGGCCGCCTTCGCCGGCAGCACCTGTACGTCCCAAATAGAGCTGCGCGTTATAGGTGATGGCGGTGCCGACGCCGGTGCCGAGCGTGGCATAGAACATGCACTTGTAACCCGCGCCCGCGCCCCATAACGCTTCGGCCAGCCCGGCGGCATTGGCGTCGTTATGCACGTGCGTGGGCAAGTCGTACGCTTTGCGAATCTCCTCCGCTAGCGGATAGTCATGCCAGCAAGGAAGGTTCGACGGGTTGAGCACCATGCCGGTCTGTGGATCGACTGGCCCCGGCGAGATCAGACCAATGCCGCCGACCGTCACGTCAGGGTGCTCGTGCCGAATCGCGTCGATGGCTGCGCGAACGCAACCTAGGGCTTCGTCGGCTGTGCCGCGCGCATTCATGGGCGTGCGCGTCTTGTGCAAGATCTCGCCCTGCGGGTTCACCAGTCCGGCTGCAACTTTGGTACCGCCAATATCGACTCCGATGAATACCTCTGCCGCATCGGGCATGAGCGCTCCATTTGTTCGAGTGTGATCTTACGACATCGCCGCGAAGCCGATAAATGCTGTCCATCCATAAACGAGCTTCGACACCGTTCACGAAAAGGCGCAAAATGTAGGCGAAAACGAATGAGCGAGCCAATAAAAGCTGAGGCTGCACTCGCGGTACCTGCGTTGGCCAAGGTTGACGGAGTGGAGGATTGGGCCGCGGTCGTCAACGGAATTCGCTGGCGGTATCTGCACGCAGGCAGCGGCCCGGCTCTGCTCGTGGTTCACGGATTCATGGGCTATTCGTTCTCCTGGCGATTCGTCATCGAGGGCTTGGCGAGGCATTATTCAGTTTATGCAGTCGATCTGCCGGGTTGCGGTTTCTCGCCGCGCAGTGCGGCGCTGCGGGGCACTCTGGCCAGCGATGCCGAAAATCTGCTGGACTTCATGGATTACCTCGGTGTCCAGCACTTCGACATGCTCGGTACCTCGCGAGGCGGCGGGGCCGCGATCGCACTCGCCGGCTTGCTTGCCGAGCGTGGCGTGCTGCATCGCATCGGTCACCTGGTGTTGTCTGCGCCTATTAATCCGTGGTCGCGGACCGGGCTGCTGCGGGTTCGCCTGCTCCGCAGCCGCGTAGGACGTCTCTATGTGGTTCACCTTGCCGCGCAATTTCCGTTCATCCTCAAGGATTTTTTCAAGCGGCTTTACGCTAATCCAGCCAACATTCCTCATGACAGCTTTGCCGGATATCAGGCCGGACTCGAACCTGCGGGCAGCTTCGAGCATCTGTGGAACATCCTTCGTTCGTGGACGACGGACCTGCAGCGCATCGGCTCGGTCTTGCCGCAGGTGGAATCGCTTCCGACTCTGCTGCTGTGGGGAGATCGCGACGCCGCCGTCGATCCGGCGTCGGCGGAGGAGCTACATCGCCGCTGGAAGAACAGCGCAGTCGTGATGATGCCAAACGTCGGTCACATGCCCTACGAAGAAGTACCTGAGGAGTTCAACCGTATCGTGCTCGACTTCCTGCTGCATGACACGCCGCCGACACCCGTCCAAGATGAGACACACGCGGTTGCCGCCCACAACCAGTCGGGGCCCGGCCGCGCGTAATCATGCTCCCCGATCTCTTTGAGGTATTGCGCAACCACTTCACGACGCACGGATACTGGACGCTCGCGCTCACGCTGCTGTTGGAGAACGCCGGCATTCCGCTGCCGGGCGAAACCATGCTGCTGTTCGCCAGCTTTCTCGCCTATCAGCATCACGAACTCAATCTCGCGATGATCATTCTGGTGGGCACGGCGGCTTGCACACTGGGCGACAACCTTGGTTATTGGATTGGCTTCCACGGCGGACGCCCGTTGCTGCATCGCTACCAGAAGTCTTTCCGTGTCTCGGACAAGAAAATCGCGAGGGGCGAGAAACTGTTTGAGCGGTTCGGGCCCGCGACAGTGTTTTTCGCACGATTTGTTTTCGGTATGCGGGTCATCGCCGGACCGTTGGCTGGGGTGCTGCGCATGCAGTGGCGCCGCTTCGTGCTTTACAACTTTCTGGGCGCGGCTGTCTGGGTCTCCGTCATCGCAAGCGTGGGCTATCTCTTCGGACAGCACTGGCACCGGCTGTTACGCATCGTGGGACGGGCCAACGCAGTTGTGTTCGTCCTGGCGGCCACTCTGGTCACCTATCTTTGGTGGAAGTACCGGGAGAGGTCGCGTTGAGGAATTGACCGGGCAAAAGTAGAGGACTTGAACGACGCGCCTTTAGCGATATTATGCGGTACCCCCTCCCCTGCCCATCTTGAAAACAAATGGTTTACGGCACGAGTGTGTGTAAGTTTGGGCAAACATTAGTAGTTATAGCTAAAGTAGCAGAAACAAATGGGTTAGCAGGACAAGTCTGTTGGAGGGGCTCGAAAACTTTCATTGACTTTCTAGTTATCAAAGAGCTGCTGTCGCGCCATGCCCCTCAGGTGCCGGCAGCGAGAGACACCAATCCCTCGCCTCACGCAGGGAGATTTACACACGCCGGAACGGGAGAGAAAGGGCGTGCGACACAGTTCGATGTGATAAGTCACGCTGGTTTGAGCGCTGGGCACGGGTGAAGAGGATACGGAAAAAGTCGCAAGAGCAGATCCCCCGCGGACTGAAGTCCGCGAGGGATGACAAAAACAAAACACTGGTACGGCGCAGCTGAAGCTGCGCCCTGATACGAAGCAGTCGCAAACGCGAGATTTTTGGCAAGCTGTAAAAGTGGTGCCCGATACGGAGCAACGCGCGCGCTTTTTCGGCACCCGGTACAAGGAGGAAGAAGAGACGCCCGGCTAAAGCCCATCTCATCTTCAACGCTAATTCGCCAGGCTGAAGTCTAGCGCTTCATCCTCACGCGTCAGTCGGCTGCATCTTTCTGCCGGACGCTGACAGGCTCGGGCACGGGCCACCACGCGGCAACTGCGGCGCCAAAGTACATCGCAGCGACAATGTAAAAGCCGAATCGCAGACCATCGCGATGGGCGGCCTCACCCGCAATCAGCGCGGTGAAAATCTGCAGCGCGCTGGCGAGAAAAAAGAACGTATTTTGTACGCGTCCCATGAAATATTTCGGAACCATCTCCATCATTTCCGACGAGATGGCGATGCCGCCGACGCCGCGCCCCGAGCCCATGGCGAAGTAGATGGGCACGGTGAGGATGATCCACGGAATTTCCGGCAGCACCAACAACGCCACGGCAATTACACACATGGTTAGAGTTACCGAGCGGTGTGCGCCATGGCGGCGGATGAGACGCGACGCATAGAACATGCTACTGAACGCCCCGAAGGCCCAGCCGGCATTGAGCCATCCGTAACCGACCGCGCCGCGATGCAAAATGCGCTCGCTCAACGGAGCGGAGATTACACCCTGTGTCATCATGGCCGCGATAAATAACGCCCACGCCAGACCGAGCAGCAGCACCCGGCGTTCGGTTCTGACGTAACGGAAACCTTCTCCCAATTCGTGCATGTAGCGGGCCACGGCGGTATCCGGCGGTGCGTGTTCGGACGGGGGGGCGAGGTGCGTCACGGTCACCCGGCCCTGGCGTACGTGGTATACGCAGGCGATGGACACCGCATAGGTCGCGCAATCGAGCAGGAGAATTCCGCCCAAACCAATCTTGTTGTACACGAATCCGACAACCGCGCCCGCCAGTACCCAGCCGCCCTGCACTGCCGCGAGCATCAGCGAGTTCGAATCGATCAGTTTGTCTTCGGGCGACAGCTCCTGTACTAGCGCGTTAATTGTTGGCCAGAACATCCAGAAACCGATCGCCACCAGGATGGTCATGCCATACAGCTGCCAGACGCGAACATGTTGGGTGAGCGCCAGCACCGCGACCAGCAGGATAATCAGCCCGCGTGCCACGTCGAGCCACATCATGAGGTGGCGCCGGTCTTCGCGATCGATCAGCACTCCCGTGAATGGCAGCAGCACCAGCGAGGGCAGGGTTTGCAGCGCGACCAACAGGCCCAAAGACACCTCATTGTGCGTGGTCTGCAGGATGAACCAGATGACCGCGGCGGCGTTCATTCCGCTGCCAATCATCGAGATGAGATTGGCGACAAAAAGCAGCCTCATCCCACGGTGTTGAAACGCCTCGCGCATGATTCACTGTAACGCGGTTCCAGGTCTCAACCATGCTCACTTATACTGAGTGAGCGAACATCGCAACGGAACGCGCAAAATCTTCGCTGAGCGGCGGTCAGGAAGGGAAAGTATTGGGCCTCAAGCGTCTCTTCAAAAAAGAAAAGCAGGAACACCGCATCATGCGCGAGGCCAAGCTGCGCGGGGGCACTCTGGTCCCCGAGTACCATCGCGCCACGCCGGAGTGTCCGCATCCCGAACAGTGGAGCATGTACGACTCCATGACCGCGGAGGTCGAAGTGCTGGAGTTCCTGCGCACGCTGGTTACGACCATCAAGCCGCGCCTGGTGGTGGAGACCGGGACCTTCATGGGCGTCAGCACGCTGTGGATTGCCGAAGCGATGCGCTTGAATGGCTTTGGGAAAATCATCACCTGTGAGTTCGATCGCACGGTGCACGAGACGGCGAAAGAGAAATTCGCCGCGTCGGAGGTCAACGACCTCATCGACCTGCGCAACGAATCCAGCCTGGAGATGAAGGTCGATGGCACCATCGACCTGTTTTTCAGCGACAGTGATATGCCGATCCGGGAAGAAGAGGTACGACGCTACCTTCCCCAGATATCGCCGTTCGGTGTGATCCTGATGCACGATGCCAGCTCGCACCTGGAGCAGGTACGGGAGGCGGCCCTCAAGATGGAACGTGATGGGCTTATTTCTGTTGTTCTGTTGCCCACTCCGCGCGGCCTGGTGGTGGCCCAAAAGCGCGAGGGACGGAAGTAGCCGGAAGACTTGGAAGGCTTTTTGCCGCGCGGACTGAAGTCAGCCTGGGCATATGTCGTTCCTGCCGGGACTCGGGCGTCCTACTAATCGCGCTCCCCAGCGCTGAAGCGCTGGGCTATGAGATGTCGCCCCTCCGGGACTGCCGTGTTGGTGTTGCGACCGCCGCGCACACAAAGCGGAGCGGAAATGTTCTTCAGTGCCGTCTTTAGCCACCGCACGGCGTGATGTGCGAGAACTCATAGCGTCCAGCCGCCAAAAGCGTTAGCATTCCGTGCGAATAAAGATCGTGGGCAGCCGCGTCACTCTGTCGTACCGCGCTGGCTACGGGTCTCATCGAGGTGCGAAATGCGTTCTTCTCATCGCCTGCTTGCTGTCATTTGCTTATCCGCGTGGCTCGGCCTTTCGTCTCTAGCGCAGAGCACTCCCATCGTGATTCCGGCCGGGACTCCGGAAGATAAAGACCTGGCTGCGATCACCGCCCAATCTGACGCGCAGAAGCGGATTACGATGTACCAGGACTTCCTCACGAAGTATGCGGACAACAAAGCCGCAGCGGCCTACGGTGAGTGGCAGCTTTCGCAGCAGTATCTCGCTGCAGGAGATACGGCCAAGGCGATGGAATATGGCAGCAAGGCGCTGGAGGCCTATCCGAGCAATCTTGACATCATCGTGTCGCAGACCAGCATCGCGCAGGCCATGAAAGATAACGGCAAAGTGGTGGACTACGCGGTGCAGGGCGCAGGCGTGTATAACTCCATCGCCAAGCAACCACGACCCGCGGATATGCCGGATGCGGATTGGAATTCTAAGATCGCAGGGGAGCAGAGTTCTGCGCAAAACGGTTACGATTTCCTGGAATCCTCCGCCTACAATGCCATCGCTTCCGAACAGGACCCAAACAAGCGAATGGCAGAAATCGAGAAGTTCACACCAGCGTTTCCACATTCGAAGTTCGAAGCGCAGGTAAGCCAGGTGGCGCTCTACACTCTGCGGCAATTGAACCAGCCGCAGCGCCTCGAGGCCTACGGTGAAAAGACCCTGGCGGCGAATCCAAACAGCATTCCGACGCTACTGATGATGGCCGATGCTTACGCCGCCGATCCGAAGGATGCGGCCAAGGCAGAGACCTATGCCAGCAAGGTAGTGACGCTGGTCGGTCCCAATCCTGACACGAAGGAAAAGAAATCGTATGCCGGGCTGGCGCACATTTCACTAGGCCATGCCGAGCTCAACCAGGAGAAACTGGTGCCAGCAGTAACTGACCTTAAGGCGGCTGTGGCGCTCTTGCAGGACGATCCCCAGGACCAGCAACAGGCGTTGTTCTACCTCGGCTACGCCTATGCCAAGCAGAACCACAAAGCCGACGCGGTCGCGACTTTGCAGAAGGCTGCCGGCATCGACGGCCCGTATCAGGGACCAGCGAAGGAGTTGCTGGCGAAAATCAGTGCTGCCGGCGCGAGGAAGAAATAGACGAGAGGCAAACCGCGGGTTGGTTTCAGGGTGTGTCGCGGCAAGAAAAGCTACTTCTTAATTAGCGCGTCGGCCAACAGTTGCGCTTTCTTCGCCAAATTGTAAGCTCGTTCGTAGTCGCCATCCGCAGTGGCCTTGCGCGACTGCTGAATGTAGGACTGAATCTGCATGCGCATGGCTTTCTCGTCGTCGCTCAGAGAACGGCTGATGTTCTTCAGCGCATTCTCCGTGGCGTCTACCATGTGAGCGGCCTCTTCTTTCTGCTGCGAAGCCTGCTGGCTGGGGACGGCGGCGACGATCGCCATATCAGTTGCGTTCTCCGGTGACCCGTTGTGGGGTGGCCGTAAAGCAGCCACCTGCTGCTGATTGTTGGTTGCAGCTGGTGACGGCGCGGAAGGCGGCGGGGTTGACGCTGGGGTACTAGCAGGCGTCGTCTTCTTCGCCGTCTGTGTGCGCGCTGGCTTTTTGGGCTTGGTTGTCTTCTGTTGCTGCTGTTGCTGGGTGTTCCGTGGCGGAGCGACTTCCGTAATCTCAGTTTCGGGCTTCTCAGGGATTTCGTCGGGCAGTGTCTCGGCGATGATGGTTGGAGCGTGGGCCTGTTGCACCAGTACCGGCTTCTTCTTGTTGCACGCTTGCGTAAGCAACAAAAGCGGCAGTAGCACCGAGGTGACGAATTTGCGCGGAAAATTCATTTTCTGAGCATGCTCGAATCTTCGACGAACGCCGAACGGCCAGCGAGCCACACCAGTTCTTCCATGATAAACACTTGCAACGGAAGTCGGTGAGTTTCAGGTTCCCAGTTGGGACGAAATGCACCACTCGGCTAGGTTATTGTCATAACCTCCTTATTTTCTTGCGGATGCGTGCCGGCCAACGGAAGCAACAAGCGAAAAGTGGTGCCCAAGCCCATCTCAGTGGTGAAATCCAGTGAGCCGCTATGCATTTGCAGCACACGGTAGCTCATGGCCAGTCCAATGCCGCTTCCGGACTTCTTGGTTGTGAAATAGAGATTGAAAACTTTGTCCTGGATTTCGGGAGGAATACCGCCTCCCTGGTCGCGGACCTCAACCGAAGCTGACACATCTTCTCGTCGCGCTTCCACCGTCAACACACCGCCGCGCTCCATCGATTGGACTCCGTTGAGCACCACGTTGAGAAGCGCCTGTTTGACCAGGTCGTTATCGGCCTTGATGGGCAATGCCTCTTTCCCGATCTGGGTTTTGACCTCCACGCCTTGAAGGGCGGCTTCGGGAGACGCCAGCATCGCTACGTCCTCGACGAGACGTCGCAAGTCGAACGACGACAACCGCAGCTCTACTGGACGATTGAAGTCCACCAGCGTCTGGACTACGCGGTCGAGGCGATGAATCTCGTTGCCGATGATGTCCATGTGGCGGCGGGTATTGGGATCGACTTCCCGCATCTTCTCGCGCAGCAGTTCCAGGTGAACGACGATCGCGTTGATGGGGTTCTTCACTTCGTGCGCGACGCCTGACGTCAAGCGGCCAATGGCAGCCAGGCGGCGCGACAATTCGATTTCGTTTTCAATGCGCCGCACCGATTCCGCGTCACGCATGGTCAACAGCGCGCCGATGCGTTCGCCGCGCTCGGCAATGAAGTCGAGCGCGATCTGGATGCGGCGTCCGTTATCCAATTCGATTTCCCGCTGCGGGATCGCCTGGTGAAGCGCAAATGCATCGAGCACGATGAGTCCGAGTTTCGTGGCGTCGGTGAAGATCTGCTCCACACCCTGGCCCAGTATCTGCTCCCGCGAGCGGCCTATAAACCGCTCGGCCGAGGCGCTCACCAGCACGACCTGGTTGTCGCTGGTGAACAGCACCAAGCCGTCCTGCAGCGTGCCCATGATCTGATCGAGGTTGCCTTTCAGGGTGCTGAAGACTTCCTTGACGTCCTTAATTTGCCGGCCCAGGCGATCAATCTTGGTGTTCACCAGGCCGAACTCATCCACCCTGCCAGGATCGGGCTGCGGATTGGGATGAGGATCCGGCACTTCCGAGGTCATCTGGTCAAGCCGTCGCGCAATGGCCTCCAGCGGCCGAAGCGCGATATTCGAGACTCCTGCAGCCAGGGCAAGCGACATCAAGATTGCGATGGCGGAGTAGATCAGTGCCCTCGTCAACTGCGGCGTCACTTCATCCCCCATTAAAACGGTGGAGATCCCCACCCGGATGCTGCCGAAACGCTGGCCCTCGCCTTGTTGGAGTGGAAGATAGAAATCGTAGACCCGCGGCGGCCCGTAGATAATTTGCAGCTGGCGGAATACGTTGGCGGTACGCACGTTGTCGAAGTTGTCCCGTCGGTCCAGCACCTTTCCTATGACTGACGGATCAGTGTGGACGATGGCCCGCCCATGGACATCGATAATGCCGGCGTCGTAAATGGAAGGTGAGTAAGCAATAATCGATTGCAGAAGCGTGCTCGTTCCCTTGTCATTCTGCAATCGGCTTTCAATGACTGACTGGATGCCTTGCGGGTCGCCCAGGTCGATATCCAGCTGGTGCGAATCGACTGCGGTCGCAGCGTGCGCGCTCTCTTCAATTTCCTTGGCGACAAATTCCGCGCGGTCGTGTGCCGCTTGGGTGCTTTGCCGCACGCGATGCGAGACGTAGATGTAGCAGAACAGTGCGACCAGTACGAACACCATTCCGCTGATGGCGAGCACCAGCTTGGTTTTCAGTCGCACTTTTCCCATGGAATTGCTCGGACGAGCGTGGCGTTGTGGAAATCATAGCAACATTGGGTGCGCAGCAAAAGCTACTAATTGCAGTCCTTCTGTTCTTGTGCCCTCGCACGGAATGTGTTTCTTCTCCGAGCACGGCGGCTCAACCGCAGCAGTGGCAAGCGGCTGAACCCAGTTGGTCGATTTGTGCTAAGGTTTCGTGGGCACAAGTTCGAATTCCGCACTCGGAATGATTTCCGAGTCGCTGGTCAACCTGCGGAGCGGGAACAGACGTATAACCATGGAACACGAATCGAAAGAATTGGCGGGCGAGACCATAGCCCACCTGCGCACACTGGCGCATGATTTGAGCAATGCCATTGAAAATGTGATGCAAGGCTCGTATTTACTGGCGCAATCCAAACTCGACGACCAGAGCCAACGCTGGCTGAAGTTGATCGATCAGGCCGCCCAGGAAGCGGCAAGGATCAATCGCGACATCCGCGAGATTCTCCGTTCGCACGGCTGACCTCTCAGGGGGCAAGATTCTGAATACTCATCCTTAGTAGCTGTGCGCCTCCCAAACGGGATGCACAACTTCTCGCGAACATGCGCCGGAAGTGGTATTTCCACGTGTCACCGCGAGGCACAGACTCAAGATTCAGATGAAAGAAGCACTCCGTGTCGCGCCGATGGCGAGCGCGATGGTTGCCGATTCGATCAGTTTTTTCGTTGGATATCCGGGTGACTTCCCAGGGTGCGGCGAGCGTACTTAAGTGCGGCCGAGTCGTCGGGCTGCCTGGAATGCAAAACCAGCAGCCCGCGAATTCACAAAAGGGCGTTGTCAATTGGGACTCGATTAAGCAATCAACTTCGCGTCCATGGTGATCTTTGCATTCAACACACGCGAAATCGGGCAGCCGGTCTCGGCGGCCTTGGCAGCCGCTTCGAACTTGGCCTGGTCTGCACCGGGAATCTTGGCGGTTACCTCAAGATGAGATGAAGTAATGGAGAATCCGGCATCCGTTTTATCTAATGTGATGGTTGCTGTGGTGTCGATGCCCTCAGCGGTCATTCCGGCATTGCCGAGTTGGGCCGACAGCGCCATGGTGAAACAACCTGCGTGTGCGGCGGCAATGAGTTCTTCAGGATTGGTTCCGATGCCATTTTCGAAGCGCGTGCTGAAGGAATACTGGCTGTTGTTCAGTACCCCACTCGCCGTCGAAACCGTGCCCTTGCCGTCTTTCAATCCACCCGACCAGTGGGCGCTAGCTTTGCGTTGCATTCAGTCCTCCTCTATCAGGGCGAAAATCGCTGAAATCAAATTACACGAAAGCGGCAATTCCTGCCCATGCTCACGGGGCGGAAGCGCGGCTTCGCAGTATCCGAATTTCGGATTGACGGCAGAAGATTATTCCAGCGTCTGGACTTTAGTAAAAGTCTGAGCAGCTGAGATAGAAACCGCAGGTGTCACACACCATCTTGCAATGTTGGCTTTGCAAATAGGCGGAGCAATTGGGACAGATCTGCGAGGGCTCGGACGAACGCACCATTTGGCCAGTCGATTGCTGTACGTTTTCCGTGGTCGTCGCTGATTTGGAGTTTGCGTCGCCCATGTTGATGGCTTTGTGTGATCGAGAATAGCTGACTTGGCGGGGATATGAGCACGAAAAGCGGCACTTAGAGAGTAACCTTTGATGCGCACTAAAGTACATGTACTACTGGGCTTACCATCGCTTAAGCTATTGCGTGGAGGTCTCAGTTCGGCCTATCTATAATGCTGCTAGGAATAGTAGTCTCTCATGCCGTCATAGTCGCGCGTCTTGCAGCGTGTTACTTTTGATTTTTTGTACTGCGCGATCGCATTTGGAGGACGGCTACTTGAGTCCGCGCTGTTTACTAGGTAGTAATCCTCCCGCCACTTTTCAGTTACAGAATTTGGAGCCCGCACGCGCCGTCGACAGGAATTGTGTCGAGCGGTGCGGCGAAATTCTGGCTCAGGGCCATCAGGATTTTTCGAACAGGAGAATTGAGTCCCATGAAGAAAACGATCATTGCTGCTTTAGCGAGTCTGATGCTTGCTGGTGCAATTTCTGCGGCGAGTGGAGAGAACCCGAGTCCCTCAATGCGAGCGGTAGTGATCGTCGGCGAGGGAGGCTCGCCGATACCTGTCGCCCCGCCGTCGATCCCGGCGAACGGTGGACGTTCTAACAATTAGCCGTAATCCCCCATGATTTGGGTCATCTATGACCCTGGAGAAGAAGCCATGAAAAGAAATCTGTTTGGAGCCATTTTGATCGTTTCGACTCTCACGTTGGTTTCGTATGTTGCGAAATCTCCTGCAAATCGTCGTGACATTCAGCAACCGAGTCTGGCCGATGGCAGCGGTCCAATCCAGACCTGCCGTCCGGGAACCAATTGCCCACCGGATGATCAGTTGCGCCAGATGGCCGATGGTAGCGGGCCAATCCAGACCTGCCGTCCGGGAACCAACTGCCCACCGGATGATCAGCTGCGCCAAATGGCCGATGGTAGCGGGCCAATCCAGACCTGCCGTCCAGGAACCAATTGCCCGCCGGATGATCAGCTGCGCCAGATGGCCGATGGTAGCGGGCCAATCCAGACCTGCCGTCCAGGAACCAATTGCCCGCCGGATGATCAGCTGCGCCAGATGGCCGATGGCAGCGGGCCAATCCAGACATGCCGCCCGGGAACCAACTGCCCACCGGATGATCAGCTGCGCCAAATGGCCGATGGCAGCGGGCCAATCCAGACCTGCCGTCCAGGAACCAATTGCCCGCCGGATGATCAGCTGCGCCAGATGGCCGATGGTAGCGGGCCAATCCAGACCTGCCGTCCGGGAACCAATTGCCCGCCGGATGATCAGCTGCGCCAGATGGCCGATGGCAGCGGGCCAATCCAGACGTGCCGTCCGGGAACCAACTGCCCACCGGATGATCAGCTGCGCCAGATGGCCGATGGCAGCGGGCCAATCCAGACGTGCCGTCCGGGAACCAATTGCCCATCCAGACGATCAGCTGCGCCAGATGGCTGATGGCAGCGGACCAATTCAGACGTGCCGTCCGGGAACCAACTGTCCCCCTGATGACCAGCTGCGGATCACTGCGGCTGTACACCGGCTAAATTACGCCCAAATCTACGCGGGGTAAGACCAACGGGGCTTTGATGGCAGAGGAACTGACCTGAAAGTGCCGTTCGAACTCCCGAATTGGGCTAGTCCGACTGCCTTCGAGTCAAAACAGCATAGCTGTCAGCCATCGGTTTCGGCCGATTGGAGATATCGCTTGTATCGCATGGTCGCGGGCGCTACCATAAACAGGTCGCCATGCGATTACATACAATCGATTACGTCCTATGGTTCACCACTCCGGCACTGATGACGGTATTGGCGGTGGCGATGTATCGGCGGCGCCTGCACAAAGATTATCCGTACTTTTTCAACTACGTCATCTTCCAAGTCTTGGATTTCTTGATCGAGTTCCCGCTGCGCAATTGGGAGAATGGGTATTTCTACGTCTATTGGACGATGAGGGCATTAAGTATCGCGGTGTCATTCGCGGTGCTGTTGGAAATCTTCAAGGATGCCTTCCGTCCGTATGAAGCGCTGCGAGATCTGAGTGTCATTCTTTTTCGTTGGTGCGCGCTGGTCGTACTCTTGGTTGCGGGCATGTGGGCGATCACCTCATGGCGCGGAACTCAGATCGATAACGTCACCAATGCAATCTTTGTGGTCGACCGCAGCGTGCGAATGATGCAGTGCGGCTTAGTTCTTTTCATGCTGCTCTTTAGCGAGTATCTGGGCATTTCCAGACGCAATGTTCTTTTCGGAATCGCGGTAGGGTTCGGATTTTTTGCGGCGGTAAATATGCTTGTCATGACCGCCCTTACTCACCAGGGTGTAATTTCCAAGGCGAATTTGAGTCGGATTAGCGGCCTCGCTTATATCATCTCCACCTTGATGTGGCTGGCCTACGCCGTCCTTCCGGCAACCGCTCGCGTGGGCATGAAGCAGGCTGCCGAAGCTACCCACAAGTGGGACCGTGCGCTCGATGATGCCCGCAACCCCGCACCCGCCGTCAGCCTTCTCGACACCATGGACCAGACGGTAGAGCGCCTGCTCTACCACCGTGGCGATGAGGTCAGCGTCTCGATAGCCAACCGTCGATAGGCCCTTCTCCAGACGAAACGACCGCCGCAGTGAGCGGCGGCTTTGCCTTTGGGGCGAAAATTAGCTTTGGATTAAACCGGTGTCTTGGTTTTGCGCGGCGGATTAAAGAATGGCAATTGCCGGACCGACGCTGACGCCCGATGGCGCGATGCCTCAACGGTGAACTCGATCTGCAGCTTCGTGCCCGGCTTGGCGTGTTGAGGCTCCACACTGGCCAGCGCAATTAGTTGCTTTAACAATGGAGACCACGTGGTGGAAGTGGCTTTGCCCACCTGCTCGCGCCCACGATAGACCGGTACATGCACGCGCGACGCGGTTGCCGGTGTTTGCGGCGGCAATCCAACGTCGTCAAACAAGGCCTCGACGTCGTTCCAGTCAATCTCCAATCCGACGAGGACGCGCTCTGGACCACGCTTGTTCTCGGCCATCAAGGCTCGCTTCCCGATGAAATTGTCCTTTTCCAACTGAACCAGCTTGCCTAGCCCAATCTCATAGGGCGTGTATTTCTGCGCAGCAATCAGCGCCTTCTTGCTGCTGACGTAATCGACATCGGCGAGGATCAATCCCGCTTCGATGCGAGCCACATCCAGCGCCAGCATCCCCGTGGGGTGAATGTCGAAGCTTCGTCCGGCGTACATGAGCGCGTCCCAGACTTTCACGGCCTCCTGCCACGGGATCCAAATCTCGTAACCGAGGTCACCGGTGTATCCAGTGCGCGAAATATCGACTGGCACGCCCCCAATCTTGCCGCTCGTCTTGCGGAAGTATTTGAGATTTTCGATGTCTGCTTCGGCAACGCTCTTCAACAGCTTGCTCGAGGTTGGTCCTTGCAGTGCCAACGCCGCCAGTTGCTCGGTGATGTCGTCGATCTCCACGTCCAGGCCGATCGCGTTTTGTCGAAACCACCGCAAGTTAGGGTCGGCAGCGGTCCAGCGATAGCGATTTTCTTCCAGTCGCGTGATGGTGCCGTCGTCGATGACCTTGCCGTCCTCATCGCACCAGCAGCAATAGATCACCTGGTTGACGCCGACCTTGTTGATATCGCGCGCCAGCACACGGTTGACGAACTTGGTCGCGTCGCGTCCGGTGATCAGGTACTTGAACAGTGGGGTGACGTCAATCAGCGCCGCCGCGTTACGGATCGCGTTGTACTCGTGTTCGTGGTGAGTCTCGTAAACGCTGACTGCGTAGAAGCCCGACCACTCGCGGTAGTTCAGGCTCGTACAGAGCGGGAGTGTTCGTTCGTGGACTGCGGTACCGATAGGCACGACGTTTCCTCAGTGTGGTTGATTAGCGCGGATTATAGCGGCGCGCGCGCACGCGCGGCAAGGACGCTACGATGCGAGCCCCGCTTCCGGCGACGTCAGAATACAGACAAATTCGTTGCGCGCCATTTAGAATGGCGCTGCCTTCATCGCACAAAATCTTTTCGTTTAGGACACTATGGCTTCCACGTCATCTGGACAGTACGACGCCATCGTCATCGGCGGCGGCCACAACGGGCTGGTGAACGCGGCCTATTTGGCCAAGGCCGGCAAGAAAGTCATGGTCTTAGAGCGGCGTCACATTGTTGGCGGCGCGGCCTGCACCGAAGAGATTTTTCCCGGCTTCAAATTCTCTGTTTGCTCCTACGTGGTCTCGCTGCTTCGTCCCGAGATCATTCGCGAGCTCGATCTGCCCCGGCACGGTTTGGAAATTCTGCCCCTGGATGGCACGTTCACGCCCATGCCCAACGGCGATCACCTGTGGCGAGTCAACGACCACGGCGTTACGCGCCGCGAAATTGCCCGCCATTCTAAGCTCGACGCCGAAGCCTACGACGAATTCGGCAAGGCCATGTTGCAGATGTGCCGCTTCGTGAAGCCGATCCTCAGCATGGTCCCGCCCGACCCCACCACGCTCAACCCCAAAGACCTTATGAAGCTGCTCTTTGTGGGTCGCCGCTTCAAGGACCTGAACGGCGAAGACAAGTACAACCAGGTGCAGCTGATGACCATGAGTGCCATCGATTTTCTCGACCAATGGTTCGAGACCGACGTGCTTAAGGCCACGATGTCGGCATCTGGAATCATCGGAACATTTCTCGGCGTGCGTTCACCCGGCACCGCCTACGTTTTGCTGCACCACTACATGGGTGAGATCGACGGCGCCTTCCGCGCCTGGGGCTTTGCGCGCGGCGGTACTGGAGCCATCTCGAATGCCATCGCTGACGCCGCCCGCGAAGCCGGAGTCGAAATCCGCACGCAGGTTGGAGTCGCACAAATCCTCGTCAAAGATGGCAAAGCCGTCGGCGTCGCGACAACCAACGGCGACGAGTTTTACGCGCCGGTGATTTCATCCAGCGTCGATCCGAACCTGACCTTCCTGAAGATGATCGACGCCCAGCACCTTCCCGACGACTTCCGCGAAGAAGTGAAGCGCTACAAGTTCCGAGGTTCATCCGGCAAGGTGAACCTCGCGCTCGACGCTTTGCCCAACTTCACTTGCATGCCCGGCGAAGGAAACCATCTTCGCGGCGCCATCTCAATTTCGCCCAGTGTTGATTACATGGAGCGTGCCTATGACGATGCCAAGTACGGCCGCTATTCGCGGCGTCCCTACATCGACATGGTGATCCCGAGCCTTACCGATCCTTCTGTGGCGCCTCCGGGCAAGCACGTGATGTCGTGCTTCGTGCAATATGCGCCCTACAAGCTCAAAGAAGGCACATGGGACGAGAAGCGCGAAGAGTTCGGCGACAACGTGATCAACACCATTGCTGAGTATGCGCCGAACCTGAAAGACATCATCGTCGGCCGCCAGGTGGTGACGCCGCTCGACCTCGAGCGCGAGTGGGGCCTCACCGAGGGCAACATCTTCCAGGGTGAACTCACGCTCGAGCAGTTGTTCTTCCTTCGTCCCGTGCCCGGATATGCGCAATACAAAACTCCGATCAAGAACCTTTGGATGTGCGGCTCGGCCACACACCCGGGCGGGGGCATCATGGGTGCAAACGGTCGTCTGGCGGCGTTGGAGATTCTCAAGCAGGGGAAGGGAAGCAACTAGGCCATGGCGGAGACCCGTGACGTCGTCATCATCGGAGGTGGGCACAATGGATTAATTGCCGCCTTCTACCTTGCCAAGGCCGGTCTCAAGCCGCTAGTCCTAGAGCGTAGGCCGCAAGTCGGCGGATGCGCCGTCACCAATGAATTTCACCCCGGCTTCCGTTGTTCGACGCTGGCGCACGCCACCGGACCAGTGCGCGCGGAAATTGTTTCCGGCATGAAGTTGGCCTCTCATGGCCTCAAAACCTACGCGCCCGATGTGCGAGTGCTCTCGCTCACGGCCGATGGCCATCCCCTCGCGCTCTATTCCGACACCGGACGTACCCAACAGGAGATTGCGAAGTATTCGACCAAAGAGGCCGCGAATTACGCGGAGTTTCAAAAGGCGCTTGCCAACATCGCGGTCGTCATCGATCACCTGATGCAGATGACGCCGCCCGACATCGACGCCCCGGCATCGGGCAATGTGTTCGATCTGCTCAAGACCGGCCGCAAGATTCGCGGGCTCGACGAGAAGGATTTCTATCGACTGTTCCGCTGGGCTCCAATGGCCGTCGCCGACTTGGTGGCCGAATGGTTCGACAACGAGTTGTTGCGCGCGACCATCGCAGCACAGGGAATCTTCGGCACGTTCTTGGGTCCATGGTCGGCTGGCTCGGGAGCCACATTTCTACTGCGTGCCGCGTCCGACGGCAACCCGGCCGGCGGCGCGACGTATGTTGTTGGAGGAACTGGCGCGCTCACCACGGCTATGGCGATCGCAGCGCAAGCTGCTGGCGTCGAGATTCGAACTTCGACAGAAGTCGCGCAGATCAAAGTGAAAGATGGCAAGGCTGTTGGCGTGGTCTTGACCAACGGTGACGAGATCGACGCTCGTGCCGTCATTTCCAACGCCGATCCGAAGCGTACACTCCTTGGCCTGGTGGATCCGCAGAACCTCGCACCCAGCTTCCTGCAGCGCCTGCTGCATTACCGCATGAACGGAACTGTCGCGAAGGTAAACTTGGCGCTGAACGGCCTACCGTCGTTCAAGGGTGTCGATGGAAACGCGACGTCATTGCTTGGCGGTCGTATTCAGGTTTCGCCCGAAATCGACTACCTCGAGCGCGCATTCGATGCCTCGAAGTACGGCGAATTCTCGCAGCATCCGTACCTTGAAGCGACCATTCCAACGCTGCAAGATCCATCGCTCGCGCCTGCTGGAAAGCATGTAATGTCGATCTATATGCAGTACGCGCCCTACAAGCTGCGCGATGCCGACTGGGATTCGCAGCGCGACGCGCTGGGGGACGTAGTCGTTAACACGCTGGCGGAGCATGCGCCAGACCTGCCGGGCATGATCGAAGCCCGCGAAGTCATCACGCCTAAGGACTTGGAGCAGACCTACGGCCTCACCGGAGGACACATCTTCCACGGTGAGCTCGCGCTCGACCAGCTTTTCACCATGCGTCCTCTGCTGGATTGGGCACAGTACCGAACACCGATCGGGGGCCTTTATTTATGCGGCTCCGGCACACATCCCGGCAACGGATTGACCGGGGGCTCCGGCGCCAACGCCGCCCGCGAAATCGCTAAAGACCTGCGGAAGTCTCGTTCCCGCGCTTAAGGTCCGCGGCCAGCAGTCGATGAAACAGATGCTCTCCCGCCTCACGCCGTACCGAAAGCCGTCCCGCGCCGTACGCCCGCGAATGTAGTCCGCGCTGCACGCTCTCGCAAATCCCCACGTCTTCGTCGTTCACCCGTTCGCCGACGGCGATGCTCTGCCGGTTCTTTTCGACCGCTTCCTCGCTCACATCGTCGAAATAGAAATCGAAAATCACGGTGCACCGGTCCACGCCATCCGGCAACACCAGGTTCGTGTCCATGTACCCCTTGTACAGATTGATCATGAAGTTGGGATACTGCCAGAAATACCACGCCCGGTCGCCTTGCCGCGTCGCCGACGTCGCTGCGTCCTCATTCGACGCCACCATCGGACTCGATTGCAGGCAATATCGGTCCTCGCACTCGATGGTGTACTGCTTGTATTCGAGTACGCTATTGAGCCCCTTGTGCAAGTGCGGCACGTGGTATCCGCCGTCAAGATAGTTATCGACGAAGACTTTCCAGTTGCATCCCAGCGAATAAACACGGCGTTCGAAGAAGTGCACCGAACCCAGATTCAGCGGCGCCACTCGCCTAACCAGCCCACCGAGAAAATCCATTAGCGGAGCAGGCTGCGGATCAAGATTCACAAACACAAACTGCTCCCACACAGCGCACTGCACGGAAACCAGGCCGTTCTTCGCTCGATCGAACCCGCACACGCCCTCAAACTCAGGAGCACCCTTCAACGTGCCGTCCAGCCCGTAGCTCCACCCGTGATAGGGGCAGCGAAAAATTGTCGCATCGCCTGAGGCTTCCGTGACTACGGCCGCCGCGTGATGCCGGCACACGTTGTAGAACGCGCGCAGTTGCCCATCCGCCGAGCGCACAACGACCAATGGCTCGCCCGCAAACTGTGTGGTGACAAACTGTCCGGGCCGCAGCAGTTGGTCAATGCGCGCCACTACCTGCCACGTTGCGCCAAACACATGTTGCCGCTCGAGTTTCGCGATTCGCTCGTCGACATACCACGTGGCAGGAATTGTGCAGGACTGGTCGAGAGGCGCCTGATCGTTGTAGGAATGCAGGATTTCGCGGAGTGACAATTCCACCAGACCCCCTGGATATCTGCAGGAGGCCATGATAACAGGCGATTCGCCGCCGGGTTAAGCTGCTCTGGCGTTCCCAATCCCGCCGCGCAATACGTTGATGAACTGTTCGATCACCTGTTCGCGGTTGCCATTGAAATCACCGGTGCGATGGAACAGCTCGCGATCGCCCTCGCCGGTCAGCAGCGAATCCTGCATGCGTTCGAACGTGCATTCCAGGATAGACGTGATTAGCACCGGATCGACGTCCGAGCGCAGTTCGCCGCGCTCGATTCCCATCTTCACGAATGCCGTCGCGCCCAGCGGGTCCTCGGTCGCCACGAAGCGCGCGATCCGCTTCTTCAGGCTGAGGTCTGAACCATAATTGCCAAGCAGCACAATGCGGTATTGCACACGATACTGCTCCCAGAATTGCACTGGCAGCGAGAGCCGGTAACGTACTGCAGCAAAGAAGCCACCGTTCCTCACATCCGGCGGCACGTCGAGATACCGTGGCAGCGACCGCATGGCCGACTTGTAGGCTTCGAAGAACAGGCCGTCTTTGCTGCCGAAGTGCTGGAATACGGATCCCTTGGCGATTCCCAGGTGGTTGGCCATGTCGCCCACCCGTGCGGCCTCGTAGCCGTGTTCCGCGAAGTGGTGCATTGCGGCGTTCAAGATTAGTGTGCGCTTTTGCAGAGAACGGTTGCCCGGCACCGGCACGTTCGAGGTGCCGGCGTTCGGCGAATATTCAGCCATACAAACCTCGGAGATCTGGTGGATAGAGCCAGATCACAACAATTATTTTTTCTGTCTGAGACCCCAGGTCGCGTGCAAGCAACGAGGTTGGAATCGCCCCATGCACACTTTCGTGCTTGCGCGAATCATAAATCATATTTTGCTTTGTGACGATAGTGGTTCGCAGGATTCATCTTACGACCCGGTCTCGGTACCCATACTTTGTGCGTGTCTGCCACAAAATAGGTTGACGCGGCAGCATCGGCGTGTTTCCTTGTCGGAATGAGCCCCGAGGCATTGGAAGTCGAGATTGTGCAAGCCACGCCGGCCGACGTTGGAGCCGTGGCGCCCCTGTTTGACGCGTATCGCCAGTTTTACAACCGGCCTCCCAATGAAGAAGCGGCTCGACGCTTCCTGTTTGCGCGCCTCAGCAAAGGCGAATCGGTAATCTTCGTCGCCCTGCGCGGCCAGGATGCAGTGGGCTTCGTACATCTCTATCCAGTGTTTTCCTCGGTCAATCTGACCCGCCAGTGGATCCTCAACGACCTATACGTGACGCCCAACGCTCGTCAGCAGGGTATTGGCCTGGTCTTGGCCGAGCGAGCGCGGCAATTCGCGGAGTCGACACAGGCCGATGGGCTGACGTTGGAAACGGCCGCCGACAACCAGGTCGCGCAGCGGCTCTACGAGCGGCTCGGCTGGAAGCGCGACGAACAGTTTTATCGTTACTTTCTGGCGGTTTGATCCAGCGATTCAATGCACCCATCCTCCACGGACGTGAACATCGGCGCCCCCGTCACACCGCAACATCTGTCGGCAGACGTCCCTCACCCCAAGCGCGTGCTCGGCTTTCGGGACCTCGTCATGTTTTACGTGGTCACGACACTGAGTTTGCGTTGGATCCCCGTCGCTGCCACTGTCGGTCCTAGCTCCATCGTCATCTGGGTCGTCGGCCTGTTTACAATTTTCATTCCGCTGGCGCTTTGCATCATGGAACTCTCCTCGCGCTATCCGCAGGAGGGCGGTATGTACCTGTGGACCAAGTGCGCCTTCGGCGATTTTCCCGCATACCTTACCGGCTGGATTTACTGGACCAGCAACCTTCCGTATTTTCCCGCCGTGCTCTACTTCGCTGCCAGCAACGCCCTGTACATCGGCGGTACGCGCTGGAACAGCCTGCAGCGTAGTCCAGTTTATTTCATTACATTTTCATTTCTTGGCGTGGGGCTCGCGCTGGCTCTCAACGTTGTTGGTCTCAACATCGGCAAGTGGCTCAGCAACCTCGGATCTTTGGGAACATGGCTGCCCGTAGCTCTGCTGTGCGGGGTCGGCATAGTCGCATTCGCCAAGTTCGGCTCTGCGACCAGCTTCGCTCCTTCTGAACTCAAACCGGGCCTGAATATAGGAATGTTCGGAGTGTGGGCGACGCTTCTTTACGCATTCAGCGGCGCCGAGGCTGCCTCGTTCATGGGCGACGAGATGAAAGACGCGCGCCGCATCGTTCCGCGCGCCCTCATCACCGCCGGAGTTATCATCACGGCGGGATACATCCTGGGGACCGTCGCCATTCTGGTGGCCCTCCCCACCTCGCAGGTCAACAGCATGGAAGGCATCATGCAGGCCATCTCGAGCGCCGCCGCACGGGTAGGCTGGTATGGCGCCGGTCCGGCGGTCGCACTGTTGATTTGCCTCGCCAATCTAGGAGGCGTGGGCGCATATTTGGCGGCGCTGGCGCGCATTCCTTTCGTGGTGGGGATTGATCGTTACCTGCCTCCAGCCTTCGGTCGCGTGCATCCCAAGTGGGGGACGCCCGCGGTGGCGTTGATCACTCAGGCGGTCTGTTGCCTGGTGTTCGTCCTGCTCGGACAGGCGGGTAGCACCGTGCGCGGAGCCTACCAGTTGTTGGTCACCATGAGCATCATCACCAATTTTGTGCCGTACCTGTTCATGTTTGCGGCGTTGATTCGGCTGCAGCGCGAGCCGGTCGAACCAGGAGTCGTCACGATTCCCGGCGGCCGTCGCGTCGCCGTTGCCCTCGCCGTGCTGGCCATGGTGACCACCTGCGCTGTGATCGTGGGCTCCGTTATCCCCGATCCGAGTGAGCCAAATAAAGTACTGGCCGTAGCGAAGGTGGTACTCCTGAGCGTGTTGCTGGTCGGCGGGGGAATGCTGCTGTACCTGGTCGGAAGACGAAGAGCGCGGGCGCGATAGCGTCGACATTCGGGCGCGCGGAGATGAGGCACCTTTCGTGCGGCCTTATTTCGCGTGCTTCGCTCGCTTGGACGCGACGGACTTTGCCACCAACATCTCCAACGCTTTTCCGTCCACATCACTCAGCTTCTTGATATAGAGGCAGCCCTTGCCGGTCGTATATATGCCCAGCTTCCCCAGCAGCGCGTCTGCGCCTTCGAATCCGATGAGGCCATATAGCACGTTTGCGGCCTTGCGCGGCGAAAAACCAATCAACGGCGCGTCGCCCTCGCGCCCGCTTTCGTACTTGTAGTGGACGCTGCCGAAGCCAACGATCGACGGGCCCCACATCTTCGGCTTTTCGCCCGACGCACGTTGCATCAGCTTTACGAGCGTCTTGGCATCAGCGCGCTTTGTCTCGTCCGTGATCGCCTCGATGAACGCCGCCACGCTTACTTCGGTGGGCTTGGTCTTGTTCTCTGCCATTCCTGCTGCCTCCCGATTCACCCCAAAGCTAACATCGCGCGAATGCGGAACAAAGTGGAAATAGAGCGCATGCAACCGGCTCTCGTTGTCGAAGGAAGCATCTGCATGCCTCCCCAACTTACGTGGGCTTCATTTTCCGGCGCTATAATAACCATTAAGTCCGGAGGGGTAATCCCAAGTTTATGACCGCAGACAACGGCAGCAACGGCAATACTTCGAGCGTTCTGAAACCCCGCGCCGAGTGGATCACGAGGCGCCGCGAAGAGGCCACGCGCAGTGGCGACACCAACATGTCGCAAATGCACTTTGCGCGCAAGGGCCTGGTCAGCGAAGAGATGTTCTTCGTCGCCGAGCGCGAAAAGATTGCAGCCGAACTTATCCGCGACGAAGTCGCCGCCGGCCGCATGATTATCCCCGCCAACGTCAACCATCCCGAGTTGGAGCCGATGGCCATCGGCATCGAGTCGCGCTGCAAAATCAATTCCAACATTGGCAACTCGGCCATCACCAGCAACGTTGACGAAGAGCTGAAGAAGCTGCACACCTCGGTGCATTACGGCGCCGACACGGTGATGGACCTCTCCACCGGCGGCGGCATTCACGAAATTCGCGAAGCCATCCTGCGCCATTCGCCCGTGCCCATCGGCACCGTGCCGATCTACGAGGCCGTTTCGCGCGTGAAGCGTATTGAAGACCTCGACATTAACGTCATGCTCGAAGTAATCGAAGAGCAGGCCGAGCAGGGTGTCGACTACATGACCATCCACGCCGGCGTGCTCGTCGAGTTCCTGCCGCTGATCACCAACCGTATCACGGGCATCGTCAGCCGGGGCGGCGCGATCCTCGCACAGTGGATGGCCCATCACCATAAGCAGAATTTCCTCTACGAGCGCTTCGACGACATCACCAAGATTCTCGCCAAGCACGACGTCAGCTATTCTCTCGGCGACGGACTCCGTCCCGGCTGCATCGCCGACGCCAGCGACGAAGCGCAGTTTGCCGAGCTCAAGACCCTGGGCGAGCTAACCACGAAAGCCTGGGAACGCGACGTGCAGGTGATGATCGAAGGCCCGGGGCACGTGCCGCTCGACAAGATCAAGGAGCAGGTCGACAAGGAAGTCGAGCTTTGCCACGGCGCGCCCTTCTATACCCTCGGGCCGCTGGTCATCGACATCGCGCCCGGCTACGACCACATCACCTCAGCCATTGGGGCGGCGATGATCGGCTGGCACGGCGCTTCGATGCTGTGCTACGTCACTCCCAAAGAGCACCTCGGCCTGCCGAATGACAAAGACGTGAAAGACGGCATCATCGCCTACAAAATTGCGGCGCACGCCGCCGATGTGGCGCGCCATCGCCCGGGCGCGCAGGATCGCGACAACGCCATCAGCTACGCCCGCTACACCTTCGATTGGGACAAGCAATTCGAGCTCTCGCTTGATCCCGAGACCGCGCGCAGCATGCACGACGAGACGCTGCCCGACGCGTACTACAAAGAAGCGGCGTTCTGCTCGATGTGCGGCCCGAAATTCTGCTCCATGAACTATTCGGCCAAGGTGGACGAGTACAACAAGCAGGTGCATGGAGTGGAGAAGAAGGATTATTCCGAGTTGATCAACAAATTGGTGGCGATTAAGTAGGAAGGAGATGGCAGCTGGCAGTTGGCGGTATTCCCGAGGGGAGTGATGCGGCAACTCTTGGAAGCTGTTTCAGATTACTGCAAGCAGTTCTTTGCTGCGACGCTCGGATCAATGCTCGGTGCAGTTGGACTGGTGCTTCTTTGCGCTTTGATCACCAGTTCACTTCGTATTAATGTTTCTTCGGCAGCCTATCAAAAGCTGCTTTTGTCCCATCCATTTCCGCTACAGATTTTCATGGGCGTGGGGCTGGGGTTCGCCCTAGGCCATCGTATGAAGTGAAATCGCTTTGCAGTTTGGCTTTGGATTCTGCCAGCGCTCGGTCTTGCGTTTGATTTTCTGACATGGCACCCGACTTCTGTTGTAGCAGGCGGATCAGCCGCCGAGCATTTCTTCACTTTACAAATGGGTCTTGCTGCCGCCCTCGCCTCAACGCATGCAGGTTGTGGTCGACCAGTTCACACGTACAGTCGCGTTGTATACCTCCCTTGCTTACGGCGTTGGATCGTCACTGCACACTGTGCTCTCCAGGAAACGGGACCTTGTTTCTGATCCGTAGCTGGCCGGCTGTGTTGGTTCACTTTGCTACACTCGCTAAGTGACCCGAATCCGCCGCAATGCCTGGATTTGTGCCTGCGCATCAGGCGTTCTGCAGGTCCTGATCTTCCCTAAACCCGCGCTGTATTTTCTGAGTTGGGTCGCGCTCGCGCCGGTCATCTACGCGATCTTGCAATGCCGCAACCAGGACGCCCTCCTCACCATGGTCGAGGACGGCAAATGGTTCGCGCCGGCGACCGCGTGGCAAGGGTTCCTGCTCGGCTACGCCAGCGGAATCATCTGGTATCTCGGCAGTTGCTATTGGGTGTACGACACCATGCATTTGTACGGAGGTCTGGGCGGTCGCGACCTCCATCATCATCCTGATCTTGTTCGCGCTCTATCTGGGCCTGTACCACGGTCTGTTCGGCTTGCTGGTCGCCCTCATCGCCCGTCGCCGCAACGGATACAGCCTGCGCGCGCTGGTGTTCGCGCCGTTCGCCTGGGTCGCGGTCGAACTCGCACGCGCCTACATCACCGGATTCCCGTGGGACCTGCTCGGCACCTCGCAGATCGACAACATCCCGCTCACTCGCCTTGCGACTTTCACCGGAGTCTACGGCGTCTCATTCGAGATCGCGCTGGTGAATACCGCCGTGGCCGCGGCGTTTCTGGTGCCGCGCGGGCGTCGCAACGTGATGCTCGCAGCCTCACTGGCAGCCGCCGCGGCTTTGCAGGCCGGCCAATTCGTCAAGCCTCCGGCCCTCACCGGCGATCGTGGTGTCACGCTCGTGCAGTCGGACATTCCGATCCTCGATTCCGACGCGTGGACCCTCGAATACCTGCAGCAAACCCTGGGCGAGTTGCGTGCACTCAGCGTCCGCCCACAAAATGCAACGCCGCAATCGCCCGGTCTCATCATCTGGCCCGAATCGCCCGCGCCCTTCTTCGTGACCGACCTTCACTTGCGCGGGACTCTTGGCGAGTTGGCGCGCGAGACCGACTCGTACATCATCGCTGGCTCCATGGGCATCGAGCACGCCGGCGATCCCAACCAGCCCCCCGACATCTTCAACTCGGCTTCGCTGGTCGCCCCCACCGGCGCGTGGATCGCACGCTACGACAAAATTCATCTCGTGCCTTTCGGTGAGTTCATCCCGTTCGAGAACCTCATTGCCTTCGCCAAGCCGCTCACCCGCGAAATAGGCACCTTCGGTCGCGGTCGCAGTCGCATGCCTCTCAATGCCGGCACCCTGAGGCTTGGAGCTTTCATCTGTTACGAGTCTGTCTTTCCCGACGAGATACGGCAGTTTGCCCGCAATGGAGCTGAAGTGTTCGTCAACGTCTCCAACGACGGATGGTACGGTGACTCGTCGGCGCCGCTACAGCACTTGAACATGGCCCGCATGCGCTCTGTCGAAAACGATCGCTGGCTGTTGCGCGATACCAACACGGGGATCACCGCGGTGATCGATCCTTATGGACGCATCGTGGCGCGGGCGCCGCGTAACCAGCGTACGTCGCTGCAAGCCGCGTACTCGTTGGTCGAGAGCACCACCTTCTACACTCGCCACGGCGACTGGTTCCCGTTTATTTGTGCGATAATCACCTTGGCCGGTGTGGTGTTGCGCTTCCGCGAACCTGCGGAAATGCTGCAGCCCGCGCCGGTTTAGAAAGCCCACACACCTTATGGTTGAAGAACTCGAACAGGAATTCTCCGCGCTCCGCGAAAAGGTCCACGACCTTCAGGAGTATCTTTGACGCGCCCAAGCTGCGCGAAAAACTGAGCGAAATCGAAAAGCAAACCGCTGACCCCACGCTCTGGTCGAATCCCGAAAAATCCCAACAGGTGATGCGCGAGAAGAAACGTCTCGAGACGGCGCTCGCCACCGAGTCAGAGCTAGCACGCCGTTCCGGCGACATCAGTGCTTATTTCGAACTGGCGCAGGAAGGCGAAGATGTGTCGGCCGATCTGCGCCGCGAAATCGACACGCTGCGCGCAATCGTGGACAAGCTCGAGATCGCGACTTTGCTTTCCGGTCCCAACGACGACCGCAACGCCATCGTCACCATCCATCCCGGCGCGGGCGGCACGGAATCGCAGGACTGGGCCGAGATGCTTATGCGCATGTACCTGCGCTGGGCCGAGCGCGAGGGCTTCTCCACGCAGATGTACGAATACCAGCCCGGCGAAGAAGCGGGCATCAAGTCCGCCACATTTGGTGTGAACGGCGACTATGCGTTCGGCCTGCTGACCAGTGAAATCGGCGTGCATCGTCTGGTGCGCATCTCGCCCTTCGATCAGGCCAAGCGCCGCCACACGTCGTTCGCCAGCGTTTACGTTTCGCCGGAAATCGACGAGAGCATCGAAATCGACATCAAGCCCGACGATATCCGCATCGATACTTACCGCTCCGGTGGTAAGGGTGGCCAGCATGTGAACACCACCGATTCAGCCGTGCGTATCACGCATATACCTACCGGAATCGTGGCCGCCTGCCAGAACGAGCGCTCGCAGCACAAGAACAAAGACAAGGCGATGAGCATCTTGCGCTCGCGCCTTTATGAGTACGAGCTTGAGAAGAAGAAAGCAGCGACGAGGCAGGTCGAAGATTCCAAGCTTGACATCGACTTCGGTTCGCAGATCCGTTCGTACGTCTTGCAGCCCTACCGCATGGTGAAGGATTTGCGCACTCGCGAGGAAATCGGCGACGTGGACCGCGTGCTTGATGGCGATCTCGACCCGTTGATCCGCGCCTATCTGCTGGCGCGCCGGAACGAGCAGCGTTAAGGAGCAAACATCATTATGGAAAACTGCCTCTTTTGCAAAATCATCGCAGGCAAAATCTCGGCCACCAAGATCTACGAAGATGACAAAGTCTTTGTCTTCGAAGACATCAATCCCAAAGCGCCGACGCACGTGCTCATTGTTCCCAAGAGACACATCGCAGGCCTGAAAGAGGCTACGCCGGAAGATGCGGAAATCCTCGGCTACTGCCAGCTCGTCGCCGCGAAAATCGGCCGCGAGCGTGGCATCGAAGAAGGCTACCGCACGGTGTATAACGTCGGCCCCAAGTCAGGACAGTCGGTGTTTCACCTGCACTTGCACTTAATCGGCGGGCGCGATCTGAAGTGGCCTCCAGGCTAGGGTTCAATCGCCATCGGCTGTTGCGTCTTCGGGTCCCACGGAATCGAGAACTGCCGCTCGATCTTCTCGCGATGACACGGTCCTGAGTTGTACGTACAGAACGGATACAACTTCCCATCAGGTGTGGCGTAGTGGATTACGCAGCGCTTCACCCGCTCGATGTCGTAGTTGTAGGCGTCCTGGAAATGCATGCCCGCAACTAGCAATGTCCGATAGGTGAAGGTTCCGTCCATGCCGTTACGACCCAGCTTCTTGTCGGTCAGACCCTGAAGGGTCTGCAGGAACTTCTTGAACGTGAGCCCTTGCGGAGCCTTGTCCGCGTGGAAATGACGCTGCAGCATGTTCCAGACCTTTACGCCGGAATACAACTTGAACTGCAGCTTCGTCGTCTTGCGCGACAGCTCTTCCATGTCCTGCAACATGCCTGGCACGTCAACGAATTGGGTGATTGGAACTGCCTGCTTGGTCTCCTGGTCCACGAAGAAGTACGTGCCCAGTGAGCAGTGTGGGTGCGACGAGATCGTCGGCACGCCGGTCCCACGGATCGCAGCCGTCAGCTTCGAGAACGGCGTCACGCACGCGAGCGGGAACCAGTCTTCGTGTAGCTTGGTGATGCCTGTCTGCTCACCGACGCATCGTGCGAGATCAGCCAGCGTGAAGCGCTTGGCCAGCAGTTCGTGCTTGGCGATGCGACCAGTGAACGCGACCGGCTGGAAGCTGATACCTGAAACCGTGTCAATGTTCGCGATGGCCACGCGAACGATCTCGCCTATTTCGTGGTCGTTGAGACCTTTCACGATGGTCGGAACGAAGACGATCTTCATGCCCGTAGCGCGGCAATTCTCGATGACCTTCATCTTGGTCTCGAGCAGTGCCTGGCCGCGCGTGCGCCGATAGACTTCATCAGTCACGCCGTCGAACTGGAGGTAGAGTGTGTTGAGTCCAGCAGCTTTTGCCTTCTGAGCGAACTCCAGGTTGGCAAGTTCAATTCCGTTCGTCGCGGCCTGCACATGCGTGAATCCCATGTCGCGGGCCATGGAGAGAATCTCAAAGAAGTCGGGATGGATCGTCGGCTCGCCGCCAGAGAACTGAACGACGCGGCCATCGACGGGCCGTTCGCCACGTAGCGTCTCCAGCATGACGCGAACCTGATCGATATTGGGCTCGTAGAGATATCCCGCGACGTTGGCATTGGCGAAACATACCGGGCAGGTCAAGTTGCAGCGATTTGTGAGGTCCACGTTTGCGAGCGCGGTGTGCGAGGTGTGCATGCCGCACAAGCCGCAGTCATCCGGACACGCCTTCGCGCCCTCGACCTGTGGGTTCAACAGGCCGAGGTTATCCCCGAAATTCCACTCCTCCATCTTCAGGTACAGCTCGACATCGCTGAACACGATGTCGCGAAACTCGCCGTGCTCAGGACACGACTTCTGCATGATGACTTTGCCGTCATCGTCGAGCACCATTGCCGGAATCACCTTCGTACATTCCGGGCACAGGGATTCTGTTGCTTTCGGAAGTCCCCGATGTAAAGGTTTGATCGGAGCTCCGGTGTAGGTGACTTCGGGTTGCAGGATGCGCAGGCTGGGCCGTTTGTGGGGAACCAGAGTAGGGACACTAACTTCGGGCGAGATCGTTTGCGTGCTCACTGTCCACTTCACCTCGGGAATTTGGTGCAGAGCGAAAGCGTCTGCGCACAAGATCACGCGGACACAACTCGCCGCACCTCACTCCACGATTGTGAAGCGCTGTTTGATCCGGCGCAGTGCCGCAGCGCACCGCAATTTGTGAAGCGGGTGTGCAGCGAAGCGCGGAATTCCGCATCGAATGCGCAGTTCTGCGGGATGAGCAGAGCAGCGATTTCAACCTTTCGACCACACTGACTGTGACTCATCTCCTTCGCCGGACTTACACTGCGGCGTACAATCGTCAGGTTCATCGCAGCTGATCTTCCTACTGATCGGGAGGCTTTATGGGCAAGGGGTCGAAGAAGAAGCACGCACACGATTCTGAGAAGAGCTTGCCGCCCGAAGCCAAGGCGGAGAGCGGCAGAGAAAAGATGAGCAATAAGGAATACGAGAAAGAGATGTTCAAACTGCAGACCGAACTGGTGAAGCTGCAGGAATGGGTGAAGGCAACTGGAGCGAGAATCGTCATCCTCTTCGAGGGTCGCGACGCGGCAGGCAAGGGCGGAACCATCAAGCGCATCGTCGAGCGCGTTAGTCCGCGCGTGTTTCGCGTAGTGGCTTTACCTGCGCCGACCGAGCGCCAGAAGTCCCAGATTTACCTGCAACGCTATATCGAGCATCTTCCCGCAGGAGGCGAGATCGTTATCTTCGACCGCAGCTGGTACAACCGCGCGGGCGTCGAACACGTGATGGGCTTCTGCAGCAAGCAGGACTACACCAGGTTCCTCAAGAACTGTCCGAGCTTTGAGATGTCGATTGTCACTGACGGCATCATCCTGCTGAAGTACTGGATGGAAGTGAGCGAGCAGGAACAGCACAAGCGGTTCCTGGCGCGTATCAACGACACGTCGAAGCGCTGGAAGCTGAGCCCGATGGACCTGGAATCGCATCGTCGCTGGTATGACTTTTCACGGGCGCGCGACGCGATGCTGGCAGCGACCGACATTCCACAAGCGCCTTGGTACATCGTTCCGTCCGATGACAAGAAGCGGGCGCGGCTGAATTGTATCTCCGACATTCTCAGCCGCATTCCTTACGAGGAGATTTCGTACAAGCCGCCGAAGCTGCCAGCGAGACAGAAGCCGCACGGATATAAAGAACCGAGACTGCCGCACCAGCAGGTGGCGCAGCGGTATTGAAGAACAGTTCAATAGTTAAAAACTTTAGCAACTGTAGTGAGAGGGCCGCGTGCTGCGGCCCTTTCGTGTGATGCCCGACAACTTACCGTGGCTGCGGATTGAAGTTGCCGCTAGTCCAGTTATAGCTCGAATCGGCGACGTTGCCGTTGGGATGCATGGTGCAGTGATAGCTGAAGTTGCCCTGCCGGCCGTTGTTGCCGCGGGCGTTGCCGTTACCGTCGACCATCACAAAGGAACCGCCCTGTTTCCGGCTCGGATTGCCATTAAACGAAACGTTGGCCCCTCCGGTCTGCGACCGGACCTTGTTGCGAATCACGTTCTGGCAGTTGGGGATCAGGTTATTGTTCCAGTTGCCGTTATTGCCGCCACCCGGGGGCGGATATCCGCCACCACCGCCTCCGCCCCATCCGCCACCGCCGTTCCAGTTGTCCTGCCACCAGCCACCGTTCCAATTGCCGCCGTTGTTGTTGCCGCCATTCCAGAAGATGTCGCCGGTGTACCCCTCATAACCGCTGCGTGTGTCTTCGATGCGGATTACCGCTACGCCGTTGTTCTGCGCGGGATTCTTCAGCATGTATTGCCTGCCGCGGCCATCGACGCCGGCGAAGCGAAAGTTATTCGGATTGCGGGGGAGGGGCTGGTTGCATTTCAGGCGGACCCACTGCGCCGGCATTCCGGCCTTGGTCTGCACGTATCCCTGGTTGCCTCGAATCTGCACGTTGGCAACGCCGTCCACGCGTACTTCAAAGGTGCACTTGCCACTGCCGCCGCCGCCGGTAATTTGTGCCGTGATAGTTCCTTGTCCCCAAACAGACGCGGCGAGGAGCAGTATTCCAGCCAATAACATCCCCTGAGTCAGACGTTTCACTCGCATTATGTCGGCCTCCGCCCTGAAAGATTAATCTTCGCAGCGATAGACGATACCATGCAGTCCCAGCGGCGGGAATAGGGTGATCCCTGACGAGACCATGTTCGGAAGACTGATGGAAGTGCGGGTACCCCCCTCCCCCTGTTTGGCGCAAAATCATGGAAACAAAGGACTTGCGAGAAGGCTGTTTTGCAAATTATTCTATCCAAAAGAGTTATATGCAAAATCCTCAATTCATTGGACTTAGAGGAGGTGGGAGCGGCGGAACAATTGCGAGCGGGAACCGCCGAGCACCTGCAAGAGACGGCTGCGCCTCGATTCAGGATGGACGTGCGGCATAGCATACGACCTCCAACTACGACAGGCCGTCTGCGATGGAGCAGCAGACAGCGAAAACTACAGCGTTGCGTGAGTAGATTGGCAGAAGTCGAAGGGGAGCACAAGTTACGAAAGTACAGTAACTAAGTGGTTAATGTCAGGTGGGTAGAGCATTTCGACACCAGGTATCACCCGAACCCCTTCAAGGGCTAAAGAGGCGGTGAAAAAATCCAAAAGCGTAAGCCTCGCGGACTAAAGTCCGCTCGGCTGATCAAGAACGAACGACTTATCGGCACGGCTGAAGCCGTGCCCTTTCAAATCCGGTCATCCCGCCTGAGTCTATTCCGAGCTGTGGCCGGAGCACTGCAGCACGCCCATATACTCGCTCCAGGAACCTACGGCCTCGCGGTACTGGTAAGCGAGCACGCGAGAGAGTTGGTGCAGGTGCGTCATATCGTGAGCGGGCCAAGTCGCCAGCAGTTGCGACATGGTTACTGTTCCAAGAGAAGGATGCACTCCGCGGCGTTCGAGGTCCGCGGGCTGCAGCTTCCAGGCGCGAAGCTCAACCAGGTTATTGGTTCTGAGCTGAGCAAACTCGTCTAACAGCTGGTTGATGGATTTGCCTTCGACCTCGCGGACGTGGCCCTTCATGTCAAATGGTTCGAAGGTCTTGCTTTCGCCGAATTGCATAATCATGCGGGCCCGAGGGACCCAATCGGTACGCTCGCCGCTGATGAGATGGCCGACGATCTCGGCAGCGTTCCAGGTGTTGGGGCCTTCGTTGCGTAGCGTCCAGATTTCGGGCTGGTCACGGAGAAGCGCGTTGAGGGCGGCGGGAGTGCGAGCGAGTAGAGAGAGAGATTCGTCGAGATTGTGGGACATGGAGTGCTCCATTGAGGTCAGGCGATTTGATTGTATTTGAGTGGTCGAGGATGCGAGGGATGGCTCTCCGCATCAGAGAATTCGCCCCACCCTTTCCTAAAAGAGGGGAAAGGATGGGCACCCAGACTGTTGGCAGTCGTTTTCTGAGGCAGCAACGCGGCTAAGCGAGGAACTTCGCCAGAGGCTCCCAATAATGGGCCTTCCAGCCGATGGCGAGGTGCTCGCCATTGCCCACGGGAAATCCAGTGTGGTCGAAAACCAGCCTGGTTTCGGAGCCCTGCGGAATGAGTTGGAAACGCACGATGGAGTAGACGCCGGGGTCCCAACTGGTCTCGCGCCACGCCTGTACGATGCGTTGGTTGGGCACCAGCTCCAGTTGCCGTCCGACGATATAGTCGCCGAAGATGCTGAATGGGCCGCCTGGCTCGCGGCTGATCTTCGCGGGCTTGGCCTCGAGGTCAGTGCCCTTCATTGCTCCGCTGAGCAACTCGACCTTCTGAAACTGGTTTGCGTCGAGAAGCGCGTCGTAGAGACGTTGCGGACTCGCTTTAAAAACCGTTTCCTGGTGGATGGCCTCGGCGTTGTGAGAAAGGCCGTTGTCTGTGGCGGCGAACGAATCGCGCGAGGTGATGGCGAGGCCGGCGACCGCGACCGCAGCAGTTGTAATCCAATGGCGCCGGCTTGAGGAAACGAGGGCCATCAGCGAGTTATCAGGCGTATCCACGACTGCCTCCACGAAGCGAATTGTCGAACGGGTATGCGGATTTGCCGCAGCAAGGGAATGGGAACATCAATGCAAAATATGATCAATATAATATTGTGGCCGATGCCGTTGTCGCCCGCGCGACACAACTAGATCCAGAGAGGAACCCAATGCCTTACACCGCTGCTCATCGCTTACAGACGAAGAAAAACATCATCGACAGTGCGCGGAAGCTCTTCAACCGGCACGGCTTCGAAAACGTTTCCATCGGACAGATCATGGCGGGCGCGGGACTCACACATGGCGGTTTCTATTCGTATTTTGGCAGCAAGAGCGATTTGTACGCCGAAGTCATGAATTGTTTCTTTACCGATCCGGAATGGAAAAACTGCTGGGAGGGAGTGCATGTCGATCTTTCAGCGACCGATGTGGGCGCCCAAATCGTAAAGGCGTATCTTTCGCGCCAGCATTTTGAGGATGTGGAGAACTCGTGTCCAATGGTAGCGCTCCCGACAGATGTGGCAAGGAGCGGCGTCGCGGCGAGGAGCGCGTTCGAGACCGTGTTTCGGGCGATGGTGAGCGTGTTGGAGCGGAGCATGACCAACCAGAACGGCGCAAGCCGCAGCACAGCACAAGCGATCGCGGCGTTAAGCATCGGCGGAATGGTGGTGGCGCGGACTTTGGTCGATCGCGATCACGCCGACGAACTACGCGCAGCATGCATCGAGGCGGCGATGGAACTGGGTGGGTGGGGTGGCACGGTGGATGGCGTGAAGCGTTCCGAGTCAAGGCGCGGCGTGAAGAGGGTGACGAAATCGGGTCGGCCTGTGTACTCGGCATCAGGGTAAGGCCTTCAGCCGATACAGTTCGCGAGCTGACGTGGTACTCTGTTTGCCGCTCCAGCGTTTTTCCCATCCCTTATGTATCGCCGCGAACTCTTGAAGGGCCTCGCGCTCGCGAGCGCATCAGCTTTCCTGTCATCCTGCGCGACAAAGAGGGTGCATGCGACATTGCCCACGACGAGGTGCCTGCCGCGGGTTGACGTTTCCATGGACCGGATCACGCGAAGCATCTGCGGATTGCGGCCGTACCGACGGTCCGGATTTGTGGTGCGGCCGGAGAAGATCGGCGACACGCTGGTCGTCCACAACTATGGACATGGCGGAGCGGGAATTACGCTCTCGTGGGGGACGTCGAAGCTGGCGCTCGATATGGGCGCGCAAGGTCACAGTGGCGCAGCGGCGGTGCTGGGTTCGGGCGTGGTGGGACTTTCCACCGCGCGCTTGCTGCAAGAATCGGGATTCGCGGTGACCATCTACAGCAAGGACCTGCCTCCGAATACGACATCGAATGTCGCGGGTGGCTGGTGGTATCCCGTGACGCTCTGCGATGGTCAGTTTGTAACCGCGGCGTTCAACGAACAGTTTGCGAAAGCCTGCAAGTATGCTTTCGAGCGTTATCAGACGATGGTGGGCAGCCACTACGGCGTGCGCTGGAGCCCGAGCTACCAGCTGTCGCACAAAGCATTTCATACGACGGGAGATTTCAGCCGTCAGGGAGCAGTGGGCAGCCTGACGCCTGAGTTTCGTGATCTTACGGAAACCCAAACTCCATTTCGCGGGTTCGAGTACGTGCGGAGTTTTGACACGATGCTGATCGAGCCACCCGTTTACCTGCCGGCAATGATGGACGAGTTTCGCATCGCCGGCGGCAAAGTCGAAGTGCGCGAGCTGCGCGACCCGGGAGACGTTGCCAGCCTGCCGGAAAAGCTGGTGTTTAACTGCACAGGGCTCGGCGCAAAGGCGTTGTTTAACGATGCGGAGCTAACGCCTGTCAAAGGGCAGTTGACCTTCCTGCTGCCCCAACCCGAAGTCGAATACTCGGTGGTCTACGGAGGAGGTCTCTACATGTTCTCGCGCACCGACGGAGTGCTCCTTGGCGGTACACACGACGAAGGTAACTGGTCGCTGGACGTGGATATCGAGGTGCGCGATCAGATCGTAGCAAAACAGAAAGAGTTCTTCGACGGGATAAAGGCGTGCTGAACAGCAGGTCCTTCGACTCGGACGGCGATCGGTTTCGCCGTCCTCGCTCAGGATGACGACAAAAGAAGAAAGGCCGCGCTCTGGGCACGGCCTTTTCCATTTGCGAATGCTGGTTGTGGTTAGTCGCCGAAGGCGGGTTCGGCCACTTCTTTCGCGGGAGCTGGCTTGATGCCGCCGATGCTGCCGAGCGGAACGAAGGTGCCTTCGACTTGCGCCGGCTTCTCGCCCAGTACGTGCTCTTTGTAGAGCGCGAGCATGCGGGCATCTTCGGCATCCTTCTTGATCTTCTCGTCGCGCGCCTTGAACTTCTCCTGACGCGCGTTCTTGGCGATGCCCAGATCGTCGAGCGTGTGATTGGCTTCGGCGTTCACGTGCTCGTCGATCAGCTTGAGGGTGTGGTCGGTAGTCGAGAGGCTCACCTTCTTGTTGCCGGCGAAGATCTCGTGACGGCCATGCTCCTCGTACCACTTGGTGAGGGTCGCGGTCATGTGCATCTTCTCGACGATGTTGCGCCAGCCCACGCCGGTGTTGTAAGCGCAGAAGCTGATTTCGCCTTCCTGTGTAGCGTAAGGGATGATGCACTGCTCGGTGCGGCGGAAATCGTAGTTGAACAGGTCCTGGAACCACATGCCGGCGACGAAGAGGAAGTTCCAGCGATCGCGACGGCGGCGCTCGATGTCGGTCTCGGTGCGTTCTCCGCTGACCTTGCCGTAGTCTTTGCCGGTAGCGCCGAAGGTCTTGTCGAACTTCTTCAGCAAGTCGGTGAACTTGAAGTGCGTCGGCGACTTGAATGGGTCATAGTTCTTCAGCAGCGCAAGCGTCATGCCGGCGATCGACATCCACTTGCCGCGGGCTGCGTCGTTGACCTTGGCGATGTCTTTGGCGATGGTGTCGCCATTGAGGAACGCGGTGACGGGAACGGCTTCCTTGGTTTCCTTGTCGATCATGACGGCCATGCCGACACCGCAATTGGGGTGGCAGCCGCAGCTCAGCGAGCCCCAGTCCTTGTCAGGGCCATGAACCAGGTCGGCCCAGTCGGAGAAGGTGCTCATGAACGAAATGGGGAACCAGTCGCGGGTGGGCTCACCCAGTCCGGTCTGGTTTTTTACGTCGTGCGCGAGATGAGACAGCGTGTAGCGCTGCGCGTGACGGCGCTCATCGGTGATTTCTTCGTCGCGTCCGGTGAATGAAACTGGCTGGAACGAAAGGAACGAGATGCGCTTGGGATTGTCGAGCGCGAACTGGATGATGCGTCCGACCTGCTCGTTGTTGAGGTCGTTGACGATGGTGACGACCGGCACGATTTCGACGCCGGCCTTGTGCAGGTTCTCGATGGCCTGCAACTTCACGTCGAACAAGTTGCCGACGAGGCGGTGCGAGTTCGCCGCGTTGCCGATGCCGTCAAACTGAAGATATGCGTAGCGAAGACCCGCTTCCGCAGCCTGTTTCGCGAATTCGAAACTCTTGGCGAATTCGATGCCGTTGGTCGCGGCCTGCACGCTGTTGTAGCCAACCTTGCGCGCGTAGGCGACGGCGTCGAGGAAGTAGGGCGAAAGCGTAGGCTCGCCACCGGAGAACTGGACCGACATCTGGCGCCGCGGCTTGATGGTGATGGCGTTGTCCAACATGGTCTTGATTTCGTCCCACGTTAGTTCGTGGACGAAGCCGACCTGGTTGGCGTCCATGAAGCAGGGATCGCACATCATGTTGCAGCGGTTGGTGAGGTCGATGGTGAGCACCGAGCCGCGGCCGTGCAGCACGGTGCTGCTGCCATGGTGGTGGAGCTTCTCGTCGTTGTGGGCGCGGATGTCGCGGCCGGGGAAAACGTCTTCGAGGTGCTTGAAGAAGTCGGTGTCCATGGCCATGACGTCTTCGAAGTGGCCGTGGATGGGGCAGTCCTTCACCATCAGGATCTTGCCATCGCGCTCGATGATCTGCGCCTTGATTTCGCCGGCCTTCTCATTCATGAGGACTTCGATGGGCAGCTTGCCGTCGATGATCTGCTGGCGAATTTCGGGGACGCACTTGGGGCAGAGTGAGTCGGTAGTACGGGGCCAGCCGAGCGGCGGCTTGGATTTCTGGTACGACTTCAGCAGCGGCTTGTCAGACCACTTGGGCGTAAACGAGGGATTCTGATTGATGCTGTTGACTCGGTCGAATACCGCCCATGCGCCCTTGGCGGCAACGGTGACAGCTTTTTCGACGTACTTAATAGGTTTGTGCATTTACGCCTCGCGAAGAATTTGGTGGCGGCCCGCCCCAAATAGACAAGCCAAGTTCCACACCTTACGACAGTTACAGACTACCGGGCGGGGGCGCAGCGTCCAACGAAGTTAGGCCAAACGGGTGTAAATGGTGCTCTAGTGGAGATATCGCACATCGAACGGTGAGCTGGATCACAGGGCTATGTTATTGAAAAGGAAAGTCAGTTTCGGGATCTTGATGTAGAGCGAGCGGCGCAAGAGTGAGGGCTCTGTGCGGCGTAAGCCGAAAGAAAAAGCGCCTCCCACAGTGGACGGGAGGCGCAATGTGGAACCAGCTACAGGAGGAGACTCAACTCAACTTGCTGGTGGACGCGAGTTGCGCGTACCACTTGCCGGATTCCTTCACGGTACGTTTCAGTGTGCGGAAATCGACGAAGATGAATCCGAAGCGCTGGGAATAGCCTTCCGCCCATTCGTAATTGTCCATCAGGCTCCACGCGTTGTAGCCGCGGATGGGGACGCCCTCTTTGTGAGCTTTCGCGAGCGCGCCGAGATAGCCTCGGAAGTAAGCAATGCGGCGGTCGTCGGGCACGACACCTTTTTCATCGGGGACGTCGCCGTAGGAGCAGCCGTTCTCGGTGACCTCGATGGCTTTCGGCTTGTAGCGGGCGTTGACCTGGGTGAGTAGGTTGTAGAAGCCGTCGGGCCAGACCTCCCATCCCATCTCGGTCTTGGGGCCCTGAGCGCCTTCCTCGGTGTCAACCTTGGCGGGGCCGTTGGCGTCGGCGGCAAAACAGACCGAGCGCTGGTAGTAGTTGACGCCGATATAGTCGAGCGGAACTTTGACGATGTCCATGTCGCCAGAGCGGACGCCCATGGATTGCAAGAGTTCGTCCGATGCAAGCGGCTTGGGGTATTCGCCTTTGAGCGCGGGATCGAAGAACCAGTAGTTGCGATAGGCCTCGTAGCGTGCGGTGGCAGCCTTGTCGGCGTCGGAGTTGGAGCGCGGAATGCAGTCGGCCATGGTGACAGAGGAACCGGCTTCGGCTTTCGGCGTTGCGGCCTTGATGGCGCGGAAGGCATGGCCCTGGGCGAGATTGACGACGTGAGTGGACTTCATGAAGGCGTCCCAGTCGGTGCGGCCGGGAGCGTGAACGCCAGTTCCGTAGCCCAGCCAAGTGAAAATGTTGGGCTCGTTGAAAATGCACCAGGTGTTGACGCGATCGCCGAGGTTCTTAACCAGGAGGGCAGCGTAGTCGGCAAAGTATCCGGCGGTGTCGCGGTTGGGCCAGCCACCCTGGTCTTCGAGCGTCTGGGGGAGGTCCCAGTGATATATGGTTACCAGCGGGCGGATGTTGGCCTGATGGAGCTCATCGAGGACGCGCTTGTTAAGTCCTTTACGAAACCGATTTTTCTCAAATTGGGACGGGAAGTCGGGGTGTCGGTCGGCGACGGTTGGAATCGTCGCCGAGCCCGGCGGTAAGAACCTAGTTATGGGGAGGGCCGCCCGCTCCGGGAGGCATCATCCCACCCATGTCGAGCTTGTGATAGCCAGCCGGAACTTGAAAGAGGCTCGCATCCGGCTGACCTTCCTTGATGTTGGTGAGCAGCATGGTGGAATCCTTGGAAACCACTTTTACGGGGAAGTGCAGCTTCTGGTCGATCCACAGGTCAGTCACCCGGTCCTGCTTGTCGGTGATCTGCCAGTGGTCGCAGGTACGGCCGCTCACGGTTTCGGTTCCGATCTTTTTGCAGGTAATGTCAGGCTGATTGGCGCAGGGATTTTGAGGGTCGTAGCTCTTTAGCTCCTGAGTCACGTTGCCCGCGTTACGTCCGGGCATCTGTCCGGCCTTGTGCTCGATGTACATCTTTTGCTCAACCAGAAGAATGTCAGTGGTTTGGGAAGCCAAGTCGGTGATCATGACAGTGGCGTGGCCCGCGCTATCCATGTTCATGCGAATGTGACCACTGCCAACGTAAACCTGGCCGGTGACATCACGCGGACCGCGGTCGCCCATGGAAGTGATTTGCATATCAGCCGAAAAAGGCGAGATTTGCGGGACCTGTGCTACTGCCATTTGCAGCAGAAGCAGGGAGACGGGTGCGGTAAGGATAAGGCGTGGAGCGGGTTTCATGGCATCTCCTCAGGAGCGATGTCTGTCGCTGCGACTGACAGTTTACGCTAACGGGAGTGCGAGTCCGGTGCGTATGACGATTCGCGACTCTTAGGGTCGGAACGAAGTGCCCCAGCCAAGCCAGGCTGGAACGGGCACCCATGCGGGGAGCAAGGAATCTATACTGGCTGACTGAATCGCGATTGGAATATATTCCTTGCAGCGAATCCCGTAAAGTTTTGTCGGCACTCTGAGGAGGAAACCCTAGCATGGGCGCAACTGGAATGTGGATGCGAAAGCTCGACCTTTCCACCGGCAGCGATCCGCTGGTACTGGTGTTGGTGGAAGGGACGGACCGTCGCAACCTCATGCTGGACCACTTTCCGTTTACGGTCGGGAGGCGAACCGACCGCGACCTGGTGCTGACTGACCCACGGGTGTCGCGCGAGCACGCGCAGTTCATGCGCGAGAACGACGGCATCTACATCGAGGACCTGAACAGCCGCCAAGGGACGTTCGTGAATGGCGAACGGATGACGGAGCGACGGAAGTTGCTTCGCAACGACCGTCTCGAGTTCGGAGTGCAGGGAGCGTCGTTCGTATTGTTTGATCCCGACCGGTCGGTATCAAGCATCGCGCAGCAGTTCATCAGCCAGTTTTCGTCGTGGAAGCCAAGCACGGGCGCTGGGTCAGACTTCGAGATGCTCAACGTGTTTCTGGAGGCGGCGCGCAAGCTGAACAGCACAAACGTTCTGGAAGACGTACTGCACACGCTGCTGGAAGCGTCGTTGCGACTGACCAAGGCGGAACGCGGATTCGTGTTTCTGCGCGATACGAACAACGAGCTGCGAATGGCGGCTGGCCGCGACAAGAACGGTGAAATCATTCACGACGACAGCACGATTTCCAAATCGGTGCTGCGCGACGCGGCCAAGAGCGCGTCGGAATTCCTGGTGACTGACACTTCGGATAGCGACAAGCTTTCGGGCCGCGAGAGTGTCGTGGCGCAAAACCTGAAGAGCGTGATTTGTATTCCGTTGCGGCGCACCAGCATCCAGGGCAAGGCGGCTGACGAGGCGAAAGCGGGTGTGGCGGAACTGCTGGGCGTGCTGTATCTCGACTCTCATTTCCTTTCGGGCAAGCTGTCGTCGGTGAACCAGGACATCCTGCGCACCATCGCCAATGGCGCAGCGGCGCTGGTGGAAAACGCGGCGCTGGTCGAGACGGAAGAAGCGGCGCGCCGGGTGCAACAGGAGATGAATATCGCCGCTGAGATCCAGCAGCGGCTGATGAGCGTGACCGTTCCCGAGGTCAGCTATGCCAAGGTCAATGCCACGAGCTATCCCTGTAAGGATATTGGGGGCGACTTCTTCGACCTCGTCCAAACAGATAAAGGCTTGTCGCTGATCGTGGCCGACGTATCGGGAAAGGGAGTTTCCGCAGCGGTGGTCGCTTCGATTTTGCAAGGGATGTTGTACTCGCACCTGTCAGAAAATGCGTCGCTGTCGGAGATGATCGGCACGGTGAATCGGTTCCTGTTCGAAAAAATCGGCGGCCAGAAGTACGCGACACTGGTCATCGCGAGACTCAGTCCTGAAGGCGAGCTGGAACTCATCAATTGCGGGCACGTCCCGCCGATTGTGGTTTCGGGAGACACCGTCACCAAGCTGGAAGACGGAAACCTTCCTGTGGGGCTGATCCCGGTGGCGCACTTCACCTCGGTGAAGCACCAGTTGAACCCGGGCGATCGAATCATCGTGGTGACGGATGGGGTCACGGAAGCCGAGGACGCCAGCGGGGAATTCTTCGGCAACGACCGCCTGGAAAAGTGCTGCCACGGCGGGATGGAGGGCATCGAAAGCGCGGTGACCAAGTTCCGCGGAAGCACGCCGCTGAGCGACGATTGCACTCTGACCGAGATGATTTACCGGGGATAAGTCAACGTTATTGCGCTTTCCGGAACGGTCGCAGCGGGGCCATTTTGGGGCTGCAACTTTAGGGGCAGAGAAACCCGCCGATAGGGCTTGGATTGTCAACAGCTGATGTGTTTTAATGCAGGAGTCACAAACGCTCCACCGTCTGCTGTTCTGCGAAAGCTATGAGGGTAAACGCTATTTCACAAGGTAAACTATCTGGCCAGCGGATCGTGACTGGGCAGCCTCGTGCCGGGTCGATTTCGCCGCTTGCGCTATGCCTAATGGCGCTTATGGTCAGTGTTCCGGCAGTCGCAGCGGTTCAGAGTACGCAACAGAAGACCACCCACCATAAATCCACTAAATCTAGTTCGTATTCCAGCCATTATTCTTTTCGTTCCAAGTGGACACCGACTCCGATGTTCCAGGGTTCGCACGAACTGCTGGTACAGCAGAACGTGAAGCTGGACCAGGACCAGATTCAACGCATGAATAGCGAATACGACCTGGTGAAGTCCGAGATGTCGGAGGACCTGGTTCCGGTCAACGAGACCAATGCGCTGAAGATTGAGGACAATCTGTTGGACAATCGGCGCTACTGCAGACCATGGACGCGTGATTTCCTGCAAGACCTCAGCCAAGCGTACTACGACCAGTTCCACACTCCGTTGCAGGTGAACTCACTGGTGCGAACGGCCGACCAGCAAGCTTATCTGCGGCGACACAATCGTTTCGCCGCGCCGGCGTTTGGCGATACGGCTTCTACCCACCTCGCGGGTGTTGCTGTTGATCTGTCGCGTCGTGGACTGACCAACACCCAGTACCAGTGGATCAGGGGATACCTGCAGCCGCTACAGCAGAAGGGGCTGGTCGATCCCATCGAAGAGCGGCAGCCCGTGTTGCACGTCGTAGTGTTCGAAAAATATTCGGGAAAGCCTCCCGCCGCTGCCTCCAGCGCCTCAGAAGCCAGTGAAGCGACTGAAGCCGACGTGGCCGGTGCCGCCAGCCAGCCCTAAACAGATTTCAAGAACAAAACATGGCGCGAAGGCCAACAGCTTTCGCGCCATTTGATTTTGGCCGCAGAAACTTCAGCGGAGCGCCATCACCAGCAGCCTGCGCTCGGTCATGTCCTCGATGGAGTAGCGCAGACCCTCACGTCCCTGACCGGAGTCTTTGACGCCGCCGTAGGGCATCTGATCGACGCGGAAGCTGGGAACATCGCCAGCGATCACGCTTCCCACCTCAAGAGTATCGAAGGCCGTATTGATGAGCACGGCGTCGCGGGTGAAAATCCCGGCTTGCAGACCATAGCTGGTGTTGTTGATCTGGAACAGGGCGTCATTGAATTCGTCGTAACGTTCGACAGTCACGACCGGGGCAAAAATCTCAGCGGAATTCACGCGCATTTGCGGAGTGGTGTCGGTGAGCACGGTCGGCTCGACCGTTGAACCTTTGCGCTTGCCTCCGGTGAGAATCTTCGCGCCTTCTTGCACTGCTTCGTCGATCCACTCGGTAACGCGGATGGCGTCCTGCTCGCGAATCATCGGCGGGATATCGGTGTCATCATGCGAAGGATCGCCGACCTTCAGCTTGTGTACGTCATCGAGGAGCAACTTGGTGAAGCTGTCGAAGACGGATTGTTCCACCAGGATGCGCTGCACAGAGATGCAGGTCTGTCCTGCATACGAGAAACCTCCAGCGACGCAGCGTTGCGCAGCGTAGGCAAGATCGGCATCACTGTGCACGATGACTCCGGCGTTACCGCCGAGTTCGAGGGTCACTCGCTTCTTTCCGGCTTTGCTCTTTAAGGCCCAGCCCACGGCGGCGCTTCCGGTGAAGGTGAGCAGCTTGATCCGCTCGTCGATGACCAGGAGCGCGGCATCGTCGTTGGAGAGCGGCATGACCGCGAGAGCTCCTTCCGGCAGGCCGGTTTCGTGGATGACCTCGGTCAACATGAGAGCGGTAACCGGGGTTTGCGGCGCCGGCTTGAGAATGATCGGACAACCCGCTGCAATTGCCGGAGCAATTTTGTGGGCCACCAGGTTCAACGGAAAATTGAACGGCGTGATGGCGAAAACCGGCCCCAGTGGGAAGCGGCGCAGCAGGCCCCAGCGTCCGGCGGTGGCTTCCAGAGTGTCGAGTGGGATGTACTCGCCGTAAATGCGCGACGCTTCTTCGGCGGCCACCTCGAAGGTATAAATGCCGCGATCAACTTCAAGACGGGCGGTCTTGATGGGCTTGCCTGCTTCCTGGCAGATGGTGCGGGCGAATTCTTCGCGACGTTGCCGGATGCCCTCGGCTATTTTGCGCAGAATGTTGGCACGCTGATACGACGACATCTTGCGAGTCACGGTGAAGGCTTGGACGGCCGCCTCAATGGCCGTCTCGACGTCATCGCGCGTGGCCTCGTAAACCACAGCGACCACGCTTCGATCGAATATCGATGTAATCACATATTCGCGGCCGTGGGTGGCCCAATCGCCGTTCATATAAAAGCCAATACTGCGGGTGGGAGCGGAGGTGGTGTGGCTCATACGGTACCTCACTGCACGGCGCGCGGCCGCTCATACTTGCAGATGGCCAAAACCGTTTGATGGTCGCCGAAGTCTTGGCTACCTAGCCAGTCCTGTGATTTTACCTCGCAATGCTGAGGAGGGGCAGGGGCACTGTGTGCGATAGCGAGAGTAAGCGTGCCGACGGCTATGGTTCTCCGCCACAGCGACGAAGTGGAATAAAATTGCCGTCAACATGCCCTCCCCACAACGCACCATCTTTCACGTGGATATGGACGCATTCTTCGTGTCAGTCGAAGAGCTGTTCGACCCGTCGTTGAAGGGGAAGCCGGTGGTGGTCGGTGGGCACGCAGATCAGCGTGGAGTGGTGTCGGCGGCGTCTTACGCGGCGCGCAAGTTCGGAGTACATTCCGCCATGCCGTTACGAACTGCGGCAAAGCTATGCCCGCAGGCGATCTTCGTGGACGGACACCCGGAGCGGTATCGCGACTATTCCGCGAAAGTTTATGAAGTGCTGAACCGCTTCTCGCCCAAGCTGGAGATGGTGTCTATCGACGAGGCGTACGTCGATATGACGGGCACGGACCGGCTTTACGGACCGCCGATGCGCGCGGCACATGCGCTGCACGAGGCGATGAAGTCAGCCACCAATTGAATTGCTCGATTGGCATCGGAGCGTCGCGCCTGATCGCCAAGATCTGTTCCGATCAGGCGAAACCCAACGGCGTCCTGCATGTACTGGCCGGCGGCGAAGTGGCGTTTCTTACGCCGCTCGATGTGCGCAAGATTCCCGGTGTCGGCAAGGTGATGGAGAAGCGTCTGCAGGATCACGGTATTCACAAGGTGGGAGATTTGACGGGATACGACGAGCGCTGGCTGCAAGCCAACTTCGGCGCCTTGGGACTCGCGCTGGCGGGCAAGTCGCGCGGCTTGGATGCGGGCGCTTGGTTCGACGGGGATATTGGCGTAGACGAGGGGCCGCGCTCCATCAGCCACGAACATACGTTTAACAACGACACGGCTGAGACTGACACACTCGAAGCCATGCTGGCGCGCTTGTCGGAGATGGTGTGCCGTCGGTTACGCGATCAGCAACTGCATGCCCGAACTCTGCAACTGAAACTTCGCTATACGGACTTCACGACCATCACGCGCGCCCGAACTGTGGACGAACCGACCGCGGTGGATTCGGAAGTCTTCGCGGTCATTCGCGAGTTATTTCGCTGCCAACTGGAACCGGGGTGCTGTGCGGTTGCTCGGAGTACACGCCGCGCATTTCGACGACGAAACCGAGCAACTCAGCCTGAACGGCCAGACGGCGCACCACAAATGGAACCAGGCGCTATCTGCGGCCGACAGGATGCGGGAGAAATTTGGTGAACAGGCCATATCTCTGGCGACGGGCATGAAAGCCCGGTTTCGCGAGCGTACGCACGAGAATCCGGCAGCCCTGCCGGGCAAGAAAAAAGACAAGTAAGCTACTTGGGGGCTGCGGGAGTCGGCGACGCTGCCGGACCGGGCGGCAACTTCGGCGGCAGAGTACTTTTTGTTGATCCGTGCAATCACCACGTAGTTGGGATCGACAATCTCATTGACGCGAAGCTCTCCAGCCACCGACATCAACTCATACAGATCGAACTGTCGAAAGTCCATAGTCGTCGTGGATCCACTTGATCAGCTCGGTGTAAGCGATGCGGGTGGCGTCTTCCAGCGGACGGTAAATACCGGCGACCATCAGGTAATCGTCATTCTCGAAGCGCGGCCAGGAAATCTTCTTGCCTTTGATGAGGTCGACTTGGATTCGCTCGTGCATGGGCACTTCGATGGCGCTGCCAGCGACCTCGCCGTCGCCCATTGCGGCGTGCCCGTCGCCTATATAGAGCATGGCCCCAAGCACATTCACAGGAAGATAAAGCGTATTGCCGACGCTGGCCTCGGGTGAGTCCATGTTGCCGCCGAATTCCGCCGGGACAAGCGAACTGCGCGCTTCACCGTCGGCGGGCGCGACTCCGACGCAACCCAGGAACGGATGCAACGGAATCTTAGTGGTGAAATCGGAATCGGTGGCCTTGAAGGTGGCGGTGTTCGTCGCCTTGTCGATTGGGTAGAACCAGATCCTCTCCGGCAGATCGTGGTTGAGCATGGGAGTATACGTGCTGCCGCTCAGAGCGCCGAACCCAGGAACGAAATTGCCAATGCCCTGGTCGCCATCGATCGAGAGATCAAGAAACTTCAACACCAGAGTGTCGCCGGGCTGGGCTCCTTCGATATAGAAGGGCCCAGTCAGGGGGTTGTCCATCTTGACCATGTTCATGGTGTCACCCGGCTTCTTGAGCGCGCCGCCGAAACAATCGAGCGTGTTGGTGTCGAGGGTGTCTCCCGGTCGCAAGGCGGCAACCGGATCGGCCGGCCCGAACACCGCTTTGACGTTTTCCGTGGTTGCGTGAAACGTCACGACCCTGCGTGTGGGAACCGTAGTGGGTGCGGTATTAGGAGAGGGAATCGACAGTTGGCCCAAAGCCACAGGCGAGAGCACTGCCGAACACAAAAGCACTCCAAGCCCTGCTTTCAACTGCATAGAGGGAGGAGTTTACCACTCGAACGGGAGCCGGGGAAACTCGCCGGGCAGTGACACTATTACCAGCTCTGGTGGTTAAGCGTCACAGACACCTGTGACTGCGGCGAATAACCTTAGCGGGTGGTATTCCAGCGTCTCCAACGTGTGCGTGTCGCGATTCGCAGCGCCGTGTCGCCAATGAAATGAGTTCAGAACAGTAGGAAGAAGGTGCCGTCGCATGTGCCTTGCAATTCCCGGGAAGATCGTAAGCGTCAGCGGAAAAGACTTTGCGCGCATGGCGCGGGTCAGCTTTGGCGGAATCATCAAGGAAGTCAGCCTCGCTTATGTGCCGGAGGCTCGCGAGGACGAATATGTGATCGTGCACGTCGGCTTCGCCATTAGCGTGGTGGATGAAGAGCAGGCATTGCAGACCTTCGAATATTTGAAACAAATGGGCGAGTTGGAAGAACTCGACCCGAAGGCCGGCGAAGCGTGAAGTACGTCGAAGAGTATCGCGATCCGGTGGCGGCGCAACGCTACGCCGAGGCCATCGCCCGTACGGTCACGCGTCCGTGGACGCTGATGGAAATCTGCGGTGGCCAGACCCACACCATCGTGAAATATGGGATTGACGAACTCCTTCCCAAAGAAGTGAGGCTGGTGCATGGGCCGGGATGCCCTGTGTGCGTGACTCCGCTGGAGCTGATCGACAAGGCGCTACAAATTGCTGCCCAGCCGAATGTAATCTTCTGTTCGTTTGGCGACATGCTGCGGGTGCCCGGGTCGTCGAGCGATTTGTTCAGTGTGAAAGCAGCTGGCGGCGATGTGCGCATTGTGTACTCGCCTACCGATGCAGTGCAGATCGCGGCGCAGAATCCTGAAAAGCAGGTTGTGTTTTTCGCAGTTGGTTTTGAGACGACAGCACCGGCCAACGCGATGTCGGTGTATCAGGCAAAGCAGATGGGACTGCGGAACTATTCAGTCCTGGTGTCGCATGTGCTGGTGCCACCTGCAATGGAAGCCATCCTCGGCTCGCCCGAAAATCAGGTGCAAGGATTTCTTGCCGCGGGTCACGTCTGTACGGTTATGGGTTACGAAGAGTACGAGCCCATCGCGAAGAAATACAAAGTACCCATCGTGGTGACCGGCTTCGAGCCGCTCGATCTGTTGCAGGGCATCTGCATGTGCGTCGCGCAACTCGAAGAGGGCCGCTTCGAAGTGGAGAACCAGTATGCGCGATCGGTCCGGCGGGAAGGAAATGTGCCGGCGCAGCAACTGGTCGCACGGGTGTTTCGCGTGGTTCATCGTAAGTGGCGCGGCATCGGAGAAATCAGCCATAGCGGTCTTGGGCTTGCGCCCGAGTTTGCGGAATTTGATGCGGAAACGCGGTTTGGCGTGACTGGATATACGGCCGAGGAAGATCCCGAGTGCATCAGCGGGTTGGTGATGCAGGGCGCGAAGAAGCCCGAAGAATGTACGGCGTATGGAAAGCGTTGCACGCCGGACCATCCGCTGGGAGCGCCGATGGTCTCGTCCGAAGGAGCCTGCGCAGCCTATTACCGTTACCGCCGCCTGCGTGCCGAGGACGGAGTCGGCGCGGGGGGCGAAGATCATGTCTGAGTCCAAGAGCTTCCAGATGCAGTGCCCAACGCCGCTGAACGATAGCGAGCACGTGCAACTGGCGCACGGCGGCGGCGGACGCCGCATGCACGAATTGCTGGAAGGCCTGCTGCTCCCCAACTTTGCCAGCCAGGCGCTGCTCGAGCGGCACGACGGGGCGACGCTCAACATTGCCGGCACCCGGCTCGCCTTCACCACCGACTCCTACGTGGTGAGGCCGCTTTTCTTTCCCGGTGGCGACATCGGAACGCTCGCGATCTACGGCACTGTGAACGATCTGGCTATGTGCGGCGCGCGGCCGCTGTATTTAAGTTCAGCATTCATCCTGGAAGAAGGCTTTCCCATGGAGTCGCTGCGGCGCGTAGTCGAATCGATGCGAATGTGTGCAGCCGCTATTGGCGTGCAAGTGGTCACCGGCGATACCAAGGTCGTGGACAAAGGCAAGGGTGACGGCATCTTCGTCAACACTGCGGGTATCGGCGTGGTCGAGCATGAGCTCAATATTTTGCCATCGAGCGTGCGACCCGGTGATGTCATCGTGCTGAGCGGAGACATCGGGCGGCACGGCATCGCGATCATGGCGACGCGCGAAGGGCTGTCGTTTGAAACCGACATTGACTCAGACTGCGCCCCGCTATGGAAACCGGTCGAAGCGCTGCTCCAGGCTGGGATTGAGATTCATTGCTTGCGTGACTTAACGCGTGGGGGACTCAGCAGCGGGCTGATCGAAATCGCCCACGCTGCGCACGTGCGTATCCGCATCGAGGAGACCGAGATCCCAGTCCGTGAAGATGTGAACGGTGCGTGCGAAATCCTTGGACTCGATCCGCTCTACCTGGCTAATGAGGGACGTTTCATCGCGATTGTTCCTGAACACGAAACCGCGCGGGCGCTAGATGTCCTCAGTCAGCACGCCGTGACCAGTGGCGCCGTGCGCATCGGTCAAGTGATGGATAAACCTGCGGGACTGGTGACGATGAAGGGCCGGCTGGGAACGGAACGAGTGGTCGATATGCTGAGCGGAGAGCAGTTGCCGCGGATCTGTTGACGGTAAACCTGTTCGAATCCTGAGACGCTACGCGCCGACTAACTTTTCGAGGATGGCTTTGTTCCGAATCGTCAGCGTCGAGCCTTTCAGGATCGCAATCTGACGCTTGCGGAAATCAGCCAGCACGCGGGTGACTGTCTCACGCGAGGTGCCGATAATCTGCGCGATCTCCTCGTGGGTCAACGCCAGCTTGACCTTGGGTTCGGTCTTATCGACGCTGGTCGCAGTCCACTCCAGCAGCAGCCGAGCCAGCCGCTCGGGTGCAGAGTGTGAAAGTCCCAGGCTGCGGATCTGCTGATAAGCGCTCTGGCAATCTTTGCTCAGATGCTGCGCTGCCTTCAGACATGCGTCTCCGTGGGTCTGTAGGAACTTCAGGAAGTCTTCGCGCTTAATAAAGTTGAGCTGGCAGGGCTGGCCGGTTTCGGCAGTGATTTCGTACGGGGTTCCGGATACCGTGGCATGCATTCCCAGAACTTCGCCCGGCTGCGCAATCTTCAGGATCAGAGTTTTGCCTTCGGCCGAGGTAGTGGAAAGTTTTACCCGCCCCTTGCACAACATGTAGATGCCGCGCGGGGATTGGCCTTCCACAAACAATACGGCTCCAGCGGGATAGGAGGCGGTGTACTTTATTCGGTCGAACGCTTCGAGGGAGGCTTTAGGAAGGGAACAGAAAAAGCTGTCGCTACGAAGTTTGCAGATGACGCAATTTTCCACCAGTTCAAAACCGTATGGTGACCCCACACGTGCCTCCGTAACAGTTACTTAACATGCTATCACCGCCCCGCGCCAAAGTCCCACCACAATGCGGAAGGCGCGGACCGAGCCGAAAAGCCAAGTCGATGTGCGGCGTTTTGGCGCGCGACCCAGTACGGCCGCAAGTGGCAAAACGCCGTACGCTCAACGGAAAATGATTGCTCTCTCGTGATGTATATCACATGAAACCGTATTCTGCGTCACAGACCCCTGCCCATGGCCTGACAGAAAATCCCGCCCACAACGGCTCAATAACAGGCGGGAGGCGTAAAGGTCTAATCGCCGCAACACGTTGGGCCCGGTGGAGGCAATTCCAGCCGAGATCGGGCGTCTGGGACTCTAGTCCTGGTTTGCATCAGGCAACAGACGGATTGCGGAAACGACCACTCTCCTCTACCCCAAGCGTCTCCCGCCTCTGGTTTTAGGGGTCGAACGAGCGCCCGAGCAAGAGATCGTAGTAGTAACAAATTTTGCAGTTCGGAAGGTCGAGTGTAGGACCGATATACCGCCCGCCAGCCCGAAGGACTACCTCCCGAGGACGCCGAAGCGGATTTGTTGAGCGGCCCTAAGTTTCAGATTGTTGTCATAAGTGCCCAGTGGTATGTTTCTTCACGCCGTTAAAAGGGGGACTGTAAATGAGCGCTACAACAGCAGGCAAGGCTGACACGGTCGAGATCGGCAGCACAGGTTTAAACCGCTGGTGGCGAGTGGTGGGCGGACTTCTCATGAACATAGCTCTAGGCACGCTCTATGCCTGGAGCGTTTTTGTTGCACCGCTGGAGAAAGAGTTCGGGTGGAAACGAGCGGAAACTTCCAACGTGTTCACCATCGCGGTGGTAGTTTTTGCGCTGACCTTTATTGTTGCGGGTCGGCTGCAGGATAAGTTTGGACCGTTCTGGGTCTCGCTGACCGGCGCGATTCTGGTCAGCCTCGGGTTCTTCTTGTGCAGCTATACGACCAGCCTCACCTACCTCTATATCTGCTTCGGCGTGATTGGTGGCTTGGGCAACGGTTTTGGATATTCCACACCGATACCAGTGATGGCGAAATGGTTCCCGGATAAGCGAGGCTTGGCGGTGGGCTTGGCTGTGGGTGGGTATGGCGCCGGTTCAGCGCTGTTCGGGCCGCTTGCCGGCAAGGTTCTCATCCCGGGCTACGGTGTCCACACCACCTTCATGATCCTGGGAGCGATCTTCCTGGTCATGACGGTAGTCGGCGCGTTCTTGCTGAAGAATCCTCCCGCTGGTTATCGGCCGGAAGGCTGGACTCCTCCGCCGGTGACGGCGAAGACTGGAGCCACGACCCAGGAATTTACTCCCGGCGAAGTGTTGCGAACTCCGACCTTCTGGTTCATGTGGGTTGCTTACGCTCTCGGTACCTCAGCAGGATTGATGGTGATCAGCCAACTGGTTCCTTTCGCCAAGAGCATGCAAATCCCGAGTGAGGCGCTGGCTCTTATTGGACTAGTGGTAGGCGCAGTCGGTAACGCTTCGGGCCGCATTCTATCGGGATGGATGTCCGACACATTGGGTCGCTTGAATGTACTTCGATTGATGATCGCCATTTCAATGGTGTCGATGCCGATTCTCTACATGACGGGCGGCAACGTGACAATGCTGTACATCATGGTGTTCATCGTGTACTGGTGCTACGGCACGCAGCTGTCGGTGAATGGCTCCGCCACCGCCGACTTCTGGGGCACCAAGAACGCCGGTATCAACTACGGAATGTTGTTCACAGCTTGGGGTGTGGCGGGAATTATCGGCCCCCGCATCGCAGGCGTGTTGTTCGACAAATACAAGAACTATCAGATGGCGTTTTATACCGCGGCAGCTCTGGCAGCGGTCGCCTTGGTTGCCGAGTTGATGGCGAAGCGGCCGAAGCACGTATAACCGCGTCGTGAGCAGGAAGCTTTTGTATGGACATAAAGGCGGGATGCGCGGGAGCGCATCCACGCCATTTGTACGGAATTTTAAGCAACGGACGCACGGACTAATTCATTCATCGTAAGGAGTTCTCATATGGGCACCGCAACTAAGATCCCGGAGCCCCTGGAAACGACCAAGACGACAGTCGAGGAGTATCCGGCTCCAGCTATCGTCCGTCAGCAGGCCCTGTTGCAGGACTGGCCTGCTGAGTTCAAACGCTTCCAGAGCGACCCCGACAAATTCTGGGAAGACATAGCCAAACAGTTCGTCTGGTCGAAGCCGTGGGACAAGGTCTTCGAGTGGGACGGCATCAATCACAAGTGGTTCACCGGGGCCCGCACCAACATTACCGTCAATGCGCTCGACCGGCACGCGAACTCCGAAAATCGCAATAAGGCTGCATTCATTTGGCTGGGCGAGGACGGCACCGAAAAAATCGTCACCTACGGTCAGTTGCACCGCGATGTCTGTCGATTTGCCAATGGTCTGAAGTCGCTCGGAGTCAAAAAGGGTGACCGCGTCGTTATTTATATGCCGCTGACGCTGGAAGGCACGATTTCCATGCTGGCTTGTGCGCGCATCGGGGCCATTCACTCCGTCGTCTATGCGGGCTTGGGGCACACTTCACTACGCGACCGCGTGGAAGATGCCCAGGCGAAGGTCGTTATCGTGGGCGACCAGGGATTCCGTCGCGGCAAGCCGGTTCCCCTGAAGCCGATTGTTGACGAAGCGTTGGACGGTGTCGAGATCGTGCAGAAAGTCGTGGTCTTTACGCGTGACCCGGCTGCCTTCAATCCCATCAGCAACCGTGAGGTTGATTTCCGCGAGCTGATGAAGTTTTCCGCCGACTGTCCGGCCGAAGACATGGATGCCGAAGATCCTCTGTTCATCCTGTACACCTCCGGCACCACGGGCAAGCCGAAAGGCGTTGTGCACGTGCACGGCGGATACATGGTCGGCATCACCTATTACCTGTCGTCATTTTTCGACATCAGCCAGCGCGACATTTTCTGGTGCACCTCCGACATTGGCTGGATCGTCGGCCATTCTTACATCGTGTACGGCCCGCTGTGCGCGGGCGTCACTACCCTCTTCCGCGAAGGCGCCATCGATTACCCTGATCCCTCCATCGCGTGGAAGATCGTTGAGCATTACGGCGTCAGCAAGATGTTCACCGCGCCCACGGCGTTGCGCATGTTCATGCGCTACGGCGAAAAATATCCCCAGGCGCACGACATCAGCAGTCTGCGCGTAATCGCCTGCGCCGGCGAGCCCCTGAATCCTGAGGCATGGCGTTGGGCTCAAACCTACCTTGCGGGCGACGGCAAGTGGGGCTATGTTGTGGACAACTGGTGGCAGACCGAGTTGGGTGGCCCGGCGCTGGGAACGCCCCCGACCATGCCCATGCGACCCGGCAAGGCAGGGCTGGTCTTGCCCGGCTGGGACGCCGACGTGGTCGACATCGACGGCAACCCTGTGGCTCCCGGCGTCAACGGCCGCCTGGTGCTGAAGCGCCCGGCTCCCATGATGATGCGTACCGTGTGGGGCAATCCCGCTCGCTGGGAGAAGGACTGGCTGGAGATCCCAAACACTTACATCACCGGCGATCTTGCGGTAAAGGACGCTGACGGCTACATCTCCGTCATCGGACGGGCCGACGATGTGCTCAACGTTGCCGGACACCGCATTGGAACTGCGGAAGTGGAAAGCGCTCTGGTTTCTCATCCGGCGGTTGCGGAAGCTGCGGCCATTGGAATTCCGGATGCACTCAAGGGCGAAGCCATCGTGGCCTTCGTGCAATTGCGTGCAGGCCACACGGCATCAGACGCCCTGCTCGCCCAATTGATCGAGCACGTTCGCCGCGAGATGGGTCCCATCGCAACTCCGTCTGCCATTAAATTTGTGGCGGCATTACCCAAGACACGTTCAGGAAAAATCATGCGGCGCCTCTTAAAAGCGCAGGAAACCGGAGCGGAGATAGGAGACCTGTCCACACTGGAACAGTAAATCAATCTGCACCATCCGGTTCCGCTACAATGGCAGGCCGGGAAGTGTAGGGCTCTACCTGTAATGCTCAAGTACGAGCAACGGCGCTGGGGCGACGTACGGAATGTTTCATCATATGGGCTTGAACGGAGCGCAGGACGCGCTCCGTCAACCCGGGAAACACCGGCAAAGGATCGCCGGGATTGCACTTCAAACTCAGAAATCTAAGGAGTAACTGATATGCCTCGAACTCTTCCTGAGCAGACTGCAGTGGTCGAGACCAGTGCGGCTCAGATCGCAGTCCATTGGCGGGAGGAAGAATACTATTATCCTTCCGCGAAATTTATCGGCCAGGCAAACCTGACCGATCCCAGCGTCAACGAACGCTTCAGCGAGGAGAATTTCCCGGAATGCTTCCGCGAGTATGCCGACATGTTGGACTGGGACCAGTATTGGCACACCACGCTTGACACCAGCGATCCGCCATTCTGGAAGTGGTTCGTAGGCGGCAAGATCAACGCCTCGTATAACTGCGTGGACCGGCACCTCGCTAAGTACAAGAACAAAGCAGCGCTCATCTTTGTCCCGGAGCCGGAAACTGAAGCGACTGTATCGGTCACCTACCGCGAACTCTATGTGAGAGTGAATGAATTCGCGGCGCTGCTGCGCGATTTCTGTGGCCTAAAGAGCGGGGATCGCGTCACCATTCATATGCCGATGGTTCCCGAGTTGCCGATCACCATGCTGGCCTGCGCCCGCCTGGGAGTGATTCACTCGGTTGTGTTTGGAGGTTTTAGCGGCGAGGCTTGCGGCCTGCGCGCCGCCGATTCAGGCAGCAAGGTTCTGATCAGCATGGATGGCTACTATCGCAACGGTAAGCTGCTCGACCACAAAACGGCCGCCGACATAGCGATAGAATCCGCCAAGCAGGCGGGTACGGTCGTGGAGAAGGCCCTGTTCTGGAGGCGTCATCCAGGCCAGAATGCGTCCGTTTCCCCGTTTGTGGAAGGACGCGATTTCTGGGTTGACGAGATTCTTCCGCGTTACTCCGGTGAAATCGTGGCACCCATTCCCATGGATGCCGAAGCGCCGCTATTTCTTATGTACACCAGCGGTAGCACCGGAAAACCGAAAGGCTGTCAACACCGCACTGGCGGCTACCTCGCTTATGTGACTGGGTGCTCCAAATACATCCAGGACATACACCCCGAAGATGTGTACTGGTGTATGGCCGACATCGGCTGGATTACCGGGCACTCGTTCATTGTTTACGGACCTTTGGCCCTGGCCGCCACCAGCGTTCTCTACGAAGGTGTCCCGACTTATCCCGACGCCGGCAGAGTATGGAGAATCGCCGAGCGCTTGGATGTCAACATCTTCCATACGTCGCCCACGGCCATCCGCATGTTGCGCAAGTCCGGTCACGACGAACCCACCAAGTACAACTACCATTTCAAGCACATGACCACGGTGGGAGAACCTATCGAGCCGGAGGTTTGGCGCTGGTATTACGAAACGGTAGGCAAAGGTGAGGCAGTGATTGTTGACACCTGGTGGCAAACCGAAAACGGAGGGTTCCTCTGCACCACTAAGCCGGCGCTGAATCCAATGAAGCCAGGAAGCGCGGGCCCTGGTATGCCGGGCATCTTCCCCGTAATCATCGACGAGATGGGAGAGGTTGTGCCCGCCGGTTCTGGGAAGGCGGGAAACATCTGCATTCGGAATCCCTGGCCAGGGATCATGCAAACCATCTGGGGCGATCGCCAGCGCTTCGTCGACCAGTATTATGCTAAGTACTGCAAAGATCCAAATAGCAAAGACTGGCGCGATTGGCCGTATTTTGCGGCCGACGGAGCCGTGCTGGCCGTGGACGGCTATTTCCGGATACTGGGACGTGTGGATGACGTCATCAACGTCGCCGGCCACCGCCTGGGTACGAAGGAAATCGAGTCGGCTTGCCTGACCGTTCCCGAGGTGGCAGAAGCGGCAGTGGTGCCAGTGGTGGACGAAATCAAAGGCCGCGTACCAGAGGTCTATATTGTTCTGCAGCCTGATGTACTGCCGACTCAGCATCAGGAGATTCTGACCAAGGTCAATCACGTCATTGAGACGATGATTGGCAAGATTGCACGCCCGCGGAGGATTCTCATTGTTTCGGATATGCCGAAAACGCGGTCCGGTAAGCTCATGCGGCGTATTCTCGCGGCCCTCTCCAACAACATGAACACCGGAGATATCACTACGTTGGCCAATCCTGATGTGGTGGAAAGTGTTCGGGTAATGGTTCAGGGCAAGGAGAAGGTAGCAGTGCAAGAAGGACCAGAGGACCTGAAATCATTTGGGTCAGTGGATTGAGACTGACCTCCGGGGTACCGATCCCGGTGTGATCGCGAAGCTGAAGGAAGAAGAAGCATAAGAGGACTCTGGCCGAAAACCGAGCGGGGCGTTCGCCACAGCGGACGCCCCCTTTTTGCCTTATCACGCGAACGCGTGACCGGCGTCCTATCGCACAGGAATCGATTTCGCCAAACTCAATTCGTGACGCAAGAGGATTAGTGTGCCTTGCTCTCACCACCCCGCCACGGCGGTGTCATGGGCTGCTCTTTGACAATCTGACATCCTCAGGCGCCTCCCACTAGGTATGACTTGTATGACAAGTATGATGTTGTAGATGCAAAAGTAGCCATTTTGTGCCACTAAGTCCTACGGGCACTGATGGATACGTATAACTATATATTTATCAATGGCTTGCGAGCCGTTTTCTCCCAAGTCATTGATTCTAAACAACAGCGCATTTTCTTTTTAATGTGAAATAGTCAGCTATAACACTAATACATGATACTCGTCTGCGCGCGGGGCTTACGTCGCGAGTCCTTCTTCCGGTTCCGGTCTGTCTTCCGCTGGAGTCGCGGGCGGTTCGGCTGGTGGTTCCACCAGTTCAACCGGCGCGGGGGTCGTGAACTCGACAGTATCGGCAGGAACCACAATCGCGTGCCGCTTGTACCACGTGACTGCGCTGGCGCGCTGCCAGAGCCGCACACCCAGCTGCGTCAGGATGATTAACTGGAGCAGCACAAAGGTCACCGGAGTTGCGGTGGGAGGAAGTTTGGACCAGACGAATATTCCAATCGCCAGAACAGCCCAAGCCACTCCGCTGATGCACAGGTAAACGCGGAATAGCGTCAAGCGATTCCTCCAGCTGATGCCCAGCGCCTTCCAGATGTTCGGCCACATCCTGCGTTCGTCTTGCACCACGGCGCGCACCTGCGCAATGTCGAACCACAGGCGAACGAACAGCAGGAGCAATACAACGACAACGGTTCCTGCCATGAGGATGTAGAACCCGGTCTGTGCTGCGATGACTCGATCACCGATGTAGTCGGAGAGCCTGCGGACTCCGCTCAGCGCCATTCCAAGAAGTGCAAAAGGGACGAGCGAGAAAATCGCCAATCGCACGAACCGCCAGAAAAATGAGCCGGAGACTGCGAAGAATTCACCAGCGGTAAATTTCCGGTCATCGCGATAAACGGCCAGAATGCCGCCTACGACGAAAACCATGAAAAGCGGGAACAACAATGCAAAGAGCATCGAGCTTCCCGCCGAGCGCATCAGGTTTACCGCGGGCTGGTCAGTCAGTTCCAAATACATGCCGAGGTCGAAGCCTTTGGTCAGGCTCTCGCCCGCAAGGCTGTACTTCAACGCTTTGTTGAGCGCGGTGTGTGCTCCTGCGGCGCCCAGGATTCCGAGCGCCACGTTGACCCCGTAAACCCACCATAGCACTCGCTGACGACGCCACACCAGCGAGGCTCCGGCAGCTACCAATCCTTTATTTTCGTCTGCCATCGTCGTCTCCCCGGTTATGTCAGCCAACTCAACGCTTGCGCGAGGAACTGGGTGCAGAACATCCAGTAGCTCGCGATCTTGTGGATCGCTCCTCGCTGCGGTTCGGTGGTGATGCTGTTGTTGAGGTAGTCGCGGTCCATCGTGATTTGGTGATCAGGATCGACTTCGACCGACAGCACCTTCGCTTTCTTCACGTACACGAAGCGTTTCCAGCGGTCGCGGCCGTCCCATTGTTCGCGGATGGTCTCACCATTGTCGAACTTGATCTGTGCCACCACCGGGAAGATGAAGTCACCGAGCCGTTGCAGCAGAATCTGGGTCTCGTAGGTTGTCTCTCCCTTCTTCTCCTCGGGAGCATCTTTGTTAGCCCAATCCAAACGTGTCGAGTCGGCTCGCCGCACCTTGTAATCCAGCACTTGCGTCCCGTAAACCGCCTGTTGCCAGTACCACCCGAGATCTTGCCCGGCAACTTCATTCACCGTCCGCAGAAAATCCTCCTGCGTGGGATGAGTGAATCGATACTTCATGAAGTATGCATGCAGTGCCTTCTGCAAGGTCTGCTCGCCGACGATGTTTTCCAGTGTCAGCAGCATGGTGGCAGTCTTGCCGTAGGTAATGCCGCCGTAGGAACTCATGCTCATGTCCTGATAACTTCGCCGCGACAGCGGGTCGGTCTCGGCGACCCCAAGGTAAGACGAACGCTGGTCGGCCGTGTCGCCCATCTGGGCGCCCATCCAGTTCAAGATGCTGGTGTTCTTGCCGTAGAGGCTGTCCACCACCTTCACTTCGGTATAACTGTTGATGCCTTCATCGAGCCACGCATTTTCAAATTCGTTGGTAGCGACCATCGCGTACCAGTATTGGTGCCCGAACTCGTGTTCAGTCACCAACTCGGGGAACAGCTTCTGCCCTTTCGGCGCCCACCAAAATGTATCGCCGGTGATGAAGGTCGGATACTCCATACCGCCGGCTTCCAGCGCGCCGTGCGGAGGGTCGACGACCGTGATTTGCGCAAAAGGATATGGCCCGTACCAGTCATCGAAGCGCTTCATCGTGCCCTGCATTACGTCGATATAGCGCTGCCACGAGCTCCGGTTGCTCTCATACGTCAACAGGCGAATTTTCACCGCACCTTCGCTGCCGTTAAATGTGCTCTCCACGACCTTGTAGTTCGGATCGGCGGTCCAAGCGAAGTCGTGCACATCTTCTGCATGAAACGCAACGCTCTTTGTGCCGTTGCCGTTGTCAGTGTCGCTGGTCTGCACGCCAGTTGCGCCGACCACGTAGCTCTCGGGCAGAGTGATCTTCACGTCATAGGTTCCGAAGTCGGCGAAGAATTCAGTCATAGCGTGGAACTGGTGGCAATTCCATGCACCATTCCACCAGACGCCAACTTTCGGGAACCACTGCCCCGCCAGCAAAAATGTCCGCTTGTAGCCGGTTCGCGCAACCACTTCGGGGAACACAGCGTGAAACTTGATCTTGAAAACGACGTCCTGTCCGGGCTCGACAGGGTGCGGTAGCGCTATATCAAACACCGTCTTATCGGCGGGATTCCCATCATCCGGCGAAATGAACTTGATCTGCTTCGTCATGTCGCCTATGCCGACGACTTCCAGCGAGGTCACTTCATTCGAGCCCCTGTGCTTCGGGTCCCAGGCTTCGCCGAAATCGCTGGTGCGGAAATTGCCATCTCGATGCGCTTCGTGGACCCACGTAGAACTCGGTTGAAATGCGTTCAGATAAAGGTGAAAGGGAAAGTGGTCGAGCGGCTGTCCAGTCAGGTTGTGGTAGGTCAACGTCTCGGTCGCATCGACAGCGTGTTTCGCGGGATCGTACTTGGCGTCGATCTGGTAGGCCACGACGCGCTGCGACAGCGGCCCCGTAACGTTGGGAGCGAAGGGACTCTGCCCCCGCATGATCGCCGCGCTGCCCAGCAAGACCACTAAGGCGAGAACCGGCTTTCTCGATTGCATCCTGCGTCTCCAGTGACAGCAAACACAAACCTGCTCATTAAACGGCAACTACGCAGGCAACGCAAGGCAGACACACGAACGCGGTGCAAGCTTGCGACCTGCACCGCGGTTCGAAAAACGCAAGATTACTTCTTATCGGCTTTGAGCGGCTCGCTCAGGCCTAGCGCCACATCGACCAGCGCCGGATCCACCAGACGGTTCTTATTAATCGCTTCGGTTAGCGGCACGGAGACAATATCGTTGCCGCGCAATGCGACCATGCAGCCGAACTCCCCGCGATGCACCATGTCGATTGCGCCGATGCCGTAGCGTGAAGCCAGCACGCGATCGAACGCGCTGGGCGAACCTCCGCGTTGAATGTGTCCCAGCACGACGTAGCGCGTCTCGAGGCCCGTGCGACGCTCAACTTCGCGAGCAAGGATCTGCCCGACGCCACCGAGGCGAACGTGACCAAACTCGTCCTTGCCCATTTCCGTGACCACCGGAGCGCCTTGGGACGGATCAATGTCGCTGGCAAACTTTGCGCCCTCGGCGACCACAATGATGCTGAAATAACGTCCGCGCGCGTGTCGCAGGCGAATGCGCTCGGCGACTTCCTCGATGTCGAACGGCTTTTCGGGAATCAGGATCACGTCCGCGCCGCCGGCGATGCCGCTGTACATGGCAATCCACCCCGCGTCCCGTCCCATGACCTCTACCACCATCACGCGCTGGTGCGCCTCGGCCGTGGTGTGCAGACGATCGATGGCGTCCATGGCGGTGTTGACCGCCGTGTCAAAGCCAAAACAAAAGTCGGTCCCGCTAAGGTCGTTGTCGATGGTCTTGGGAACGCCCACGACCTTAAAGCCCTGCTCGAAGAGCCGCTGCGCCACGCTGTTGGTATCGTCGCCGCCAATGGCGATGAGCGCGTCGAGACTGTTGTGCTTCAGGGTATCCATGCAGCGCGCCAGTCCGCCTTCGCGCTTCGACGGGTTAGTGCGCGAGGTGCGCAGGATGGTGCCGCCGCGTGGCAGGATGCCGGAGATGGATTCGTAATCCAACACCATTGTCTTGTTCTCGAGGACGCCGCGCCAGCCTTCCAGAAAGCCGACAAACTCGTCGTCATAGTGCAGAATTCCCTTGCGCACCACCGCCCGAATCACCGCGTTCAGTCCGGGACAATCCCCGCCGCCGGTCAAAATGCCAACTCTCATCGTTCCAACCATCCTCCCACAAGTAGATGTAAATGATAGTAACGTATGGCCACGGATTGTGTCCGGCGTAGTACACTCTCAGACGCGTGGTAGCGTGACCTTCAGGCCAGCGTTGAAGGTGCTTTTCTAAATGCGCGCGGACTTTAGTCCGTCAGGGTTATCAAGGTTAACCCGACATCGGGGACAACGACCATGGCCGAAGAGAAGAAATTTAGCTCTTACGACGAGTTCTTCACGTTCTACCTGCAGCAACACAGCGATCCGCGCAATCGCCTGATGCACGCCATCGGCACGACCCTTGGCATCGCAGTCGTAGTGGGCGCGTTTGCCCTCGGGCACCCCTGGTACGCGTTGCTATTCTTCCCGATTGGTTACGGCTTTGCGTGGACAGGCCACTTCGGGCTGGAGAAAAACAAGCCCGCGACCTTTGGCCATCCCTTCTGGTCATTCGTCAGCGACTTCCGCATGTTGGGGCTGATGTTCACCGGTAGGCTGGCGTCGCGGATGTCATCCAAGACGCCTGATTCGGCACTCCCGCGCTCTAGCTGAGCCTGCTACACTCGGCGCATACATGCGAGTTCTGGGCATCGATTGCGGCGGCGAATATACCGGCTATGGAGTAGTCGAGCAGGACGTCGAGGGCATGCTGCATCACCTTTGCAGCGGAGCGGTCCGCCTGCTCCCACGCGAGGCTTTAGAGCTTCGGCTGATGAAGATATGTCAGTCCCTAACCGGAATCATCGCCGCTTACACACCCGAAGTCGTCGCTATCGAAGATGTCTTCTACGCGGTGAACGCCAAATCAGCCCTGAAACTAGGACACGTCCGCGGCGTTGCCATGCTGACCGCCGCTCAAGCTGGACTCTCCGTGGTGGCGTATTCGCCGTTGTCGATTAAGTCGGCGGTGGTGGGCTACGGCCGCGCCGAGAAGTCGCAGGTGCAGTTGATGGTCGCCCGCCTATTGGAACTCCCCGAACCTCCCGAGCCACCTGATGTCGCCGATGCCCTCGCTATCGCTATCTGCCACGTTCACACTGCGGCCACACTGCAACGTCAGCACGCAACAGCCAAGTGAGTCACTGCTTCACGAACTTCAGCGTGCATGGACGCCCTTCGACCCGCGTTCCGCTGCCCGTCGAGGCGTCGAAGTGCGCCTTGATGTTATAGCCGTACTCGGTGCCTGGCGGGGTGTCGCGCCCGGGCACAAATTCCTTGGAGCCCGTCCGGCCTTTCGCATACAGCGCAGCGTTGCCATCGGGAGGGATCGTGCCATCGATCTGCAGCGAGCCGGGTTGACCCTCAGTGCCGTGCAGGCCATGAATCACGCCGTCGCTCACCGTGCTGGTGAATTGATACGAGAAGCCCAGCGCGCCTCTCGCCGGTTCGCAGGAGACGGTCGTCACCCACTTGCCGTCGAAGCGTTGCGTGTCCGATGCGAACGAGACGCTCGCAAGCAACAACAGTACAAGCGCAGGAAGAAAATATTTCGCAGATCGCATGGCCATCTCCTTCGGAGGCGAGTTCGACATTTCCGATTTGGTCCGAACGAGCATAACCCGTGTTCCGATTGATCGAAATAGGAATCCTCCCATCGGTCGTGGGAACCAGGACGCACCCAGCCTCGGCCTTCAGTTAAAATCAATCGTCAGAATGCGATATATGGGCCTGAAATGTGTTGTCTGCGCAGGATTCCTGTGCGCGCTGGGTGCGGTGGCGCAAACCGTGCACCAACCCGTTGCCGTCCCTCAACCAACCGGGGCGTACGTTGCCTTCAAGTTCGATTGGAACCAGGGACAACCGTGGGTTCGCTACGCCATTTCGGTGGACGACGCCGGCAATACTCACTTTGAAGGAGTCGGTAACCCAATCGAGAGCGGCGACAACGATACATTCTCGGAGGACTTCACCATGTCCGACCTCAATCGCCAAAAAATCTTCGACTTGGCTAAGAAGGCCGACTACTTCCGGGGAAACCTGGAGGCCAAGCAAAAGAACATCGCCCAGACCGGCGAAAAGACGCTTGCATACCAAGGACGAGCCGGCAATGGAGACCAGATCATCAAGAGTTCAGCGGTCTATAACTTCTCTCCAAACAACGAGGTGCAGGAACTAACCCGTATCTTCCAAGCCGTCGCTACCACCATCGATTTCGGCCGCAAACTAACGTTCCAGTATCGCTTCGACAAGCTTGGAATCGACGCTACTTTGAAGTCCATACAGGACATGCAGGCGAGCCATTATGTCGAGGAATTGCAGGCGATCGAACCCATCTTGCAAAAGATCGCCTCCGACCCCAACATGATGCACATCAATCGGGTTACCGCCAAACAGCTGCTGAACTCGGCCGGCCCCCCAGGCGTTCACGCTCAGACGGCGAGCCAGCCGTAGGACCGGACTGCAACGGCCGGCTTCGGCGGCCCGACATGCCAAGACCCGAAATCGGGAGCAACATCCGGTCCGTGGGTCGATTTTCAACAACTTCGCGTCCAACGGGTGTTTAATAGTGTGAACAGGGGCGGGGTTACGTGTCGACAAGAGTCTTCCCCTCTGTTACCAACTCAAACGGTCCCCGGGCCGAGGAGCAGAATATGGCAAAGCGCGCGGAATACGCACTGGTCATGATGACGGTGGTGCTGCTTGCGGTGGTGTCGGCGCAGGCAACGTCGCATGTCAGGATCGTTCGCTTGAGCTACGAGAGCGGCAGCGTGCGGATGGACCGGGCCACAGGCCAAGGCCTGGAGCGCGCCTTGCTCAACTCGCCCATCGTCGAAGGGTCGCGAATTGTGACCGGCAACGACGGCTTGGCCGAAGTCGAGTTCGAAAACAACAGCGTCGTGCGCATTGGCGAGGCAACCGAAATAAGGTTCCGCCAGTTGCTGATGAACGATGCCGGCTACAAAGTCAATGAAGTCGAATTGGTGAACGGCACCGTGTACGTTGATGCCCGGTCCGAGAAGGGCGACATTTATCGCGTTGTTGCCGAGAACCAAATCTTCGAAGTGCAGCGCAACTCACAAGTGCGCTTCCAGACCAGCGGGAACCAGGTCCAGGTTGCCGTCGTCAACGGCACCGCGAATTTCGAAACTACTCCGCAGCCGGTCGCTGTCAAGAAAAACGTCACTCTCCTCGTCGACTCCGCCAACCCCAGCGGATATCTCGCGACCAAAGGTGTGGACAAGGTTCCGCTTGATGCCTGGAACAACGAGCGCGCCGCCTATCAGACTGCTTACTCGTACAACAATGACCCGTATGGTGGCAGGGGCCTCTCTTCCTTCGGTTATCAGGATCTGGCCTACTACGGCGGTTTCATGACCGTTCCCGGATACGGCTTGGCATGGCAACCGTATGGAGCGTCCAGTTGGATGGGATGGGACCCGTACATGACCGGCGCCTGGGCGTACACTCCCGGGTTTGGCTATGCCTGGGCGTCTGCCTATCCCTGGGGATGGCTGCCCTATCACTATGGCTCGTGGGCTTATCAGCCAGTCGTCGGCTGGTTCTGGTATCCGGGCAATTCGTTCAACGGCGGAGGCGTGGTCACAAATTGGCAAGCGACGGCGCCGGTCGTGAACGCGCCTGCGGGCTATACCGCCCCTGTTCCGCCGACGAGTCCGACGAATGGCAATCGAGCCGCCGTTCTTGTCGGTCAGATTGGCCGCATGCCTGCATATCTTCCCGGCGGTCCTGTGCCTCCGGATTTTCGCAGCGTGATTCAAGACCATTCCGGCCTTAGCGGAATGACAGCGCCGTTGACCGGAGGCTCCGGTAGCAGCGGTGGAGGCTCGTCGGTTGCGGCACGCAATGCCAGGTCCGCTAATTCGCGGAGTGTGTACTCCACGACCCGTGCGGCCAGCACGTTTGCTTCGCCTCGCGCGGGAGCCTATTCGGGTGGGCACGTATTCGTCGTTCCGCAGTCATCGTTTGCAGGTTGGTCGTCGGGTGGCTTTGGTACAGCCGCCAGCCCGAGCTTCGGGCGCAGCAGCGGCACTGCCATGCCAGCCTCGGCCGGCATGGGGCACTCGAGCCACGCGAGCGGAACCCCAAAATAACCTTCGTCTGGAAACATAAAAGGCGGCCGCTTGGCCGCCTTTTCTATTGCCCACAAGGCGTTCCTAATACACCACCATCCCTGCATAACCGACCACCATGTCGCGATCTCCTGAGACGTCTCCGGAGGTCGCATAGCGAATCAACTCCGCCCTGGTGGCGCCCAACTGCCGCGCTGCCGTGAGCATGATGGTCGCGGGACCGTACCCGCACATGCTGATATTTCCGTCGCGCACCGTGTCGTAGAGACCACGTGGATCGAGCGCCAGAATCTGTTCAATTGCGCTGCGATCTTTGACCCGAGTTACGCTGTCGCTCTCGTAGTGGTTCATGTCGCTGGAGGCGATGACGAGTGCCGGCTCGGGTCGGCTGGAGAACGCCGTTCCGATGACCTTTCCCAGAGCACTTAAGACCTCGAAGTTACTGGTACCTACCGTGATGGGCACAAATTGAATCCCCGGCTTCAAAACCTGTAAAAAGGGAAGCTGTACTTCCAGCGCGTGCTCATAGCGATGCGCTTCCTGGTCTTCACTCAGCAAAGGCAACGCGACTTTGAGAGATTCAGCAAGCTCGGTATCGATGGCAACGTCGCCCAGCGGCGTGTGCCACGCGCCCTCGCTCATAATGGCCAGCGGCTCGCCTTTGCCCGTGTGATTGGGACAGAGAATGACGCAGCGCCGGGGCAGCTTCAGCCGCCTATAAACCGCTCCCGCCACGGCGCCCGAATATATGTATCCGGCGTGCGGCACGACACAGCCAATCGCGGCGATCTTCGGTTCAGCGGCCTCTTGCCCGGCAGTCGCGCGGGCTGTGGTGAAGGTTTCCACCTCAGCGCGCAGAAGCTGGGCATTCCCGGGATAAAAACGGCCTGCAACAGCGGGTTGACGAACAGCGGTACTCACGGCGCACGCTCCTCGGCATGCCGAAGCTCAATCGGTTCGGACTACGGCGCCCATGAGTTAAATTCTACGCCGCTTTCAGCGCACGGTAGATGGCGGCCATCTTGTCGAGTGGTACGGCCTCAGCGCGCACATCAGAGCGCACTCCGGCCTCTTTCAGCGCCGCGCGCATGGCCTTGTCGTCGAAGTGGCCTTTGAGATTGTTCGCCAGTGTCTTCCGCTTTTGCGCAAACGCCAGCTTGAGCATGTCCACGAACGGCGCGGCGTCAACTTGAAGTTCCGCCAGGCGCGGTGCCATGGTGAGACGCAGCACGCTGGAATGTACCTGGGGCGGAGGATCGAACGCCTCAGGCGGCAGAGTGAACAATTTCTCAACTCTCGCGAACAACTGCGCGGTCGCCGAAAGCAATCCATAATCACGGCTGCCGGGCTCGGCCGAAATGCGGTCGGCGACTTCCCGTTGCACCATGATGACCGCGCGTCCAATTCGCTCGTGCTCTTCCAGGATGCGCAGCACGATTTCAGAAGTGAGGTAGTAAGGTAGGTTGCCTACGACGTCCACTGTTTCCGGCTGAGTGGGCCGTAGGTCGTGCAATGGGCCGGGCCGCCGGCCCACCATCGAAGTCCACTCGACGGTGACGAAGTCCGACTCCAGCACCTCAACGTTTTTCAGGGTTGCATAGCGCATCCGCATTTGCGCCGCCAGCACGCGGTCCAGTTCGATGCCGATGACTTTCCGCGCTCTCCGCACCAGCAAGTCGGTCAGCATCCCTCGTCCCGGACCGATTTCCACGACCGTTCGATCGGAGATGTCGCCCAGCGCCTCCACAATCCGCCGGGCGGCGGAATGGTCGGTCAAGAAGTTTTGTCCCAGCTTCGGCTTTCGCTTCCCGTTGCCGCTATTCACAATTTCCTTTGACGCGGACCTGGCCACGTTGACCCTCTTTCGACTCCGCGATTAGACTCAAGTGTCTTGCGCGAACCAACATCATACCCGCGAGACCTGCATCGTGCCGTTTTCGGCAAGTGCAGGAACGCGGCGGCACCAGGCCCGGAGGTTTCATGCAAATCGCCTTTGCGGCATCGGAATGCACTCCCTTTTCGAAAACCGGCGGGTTGGCAGATGTTGTGGGATCGCTTCCACAGGCGCTGGCGCAGCTCGGCCACAGCGTCACAGTCTACGTTCCCCGTTATCGCTCGACCAAACTGGAGAAACCCAAGAAGGTAATCTCCAGCATCACGGTCCCTTTCGACGACCGCTACCGGTTTTGTTCGGTCCTCGACGGTGGCGTCCGCTCCGGCGTGCAATTTTACTTCATCGATTATCCGCCGTTCTTCGACCGCGAAGCACTGTATGGCACTCCGCTGGGCGACTACCATGACAACGCCGAGCGCTTCGACTTGTTCTGTCGCGCGGTGTTGGAATCGGCAAAGATCTTAGGAGCACCAGACCTCTTTCATTGCCACGACTGGCAGACGGCTCTCATTCCGATTCTTCTCAAGACGCTCTACCACGAAGATCCAGCCTACGCGCATACTCCCTGCGTTTTCACCATTCACAACCTCGGATATCAGGGCCTGTTTCCGCCTGAAGTTTTGCCGTTGCTGATGCTGCCGTGGGACCTGTTCACGATGGCTAAGCTGGAGTTCTACGGCAAAGCGAACTTTCTGAAGGGCGCCATCGACGCGGCCGATTATCTGACGACCGTGAGCCGCAAGTACGCCCAGGAGATTCAGACCGCCGAATACGGCTTCGGACTCGAAGGTGTCCTCCGCGCACGCTCGGCCACTTTGGCGGGAATTCTCAATGGCGTAGATTACTCCGAATGGAACCCCGCGACTGACAACATGATCGCGGCCAATTTTTCGGCAGATGACATTTCTGGCAAGGCAAAATGCAAGCAGGACTTGATGAAGGAATTTGGCCTTGCCCACGATACGCAGTTGCCGGTGATCGGCATCGTCTCTCGTTTCGCAGGGCAAAAAGGGTTTGACCTCATCCAGCACGTAGCTGATCGCATGGCACGTGAAGAACTGATCGTCGTCGCTCTCGGCACGGGCGACCGTGAATACGAAGACATGTTCCGCCGCCTGCACAAGCAGTATCCGCAGAAATTTGCGGTGAAGATCGAATTCAATAATCGCCTGGCGCACATGATCGAGGCCGGAGCTGACATGTTCCTCATGCCTTCAAAATACGAGCCGGCCGGGCTGAACCAGCTGTACAGCCTAAAGTACGGGACCGTTCCCATCGTGCGGGCAACCGGCGGTCTGGACGACACCATCGAACAGTACGATCCCGCGACCGGCAAGGGAACCGGGTTCAAGTTCAAGGAGTACAGCGGAGAGGCGCTGCTCGACACTGTGAAAGCCGCGGTCCTGGCCTTTCGCGACACCACGAAATGGCAGAAGCTCATGCACAACGGAATGGTTCAGGACTACTCGTGGAGTTCCGCCGCGCGCGAATATGTGAAGGTCTACGAGCGCGCCAAGCAAGGAAGACCGATTCCGATCGTGCCGCAGTAGTTTTTTCGCAGCGACAGCGCCGTCGCCACTCGTTTGGAAAGAAACCCGCAAAATGCTAAAGACCGTCTTCGCATGCCTGGCATTATCACTTATGATTTCGTGTTCCTCCGAAAACAAAACCGCGCCGGCGACAACTTCTCAACCCGCGGCCAAACCTGTTACCAAAGAGGCGCAATACGACACCGGACGCGCGGCCTTCCAGCGGATGTACGTCGCGGCGCGCGCCTGGGCTCCTGATGTGAAGCCATTCCGCTTGCAATCGCAATTCACGCCTGATGCTCCTACTTCCGAAGGCAAGGCTGGACTGTGGCGTGCGTCGTTCGCTTCTCCGTCGAGACGGATGATGAAGCTGTTCGTGTGGTCGGGACTGGTCGGTCCTGACGCGCCGGAACAGGGCATCAGCTTCTCTGCCGAAGATAGTTGGAGTCCCACGAACAGCTCGACCCAGCCGTACGACATCGCGTTCCTGAAGGTCGATAGCGACAAAGCATTCGAGGTCGCGCAGAAAAACGGCGGCGAGAAGCTCACTGCGAAAAATCCGAAGCAGCCCGTGACCTTCGTATTGTCATGGGATGCAACCAAGAACCAACTAGTGTGGCATGTGCTGTATGGCGACAATCCGGACGAAGCCAAACTCCGCATCGCTGTTGATGCCACCAGCGGCGCGTTCCTGCGGGTGGAAAAATAAAGTTCGTTTCCGACCAAGCTCACAGTCCTCCGTGGAGCCGTCCGAAGGTGTGGGCCAGCATGAGCGACATGACCAGCATGCCCGCTCCAAGCACGAGCACCTGCCGGGTGTTGCGCAGATTGAAATCGCCCACCCGGCAGATGAGCAAGTAGGCGACGGCGAGGTTGAAGAGGCCCCACAGGACGTTGACCATCGAGGAGGACAGACCAACTCCGGGTGGCGAGGCGAATGGGCTCTGGAAGGCGTGCCCCGAGACGCCATTGCCTAGATGCGGCAGGGTATTCGCGAGGAAGGCTCCTCCGAAGAAATACGAAAGGTAGTGATACCAGCGCATGGTTGCTCCTTTCAGGCTGCCCATAGTAGCAGGGGCGATTGGCGAATTGTCGGACTTCATTGACCCCATCCCCTCCCCTCGAATCCTTGTTTTCATCGAGTTGCGAAGGTTTTCCTTGCAAAATTATGAGCGCGTATGAGTTATACGTAAAGTCCTATGAAATAAGGAGTTAGAGGATGGCGGGGCTGAATGGAGATGTCCCAGAAGTGGGATGGATGGCAAGAGGGCCGTTGCTTTGGTGTCTGCATGCGGTCTCGGTGGCGAGGGACAAGAATCCCTTCGTCCTCTTTGCAGGTGATGTTAAGAGAAAAGCCGAGGGTCGGATAGGACGTGGGTCACAGGTGCGTGTGATAGCGCTGGCGCTCGGGCTCACGCCCTCGCGGAAGAGTGCCGCCGGCTGAAGCCGGCTCGGGATGTCTAACCGAGCCTACCCAGCACTCCGCTCGCTTCGCTCGCTGCGTGCTGGGCTAAAGTTATTCCGCCCTCGCCACACGCCGCGCGCAAAACCAGCGCGCGACGTAAACGTGGCAGCGGGCTGCCGGGTGAGGAATGACCGCGGTTTGGGCTTACCCAAACGCAAGTTGTTGGGCACCCACATTCATAACAGTCGAAACAAAAAAGCAGATCCCTCGCTTCGCTCGTGATGACAAATCCTAATAAGTGTGCAGTGTACTATTCCATCCTTTCGCCGAAGGCGGGCGAAAGGATGGGCACCAACATTCATTGCAGTGCGGAGGAACAGCAGGTCCTTCGACTCGGACGCGCTCTGTTCGGCGCGTCCTCGCTCAGGATGACAAATCGAAAGAGTTGCCAGCAGGCGGTTGCCAGTAGCCACCAAAGTCAAGAGACCCGCTCAAGCTGCGCTTGAACGGGGCACCCGGCCGTGCCTTTTCAAATCGACGGGCGGGCTACATTAACTGTGAGACCGCTATAGTGGCTCCGTAAAAGAAAAAACCGGAGCATAGGGCTCCGGTACAGAATCTTTCTCGATCCGGGTTGACATGGTTTCCCGGATGCCTCTCTTTGCACGATGTCAGCTACTACTTCTTGTGCAGCAGCGGATCGCCTGTGCCCGGCTCGCCTTTCAATGTTTCCGCGAGTTTGAATTCCCCGGGGATTATCTGGCCCTTCTCACGGCAGACGAAGTAGTTGATGGCACCGGCCGTCAAGCAGCCGCGGCTCAGGTCGCCGACATTCTGCAAGAGATCGATGTGGTCGGTGCGATAGCCGGGACCGTAAGGCGGGCTCAGGAGGGTCGCGTGGCCGACCGTAAATGCTCCATTGCCCGTACCGGCTGCGTTCGTAGCCAGAACACCGATTACTCGGTACCCGGTGCCGAGGCTGTGCGAAGGACCGCCCACTAGAAATACTTCGTACTTCGTGCTGGGCTGGCCGAATTGAATGTTGATGTCGATGACGAGGTTGCCGCCCGGTTCACTGTAGGCCATCATTCCGATCTGTGGCCCGTCCATGTCAAGCGGCCCGCCAAATCCTCCGGCGTCTCTGTCATAGACTGCCGGGACGAATGTTTCCTTGATTGGTCCAACTGTTGGCATACTTCTACCTCTTTTCTCCCTTGTTGGTGAACTTCCGCTCGCCGCGATTCCCTACCTTTTACTTGGAACAGCGGCGATGCTGGATATAGAGCAATTGCGGTGCCAGCTATAAGCAACTTGCTACGCGTTACCGGCACGCCGGCAAGTTCGGACGTTTCAAAGAGATGTGGGACGAGCGAGGGGTAGAGCGCAATCGCGGATGTCGTGTTTCGGCGAACAAGCTATCTGGAAGGATAGTGAGGTTGTTGAATTTGTGTGAGAGTGAGACCCTTTCGCTGCACAAGGGGATGGTTCACCAACATTCATCGCGGGCGGCAGAACAACGGGTCTTTTCGACGTCACTGCCCGCGGTCGCTGGGCTCAGGAAGACATACCGAAAGAGTTGCCGCTGCGCATCGTCATCGGCTGAGCTAGCATCCATTCGAGCAGGAGGAAATAGCCGTGCGCAAGATACTGATGTTAGTTCTCGTTCTGGCCTCACCCTCGATTTGGTTGCAGGCGCAAGAGGGACACCCGGGACTAGAGGGAGTGGTTCCTCCAGTTCCGTATCCCTATCCATCGGTAGTCAGCGGATGCCTGGAACGGTCCGGCTTCTATTACGCAGTCATCGGCGAGGACGGGACAGCATACGCCCTGACCGGCAGCACGAAGGGCCTTCTCCGTTATGTCGGACATGACGTGGAGATTACCGGAAATCCTACCGTCGTATCGCTCGATACGACCATGAAAGACACGGCATCGAGCGTAGAAGAGAACCCCGCTCTAGAGGTAAGGACGGTGAAGGAATTGGCGGGGGCGTGTAGGTGATGGTTAACGCCGAACGGCGAAGCGCGAAGTTCTTTCGCTGACACAGGGGTCCCTTCGACTCCGGCGGCAAGGCCGCCTCCGCTCAGGATGACAGATCAAACAAACCGCATCGTTTTCTATAACTTATAAACGCGCGCTTCCCAGCCTTTGAGATGTAGAGTGTCGCCCGTCTCGTTGGTGCCTCCTAAGTTCGAAATCACCAATTGACCGGCTTTGATTCCATCGGGAAGTTGGTAGGTCACAGCGTCGGTCGAGAAGTTCAAGACCACGAGATATTTCTCTGCGCCATTCACGCGCGTGTAGGCGAAGATCTTGGGATTCGCAGGATCGAGGTCTTGGTAGTCGCCATAGACGAAGGCCAGCGAACTGCGGCGCACGTCGGCCATGTCGCGGAAGTAGTGATAGATGGAACCCTTGTCGCTGAGTTCCTGTTTGGCGTTGATGGCGAGGTAATTGGGATTCACGGCAAGCCACGGCTTGGCAGCGGTGGTGAATCCGGCATTGGGAGACTTGTCCCATTGCATCGGAGTGCGCGCATTATCGCGGCTGGTCTTGCGCATCTCGGCCAGGAACGCGTCTGCCGGGACTTGCTTGGTCACGACCATGGCTTTCCAGGCGTTCTTCACCGCGATGTCGTCGAACTGGTCGATGCTAGTGAAGGGATAGTTGGTCATACCCAGCTCATCGCCCTGATAGATGAACGGCGTTCCTTTGAGGGTGAGCAGCATGGTCGCCAGCGCTTTGGCGGAGGCGACGCGATACTGCGGCGAATCGTTGCCGAAGGCAGAGACGACGCGCGGATTGTCGTGGTTGGAGAGGAAGACGGTGTTCCAACTGTGGACGTCGAGTGCCTGATTTTCCTGCGTGTAGATGGCTTTCAGTTCGGGCACCGTCCAGTCGCGCCAGCGATCGCCGTCGCGATTGAGGCGAACGACGTCGAAGTTGAAGATCATGTTCAGCTCGTCGCGGCGCTCGTCGACCAGCGTTGGCGTTTGCTCGAGCGTGACACCGAAGGCTTCGCCGACGGTCATTACGTCGTACTTCGACAATGCCTCTTTGTTCATTTCCCGTAGATACTCGTGAAGATGCGGGCCCATGGCATAGAAGTATTGCGGCTTGGCCATGGCTTCAGGAGGCAGATCAGGAAGGCCTTCGCGCTTGGAGATGAAAGGAATGACGTCCATGCGAAAGCCGTCGACGCCCTTGTCGAGCCAGAACTTCATGAGGTCGTAAACTTCGTTGCGGACTTTGGGGTTGTCCCAGTTGAGATCGGGTTGCTTCTCGGCGAAGAGGTGCAGGTAGTACTCACCGGTCGTGGGATCGAGCTTCCACGCTGAACCGGAGAAGAACGAGGTCCAGTTGTTGGGAACGTTGCCGTCTTTTGCCGGACGCCAGATGTAGTAAGCGCGATAGGGATTGTCTTTGGACTTGCGGCTCTCGACGAACCAGGCGTGCTCGTCGCTGGTGTGGTTCACGACCAAGTCGAGAATCAACTTCATGTGGCGCTGCTTAACGCCGGCCAACAGCTCATCGAAGTCGGCCATAGTGCCGAATTCGGCCATCACCTTGCGATAGTTGCGGATGTCATATCCGTTGTCGGCGTTGGGTGAATCGTAATGTGGGCTTAGCCAGATGACATTCACGCCAAGTCCCTGAATGTAATCGAGCTTTGAGGTGATGCCCTTCAGGTCGCCGATGCCGTCGCCGTTGGAGTCTTTGAAGGAGCGCGGATAGACCTGATAAACGATGGCTTCCTTCCACCACTTAGGTTGATAGCCGTTGACGGTCGAGGGAGACGAACTGCTCGGCGCGTTGGTGCCATCGGAAGGAGGTCTTAGTTCGGCGAAAGAGACCGTTGAGAAACAAAGCAAGGTCAGCAGAAAGAGTATGAGTCGAATCACCGGGATGTCCTTGGTTCAGGAAAATGTTACTACTTCTGTCATGCCATGCTACATCATTGGACTATAAGGGGTTAGAAGCAGGTGGTAAGGTGGTCTCCCACCAGGGATGGATTGCGGTTTGCGACTTTAGTGTGCATAATCTTGCGGCGTAATGGTTTTTCCCATAAGGATAGTGCAGTGCGTTCGTCATTGATTGCCCAGCGCTTTCTGACTCGGCTGAAAGCAACTGGGCTGCAATACGAAAACCCTCGATTCGAGCAAGTACTGGCGATCGCGCGCGTCTTTATGGGCGGAACTGCGCTGGCGGTCGACCTTGCGCATCCGGTTGTTCCTGAACCACATAACCAACTGCTGATCTTTATGCTGCTGGTGTATTGCGTGCAGAGCCTGGGATTCTGGATATGGCTGGTGATCAATCCCGAGCCGCAGTTGACGTTTGTGAAGATCATGCAAGTGAGCGACGTTTTATGGCCGGTCCTATTGTGCTTATTTGCCGATCCGCCGAATAGCCAGGTGTTTGTTTTCTTTCTGTTTGCGTTGCTGACCACTGCCTTCCGGTTCGGACTGTATGAAGCGGTGTTGACCGCGGTCGCCAGTTCGGTTGTGCTGGCAGCTCAGGAGGCGATCGTAGTGTTTGGCCCGCGCGGCCTTAGCCATTTGATTTACACGCCGCCGAACATTCCGCGGCTGGTTCTGCGCTCTGGCTTTCTGCTGATGACCGGCTTCCTGCTGGGCTACCTGGCGGAGCGGGAAAAAGAACTGCGAGCGGAGATCGGCTTTACCAACCATTTGCTCTCGTTGACGCGTGTAGGGAGGCCGCTTACCGAAGTCGTTAGGGAAATATCGATCGAGGTAGCACGAGTGTTCGGCGCAGAGCGGATTTACGGGACAGTGACGCAAGTCAATTCGAGCAGACTGTTTCGATGGGATGTCTCGCTGGGTGCTCAAGCCACATGCCAGGTAAAGGAAATTGGCGCCAATGCCCCCGGAGCGGAGCTGATGTTCGAGTTTCCGCATACGTTGTATGTCCAGCGGCGAGACGATCGGCACGTAAGCATTGTTGCTGTGGATGATGAGGGACGCCGGTTGAGCGCATCGGAGATCAGCCAGTTGGATTTGCCAGCAATCGACGCCCGATCAGCATTGGTGGTCCGGTTAGAAATAGGACGCGAATGGAGTGGCCGATTTGTGCTAGTCAACGGACGTCTGGGACGGAACCGGGAGCGCGAATTGCGGTTTGTGCAGAATGTGCTTCGACAGTTGGCTCCGGCGTTGTATTCCATTTACCTGTTCCGGCGTCTGCGCACGAGGGCAGGAACGATGGAGCGTGCGCGCGTCGCCCGCGAACTGCACGATACCGCGATCCAGTCGCTGATCAGCATCGAGATGCAGGTGGACGTGTTACGGCGGTCGGCGAATGGGCATCCGCAGACGGCGGAACTGGAGCGCATCCAGGCGCTGTTGCGGGAAGAAGTGCTGAACATGCGCGAACTGATGCACAGTATGAGGCCGATGGAAATTAGTCCTCATCAATTTCTTGACTTTACGGCGCAACTCGTAGAACGTTTTCGCAGCGACACCGGAGTCGAGGCGCAGTTTGTGTCGGAGTTGGAAGAAGTTACGCTTCCGGCGTCAGCTTGTCGTGAGCTGGCGAGGGTGGTACAGGAGGGGTTGGTCAACATCCGGAAACACAGCGGCGCTAAATCGGTATACATCCGGTTTGGGTCGCAGAACGGCTTGTGGAAGCTGGTGATCGACGACGACGGGCGCGGGTTTCCGTTCAGCGGACGCCTGACGCTGACTGAACTGGATGATCTGCATCGTGGTCCGGCGGTGATTAAGGAACGGGTGCGGGCCATCGGCGGTGATATGGTGATCGAATCGAGCCCGGGGCACGGTTCGAGGCTAGAGATAACGGTTCCGCAGAAAGGGTACGAATTCTATGGATAGTAAAGTCGCCACAGTACGCATTGTGATTGCAGACGATCACACGATTTTTCGCGATGGACTTCGCCGGCTGCTCGAAGCCGAGCCGGAGCTTGAAGTAGTGGGCGAGGCTGCGGACGGGAACGAAGCGGTGACGCAGACCAAGCAGCTTGAGCCAGATGTCCTGCTGCTGGACCTGAACATGCCGCGGATGCCGGGCATGGAGGCGATGCGCGAACTGTCGGCGGCGGGCGATGGGAAGAATACAAAGATCATCGTGCTGACTGCGGCGATCGAACGCATTCAGATTGTGCAGGCGCTGCAACTGGGCGCGCGCGGCGTGGTGATGAAAGAAGCCGCTACGCAGTTGCTGATGAAGGCGATTCGTACCGTAATGTCCGGCGAATATTGGGTAGGGCGGGAAGCCGTCGGCGACATTGTGGAGTTCATGCGGCTGAATGCGTCGGGCGACAGGCCGCCGAAGAATTTCGGGTTGACCAAGCGCGAGATGGACATCCTCACGACGATCGTGGCGGGGTTGAGCAACAAGGAGATTGCCCGCAAGTTTTCGCTGAGTGAAGACACGGTGAAGCACCACCTCACCAACATTTTCGACAAAGTTGGCGTCAGCAGCCGCCTTGAGTTGGCGCTGTTCGCGATCAATAACCGCATCACCGATCAGCCTAGCTGATCGTGCGCATTATGGTTCCGTGCCGGGGACCGCGAGTAGCTAGCGGGCCTCCGGCAGGGACTTTTTATTCCCGCTGGCTTAGCTTGCGGTTTCGTGTCTTCTGAAGAGACTACTCGCTGTCCCTCGTGTTTACTTAGGGGAAATCTGTGCGGGAGTCGTCATGAATTCTAAGCTCATATTTATCAGCATCTTGGCGTGTCTTGCACTGGCGGGTTGCAACAAGTCGGCAGTGCGGAGCGATGCCCGGGTGGCGGCAGAAGTTCAGAACAAGATTGACGGCGAGACCAGCATCTCGAGCCACGACATCGGAGTGCAGGCTGACAATGGGATTGTCACACTGAGTGGGAAGGTCACTAGCGATAGGGACCGCGCTTTGGTAGCGCGCGACGCGGCGACCGTCGATGGAGTGAAGACGGTCGTCAACAATTTGACGGTACAACAGGCAGAGGTAGCGCCGCAGGTGTCGGAGGCACCTATGGCGAGTGGGTCAGCGGGTAAGAAGTCGCCAAAGAAGACGGTAGCCTCCAAAGGAACCATGGATTACGGGCAGGGGGCGCAGAGCAACGGCTCAGGGGCTTCTCAGGATAACCCGCCGGCTCCTCCTCCGCCCGCAGCCGCACCCGCAGTAGCGCAGGTTCCGCCTCCACCTCCACCGCCAAAGAAATTTAATATTCCAGCGGGAACGCAATTGACGGTTCGCCTGAACGATTCGCTGGATTCCGAGAAGAACCAGACTGGTGATACGTTTCACGCGACGCTGAGCGCGCCAATCGTGCTGGAAGACCAGACCGCCATTCCGTCGGGCGCCGACGTCACAGGCCACGTGGTGGATGTGAAAAGCGCGGGACGTTTCGCGGGGAATTCGGCGCTAACACTGGAACTGACCTCGCTCTCGGTGAACGGCAAAACGTACAACATTCAAACCAATCAATGGTCGCGACAGGGCAAAGGCGAAGGTAAGAACACGGCTGTGAAAGCAGGCGGCGGTGCGGCGTTGGGAGCGATCATCGGCGGGCTGGCCGGCGGAGGTAAAGGAGCGGCTATTGGAGCCGGTGCAGGAGCCGGCGCGGGTACCGGTGTGGCCGCAACGAAGATAGGCGAGCAGATCAAGCTGGCTCCAGAGGCGACCCTGAGCTTCCTTTTGATTAACCCGGTGACGGTTACGCAGCAGACGGCCAACAATCACAATGCAGGGCGGACGCCGTTGCAGTAGGCGGCTTACCGCGCCGTGCATTCCGCTTCCATCGCGACTGCGCGCAACGTAGTCTAGTAGCGCTTGGACCTACTCATTGCAGCCGCATTCTTTCTGGCTGGGCTGGCGTTCGGTAGTTTCCTGAACGTCTGTATCAGCCGTATCCCGCGCGATTTGTCGGTTGTCTCGCCACGCTCGCACTGCCCACATTGTGAGGCGCCGATACTCTGGCACGACAACATTCCAGTTCTGAGTTGGTTCGTGCTGCGCGGCCGTTGCCGCAAGTGCGGGGAGGGGGTTTCGCTGCGGTATCCGGCGGTCGAGCTGCTGACCGCGGTGCTGTTTGTCGCAAGTTATGCGTCTTTCGGGTTCACGTGGCTGGGGTTGAAGGCGTGCGTGTTCTGTTTTCTGCTGCTCGGCCTGATTTTCATGGACGCAGAAACCGGGTTGCTTCCCCATGAGTTCACGTACGCCGGAATTGTGATTGGTTTTGCGTTTGGGTTGGTCGCTGCCTTCGATGCCGGGGGAACGGCATTCCTGTTGCGGGCGTTCGGACAGCGGGAAGTCTTATCGGGCCGAGAATTGTGGCTGCTCGATGCAGCGGCCGGTGCTATTTTTGGAGCGGGATTCTTCTTCATTGCGTGGTCGCTGTATTACCTGGTGCGCAAGCGCGAGGGCATGGGATTTGGCGACTTCGCGTTGATCGCAATGATCGGTGCGTTCCTCGGACTGAAGCTGACGGTGTTGGTCGTATTTTTATCGCCGATTCTCGCGACAATGTATGCGATTGGCTGGCTCGCGGTTCGTCGTGATCGGGGAGCATCAGACGGCGGAAATTCGAGCCCGTTTCTTGCGCGAAGCGTTCCCTTCGGGGTCTTTCTCGGCGCGAGCGCGCTGGTGTCGCTGTTTTTCGGGCGACAGATCTGGGGATGGTACCTCGGATTATTCGGTTGATTGCGAGTAGTGGCTAAGCGTGGCCGTTGACGCGAGCGGCGATTTGCTTCAAGTGATGGCGTCCGTGGACTTGGTGAAAACGCCGCCACTGCTGCGCGGTGAGCGGGCCGAGGACGGGATGGTTGAGCACACGGGTGCGGGAGCCAAATCGCTTTTCCGCGTCGCACAGCGTGGCATCCATGGCGACCAAGGCATCGTTAAAACGGCGCAGAGGTTCATCCCCCAGACTACCGCGCGGCACGATTTGTTTGGGCGCCTCGACACCTCCGGGAAAGCGGCCGAGTCGCAGAACATAGAGGCTGCCGACGCGATGGCGAAGACTGGGGCTGGAGGATTCAGGCTTTCCCGCCTCGATGGTGCGAAGCAGTCCCTTAGTGGTGGCGGTGTAGGAGAGCATGAGGTGCTCGAGCAACTGCAGCGAATTCCACTTATCCTGCGGTGCACGCAGCAGCGCCTCGGCGGGAACACCGCGAGTTGCGCGATCGGTCTCGCGGCGGACGAACTCCAATTCTGGAGACAACTGACCTCACCCCGTTGAATGACGATGGCGCGAACAACAACCTGATGGACACACTATAAGAAGCCGCGGGCCGTAACTCAAGTGGACGTTTGAACGATTCACGGATTTTTCCGAATCGTAATAGTTTGCTCGAGTGAAGCGGCAAACGCCATGCGCGGCCGCACGTGCGACAGAAGCGCAATCAGTTATAGTTCCAGTCTGCTGGAATCGCTGTGCGATGGAGAGAGATGGCGGACGCGAGTGTAACTACTACTAAGAAGCCGGGGCTGCTGCGCGAGTTGGGGGTGAGTCAGGCCGCTGCGATCGTGGTGGGCACCATTATCGGGAGCGGAATCTTCCTCGTGCCTGCGGAGATGATGCAGGCGGTAGGCTCCGCGCGGCTGGTTTACCTCGCGTGGATCGTGGGTGGCATGCTTTCTATGGCGGGCGCCATCACCTACGCCGAGCTGGGTGCTATGAAGCCGCAAGCCGGCGGGGAGTATATCTACATTCGCGATGCCTACGGACCACTGCCATCGTTTCTGTATGCATGGACGTGGTTCATCGTCGCCAAGCCGGGATCGGTAGCGACCATCGCTACGGGACTGGTGCGAATTCTAGGAACGTTTCCCGGCGCTCGCGTTTTTCAATACGCTGCAGTTGCGGGTTCCATTTGTCATTAGCTATGGACAACTGGTGGCGATTGCCGCCGCGGCGCTGATTACGTGGCTCAACTACATAGGGGTGAAGAAGGCGGGAGAATTCCAGTTAGTGTTCACGATCTTGAAAGTCGTGATGATCGTGGGCGTGGGGGTGGTCGGATTCACTGCCGCCAGCGGCACGTGGCGGAATTTCAACACACATTATGCGGGTGCCGTGGGTGGCGTTGCGGGTTTCATGGCGGCGCTGGTGGCGGCACTGTGGGCGTACGACGGATGGAACGATTTCAACATGGTCAGCGGGGAGATTCGGCATCCGGAGCGGACGATTCCGATTGCGTTGATTGCGGGCGTAGGGGTAGTGGCCGTGCTCTACATGCTGAACAATGCCGCAGTGCAGTACGTGTTGCCGGCAAATCAAATCGCGGTTTCGCAGCGGCCTTCATCGGAGGCGACGGCGATCGCGGTGGGCGTGTGGGGCGCGGCGGTCGTGTCGGCCGGCATGGCGCTTTCCATGTTGGTCGGAATGAATGGAACGATTATGAGCGGCGCGCGCGTGCCCTATGCCATGGCGCGTGACGGATATTTCTTCAAGGCGATGGCGGATGTGCATCCGAAGTACCACACGCCGTCGGTTGCGCTGATCGTGCAACTTCTGCTGTCGATTGTGCTGCTGCTGTTCGCGGGAAGCTTTAAGGAGCTATTCTCGCTGACGATTTTCGCGGAGTGGCTGTTCTATATGGTTGCCGCCAGCACAGTGTTCGTATTGCGCTGGAAAGAGCCGAATACTCCGCGGCCCTATCGGACATGGGGATATCCGGTGGTTCCGGCGGTGTTCGTGATCGTCGCCGCAGTGCTGCTGTATTACACGTTCATGGAGAATGTGCGGAATTCCATCTGGGGCTGCGTGTTGATTTTGTCGGGAATTCCGATGTATTTATATTTTGCGAGGAAGAAAAAAACCACGCTTAAAGCAGATTCCCCACGGACTGAAGTCCGCGGGGAATGACAAAACATAGGATTCACGCGGCACGGCTAAAGCCGTGCCCCTTCAAAACCGCGTACGGCGCAGCTAAAGCTGCGCCCCTCCAATACCGCTACGTCAACTTAGTCGTGGCCCGAACCGCTGGCTTGCGAAGCTGCCGTGGTCAGCGTTCCCTGGATCTTGCGGGCTTCCTTCACTGCACGATTACGGGCTGCGCGCAGGGTGAGGAACTGCTTGGCTTCCACGTACAGGCGCTTGCGCTCCTGCGAGTTGAAAGCCGCCTTGCGCACGATGCGATAGATGGCCTTCGGGCGGAAATAGTACTCATCGTAGAAACGGTGCACCATCTCCATGACGTAATCGCGGGGCAAGCCGGGGTACTCGATCATAGCGACCTGGTGTCCGCCGGCGTCGACCGTCTGTGCGCCTTCGATCAGGATGTAGCCGTTGGCCTTGGCATAGTCGTAAAGCTCGGTGCCGGGATAGGCGTGAGCGACGGAAACCTGGATGGTCTCGCAATCCAGTTCCTTAGCGAAGTCGATGGTAGTGCGAATGGTTTCTTTGGTCTCACCGGGCAGGCCGAGAATGAAGTCGCCGTGCACGAGCAGGCCGAGCTTCTTGCAGTCCTTGGTGAACTGGCGAGCGCGTTCGACGGTTGCGCCCTTCTTCACGTTCTTCAAGATTTGCGGGTCGCCTGATTCGTAGCCGACGATGAGCAGACGGCATCCGGCTTCCTTCATCGCCTTCAGAGTTTCGTAATCGGTGGTGACGCGCGAAGTGCAAGACCACGTCATCTTCAGAGGCTTCAACTTTTCGCAAAGCTCGATGGTGCGCGCCTTCTGAATGTTGAAGGTGTCATCATCGAAGAAGAATTCCTTCACCCAGGGCCAATACTCCATCGCCTTCTTCATTTCGGCGGCCACGGCATCGGAGGAACGCTTGCGCCAGGGGTGTCCACTGAGGGTCTGTGGCCAGAGGCAGAAAGTGCACTGCGCCGGGCATCCGCGGGTGGTGTAGAGCGCGACGAACGGATAGAGCAGGAATGGCACGTTATAACGGCGAGGATCGATGTCGCGCTTGTACACATCCACCACGTCAGGCAGAGCGTCTAGGTTGTCGACAGCCGGACGATCAGGATTGTGAATCACGGTGCCGTCGGGGCCGCGGTAGGAGGCACCGAGAATTTCGTTGAGGGGCTTTCCGTTGGCGTACTCGACAGTCGCGTAGTCGAACTCGCGGCGAACGATGAAGTCGATGGCCTCTCCGTCAGCCAACGATTTCTCAGGAAGCGTGGTGACGTGAGGACCGACAAAGCAAACTTTCAGCTTGGGATTCGCCTCTTTCATGCGCGCGGCCAGCTTGATGTCGCCGGGGAAGCCGGGCGTGCTGGTGAACAGCACGAGAAACTCGTAATCCTTGCCGATCTTGATGGTTTCTTCGGCACTGATATGGTGCGGCGGGGCGTCCAACATGCGGGAGCCTTCCAGCATTCCGGCTGGATAGGCGAGCCATACCGGATACCAGTAGGACTCGATCTCGCGGGTCGCAGGCCAGCGCGAACTGGCGCCGCCGTCATAATTCTCGAACGAGGGTGGATTCAGGAAAAGCGTCTTCGAAGGCATAGTGATGTCTGTAATTTTACCATTCTTTGGATGCACGGAGCTAGACGGAAGCTCTTGTAAATGTAATAGTTACGACACTTTCGGGAAGTGCAGCGAATGGCGAATTACGGGGATGGAATGGCCCAATTTTCCAGTTCTCCGGTGAGGCGAAGGAGTTGGAGTTCCGTTCGAGTTAACTCGAACTCGGCGTCGAGGTAGGCGGCGTACTTGTCGTTGACGTCAAGTTGAGCCAGTTGGACGTCGCGCATGTTGGCATTGCCAGTCTGAGACCGAGCTTGCACGCCGTCGAAATCACCTTGCGAAACCTGCCACTCGAGTTTGGCAACGTCGCGCGCGGCCTGTAGCTGGCGCAGAGAGCGCTGCAGCCGCAAGGTTTCCTCGCTGACCTTGTTCCTGGTCAGATCGGCTTCTTTGTGGGCGACGATAGAGTCGGCATCGGCCTGAGCGGCGTGCGCCTTCTGCACAGGATTGAAGAAGGGAAACTTGATGTTGAGTCCGGCGGCGAGGTTGTTGCTGGAATACTTTAGGAAGTATTGGTCGTAATTGTTGAAACGGGCCAGATAGGCATACTGCGAAGCGATGTCAGCAAAGGGAAGTGATGCCTTATGCTCGCCCTTGGCGCGCACAGCTGCGGCTTCGGCCTTCTGGTCGGCAAGCTTGATGACCGGGCTGTTGGCGGAGGCGCGGGCGGCCAGATCGTCTTCCTGTGAGATCAACGGCAGTGCCGGCATCGACTCGGGATCGGGCTGGATGTCGGCGGGGGTGAGTCCGGTGAGGTTGGCGAGATGTTCGCGCAGTACGTCCGCCTGACCCTGGGCGTCGGCGATACGAAGACGGATACGGGCGGCGACAAGCTGGCTCTTGGTGACGTCAAGTTGGCTATCCACTCCTTCTTTGAGGCGTTGTTCGCTAACGAATTGAGCTTTGTCGGCGGCTACCTGGGCCTCGGCGAGTGTGCTAAGTTTTCCGGTCAGGTTTACCAATTGCGCGTAGGAGAGCGCGGCATCGAGGATCACTTCGGCGCGCTTGTCTTGTACGTCGAACGAAGTTGCCTTCCATTCGATCTTGGCGGCCTTCAGAAATTGTTGCAGTGACAAATTGAAAAACGATTGCTGCGAGGTGAAATTGGCGACGGCGGGCGCAGAGCCTTCGAGCGTAAGCGGGAAGCCCAGGGTGTAACCAATTCCTGAGCCAGCAGTCAGCTGCGGCAAGTAATGGTTGCGCACCTCTTCGTAGGCCTTACGAGAACGCCACTGGTTCATCGTGGCAATGCCCATGATGCCGCTGTGCTGCAACGCGAGATCAATAGCGCGGCGGAAGCGGAGAGGCTCCACGGGCGGGGTGTCGGCGGCCCGTACGAAGGTTGGGACCGAGAGCAGGACCAACAGGAAGATCGCGCGACGCCACCGATCGTTACTCCGCATTGCGCGCGAACTCATGCAGGCGACCTTCATTGCAACCGGCCCAAGGCCTTGTTGGCGGGAGCGAATCCTGATGCAAGTGCGACCGAGGCTTTGTACTCAGTTATCGCATCGGATTTGTTGCTCATCTTCTCGTAAATCTGTCCCAGCAAGTAGTGAGCGCGAAAGGCGGGAGCATCCTCTACCATGGCACCCGACGACAGGTATTTCTTCAGGTATTGCACGGCTGATGCGAAATCCTTTCCCGCCTGGAAGAGTTCGCTGGCTGCATTGTAGTAAACCTCGGCGCTCTTGCCAGGTTGTGCTATGGCTTGAGAGATTGCCTTCTGCATATCGTCGAAACGAGAGCGGCGGCGATAGAACGAAGCGAGATTCATCCAGTACTGCGACGGGTCCTTGGCGACCTTGATCGCTGCCTGCAGTTCTTTCTCGGCGTCAGGATAATTCTTGTCCTTTTCGGCGACCAGCGCGAGGATCCAGTGCGAGGTTGCCTCATCGTATTTTGCGACCTGACTGGCCTGGTCGCGGGCCTTGTCGAGTCCGCCGCCCATGATGGAAGGTGCGTCGGTGTAGTATTCGGCGAGATCGGCATGGGCTTGGACGTTGGACGGATCGAGCTTTACCGCTTGCTCGAACTCCGCCTTGGCCTTGCGTGCCAGAGAAGCTGCGGATAAAGGGTTCACGGCCGCGGCCTTTTCGCCATACTCGCGGCCGAGCCACTGGTGATATACGGAATTGTCGGGACTGAGGCTGACGGCCTTTTCGCCGTTCTTGATGGCGTTGTCCCATTGCTCGATGGAGTAGTACGCGCGCGAAAGCAGATTGACCGAAGCCGCATCATTGCGGCTGGAGAGGGTTCGAATGGCGTCATCGATGCTGCCCGAGGCCAGCATCTGTTCGAGAGAGGATCCGGCAGCCGCGACGAGAACGCAGCCGAGCACCGCCGACGACACGGTCGCGATCTGGCGCACTAGAGTCCTCATCAGGTGGGATTCTTGACCGGCATTCCGTCGCGAAGCGGTTGCAGGTTGACCGCGCCCAGCGCCAGCGTGGCGCCATCGGGAATGCCGCTGGTGATTTCAACTCTGGTCAGATTCGAAACGGATGTCTGCACATTGCGGCGCTTGAGTTGGCCATTGACAATCTCGAAAACGTATTTACCTTCCGCGTCTTGACGAACGGCTTCGCGCGGAACGGTGAGAGCGTTATCGTGCCGTGCTTGAATCACCGCGACGGCGACGTTGGTGTTGGGCAGCAGCTTCAGGTCCGCATTGTCGAGAATGCAGGTGACTTCGCCGACCATGCGGGTGCCGCGCTGCACGACGTTGGTGGGCAGAGTTTCGATGGTACCTTTCCACGTTCTACCGGGAAGGGCGTCCCAGGCGACCTCCACGGGCTGGCCGATTTGCAGGCGACCGATGTCGGGTTCATCGACGAATGCACGTGCCCGAACGTGATGGAGATCGGCGGCCTGAACCAGAAGATCGCCGGCCGCGACAAACTCGTCTTTCTTGGCCGGTAGGTTGTAAACCACTCCGTGCAACGGGGAGACAACATTCATGTTGCGCAACACGTCCTGAGCTGCTGCAAGCGCAGCGCGCGCCTCGGTAAGTTGTGCTTCCGCATGACCGATCTCAGGCTTCGAGAAGCGGTCGTGAAGTTTTTGCTCCAGGGTGTGAACGTTGCCTTCGGCCAAATGTAACTGCATTTCAGCGGCATCGACTTCAGCCTTCGAGGCAGCGCCCGATTTCGCCAGCCGCTGCATGGCCTGGAGGTTGCGTTGAGCGACGTCGCGGTCGGCCTGCGCTTTCACCAGCGCGTTGCGCGTGGTCAGCAGTTCTTCCTGCGTTCCGCCGCCGGATATGGCTGCCAGGTCAGCCTCCGCGCCCTTCACTTGTGCCTCGGCGCGTGCGACCTGCGAGCGGGCGTCGGCGTCGTTGAGCTGCACCAGTAACTGACCGGACTTAACCCAGTCTCCTTGATGGATATCGACGCGCCGGACCGTTGTCGCTAGAGGCGCGTGCGCTTCAAAGTTGTCGATTGGCTCAATTTTGCCGTTGGTGGCGATGCTGGAGGTGATGGTTTCGCGATAGGCGCGGGCGGTCCGAACCTGGACGGGCGAGCGGCGGAACGACAACGCTGCCGTGAGAACCAAGGCCGCGAGAATGACACCAATAACTACGATCCAGCGGGTGCTCAGATTTAGACCGGTGCGGCCGCTTTCAGTTGACTCTGCCATCGCTGTCCAAAGTCACCAGTATAGCCTAGCGAGGAGCCGATAAATGGCGAGCCGTATTGGCTTTGCGAGTCGAGGCTCGCGTGCGTCGAGTCGCGCCGGGCATTACGGAACTGGCAGTTACAATAACGGCATGGCAAAGAGCAAGCGCTATACGCCGGAACATGCCGCGTCTGGGCTGGACGCGAAGTTGCCGGAGATCGAGACTTGGCCCAACCAGTTTCCGGGATACGAGATTGTCATCGATGTTCCGGAGTTCACGTCGGTCTGTCCCAAGACCGGCTTGCCGGACTTCGGTATTTTGTGGATCCGCTATGTGCCGAACAAGGATTGCCTGGAGTTGAAATCGCTCAAGGAGTACCTGACGTCATACCGCAACCTGGGGATCTTTCAGGAGAACATCGTCAATCGCGTGCTGGAGGACGTGGTGCGCGCGGCCCGGCCGAAGTGGACTGAGGTGAAGGGCGAGTTCCGGCCGCGCGGCGGCATCGGGACGGTAGTCATCGCACGCTATCCGCGGAACAGCAAGCCAGCGTAGTCTCACTGCCGACGGCATGGTATCCTCCGCCAACTGATGACCGACAAGGCCAACGCCCGGTTTGCGCTGCTGCTGCTGACGGCGCTGAATTTCTTCAATTACGTCGATCGCAATGTGCTGTTCGCAGTGCAGCCGCTGATCCAGCAGGAGTTCAAGATCGACGATGCGCAAGTCGGATTTCTGACCTCGGCGTTTTTCGTGTGCTACATGGTGGCGGCACCGCTGATTGCTCCACTGGCGGACCGCTATCCCCGCAAGTGGATCATGGCGGCAGGCGCCGTGGTGTGGAGTGTTGCGACACTGCTTTCGGCAGTGACCCATAACTATGACGAGCTGCTACTGCGGCACCTCATCGTAGGCATTGGCGAGGCGACGTTTGTCGTCATCTCTCCGGCGTTTCTGTCGGACCTGTTTCCCGAAACCGTTCGCGGACGAGTGATGGGACTGTTCTATTTGTCGCTGCCTGTCGGCTCGGCAGTTGGATACGTGATGGGGGGCGTGCTGGGTCACCATTTTGGGTGGCGCATGCCATTCCTGGTCGGAGCGATCCCGGGATTATTGCTGGCGCTGGGAATGTTTTTCGTCCGCGAGCCGCAACGCGGCGCGAGCGATCATCTGCCGAATTCGGTGGAGCGCGGCACGATCCTGGGGCTGTTCCGCAACAAAGCCTACTGGACGGTGAGCCTGGGCATGGCGATGATGACCTTCGCTGTCGGCGGCATGCAAGTCTGGATGCCGACGTTTCTCGTGCGCGTGCGGGGCGTGCCGCTGGACCATGCCAACCTTATTTTCGGCGGAATGACAGTGATCGCTGGCACGATAGCCACGCTTTTTGGCGGATGGCTGGGTGACCGGCTGCTGCGGCGAACGCCCGCGGCCTATCAATTAGTGTCGGCAGTGGGAATGTTGCTGTCGATTCCTGCGGTTGTCGGCGCGATTTACCTGACCGGATCGGTTATGTACGCCGCCATCCTGCTGGGAGAGTTTTTCATCCTGCTCAACACCGCGCCACTGAACGCCGCACTGGTGAACTCGGTGTCGGCGCCAATCCGCGCAACCGCGCTTGCCGTGAACCTGTTCACCATTCATCTTCTGGGCGATGCTTTCTCGCCAACGCTGATCGGCTACATCTCAGATAAGACCAACCTACAGATGGGAATGGTGGCGATGGTCGTAGCGGTCGCGTTGTCGGGAATTGTGCTGCTGTATGGCATGAGGTTCGCTCCGCATCTGCCACCGGAGAATCCACACGACGTTGTGTCGGCGGGAGCTTCGGCCTGATGTGGTCAGGCTTCTTGACACATCCGTGGATGGGGAGTGTCGGTGTATTCCTCGCCGTGGCGTGGCTGTCGCGACTGGTTGCTGCCGCGTTCGGCATGCGCAAGATTGCTGAGATTACCCGCTCCGAATACGACGTTGCTCCAGCGGACGCGTCGGGCCGGGTGCCGCGCGTCAGCATTATTGTTCCTGCGCGGAACGAAGCCGAACACATCGAAGCAGCGCTGCTGTCGGTGTTGGAGCTCGACTATCCCGACTACGAAGTGATCGCGGTAGATGACCGGTCGGAGGACGCGACCGGGACGATCCTTGACCGGTTGCAGGCCGATTGGCGCGAGCGCGGCGAGGCGCTACATCACCGTCTGAAAGTTCTGCACATTCATGAGCTGCCACCTGGATGGCTGGGTAAGACGCATGCCATGTGGCAGGCAGGGAAACAGGCGACCGGAGACTGGCTGCTGTTTACCGATGCCGACGTCGTGTTTCGTGCGGATGCTCTTCGCAGAGCCGTTATGTATCGCCGAGCAGGAGCGGGCGGACCACGTCGTGTTGTTTCCGACGATGGTGATGGAATCGCTGGGGGAACGCATGATGATGGCGTTCTTTCAGTCGCAGTTCGTTTTTGCGCGCCGGCCGTGGAAGGTTGCAGATCCGAAATCGCGAGACGCGATTGGGGTGGGGGCATTCAATCTGATCCGGCGCGAGGCGTACGAACGGCTCGGCACGTATGAGCGTTTGCGTATGGCCGTGCTGGACGACATGCGACTGGGAGAAATCGTGAAGCAGGAAGGTCTGCGCCAGCGCGTGGCGTTTGGACGCGACCTGCTGCGATTACGTTGGGTCTTCGGCACGCGGGGCATGGTCGAGAACCTGACGAAGAACGGATTCGCCATTTTGCGCTTCAACGCATGGTTTGCGGCCCTGGCAGTTTGTGGAGTGCTGCTACTAAATGTCGGCCCGTTCGTCGGAGCTGGTCTTGCTTCAGGCTGGGCGAGAGTGGGCTTTCTGATCGCGCTGTTGGCGGTGGCGATGGTTTACGTCGGAGTGTCGTGGCACAGCGATATCTCGCCGCTGGTACGTTGTGCTGCATCCGGTTGGGGCACTGGTGTTCTGCTATGCGCTGGTACGGTCGGCCGTCTTGACGCTTGCCCATGGGGGAGTTGTCTGGCGCGGCACGTTGTATCCGCTGGCCGAGTTGAGGAAGTTCAGCCACGAGGAGCCGAGGTGGAGTTGGCTGTAGGTTCGCGTTACCGATGCTGAAATTCGGATAAAGCAGCAGACGCCCTTCCGCACTAGGCAAAAGGGCGTCCGGCGTTTCTTGCGAGCGGAACCAGCGATTGAAGAACTGTTACTTGTTAAAAGACTTGATGGCGTTGGCTTCGTCTTCCTGCACGTCGAACACCGTGTAGAGCTTGGTGATCTGCAGCAAGTCGTGCACCTTCTTGGTGAGGTGCAACAGCTTGAGTTCGCCGCCCTGGCGCTGTACCGAGGTAAATGCGCTGACCAGTTCGCCGATACCCGAGCTGTCGATGTAGCTGACGTCGCCCAGGTTCAGGAGAATATGCTTTGCGCCTTTGCCCAGCAGGTCTTTGATAGTGTCGCGCAAAACCACGCTACCTTCGCCTAGTGTGATACGCCCGCTCAAGTCAACGATGGTCACACCATCTACTTGCCGGGTGCTTGCTTTCATGCTCACGTGGAAGCCTCCTGGCGGTCCAGGTCTGTTCCCGGGATCCGCTTGATCAAAGTAATTTCAGTGCCGGGTTCCAATTTGCGGAACCGAACTTCGTCCATAAATGCCCGGATGAGGAAAATTCCGCGGCCGGACTGCTTCATGAGATTTTCTGGAGCGAGGGGGTCAGGAACCTCGTCGGGTTCGAGTCCTTTGCCTTCGTCTCCAATGGTAATTATCAACTCACGGCCGTTTTGTTCAAACGATAAGTTTACGCGCTTGTCCGGATCGTAGGCGTTGCCGTGCAAAACGGCGTTAATCATGGCTTCGCGCACTGCCATGGTGATTCCGCCCCGAACGTCCTCATCAAAACCCGCCTGGGCGGCGACCTGGTCGGCCATTTCTTCCGCTTTATTCACGCTTTCGAGCGTGGACTCCAGCCGGTAGGAAACCTTTGATTGCGCGGTCATGAATAGGCTCGTTTTTGCCTCGCCAGGTGCTTCCGTCGCCTGCGGGAACCAAATCCTCAGGATTCTGCAGTTTGCCTTGTCTGGAAGCAGTTGTCAACGCGGGGGTTTTGTCCAGCCCGACCAGCGAGTGCAGGAACGGTGGGACTGGTTCGTTGTGAGGTTATTGGGCGAGTGGGAGTCGTGCGGGGGGTAGGTGTTGCCAGCCTTGCGGCGGCGGAGTTATGATTCGAACGAACGTTCGTTTAGGCGCAAGCGGCACCGTCACACTGCACTGGAGTTCCGAGTTGGTCATATCAGAATCGCAAGCGCAAGCTGCCGCTGCCGGTCAGGATACCCGCTTCGACCGACGATTTTCCGAGATCCTCGATTATGCGACGGAAGTATTCGCCGACAAGGGCTACGAAGGCGCCTCGATGCGCGACCTGTCGCGCGTTAGCGGAATCTCGCTAGCGGGTCTTTATTACTACTTCGACTCCAAGGAAAAGCTACTCTACCTGATCCAGAAGCATACCTTCACCACCATCATTGATCGCCTGCGAGAACGGTTGGCGACCAGCAGCGATCCCGAGGAGCGCATCAGAATCTTCGTGCATAACCACGTGGATTACGCTGTGGCCAAGCAGAAATCGATGAAGGTTTTGTCGCACGAAGACGATGTGCTGAAGAACGGTTACGGCGCCGAACTGGCTGGCATCAAGCGCGAGTATTACAAGATTTGCGTCGGCCTGGTTGATGGGCTGGCGCAAGCGGAAAACTTGCCGCGACTCGGGCGGCGGCCCAGCGGAAAGAGCGGCATCGCTACCCGCACAGCGGTGATGGGCCTGTTCGGAATGATGAACTGGCTCTACACCTGGTATAAGCCACGCGTCGATCCCGACGCGGAAGTCATCGCCCGCCAGATTAGCGACATATTTCTGCAGGGAGTGCGTGGGCAAGAAACTCCAAACGGGTGTTCCGCGGCGAAGAAGATCACGGTCGCGGACCCACCGACCAGCAAGCCCTCGAGAAAGCGTTCGTAATTATGGACATGACATGGGCGAGCAAACCCGCATTCCGGCGCATCCTGATTGACCTACAGGTGCCAAACGTACGGATTACGCTCAACAACCCTCCCTTGAATGTCATCGACATGGAAATGATGGAAGACTTGCTGGCGGCGCTGGAGCAGATCGAAACCATGACTGACGTCAGCACGATCGTTTTCGCAGGAGCGGAACGGGTGTTCTCCAGCGGCGTGGACATAGCGGCGCACACTCCCGAAAACGTACGTAACATGCTCACCGGGTTCCACGGAGTGATACGCGCCGTGGTGGCGACGAAAAAGCTGACGATCGCCGAGGTCCGGCGGCATTGTCTTGGAGGTGGCGCCGAACTCGCGTTGCTGTGCGACATCATCTACGCCTCGCCTGACTCAGTATGGGGATTTCCCGAGATAAAGTTGGCTTGCTTCCCGCCCGCGGCGAGCGTGGCGTTGGCTTCGATAGTCGGACAGAAGTTGGCGGCGGAGATGATCCTCACCGGACGCACTATCACCGGGCAAGAAGCCCTCGCCGCCGGACTCGTCAACGGACTCGCTGATGATCCCGAAACGCTGGTTGCAGAATGTCTTGCTCGGGTGACGCAGCTGAGTCCTGTTGCTTTGGCTCTGGCCAAGAAGTCGCTCTACGCGTGGGATTCGATGCACTTCGATAAGGGCCTGGCGCGCTCCGAGCAAATCTACCTCGACGAGTTGATGAAGACGCTTGACGCCAAAGAAGGCATTCAAGCGCACATTCAGCGGCGCAGACCGCAGTGGCAGGGTAAGTAGCTTTCGCGCACGCGCAGAAGGAATTCGATGGATTACGAGATATCGGTTAGCGAATTGAAAACGTTGCGAGACTCCGGAACTGGGCATGCCCTCTTGGACGTGCGCGAACCGTGGGAATTCCAAACGGCGCAGATTGACGGCAGCAAGCATATTCCCATGGGAGAAATTCCGGCCCGATTTAGTCAGGAGCTTGATCCTGAGAATCACATCGTAGTGGTTTGCCATCACGGAGTGCGTTCGATGAACGTCACGGCATGGTTGCGGCAACAGGGTTTCGAAAAGGTGCAATCGTTGCGCGGAGGCATCGACCGCTGGTCGCGGGAGATCGATCCCTCGGTGCCGGTTTATTAGGGATGGCGATGAAAAAAGAACTTATTGAACTGCGAGTAAACGGGCGAACGCACGAGTTGGCGGTCCAGCCAAATAGCCTGTTGCTCGACGTGCTGCGGCAAGACCTGAACTTGACTGGATCCAAGCGAGGCTGCGACGACTCTTCGTGCGGCGCCTGCACGGTGCAAGTGGATGGCGTGCCTATGCTCGCGTGCACGATGCTCGCGGCAAGTTTTCAGGATTGCGAGATCACGACTGTCGAGGGAATTTCAGACGGCGGTGGTCTGGCGGCGTTGCAGAAAGCTTATGGCGATTTTGGCGGCTCGCAGTGCGGTTATTGCACGCCAGGATTCATGATGACGGTGCGCTGGCTGCTGGCCAACAATCCCGATCCGACGGAGAAGGAAATTCGCGACGCGCTGAGCAGCAATTTGTGCCGATGCACGGGATATTCGCAGATGTATCAAGCCATTCGTGCCGTAATTGAGGCTGAGCGCAAGGACGGCAAGGTAGAACTGGCGGGAGCGAAGCTGTAATGAGTGAATTCTCTGTAATCGGCAAACCGATCGCGATGGTGGATGCCGCAGGCAAAACTAACGGTGCCGGCAAATACACCGATGATCTCAGCGTGCCGGGCATGTTAATCGGCAAGATATTGCATTCGCCCTATCCGCACGCGCTCATTCAACGCATCGATGCCAGCAAAGCGCGCGAGTTGGACGGCGTGGTCGCGGTTGTTACCGGCGAAGATGCGCCCAACAAGTACGGAATTCTTCCGGTGGGACACGACGAGACTGCATTGGCAGTCGGGAAGGTGCGGTACGTAGGCGACAACGTCGCGTGCGTGGCGGCGGTGAGCGAGGAAATTGCCGAACAGGCACTGGAACTCATCGAGGTCGAGTACGAGCCGCTGCCGGCCTATTTCGATCCGGAAGAATCGATGAAAGCCGAGGGCGAGCTGATCCATCCGGAGCGTCTGCATAACATCGAGAAGGACTATCACCATGTCTTTGGCGATCCGGAGAAAGAATTCGCGGACGCCGATTACGTTGCCGAGGCGCGGTATATCGCGAACGAAGTGACGCATGCGGCGATGGAACCGCATTGCACGCTGGCCAGCTTCGAAATCGATCCGCACACCGGCAAGCAGGGCCGCCTGACCGTTTGGTCGTCGACACAGGTTCCGTATTATCTGCAGCACAAGCTGTCACTGGTGCTCGAGTTGCCGATGTCGCAGATTCGGGTGATCAAGCCGCTGGTCGGCGGAGGATTTGGCGGCAAGAGCGAAATCATTCCGCTGGAAATCATTGCGGCGGTCGCGGCGCGCGCGGCGAAAGCGCCGGTGAAAATCACGTATACGCGAGAAGAGGTGTTCTGGGCGCACCGTGGGCGGCCGCGCACCATCGTTGATCTGAAGACTGGTGTAAAGAAGGATGGCCGGATCACTGCGGTCGCCTGCAAAGTGATACAGGACGGCGGCGCGTACTGCTCGTATGGCGTCGTGACGATACTGTACTCCGGCGCGCTGCTGGGCGCGCTATACGACATTCCTAATATCCGTTATGACGGCTATCGTGTGCTGACCAACAAGCCGGCTTGCGGCGCGATGCGTGGTCACGGGACGGTGAATGTGCGCTTCGCCTTCGAGTCGCAGATGGACGAGATCGCGGCCAAGATCGGAGTCGATCCGGCGAATATGCGACGCATTAACCTACTCAAGCCTCCGACGGTCACGGTCAACGGGTTGCGAGTGTTGAGTTACGGATTGCCGGAGTGCGTGGAACAGGTGATCACGCGGTCCGATTGGGACAACCGTAAGGGCAAGCTGCCTAAAGGACGCGGACTCGGTATGGCTTGTAGCCATTATGTGAGCGGAGCGGCCAACAGCATTATTCGCTCTGATATGCCGCACTCGACGGTGAACATCAAGATCGATCGCGACGGAGGAGTTGTGGTGTATACCGGCGCGTCGGAAATTGGGCAGGGTTCCGACACGATGACGGCGCAGGTCGTGGCCGAGGTGCTTGGGTGCAGCTTGACGCGGGTGAAGGTGATCGCAGCAGATACAGACCTGACGCCGATCGATCTGGGTTCGTACTCCAGTCGAGTAACGTTCATGGCGGGGAACGCCGCGCTACGGGCTGCCGAGGACGTGAAGAAGAACATCGTGAGCGCAGCCGCACGGCGCATGAACTGTGCACCGGAAGAGGTTGTGATTAGCGGTGACCGTGTGTGGAAGCAAGGCTCAGCTGCGACGGATTCGAATGCTGCGCCTGACGAGGAGGTTGCGCGAGGTCACGTGGACGGGCAGATTCTGCGCGGCTCGGTGCTGCAGACGCGAAAAGAAGAGGGCTCGAAAGACCACATGAGCTTTGAGGAAGCAGTCGTCGCGGCGATTGATGTTCACGGTGGACTGACCGGTACTGGTTCGTATGCGCCTCCAGTTGAAGCCAGAGGCGGCAAGCACAAGGGCGCAGGGGTCGGACCTTCGCCAGCGTATTCGTACTCGGCACAAGTGGCCGATGTGAGCGTGGACGAAGAAACCGGCGAGGTCACGGTTCACAAGATTTGGGCAGCGCATGACTGCGGGCGCGCGCTGAATCCGGTCGCGGTCGAGGGACAGGTGATCGGATCGGTGTGGATGGGACTTGGGCAGGCGCTGCAGGAAGAAATGGTCTGGAAAGATGGGTTGCTGATGAATCCGGGACTGTTGGAGTATCGCAGTCCGTCGTCGGTCGAATCGCCGGAAGTCGAATGCATTATCGTCGAGAGCATTGATCCTGAAGGGCCGTTCGGAGCGAAAGAGGCCGGGGAAGGATCCTTGGCGGCCACGATTCCGGCGATCTCGAATGCGATCTACGACGCTGTGGGAGTGCGCCTGCGAGAAGCGCCGTTCACGCCGGAGCGTGTGCTGGCGGCATTGCGCGCCAAGCGAGGTGGGAAGAAGATCGACATGACCGAGGGCGTTGATCCGACGCAGCCGAAGAGGCTTCGCGAACATGGCGGATCGCTGTGGTTTCGTGGCAAAGGGCCGGAGCGGCATCCGGATGACCCGGCAAGAAAGACTGTCACGGTTGGAGGTGTGGAGTGAGTCTTCCTAGCTTCCAATTGCTGCGGCCGAAGACGCTGTCCGATGCCGTTGGGATGATGTCAATCTATGGCGATCAGGTAAAAGTCGTTGCCGGCGGGACAGACTTGCTGCCGTCGGTGAAGCAGAAGCTGTTCACGCCGCCTTACGTTCTCGACTTGCGCGGCGTTGGCGAGTTGCGGGGTATCCACGAAACGGCTGATGGTGTCAGCATCGGGGCGCTCACGACACTGGCCGCTATCGAACATTCTCCAATCATTCGGCGCGATTATTCGGTTCTTTATCATGCCGTGAAGACCGTTGCGTCTCCGGTGCTGCGGAACATGGGAACGTTGGGCGGAAACATCTGCCTCGACACGCGCTGCCTTTGGTACAACCAGTCGCTGCTGTGGCGGAAGAGTTGCGGCTTCTGCCTGAAGAAGGACGGCGATCTGTGCCACGTCGCTCCCAGTAGTAAGACCTGTTGGGCGGCGTTCTCTGGAGATGCGCCTCCAGCGCTGTTGTGCCTCGGAGCGGAGATTGAGATTGCGGGTCCGAGTGGCGTTCGACGTGTTCTCATTGCAGATTTCTATGTGAATGACGGCATCGTGCGGCTGCATCTTTCGCAGAGCGAGGTTGTTACGCGAGTCATTCTTCCTGCGAGTTCCAAGGGTTGGCGCGGCAGCTATCAGAAGCTGCGCGTGCGTGGCAGCATCGATTATCCGCTGGCAGGAGTCGCGGTTGCGATGAAGATGCGCAATGGGCGGGTTGAAGATGCGCGGATGGCGATCACCGCGGTGAATCCTGCGCCCCACCTAGTGAAAGACGTTGATGCGAGATTGGTCGGAATGGAAGTCGGCGAGGAACTGGCAGAGACGGTTGGTGACCTGGCGGCGCGGACGGCGAAGCCGCTCACCACGTCTGCGCTGACGCCCGAATATCGCCGGGAAATGGTGAAGGTGTTTGCCAAGCGAGCCCTCCTGGAAGCGGCCGCCAACTAGATGATTACCGACTGTCACGTTCATATCGCTCCAATGCATCTGTTCAAGCCCGAAGCGCTGGCGCTGATGAAGAAGTCGCGCAAGGACTTCCAGCAGATCGAGCGGTTTTGCCGATCACCCAAAGCGTTTTTGGAACACATGGACGAAATTGGCATCGATCGCGCGGTGCTGATCAATTATGTGGCGCCTGAAGTCATCGGTTTCACTCCGGAAGTGAACGAGTTTGTTGCGAATTACGTGAAGGAAGACCCTAAGCGGCTGATTCCGTGCGGCAGCGTTCATCCGCGACACACAAAAAATGTGCTGGCTGACATGGAGCAGATCGTGCGGCTGGGAATCAAGCTGATCAAGATTCATCCGCCGCATCAGTTGCTTTATCCCAACGATTACTTAAACGGCGTTAAAGAGCTCGAGATCATCTATCGCGCTGCCGAGGCGAACGGCATTCCGATCATGGTGCACACCGGCACATCGATCTTTCCCGGCGCGAGAAACAAATTCGGCGATCCGATTTACGTGGACGATGTGGCCGTAGATTTCCCCAATCTCAAAATTCTTTTGGCGCATGGCGGGCGTCCGCTGTGGATGGACACCGCATTTTTTCTGGTTCGCCGACATCACAATGTTTATCTGGACATCAGCGGAATTCCGCCGAAAACACTCCTCAAGTATTTCCCGCGGCTGGAAGAAATCGGGCATAAAACGCTGTTTGGGACGGACTGGCCGGGGCCGGGCGTTCCCGAGATCGCCAGCAATCTGGCGGAATTTCGCAAGCTGCCGCTGACCGAAGCTGCTAAACACCAGATCCTGTCGCAAACAGCGCTCGAAGTCTGGCCGGCCTGAACTAATTCGAATCGACAGGACCCTCTGACGTTTGCATCCCAGCTGCTACCTGAATCGCGCGCCATAGCTGAACATGCCCGGTTTTCCCCTTCACCGAGAAGGGAATGATTGCGTCGGCGGATACTCCGAGCGCCTCGGACAACGTCGCTACTGACTTGCGCAATACGTTGCTCGAGATGCGGTCAGCCTTCGTGGCTACGACGAGATAGGGCCGGTCATGGTGACGCAACCATTCGTGCATCTGAATATCAGACTGTTGCGGCGGAATCGAAATGTCCACCAACGACAGGCAAAGCACCAGCGACGGTCGCGATTCGAGATAAGGATCGATGAATCCTGACCACAAGGTCGTGATGGCCTTGGGCACGCGCGCGTAACCGTAGCCGGGAAGATCGACGAAGAAAAACTCGGGATGAGAACGGCCAGGGCGGCGCAATTCGAAAAAGTTGATGGTTTGCGTGCGTCCGGGAGTGTTGCTGGTCTTGGCAATCTTGTCGCCTACCAAGGCATTGATCAAGCTTGACTTGCCCACATTGGAACGTCCGAGGAAGGCGATTTCGGGGGCGCTGGGGGCAGGGAACTGCTCTGGAGCGGCGGCACTGGTGACGAACTGGGTGAGGACCTTCATGACTCCATAATAGTGGTTAGTGGATAGTGAATAGTGGATAGAAAAAATCGTCAGTGAAGGTTCAACGGATGTTTGTCGTCGAAGTCTTCGGGGCGGATGGGGCGCAGTTTGTGCCAGAAATACAGTATCGCGGCCACAATGATGGCGATCCCCACGCTTATGGCGAAGAAAATCCGATAGGCGGGAAGCAGCATAAGGAGAGCGACGACGGTGCCGATGGCGACAACGAGGCCGGCGCTGCCTTTCATGGAAAATCGCGGGCCGGGCATACGGCGATATTGTAGTGCAGTGGATGGTGGGTAGTGAATGGGGGCGCGAGACACCGCTCCGCGGCTGGGCGTCCTCTTTGACCTGTTCGCGCGGGCTGACGCCCACGCCTAAAAGCACGTCGCGGCTCCGCCGCTCAGGAGAGATTCAGTTTCAGATGGAGAGGGCGTCCTCTTTGACCTGTTCGCGCGGGCTGACGCCCACGCCTAAAAGCACGTCGCGGCTCCGCCGCTCAGGAGAGATTCAGTTTCAGATGGAGAGGGGCTGAAGCTCTGGGGTCTCTGTGGGTCTGATCGGCACGACTGAAAGTCGTGCCCTGATACGGAAGAGTGTTGTCGTTGGATGCGGCGTATTACCCCACCCTTTCCCAAAAGAAGGGAAAGGATGGGGCACTTTTGAATCAAGCTAATTGCTACTGATGCGCCGTTGGAGCTTCAGGTGTCGAGGGGAGTGCGGCGATGGTTGCGGTCTCATCGGGCACTTCGGGCAGCGGGCTTACCAGCGCAAGTGCCAGCACGTCATCCATGGTCTTCACAAAGTGCAGCTTCATGGCGGACCGCAGATTCTCCGGAACCTCGGCAAGGTCCTTTTCGTTATCGGCAGGGAGAAGAACTTCGAAAATCCCGGCGCGATGAGCAGCCAGCAACTTCTCTTTCAGGCCGCCAATGGCCAGCACCTTGCCGCGCAGCGTGATTTCACCGGTCATGGCGATGTCGCGGCGCACGGGGATGCGGCTCAGCGCGCTGGCAATGGCAGTTGCCATGGTGATTCCAGCCGATGGGCCATCTTTGGGAATCGCGCCTTCGGGAACATGAACGTGAATGTCGAGGTTGCGGTAGAAGTCGCGGGGTAGGCCGAGGCGATGGGCGCGTGAGCGGACGTACGACATCGCCGCCTGTGCCGACTCCTGCATCACGTCGCCGAGCTTGCCGGTCAGCGTTAGCTTGCCTTTGCCGTCGACGGTGGCGACTTCGGTGGTGAGAATCGAGCCGCCGACTTCGGTCCAGGCAAGGCCGGTGACCAAGCCGACTTCACTGCGCTCGTGCGCTTCGGTATCGCGGAACTTCAACACGCCGAGGTAATCATTGACATTTTCGGCAGTGAGAGTGACGGAGTACTTGTCGCCCTCCTTAACCACCTTGCGCGCTACCTTGCGGCAGATGTTGCCAATCTCGCGCTCAAGGTTTCGTACGCCGGCTTCGCGCGTGTAGTTGCGGATCACCGTTTGCAGCGCTTCGTCGGTGAAGACGATGTTCTGCTCGGTGAGTCCGGTCTGTTCGCGCTGTTTGCGGACCAGATACTGCTTCGCGATTTCAACCTTTTCCGGCTCGGTGTAGCCCTGGAGACGCAGCACTTCCATGCGGTCTTGCAAGGCAGGAGGAATCGTGTGCAGCACGTTCGCGGTGGCGATAAAGAAGACCTGCGACAGGTCGTATTCGACGTCGAGGTAGTGGTCGACGAACATGAAGTTCTGCTCGGGGTCGAGGACTTCGAGCAGCGCTGCTGACGGATCGCCACGGAAATCCATGGACATCTTGTCGACTTCGTCGAGCATGAAGACCGGATTCTTGGTGCCGGCCTTCTTCATCATTTGGATGATCTGGCCGGGCAGGGCTCCAATGTAGGTGCGGCGATGTCCGCGGACTTCGGCTTCGTCGCGCACGCCGCCGAGCGACATGCGGACGAACTTGCGGCCCGTCGCTTTGGCGATGCTCATGCCGAGTGAAGTTTTGCCCACGCCCGGAGGTCCGACAAAGCAAAGGATGGAGCCTTTGGGGTTCTTCACCAACTGACGAACGGCGAGGAATTCGAGGATGCGATCCTTGATTTTCTCCAGCCCGTAGTGGTCTTCGTTCAGAACCTTCTCGGCGACTTCGATATTGCGGATTTCCTTGGAGCGCTTCTTCCACGGCACGGCCAGCAGCCAGTCGAGGTAGTTCCGTGAGACGGTCGACTCGGCCGACATGGGCGGCATGGCTTCGAGCTTCTTCAGTTCCTGGATGGCCTTCTCGTGGGTCTCGCGCGGCATGCCGGCGGCATCGATCTTCTTTTTCAGCTCGTCGAACTCGCTCTTTTCGCCGCGGCCCAATTCTTTCTGGATGGCCTTAATTTTTTCGTTGAGGTAATACTCTTTCTGGGCGCGTTCCATCTGGCGCTTGACGCGCGACTGGATGGTGCGGTCCATGTTGAGCTTCTCGATCTCGACATCGAGCACATCACCGATGCGGCTTAGCCGCTCGGCGGGATCGAAGATTTCCAGCAGCTCCTGCTTCTCCTCGATCGAAAGCTGCAAGTTGGCGGCGATGGTGTCGGTCAGCTTGGAGGGATCGTCGTTACGGACGGCGGCGATCATGGTCTCGTAGTTGAGCGACTGGCAGAGCTTCACGTATTGCTCGAACAAACCAGTGACACGCTGCATCGCGGCTTCGATTTGCGGGGTCAGCTCGGTTCCGTACTTGGCGGTGCGAACGGTCGCTTCGAAGTAGCCATCGGTGTCGACGACCTGGAGGATCTTTCCGCGCTCGAGGCCTTCGACCAGGACCTTGATGTTGCCATCGGGCAGCTTGAGGCTCTGCACGATGTTGACAATGGTGCCGACCTGGAAGATCTCGTTGGGCTTGGGCTCATCGATGCTGGCGTCGTGCTGGGTCGCGAGAAAAATCTTCTTGTCGCCGGCCAAAGCTTCTTCGAGGGCGCGCACGCTCGATTCCCGGCCGACCACGAAGGGCGTCATCATGAACGGAAAGATGACCACGTCCCGGATGGGCATCATGGGGAGCTTCTTGGTCTCGAACTTTTCTCGCTGGGTCACTGGAACCGCCTTGTTTTCAGAACGCCGCCGCTCTGAGGGATGAGCTGTGTTACAGGTCAGGATATCACGCGTTGAAACACCCTCTTGTCCCCAGGCTCTAGCGCTGCGCGGACGAAAGTCAGCGCGGTTAATGTCAAAAAAAGCGCCAACGGCATGACGAAGGTCGCGCACCGACACCAAACAACCTGACATAAGAAGAACGGCGCGACCGTGGGCCGCGCCGTTCTGAATATCGAGTCGGAGAACGCTAGCCGGCTTTTTCCATGATGGGAAGGCTGACGTTGCGGTGCTCCACCATGTCCTTGGTGACCTCGAAGTCTTTCACCCGCTTCTGGCTGGGCAGTTGATACATCAGGTCGAGCATCAACTCTTCCAGAATCATGCGCAGGCCGCGTGCTCCGACCTTGCGCTGCATGGCCTCGCGGGAGATGCAACGCAGGGCGTCATCGGTGAAATGCAGCTTGACGTTCTCGAATTCGAAGAGCCGCTGATACTGTTTGACGATCGCATTCTTGGGCTTGGAGAGGATTTCGACCAAAGCATCTTCGTCGAGATCGCTAAGCACTCCGACAACTGGGAGGCGCCCGACAAATTCGGGGATAAGCCCGAACTTAATGAGGTCCTGCGGTTCGGCTTGCGCCAGCAGTTCGGTGTCGCGCTTGTTGGACTCGGTGAAGGCCGCTTCTTTCGATTCGTCGGTGCGGAAGCCCATGGAGCGCTTGCCCATGCGGCGGGAAATAATCCGCTCGAGACCGACGAAGGCGCCGCCGCAGATGAACAGGATGTTGGTGGTATCGACCGGAGTGAATTCCTGGTGCGGGTGCTTGCGTCCGCCCTGGGGAGGAACGTTGGCAACGGTGCCTTCCAAGATCTTCAGTAAGGCCTGTTGCACACCTTCGCCGGAAACGTCGCGAGTGATGGACGGATTTTCGTCCTTGCGGCCAATCTTGTCGATCTCGTCTATGTAGATGATGCCGGTCTGCGCACGGGCGACATCTCCATCGGCCGCCTGTAACAGCTTCAAGATGATGTTCTCGACGTCCTCGCCGACGTAGCCGGCTTCGGTGAGCGTGGTGGCGTCGACGATCGCGAACGGGACATCGAGCATTTTGGCCAGCGTTTGCGCCAGCAGTGTCTTGCCGGTGCCAGTGGGGCCGATCAGCAAAATGTTGGACTTGGCCAGTTCGACTTCGCCGTTGCGCTGACGGTTCATGTGAACGCGCTTGTAATGGTTGTAGACGGCGACGGCAAGCTTCTTCTTGGTCTGGTGCTGGCCGATCACGTACTCATCAAGGAACGTCTTGACCTCAGAGGGCTTGGGCAACTGGTGCGGCGTTGTCGAGGTCTGGGTTTCAGTGCGGTCGTCTTCGAGAATCGAATTGCAGACGGCAACGCATTCGTCGCAAATGTACGCGCGCGGATAGTCAGTGGGTGACGAAATTAGCTTGGCGACGGCGTCTTGAGACTTGTGGCAAAAAGAGCAACGAAGTACTTCGTCGCTTCCAGTCCGAGTTCTCACGGAAAGTACTCCTTCTACGCTACACTCCCCAGCCAGGATCCCGATTTCCTGACTTGAATCGGCCGCTCGCTGAAGCCCGCTCAGAGCCGTGCCGCTCCGAACTGATCTTGTCCAACTGCGGGTTCCCGCGATTGCCTCTTCGTGTATGAGCCTATTGAAGCACAACTACAGGGGCCGTGCGTGTGTAGGGAAAGAATTCCGATACAACTTTCGCACCACGCCTTAGGTAAATCTTGCGCAGAGATCAACCACCTCAGCACGTAGCCTTGATTAAGCGGATTCTCTAAGAGGCTGAAGCCCTGAATTCAACTGGCTGGTGAAGGCGCAGCTGCAGCTGTGCCCTTTCAAAGCCTATCCACGAGACGGCTCTACTTGTGCTTGTAGATGATGTCGTCGATGATGCCGTATTCCTTGCCCTGCTGCACGTTCATGATGAAGTCGCGTTCCACGTCGCGCTCGACCTTTTCCAGTAGCTGGCCGGTGTGCTTGGCCAGTATCTGGTTAGTAATTTCGCGCATGCGGAGAATTTCGCGGGCGTGGATGTCGATGTCAGTCGCCTGTCCAGATAAACCGGACATGAGAGGCTGATGAATAAGGATGCGCGAGTTGGGGAGGGCGAAGCGCTTCTTGGGCGCGCCTCCAGCGAGCAGCGTGGCGGCCATGCTAGCGGCCTGGCCGATGCAGATCGTCGTCACGTCCGGACGGATGAATTGCATCGTGTCGTAGATAGCCATGCCGGCCGTGATGGAACCGCCGGGAGAGTTGATGTAGAGCGAGATGTCTTTTTCCGGGTCTTCTGCTTCCAAGAACAGTAGTTGCGCGATGATGAGGTTCGCGACATTGTCATCGATAGGAGTGCCAAGAAAGATGATGTTGTCCCGCAACAGACGGGAATAAATGTCGTACGCCCGCTCGCCCCGGCTGGTTTGTTCGATCACCATGGGTACCAGCATCGATTGTGGCTCCTTCATGTAGCTGCCCACGCTCTTCCCGAAGGACAAGGCGCGGGAATGAAATGCAGGCCGCGCTAGGCGGACCCGCGATAAAGGTGATTTAAGGTCTTCTCGTTGCGGATGCGATGCCGGATTCTATCCAGCCCGCCATCCTGGGTCAAACGCGCGCGAACCTGTTCGACGGGCTGTTTCGCCTGAAGAGCGAGTGCTTGCAGTTCTTGTTCCAACTCTTCGTCGCTGACCTCGATTTTTTCCTGCTCTGCGATCTGTTCGAGGATGAGTGACGCCTTCACTTCGCGCAACGCTCCCTCGCGCTGGCCGGCACGGAGGCGGTCGAAGTCCATGCGCTTCATATCTTCGGTCTTCATGCCCTGGGCCGCGAGAGCGCGGAGGCCACGCTCGAGGCGCAGGTCAATCTGCTGGTCGACCATTGCTTCGGGGACGGGGAAATCGTTGCGATTTACCAGCTCCGCGACGATCTTGTCCTTGCCCTGGTGCTCGGCTTCGTGTTCTTTCTCGGCCTTCATGTTCTCGCGCAGGCGGTTGCGAAGTTCGTCATAGGTGGCGAAGTCGGCGCCCAGTTCCTTGGCGAAGTCGTCGGTCGCTTCAGGGATGCTGCGCGTCTTGATGGCCTTCACGTCGACGTCGTACGTCATGGTCTTGCCCGCAAGGCGCTTGTCAGAGAAGTCGTCGCCATACTTCACGTCGAACGACCGATGCTCGCCGGCCTTGGCGCCGCGCAAATTTTCGGAGAATTCGGGGATGGTGTTGTCTCCGCCGATTTCGACCATGACTTCATTGACTTCGACCGGCTTCGAGTCGGCGTCCTGTTCGCTGGCTTTCGGGACGCCACGGAAACTCACTACCGCGAAATCGCCGTCGACCAGCGGACGCTCGTCTTCGACGGCGTTATACGTCGCATGCTGGAGACGCAGGTTCTTGAGCGCCTGTTCGACATCATCTTCAGTCACGTTGGTGTCGATCGTCTCGGGCTTGATGTCGCCGTAATCTGCGATCGTGAAATCGGGGAGAACCTCAAATTCGGCGGTGAACTTCAGCGGCTCGCCATCGTGCAGATGGAGATCGGTGACGCGCGGTTGAGAGATGGGCATCAGCGATTGCTTCGCGGTCTCTTCGCGGAAGTAACGCGGTACCAGGGATTCCACGAGGTCGCTTTTGATTTCGTCGGCGAAGCGCTGCCGAACGACAGTCGCGGGAACCTTTCCCTTGCGGAAGCCGGGAATGCGGGCCAACTTGGTGTACCGCCCGACGATTTTGTCGCGTTCGCTGGTCACAACATCGACAGGTACTTCGATGGTCAACTCGCGCTTGCAGGGATTGGTAGCTTCAGCCGGTTTGATTTCAGGTGTGCTGGTTTCAGTCGTCAACGGAATGCCTTCGGGAACAACGGAAGTAGAAATTCGCTCGGCGCGGCCCTCCGAGCAGATTCCTGAAGAAGCCGCAACTCTCAAGTGTAAGAGACGGTAGAGGTGTGGTCAAACGGGTTGGGCCGCATCCGCGCGCCTATTTCGATTGCAATGCCTTCAGCATTCGATCGTAAGCGGGCTTCGGCTTGTAGCTGGCGTCATAAGGCAACGCCCAGCCCTGTTTGCCCTTGCTGAAGCCGGGAATCCACGAGTACTTGTCCGTGAATCCCCAGGTCTGGAGCACCGTGCACGACGGTGTATGCAGGCATATCGCGGTCACGTTGCTGTACACAGCGGCCTGCGCTGCCAGACGCAGTGCGTCGTTGGAGTCGAGCGCGACGTCGAGTTCTGTAATGTGGATTTCCATGCCGAGGTCGCTGAACCGCTTCAGGTTCGCGGCGAACGAAGCTAGCATCCTGGGGTCGTTGAACTTGACGTTGAGGTGTGCTTGGAAGCCGATCCCGTCGAGCGGCACTCCGCGGGAATGAAAGTCTTTGGCCATGGCATAAATGGCATTCGACTTGGGGTTGATGGTTTCGGCGTCGTAATCGTTGTAGAAGAGCTTGGCTGCGGGATCAGCGGCGTGCGCCCAGCGAAACGACTGCTCGATGTATCCCGTACCTTTTCCGGCGAAGCCGATTCCCGGAGCGTCATACCAGACGGTACTGCGCAGCGTGCCGTTGTTATTGAACGCTTCATTGACGACGTCCCAAGCCCACACCTTACCGGCGTAATGCCTCATTACGGTCGAAATGTGGTTTTGCAGAATGTCACTCAGCGCGCGGGAATCGTAGTTTTGGCTGGCAATGCCCGACTTGACCCATTCCGCTATTTGCTGGTGCCAGACCAAACAATGTCCGCGAACCAGCATGTCGTGCTGGTAGGCGAAGGCGACAAGCCGATCGGCTGGGGCGAAATCATAGGCGGAAGTGTCGGATCCCGGTCTGGCATGGACGACCTGAAACTTCATCTGGTTCTCGGGTTCGAGCTGGCGGAACTGTTGCGCCAGAGTGAGCGCGTACTCGGGTTCATCGAGGTGCGAGGGAGCGGCCGCGGCGCCAACGATCACGTTCCTCGCGTTACCCGCTTCTCGAAGGGTTGCCGGGTTCGTTCGCGATGACTGTGCTGATTGGTTCTGGCTGAAAGTCGGGACCAGCAACAGGCATAGGGCAGCGAATGCCAATCGCCCGCGCTTAGAAGGTTCTTTCGCCGCTGACGCGATGCTGACCTTGGGATGACGCATTCTCGATTCAATATAACAATCGATGGCCGACAAACAGGCTTGGGTTTGCGGCGAGCGGTCAACCGTACAATAGGGAGCATGCCCTCGGCATTGGCGATTCTCGACCGCGAAGTCATCGCATGCACTCGTTGTCCCCGGCTAGTCGAATATCGCGAGCAGATTGGCCGCGAAAAGCGAAAGGCGTATCGCGATCATGACTATTGGGCGCGGCCTGTGCCGGGATTCGGCGATCCACACGCGAGAGTGTTGATTCTGGGACTGGCTCCAGGGGCGCACGGCTCCAACCGGACAGGCCGTCCGTTCACGGGAGACGCCTCAGGCAAGTTTATGTACCCCATCCTTTACAAGGTTGGCTTCGCGTCGCAGCCTACGGCCGACCGTCGCGACGATGGCCTGAAGCTGATCGACTGCTACATCACGGCGGCAGTCCGGTGCGCGCCGCCCGACAACAAGCCGCTGCCAAGCGAGCTGGCAAACTGCTCGGAGTTTCTGGATCGGGAGCTGGCGATCCTGAGTAACGTCAAAGTGGTAGTGGCGCTCGGCAAGATTGGGTTCGATGCCTACCTGGCGCATCTCAAACGAGTGGGCGCGCTAACGTCGAAAGCCGGGATCGTGTTCGGTCACGCCAAAAGCTACGAAATGGCGAATGGCGTCACGCTGCTTGCCAGCTATCACCCGTCCAACCAGAACACGGCAACGGGAAAGCTGACGGCAGCCATGTTCGAGAACGTTTTCCGGTCAGCCAAGAGAATGATTGGGCATAGCCTGTAGTCATTTTCAAGCGGGATGGGAGGTATCGAGTTATTCACAGGGATGACCTCTACTTCAATCTTGTCAGGCTGGACAAATCCAGCCATAATTGATCGTGCACCCCTACAAGTTCCACTTTGAGAGCGCTGCCTGGCCAGCGCAAGGGGCTCCCCTATTTTCAAAGGGAGCGGAGCACTTCTCCCGGCTGCACAAATCCATACAAATGAGGGCGGAATGGCGGCAAAGTACATCTTTGTGACCGGCGGCGTGGTGTCTTCTCTCGGCAAGGGATTGGCAGCGGCTTCGATCGGGTGCCTGATGGAGAGCCGGGACCTCAAGGTTTCGCTTCAGAAATTCGACCCATATCTAAACGTTGATCCCGGGACCATGTCGCCATTTCAGCACGGCGAGGTTTTCGTCACCGACGATGGCGCCGAAACCGATCTCGACCTTGGACATTACGAGCGCTTCACGCACAGCCGCCTAAGCCGCGACAACAACTGGACCACTGGCCGCATCTACGAAAACATTATTGCCAAAGAGAGGCGCGGCGATTATCTGGGTAAGACGGTGCAGGTCATTCCGCACGTCACCAACGAAATCAAAAGCGCGATGAAGAAGGTTGCGCAGGACGTCGATCTGGTGATCGTCGAAATCGGAGGCACGGTCGGCGACATTGAGTCCCTTCCATTTATTGAGGCCATCCGGCAGATGCGGCAGGAGCTAGGCCGCGAGAATACCCTCTTTGTTCATGTGACGCTGGTGCCGTATATCGCTGCCGCCGGCGAGCTGAAAACCAAGCCGACCCAGCACTCGGTGAAAGAATTGCTCAGCATCGGTATTCAGCCTGACATTCTGTTGTGCCGTACGGACCGTTATTTATCGCACGACATCAAGTCAAAGATTGCGCTGTTTTGCAATGTGGAGGAAGAGGCGGTCATCACGGCAAAAGACGTCGCTTCGATCTACGAGGTTCCTTTGGTGTTCGCGCATGAAAAGGTGGACCAGTTGGCGTTGCGGTACTTGCGCATCGAGACACGTCAGCCGGATTTGGCGAACTGGGAAGAGCTGGTTCACCGTGTCTACAACCCCAAGGACGAAGTGACCATCGGGATTGTCGGTAAGTACGTGGAATATGAGGACTCGTACAAGTCGCTGAAAGAAGCACTGGTACATGGTGCACTTGCCCACAATTTGAAGCTGAATGTCGACTGGATTGAGGCGGAAGGTCTGGAATCGAAAGACCAATCGGTGCAGGCGCAACTGGAGACGGTCGACGGGATTCTGGTTCCCGGCGGATTTGGGAAGCGCGGCATCGAAGGCATGTTAAAGGGGATTCAGTACGCCCGCGAGAATAACGTGCCGTACTTTGGGATCTGCCTGGGAATGCAAACCGCCTGCGTTGAGTTTGCCCGGAATGTTTGCGGGTTGGAGCAGGCCAACTCCAGCGAGTTTGACCCGGCAACGCCGCATCGGGTGATCTATAAATTGCGCGAATTGCGTGGAGTGGAAGAACTAGGTGGAACGATGCGCCTGGGAGCCTGGGCCTGCCGGCTGGAACCGGGATCACTTGCTCAGCGGGCATACGGCCAGACCGAAATCAGCGAGCGCCACCGGCATCGCTACGAGTTCAATCGTGAGTATGAAAGCACGCTGACAGCCGGAGGCATGCGAATCACCGGATCGACGCCGGATGGAACGTATGTCGAGATTGTGGAGATACCTGGCCACCCCTTCTTCCTCGGCTGCCAGTTCCACCCGGAATTCAAATCAAAGCCGCTTGAGCCGCATCCGTTGTTCCGGGAGTTCATTCGTGCTTCGTATGAGCATCGAATGTCGCACAAGCAACTACGCGAAGGTGTTGAAGTCGAGCTGTTCTTGCGACCTGAGAAGGTGAAGCAATAAGTGCGAGCAGGAACCGATAACAATTCGATGGAAAAAATCTCGGACAAGTAACGGTCTTGCATAATCAACGCATTACCTCATCGTGGCGACGGCTGCAGTACCCGGATGAGTGTTGCGGCTAACGCTAACTGCAAGCAAATTCAAGCACGCCACCTCCATCGGAAATGCGTTCTACACGTATGTCCCGATGTGGACTCGGATTACCACTAGCAATCATGAAGTTGCAAATCTTTGCACATCACAAGCGAGTAAAGCAGCGAAGTGATTGGTTTCAGATGTATAGCGTTTGGAACTGATCGTGCTACATGACTTACAGGTTAATAGTCTCAAGGGTGGGCGGACTGTGGAAAAGTCATAGTACTACGCGTTTTCAGTGGGGAATTTGGATCGAATCAGTCCATTCCACCACCAAAAAGCGACTAAGTAACCACCTTTTGGCTATTGTGCGCGTTGCGGGTAACCAGTATGGTAAGTACCTCGCTGGTACGGGCAACAACCAGCTTCGTGCTTCTGAAGTCGGAAAAGATTTAGGGATCGATACCTTGGCGCCGGAAGGCGCGTGTTGGACGCTTCATTTAGGAGGAAGAACAGTAAATGGCTCGCAAACTAACCTTCGCCTTAGCGCTACTCGTGCTGGTAACCGCGATAACGGGCTCCAGCTTCGCGAATGTGATTCCGACTCAGATCACGTTTGGTCCGAACACCACTGGCTCGGTGTCCATCGGTACAACTGCCGCAGTGTTCACAGCAATCACCGGGCACGCCTATCAGGGAGCTTCAGCCGGCAGTTTCTGGATCTCCGGTGCAACCCTGGATTATGCCAACAGCAACAGCCCGTACAGTTTCGGCCCGAACTCACAGGCGTTTACTGTGACCATCGGTCCTGACACGATGAGTGGCTTGCTGGATGTGCAGGCTCTATTCATTAACGCCAAGTATGGCTTTTTCGCTGGCTCGTACGACATCACCAGCTCGACGGCCGGTTTCCGGAACACGGGATTCGCCGCGGGCCAGGTGGTTGACATCGATTTCGTCACGTACAAAGGCAATCTATCGAGCGGCGAGCTTAACCCCTCTGTTCCTGAGCCGGGTACGATCGGTCTTGTCGGATCGGGTCTGTTGGCCGCGGCTGGCATGCTGCGTCGCAAGATTAAGATCTAGTCGTTTGGGCGTAAGACTTTAGCACCCCAGACAGACTTGCAGCGAGCATATACTGTTCGAATTCCCGGCATCGAAAGGTGCCGGGAATTTATTTTGTGAGCCGACGAACGACTGACCCAGCGTGCTTACAGTAGGATGTTCGTAGACGCGGGTCGCCGATCCGCTGACGTTTGGAGCAGGCGGATGGCGCAAGGATTTACCGTCGGGCGGGTCGATATCGGGAAGGGCAAGTTGTTCCTGATTGCCGGGCCCTGCGTCATCGAGAGCGAACCGCATGCGCTGAGGATGGCCGAGTCAATCGCTAAAATTGCTGCCGATAAAAAGATCCCGTATATCTTTAAAGCCTCGTACGACAAAGCGAATCGGACTTCAATTCGAAGCTTTCGCGGTCCCGGCCGCGACGAGGGATTGCGGATTCTTGAGAAGGTTCGCAGCGTCGTGGACGTGCCAGTACTCACCGATGTCCATGAAGCTGCCGATGCCGCCCGCGTGGCGGAGGTGGTTGACGTGCTGCAGATTCCGGCGTTTCTGTGCCGCCAAACTGACCTGCTGGTTGCCGCTGCAAAAACCGGCCGGGCCGTCAACGTCAAGAAAGGGCAGTTCGTTTCTCCTTGGGACATTCGGCATGCGGTGGAGAAGGTTCGAGAAGCCGGGTGCGAGAAAGTATTCCTGACGGAGCGCGGTGCGTCGTTCGGATACAACAACCTCGTGGTCGACATGCGGTCATTGGCAGTCATGCGGAAATTCGCGCCCGTGGTTTTCGACGCCACCCACTCTGTGCAACTTCCATCGGCTGGTGCGACCAACGGGGACGAGACACCTCAACAAAGCGGGGGCCAGCCGGAATTTATTCCGCTGCTGGCTCGTGCTGCCGTAGCTGCTGGGGTGGACGGCGTCTTCCTGGAGGTCCATGACAATCCCCCACTGGCTAAATCGGACGGCGCCAACGCCTTGGACTTGAAGGATCTGCCTTCAGTGCTGGATCAGTTGCTCGCGGTCCACCGCGCGTTGAATTAGGTTAGCTGAGTTGTGCGGTGGTCTCGATCTCGGCGGTGCTGTAATAAGTCTCTGGAAGGAAAAGCGGTCATGGCGAATAACGCTGCTATAGGGGCGACAATTTCACTGCAAAATCGCGCCATTCGGTGGCCGTTTCAGCCATTTGAGGCCTAAAATATAGGGAGTTTGCCGAAGAGGTTGGTATTCTCAAGGTAGGCTCGGGAACGTCACAGCGCCCTTGTGTCTAATCGAAGCGACTGGAGTCGCCGAGTTTTCACTTCATAGGAGTTTCACATTGACGAAAAAGCGTTATCTCTTTACGTCTGAATCGGTGACAGAAGGACACCCTGACAAAATTGCCGACCAGATATCGGATGCCATCCTAGACGCCTGCCTGAAAGAAGATCCTTACAGCCGGGTCGCTTGCGAAACCCTGACAGCCACCGGCTTGGTCGTGATTGCCGGTGAAATCACCACCAAAGCCTACGTTGATTTCCAAAACCTGGTGCGTGGCGTAGTGGCCTCGATCGGCTACGACAACGCGCTCTACGGCTTCGACTCCAATACGTGTGCTGTGATTTCGTCCATCAACAAACAGTCGGGCGACATTGCGATGGGCGTCGATACCGGTGGCGCCGGCGACCAGGGCATGATGTTCGGTTACGCGACCAACGAAAACGCTAATTACATGCCGACCGCGATTTTCCTGGCACACAAACTGACCCAGCGCCTGTCGGAAGTCCGCAAGAATGGCACCCTTCCTTATCTCCGTCCTGATGGAAAATCTCAAGTGACCGTGGAATACGACGAGAACCATAAGCCCGTCCGGATCGACGCGGTAGTCATCTCGTCGCAGCACGCGGAAACCGTCTCCAACGACGAGCTGCGCGCCGACATTCTGAAGCACGTCATTCAGGCTGCGCTTCCCGCGGACATGCTCGACGAAGACACCAAGTACCACATCAATCCGACGGGACGGTTCGTCATCGGCGGGCCAATGGGCGATACCGGACTGACCGGCCGCAAGATTATCGTGGACACTTACGGTGGAATGGGACGTCACGGCGGCGGAGCCTTCAGCGGCAAAGATCCGACGAAGGTCGATCGCTCAGCATGCTACATGGCGCGCTACATCGCCAAGAACGTCGTGGCCGCAGGGTTGGCCGATCGCTGCGAAGTGCAACTGGCCTATGCCATCGGCGTGGCTGAGCCAGTAAGCGTACTGATCGACACCTTTGGTACCGCCAAGGTCGACGAAGAGAAGATTTCCGAGCTGGTACGCGCCAATTTCAAGCTGACCCCGAAGGGGATTATCGAGTCGCTGAACCTGCGCCGGCCGATCTACCGCAAAACAGCCGCGTATGGCCACTTCGGACGCAATGAACCCGAGTTCACCTGGGAAGCGACGGACAAAGCTACATCACTGCGCGAACAGGCTGGTCTGGCCGAAGCCGGCGCGCAGAAGGTCGCGAAGTAATTTCGATTTCGGGGCGCCGGCATCAATGGCGCCCTTTCACTCAATCCTGCGATGTCGATCACCATGGGGCGATCGTGCATCCGACTAGTCTTTGAAGCAACACTGCAGAAACGGGAGCATATGCCGACGACAAGCACACAGACAGCGGGCGATATCGCCAACATCGAACTGGCCGATCTAGGCAAAAAGCGCATTGACTGGGCGAACCAGTCGATGAAAGTTTTGCAGATCATTCGCAAGGAGTTCATCAAGAACCAGCCACTGAAAGGCATCCGGATTTCGGCGTGCCTCCACGTGACGGCAGAGACCGCAAACCTTGCCATCACGCTTCGCGACGGTGGCGCGGACGTTGTACTTTGCGCTTCCAATCCGCTGTCGACCCAAGATGACGTTGCCGCCTGCCTGGTGCGCGATTACAACATCCCGGTGTATGCCATCAAGGGCGAGGACAACGACACCTATTATTCGCACATCATGGCGGCGCTCGACCATAAGCCGCACATCACGATGGACGATGGCGCCGACCTGGTTACCGTTGCGCTGACTAAGCGCAAGGAAGTTCTGGACGGCATTATTGCCGGCACCGAGGAGACCACGACCGGCGTCATTCGACTGCGCGCGATGGCGAAGCAGGGCGTTCTGAACTACCCCATCATCGCGGTGAACGACGCCGACACCAAGCACCTGTTCGACAATCGCTATGGTACGGGGCAATCAACGATTGACGGCATCGTGCGCGCTACCAACTTCCTGCTGGCGGGAGCGAAGTTCGTGGTCGCAGGCTACGGATGGTGCGGCCGGGGTCTAGCCAGCCGCGCGCGCGGGTTAGGCGCGGAAGTCATCGTGACGGAGATCGATCCGACGAAAGCCATCGAGGCGGTAATGGACGGCTACCGCGTGATGAGCATGGACGAGGCTGCGAAGATCGGCGACGTGTTCTGCACAGTTACCGGCAACAAGAGTGTGCTCCGCAAAGAGCACTTCGACGCCATGAAGGACGGGGCGATCATCTCGAACTCCGGCCACTTCAACGTCGAAATCGACATCCCTGCGTTGGAAAAGATGTCGTCGTCGAAGCGCACTACGCGCAATTTCGTCGAGGAATATTCCCTGAAAGATGGTCGCAAGATCAATTTGCTGGGCGAAGGCCGCCTGATTAATCTGGCGTCGGCCGAAGGACATCCGCCGTCAGTGATGGACATGAGCTTTGCCGACCAGGCACTGTCCGTCGATTACCTGGTGAAGAACCACGCGACCCTCGAAAAGAAGGTCTTTCCGGTTCCCGAGGAACTCGACAAACGCGTGGCCAAGCTGAAGCTCGAGTCGATGGGCATCAAGATCGATCGCTTAACGCTGGAGCAGGAAGAGTATCTGGCGAGCTGGTCGGAAGGAACATAGAACCAGTTGTCAGTGATCAGTGGTTGATGGGCGGCAGAGATGCCGCCCATATTTATTGCAGAGGGCTGGTGGTGGTGAGCCGTGCTCTGCTACTGGCATAAGCCAAGGCGAGGGCGATTCCTGCCACGCCCATGAGCAGGAAAACGCAGGCCTGCCAGCCATCCGCGAGCCACGTCCAGCCGGTCACGACGGCGCCCAGGCTTCCGCCGACATAGTAGAACGTCACGTAGAGTCCCGCAGCTGAGGAGCGCGCTCGCTGCGCAACGGTTCCGGTTTGCACTGTTCCGACTGCCTGAAAAATGAAGATGCCGGACGCGAAGATTGCTAGTCCTGCGATGATGAGCGGCAAGTTGCGAATCAGGGTCAGCGATAGCCCGACCAGTGCGAACCCGAATGCCAGCAGCGCGGTCCGGCGAATGCCGTAGTGGTCGAGAAAGCGTCCCGAGAGCGGGGTGACGAATACTCCTAACAGGTACACGCAGAAAACGCTGCCGAGTTGCGCGGAGTTCAGTCGAAACGGCGGAGCCGCCAGATAAAAGTTCACATAGGTGAATACTCCCACCAGGCAGAATAGCGCCGCGAATCCCATGGCAAAAACGGCGAGCAACCGCGGATTTCGCAGGTGGTCCCAACTTTCCGCGATCGAGTTTCGAACACTCACTGAGCGTACGAAGTTCCTGGCCTTTGGGAGTGCCCGCTGTACTATGACGGCTCCGGCAAGATTCAAAAGGCCAACCGCCAGAAACGAGCCTCGCCAATCGAAATGATGCGCCACCAATCCGGAAATGTATCGCCCGAGAAACCCGCCCAATACCGTTCCTGATATATACGCCGACATCGCGCGGCCGACGTAAGGGCCGGCAAATTCCTCATTGATGTAAGCCATGATCACTACGATCACGCCGGGTACAAAAAGACCCTGCATGAATCTCCAGAAAATCAGCGCGACCAGGCTCTGCGATGTTGCGGCCAACAAAGTTGGAACGGTCAGGGCGTAAAGCGAGGGAACGATGACCTTCTTGCGGCCGATGGATTCCGCCATCAGCCCAACAATGGGCGCCATTAAGGCGACCGCAAGGATGGTCGAACTGACCGTCAGGCTGACGCCGATGACGCTGGAGTTGTAGACCCGCTGCAGGTAAGGAAGCAGCGGCTGGGTGCAGTAAACGTTCAGGAAGGTACACATGCCGGCCAGCATGCAGGCGAGAATTGCGGCCAGGGAAGGCTCTGCTGAGCGGTCAACACTGATTCCCGGACGACCAGTTAAGGTTTCGGTCACAGCACCACCAGCGTGATTCCACGGTTGCCTCTGCCCAGATCTCGATCTTCCTTCAATTCGGGCGATCGCTTGAGTAGCGCCCAGGCGTGCTCGTCGCTCTTGCGCCAGTTCTCGCCAAAAATGCAATCGCGGATTTCATTTCGATCCGCCATCTGACGCAACGTGGCTTGTAATGCCACTCTTAACTCGCCTCCAACTCCGGTCGATCCGTAACCGTGGATCAACTTCAAGATAGAAATCCCCTGCCGTCGCGCAGCTTGTAACTCGCTCGCAAGCCGCGCGCGGGCCTGCGCGACCGTTGGCATGCCATCTTCACAGATTAATGGTTCGCACAGTGGCTCCGATGGATCGGTGCGACAACTAATAGCTCAACGCTTCGCTTCACGATATCAGTCCACTTCGATGAAATGTGGGTTGCACCGGGGCGAGTACTTCGATCCACCAACCAGCAGTCAAAGTCCGGGATGCGGTTGCCGACTTGCGACAGAGTGTATGTCGCAACGATATAGCACCTCTAGGCTAAAATTGGATAACAACTAGTGTTACTTACATACGAAGTTGGTTACCCTGTCAGTGGTGGTCATAAGCACACTTCAGCTAACTCACTGATTGCATTGTTTCAAATCGGGATAGATCGCCGGGTGATGTAAGTTTTTTACTGGCAGCCTTGGTGACTTCGGTGGTACTTTAGTAACTTCAGGCAGGATGCGATTGGATGTATTGTTAAGTGGAATCGACTGTCATGACCACTGAATCTCATCCTGAATCTCATTCTGATTTGCGGAATGCCGTTCGGTTTCCTCTACAGCTACGGGTCACGCTGAAGACGCCGACAGAGGAACACCAGGCCGAGACGATTGACATCTCAGCCGGAGGAATTTTGTTCCGAACGCAAACAGCGGTCGAAGTAGGTTCGACCGTGGAATTTACGGTTGCGATGCCCGGCGATGTATTGGGTTCCGATCGCGATGTTCTGGTGAAGTGCCAGGGCCGCGTGGTTCGATTCTCAGAAGAACCCTCTGGGCGAAGCGTGGCGGTTGTGATCGATGAGTATAAGTTCGAACGCCTCTGAAAACTTCGGATTTACCATGCCACCCCAACACCTGGATGGGGCGTCGCTAAGATCCAACGCAGACCAACATTCCGGTCCTTTGGATATGCAACGTTCCTCTTTACGTTTGATCGTCGCGGACTCTGAAGCAATTTTTCGCGTCGGAATGGGGAAGATTTTTGCTCTCGAGAAAGACCTCGAAGTCGTGGCCCAGACCGAAAACCTGCAACAGACCCTGGGCGCAGTTTCCAGTACGTCTGCCGATGTAATTCTGTTCGAAGCCGGACTTTCTCCCAATCCTGCCGAATCGATTTCTGAAGTAATTCGACGGGCCGAGCCGGGAACGAGGGTGATTATCGTCGCCCAGCGAACCGGCGAAGAAGAGACGGTGGACTACCTCCGACGCGGCGTCCGGGGAATACTGACGCGCTCGATCTCGCCAGACTTGCTGGTTCGGTGCGTCAGGAAGGTAGCCGCCGGCGAGACCTGGCTCGACAACCAGGGCGTGAATTGGGTGATCGAGGCGTACCGCACGCAGTCAGAGCACGGGGTTACCCCGAAGCAACAGCTCCGGCTCAGTGAAAAAGAAATGATGATCATCGGTGGTGTAACTCAGGGCCTGAAAAACAAGGACATTGCCCTGGAGGTCGGCACCACGGAGCAGGTCGTCAAGAACTATCTGCGCAAGATCTACGACAAACTAGGAGTTTCCGATCGCCTGGAACTGGCGCTTTATAGCATGCACCGTCGCCTGCTCGACGGTTATGTCTCCGCGAATGGCCACGACGTCACACCGACGCCGAATGACGCCGCCGCGAAGCCGCAAACGCCGGATTCTTCCGGCAACGGTCCGCGCAACGGCGGCACTGGACCGGAGTAAGGGCTTTTCCTCAAGCATTCAGACAATCCCCAAATGCCTACGCCGGCGGGGCGTGCTCCCGAATGCTTCCCAACTTCGGTTAGGGTTCACGAAAGCCGAGCGTTACAATACTTGGTTCCAGAAAGTACTGCACTCGGTGAAGGCCCCAATTGGGCTGAGCTGATACTTTGAACACCGGAGAGATGCGATGAAGGGCGATCCTAAAGTTATTGATTTTCTAAACCAGGTCCTAAAGGCCGAGCTAACGGCCATCAACCAGTACTTCCTGCATGCGGAGATGTGCGAGAACTGGGGTTACGAACGGCTGGCGAAAATGATCCGCAAGGAATCCATCGAAGAAATGCAGCATGCCGAAAAGTTGATGGAACGAATCCTGTACCTCGACGGCGCTCCCAACATGACGGATTACTTCAAGATCAACATCGGCCAGACCGTCGAACAGCAGTATAAGAACGACGTTCAACTGGAATATGACGCGGTCAAGCGGCTGAACGATGGCATTCAGTTGTGTATCGCGCAGAATGATGGCGGATCGCGCGAGCTGGCGGAGAAAATCCTTTCCGATGAGGAGCACCACATCGACTGGCTAGAAGCGCAGTTGCACGCGATTGGCGAAATGGGCTACCAAAACTACCTGGCCCAGCAGCTCAAAGAAGACGAGTAGGTACGAAGGTCGTCTGAAGCGCGCTCGCGGCGTTGGCCTTCAGCGGGCGCGCAATACGCTACAATGAAAATCGTTGGTTTCGCAGAAGCGCGGTGACCTGCGCTTCCCCAGCGGAGAGATGGCCGAGTGGCTGAAGGCGCACGCTTGGAAAGCGTGTGTACTCGAAAGGGTACCCAGGGTTCGAATCCCTGTCTCTCCGCCAGTTCTCCCAAAGTATTAGCGGCTCTAATGTCGCAGGGCACTTAGAGTCCGGTGACGCGGAGTGTGGCGCTCATTTGGTGCTGCTGGCCGGGAGCGACCTCCACGGCGTAGCCAAGAACGTTGCTGGTTTCGACACAGAACATCCGTGTCCATTCGCCGTCGCCGAGATCTGACATGGCGCTGGCCTTTTTCTCCCACGGATTCCAAATCACAGTCGTCAGCGAGTTTTCCTTTTGGATCTCAATCCGGCGGCGCAGAACCGGATCCAGTAGCTCGACCTTACTTTGCGTGTCGAGGTAAACCCGATCCGTTTCCGCGGCGATCGTGACGTCACCCGTCTGTGCCTTTTCGCGATATTCGTCGGTCTTGTCGAGATAGTGAGCTGAGTCCAATCCGTTAACCCGCGCTCTGCGAACATCTTCCACATTGTGGTAGGCGTGGAGCGCCTCTTCGAACCGCAGGGAAGAACTGCCGGTATTTGTCAAAGTTAGTTCCACAACAAGGTCCGATCCGAAGCTGGCGCGAAGCGCGAGCAGAAAGTCCGCGGGCCACCAGGGCTTCGTGCTGTCATCCGAGGCGGTCGACATCGTGACGGCAACTGCTTCCCCCGTATCGGCGATCGAGTCGAGCTGCCACGACTTGGTGCGAACAAATCCATGCGCAGGTGCTTTAGGATCCCCTGCTTTGTCTCCAAACCAGGGAAAGCAAACAGGAATTCCGCCGCGAATCGCTTTGCCGTTTTCCCATCGCGACTTAGAACTAACGAAGAAGGCTTCTTCCGCGCCGACGGGGCGCCAGGAGGTGACGTGTGCGCCATGCAGGTAGATCTCGCCGATGGTGGCAGCCGAGGTAATGACGACTCTGGGCAAACTACCATTGCCCGCGACGACTTCTGCGATGCCGGGAATCCCAAACCGGCGATTAAGATCGGCGATAAACGTATCGGGTTCCATGTCGAATCATCTTAGCTTTCGTCCTGATTTGATTGGCGACAATTAGGTGAGGAGTCGATAAGTCGCCCGAAAGCCTGTCATTTTCCTGAAACATTTCCGGCCGGAGCGACTCAACATTACTGCTGGGTAAATTACTGCGTGCTTTCCCAAGCCGATCGCAGCGATTTCGACCCAGGGCAGATGTCGAAAGCCGCTTTCTGTGGGATCATGGAAGCCGTGTCGAACATAATTTTCCCCTGGTCTTCATAACTGGAGGCTGGCAGTTTCGACGACACATACGCGAGGAGGCACAATGAAACCGACCCAACAACTCCACGACCTGGGGCAGAGCCTTTGGCTCGACAACATCACCCGTGACCTGCTGAACAATGGCACGCTGAAAAGCTACATCGACGATCTGTCGGTGACCGGACTGACTTCGAACCCCACGATTTTCGACCAGGCTATCAAAAAGAGCTCGTCTTACGATTCGGCCATCCACGAAGGGATGGGCCGCGGGGTCTCCGGGGAGGCACTGTTCTTCGAACTGGCACTCGATGACCTCACTCGCGCCGCCGACCTGTTCCGGCCGATCCACAACCAGACCAAGGGAGTGGACGGCTGGGTGTCGCTCGAAGTCTCGCCACTCTTGGCTTACGACACGGCGACAACTCTCGCTGCCGCCAAGGATTTGTCTTCGCGCGGCGCACGCCCCAACCTCTTTATTAAGATCCCGGGCACGCCCGAGGGCCTCCCGGCGATCGAAGAAGCGATCTTCGCGGGAGTCTCCATCAACGTGACCCTGCTGTTTTCGCGTGAGCAATACCTGGCCGCGGCCGAGGCTTACCTGAAAGGTATTGAGCGACGAATCGCCGCCGGGCTACCCACGAATGTCGGCTCTGTAGCATCGGTATTCATCAGCCGGTGGGATGTTGCCGTCAGCAGCAAAGTCGGTGACGACCTGCGCGACAAACTGGGCATTGCGATCGCTAAGCGGACGTACAAAGCCTATCGCGATTTGCTCGCCACGCCTCGTTGGCAGAAGATCATTAAGGCCGGCTACAACCCGCAACGCCTGCTGCTGGCCAGCACCGGGACGAAGGACCCCAAGGCATCTGACATTCTCTACATCAAGGCGCTTGCGGCGCCCGACACGGTGAACACGATGCCGGAGGGCACGCTGAAAGCGTTTGCGGATCATGGCGTGATCGACGGCGTGATGCCTCCCGATGGCGGCGATTGCGAGCAAGTGCTGGAGCAGTTCAAGAAGGCTGGAATCGACATTGATGCTCTGGGCGAACAACTGCAGACCGAAGGCGCAAAGGCGTTCGTAAGTTCCTGGAACGAACTCATGGGAGTGATTGAGTCCAAGAGCGCGGTCCTCAAGTAGTGAACTCAGTTCGTGTCAGCGAACTCGAATACGGCTCGGCTGACGACTTCCGGTAATCGAGAGCGGCGGGGGAGCGCCGAGCTCCCTCTACCTCCGGGCCTTTCGGACGGAAGGCTTTGGGTGGCTCCGACCTGCTTGCGCATTCCGGATACAGCAGGTGAAAGGAACAGCGAGATGTTTGGCAGGTCGCAATCATTGAAGCGTCGTCCAGCGTGGAAAGCCCTAGCTGCGCACTATAAAAAGATCACGGAGCTTTCTTTGCGTCAGTTGTTCGCCGACGACCCCAAGCGCGGCGAACGATTTACGGCTGAGGCCGTCGGGGTTTACCTCGATTACTCCAAGAATCGAATCACCGACGAGACGCTGAAATTGCTGTTGCAGTTAGCCGAGGAGTCGGATCTGCGGAAGCGCATCGATGCCATGTTCCGCGGCGACAAGATCAACGTGTCGGAAAAGCGGGCCGTATTGCACGTCGCCCTGCGCGCTCCCAAAGACGAAGTCATCAAAGTGGACGGCAAGAATGTGGTGCCAGCCGTTCATGCTGTGCTGGACAAGATGGCGGCATTTTGCGATCGCGTCCGCAGTGGTGAATGGAAGGGGCACACCGGCAAGCGCATTCGAAACGTGATTAACGTCGGAATCGGTGGCTCCGACCTTGGTCCGGTGATGGCATACGAAGCGCTTCGTCATTACAGCCAGCGCGACATGACATTTCGATTTGTCTCGAACGTGGACGGCACCGATTTTGCGGAAGCCGTTTTGGGTCTCGATCCTGCCGAGACGATGTTCGTCATTTCGTCGAAGACTTTCACCACCCTGGAGACCATGACCAACGCGCACACCGCGCGTGACTGGGCGCTGGCCGGGCTGGGTGGCGATGAGTCGTCGATCGCCAAGCATTTTGTCGCGGTCTCGACCAATGCCGCGGAGGTGACGAAGTTCGGCATCGACACCGCCAACATGTTTGAGTTCTGGGATTGGGTCGGCGGGCGCTATTCGATGGATTCGGCAATCGGGCTTTCCACGATGCTGGCGATTGGGCCGGAAAATTTCCGCTCCATGCTCAGTGGTTTCCATCAGATGGACGAGCACTTCCGCACCGCCCCGTTTGAGAGCAGCCTGCCGGTGCTGATGGGCCTGCTGGGCGTTTGGTACAACAACTTTTTCGGCGCGCAAACCGTTGCGGTATTGCCGTACGAGCAGTACCTCAAGCGTTTTCCCGCGTACCTCCAGCAGTTGACGATGGAGAGTAATGGCAAGCACGTTACGCTGAAAGGCAAGGAGATCGAGTATCAGACCGGGCCGATTTACTGGGGCGAGCCTGGAACCAACGGACAACATTCTTTCTATCAGCTCATCCACCAGGGAACGAAGCTGATTCCGTGCGACTTCATCGGGTTCTACAAGACGCTCAACCCGCTAGGCCGGCATCATGATCTTCTGATGGCCAACGTCTTTGCGCAAACGGAAGCCCTGGCGTTCGGCAAGACCGCTGAAGAGGTGAAGGCCGAAGGCACTCCCGATTGGCTGGTGCCGCATCGGGTCTTCCACGGCAACCGTCCGACGAACACGATCATGCTGGACGAACTCACCCCAGAGGCACTTGGGAAGCTCGTCGCCCTGTACGAGCACATCGTGTTCACCGAGGGAACCATCTGGAGCATCGATTCGTTCGACCAGTGGGGAGTGGAGTTAGGAAAGGTGCTGGCGCAGCGGATCATCCCCGAGCTGGAGAATCCAGAGGAGCCTGCGCTGCAACACGACAGTTCCACCAACAACCAGATTCGCCGCTACCGCGCGCGTAAATAAGAAATCAGCAATCTTAGATGGTAAGGAGAAGGCACTTCATGCAACTTGGAATGGTAGGTCTGGGAAGAATGGGCGCCAACATGGTGCGGCGACTGATGAAAGACGGCCACACCTGCACGGTGTACGACATGTCGTCAAAGTCCGTTGAGGACCTGGTGAAGGATGGCGCTACGGGCTCGTCGTCCATCAAAGACTTTGTGAGCAAGCTGGCGAAGCCACGCGCGATCTGGATGATGATCCCTGCGGCGGTAGTCGAATCGACGATCGCCGAGATTGTTCCGTTCCTTGAGGCTGGCGACATTCTGATCGATGGCGGGAACTCGTACTACATCGACGACATCCGGCGGGCGAAGGAATTGCAGCCGAAGGGCATCAATTACGTGGACGTCGGCACCAGCGGCGGAGTATGGGGCCTGGAGCGCGGCTATTGCCTGATGATCGGCGGGCCGGATGCCGCCGTGAAACATCTCGACCCGATCTTCAAGACCATCGCTCCCGGCGTGGGCGATATCCCCAGGACTGCGGGTCGCGAAAAAGTCGGAGGCACCGCCGAGCAGGGCTATCTGCACTGCGGTCCCAGCGGCGGTGGACACTTCGTCAAGATGGTGCATAACGGCATCGAGTACGGCCTGATGGCGGCCTACGCCGAAGGGCTGAACGTATTGCGCTCTGCGAACGTCGGCAAGCAGACCCACGCGGCCGATGCGGAGACGACTCCGCTGCGCGATCCCGAACATTATCAATATGACTTCAACCTTGCGGACGTGACAGAAGTTTGGCGGCGAGGCAGTGTGATCGCATCATGGCTGCTGGACCTCACGGCGTCAGCGCTCATCGCCGATCCCGACCTCACCAAGTTCGGAGGACGAGTGTCGGACTCCGGCGAAGGTCGCTGGACGATCAAGGCTTCGATCGACGAGGCGGTCCCGACGCCGGTTTTGACCACGGCACTCTACGAACGCTTCAGTTCGCGCGGAGACGCTGACTACGCAAACAAACTACTGTCGGCGATGCGCTTCGAATTCGGCGGCCACTTGGAGAAGCCAGAAAAATAGTTGTTGCAGCGGAAACCGCTGACAGAACTCAATCAAGAGGATCTGGTATGACGCTGGAAGTATTGCCTGACCCGAAAACCGCTGCAGAGCGGGCCGCGGCCATCATCGCCGAGGACGCGCGTGCGGCGGTTGCGGCGCGCGGCAAGTTCTCGATGGCAGTCAGTGGAGGCCACACCCCATGGGTCATGTTGCGTGCCCTCGCGAACGAAGAACTTCCCTGGCGCGTTGTAGATATCTTCCAGGTCGATGAGCGCGTCGCGCCAGACGGAGATCCGGATCGAAACCTCACTCATTTACACGAAAGCCTGCTCGAGCACGTACCCATATCGCGGGAACAGATTCACGCCATGCCGGTTGAGATGGCCGATCTCAATGCGGCGGCGAAACAGTATGCGCTGAAATTGCGAGAAGTTCTGGGCGTGCCGGCCGTCCTGGACTTGGCGCACCTCGGGCTTGGCCCTGATGGACATACTGCTTCGCTGGTGCCCGGAGATCCGGTGTTGAAAGTGACGGATTCCGACGTCGCTGTGACCGAGGCCTACATGGGACACCGCCGCATGACATTGACGTATCCCATGCTGAACCGCTCCCGGAAAATCCTGTGGTTGGTGACCGGCGCCGAAAAGGTTGCGATGCTGCCGCGTTTGCAGGCTGGAGACACTTCCATTCCTGCCGGTGGAATCAGCCGCGATCAGGCTGTGATTCTGGCCGATCGAGCTGCCGCTGGACGAACTCGACCTTGATTTCTCAAAGACACCGCCTACTTCAGCGGTACGAACACCACACAGACTGGCGAAGTTACATTCAGACTATGCGAGGTTGCGGTCAGTCGACCGTCGGCGGGATCGACCGAGAATAGATTGACCTTACCCGAGTCCTGATTCTCGGCGAACAACCATCTTCCTGTCGGATCGAGCGTGAAGTGACGAGGCGTCTTGCCGCCCGTCGGAACGCGCTCCACGAAAGCCAGCTTCCCGTCGCGCTGATTAATATCAAAGACCGCAATGCTGTCATCTCCGCGATTCGAGACGTAAAGGAATTTTCCCTTTGCGTCCACCGCAATCTCGGCCGTAGTGCTCTCTCCCGTGAAGCCGGAAGGCAAAGTTGAAATAGTTTGTAGTTCGTGGAGTTGTCCCGAGTCAGCCTGGTACGAGAAGACGATGACAGTGGACGATAGCTCGTTTACAAGGTACACAAACTTTCCGGAGGGGGTGATAGCTAAATGACGCGGGCCCGAACCGGGACTCACCTTGACGAACGCCGGGCTGTTCGGACTGAGAGCTCCGGTCTTGGAGTCAAAGCGATACACCAGCAGTTCGTCGAGTCCCAGATCAGGCACGAAGACGAAGCGGTTGTCCTTGCTGGCCTGAATCTCATGCGCGTGAGGTCCCGTCTGACGTTCTTTATTCACGCTGGAACCGGCATGCTGAACGAACGAAGACCGCGGTCCGAGCGTTCCGTTTTTCTCGATGGGAAACGACGCGATGTTCCCGCTGGTGTAATTGGCGACCAGCAAATACCGGCCGGTCTGGTCAAGCGAGAGGTGTGCCGGATCCGCGCCCAGCGATGACACCTGCTGCAACAGCGTCAATTTGCCGGGGCTCCGATCGATGGCATAGGTGCTGATAGCTCCAGTGCGCCCTCCGTTAAAATGATCGGCTTCATTTACGGCATAAAGATATTTGTTGTCCGCATCGACTGCGAGAAAAGACGGGTTGTCAGTTTCAGCCGCCGGTCCTATCGACTGCGACTCGCCCGTTCCGGGGTCGAACCGGTACGCGTAAATACCTTTACTGCCTTTGTCGGTGTAAGTGCCGACATAAACCAGGTAGCTGAAGTCGGCAGCGGAGGCAAAAGTGGCGACAAAAAGCACCACCACAGTGGCAAGCCGTAGTAGTCCGGAAATTAAGGAATGACGGGTCATTCGAGGATTCTATTGCAAGCCTATGGATTCTTGGCATTCAACTCTGGTATACCTATTCGCAATCCTCAGATACTCAATTGCCCAAATGAATGTGATTAGATGCCGAGCGCCAATACCACTATTGTGCCATAACTATATTATCAATAACACGAATCCGCCATTACTTATTATCCCGATATCTATTGCATTTTGAGTACTATTGAGTTTAGTATCACTGAGAATTCTCTAAGTAGTCCTACCCGCGCCCAGTCTCCGGAGACGATTGCATGTCACGAAAGTCGTATGCCCTCCCCCTGTGTTTTATCGCTTTATTTGCACTGCTAACATCCGCCTCACTTTGTGCACAGTCGATGCAAGGTCCGACGACCATTCGTCAAAATGTTCACCATGATTTATCGCTTCCTCTGAGCGAAATGGTGAAGACCGCTCCCCCGCAGGGTACTGCCCTCCAGGATGTTGAGCCCATGAAGTTGGTCCCACTTCCGCCAGGTTTGATCCAGTTGCCAGAAGACCCGGTGCGGCAGACGCTCGCGCCGCTTACCACGAATGGGCCAACCACGGGTCTGAGCTTCGAGGGCATTGGGCAGGGACAGTACGGCTTCTCGGTGCAATACATTCCGCCCGACACGAACGGTACGGTGGGCGCAACTCAGTACGTGCAGTGGGTGAATGCGTCGTTCGCGATCTTCGACAAGGCGACGGGCAACCTTTTACTAGGACCGGTTTTGGGAAATACGCTCTGGTCCGGCTTTGGAGGCGGTTGCCAAACCAACAACAATGGCGACCCGGTCGTGACTTACGACAAGCTGGCAAATCGCTGGGTAATGAGCCAGTTCTCAGTAGGATCCACCCCATATCTGCAATGCATCGCGGTTTCGCAGACTTCAGATGCGACGGGCGCGTGGTATCGCTATTCGTTCAGCTACGGCAACAGCGATTTCGATGACTATCCGAAGATGGGTGTCTGGCCCGATGCCTACTACGAAACGTTCGACATGTTCTTGAACGGTCAAACGTATATCGGGCCCGATGCCTGCGCCTATGATCGCAACAGTATGCTGGCTGGACTCTCAGCTACCCAACAGTGTTTCCAGCAGAGTGCTGCGCTTGGGCCGCTGCTACCTTCCGACCTGGACGGCACCACCCCGCCTCCGACTGGTTCACCGAACTACATGCTCACCTTTGGAACCAACACGTTGAACATGTACAAGTTTCATGTCGACTGGGTAACTCCGGCCAACTCGACTTTCACCGGACCTACGGTAATCAACGTTGCCGCTTTCAGCCCGCTATGCGGCGGCGGTCAATGCGTCCCGGAGCCCGGCAGCCAAACCCTCGATTCGCTGGGCGACCGTTTGATGCATCGCCTTGCCTATCGCAATTTTGGTACGCATGAGTCTCTTGTGGTAAATCACTCCGTCACCGCGGGCAGCAGCGGCGGCGTCCGCTGGTACGAGATTCAAAACCCGAGCGGTACCCCAGTATTGGCGCAGCAAAGCACCTACGCTCCAGACTCTAACTATCGCTGGATGGGCAGCGTGGCCATGGACCAGGCAGGCGATTTGGCTGTTGGCTACAGCGAGTCAAGCAGTTCTGTGTATCCATCGGTCGCGTACGCCGGGCGATTGGCTACGGATCCGGTCAATACCTTGCAAGCAGAGACCCTCGTGGTCAGCGGAACCGGCTCCCAGAACTACAGCATGAACAATCGCTGGGGCGACTACAGTGCCATGCAGGTTGACCCGGTGGACGATTGCACGTTCTGGTACACACAGGAGTACATAAAGACCACTGGCTCCTTCAACTGGAACACCCGCATCGCGAACTTCAAGTTCAGCAATTGTGGATCATCGATCACGGTGAGTCCGACAAGCCTGACCTTCGGCGGACAGCTCGTCGGGACGTCGAGCACACCCCAGTCGGTTACGCTTTCCAATACCGGAAGCAACAGCGTGACCATTAATAGTATTGGCGCATCCGGAGACTTCTCGCTGACCAACACTTGCGGCACTTCGCTGGCAGGGAACTCGAGTTGCACCATCAGCGTCACATTTACGCCGACAGCCAGCGGCACTAGAACCGGTACCCTCACGATCAGCGACAGCTCCGGCACCCAAACTGTTGGCCTGACTGGCACCGGAACCTCGAACGTCTCGCTGACGCCGGTGACTCTCAATTTTGGCAATGTTGGGGTTGGAAATTCCAGTTCGCCGCAGGCGTTTACGCTCTCCAACGGCAACAGCACCACGCTCACCAGCATCGGTGTTTCGCTTAGCGGGACCAACGCGGCGGACTTTACGCAGACGAATAACTGCGGTACCTCGTTGGCCCCAAGTGCAAGCTGCACCATCAACGTGACCTTCACGCCGTCCGTTTACGCTGCCGAATCCGCAACTTTGACCGTGACCGACAGCGTGGGCACACAGACTAGCAGCCTGTCCGGAACCGGTATCAATACAACACCGCCGGTTACCCAGATCACTGCTCCGGCGAACGGCGCGACGGTGTCAGGCGTCGTAACCGTAACTGCGACTGCGACTGACCCCGTGGGCATTGCTTCCGTCCAGATCTACATCGATGGAACGCTAGCGGCCTCTGGGTCGTCGTCGCCGCTCAACTACTCATGGAACACCTCGAACGTGACGAACAGCACGCACACGATCTACTCCGTAGCCACGGACACCTCCGGTAACACTGGTACTTCAGCAACCATCACGGTGACGGTGAATAACTCGGTGCAGCAGTTGCTGCTGAATACCGGCTTCGAAACCGGCAACCTGGCTTACTGGAACGCGGGTGGCGTGTACCTGCCAACGGTGACTTCGGCGAAGCACAACTCGGGCAGCTATAGCGCGCAACTGGGCTCCAGTGTCCTGCCCGAGCCGAACGGCGACTCGTGGTTGTATCAGACGGTGACCATCCCCGCCGGGGCGACGGCGGCCTCGCTGAACTTCTACTACTGGGGCGTGTGCAACGACACCGTCACGAACCAGTGGCAGGAGGCGCAGATTCAGAGCGCGACCGGCACCACACTGGCCCAGGTGATGAAGGTATGTAGCACTTCCACGGCTTGGACCAAGGTGTACTTCAACCTGATCAACTACGTCGGCCAGACCATCCGGATCTACTTCAACGATCACGAGAACGGCGACGGCCTGCTGACCTACATGTACCTGGATGATGTGACGGTTTCGGTGCGCGGCGGGACGAGCGTAACCTTGGTGCCGGCCAGCGTGAACTTCGGCAACCAGAACGTGGGCACGACGAGCGCGTCGCAAACCTTCACTCTCACTAATAGCCAGACTACGGCGGCGACCGGCTTGAGCATCTCGTTCACCGGCACGAACGCTACTGACTTCGCTGAGACGGACAACTGCGGCACGTCGCTGGCGGCGAACTCCAGCTGTGCCATCAACGTGACCTTCACCCCCGGGGCGACGGGTTCACGTTCGGCAACGCTCTCGGTAACCGACAGTGCTGGCACGCAGACTTCGAGCTTGACGGGTACCGGTGTTGGTAGCGCAACCCTGACGCCGGCTAGCTTGACCTATGGCAATCAGAACGTGGGGACGACAAGCTCTGCGCAAGCCTTGACGCTCACCAATGGCACTGGCTCGACTCTGACCGGGCTCAGCGTGGCTCTGGGTGGTACCAACCCGGGTGACTACGCGCAGACCAATAACTGCGGCACCAGCCTTGCCGCCAGCTCCAGTTGCACCATCAACGTGACCTTCACTCCCACGGCGGCCGGAACGCGTACTGCTACCGTGACGGTGACCGACAGTGCGGGCAGCCAGAGTTCCAGCTTGACGGGCACGGGTGTCGGTTTCGCCACCCTTACGCCGGCCAGCTTGACCTATGGCAATCAGAACGTCGGGACGACGAGCTCCGCGCAAGTCCTGACGCTCACCAATGGCACTGGCTCGGCCTTGACCGGGCTCAGCGTGGCTCTGGGTGGTACCAACCCGGGCGACTACGCGCAAACCAACAACTGCGGCGCCAGCCTTGCCGCCAGCTCCAGCTGTACCATCAATGTCACGTTCACTCCCACGGCTTCGGGTACGCGTACGGCTAGCGTGACGGTGACCGACAGTGCGGGTAGCCAGAGTTCCAGTTTGTCAGGCACTGGCGTATGGAATGTCACACTGGCGCCAACCAGCGAGAGCTTCGGCAATCAGAACGTCGGGACGACGAGTTCTTCGCAATCCCTGACACTCACTAACAGCGACGGCGCGGCGCTCACTGGCGTGAGCGTATCGATCACCGGTGCTAATCCCGGTGACTACGCGCAGACCAATAACTGCGGCACAAGTGTTGCCGCTAACTCCAGCTGCACCATCAACGTGACGTTCACGCCCACGGTGGCGGGTACGCGCACCGCTACGTTAACCGTGACTGATGTTGCAGGCACCCAAAGTTCCAGCCTGACTGGCACTGGGGTGGGGAACGTAACCCTTACACCGGCGAGCTTGACCTATAGCAACCAGAACATCGGAACCACAAGCTCTCCGCAACCCTTAACCCTCACCAACGGCACCGGGTCGACCCTGACCGGGCTAAGCGTGGCGGTAGGCGGTACCAACGCAGGGGACTTCGGGCAGACCAACAACTGCGGCACCAGCCTGGCGAACAACTCCAGCTGCACTATCAACGTGACGTTTACTCCCACGGCGTCTGGCACGCGCACGGCAACTCTCATGGTGACCGACAGTGCGGGTACCCAGAGCAGCAGCCTGTCGGGAACCGGCACAAATGTAACGCTGCCGGTTACGCAGATCACCGCTCCGACGAACGGAGCGACAGTCACCGGCACCGTCACCGTGACGGCGACCGCAACTTCCAGCGTGGGCATAGCTTCCGTCCAGATCTATATCGATGGAGCGCAAGTGGCCACAGGTACAACCTCCCCGCTCAACTATTCGTGGAACACCGTGAACGTGAGCAACGGTACGCACACCATCTATTCCACGGCCACGGATACTTCTGGCAATATGGGAATGTCCTCGACGATCAGTGTTACGGTGAGCAACGTCTCCCAGTTGATCCAGAATTCTGGCTTTGAAACCGGGAACCTGATGGACTGGACGCCAGGTGGAGTACTGGTACCCTCGGTTACAACCGCTAAGCACAACAGCGGCAGCTACAGCGCCGTGCTGGGTGCAACCACCGCTCCGGAGCAGAACGGCGATTCCTCGATCTACCAGACGGTGACGATTCCCAGCACATCGATCGCCGCGTCGCTGAACTTCTACTACTGGGGAGTGTGCAACGACACACTCGCCAATGATTGGCAGGAGGTCCAGATCCAGAGCGCCTCGGGCACCACCCTGGCGGAGGTCATGAAGACCTGCAGCACCTCGACAGGCTGGACCAAGGTGTACTTCAACCTGATTAACTACAAGGGCCAGACCCTTCGCGTGTACCTGAATGCGCACGGGAACGGGGACAACAACTTGACCTACATGTACGTCGACGATGTTACGGTTTCTGTGAAGTAACTCGTCCCCGTCCCACTCACGCCGCACGCTTACCCCGTGCGGCGTTTCTTATTTTGGCGGCAACCGGCTCCGGCACGGTCGTTAAGAGCTCTTGGGTTATCATCGCTTGGCAGCGAAGGACTGTCCCACTTGCCAACCTCGTGGTCTCAAAGCAACGGTAGTTCCTGGGAAAAGCGCATTGACCGAGGCACCGATCTCCGTGCATCCAGCCCCGGAACCACGCAGGTCCTGACATTCTATTGCCGTGTGCTGGAGTATCAGAACTCGCTGTCAAAAAAATTTGGAATGTCGCGCGGGTCCACGAACGCCAGTGGTGCGGGGCTCCGCGACCGGCTTGATCTCCGCCAAGCGGCAAATTCCCTTCCGGCGCTGGTAGAAATCGTGGCCGAAGCAGGTCCTCCCGCATTGGCACAAACGGCGAGTGCTCTGCGCGGCCAATCTTTCGACCAAGCGCACCAGATGTTGCACCAATGGTTGGAAGCGCCTGACGCGTCCGATAGCGGGAGCACTTTTTTTGCCCGGGTTCTGCTCCAACCGCAGGCCGAACATATAGCCTGCGCTGCGCAGGTCGCGGCACTTTCGAGTGGTGAGAAATTCTGTCCAACTTGCGGCTTTCGTCCTCAGCTCGCGGTAATCCGAACTGAAGGAGACGGCGGTAAGCGCTCGCTCCTTTGTTCTTTTTGCATGTCCGAATGGGAGTTTCGCCGGATTCTCTGTCCAGCCTGTGGGGAAGAGAACCACAAGAAGTTGCCGCGCTATTCCGCGGAAGGCATCACCGCTGTACGGGTGGAAGCTTGTGACACCTGTAACCATTACCTCAAGTCCGTGGACTTGACGGTGGATGGTCACGCCGTGCCCGTAGTTGACGAAATCGCAACGGCTCCCCTGGATTTGTGGGCGGCAGAGCATGACTACAGGAAAATCCAACGCAATATCGTTGGTTTTTAGCGCCATTTTTCGAACTTCCCGAATCGGTCCCGCCCTCACCAACATCGGAATTGACGGAACTTGTGGCGCGATGTAATCTCGTCTGCGTTTGTTCCCGGGTTCCGTTCTTTGCATCGAGTCACGACTGGTGAGATGTGAATCGAGCATCTGGCAAATTCGAGCGTTTTCTCGGTCCGAGCAATGCTCGAGAATTGTTCCCCCTGTCCTTACGTCTAATTGTTTTCGTTCTCCAATAGATAGGAGGTTCGCGCCGTGGATGTTTCTAGACGTTCATTCGTAAAGACTGGCTTGGCGGGAGTCGTCGGACTGACCGCATTCGGCTTCGATGCCGAGCCGATTTACGCGCAGACGCAGGGGTTGAAAATAGCGCGCACGACAGAAACGCGCAGCACCTGCCCCTACTGTGCTGTGAGTTGCGGAATCATCATCCACACCATCGGCGACAAGGCCAAGAACGTCACCGCGCAGGTGGTGCATGTGGAAGGCGATCCCGACCACCCCATCAACCGCGGCACGCTTTGCCCCAAGGGCGCCTCTTTGGAGCAGGACATCCTCAACGATCGCCGGCTGCTGAAGCCGCAGGTGCGCCGCCCGGGTTCGGACCACTGGGACGATATCTCATGGAACCAGGCCATCGACGAGATCGCGCACTGGACCAAGAAGACGCGCGACGACACCTTCACCGAGACCGACGCCAAGGGCAACACCGTCAATCGATGCGATTCGATCGCCTTTACCGGCGGCTGTACCGATACCAATGAGTTCAATTACCTCGTCGTGAAAACCATGAGGAGCATGGGGGTGGTGCGCCTGGAAAACCAGGCGCGTGTTTGACACGGCCCCACGGTCTCAAGTTTGGGACCAACGTTCGGACGCGGGGCGATGACCAACGGCTGGATCGACATCAAGAACACCGACATGATGCTGATCATGGGCGGCAATCCGGCTGAAAACCATCCTTGCGGTTTTAAGTGGGCGGTCGAGGCCAAGCGCAATCGCGATGCCAAGACCATCGTGGTCGACCCGCGCTTCACCCGCACCGCTTCGCAGGCCGACCTCTTCCTGCAGATTCGTGCCGGCAGCGACATCGCTTTCCTCGGCGGCGTGATCAACTATGCGCTCCAGAACAATCGCGTCGCACACGAGTACCTCGTCAACTACACCAACGCAGCGTTCCTCATCGACGACGGCTTCAAGCTGCCTGAAGACGGCCTGTATTCGGGCTTCAACTCCGAGACCAAGACGTACGATAAGTCCACTTGGAATTACCAGGCGGGCGGCAACGAGACGGGCAAAGCCGTAATGGCTGGCGCGGGGATGGTGAATGCCGCCGACCATCCACAGAAGCAAGCCGCCCGTGTTGTGCCGGCGGCAGCCGGTGCAATCCAGGCAGCTCCTGCTCCACCGCCTTCGTTGCCGCCGAACGTCGCCTACGATCTGTCGCTCGAACATCCGCGCTGTGTCTATCAACTGCTCAAGCAGCAGTACTCGCGCTACACGCCCGAGATGGTGGAACGCATAACGGGAATCCCACAGGCCGACTTTCTGAAGGCCGCCGACCTGTTCACCTCCATCCGCAAAGACGGAGACATGAAGAAGGTGGCCACCGTCATTTATGCCGTCGGCTGGACACAACATAGCTTCGGTACGCAGATCATCCGCACCGCCGCCATGCTGCAGTTGTTGATGGGCAACGTCGGGCGCGCCGGTGGTGGTGTGAACGCCTTGCGCGGACACTCCAACATTCAGGGCGCCACTGACATGGCCGGCATCTTCGACATTCTACCCGGATACCTCAAGGTGCCGAGTCCCGCCGATAAGGACCTGAAGGCATACCTTGACCGCGTAACGCCCAAGGTTTCCAAGCCTGAAGGATGGGAATCGTTCAATTACTGGTCCAACACGCCCAAGTTCATGGTTTCGTTCCTCAAGGCCATGTACGGTCCCGCGGCAACCAAGGAAAACGATTTCGCCTTCAACTACCTGCCCAAGATCGATCGCAAGTACTCGTGGGTGGAAAACTGGAACGACATGTACGAGGGCAAGGTCAAGGGATTTTTCGCCTTCGGCATGAACGGAGTAATGATCGGCCCCGACAGCAAGAAGAACATCGACGCCTTGAAGAAGGCCGATTTTCTGGTGGTATGCGAGATTTATCCCGACGAGACCAGCGCATTCTGGGAAGCTCCGGGCACGACGCCCGAGGAAATGAAGCAGATCAACACCACCGTCTATCGGTTGCCGGGCGCCGGCTTTGCCGAGAAAGACGGAACCATGGTCAACTCGGCCCGCTGGCTGCAATGGAAACACATTGCTGTTCCCACTCCCGGCGACTGCCGCCTCGACCAGGACATCCTGGCGCAGATCTTCTTGAAGGTCCGCGAGCTCTACAAGAAGGAAGGCGGCAAGTTCCCCGATCCCATCCTCAACGCCTCCTGGACCTACACCCTTCCCGATCATCCGTCGCTGGCCGAGATCGCCAAGGAAATCAATGGCAAAGCTGTCTCCGATTTCAGCGACGAGAAATCTGGAGCCTCGTTCAAAGCTGGCCAGCAGTTACCCGGTTTCGCCCTATTGCGCGACGACGGCTCCACCATGTGCGGCAACTGGCTCTACTGCGGATCTTGGACCGAAGCCGGGCCCATGATGCAGCGCCGCGGTACCGAAGATCCTTCGAACCTGGGAATTTATCCCAACTGGGGATGGTCTTGGCCCGCCAATCGCCGGGTGCTCTATAACCGCGCCTCCTGCGATCTCACCGGCAAGCCCTACGATCCCACACGCAAGCAGGTTTGGTGGAACGAGACCGCGCAAAAGTGGGTGGGCAACGATGTCCCGGACTTCAAGCCCGACTCCAAGCCCGACGAGCACATGGGACCGTTCATCATGAATCCCGAAGGGATCGGACGCATCTTCGTTCCTCTTGGCGCGTTCGCGGACGGTCCGATGCCCGAGCATTATGAGCCCATCGAGAGTCCCATCTTGAATCCTCTGCACCCCGATCAGTCGAGCAATCCGGTGGTGAAAAAGTTTCACACGCCATTGGACAAGTACGCCAAGATCAACGAAGGTTACAACATTATCTGCACCACCTACCGGCTCACCGAGCACTATCACTACTGGACGAAGAACAATCCCATGAACGTCGAGCTGGTGCCGGAGCCCTTCATTGAGATCCCTGCCGAGCTCGCCGATCAAATGGGAATTCGCGGCGGGGAAAAGATCAAGGTCAGCAGCATTCGCGCCGACTACATCGCCAAGGCGATGGTTACCAAACGCATCAAGCCAATGATGGTCGACGGACAAAAGCTCTACCAGGTCGGTGTTCCCATTCACTGGGGCTTCAAGGGAATTTCCGAGGATTTGGGCCGGACCTCGAAGATGCCGGCCAATCGGCTTACCCCGACCGTGACCGACCCCAATGCCTACACACCGGAATTCAAGGGCTTCCTGGTGAAGCTCGAGAAAGTATAGGGAGGCAGAGATGGCAGATCGAAAAACACTCCAGATCCAGCAAATCTCGGCCCATCCCGGCCCCATCGCCGGCAAGGGCATGTCGCGCGAGTCGGAAGTTTGTAAGCTCATCGACACCACCACCTGCATCGGCTGCAAGGCGTGCGAAGTTGCCTGCGTGGAATGGAACGACATGCCGTTCCAGGAGACCTACTTCGACAACACCTACCAGACCATGCCCGACACCAACTGGAACTACTGGAACCTCATCAAGTTCAATGAGTCCCAGCATGCGGACGGCAGCTTCGCCTGGCTCATGCGAAAACACCAGTGCATGCATTGCGAAGATCCGGGTTGTTTGCGTGCATGTCCCGCCGACGGCGCTATCGTGCAATACGCCAACGGCATCGTCGATTTCCAGCAGGAAAACTGCATCGGCTGCCAATTCTGTGTTTCCGGGTGTCCGTTCAACATCCCCAAATTCAACCCTGAAACCAAGAAGGTCTATAAGTGCACGCTGTGTTCCGACCGCGTTGGAGCGCAGGTCTGGAACCTGCCTGCATCAAGTCGTGTCCGACCGGATGTCTGCATTTCGGCACCAAAGACGACATGAAGTTCCTTGCCGAGAAGCGCGCCACTCAGTTGCGCGATGTGTCGGGCTTTAAGGACGCGGGTGTGTACGATCCTGACACCATCGGCGGCACGCACGTCATCTACGTTCTGCACGACATCACCAAGCCGGAGAAATACGGCGAACTTCCGGCCAAGCCGCGCATTCCGCTCAGCTTCACGGTTTGGAAGGAGTGGTTCAAGCCGGTCGGACTGTTTGTTTCGATGCTGAGCTTCGTCGGCGTGGTTATGCATTACGTCCTTGAGGGACCGCTCCGCACGCAGCCCCAGCCACCGGTGAAGGAAATTGATGGCGGCATCGACCGCGGGAAGGAGAACTAGATGGCGACCTCAGCGGAACGATTTGAATCGGCGGGCTTTGTCAACCGCATTGGCCGCACCGTGGTCTACGTGGGCGAATTGCTGCGTCATCGCTCCTATGCCCGATTTCTGCATTGGATGTACGGCATCTTTTTCTTCCTGGCGCTGCTCTCCGGGTTCGGCATTTACCTGCCATGGATCTTCCGCTTCTTCACGCCGTTGTTTGGCGGCGGGGCCATGACGCGTCTGCTGCATCCTTGGTTCGGGCTCGGCTTCGTTTTCTTCTTCACGCTTCAGGTCATCAATTGGCTGGGCGTGATGAAGTGGGGGCCCAGCGACTCCAAGTGGATGAAACATTTGCCCGACTACCTCACCAGTCGTCACAAGATGGAGCCTGCCTACGTTGGCTTCTTTAATGCGGGGCAGAAGCTGATGTTCTGGGAAATCGTCTGCGGCTCGATCGCATACGTAATCACCGGCGTGATCATGTGGTTCCCCGAAATCTTCGGCCGAATTCTCGTATCCATTTCCTATGTGATTCACGACATTTCGGCCCTGATCATGCTTGCCGGTATCTTCGTGCACATTTATCTCAGCACGTTCGGCGAACCCGGCACCATTCAGGCCATGACTCGCGGCACCGTCAGTGAGCCTTGGGCATGGACTCATCATCCCGCGTGGTATCAGGAAGTCACCGGACGCGACCCTTACCAGGCAATGGACGAGGCGCAGCAACGTCTCGACGGTACGCTTCCAAAAGAGGTGGAGTTGCCTCCTGCTCCTCCGACCGCCACCACCGACGCCGGGCTCCTGGAAATTCTGGAAGAAGTGAAGCGCAGTGCTGGCCTTCATAGGCTGCTGAAAAATTCATTCGCGCACTTCGTGTCAGCCGATTACGCGCTTTCGGCTAGCCGCTCGGCAGCGGGAATGGCGGACATCATCTCCTTTTTCAGTTTTTCGATCTGCTGACGTTTTTGCTCGTTGTAGTCACGAAGCTGGTACTGCGTCTGGCGCAGTTGCATGCGCAGTGCCTGGTAGGCTTCCTCGCGGAAAAGACGATAGGCGGGCGAGCCGGGACGCACGCCGGGTGGAGGTTGCGGGACGGATTCAGTGCCGTAAAGTCTCGCCTCTTCCTCAGCCTTGCGCAGGACTGCGTCGGTTTCGGCCTCGAGATCGACGCCAGGCGGGATGCCGAATTTCTGCTCAAACTCGGGATACTCCTGGACGCGGGAGTTGTCGTCGGCGTGGGGCTGCACATTGGCTGCTGCCGCGGCTTCCATCTGCTCGATGCGGCGGTTGGCCGCGGTGACCTGCTGGATGGCATAGAGCATCTTGCCGGCGGCGCCAGATTCGAGCTGGCCAGAAGCGAGAGCCTAAACGATTTCGGTGAGGGCGTTACGCACCGCATAAGGATTGTCTAACGACTGGATTTCGAGGCGATAGGGCACGTTATCGCGCAGAGCGCGAGCGCGACGCAGGCGGCGTCCGCGCTGCATGAGGTGGTAATAGCAGTGTTTGCGGTCGCGCAGAGCGGGCGAGCCGCAGTAGCTTCCGTCTTCTTTGATGTGGCGACAGGTTTCGTATTGCATAGCCAGATTCCTTTCGAAAAAATCGCTATTCGCCCTTCGCTCTTCGCTTCTTAACCGCTCGGGCACCCTCCTCCAGGTCCATTGAAAACAAATGGGTTACCGCACGGCTGGCGGTAAGTTCGGACAAACAAAGAGACTTACGGACAAAGTCGCACAAACAAAGGGGTTACCGCATAGAATTTGCAAAGAACAAAATGGCGCTCGCCCCGATGACCACCCCGCTAAGCGCAAAGACGGCGCTTCGTGGGGACCACGGCTGAGGGCGGGACGCAGTTCACGGATAACGGAGTTGGGGAGGGGATGTCAGGAAAAAAGTGAAGGCGAAGAAACTTTAGTAACCAGAAAATTCCCGAAACGGGAAATGGGAAAGAAGAACAGCAATTAGCAACTAGCAGCGGTATTGACCGAGCCACCCGCCGATTTTTCTGTGCGCTCCGGCCTGCGGCCTGTGCGCAAGCCTTCGGCAGAGAGGAATGGAGGCATTATTCAGCTTACCCACCGTTGAAACGGTGGGCTTTGATATGTCGGCCCTACTGGGCCTGCGGAAGGAAAATCCCCACACAAGCAAGTGCGGCTGGTGTGGGGCACCCGGCAAGGACGCATGCAGAGAACGGAGAGAGGTGGAGACAACTCGGATTACATGTGAGATGGCGATCTCTCACCAACTAACGCTTACTTTGGTGAAGATTGGCGTTTACGACCAGGTGGGGATAAATGGACTCATCGCATGGATTGAACTTGAGGTTTGGAGGACTAATTCGCGGCAGAAGCTACTGGCCAATGCCCACGATCCACATGTCTCGCGTGTCGACGTGAGACTCCGTGTAGCTTGGCGGAACCTGAAACAGCCCCCTATCCAGCTTGTCTGCCGAAAAGGAAGTGATGCGCAGAGTGAATTCCATTCCCAACTCCTGGCGGGAACCATCTCCACTGGGAACTGCTGAATCAACCGGGACTGTACCAGCCGAGCCAGAGTCGGCCCGCGCCTTAGCATCACCTTGATTCGCTGACCCTTTTTGTGCCTCCGACGAGGCGGGAGCCACCATGTAGGTCCGATAGACTTGGAGAAGCGGAAGACCGTCCGGCGCATTGGCGACTTTGCAGAGATCAAGAATTCCCTTCGACATTACCGCAGGCCAATCCGCGAAAGAGTTTGCGCCAGCCTCAGCGGCCATCGTGAGTTCTACTACCCCCTGAAACGCAGGAAATCGCGCAAAATCTGTGTCGGAAGGGTCTGGCGTCCCGCGAACCGCCGAGGCCACCCGCTCATAGAAGCCTTTCACTTCATTGAAGCCGTCCACCGAGGGAGCGATCCAGGAATCGATCACCAAAGACTCCGTCGGGTTTTGCGGAAGTATAGTTTCGACTCTTATTTCTTGTGCAGTCTGCTCCAGCAGAGTGCGAGTCTTCCCCGTGGAGGTTACCGTGAGGTTCAGATCCTGCGTGATATGAGACGGGAACTGCTGGGCCGTCTCCTTCTCGCCTGCATGGATAGCATCAAAGGTCACGACGCTGAAGGTTCGGGTCTTGGGATCAAGCTGAATGTCACGGCGACCGTCTAAATCGATGATTCCATACCTGCCGTCGGGAAGATCGATTCGCAGAAATGCGCCCTGCACGTAGATTGTGACTTCGGAGGCCTGAGCCCCGAAGATAGCCTTGGCTTTGGCGACGCCGTTAGAGAGTTGGCCTGACTGCGTGTACTTAAAGTCCGCGTGCGCCAGCCCGCAAACCATACAAAGGAACGTACCAAGGAGAATGACGGTTCTTACGGGCATGTTTCCTCCCATGCAGCCACGCCAAATTGACAAGGGGCCGGACAAAGTTCCACTCTGGGCCTCTGATGATGCGCTGGGGACTGCGATTTGGCAACAACTTTGGGAGCATCATCTCGGTACGGCAGCCAGTTCGGGATAGCTGGTGAGAACAGGCGACGGCCCAGGCTCACGGGATGTTGATCCAATCACCGGTGAAGCCCATTGGTGCGATTTGCGTTCCATCCGGGCGGAACATGTTGACGGCGCCAGTCGGTCGCGCCGGTGGACCCATGACGTATTTGAACATCGCCGCAGTAATTAGCTTGAACTGCTCCATGATGGAAATACCTTCGGGCAGCTTCGGTTGTGGAGTTTTCAGATCCATGTTGCTCGCCACCCAGACGTTCTCTTTCGAATCCAAGGCGAGAGCGCGAACACCAATACCCGCGCGGAAACTCTCAGCCTTCGTAGGATCGTTCATCGGGAACCGGACAATCGTGTCGGACGAAGAGTTGGCGACCCAGACACGATTCTGGGAATCGATGACGATGTCGAATGGAGACTTCAGCCCCGCGGGTTTTACGATCTTGCCGTCTTTGATCCGTCCACCGGGAAAGTAAAGCAACTGATTGTCGGAGCCGTCAGCAATCCAGACGTCACCGTTGGGGGCAACGCCGATGCCCATTAGGCCGAGGAATTTTTCTTTGAATGGGAAATCACTCTCGCTGGCTACCGGCTTGCCGTCGAAATCCATGACAAGAATCTTCCCGTTGAAACTGGAGATCCAGACGCGATCTTTGGTTACGGCAGTGCCCCAGCCGACGCCGTCGATGCCCATGCCTGTAAAGCCAGTGATCGGTGGCGACAAGAGCTGTGCCGTTGGGACTGAACTTACCCACGCCACCTCCCGTGCTCTTGTTGACGCCGGACTGGGAGCCTGGCATCCAGTTCATGCCGCTCCACAGATTGCCTTGGGGGTCGAACATGAAACGGCCATTGGCGTAATCTCCGCCGCCTGAGAAGCACAGCGACAGGGCGAAATCGTTGGGAGTGTAAACGAGATAAGGTGCGAATGGCGCGGCGCGGCGACCATCGGGCGCAGGCAGCGGATAAGTCTCGTCGAAGATGGCGTAGAGTTCTTTCGGATTGGCCCACGGTTCCCGAGCAATACCCGCGATGGCTTCCAAGGTGTTCTTCGGAGTCGCTCCACCGGTGGGGGTTGCTGCCTTGTAGAAGCGGGCGCGCCAATCGTCGTTGGCTACCGTGAACGACGCGGTGATCAGCGAGCCCAGCGTGTCCAATGTTGCCATTGTGGTGGTCATGTAGCTGTTGATCGGATCCATCAGCACCTTGCCCCAGGTCACCGGTCACGGGATCGACGAGGTTGGGGACGTTTCCGGCAGCAATCCTCAGTCCGAGCGGATTGCCGGAAATGCCATCCCCGCTGATGAATCGCGCGTTGGTGAACGCGGACGCCACGGTAGTGAGTTCATTGATGGTTACGCTTGCCGGAGGATTGCTGCCAACAACGGCGAGCAGCGCAATGGCGGGGTTGTCAGTACCGTTTTTGCTGGCCTTAGGGACGCCACCGGTCGCGACCAAATAGAGGATTCCGTCTCTACTTGCGCCCTTGGCGCGGACCTCAAAGCGTCCGTCGTCGTTCGTCTTAGCCTGCCCCAACTGCTTGGGAGCGCCAGGTGAGGACAGGCCACCTTGTACCCTCCGGCCTAGAGGCCAAGGCTCCTCGCAGCCGTGCCTGCAAGAAGGAGACGGACGGCCTCAGTAGGTAGCTGTCTGCAGATAGTTGTTGGGAACAGGCCATCTCGTAAGCTAACCACCAGGCCATCTAATGCACGGAAAAACCGACACGGCGTGGCGCGCGCGCTGCTCGCGGCTGGCGTACCGGAGGAAGAAGATAGGGCAACCGTGGGTAGTGACTTCAAAGTGGTCGCAGCACTGATATTCTGGATTCGGTCTTAATTCATCATGTCTGATCTCAAGCAGCCCGAAACGCCTGAAACTCCCGAAGCTCCCGAATCCAGCGAGTCCACCGAATCGTTCGACCAGCTTCTGAAGCAGTACGAGCAGAGCCACTCGCGCCTGACCGAAGACGGAGGCAAGCAGCTCGAAGGCACGGTGATTTCCGTCTCCGCCGATTCCGTCTTTCTCGATATCGGTTTCAAGTCCGAGGGAATGCTCCCTCTGGCCGATTTCCAGAGCAAAGGCGAGACCGTCAACCCCGGCGACAAACTGTTGGTGTCTGTAAAGGGCCGCGACACCGACGGCTACTACCTGCTCTCGCGAACGCGAATCGCCGTTCCGAAAGATTGGTCTGCTCTGGAACAGGCCTTTGCCGCTAAGTCGACTCTAGTCGGCACGGTCACCGGCGTTGTAAAGGGTGGACTGAGCGTGGATGTCGGGGTACGCGCATTCATGCCCGCATCCCGAAGCGCAACTCGTGACGCGGCCGAGCTCGAAAAGCTGGTCGGGCAGGAGATTCGCTGCCGCATCACCAAGCTCGACGTAACCGACGAAGATGTCGTTGTCGATCGTCGCGCCGTGTTGGAAGAAGAAGTGCGTTCGCTGAAGGACAAGCGCTACGCCGGAATCCAGGAGGGCGACACGGTGCGCGGCACCGTCCGCAGCCTCATGGATTATGGTGCGTTCGTCGATTTAGGCGACATTGACGGCCTGCTGCACGTAAGCGATATCTCCTGGAGCCGGGTCAACAAGCCGGAAGATGTGCTGACGGTGGGCCAGGAGATTGAAGCCAAGGTCCTCAAACTTGATGCCGGAAAGCAGCGCATCTCCCTGGGTATGAAGCAGCTGCAGCCTCACCCGTGGGATTCCGTTCCCGGCAAGTACAACGTGGGCGATCGCGTCCGCGGCGCCGTCACGCGCGTTGTCGATTTTGGCGCGTTCGTCGAGTTAGAGCCCGGCGTCGAGGGCCTGGTCCACGTTTCTGAGATGTCATGGGCCAAGAAGGTGCGCACCGCCGGCGATTTAGTGAAGCCCGGCGAAGTGGTTGAGGCGGTCATTTTGGCGGTCAACACCGGTGAGAGGCGCATTTCGCTCGGTCTCAAACAGGCTTTGGGCGACCCCTGGGCCGGCGCGGCCGAGAAGTTTCCGGCAGGCTCGGCCATCGAAGGCACTGTCACCAGCCTGCCCAAGTTTGGCGCTTTTGTTCAGATCACCGAGGGGGTAGAAGGTCTGGTTCATATCAGCGAAATCACCGCTGAAAAGCGCTTGAATCATCCCCACGAAGTGCTGAAGCTCGGACAAAAAGTGAAGGCGCAGGTGGTCTCCATCGATGCCGAGAAGCGGCTGATTCGGCTGAGTATGAAGCAGCTCCTGCCCACCGACATGGACGAGTTCCTGGCGGAGCACAAGGTGGGCGACGTCGTCACCGGAAGGATATACGCCATCTCGGACAACGGGGCCCAAGTGGAATTCGGCAATGGCGTGTACGGAACCTGTCCGCCGGTATCTGGTTCGACGGCAGCCCAATACCGGGACGGAGGCGGAGCGGCCGGCAATATCTCGGACCTTGGCTCGATGCTGAGGGCCCGCTGGAAGGGCGGCGCTGCTTCCACCACTCCCGTGGCTCATCCGTTTGAGGTGGGACAGGTTCGCAGTTTCCGGATCACCCAGCTTGATCCAGCCGCCAAACTGATTGAACTGGCGGAGGCGCCTTAGGTTTTCGAAAGAGAGATTAATTTTCCAGATGAGTTTTAGCCTGATTACGAGTAAGCTGGTGGACATTCGGTACGGCGTGAAACTGAGCGCTTAAATCTGTTGCGAGACAGAGAAGCGCATTTTTTACGCTGTGCCAAGTGAATCGATTTTGCTGTCTGGTGGAGCGGTTCACGAAGACACTGCGGACTCGACTACTCCGGAGCAGCAACCGGTAAGCGAGTTCAAGTTCCGCGCGCAGTAAAAATCGGCCCCGGAGTGGGCCACATGGAGGAACACATGAAGAATTCACGGACGATGATCGTCCTCGCAGGGTTGGTGGTGTTGGTGGCGATGATGCCGGCGGCGGCACAGAACTCATGGAACGGCGATCAGCTCAACGTAAGTTTCAAAGCGCCGATGGCGTTTTATGCCGGCGATACCAAAATGCCGGCCGGTTCGTACCACATCACCCAGAGCACCGGCCCCGGCGTGCTATTACTGAAGGCCGACAAAGGCAAGCATGAAGTCATTCTGCCGTACGAAGCCCAACCCTCTCCCGCGCCGGTCAAGAAAATTGAGGTCACGTTCAATAAGTATGGGAACGATGATTATCTCAACTCGGTTGCGTTTGGCAGCATATCGAGCACGCAGGGAAGTTGGGTGCTGACCATCAAACCCAGTGCGGGTGAGCAGGCCGCAGCCAAGACTGCCGCTGCCGCACCGCACAAGGTTCCAGCCGTCAACACTCCGAAGTAGAACGATTGCAGCGCAGCTGAACGACGCTAATTCCTCGGATTCAAATTTCTGGCGTCAAAGCAGTTTGCAGTGGATACAAGGGCAGCGTTAGCGCTGCCTTTTTTCATTGCATGGAGCTTGCCAGCGAAGTCGCAATCTAATTAGTATCCAAGTCTCAGACAGCTAGATCCGCGCTCGTGGGTCCTCCGCTGATCAGCGCGTGTGTGAGGAAGAATAGTCGTATGTTGCGGCTTATCCGTGAGCTGGTTCGTCCGTACCGCGGCACGCTGTTGGTCATTCTGCTGGCCATGCTGGTAGAGACCGCGATGAGCCTGGCGACGCCGTGGCCGCTGAAAGTGATCCTCGACAATGTAGTCAGCCATCACAAGATGTCGCCCTGGCTGGAGCGTCTGCTCCATCCGTTGATGGATGGCCGACATCAGATGCACATTGCCGCGATCGCGGCCGGTGCTTATGTATTGATCGCCGTCCTGGGCGCCATCGCTTCGTATGTCGACAACTACTACACGGAAAGCGTCGGCCAATGGGTCGCAAACGATCTGCGCCTGCGGACCTTCCATCACCTGCAGCGCCTGTCGCTGGGTTACTACAGTACTCACCAAACGGGCGCGATGTTGAGCACCATCACCACCGACATCCAGACCATTCAGGGCTTTGCCTCGTCCTCGACACTGAACATTCTGGTCGACCTGCTGACCATTGTCTGCATGCTGGCACTGATGTTCTGGCTGAACTGGGACTTCACGCTAATTGCGGTCGGAGTCACCCCTTTCCTGTTGCTGTTCGTATCGCGCTTCAAGAAGGCGGTAAAGAAGGCAACCCACGAAGTCAGGAAGCAGCAATCCCAGATCGTGGCTGTGGTGCAGCAGGACTTGGAGTCGATTGAATCAGTAAAGGCGTTCGGGCGACAGGACCTGGAGCAGAAGGAATTGGCCGACGTCAGCAAGGCCACTGTCGATGCGGCGCTGAAGGCTCGCAGCATAAAGTCGCTCCTGTCGCCTGCGGTTACAGTAACGGTCGCCATCTGCACCGCCGTGGTACTTTGGCGCGGCGCATACCTTATTTTGGCTGAGGTAATGACGGTTGGTGCGTTGACCGTATATCTGTCGTACCTCAGTAAGTTCTTCAAGCCTGTGAAGGACCTCGCGACCACCACCAATGCGATTGCTCAGGCCGCAGTCGGGGTCGAACGGGTTCGCGCCATCCTGGACACCGACACGGTTATTCCCGAGAAGAGTGATGCGGTCGAAGCGCCTCCGGCCCGCGGGGAAATCGAGTTTGACCACGTTGGCTTCGCGTATGACGTCAAGAATCCTGTATTGCAGGACATCTGCTTCACCATCAAGCCCGGCCAATTGGTAGGGATTGTCGGTCCCACCGGAAGCGGAAAATCAACCGTGGTCAGCATGATCCCGAGGTTTTACGATCCCGTTCAGGGCACAGTCAAAATCGATGGACGAGATGTTCGCGACTTCAAGCTGGCGTCGCTGCGCGACCAGGTTGGCTACGTATTGCAGGAGACCGTGCTGTTCCATGGCACCATCGCCGAAAATATCGCTTTTGGCCGTCCCGACGCCACGCGCAAAGAGATTATCGAAGCGGCGGAGCTGGCCAATGCGCATGAGTTCATCTCCAAGCTTGACCAGGGCTATGACACGATGGTCGGGGAGCGCGGCTCGACGCTCTCCGGCGGCCAGAGACAGCGCATCGGGATCGCGCGTGTAATGGTGAGAAACAATCCCATCCTGCTGCTCGATGAGCCAACTGCGGCGCTCGACAGCGAGTCCGAGAAGTTGGTCATCGAAGCTCTGGAGCGTTTGATGAAGGGACGTACGGTCATCACCATCGCGCATCGCTTAACCACCATCCGCGATGCCGACCAGATTATCGTGATCTCCGGCGGCGTCGTGGCGGAGAGCGGCACGCACGACGAATTGATGGCGAAAAACGCCATCTACGCACAACTCCATCGCACCCAATTCGAGGATGCGGCTTCCGTCTCCGGGCCCTGATCCTTCCGGCCGGGGCAGCACAGAAAGTAAACTGGAACCAATATGTCACGCTCACTGATTGTTCTGCCGGATGATTCCGCGCGTCCGATCCTGGACGCTATCAACCATTCCTCCAAGTCGCTGCGCATCAAGATGTTCCTGTTTTCCGACCCGGCTGTTTTGCAGGCCGTAATTGCTGCTCAGAAACGCGGCGTGGCGGTGCGGGTGATGCTGAATCCTGCCCGGCGCAGTGGTGAGTCGGAGAACGAGCAGACGCGAAAAATGCTCAAGGCTGCCGGCGTTGACGTCCTCGACAGCAATCCGCAGTTCGACCTTACGCACGAGAAGTCCATGGTAGTCGACGATGAAACGGCCTTCATCATGTCGTTCAACTGGGAGCCTAAAGACTTGACCGAGACGCGCGACTATGCCGTCGTCACCAGCGCCCACCACGAAGTTGCCGAGGTCCAAGAGTGCTTCGACGCCGATTGGGATCGAAAGCCTTTCACTTCCGGAGAAAACTCTCACCTGATCTGGTGCGTCGGCAATGGTCGCGAGCGAATCGGCAGATTCATCGACGAGGCCAAGCACACCTTGTGGCTGCAGAACGAGCGCTATCAGGACCCGGCCATCATTGAACGCCTGGTGCGCGCTCGCGAACGGGGCGTCAAGATCCATGTGATGGCCCGCGCGCCTCACAAGCTAAAGAAAGAGAAGCTGCTCGAAGGCGTCGGCGGTCTGCGCATCCTCGATGACGTTGGCGTAAAAGTCCACAAGTTGAAGGGGCTGAAGCTGCACGCCAAGTTATTGCTGGCGGACAACGTCCGGGGCATTGTGGGATCGATCAATCTTGCTCCCGGAAGTTTTGACAGCCGAAGGGAATGCGCGATCGAGGTCCGCGACGAAGATGTCGTGGGGCGGTTGCACGAAGTGACCCACAACGACTGGAAGAACTCGCATCCGTTGGACTTGACGGACGCCGGGTTGTTGGCCGAGCTCCAGGACTCTGACGAGGGCGTTGCTGAAGATCTGGCACTTGATGCCCACGAGGGAAACCACCAGAAGCACTGATCTGGCCCCCAAATTACGCATCGGGAGGATTGAACGTGAAGACTCGAACCGCCATCCGAAAGCTTGGGTTGTTTTCGCTTGCGGTGTTGTGCCTCTTGTTGGCTAGCCGGAGTTTCGCCGCCGACATCAAAGGTCAGGTCATGGGCGGAGGCGCGCCCATCGCGCAATCTAGCGTGACTCTTTGGGCTGCGAGCGCAGGCGCGCCGAAACGACTTGCGCAAACCAAGACCGACGCTAATGGCAATTTTTCCGTCCGCGGGAGCGCTGCTCCGGACGCGAGCCTCTACCTGGTAGCCACGGGAGGCATGCCTAAGAGCGGCGGTGGAAACAACCCGGCCATTGCACTGCTGACCGTCGTGGGCAGCAATCCCCCCGCCAAAGTCGTCATCAACGAGTTCACCACCATCGCGTCAGTGGTGACGCACGCGCAATTCATCGACAACACCACCATCAAGGGCTCTCCGCTCCAGCTCAAGATTGCCGCGGGCAACGTGCCCAACTTTGTCGATCTCGAAACCGGTAGCTGGGGGACGACGATTCTGGACGCCCTCAACAGCGCGCAGACGCCTACCATGGCCAACTTCGGCACACTCGCCGACGTCATGGCCGGTTGCATCACGCGAGTGAAGCCGGACGCGTGCAGCCAATTTTTCGCGGCGACGACACCGCCCAGCGGCGGGGCGCCGCCGGATACGTTGCTTGCAACTGAGGTGGTGGCGTTCTACCCGTGGCACAACCCGGACAGGATTTTTGCGCTGCTCGATCAGTTCTATCCACTGCCAAAGCCGGGCACTCCCGGCAAGCTCTTGCGGGATACGCCGTTTCTGCCCTATCTGACGTTCGCGCCCAGCGCCTTCGTGTTCCCACTCAAGTTCACCGGCGGTGGTTACAGCGGGGGCGGCAAGCTGATGATCGACAGCGAGGGCAACGTTTGGATTGCCGACAACTTTACGGTCGGCGCGCAGAATCTGGATGCTTCGTGGACCGGCGGGCTCTCCAAGTTCGCACCCAACGGTAGACCACTTTCGCCCAGCCCTTTGGGCTTTCGTGGCGGAGGTATCGCGGGCCCTGGTTTCGGATTGACGCTCGACGCGCAGGACAACGCGTGGGCCACGAGTTTCACTGGCCAGAACATTACGAAATTCGACAAGAGTGGCAAGCCTCTGTCGCCCACCGAGGGTTGGAACTTCAATCGCCAAGTCAGCCAGATGCAGGGCATCATCGCCACGCCCAGCGGAGATATCTGGACGCTCGACTTGATCAAGGGGCAGGTCCTGAAACTTCCGCAGGGCGATCCGTCCAAGGTGCAGTTCTTCTGCCAGAACAAGACCGGCGATCCGCTGAAGAACCCCTGCCAACTCGTCGGGCCGTTCGCTCTTGCCATTGATCAGCAGGACCGCATCTGGGTTACGAATGCCATCGCGGATCACGTGGTTCGTTTCCCCGCCTCCGATCCCAGCAAGGTGGAAACCTTCAAAGTGGGATACTCGGCCAGCGGTCTAGCCGTGGACAGCCAGGGGAATGTGTGGGTGACCAACAAATTGGGCAGTTCGGTACGGGGCGCAGCGAAGTTCGCCGAAATGCTGGCCGCGTTCAAGTTCAACTTCGATGGCGATCCCGATGCTGGAGCAAGAGCTACCAAGGTGCTGATACCTGCCTTAGCCGCGCAAACGCCGGGATACGAGTCAGGTGGCAGCATCACGGTGCTGCGCCCTGACGGCAGCCAGGCGTCCTTCTCCCCGGTTTCTGGCAATGGCCTCACTGCGCCTTGGGCGGCTTCCGTGGACGGCAACGACAATATCTGGATCTCCAATTTCAGCAGTGCGTCGGCCGGAATCGTAGAGCTATGCGGCTTTCGCACCGAGCATTGTCCCCCCGGCGTAAAAACGGGAGACGCCATTTCGCCGTCCGGCGGCTATGTCGGCGGCGGTTTGCAGTTGCAGGTTGACATTGGCATCGGTCCGGCGGGAGATGTTTGGGTCACCAACAACTGGCAGAACTATGTGGATGCATTCGGCAAGGTTGATGAAGCACTACAAACTCAAGGCGCCGGGCAGGGCATCGTGGTCTTCTACGGAATGGCGAAGCCGGTGAAGACGCCGCTGATCGGGCCACCGCGCCAGCCTTAAGGGTTGTGGAGGACGTGAAGATAAGTACAATAGGAACACCGACATTGAATTGGTAGACGGGTCATGAGCGCCAGAGGAAGTAGCTTGCCCAAGAGGCAGCGGTGGTGGCTGAGAATCGGCCAGAAGCATTTGGGAAAACGGAGCAATCAGGGGGAAAGACCACGAAAGCAAACAAGCGAAAGACGTACGACGGTGATGTATCTAATTGACCAGAAGTCGGGCCCGAAGGGTGCTACGTTTACACGACTTGCACCGGACCCCCCGACTGAAGGAAAACGCCGTCTTTTGCTGCAACGGGTCCGGCGGTATTGGGAACCCGTTCAAGACCGGATGGGATCAGCCGCCCTTCGAGAAGGTTGTGCCCTCACGCCAACCCTCCGCCTATGCGCGCGAGGGACGACTGATGGGAGTTCTTGCCGGATATGGGCATGAAGACGTCATGCTGCGGAAGTCCGAAGTTAACAGCAAACATTGAAGTTAACGTTGTCACGTCTCTGATTTCTAACTGGCCGGCCGCAATTCTTCAGGCTCGCGGTTCGGTGAGCATCAATTGCTAGCGTTCGATTACGAGGAGAAGGAATGAATTCGTACTGCAAGAACTTTTTTATGGTGGTCGCGGTGACGCTGACCCTGATGCTTTGTCTATCTGCGGTTGCACAAGGGCCGGCAGAGTTGACCGTTGCCGACCCGGCAGCGGCCGCGCCCACGGCGACACCCGCAGCCGCACCCGCTGATCCCTTGCCGGCAAGTCCGGCGCCGCAGTACGGCAGTCCCTTCAGCTCGGGTGACGGTTGGCGCGGCACGATCTCAATTTACGGATGGTTCCCGGGCGTACACGGAACCGTGGGCGTGCTTGGCCACAATGCCGGCTTCAGTTCGCCGTTCAGCAATGTCTTCCACGCCCTCAAAGGCATCATTCCGATCGCAGTCGAAGCCGACAAGGGCCGCTGGGTCATACCGATCGACTTTTTCTGGGTAAAGTTGGCTAACGGCACGGCGACGCCGTTCACCGACATCACCTCGAACTACGTCAACGTCCATTTGACGGAATCGATTCTGACCCCGATGGTGGGGTACCGACTGCTGGACGGCGAGCACCTCAAGATTGACGCCCTCGGCGGTATCCGCTATTGGTATGTCTCACAGAACCTCCAGTTGATAGGAGCGCCGGTGCCAGTTCCGGCTTTTGCACGGTCGCAAAGTTGGGTTGACGGACTGGGCGGCGCACGCTTCATCATCCCGCTCGCCGACAAAGCGGCGATCACCGTATCGGGTAATGCCGGAGCCGGCGGAGCCAATCTCGACTATCAGGTGATCGGTCTGTTCTCCTACAATTTCACACCAAAAATCGGCATGGGACTCGGCTGGCGCTACCTGTACGAAGATTATCGGCCAACCAACAAAGAGTTCGTGCTTAATACCACGATGAGCGGCGCGCTGGCGGGAGTGTACTTCAACTTCGGCGGCAAGCCACCGGTTCCACCGACGGCCTCGTGCTCGGCGTCGCCCACAGAGGTCTATGCTGGTGATCCGGTTTCGGCCACGATTAACACGCAATATTTCAATCCGAAGCACACGCTTACCTACAACTGGAGCAGCACCGGCGCCAAGGTCAGCGGAACGGGTACCACTGCCACCGTTGATACAACAGGTATGCAGCCGGGTAGCTATTCGGTGACTGGAACCGCGACGGACGCAAAAGAGAAGAAGAACAACGTAGCTTCGTGCAGCGCGGGATTCACCGTGAAGGTGCGGCCGAACTATCCGCCGACGGCGAGCTGCTCGGCCAGCCCGAGCTCGATTGCTATCAATCAAAGCGCAACCGTCAACATCACCGCCAGCAGCCCCGAGAGCCGTCCGCTGACCTATAGCTGGACCAGCACAGGCGGCCAGTTGAGTGGGAACGGCACCTCGGCAACGTTGGTGGCGACCAATGCCGATGCGGGCAACACCATCACCGTCACCGGAACTGCAACCGATGATCACAACCTGAGCACGAGCTGCACGGCAAGTGTCACCGTTCCGGCAGTGCAAAAGGTAGCCGAGGTTGAGGATTGGGGTGAGTGTACTTTTGAGAAAGACCCCAAGCGTCCGGGACGTGTGGACAACGACTGCAAAGACGTGCTCGATAAGCTGGCGCTTCGCATCCAGCAGATGCCGAACGGCAAGGTTGCCGTCGTCGGCTATACCGACCAGACAGAAGTGATCAACGCCGACCAGTTGGGCGCACAGCGCGCGGTCAACGTGAAGTACTACATGACGACCGACGAGCTGGGGCCCAAGGTCGATCCGACGCGGATTGAACCGCGCAAGGGTGGCCAGAAGGGCAAGGCGGTTCACTTCTACTTCGTTCCGCAAGGAGCGACGTTCACCCAGGAAGAGTCGGTGACCGTCGACGAAAGCGCGGTGCAGGGTCAGTCGCGCAGTGCGGCTCCTTCAACAAAGCACAAGAAGGCAACGCCGCCACCGGCGCAGTAGCCGCTTTCAAACAAACTACAAGGGCCAACCATGAAAATGGTTGGTCCTTGCGAAGTTCAACCATCATCACGCGAGTTCGCGAACGAACTTGGTGTTGAGTTTGATGGCAGGAGTCTTTAGGGCCGAGTGCCAAACGAGTGTCGCCCGTTAGCAACCCCAACGAAGGCGATGGCGCTGCGGTCATGTGGCCCCACATGATCCAGCGCCTTATTTCCTTTTGCTGCAGTTTTTAGAACAGGAAAGCAGATCTCGGGAGGGACAAAGACCTTGACGGCAAGGCGTGCCGCGCGGACTAAAGTCCGCGCGGCAAATCAAGAATAAAGGCCTTAACGCCACGACTGAAGTCGTGCCCTGATACGAAACTGGCGGAAGCCGGGTTTTTCCCGCAGCCTGTAAAGCGCCTACGGCAGGATCACCAGTTCCGGTTTGCTGCCGCCGCTCATGCCGTAGGTGGCACCAGGATAGAAGGCACCTGCGTCGTACTTATAGCAGCCGGGAGTGTTCGCCTTAACTGTGATCTGTTTGTTGGCGCCGCCGATGATCGGATCGTCCGGATCGAACGGCGAGTCGGTGCCGAACGAGACCATGAAGCCGGTGTTCTTGTTCGAGGTCATCCAGACTACCGTGGTGCCCTTCTTGATGCAGAAGAACCGATTGCTCTTCGCATCGGGAATGCCGGGCTTCACGTTGGAAGAGCTGCCTGACTTGGTGATATCGACGGTGCAAGGGGCCGAAGCAGACCCGCAAGTGTCGGAGGCTTTACAGAGGCTGGCCGGATCTGGCTCGTCGCATACGTACTTGCCCTTTTTCTGCGCCTGTCCTACGGCACAGGCCAGCAGCACGACGCAAATAATTGCAAACGCCGTGCTGGACTGTTTTCTAGTTCTCATAATTCCACCTCGTTGGAAATGGCTAACGCGCACGTGAAAAATAACTGCATTCGTACGCCGGTTTGATATCCGTAAGACCGGCCGAAAGCGCGGTCATACCTGGTGCAACAGGAAAACTTGCCGCCGCGGGCAGAATCCAGACCGCGGCGGATACCGCGATACGGCTTCCGACCTAGTTCTCCGAAGTACCCTTCCAGTCGATGAAGTTGCTGAGCCGCCACGCATTCTGATTCAACTCGATCTGCAACTCGCCGTCCTTATTGATGGTGAACTGGCAGGCCGGATACAGAACGCCGGTGCTCTTGCTCTTGTCCTGGTCGTTCAGTTGGAATTCTCCCGCGGTCAGGTCGAAAGACTGACTCTGGCTGTCGGTGTAAGCTTCGCCGAAAGTGATTTTGCGGTTGGTGACGAACCGAATGGTCCGTCCCGTCGGCGTGGGGATCAGGCGAATGAACGACAGGTCATAGCCCAGGGTGCCCGGAATCTGGATGCGGCCAACCGCCGGCATCTTTTCCAGCGCATTCACCAATCCCTGGTTCTGGCCCTTCTGGAATGCTTCGACCAGGGCCTGGCGGGTTTCGGGAGTGGAGAACTCGTAGATGATGACCGTGATGCCGACATTGCGACCTAGTTGGGTGCTGGTGCCGTAGGCAGTGGCATCAATGGTTTCGTACTTGTCCCGGGCAAATCCAGGCACGCATGCCAACGCCATCACCACCAGAAGAGCGAAAGCAACTTTTGCTGAGTTCGATACAGTGTTCATTGGTTTCTCCGTGTCAGTCGAACAATAACGGTTTTCTTGAACAATCAAGGGATTGTCCTGAATGCGGTAGCGCTAATCTGCTGCGCTAGAAACGGTAACTGGTAAAAGTGCTGAATTCAAGACAAAAATTTGAAGATGGACAGGTGGGCTGTGTCCAAAGAGAGACGCCGATATGACTTCTCGCGCCGAATTTCACCCCCGAGGCCATTTTTCGGGCTGGGTCCTTGAACGACAGTCTTCGCCCAGAAATGCGGCTTCTGCTACTATTTGCTGTACCAAACTAGCTTTATTATTTCGCCGCGTTGTTCCGGGAACCCTGTTACGAGCGGCAGCCCCTTGCGGGAGATCGCCCGCCGTCAGAAACGGGCGGCCCACGCAACTATTCGTCACCGGCTGGTGACAGTCGGCCATGATTCCGAGGAGAGAAGATCAATGAGAAAACGTGCTAATTACAGAACCCTAAGCAGTGTACTCGCAGTGACTTTCGTTACGACGCTGTTGGCGGGCACCGCCGCCTTTGCTCAGTCCTTAAAGGTCAAAGGCGTAATCATCAGTCGTGCCGGCAACCAAATGACCTTGAAGACGGCGGACACTCCGAATCTCGTCGTCCTGCTGAATGACTCCACCGATGTGCAGCAGCTACAGGGTGCCTTGAAGGCCCGCAAGAAAGAAATGTCCATGGCCGCTTTGATTCCTGGCCTGGCATGCGAAGTGCAGGGTAACTACAACGCGCAGAACCAGCTCGTCGCGCAATGGGTCCGGTTCACCGGAGATGACCTGGAGCAGGCGCAATCGGCGCAGGCTGCGGTTCACGAGACCAAGGTGGCGGCAGCCAAGAACCAGGCTGAATTACAGCAGCAAGCCGACGCGTTGGCTGCCCAGAACGCAGCTCTGAAAGAACAGCAGGCCGCGATCACCGCACAGCAGAAAGAGATCGCCGCCAATAAGGCCAAGATCGCCGCGAACAGCGCCCGCTTCGGCGAGCTTGACCAGTACTACATTCTCGACGAAGTAACCGTGTACTTCGCCAACGGCCAGGTCAAGGTCGATCCGAAGTACAACGCGCCGTTGCTGGCCCTGGTCCAGAAGGCGATGACCTACAACGGTTACAACATCCAGGTTAAGGGTTATGCATCGTCGGTGGGCAGCGTGGCCCTGAACCAGCAGCTCAGCGAAGAGCGGGCGAACAATGTTACGAACATTGTTGTTCAGCAGGGTCACGTTCCCTTGACCAACATGCTGGCCCCGGGCGCGATGGGCGAGAGCCGTCAGGTGGGCAACGACAAGACCGCTGAAGGACAGGCGGAGAACCGGCGGGTCGTGGTTCGGGCGCTGCTGAACAAGGGCGTCGCCGGAACCATGGAAGGACTGCCAACAACGAAGTAAGACTTCTCGAATTGCCAGGAGCGCTGGGACGGTGATAGTGCGTCCCAGCAGCCTGGCTCATCGAGTTAAGGGTCGACAGGCTTCCACGCTGTAACACTCGCGCGCCCTCGGCGTGTAATAATCCCTGCAAGATTTGCTCGAGCGTACCGGGGGTAGGAAATCATGGCGGGGACCGTGGCGTTAGTTGTTCTGTGCACGGTGACGGCGTTGGCAGTCGTTTTATACGCGGCTTATTGCGAGGCAGGAGAGGATTTGCCTTGCAAGAAAGCTCGCCGACGGCGGCGTGCGTCAGCGTCGGCTACGACGCCGGGTTCAACGGAGCGGAAGGGGAGTTAGCAATGGCGGGCACTCGGGCAGCAGGAAGAGTCCGTTTTGTATCACTGACAATCGTAGTTTTGGTGGCGCTATTTGCATCGGCGTCGGCCCAGGACCAGGGATGGCCGAGGCAGATTGTCAAGCCGTCGGGAAAACTGGTTTATTACCAGCCGCAGGTGGATGACTGGAAAGACTACACCGTGCTCGATGCACGTTTAGCCTTCACCCTCACACCAACCGGCGGCAAGACCCAAGTTGGCGCGCTCACGGTCCGCATGCAGACCAGCGTCAATATGGACAACCACACGGTGGTACTCAGCGATCCGCAAATCACCAGCGTGTCGTTTCCGTCGCTGGATCCGGCCACTTCCGAACAGATGGGCTCGCTGGTGCGAGCGTTCCTGAATCCGTCGGCCACGATGACCATTTCGCTGGATCGGCTGGTGGCCAGCGTCAAGAAGACGAAGACACCGCCCTCCAACGAGTTGAATAATGAGCCTCCGACGATCTACATAAGCATGCGGCCGGCGATCCTTCTGCTGGTGAACGGCACGCCAGTGATGGAGAAGATCGCGAATTCAAACCTGCAATTTGTCGTGAACGCCAACTGGCCGTTGTTCCAGGTGCAGAACGCGTCACAGTATTACCTGTTCAACGGCAAGGGTTGGATGACGTCATCGAGCTTGGGCGGCACATGGACTCCGACCAGCCAACTGCCCGCAGGAATGTCGCAGGTGCCGGCGAATTCGAACTTCGCCAGCCTTAAGCCTTATATTCCTGCGCCGCCTGCGGGGACGGCGCCGGTGGTTTATTACAGTGCGACGCCGGCGGAGATCATCGTTTTCAGTGGGCCTCCGCAGTGGACGGCGATACCCGGCACACAGTTGTCGTACGGGTCGAACACGGGGAGCCCAGTCTTCAAATACGCGCCAACCGGGGCTTATTACTTCCTCACGTCAGGACGCTGGTTTACCGCCGCTCGACCGCTGGGACCGTGGACGTTTGCCACCTACAGCCTGCCGCCGGATTTCGCCCACATACCCGTCAACAGCCCAGTAGGAAGCATCTTGTCGTCGGTTCCCGGAACTCCGGAAGCGGAAGACGCCGTATTGATCGCGCAGATTCCGACAACGGTTACGGTGAATCCGGCGCAGGCGGCGAGCGAGGTCAAAGTGACGTACGTCGGCTCGCCCCAGTTCCTCCCGATTACCGGCACCACGATGTCGTACGCGACGAATACGCCGAATCGCGTGATCCAGGTTGGGTCCCAGTATTACCTTTGCTATCAGGGCATCTGGTTCGTAGCGTCCACTCCGCAGGGACCGTGGCAGACGGCGCAGTTGGTGCCACCGGACATTTACACCATTCCACCGAGTTCCCCGGTGTACAACGTTACCTACGTGGTGCAGCAACCGTTGCCTGATGGGAATATCCAGGCCAGCTACACCGCCGGATACATGGGCGCGTTCATTACCGGAGCGGCGGTTGGCGCAATCGTGGCGAGCGGAACCGGCTATTACTATCCGCCCTACGCCTATGGCGGATTTTATTATCCTTACGCCGCGACCTACGGATACCACACCTACAACCCCTATACCGGCGCATACGGTTACGAAAATTCTGCTTACGGCCCGTACGGCAGCGCGCACTGGGGAGCTTCGTACAACCCGAACACGGGGACGTACGCGCGCGGAGCGACGGAATCGACTGCATACGGCACGAGGAGTGCCGCGGAAGCCTACAACCCCTATACCGGAGCGTCTGCGGCGACCCGACAGGGCTCGAACGCCTACGGTTCTTGGGGGCAATCGGTCGTGAACAAGAACGGCGAGACAGCATACACGCAGCATGCCAGTAACGCGTACGGCTCAGCAGGGACGGTTCAGACGTCGTCAGGCGGCAAGGGTGCGGCCACAAGCACGGCGTATGGCAATACTGCCGCCGGGAAGACCTCCAACGGCGATATGTACGCAGGCCACGACGGCAACGTGTACAAGAACACGGGAAGCGGGTGGCAGAAGTACGATAACGGCAGCTGGAACACGGTCGACAAGTCCACCGCGCAGCAGTCAGCGCAGAGTTACCAGCAGCAGCATCCCGACAGCACAAACTCCAACTACTCCTCTGCCCAGCAGAAAGCGCAGAGCAACCCGAATTATTCAGCCGACCAGCAAAAGGCCCAGAGTTACAACCAGCAACACCCGTCGGGTAGCGGCAGTTACAACAAGCCGAGTAGTGGGTCATACGGCGATATGGATCAGGAAGCCCAGAATCGTGCGCGCGGAGAGGCCCAGAGCCGCAATTTCTCCCAATACCAACACTCAGGAGGGTGGGGAGATCGCGGCGGAGGTGGAGGCTGGGGCGGCGGAGGCGGCTTCCGGCGCTAGACCGATCGTGCTGAGCAGTTTCGGCGCGCCAGAGTTCAGTTCAACTGAGCAGTAAGTTCAGACAGGAGAAGACTGTTTATGAAGGCCAAGTTAGCTTTTTGCGCGTTACTGATTTGTGTGGCGAGTTCCGTTGCATTGGCGCAGCAGGTTTCCGTCAACTACGACCACAACGCAAGTTTTTCTCAGTACCACACCTACGCGTGGGGATCGAATAACAAGAACCAGATTCAGAACTCGATCCTGGCGCAAGTAGCCCAGCAGGACATCGAAGCTGCCATGCAGCAAAAGGGCCTGCAAAAAGTGCAAGAGAGCCAGAACCCCGACCTGGTCCTGGCAGCCAGCGGCGGCGAACGGGAGCAGACTTCGTACAATGCCTGGGGCATGCGCGGCATCGGCGGCGGGATGGGCGGAATCAGCCCTCAAGAGAATGTTGAGGCCACCATGGTTGTGAGCTTGTACGACGTGAAGCAGAAGTCGCTGGTGTGGCGCGGCATCGCGCAGAACGCCCTGAACAACAACGGCAACAAAAACCAGGAAATGGTGGAGAAGGCCGTTCAGAAGATGTTCAAGCAGTGGCCCAAGCAGTAAGCGGCACCGCGGATTTGCGCGCTAGATCGAACCCGATTCCCGAATTTTCATTGCCCACGAGAAGGAAAACAAATGTCTTTGACGCAGCTTGGTACGCGCTCTTGCATGGTCCGTTTTCTGTTGATTGTCGCGGTGTTGGGTGCAAGCGCGCAAGCCGAGAAGATCCGCGTTCACTATGACAAGTCCATCGACTTTTCAAAGTACAAGACGTATGGATGGGCACCGGTGGGCGCCGTCGCGCATCCGATGCTCGCCCTTGATGTCGTGGGAGCTGTGGACCAGGAAATGGCGGCACACGGCTTGACGAAAGTGCCGGCCAATCCGGATCTGCTGGTTCAGATCTATGGCGCCGTCGACGCTGAAGTGAGCATGACGTCGAATAATCCGATCTACAACGCGACCGGAGGCATACCGCCCTTCGATCCGAGCATGACGTCGCCGGGGAACTCATTGTATTGGGACGGTTACTACGGAAATTCCACGGTTGTCGTGCATCCCGGCCAGTTGATCATTGACCTGATCGACACCAAGGCCAAGAAACTGGTGTGGCGGGGGATGGGATCTGAGGCCATCAGCCCTAATAACCCAGATAAACTCATGGACGAAGCGAACAGCACCGTCACCAAGTTGTTCAAGGATTATCCAGTGAAGAAGTAGCCTGGCTGTTCGCGATGGCGTTCTTGTAACGCTACGTTCATGTACGGAAGCTACTCATAAGGCGCATAGAAATTTTGGATTGGACTCGCTCTTGAGACTGGGGCAGACTCACCCCAATAGAGGCGGAAGTGAGCCCCGGGTGAGGTTTCTGTGCGAAGCGTGAGCGATCGTTCCGTTGCTAGCGGCCCAGCCTTTCTGATGTGTCCCCCAACCCAGTATGACGTGAATTACGTCATCAACCCGTGGATGGAAGGCAACGTCAACCGGTCATCTCCTCAAAATGCGACTAGGCAGTGGGAACAGTTGCACGCCGCGCTGGCAAGCTTGGCGCGGGTAGAGCTGGTCGAGCAGCAGGCCGGATCGCCCGACATGGTATTTACAGCGAATGCCGGGTTGGTACGCAAAGGCATGGTCGCCCTGAGCCGGTTTCTGCACCCCGAGCGTCAAGGCGAGGAGCCACACTTTCGCAAATGGTTTGACGATTCGGGCTTTGCGGTGCGCGAGTTGCCGCGCGCCGTGCCCTTCGAGGGTGAAGGCGACGCGCTCTTTGAGGCCGATAATTCGCGACTGTGGGCCGGACATGGCATGCGCAGCCGCGAGTCGAGTCATCCGTACCTGAAAGAAACATGGAGCGTCGAGGTGATATCGCTTCGACTGATCGATCCGCGTTTCTACCATCTCGACACCTGCTTCTGTCCACTGTTCGGTGGCTACCTTCTTTATTATCCCGAGGCTTTTGACGCCCTGTCTCAGGCCAAAATCTCGTCCCGTTATCCGGCGGAAAAGCGAATAGCCGTCACGCTACGCGACGCTTTAAAGTTTGCCTGCAACGCGATCAACGTGGGGAGAACCATCGTGATGAACGAAGTCAGTGTCGAACTTTCGCGTCGCCTGCAGGCCGAAGGCTTTCGCGTGATCGAAGTGCCGCTTACTGAATTCCTGAAAGCTGGCGGCGCAGCCAAGTGCCTGGTTTTGCGGTTGAGTGAGATGGAAGTGACACATGGAACTGCGTCATTACGGCAGCCCTGGGTCGCGTAGAACGATCCGCGTTTGCTTGACGTCGCGAGAAGCCTTTCCCTAGTATCCAAGACCAGGATGTGTTTCCTGCCCGGGTTCCTCACGAAGTATTCCGCGCACGCGCGAATTCTGCTCGCATCTTTCATTCTGTTGGCGATGAGCGGGAGTGCTATCGCTCAAACGCCGGCTAAGAGTGCGTCTGGAGCGGTGGCGAACTTTGTCGACATCGCCGAAAAAGCCGGGCTGACAATGAAGAACGTTTTCGGCGGAGTCGATAGCAAGAAGTACATCATCGAGACCACCGGAACCGGCGTGGCCATCTTCGACTACGACAACGACGGCTGGCCCGACATTTTCTTCGTCAACGGGACGACGCTCGAAGATATGAAAGCGGGCAAGAGCGGCCCGACCAATCACCTCTACCACAACAATCACGACGGAACTTTCACTGACGTCACCGAGAAGGCGGGGCTTGCCGACGCTACTGGATGGGGACAGGGTGTCTGCGTCGGCGACTACGACAACGACGGATGGCAAGATCTGTTCGTCACGTATTACGGCAAGAACCGGCTTTACCACAACGAACATGGCGTCTTTAAGTTGGTGAGTGAAAAGGCGGGTGTCGCCGGCAATGGCAGAGAGTGGGGCGCCGGCTGTGCTTTTGTCGATTACGACCGCGACGGACACTTGGATCTGTTCGTTGCCAACTATGTCGATTTCGACGTGACCACAGCGCCCGCACCCGGCGACCGTCCATCGTGCATGTGGAAGGGCGCTCCCGTCATGTGCGGACCGCGAGGATTGCCGCATCACAAGAACATCCTGTACCACAATCGCGGCGATGGGACGTTCGAAGATGTCACCGTCAAGGCGCACATCGACCAGACCAACGGCCATTACGCCCTGGGTGTTTCGACGCTCGATTATGACAACGATGGGTGGCCCGACATCTATGTCGCATGTGACAGTACCCCGAGCATCCTGTACCACAACAACCGCGACGGGACCTTCACCGACGTCGCGGTGGTCGCTGGTGCGGCCTTCAATGAGGACGGACGCGAGCAGGGAGGCATGGGCACGACTGTCGGCGACTTCGACGGCGACGGCCGCCTCGACATCTTCAAAACCAATTTTTCGGACGACACATCGACGCTGTACCACAACAATCCGGATGGCACGTTCACGGATGTCACGACTGCCGCGGGTCTGGGGCTGCACACCAAGTATCTCGGTTGGGGCACGATGTTTTTCGACTTCGACAACGATAGCTGGCCTGACCTGATGCTGGTAAACGGGCACGTGTATCCGGAAGTCGACAAGTTTCATCTTGGCAGCAACTACCAGGAGCCGCGAATTCTATATCGCAACAACGGCGACGCGACATTTAGCGACGTCTCCGATTCTGGCGGCAGTGGAATCACCACGTTGGCCTCATCGCGGGGATTGGCGATAGGAGATTTGTGGAATACAGGACAGTTGTCCGCGGTGATCAGCAACATGAACGCAGCGCCCAGTCTGCTGAAGAACGAACAGAAGTATCCGAACCACTGGATCGCATTCAAGACCGTCGGCACAAAGTCGAACCGCGATGGAATCGGCGCGCGCATCACGATTAGGGCAGGGAAGCGATTACTGGTTGACGAGGTGCGGAGCGGTTCGAGCTATTACTCGCAGAGCGATATGCGCGTTCACTTCGGCTTGGGTTCGGTTACGAAGTTAGACTCCGTCGAGATACGCTGGCCCAGCGGACTGACGGAGCGTTTCGACAATGTCGCAGTCGATCAAATCAATACTGTGAAGGAAGGCTCCGGCGTTGCTGTGAAGAATGAACCTCCGGGGAAAAGTTAAAACTGTGCGCGTGATCTCTTAGTGGTGCGAGCCATGGTCCGGCATTTTGCCGTGCGCCTTCAGGCTGCCGGTCTCGACATCGACGCGGTACAGAGTGTGCGGATCCCAAGGGAATCCAGAGGCCAAGTGGAGCGCTTTCAGGTGCTCCGGTGACGGGAGTTGTTTGCGCGCACTCTCCAGCGTGATGCGCTCGCGTTCTGCTTCACCTTGCTCGCCGAAGACGCCGGTCTTGCCGTCGCCGAGGAACTCGTGGACTAGAACGATGCGGCCATCGCGCGCGTCGTAGACAATGACCTTGTGCGAAGTGGGCCGGGATACCGGGAATGTGGACTGGAACTCCATGGCCTTCCCCTACGACCAGTAATTCAACATCAGGCGCCCGTATGCGAAGGCGCTGATGACGGTGATTTGCATGGAGAGGCTGGTCATTCCCTGCCGCCAGATAGCCAGAGTCGTGTCGCTGAAATTCTCGGTCCCGTTGTCCGATATGACCTGGAGGATGCTGATCGCAGTGTAGAAATTCTCGCCATCGTCTACGAAGTTGGAGCGGCCCAAGGCAACTTCGGCCAGGGTGTCGCGGTTATCGATCTGGACAGTAGCCTGATAAATATAGGCCGGACTGCCCCAGGCCCACCATGAGTATTCCTGCTGACCGACCATCACGCACTCCAAGGTTGCGGGTCTGCGCCGCAATCGCTGAACTAGCGAGAGCCTGATGGTACTGCTGAACCCTTTGCGTTTCAACTGTATTCCTGGGAATGTCTAGATTGGAAGCAGCGGGGATGAGGCTTGGTGCTACTTCTTCTGGGCGTTCTGCAACGGAGATGCCTTTACGATACCTTTGCCTTCTTCGACCACCACCAACTGATTCACCTTGACGTCTTTCATGGCGTCGATCTGTCCGCTAGGCCAGCGGACCTCAAGCAAGTCAACCTTGTCGGCTTTTCCGAGACCAAAGTGGATGCGCAGGTCGCTTTGCGAGATGTAGCCTCCGCCGCTGCGGACCTCATCGATCTGCTGGTGAGGCTTCTGCTCATCGGAAGGGCGAGTAATGCACTTCACGCGCGCTCCGATAGCGCTACGGTTCGACTTCGTGCCGATACACTTCACCTTGATCCAGTTGTGGTCGAGCTTCGAGTCGCAGCGAACTAACTGCGGTAGACCGTTAACGGTGTTGACGACAAAATCGACATCTCCGTCGTTGTCGAAATCTCCGAAGGCGCAACCGCGTGATGCGTTCGGCACCGTGATTCCCGGGCCTCCGTACTGCGTGACTTCGCGAAAACGCCCGTTATGCGTGTTGTGGTAGAGCAGCTTCTTCTGCGGGTATCCGGCCTCTGTCGTGAGCTGTTCGACTTCCGGGTACACGTGACCGTTGCAGATGAGGATATCGGGCCAGCCATCGTTGTCGAAATCGAACCATCCGCAACCCCAACCTAGATACTGGGTGTGCAAGCCGAGACCAGCCTGAAAGGTCTCATCTTCGAAGCTCCAGTTGCCCTGATTGTGATAAAGCGAAGGCGTGTCGCCAGCGAAGTTGGTTTTCAGAATGTCGAGGTTGCCATCGAGGTCGTAATCGGCCGCCGCGACTCCCATACCCGCCTGGGGCTTACCGTCGGCGCTGAGGACGCAACCCGCTTCCAGTCCAACCTCGGTGAAGGTGCCGTTCTTGTTGTTCCGATACAGCAGCGACTTGACCGAATCGTTGGCAACGTAGATATCGGGCCAGCCGTCGTTATCGTAGTCGGCGACACAGACACCGAGTCCGTAAGTCCCGTTCACTTTCTTGATGCCCGAAGCGTCGGAAACATCCGTGAACGTGCCATCGCCGTTGTTGTGGTAAAGGATGTTCGAATCGCCGTTCAGTCCGGGCGGCCCGCACGCCACCATGACCGCCTTATACAGGCAAGGGCCGCTCTCCGGGACCGGCGCCGTCTTCAGATCCATGTCAATATAGTTCGCCACGAAAAGATCGAGCTTGCCATCACGATCGTAGTCGACGAAAGCACATCCTGTGCCCCAGCGGGTTCTCATTCCCGCCACGCCGGCTTTTTCACTCACGTCGGTAAACGTTCCGTTGCCGTTGTTGTGGTAAAGGACATTCTTGCCGAAATAGGTGATGAACAGATCGTCGTATCCATCGTTGTCATAGTCGCCGATGCAGACGCCCTGTCCCCATCCCGTGTGTTTCAGCCCAGCCTTGAGCGTGACGTCAGTAAACGTACCGTCGCGGTTGTTCTTGAACAGGTGATTGAAAGGCTCCTCGCCTGGAGGAAAGCCCTCTAATCGCCAGCCGTTGACGAGGAAAATATCGAGCCAGCCATCATGGTCGTAATCGTAAAAAGCGACGCCGCAGCCGGTGGTCTCGAGCAGGTATTTGTTCTTGTGCTCGCCGCCGAAAATCGTCTTGGCGTTCAGGCCGGCTTCCTGGGCGACATTGACGAAGGTAACGCCAAGATCGGTCTCGGAGTTCGACGGAGTTGTAGGCTCTTGTCCGAAGATCGGAGGCGGCCGCACCAGCGACAAAACGTCGGAGAGTGTGAGTACGAAGGCAGAGCGGCAGAGGGATTGCAAGAATTTACGGCGCGACTGTGACAAATGAGGTAACCCGCCTTGCTCGTACCCGTGCTCGATGTGAACTTCATTTTCAGGTACGGCCGACCACAATTGCAAGCCGCCGACGCCGTGGTACCAGCAACCGTTTATGGCGTCGCTCGGCGCGATGCATTAGACTCTTACCGTTTCTGGTTCCAGCTACGCTCGGCCACGGAGGCCCACTCGATGCGTCAAAAGCTCTCCAGTTTTGTCATCCTGCTGATTGTTCTCATCCTGGCCGTTCCATCGATCTTTGCGCAGCAAAAGCCCGTTGATGCCGAGGGCCACCAGTGGTGGCAGCATGCGGTGTTTCAAGAGATCTACCCCCGCAGCTACATGGACAGCAATAACGACGGTATCGGCGATCTCAACGGCATCGCTTCGAAGATGGATTACCTGAAGTGGCTGGGTGTTGACGCCATCTGGATCGCGCCCTGCTTTCCGTCGCCGCAGGTCGATTTCGGATACGACGTATCGGATTACGAAAACATCGATCCGATGTATGGAACGCTGGCCGACTTCGACCGGATGGAGAAGATCGGCAAGAAAGATGGCATTGGCATCGTTTTCGACTTCGTCGTGAACCATACCTCTGACAAGCACAAGTGGTTTATCGAATCGGAATCGTCGAAGACGAATCCGTATCGCGACTGGTACATCTGGCGCGATGGCAAGGGCCCGAACCAACCACCCAACAATTGGCTTTCGACCTTCGGCGGCTCGGCGTGGCAGTTCGATGGCAAGACGAATCAGTATTACTACCACTACTTCTATCCGCAGCAGCCGGACCTGAACTGGCGAAATCCTAAGGTTGCGAGTGCGATGTATGACAGCACCGTCTTCTGGTACAAGCGAGGGGTCGTCGGTTTTCGCCTTGACGCCGTGGATACTCTTTTTGAAGATCCCAACCTGACCGACAACCCGATTCAGCCGGGGAAGAACGCTTACGGCGATCCGAACATGTTTCCCAAATACAACGACAAGCTGCCGGAAGTGCACGACGTCATGAAAGGCCTGCGCAAGGCAGCGACGCCCTACAACGCGGTGCTGATTGGAGAGACCTGGACCAGCGACGTCTCGGAACTGAAGGACTATTACGGCAAGAATCACGACGAATTGCAGATGCCGATGGACCTGATGTTCACCAAGTTGACGCCGTTGTCGGCAGACGTCTTCCGCAAGCACGTGGGGGCCGTGGATGCTTCAGGTGAATGGCCGGTATGGGTGATGAGCAACCACGATATCGTTCGGGCGTACACGCGCTTTGCTGACGGGAAGCACGACGACGACATCGCGAAGCTGCTGGCCGGCATGTATCTCACGCTGCGCGGCACGCCCATCATGTACTACGGCGAAGAGATCGGCATGGCCAACAACGATCCCACGCGCAAAGAAGACGTGAAGGATCCCATCGGCCAGCTAGGTTGGCCAGTACAGAAAGGCCGCGACGGAGAGCGCACGCCCATGCAGTGGAACGACACGCCGAACGCTGGGTTCACCAAGGGTATTCCCTGGTTGCCGGTTCCTGTGTCGTATCAAACCCACAACGTCGCCATCGAGAAGGCTGACCCCAACTCGATCCTGAATTTTTACAAGAACTTGTTAGCGCTACGTCATACCAACAAAGCTCTGCTTGACGGCGACTACGTAGCGCTCAACCAGGACGATGCCAACGTATACTCGTATCTGCGGCGGTACAAGAACCAGGCGGTGCTGGTGGTGCTGAATATGTCGGAAAACGAGCAGAAGGTCAGCTTCGACCTGACGCCGCAACGCTTCGGGGCGAAGCAAGCCAAGACGCTTTTGACGACCACGAAATCTGTCGGCGAACAGGCACTCTCAGGTCTGACGCTTGAACCGTACACCGTGTACATCGGCGAAGTCGTCAAGTAGCAAGAATTTGACAGGGCACGAAAGCTTTTCGGAGACCACGAAGTGTTAAGGCGATTCACGGGACCGGCCATCGTCGTGCTGGCCGGGACTTTGTTCCAGGCTTGGGCGGCTCCCGCCAATCGTCCGGCAAGTGGAGCGCCAGCATCCTCTGGATCGAACGCGAGTGCCCTTGACCTCGCGGGTAAGAACGTCAACCCGTTTGAGATCTCCGACGGTAAGCCGCTGGTTCTCATTTTCGTTCGTACCGACTGCCCGGTCTCGAACCGCTACGCTCCGACCATTCAGGCTCTCAGCCGCAAGTACGCCGGCGCGGCGGTGATGATGCTCGTTTATCCCGACAAGTCTGAAACGCCACAAGACATTGAGAAGCATCTGCACGACTACGGCTACAAAATGCCCGCCTTGCGCGATACGCAGCGTGAGTTGGTCAAAGTCAGCGAAGTGGAAATCACACCTGAAGCAGCGGTTTTCGACCGTCGCGGAGAGTTGATTTATCACGGCCGCATCGACAATTGGTACGTGGACTTTGGCCATGCCCGCAGCGCTCCGACCACTCACGAGCTCGATGAAGCGATCCAGGCGGCCGTCAACAGCGCGCATCCGGTTCCAACCTCCGTCAGCGGAATCGGCTGCTACATTGCAGATCTTCCATGAGACGGCACGGCCTCAATTCGCAGACCGTGCTCGTACTCAGTGTTGGCGTCGTTCTCGCTATCGGGGGCTATCAATCGCGAGTGTGGTCATCGGAGCCGAATTCGCCCGCTGCGAAGGTCACGTTCAGCCGCGACATTGCTCCTATCGTTTATCACTACTGCGCGTCTTGCCATCGGCCAGGCGAGGCTGGGCCGTTTCCGCTATTGACCTATCAGGATGTGAAGAAACACGGGCACCAGATCGTGGCTGTGACCCAGACGCGTTTCATGCCGCCGTGGCTTCCGGAACCACAAGACATAAAGCTCGCCGACGAACGCCGACTCTCTGACGAGGAGATCGCCAAGATACGGGCGTGGGTCGATCAGGGCATGTTAGAAGGCAAGCCGTCGGAGCTTCCGCCGAAACCGAAATTCGTCGAGGGATGGCAATTGGGACAGCCCGACTTGATCCTCAAGGCCGAGAAACCGTACGTGTTGCAGGCGAACGGCATCGACCAGTACTGGAATTTCATCTTCCCGGTGCCCATCCATGAGACCCGATGGGTGCGCGCGGTTGAAATCCACCCGGGCGATAAGCGCGTCGTGCACCACGCCAACATTCTGGTTGACCGGTACGAGTCGGCGCGCCGCATGGAGAAAGACAAGGGTGGCGGCTTTGGCGGAATGGAAATCCGCATCGAATCGGAGGTCTTCGATCCCGATAGCCACTTTCTTTTCTGGAAGCCGGGCACTGTCGTCACCAACGAGCCCGACGGGATGGCGCTGCGTCTCGACAAGGGCACCGATCTGGTGCTCAACGCGCACCTGCAGCCATCGGGCAAGGTGGAACCCGTCCAGCCGAGCATTGGTTTGTACTTCACCGACAAGCCGGCGACCGTGCATCCCATGCTGCTTCAACTGCAGAACGATGCTGCGCTCGATATTCCTGCGGGAGACAGCGACTTCGTCGTCACCGACGAATTCACACTTCCGATCGACGTCGATTTGCTGGGCGTCTATCCTCACGCGCACTATCTGGGCAAAGACCTTTTAGCCACGGCGACGCTCCCTGACGGCACGACCAAGACGCTCATTCACATCAAGCACTGGGACGTGAATTGGCAGGCGGTTTATCGCTATGCGGAGCCGGTTTTCCTGCCCAAGAACACGGTGCTGAAGATGCGCTACGTTTACGACAATTCGGAAGCCAACACGGCCAATCCGAATCACCCTCCAACGCGCGTGATGGGAGGCAACCTCTCGACCGATGAGATGGCGCACCTTTGGCTGCAAGTGCTTCCGAAAAGTGATCCCTCCCGGCCGGGTGATCCGCGAATGGTATTGCAGGAAGCGTGGGCACGCCATGAAGTTGAAAAGGCGCCGAACAGTTTCGAGTCGCGTTATAACCTCGGCGAGATGCTTCAGGCGCGTGGGGAGCTCGACGAAGCGATTGAGCAGTTTCAAGCGGCGGTCGCGGTTCGTCCTACGGATGCCGTGGCTAACAACGCGCTGGGTGGAGCGCTGCTCGCAAAAGGCGATTTGGCGGGCTCGGTGAAGTGCTTTAATGTCGCGCTAACGTCTCAGCCGGACTACTTCGACGCCCACTACAATCTGGGCAACGCCCTGGCAGCGCAAGGCGATTTCAGCGGCGCTGCCGAACAGTTTGGCGATGCGGCGAAGCTGAACCCTGACGATGCCAATACCCAGGCCAACTTGGGTACCGCGCTCGTCCAGCTAGGTCGTCTCGGTGAGGCGAAGTCACACTACGAAGCAGCACTTCGCATCGATCCCTCGAATCAGCTTGCCCGCGACAACTTGCAACAGTTGGAGCAGTTGACCAGGGAACGTCCGCAGTGATCTCGCTGCCGCGCCTCATCGTGTCGCAACGGCTTGAGCGAGTGACTTTGGTGGCACTCGTGTTGGCCCTGCTTGCCGCGATGCCTGCTGTCGCGGATGATCCGCATTCCGTTCCCAACTCCAAGCCAGATGCCAACGGATATGTTGGGAACCAATCATGCGCGAGCTGTCACGCTTCGATCTACCAATCCTTTTCTGCGGCCGCCCATGCCCATGCCAGCGGCCCTGCAATCGACAACCTGGTTGCCGGAGAATTCAGCCATCCGAAGTCACAGGTCAAATATCGCGTCTACTCCGAATCCGGAAAAGTGTGGATGAGTTTCGAGCGCCCGGGCGATTCTCTGGTTCAAGGACGGCGCCAACTGCTGTATTACATTGGCCAAGGGCGCCGCGGAACGACGTATCTCTTTTCGGTTGACGGGTTTTATTTCGAGACTCCGATCAATCTTTACACCAGCCGGCACACGTGGGACATGGCTCCGGCCTATGGCGATGCGCGCGAAATCCCCATGAACCTTCCCGCGTTGACGAGTTGCATGGACTGTCATGTCAGCGGAATTCGCCCTCCCGTCGAGGGCACCGAGAATCGATACGCGTCACCACTGTTTCTCTACCCCGGCGTGACCTGCGAGCGCTGCCATGGTCCGGGAGCGGAACATGTCGCGGTCGGAGCGGTCGTGAATCCGGCGAAACTCGCGCCCGAGCGCCGCGACCAGGTCTGCATGCAGTGCCATCTCGAGGGCAATGCCGCGATTGAGCGTCCCGGCAAGCACATCTATCAATACCGGCCGGGCGACAATCTCTCGGACTATGTTCGCTACTACGTTCTCACCGGCAACGGTAAGCCTGGCATGCGCGCCGCCAGCCAGTTCGAAGAGCTGGCGCAGAGCATGTGCAAAAAGAAGTCAGGTGACGCCATGTCGTGCACCAGCTGCCATGATCCTCACCGAACGATTCCTCCCGATGAGCGCGTGGCATTTTACCGGTCAAAGTGCCTGGCGTGTCACGGCGTTTCATTTGGGGAGAAGCACCACAAGGACCAGCCGGACTGTACGTCGTGCCACATGCCGGCAACCGCAAGCAGCGATATCGCTCACACCGCGGTCACCGACCATAGCATCCCGCGCAGACCGAACTCCGGAGTGAAGCTGGAGAATGCGGCCAATACTTCGCTTCCGGAGTTAGTGACCTTTCCGCTTTCCGACAATGACAACGACGTCCGCGATCGGGCGTTGGCATGGCAATCGATCGTCAATAGCGGAATGACAAAGGCGGCTCCCGAGGCCGAGCGCCTGATCCGACAAGCCGTGGAACAATCGCCTGACGATCCAGCGTTACTAGCCGCCTTGGGCTACATCGAGCAGCAACACGGAGCTACGAGCAAGGCGCTGGAAACGTATCGCAAAGCCCTTCAGTTCGATCCGACGTTGATCGACGTGGAGACGAATCTCGGGGTGCTCGAAGCTCGATCCGGACAACTGCCCGATGCGGTTAAGCTCTGGCAGGACGCCTTCAGGCGAGCTCCGGGACGAAGCAGTATTGGGATGAACCTCGCACACGCATTTTGCGCCTCCGGGCAGGTTGATCATGCGCGTGACTATACGATGCGCGTCTTGCAATTCAATCCAGACTTAACTTCCGCGAAGACCCTGCTCAAGCAACTCAATGCCGATCCGCCCAAGTGTGGGCCATGAATCACTGAATGTCAGTTTGTTTGTTACGCAGTTGCTCGGCGATCTTGAGTTCCCGTTCCGCCTCATCCGCCTTGCCAATGTCCCGATAGGCTTGTCCAAGGACCTGGTGAGTCATCGGATTATTGGGGTCCATGTTCGCGGCGTGTTGCAGGGTTCGTATTGCCAGGACGGGTTCGCCTTTCTTCTCGAGCACTTTGCCCATCAGGATGTATGGCCCGGTGGACGTAGCATCCAGCCAGATTGAGCGCTGCAACAGCCGCTCTGCCTCGTCGTACTTCTGGATGCGCGAATACGCGTCACCTAGCTTGTAATACGCCGATGGATACGCGGGATTGATAGCCAACTCCGCCTCGAAATCGCTGATCGCTTCGGGAATCTTTGAGGTGAACAGATGAATTTCGCCGAGCAACTCGTGAGCCAGGGGCAGTTTGGGATCGGCGGCGATAGCCTTCTGCGCATAGTCTTCCGCGATCGGGGTGAACTCCTGGCGAAACAACATGCGCGCGGTAAAGAGATAGCTGGCGCCCGAATCAGGGGGCACATCGAACATCTTTGCGAATGCCTTGCGCGCGTTGGGATAATCTTTGGCCTGAATGTAGCTGATCCCGAGAATATAAGCCGCGTCGATATTGGCGCGCGGATACCACGTCTGCACCTTCTCCAGGTAGGGAATCGCCTCCGCCGGACGTCCAGCGAGATAGTAAGAAAGCCCCAGTAATTGCACCGCCTCTTTGTCGTTGGGGTCCGCATCTGCCGCTTGTTTCAGATACTCCGCGGCCTTTAGATACTCTCCCTTGGCGTAATACGCCGTACCTAATTCACGAGTGACGCCTGCCGGTCTTGGCGTTTTCGCAGCCAGCGCCTGTAGCTGCGCAATGGCCTCGTCATACTTGCCCTGTTGCAGCAGATGGCGTGCTTCTTTGTAGCCCGCTTCCGTAGACGCGCTGGGCGATGTCTGCGGCGGGTTCTGAGTTGTCGATGCCGGCTGGGATTGCGCCCCAAGTGCTAAACAGGAGGCAAGAATGAATGCGGGGACACCGGGAAGCTTATACATGAGGAAGATTTCCAAAGGCTGTGTTCGTAAGAATTAGAGCACAACCCAGATAACTCGTGACGGCTATCGCTTGAGCAGCGGTGCCTCGGCAACCCCGACGTATTTGTCCGCACCGCCGTAATAGAACAGATAGCGGCCGCCATGCTCGACCATGCCTTCGACAAAGACGACATTGGGAACCTGTCCGACTTTCTCCCATTCTTTTTCCGGCGCGAAAATCGGTTGCTCGCTGCGGTAGAGCAATTTGCGCGGATCATGGCGGTCGAAGACCGCGACCGCCGTGCGATAAACCAACTTGTCGTCCGCGCCGTTGTAAATCAACACAATCCCATCCTGCGTCAGGATCGGTGGTGGTCCTGGCTCAACCACGCGCGAGTCGAAGTGCCCGGGCCGTCGCGGCAATACTGGCGTTTGGGTCGCTTCCGTCCAATGAATCAGGTCAGTCGAGTAGGCCAGTCCCATCTGATCGTTCTTGTCCGGAGTGGTGCCCAGAAAATACATCCAGTATTTCCCGTTAATTTTTTTCGGCACGATCGCCCCCGATTTCGTCCATCCGGTATTCCAGTTTCCCTTGTAGGCGGGAAGAATCACGCCCTTGCGGTCCCAATGAATCAAGTCCCGCGAAGTCGCCAGGCACAGCTGGGCATCCTTGGTGTTGTAGCCGGTGTAGGTCAAGTAATACGTGGCACCGAACTTGACCAGGCGCGGATCTTCAACGCCGCCGTCCTTTTCGTAGTCGGCTTCGGGCGCTAAGACAGGTTCGGGCCGGCGAGTGAAGTGAATGCCGTCGGCACTCTCCGCGTAACCGAGCCGCGACGTGCCATGTGAATCCTGGGCGCGGTAAAGCATCACAATTTTTCCGCGATGCATCACGACAGCGGGATTGAACGTGCCGGCAGATTCCCATCCGTTTCCTTGCGGAGCGAGGATCGGCTCCTGCGATGCTCGTCGCCACGCTCCGAACGGCAGGTTCGATTCCGCCGCGATGAGCAGCGAACAACAAGCCAGAACGCACAGCAACGTCGTGCGAGAGACTCTTCCGCGGATAAAATTTCTAAAACTCATGCGATGCGCATTGTAGACCGTCGCTTTGCGAGTATCACAACAGAATCGCTTCCTTGAAGGAAGTGTGGCCAAGGCATTAGCCTATTGTCATCGTGCCCCGTTTGCGTTCAGCAGGTTCGGCCCTGGTCCGATTCGTCGTGGTTTTAGCTCTCTCAACATTCCCCGGACCGATTCCCTTACGACTTTTCGCGCAAACCTCAACCGCGAATCCAGCGGCGACCAAGGCATACGACAGTGCGCTTTCGGCCATCCGCGCGGGAGATTTCGCGACTGCCCAATCAGAACTTGAACAAGCAGTGAAGCTCAGCCCGGCAAACGCCGAAATGCAACTGACCTTGGGCAAAGTCCTGCTGCACCTCGGAGACGTAAATGGGGCAGTCAGCCACCTGCGAACTGCCATCAAGCTGAAACCCAGCGATGCACAAGCGCATTTCTACCTGGGTCAGGCGTTTTCGTTCTCGGGCAATTTTGATGACGCGATTGCCGAACTCAAGGAAGCCAGCAAGCTTGCGCCCAAAGACGCCGAGCCGCATCGCGCTCTGGCTCGCACCTGGAATGCGCAGAACAAGAACGCAGAAGCGATCGCTGAGGCTCAGAAAGCTGTTGCGTTGGCTCCGAAAAGCGCAGCAGCGCACGATGAATTGGGCTCTCTTCTGGCGCAGGCGGGGCAATTGTCTGAGGCCGAGCAACAGTTTCGGTCGGCGCTGCAGCTCGACGCTCAGTACGAGCCCGCCCGCTTTCATCTCGGAGTAGTGCGGCTCAACCAGGGCGATGCCGCAGGCGCCCAAACAGAATTGATTGCCGCGACCAAGATGAATCCCACGGATGGACTCGCTTTCTACTACCTGGGAGACGCTTGCCAGGTTGCCGGAGACAAAGACGGAGCCATCGCCGCCTACCAGCAAGCTGCGGAACTGCTGCCCGGCTCGGCAATCGTGCAAACCAAACTCGGACAACTACTGCAGCGAACCACGGATGTCGAAGGGGCGGCTGCGGCATTTCGCAAGGTGGTGGCACTTACCCCGAATGACGCCGATGCTCATAACAATTTAGGGCTTGTGCTCATGCAACGCGGAGAAGGGGATGAGGCCGTCAAGGAGTTTCAGGAAGCCGTCAAGCTGCGCCCCGACGATGCGGGCTTCCGCGGCAACCTTGGCATCTCCCAAATGCAACTCTCCAATTTCGACGCGGCGATTGAGGAGTTGAAGAAAGCGATCGCCATGTCGCCCAACGACGCCTCGCTGCATTACGATCTCGGCCTCGCCCTGAAGCTGAAAGACGATTTGATCGACGGGATAGCCGAGATGAAAAAGGCTGTCCAGTTGGATCCGAAATTGGTGGACGCCTACTACACGCTGGGCAACACCATGTGGCAGGAGGGAGAGTTTCCCGCCGCTGTCGAGTATCTGAAAAAGGCAATCGAACTGAAGCCCGATTACGTCGAGGCCTATTACACGCTCGGGACCGTTCTGAAACAAATGAACCAACTTCCGGAAGCGGCACAAGCCTTGCGTGAGGCGATCCGCGTGCAACCACAGCTCGCAGGTGCGCACACTACGCTGGCCGCGGTTCTACGACAGATGGGTGACACATCCGGCGCAGAAGCAGAAAGTCAACTAGGCGACACCCTGGTCAAACAAAAGATCGGTGTTCAGGGGGCCACGTTCGCGACCAATTCCGGAAAGCGCATGCTCACTGCGGGAGATCTCGACGGTGCAATTTCGCAGTTCCGCAGCGCGATCAAGATGTCCCCAACCTATCCCCAGGCGCATTATCAGCTGGCTATTGCTCTGTCGCGTAAGGGCGACAAGACGGCGGCCGCGGAGGAATTCAACCAGGCTCACGAGTTGGATCCCAGGCTGAAGCCTCTACCTTAAAAAAATTACTTGCGTGGTTCCCCTGCTGGAACGGTTTTTCCGCCAAATCGGTTTTGTTCGGCCAAGATTGCGTCTGCAGGAAAATCTTGGCCGCTACCCGAAATCTATTATTGACAGAGCGTCCCAACCCCCTTGACATCAAGCGTTTCACGATATAGCGTTGCTGACTGTCATGTGGGGTGACTTGGGGTTCCCCCATTCTTGACATCAATTAGTCGGGATCCTAAACGTGTTGGTTACAGTTCTGAGCGAAATTTCCGGGTTGCAATCATTGTGCGACGCCAGTCGCAGTGTTCGTGTTCATACCACCGCACAGCGCTCTCCTACTCTTCTCCACTTCAACAACAGTCGTAACGGTTTCCAGCAAGCACGGGCGGTGAGTTCGCGAGCGGCGAGGCTATCAGGCCACGCAGCCGGAATTCCACTGCGGAGGGTGAAATGAAAAAACGGTGGGTGTTGTCAATCGTGGTGTGCGTGGTGACAGCGTTGGCTTCGACTGCAGCTTACGGTCAGGCCGTGTTCGGCAACATAGTCGGAACAGCAACCGATCCTCAAGGAGAGGCAGTTGCCAACGCAAAGGTGACAGTGACCAGCGTTAGCAAGAACACATCGGTCACGACCACGACAAATGAGTCGGGCAACTATTCGGTGACGCACTTGATCCCGGACGTCTACAAGGTCAAGTTCGAAGATGCCGGCTTCAAGACATTCGAGCAGGGCGATGTCCCTGTCTCTGCCGACGGCACGCAGCGTGTCGACGTTCAGTTCCAGGTCGGCGCAACGAGCGAGACCTTGGAAGTGACTGGCGAGCCCCCGCAGTTGCAGACCGACAAGTCCGACATCGCAGTCGAGTACAACAATACCTATGTGCAGGACCTGCCGACCTACAACCGTAACTTCACCGATTTCTTGCTGCTGTCTCCTGGTACGCAGAAGTTGACTGGTTGGAGCCACGCAGCGACGGAAAATCCGCAGGGCTCGCAACAGACGTTCGTCAACGGACAGCACTTCAGCGGCACCAACTACCAGTTGGACGGCACCGACAACCAGGACCCGATCCTGGGAATCATCGTCATCAATCCCAACCTCGACGCCGTGACCGAAGCGAAGGTTGCGTTGCAGCAGTATGACGCCGAGATGGGGAAAGCCGTCGCCGGTTACGTGACCGCGCAGACCAAGTCTGGCAGCAACGACTTTCACGGCAGCGCTTTCTGGTTCCGGCGCACCGATGCCAACGAAGCGCGTGATCCGTTCACCCAATATGCGCTCGTCGACGGCCGGTATATACCCTCGACCAAGTGGCAGGAATACGGCGGTTCGCTCGGTGGTCCGATTATCAAGAACAAGTTGTTCTTCTTTGGCGACTACCAGGGATTTAAGACGACTACCGGCACGACGAACCTATACACCATTCCGACGGCGCTGGTAGAAAGCAGTTGCGCTCAGACCACCGGCTTCTGCAACCTGAGTCAGTATCTCGGTCAGACCGGCGGCGGCGGCGGTAACGGCTATCAGCAAGGTCAGGTGTTCGACCCCAATACCGGAAACTTGCAAGGTAACGGGCGAACTGCCATTGTGGGCAACCTGATTCCAAATAGCGAGGTCTCTCCCCAGGCGCGCGCACTTCTGGCGCTTTTCCCGACGCCAACTACCGGCGGCGTGCTTAACAATTACGTTGCGGGCGGATCCGGACCCTACGACCAAAACGCATGGGACGGACGCATCGACTGGGTGGCAACTCCGACCCTGAATGTGTTTGGGCGCTACAGCCAGCAGTGGTTCACTCTTTCCGGCGCACCGGGCTTGGGAGCCGCGGGCGGTAACGGCTTCGGCTCAGGCCCTGGATTGGCGGGAAGCTCGACCATTCACAACTACAGCGTGGCGGTCGGCGTTACCAAAACACTAAGCCAAACCTGGCTGGCTGACTTCCGCTTCGGCTGGATGCATTACAACCCCCACACCGAGAAGTATTTCGGAAATGAGCAACCGATGAGCGCCCTCGGTCTTCCCGGCTATAACATCACCAACCAGGGAGCCGTCACCCAAGCGTTCACCAACGGTCTACCTGCGTTCTACGGAGACGGGACCCTTACGAACTGGGGCGAAGGTCTGAACGTAGGCCGTTGTAACTGCCCCCTGATCGAGGACGAAAACCAGTATCAGGGCGTCACCAACTGGACCAAACTGTGGGGCAACCACTCCTTTAAGTTTGGTGCCGACATCCGCAGCGCCAGCAACCTACGCGTACCCAGCGATTCGAACCGTACTGGACAGTTGACCTTCAGCCACCAGAACACGGCAGACGGCGGCGTCGGCGGCTTGGACCTGGCGACGTTCCTGTTCGGCAACGTGACCAACTTCCAGCGCTTCGTGAGCACCAGTTTGAATGCCGCGGAACACCAATGGCGGTACTTCTTCTACGGGCAGGACACCTGGCGCATCACGTCGAAGTTGACCCTCAATTACGGTCTGCGCTGGGAACTCTATATGCCTGAGACTGTCAACGGAAAAGGCCAAGGCGGGTTTGCCAATCCCGTCGTCGGTTCTAATCCGGGCGATGGCGTCATCCGCGTTGCCGGATACGGTCCCTGGAGCACCAGCGGAAGTCTCGGCAACGACTACCACGCGTTTGCTCCTCGTCTTGGCATGGCCTACTCGATGAACGAAAAGACCGTGATTCGTATGGGCTTCGGCATCAGCTACGACATGGGAGTGTTCGGGTCGAACTTTGGGCACGCGAATACACAGAACCTGCCGGTTTTGGCTAACCAGACGGTTACCGCGTCAAGCGTCAACCCACTCGCATCGAACAACTACATCGCTGCGTACAATCTGAATACACCTCCGCCCGCGTTTGTCTTCCCGATCGTTCCTGCTTCCGGCATCCTGCCGTTAGGTGGTCCGTCGGGCAACGTGCAGCCGAGAATGCGGCCCCTCAGTCAGACTCTGCCTGCGGTTGGCACCTGGAACGTCACGATTCAGCGTCAGTTGACCAACAACATGACTCTGGAACTTGCCTACATTGGCGTTGAAGGACGTCACGGCTTCACCGGTGACGGCTCTTCGTATGACCTTAACCCGATTAACATCCAGAATTGGGCACTGACGCAGCAAGGTATCGTTAGCCAGCAACAGCGTCAGTTCTACTACAACATGATCAGCACCCCGTACACGGATGCCAATGGAGTGACCACGAACGTGTTGTGCTGCGGTGGTGGCGACGGCTCCGTAATGGGCAACTACTTTGGTAACAACGCCAACAGTAGCTACAACGCGCTGCAGGTCAAATTGCAGCAGAACATGTCCCACGGCCTGCAGTTCATCGCCCACTACACCTGGTCGAGAGCGCTGAACTACACCGGCGGCAACACCGAGTACTTCGCAGTCGACCCCAGGGTTACCTACGGTCCTGACGACCAGAACCGTCCCCAGGTGTTCGTTACCAACTTGGTTTACCAGTTGCCCTTTGGCAAGGGTAAACAATTCGCCGGCGGCGCCGGCAGGGCCGAGGATCTGGTCATCGGTGGATGGCAGGTCACCACGACTTTCAACTGGTCGGCGGGTCTTCCTTTCACGGCGACTTACAACGAGTGCGGCTCTGACGAAGATGTCAGCGTCTGTAACCCGAACAAGGGCAACAATGCACTGTGGTCGATGGGCGGCGGATCGCTGAACCCGATTACCCACACGGTTACGTACTTCACTCCGATCCCGGAAATGACGCAAAACTGCACCAATTACGGCGCTTGGGGTAGACCGTGCGCGGGCACGCTGGGGAATGCAGGAACCGATTCCCTCTACGGACCGCGGTCGTTCACGACTGACGCGACCATCATGAAGAACTTCAACCTGACCGAACGGTTCGCGTTGCAGTTCCGCATGGACGTGTTCAACCTGTTCAATCACCGTGTGCTGAACTTCAACCAGAACGCCGGCAACACCTGCGTCGATTGCATGACCGCAACCGGTCAGCTGTTGAACAATGCCGGTTTGGTCACGGACATCGATCCGAATACCACGATGCGCGAATTGCAGTTTGCGCTCCGCCTGACTTTCTAGTGCAGTCTGGTGGGCTCTAATTTCGGGAGGGAGCGCTGAGCTTCCTCCTGATTTGTAAAACGACTTACGCAGCCTCCGCTGCCCCGCCGGCGGAGGCATTTTTGTGCCTCCGGGACCTCACCGAGGTTCGCTGCAAACAGGCGAGACAAGGATGGTCTTCGCACCGTAGACTCGGGGCTGGTGCGGTTCTGGCGGCTCCGTTGCGGTCAGATTCACCGACGGCATTTTTATAGTGGAAGAAAGAGCGGTCGATGTCGGAAATGTACAGCAAGCGGACGAAGCTGTGGTTTCTAGGAACGCTGACCCTCTTTGCGTCAGTGGTGGCACTGGTCATCGCACTTCCGTTTCTGAAGCCTATTGCAGCGGCCATCATTCTGGCGGTCGTTTTTTATCCCTTTCACCAGCGAGTTCTGCGGTGGACGAAAGGCAAATCCGGCAGGGCTTCTTTGTTATCTACGCTGATCTTGTTCCTGGCCTTTGGCGTGCCTGTATTCATCGTTATAGCTTTGGCCACCGATGAGGCCATCGCTGCCGGGCAGTACCTGAGTCGCAGAAGCGCAGCGGAAGGTGGACTTACTCTCTTCCTGACGACCATCGCTGACCGTGCACTTCATTTTGCCGGGAAGTGGGTTGATATTTCCAAGTTCGACGTACGAGGGGCCGTTACCTCGCACGTGCAACAAGCTGCGGTTTGGGCATGGGGATCGGGCACCGCCGTTCTGGGCGGCTTTGCCAGCCTCCTTGTCAACTCGCTGATCACGCTCGCGATCGTTTTCTTCCTTTTCCGCGACGGACACGACTGGGTACATCGCGCTGTGGGAATGATGCCGCTTTCGCCCGAGCAGGCCCGGCGCCTGATTGCCAACATCTCTGACACGATCGTCGCCAATGTCTACGGCATGGTGTCCGTCGGAGTCGCGCAAGGAGTCTTAACGGGTATCGCGGTTGCTCTGGTGGGCCTCCAGTCGCCTTTGCTGCTCGGACTATGTGCTGCCCTCGCATCGGTCGTTCCGATAGTCGGAGCCGCTCTGGTGTGGGTCCCCGCGGGCCTGTACCTCATCTTTACGGGCGCCTTATGGAAGGGGGTATTTGTCCTCGCGTGGGGAACCATCGTAATCAGCATGGCCGACAACATCATCCGGCCCTGGGTGGTGAGTGGCAAGGTCGAATTGCACCCCCTCGTGCTCTTGTTCTTCATCTTAGGGGGTGTCGAGGCGTTCGGATTTCTTGGCCTCTTCCTCGGCCCCGTCATCGCCTCCGTGCTGAAAGTGTTGTTCGCGATGTTCCGCGAAGAACTGGTCGTGGGCGGGGACACCACAGCCACTAGCTCCTAATCGCGTCAACTCAGATCGAATCGCGGCGAAAACATTGACACCCGGAAGCGAGAAACTTTCGTTTCATTTGCATGGCGCGGACCGTCCCGGATTTTCTTTCTACACGTTTCATAACCGCCAAAAAGCCGGATTCCCAAGCTATCCAAGGGTCATGGGCATTTTGCAACAAATGATGTTCAGATACCGCGGTTGGGTTGCGTCAGGCCAGCTTAATCTTCGAAATTTGTTGACAGTGATGCATGGAATACGCAATCCTCCTTGTTAATGACTGGCAAGCGGGCGAACCATAAACTTGCGGCTTCACGCGGAAGTTTGTCGGACAAACTCAGACATCTTAGTCCCAAACGTCAGGAGATCATTCGCCCGGTACTCGAGAACCCGCGGCCGTACGTATTGTTGAGCGTGCGGGCATTGGCCGACCGACTGGGAACGGATCCCGCCACCACGGTGCGCATCGTCCAAGGACTTGGTTTTCCAACGTACAAAGACTTCCAACGGCACCTGCACGATCTCTCCGTTGCATACGCCACGTCACTCGACACGATGAAGGCGGCCCAACGCGAGGGAACGGGGCCTGCTGCGCTGGTCCGTGCCGCCTTGCAGCGAGACATACAGAACCTGCATGCGCTTAACAATAGCCTCGATGCCGACAAGATTTGCGCACTGGCCAAGCGACTCTACGAAGCTCCCAAGATCCTCCTCTTGGGCGGCGATGCAGCGACCTCCCTGGTGCATCACCTTGAATACCACTTCACCGTGATCGGCTTGCCGGTGTTGTCGGCTACCGCCGCAGGCCGGGTCAGCCACGTGGTTCGTACGGTTGGCCGCAAAGACCTCGTCATTGGCATAAGTTTCCGGCGTGGGCTGCGGCAGACGGTTGAGGGCCTGCAAGCTGCCAAACGAAATGGGGCATTCGCCGTCGCCATCACCGATACGTTCGTCTCTCCACTGGCACGAGCGGCAGATGAGTGTTTTATTGCATCGGTGGAAACTCCTTCCTTCGGCGCGTCCTACGTGGCTCCCATGGCTCTTATCGACGCGATCGTTGCGGCAGTTGGCAACCTCAAGCGCCGGCGAACCATGTCGCTGATCAAACAGGCAGACGAAGAACAGCGCAAGGGCTTTCGCTGGTACACCGCCGAGTATTAATCTCGACCTACCATGTCCGACCAGGCGATAACAATACGCCCGTGCCATTCCATACAAGAATTCGAGCAAATGGTTGACCTGGAATTCCAGGTTTGGGGATTTCGCGAGCGCGACGTCGTGCCCTCGCAAATGTACGTAGTGGCTGCAAAGACGGGCGGACAGGTCCTGGGTGCCTTTGCGGGAGACGTTATGGTGGGCTTCGTCCTGGCCTACGCCGGCATCCGCGATGGCAACCCGTACTTTCATTCGCACATGGCAGCGGTGCTGCCTGAGTATCGCGATCTGGGGGTCGGCCGCCGGCTGAAACTTGCTCAGCGCGACGACGCATTGGCACGCGGAATTCCCTTGATTGAATGGACGTTCGATCCCTTGCAGACCCGCAACGCCTACTTCAACATCTGCCGACTCGGTGCGGTAGTGCGCCGATACTTACTCGACGTCTATGGAGCCACCAGTAGCCCGTTGCATGCTGGCCTGCCCACCGACCGGCTGGTCGCCGAATGGCATCTGGCGTCACCGAGGGTCGTTGACATTCTTGCTGGCAAGAAATTCGCGTCAGATACCGGTGTCGAGCGCATCCGCATTATCGTGGACGAGTCTTCGCCTGACCGTGTGGCCGAAGTCCAGGCAACAGCACGCAAGCAGTTTCAAGAGTTATTCGGCCGAGGCTATTTGGTGACTTGGTTTGAGCGTGAGCCCGGGGACGGTTCGTACATTTTGTCGAAGCCGTGAAACTGGGAGGGGATCGTTGCTCTCCTAGTTCTTTCCTCTGCGGTCCAGTCGCGAATCGTCGTTCAGCGGCGTGTAAAGCTCGCCCTGCTTGCGCTCACCGATGTCCTTCAACGCAGTGAGTGCGTACTGCTGAAAGTGCGCTGACTTCCGATGAGCTTCCAGTGCCGCGTCGTTGCGGTACTGCTCATAGATGAAGAAGGCTCGCGGATCGGTACGATGCCGATGCACGATATACATCAGGCACCCGGGCTCCTGGCGAGACGCCTCCTCGAGCTTCTCGAAGATGTTTGCGACTTCCGCTTCTTTACCGGGGTTCGCAACCCACGTCACCGCTAATACCACCAATTTCGGCTCCTTGCTTACCGACTACCGTCTGCTTATCGCATCGAGCGCTGTTGAGAACGCCTCGACGAATATCGTTTGCTCTCGATCAGGACCAGTGGAAACGATGCCCACCTTCGCACCTGTTTCCTTCTCGACGAACGCCAGGTAGCTCTTTGCATTCGCAGGCAGCGCATCGTAGCTGTCGATCCCATATGTTTGCGAATGCCAGCCAGGAAGTTTGGTGTAGATCGGCTCGATCTTCTCGAAGCCGGAGGCTTGTGCGGGAATCTCCTCGGTCTTCTTGCCGTCGATCTTGTAGCCGACGCAAACGGGAATCTCGGTACAGTCGTCCAATACGTCGAGTTTGGTGACCACCAGCCAACCAGTCCCATTGAGCATGTTGGAGTATCGCAGCAACGGCAGGTCAAGCCACCCCGTGCGGCGCGGACGTCCCGTCACAGCGCCAAACTCGTTGCCTTTCTTGCGCAGCGCTTCGCCGAATGCATCATTGAGTTCCGTAGGGAACGGCCCTCCGCCTACACGCGTGCAGTACGCCTTCGTCACGCCAGCTACCATGGAGATGGCATTCGGAGGAACGCCGGTACCCGTTGATGCTCCCCCGGATGTCGCACTCGACGACGTCACGAACGGGTATGTGCCATGGTCGATGTCGAGCATCGTTCCCTGCGCACCCTCGAACATCACCGATTCACCATCGGCAATTGCGCGGTTCAACAGCAATGCTGTGTCGGTAACAAACGGGGCGATACGATCAGCGATCTCGGCGTAATCGCTGTACATCTTGTCAGGATCGATTGGCTCGCCATTGAACAGGGCGTGAACAATCGTATTTTTCTCGCGGCACGCGTTTTCGATGTGTTTTTTGAGCAGCGCTTTGTCCAGCAAGTCCTGCACTCGCAGGCCGCTGCGGGCCATCTTGTCCTCGTACGTGGGACCGATTCCGCGCGATGTCGTGCCGATCTTCACCCGGCCCGGAGCGTTCTCCGCCGCCAGTTCGATCATGCGGTGATAGGGCAGAATCACGTGCGCCCGGTTGCTGATGAACAGGTTTCGGTCGATCCTGACCCCGTTCGCGCGCAAAGCGTCGACTTCCTTCATCAGGGCAAAAGGATCGAGCACGACTCCATTGCCGATTACGGCTCGGCACCCTTCGCGCAGCACTCCGCAAGGGATCAACTGCAGGATGAATTTCTTCCCTTTGATGGTGACCGTGTGGCCGGCATTGTGCCCGCCGGAATAGCGCGCTACAACGTTGAACCGCTCGGAGAGTACATCTACGATTTTGCCTTTGCCCTCGTCGCCCCACTGCGCGCCGACGACGACCGCCGTCTTGCTAGTTTTCAACTTGCAACTCCGATTCAGGGGGACACGGCGGCCCGTAAGCCGAGCGCCCAACCGCTGAGATGCGCACACAACTCGCCCGAAGCTTGCGACAGGGTTTTGCAGGATTCAGGGGTAATCGCGAACGGACAGGCTGTGTAACTGTTGATTTTACAGGTCTGGCCGAGTCAGCGCAACGCTCGCTCTGGAGCGTCCGGCTTGCGCCGATGCCGTACACTGGATTCTCATGCCGGAACTGCCTGAGGTGGAAACCATCGCCCGAGGCCTGCACAAGCGGGTGGCGGGCGACACCATCCAATCCATCTGGCTAGGCCAGAAGCCAGAGCCTCTTAAATCCTCCGCTGAGGACATCGCCAGAGTTGTCGAACACGCTCGAATCCTGCGAGTGCGTCGCGTCGGCAAGCACATCGTTTTCGATCTAGAACAAACTGGCGGGCGAAAAGGTCGTGCCTTGCGGCATGGACAATGGGTGGTTCATCTGGGGATGACAGGGCGAATGCAGATAACCGATCCCGAGTTGGAAATTGCCAAGCATACTCACGCGATCGCGACTCTGGCATCCGGCAGGGAACTGCGGTTCGTTGATCCTCGGCGCTTTGGCCGCCTCGCTGTCGTGAGCGATGCTTCGCCAACTTCTGCCGGCTTTGAGGCTCCCGGCGACGAGCCGCTGGACTCGCAAGCCGAGCGGTTCATCGAACTATTTCGGGGGCGAAAGACTCCTATCAAGAGCGCTCTGCTCAACCAGAAGCTGTTGAGTGGAGTTGGGAATATCTATGCCGATGAGTCACTGTTCCGCGCCGGCATTCGGCCGCGGCGACGGGCCGCAACCCTGACCCGCGAGCAACTCCGCAAGCTGCATGCGTCATTGCAGGAAGTGCTGCACGAGGCCATTTCGTTGGGCGGTTCGTCCGTCAGCGACTATGTCGATGCCGACGGCAAAGAAGGGTTTTTCCAATTGCAACATCGGGTGTACGGTAGGGAGGGCCGACCGTGCCTGGTTTGCGGCAAACCGATCAAGCGCGTGGTCATTAGCGGTCGCAGCAGTCATTACTGCAGTCATTGTCAAGAGTAAGTAGTATTTGTCGGGCCAATCAAGATGTTGCTGAAAGAGAGGAGCAACCGGTCATTATGGGCGATTATTCCATTGGGGTAGATCTTGGGGGCACCAACCTTCGCATAGCCGCTGTGGACTGCGACGGAAAACTGCTGGAGAAGCTGGAGCTCGGCGCCGAGGTATCACGCGGTCGTGACTTCGTCATCACCGAGATGTGCAAGGCGATCGACACCCTGAAGCAGAAGTATCATGGCTCCGGCCAGCTGGTAGGAATCGGCATTGGTGTTCCGGGCTTTATCGACATGGCAGCTGGAATGGTGATGGAGTCGCCCAACCTGCCCGACTGGAAGAGCTTTCCTGTTCGCGACGAGATTGAGAAGCGGCTGGGCGCCCCTGTCATTTTGGAGAACGATGCCAACTCCGCGGCCATGGGCGAGAAGTGGCTGGGCGCGGCCCGTGAGTACGACCACATGGCCATGTACACCTTGGGAACCGGTGTTGGCGGAGGGTTGGTCTTCAATGGTCTGCTTTGGCACGGCATGACAGGAATGGCTGGAGAACTCGGACACTTCACCGTTTATGCGGACGGTCATCCGTGCGGATGCGGAAGCCGCGGCTGCCTGGAACAATACGCCTCCGCAACCGCCGTGGTGCGAATGGCGAGGGAAGCGATCGCGCGGGGCGAGTCGGCAGAACTGCAGCGCCTCTCGCATGATCCGGTGCAGTTTACCTCTCGCTCAATCTACAACCTCGCCATACAAGGCGAAGCTCCCGCGAAGAAGGTCTTCGAGAATGTAGGACGCGCCTTGGGAATCGGCATCGGCGGTATGGTGAACGCGCTTAATCTTCCTATCTACGTAATCGGAGGAGGCGTTTCCAGCGCCTGGGACGCATTTGCCCCCGCGATGTATGAGGAGATGAAGTTCCGCTCTTCGATTTACTCGCTCACGTCACCGGATCGCATCGGACACGAGAAAGGCACTATCGTCACTCGCGCGCTGCTGGGAAGTGATGCTGGACTTTATGGCGCGGCGCGGCTGCCGATGCTGGAAAACTTCTCACAGACGGAAAAAGGAAGGCACCAATAAGGGTAGTGCTGGCCTGCTAGAGCCTGCGTGGGAACTACGTTTTGGGTTGCTACGGTGGGACAACCGGGGCAGAAAACAGCCCCGAAGGGGCGGGAATATGATAGCCCAGCACGGAGCCGGAGGCGGAGTGCTGGGGTAAGTGAGGGAAAAAGCTTTGAGTCCCCCGGGGACGATAGAATTCTCACTCAAACTCTTTAGGCTGGCGTTTATGTAGTTTCTTGTTGTAATTCCGAGGAGGCTTCATTCCCGCGAAATCAACTTGGTTTAGTTGCTCGAGTTTTAGATTCCCGCTTGGCAGCAGACGGCGACGTTTTCAAACGCTTCACTTCGAGTGCGCTCAGCTGCCGGAACTTGCCCGGTTCGACGTCGAGTTCCAACGGACCATAGCGAACGCGCTTGATCTTCTCCACGTGGTGGCCGACCTGCTCAAACATGCGGCGGATTTGCCGGTTGCGTCCCTCGATCAAAGTAATTTCATACCAGGGGTTGGCTGCGTCTCGAACCAGCTTGATTTGCGCGCCGGCAGCACGCACGGCCTTGGAGCGACGTCTGGTGGGCTTGCCTGCCGCGCTGGCTTCGGGCGATTTCAGTCGCGTCGTTTCGGCCGGCAGGAAGATTCCGCCGCGCAGCTTTGAAATCTCAGCGTCCGTGGGCTTTCCGCTCACCTTCACCAGATAAGTCTTAGGGACGTGCGACGAGGCGTGCGTGAGTTTCTGCGCGAGCGCACCATCGTTGGTTAGCAGCAGGAGACCTTCGCTGAGATAGTCGAGCCGGCCGACCGGGTACAGGCGGGCCTTGATCCCACGAACCAGGTCCAGCACGGTCGGTCGGCCTTCGGGATCGGTGACCGTGGCGACATATCCCTTGGGTTTGTTCAGGAGCACGTAAACGAAGTGCTCTGGGCCGCCCAGCGGACGGCCGTTGACCTTGATGCTGTCAACTTCAGGATCTGCCTTGGAGCCGAGTTCGGTGACGATTTCGCCGTTGACGGTGACCAGTCCGGAGGTTATCAATTCCTCGGCCTTACGGCGTGAGGAGATGCCAGCGGCGGCAATGATTTTCTGGAGGCGCTCAGCAGGCATAGGAACTCATTGGCATACTTAGAGACTCTATCACTCATGGAAGTGATAGCACACGAAGAAGAGGACGAGCGCGGTGGAAGCGGTACCATTCCCGATTCGGGCCTCCCATGGTTACTAAAGTTTTCTGGCCCTCCGATTTTTCTAGTGCCTTCTGGCTTGGCGCACTACAAGAGGATTGTGGGGCCAGAGGGTTGGTGTCTCTGGCCGGCCCTGCGCCTAGGCTGCAGGCTTTCTCAGCTCTTTGACACTTTTCCTCCGCAGCCATACTTGTATGACTTGTATGACAAGTATGGATGACAAGATAGCGAAATATGGGAGCTAAGTCCTACGGGCACTGATGGATACGCATAACTACATTTAGAATCAATTGCTTGCGAACAATTTTCTCCCAAACCATTGATTCTAAACGATCGTGAAATAATTTTTTTATGAGTTTTACACAACTAGAACACAACAACACCTGCCGCCTAGTTCACCTGCAGCAGCCAGCCGCTTCCGCTTCTCGTTATGATCCGCTTGGGCGACTTAAGGACGATTTGTCCGGGGGTGCCACCAGCCGCGATGGTCGTGTCTTCCTCGCCGTAGACTCCGCAAGCGTCAGTAGAGAAGAGCCAGAAGGCCTGGTCCTGGGTGTTGCCGACTGGAGCCAGACAGCCACGATCGGGATTCGCCATCGGCACTCCCAGGATCGCGCCCGGCTCGACAACTTTCCCAACCACCTGGCCTTTCTGTGATTTCACAATGCGTTGACCATTAAAGGCGACTTGCCCACCGATCTGCAGCATGTTGGCGTCCCACGCAGTGGTTCCGAGACCGCTGTTGGGGTTCGCGGGTAGACGGGCTGCAGAAACCGCTTCCATGGAAGCCAGAGCGCGGAGGCCGACAGTGATGGGGACAAGGTGTTTGTCTATGTCGATATGATCGAACTGAACGACGATGCTTGCACCGTGCCCGGAAGACGCCGATGAAACCGCGACAACGTGGCCCAGCACCTTGGATCCGCGCTTGATCTTTCCGCCACCGGGCAGTGGGACATCCTGCATCAGCTTGGCGGAGACGGGCTCGCTGGGTTTGCTCTTATCGGAATCCAGCGTGTTATCAAGCATGGCCGGCAGAATTGTGCCGGAAGGAATCTGCTGGGCCCACAAAGACGCGGCCAGCAGGAGGACCATCAAGAGGATTGAAGTTCGCATAGGGATAAGTGGAATCGTAACGCCTGACAGAAACCCTGAGCAATGGTGGTTGTGTGAATTCTAGGTGAGATGAAAAGCGGCCGCGGATTTACACGGATCGACGCGCTAATGCTTGCTGGTTTGATCGGAATCGACCAGCGGTGCGGCCTCGGCTGGAGAGGACGCGCCGGTCGACTCGGGCAGAGGCTTTTCATCAGACTCGGCCGTTGTCACCGACTCGGAATCAGAGGCAGGTTCCTCCGATTGGGCCGTGAACAAGCCACCCTGGGCGTCGCCAAGTTTCTCAAATTCTTCGATGCTGGGCAACTCGGCCACGTTGTTGAGGCCAAAGCGGAGCAGGAACTCCTTGGTCGTCTTATAGAGGATGGGCCGGCCGATGACCTGTTTGCGGCCTGCGGTACTGATGAGCTTGCGATCGAGCAAGGTGCCGATCACCCCGGAGGAATCGACTCCGCGGATTTCGCTGACCTCGGGCACGGTTACCGGCTGCTTGTAAGCGATCACGGCGAGTGTTTCCAGCGCCTGCAGGGAAAGCCGCACAGGCGGTTTCAGGCTCTTGGCGAAGCGGACGACGACATCGTGGTGCTCAGGCTTGGTGCCCATGCGATAGCCGCCGGCGATCTGGCGCACCTCAACACCATGACTGCCCTGGTTGTACTCGGTGGTGAGTTCGTCCAGTATTCGCGCCAGATGCGCCTTGACGCGCTTGGTGTCTTCCTTTTCCTGAGCAGACTTCTGGTCCTTGGCGAGATCTTCCGACGCAATCGGTTCGACATCGAATTCGACAGGCGGCTGCGGGGTATCAGTTTGAACCTCTGGAGCGAGTGCGACTTCGTCGCCCGGTGCCTCCTCGTCGACCGCTGGTTTCTCGCTGGAGATGATTTCGTTCAGGGCCAAGCGGGCTTCGTCCTCGGAGCGCAGCTCGGTCAGCACGGCGTCTTTCAGCAGGGAAGCGAGTTGGTTCAGCGAAACCGGTTCTTCGGTCGCATAGATAATGGCTTCTACTTTGGCTTTCACGCTCATGGTTGATATTTAGTCTTCCGTTCGGCCTAGCGCCAGTCGTCGTGTATCCCGGTGTTCTCGGACGCCAAGGTGTCAAAATTTGTATGTTTTTTCAAGACGATGTCGCCGAACATGTTATCTTGCCGCGCCAGCACCGCCTGCAGGCGTATCAACTCGAGTATGGCCAGAAAGGCGCACACCAGTGAGGTTCGCGAGCGCAAGGTGCGGAGCAGCGATTTCAGGCGTATCGGCTTATCTTCCAAGGACAATCGGCGGCGTACGTAGTCGATCATTTGGGAGACGGAGACGCTGTCTTCCTCGACGTCGAATGCCGGCTTGGTTCGAGCGCGGTTGAGGATCTGCTGAAATGTCCTGACCAGGTCGACGACGTCAGCGGCGAGTTCCGGTTCGGCACCCTCCGCATCGCGGAACTCTTTTAATGCCGGATTCGTCCAGACGGCTTCTTCGATCTGCTGTTTCTGAAGCAGCATCTGCGCAGCAGTACGGAAGCGTTCGTGCTCCAGCAGGCGGTTGACGAGCTCCAGGCGAGGGTCTTCGAGTTCGCCGGTGGCATCGGGATCGCGTGGCAGCAGCATCTTCGATTTAATGTGGATAAGCAGGGAGGCTGTGTAGATGAATTCCGCCGCAACATCGACGTCGAGCTGTGTCATGCTCTCGACATACTTCAGGTATTGCTCGGTGATCTTCGCAATCGGGATGTCGTAAATATCGATGTCCTGCTTGCGAATGAGGTCGAGCAGCAGGTCGAGCGGGCCGTCGTAAACCTGCGAGACCATGATCGAGAAGGAAGACTCGTCGTTGCCTTCCTTGCGCGAATGGGCTGGCGCGGCTTCTTTCAGCAAAGCGGGCTTCGGGGCGTCGGCCTGGTTCTCGGTTTGTGGCTGGTCCGACATTCGTTATTGGTTCTCGTTTGTTGTCTTAGGAGGTTCAAACTCGTAGGACAGGTTGGCGGCAGCGCGAACTTCCTGCATGGTGGCCTCGGCAGCGACGCGCGCTTTCGAGGAGCCAGCTTCGAGAAGGTCCCAAGCCAACTTGGGATTCGATTCATACTTGGCGCGGCGTTCCTGAATCGGCGCGAGCACGTGCCAGAGACTGTCGGCGGCCCAACCCTTGCATTCGATGCATCCGATACCTGCGGAGCGACAACCTTCGTACACCTTGGTCATGGTCTCAGGAGAACTGAAAATCTTGTGCAGGTCACCGACGGGGCAAACGTCGGGATTGCCAGGATCACTGCGACGAACTCGGGCAGGGTCGGTCACCATGGTCTTCAACTTCGACCGCAACGACGCTTCCGGCTCGCTGAGCAATATTGTATTGCCATAGGACTTCGACATCTTGCGGCCATCGGTGCCCGGCAGCTTGGCGGCAGGGGTCAGCAGGGGCTTCGGTTCGGGGAAGACCATGGAGCGTTTCGGGTCGCGGTCTCCGGCTCCGAGCTTGCGCGGATAAAACTGATTGAAGCGGCGCGCGACCTCGCGAGTCAGTTCAACGTGTGGGACCTGGTCTTCTCCGACAGGAACGAAGTCAGCCTTATACATGAGAATGTCAGCCGACTGCAGAAGTGGGTATCCGAGAAAACCGTAATTGCTGAGGTCCCTGTCGTTGATATTTTCGCGCTGCTCTTTGTAAGTGGGGACGCGCTCGAGCCAGCCGAGAGGAGTAATCATGCTGAATAGCAAGTGCAGTTCGGCGTGCTGTGGCACGTGCGATTGAATGAAGAGCGTGCTGCGCGCGGGATCGAGACCGGCGGCGAGGTAGTCGATCATGACCTCGAGCGAATTCTGCTTGATGTCACTGGTGTTCGCGTAATCGGTGGTGAGCGCGTGCCAGTCGGCGATGAAGAAGAAGCAGTCGTAGTCGTCTTGCAGGTTGACCCAGTTGCGCAGCGCACCGACGTAATTGCCGAGGTGCAGCTTGCCAGTCGGGCGCATGCCGCTGACAATGCGGCCTTTCTTGCTGGATATGGGATCGGCCATCAGATTCTCAAAAGTGCGTTCAGCAGGGAGTAGAAGAAAACCAAGAACGGCGCTGCGATGGTATCGATGACCGAGCATCCGACCATCGGCAGGATGAACATGACGATTACCAACCCGAAGTAACCGACGCGATCATAGACTTTCAACGTCTCGTAAGACAGGAAGTGACGGATGACGTGGCTTCCGTCGAGCGGAGGCAACGGAATTAGGTTAAAGACGCCGAGAATGACGTTGATGAGAATGGCCAACTCGAACATCTTGGCCAGCGGACTGGCGACATCGGCTCCGCGGAAAAATGGGGAAATTGCGCCGCTACTGGTGCCGTGCAAAATCACGGCTAAACAGATGACGGCCAAAAATGCGGTAAGGAAATTACTGACTGGTCCGGCCACCGCGGTGAGAATGTCGTCGCGTACTGGGTTCTTGAAGTTGCGATTATCGACCGGGGTGGGCTTGGCGTATCCGAAGGGCGGGAAGCCGACGAGGATCAGCATTGCCGGCAGAAGGATGGTGCCGAACAGGTCAATGTGGACCAGGGGATTCAGGGAGACGCGCCCCAGCATTTTGGCGGTCGGGTCACCCAGGCGATTGGCTATCCATGCATGAGCCGATTCGTGGACGCTGATGGCAAAAAGCAGAACCACTATCTCGAAAAAGATGGTGACGGGGTCTCGCTGCATGACAATTTGACTTCGATACTACCATGCGGGTGGTTGGCGTTTTTGCACTTCTCGACGGGCCGTGCGTGGAAGAAATTCAATGCAGCTTGGCTTCCGAAGAAGGCGCGGGCACGGCTTCCACGCGTGGTTTGTCGAGCGGGCCGGTGATGTCGTAGGAGGGTTCATCGGGACGATGTAATTGGAGATCGAGGATACGGGCGAAACTCGCGTTGCCCTTGACCTGATAAACTTCGCTGCCCGATTGCAGCTTGCAGTCGTCGCAATTGAGGGCACCGTTTCGGATTGCTACTTCGCCGGTCAGGCTGGAAAACGACAAGGGGGTAGCTTTGCCCTCGAGGATGATGTGGCGCAGCGTACCGCCGGTCCACTTGAAATTGGCTGTGCCGGTGGCAGAATCGCGCAGCGTGGCGGCATCGAGTCCGGAAACGCCCAAAGTGTACTGGCTGTCGAGGGTCCCGGTGGCCCAGGCATCATGCATGGTCGTGGCGACCTGGGCCATGGCAACTTTGCTCACGCTTCCAGAGCCGAAGAACTTGGGAGGCCGCGCGGTGAAGTCGCCGTCCCAGTTTCCGCTGTGATGCCCGCCCAGCACGTCGGCGCGAATGTCCTTCAGACTGACGGTTCCGGCGCTCATCTCAATCGTGCAGGAAAGATTGGACGCAGGAAGCGACCCGATCAGGGCCCGTGCTGCAGACAGGTGTCCGCGGGCAACAATTTTCAGGAGCGCGTTGTCGTCGCGCTGGCCGGTGGCCAACAGGTGATACCACGGTTGACTCTGAAAGGCGGGATTAAAGAGGCGACTGAGGCCAGCGAGAGAAACTTCCGGAGTGTGCACGTCGAAGCGCAGGACACACGTCTCGGGCGAAGTGCAGATCAATGGAAAGCTGGCCGAACCGGTGACGACTGGGCCGGCGTCGAACTCGGCAGCGAACGGGCCTACGTTGACTGACTGGTCGGCGAAGGTGACGGTGGCGGACGCGACCTTTAGCGGCTCAAGAACACCTTGTAGCTCTGCGGTGGCGTTGCTCAGTTGCAGCCGACCGGACGGCAAAGGTGGCGCGAAGCCTGTGAAGGAACCCGCGATCTGAAGATCGAGTTGCGCGGGGCCCGCCAAGCCAAGCTTGGGGGTACCGATTCCTGTGGCGCGGGCGACGTTGAGGAGACGAGTCAGTTCGGCATTACCAGTCAGGGTGATCTGGTAACGTTCGAGGTCAAAGTATCCGGCGGCAGTGGCGGGAGATGGCGCCCCAAGCGGCATCGCAAAGGGACTGACCACGACGCGCAGGGGCTGTATAGGTTCAGCGTTGCCGGGGGGCGGAGTAGTCTTGCGCGGGGCGTGCTTGCCTTTGGATTGCGGATTGGTCTGAGGAATCGAGAACTCGACTTCGCCGAGCTGCAGATCTTGCTTCAAAACGGCCGCTTGCAGCGCAAAGTCCCTGGTGCGCCCACCGCCGGCCCATATAGGGGTGGACCCGGCGTCCTTGCGTACGGTAAAGATGCCATCGGCGGTTCCGGTAGCCGTCAGGTCGGCGGGTAAATCCTTCTTAGTGTGACGCGCGAGGGCGACAACCCGGTCTAAGGGAATTTGCTCTGCGGAAATGCCAAGGTTGTAGTCCTCGCCAGCCCATCCGACGACGTCGCCGCGCACCATGAGCAGACCGGGACGTACCGGTGCCTGACACTGTATGTCACGAATCGAGTCATCGGGCGACGAGTACGTGCCAGTGCAATGGGCGCTTAACCGAAGCGCTTCCCCCAGTGCGATATCGTAGCGACGGAAATCGCTAATCTGTGCATCGAGGGTGACGGCCAGGGCCGCGGGCGTTCCGGCCAGAGCGGCGGTAGAAGTCAGGCCACCGCGCCAACCGCGATCGCGTCCGTAGATCAGGGTCGTAACCTGGCCGAGCTGTCCTTTTGCAAAATTGATCTTCAGGCTCACCGGCGTGCTTCGCAATTGGGAAGCACGCTGAAAGCTGCCTTCCATCCTAAGCGTGCCGGTATCAGTGACCGGAACGTCCGACCGAACCGGGCGTGCCTCGAGCCGGACTCCCCATTCGTTTTCGGATTGAAGCCACAGGGCAAAGTCCGCGTCGGAAAACGCGAAGGCCTTCTTGACTAGCCCGAGCTTGAAGTTAATGCGTCCAGCGGTAGCCTCGACATACGGGAAACGCGGACGAGATTCGGGGCGGCCCTTAGCGGTCGGCGCCGACGGGACCTGCGACGTTCGCTCCACCAACTCTTCGAGGTTCCAGTGCCCATCAGCACGGCGAACCAAGTTCAGGCTGGGATTCTCGAGCGACAACGTGCCGATTTCCAGACGTCCTCGCCAGAGGGAACTCAACCTGAGGTAGGCGGTCACGGTATCGGCGCGAAGCATGGGTTCCGCGCCATAGGTTGGATCGTCGCCCACAACAAAGGTCGATAGCACCACAGCTGGACGGGGCAACAGCCTTAGTTCGATGTTGGAAACCGTAACATCACGGTCCAGCGCCCGACCAATCGAAGCCGCGACCCGATTGCGGTAACGGTTTACATTTACAAACGGCGGGACCAACAGGCCAAGGACAATGACCGCAATGGCAATCAACACCCACCACGCCCGCCGTGAGACGCGGACAGGCATCAGCGCACCACGTGGAACATCCGGGACCAGCGGGTCTGATCGAAGAAATGAATGACGATGGTGACGAGGAATTGCAGACGCTCGCCAATGCTGGTACGGGTGTATTCATCGCGTGGCTGCTGGAACGACCAGTAGATGAACATGGGGCGGCCGATAATGTTCTGGTACGGGACGAAGCCCCAATAGCGGCTGTCGAGGCTGACGTCTCGATTGTCGCCCATGGCGAAAATGCTGTCCGGGGGCACGACCAACTCACCGTTCTGGATGTGAGAGGGCAGTTCATCGCGCCACGCTGGAGTCACACCGTCATAGTCGGTGGGTGGTACGGCAGGGAAGTTGTCACGATATCCGTTGTAGGTTCCATTGCGAACGACGAACGGCGGGTCGAGTTTCTCACCATTGCGATACACCACACCATCCTGAAGTCGAATTCGATCGCCAGGTACGCCGATCACCCGCTTGACGACATACAATCCAGGCTCTGCCGGAGAAATGAACACGAAGACGTCATCGTGGCGCGGATGGCGGTAGGGTATCAACGGACCGACCCAGCTGGCCTTGGGCGCCAGCATGATTCGATCGACGAATACGTGGTCGCCAATCAGGAGTGTGTTCTCCATCGAGCTGGAGGGAATGACGAAGGCCTGGAGAGTGAAAGTGATGATAAAAAGACCGGTCACCAGCACAGCGGCGATCGACGCCACGAACTCGGGAGTCGTCTCTTTGGGTTTCTGAGGTTTAGCGGCTTGAGCGACAGGCTCCGCAACTGGCTTATCCACATTCTTCGGAGAAGCCAACTTATCGATTTTCTTTGTAGAAGCCAAGATGAACGATCCTTTGCTGTGAGCCAGTTCGCTACGGTCAGCGGGGAATACGGAACATGCGCTTCCAGCGGAGTTCCTTGACGGATTCAACGATGTTGTATGCCAAAGTCGAAAGTTTACCAGACGTCAGGCTTTCGCCGTCAGCTGCCGGTACTTGTCCCATCGACCAGTAAATCAGCAGTGGCCGTCCGACAATGTGGTCGGCGGGAACGAGTCCCCAGTAACGGGAGTCGTAACTATCGTCGCGATTGTCGCCGAGAACGAAATAAGAGCCCTCAGGGATGATCAATTGACCGTCCTCGACCAGCTTCTGGGCCTGGACGAACCATGGGGAAGCGATTCTTTCGGCGAACAGTCCGCCGTTGGGAAAGTTATCGCGGAACTTGTCGTGCTGGTCCCAGTTAAAGGTTGCGTATTCGTCGTCTTGCTTAACGCCGTTCACGTAAACATGCTTATTGACCAGGCGAACATGATCGCCCGGCACTCCGATGACCCGCTTTACGAAGTGCTGCTGAGGATTCACCGGATAACGAAATACGATGATGTCCTGGCGATTGATACGGCGATAGGGTAAGAGCCATCCCCAGACTCCGGAACTGGCGTAATGCGCCTTGTCGACCAGCAGGTAGTCGCCGATAAGCAGCGTCTTCTCCATTGACTCGGATGGAATCTGGAAGGCCTGGACTACGAAGGTGATGACGAAAACGGCGATCACAATGGTGGTTGCCAGAGACTGGAGCGCGCTCATCACTCCGGATTCGGAATCGGGCTTCTTTTCGGAACCTGGAGGGAGCGCATTGGCTTCCGCTACGATCTCAGGTTCAGTGTGCACTTCGCTCATGACTTCTTGGACGACTCAACTTCCAGTTCGGAAACGGCCATGCTTGATCCGGCCTGCAATGATTGTAGATATTCCCAGGCTTGTCGTGCAGCTCCCTGCTCAGCCCGTTTCTTGGTACTCCCTTCGGAACGGCTGACAAACGCCTCTCCGCCGCTGTGGGGGGCTGGAACGTGAACTTCGATAGTGAAGAGCTTCCTATGGTCAGGACCTTGCTCTTTGACGACCGAGTAACGAGGTTGCGGACGACCCAAGGCGTACACAATTTCTTGCAGTGCAGACTTGTAGTCAGTGACGGGTAGCTGGCTTTGGCCAAGCTTTTGCAATTCATCGAGTGCCGGCTGAAGAATCGCCGCAACAACAAACTGGTGAGCTTTCTCGATGCCCGCGTCGAGAAACAGGGCTGCAATCAGTGCTTCGAGCGCATTCACCAAAAGAGCGCTTTTGCTGCGGCCGCCGCTTTTTTCTTCACCTTTGCCGAAGCGCAGGTACTTGCCGATATCCAATTGCCGTGCCGGACGAACCAGAGCCCGTGCACTTACGATATGGGCCCGTAGCTTCGATAGGTCGCCTTCCGCATACTCGGGAAAGCGCCGGAACAACTCCTGGCTGACGACAAAGGAAAGCACGGCGTCGCCGAGGAACTCCAGTTGCTCATTGTCGCTGGCGGCCTGAGAAGTGCTTTCCTGGCCCAGCTGTACCTCCGCTTCACGGGCGAAGGAGGAGTGGGTGAGGGCCTGGTCGAGAATGGCACGGTGCTGGAATCTGTGTCCCAGCGCATCTTCCAGTGCCGCACGATCAATCAATTCTGAGGTCATTTTGCTGACTGCTGAATCCGACCTGCTTAGTGAGGCGTTGTCGGCGGAGGAGTCGACGCCGCCGGAGCCGGCTGAGCACTACTCTCGGTTATAAGCTTTTGCAGTCTGGCCTGTTGCTGCTTGGCCAGGTTTTTTTCTGCACTGCCCTCTTGCGCGTACTGAATTGCCTTGTTGGCGGAATCCAACGCCTGGGGATACTTCTTCTCGTTGTCCTGTGCGACCGACAAACGCAGATAAACCACGGCGTCGGGCTGGTCTTTCATCAGGTCGGCGGCCTTCTGGAAGCTTTGTTCCGCGGCTGCGTAATCTTTCTTATTCATCGCGATGACACCCAGAGTGTCGTAAGCGATGGAGCGCAAGTTGGCTTTGGCGGCGGCCACCCGGTCTGCGGGAACGTTTGGAGGGACTTCTAAGCCGGTATCGACGTTGTCGAGAGCGGCCTGCGCGTCTTTGCTGGCTTCCGCATAGCGATTGTCGCGATCAAGATCGCTTTCCCGGGTATCCATAACTAAGGCCGAAGCCACCGCAACCAAGGGAACCGGGTTGGTGGGGTTCAGCTCGATGGCCTTGCGGCCGGTCGCAATCACCTTGGCGGAATTGTTTTGTTGCTGGTACAAGTTCATCGCGCGCACATAAAGGAGCTCTCTGAGTTCGCTGTTCGGAAATTTCTGGGCGAAGTCAGCGGCAGCGGCTTCCATCTGGGCAGGATCGGTCTTCGACGCGGCCAAGCTGTAGGCATCAAACTCTTCCTTGGACTTTGCCTGGGGCTGATGCTGAGCGGGGGACGCAGCAGGAGCTGCGGCAGCCTGCGTACCCTGCGCGGGAGCCGGAGGCTGGCTAGCAGTAGCTTGGGCCATCGCCAGGCTCGCCGACAGCAGTACAGCCATTATTGCCAATTTGAATCTCATAAGAGGTCCTTTCGAGAGAGCTGGCCACGGGCCGTAACTTCTATCTTATTGCGATTTTGGCTTTTGCGAAGCCTCGGGCGGCTCGTAGGGCGTCTGCAGTCCTCGCTCGGCCGCGGCGCGGGTGTCGGGCGAAAGGTCGGAAGCGGCAAGTGCGGCCTTGTATTGCTCCACGGCCGCTTCGCGTTCGTCCTGCAAATCGAGGATGCGTCCAAGGTAAATGTGAGACCATGCGACTGTCCGAGGGTCCTTCGAGGACGCCGCAGCCTTCACAAAGTCGTCTTTGGCTTCCTGCATATTGGCGCTCAGTGTCGCAGCACGAGCCAGCACAAAATAGCACCTGCCCGCGTCTTCGTTCTGTGCGAGGGCCTCTTGAGCTAGCTGAACTGCACCGGCGGGATTTCCGCTGGACAAAGCACGCTCAGCCTGGTCGATTTTCGAATCCGGCTTTGGAGCGCCTGACCGTACCACGTCTGGCGCGGCCTGAGCGGCAAACTGAATCTCCCCCGCTTTCTTCTTGACCCTGTCGACGTCGATATCGTGCAGCCAGTCCGGGAACGCGTCCTTCATCCCGGTCGAGTCTTTCTCAAACTCTTTGAGCTGGTCATAGAAATAACTGGTCAGCACGAATCCTTCTGCCTCATCACGATTCACCATCGAAATGCGCTCCTTCTCCGGGAGCTTAGGGTCGAGCGGGCTGCGAGCTTCGATGGCGCGAATCAGGCTCTCAATCACCAGCAATCCGATATCCGTTTTGTCTTCGGGAGCCATGGGAGCCTTCTGCACACTGGCCAGGATGGGCTTCAGCCGCGCCAGCGTCGTGGCCCGCTTGGTGATCAATGGTTCCAGCGAATAGTGAAGATAGGTGTGACGGAGCTGGTTCATGTGAATCTCGTCGTTCGCAGGAGAAACGACGACGTAATAGTAGTCGGCCTGGTAATTGCGCGAGTTCACCTGTCCGGGCGCGGCCATAGGATCGAGATACACGGTGTATGAGCGTCCTAAATAGCCGGAGGACGGCATGCGAAGATAGGCGTCCGTCGAGGTAATCATGCGGGCTACTGGATCGTGGAACTGGTCCACGAGCGCGTCGTATTGCGCCTGATGATCGAGCCAGATCGCATGCAGCTTGGCCTTCGCCGCATATTCCTTGAGCAGAGGAACGAAGCCCAGCACGTAACTCGCGTCGGGCGGCAAATCGGCTTCCTGATACTTCGGCACAAAGTTCGGAGGATCACCCAGGTTCAGCGCCAGCGAGACGTATTCGGTGAGCTGACGCCCCGAATCGGATGAGCGGTGGTCCTGGTAGAACTTGCACATCTCCTTGGCGGCGGCCGCTGCCTCCGGCGACTCGCTGGCGGCCACCAGATCGACGCGGACCTTGGCACGGATCGGAGAGGACGCGCTCAACTCGTGGTCATAGCCGCAAACATTGATGGCTGAGAGGACGCTGAATAATGTCTCGCTGACTTCCAGCGTCGCGTTCGACTGGGCACTTGCGGAGCAACCTAACACCGCCACTACGAATGTGACCAAGATCCTACGGGAAGAACTACTCAGACGTGCCTCCTGAAGCGAGTTGTGCGGGAGTATGAAACTCTCAGTTTACGAGGAGGTAACGTCCAGCGCAAATTGCGCGACCCGGGTTTCGTGGCGTCATCCCTTGACTTGGATCTTGGAGAAAGCCAGGATCGCGCGGCCGGCAGTGGGACGACCAAAGCTGGTGGCGGGCCGGAAGGTGGCGAAGATCAGCACGTTCTTCAACCCCGACAGAACCGCGCCGCCATTATCGCCACCGGAAAGGATGCGGTAATCCTGCACCCGGCCGTCAGCTCCAACGTACGCTTCGACGATCAGCGGCTCTGTCCGCGCGGCGTCCATCGCCATTTCGAATGGCGCAGACTGCAGCTCGGGTGGGGTATAGAGAGTAGTGGGCACGTCATTGGAACCGGGGAGTTGAGCCGGCATCAGAAAATTGATCAGCAAGCCGAACATCACGATTGTTGCGACCAGACCACCGGTCGCCGGCACCATCACTGCGTTAAACAGGTTTTCCCATCGAACGCGCAATGCATCCCAGCGAGACGACCCGGCAATGGAGATTTCCTGCGACAAGGCGACACGAATCCTAAGCGCCAGATCCGGAGGCGCGGCTTTGCGGCCAAGGTTCGCGACGGACTCTCGCGTGCGCTGCAGGGCGATGAAATGGGTAGCGCACGGCCCGCAGGAATCCATATGCGATTGCAGGTCCGACATCTCGGCGCGTGTCACCGCAAGGTCCAAGTACGATGACATGAGTTGCTTCGCTTGCAAGCACTTCATGGCATGACCTCAGCTTTCTGGCCGCTAGCTACTCTGTCTGTGCGACGCTTACTCGTGCGGGCATCCGACGTCTCGACACCGAAAGCAGGAAGATGGCGTCCCAGTCCTTTGCGCAGCGCCTCCCGCCCACGCACGAGGCGCGACTTCACAGTGCCCAGAGAAACTTCCATGACTTCAGCGATTTCCACGTACGACAGTTCTTCAAGGTCGCGCAAAATGATGGTACTTCGATACGGTTCTGCGATGGACTTCAACTCCGACTCGACGCACGCCCGCAACTCCTCGTTGTAAACGTTGTCCAATGGGGACGAGGCAGCATCGACGAGCAGGTCTTTCAGTCCTGGGGAGTCATTCCCGTCGTGACTGCCTGCGGTGGGCTCAATTGTGGTCTCACGCCCTCTATGGCGGAACCACCAACGGCGCTGGTTGAAGGCTTCATGCAGCGCGATACGATAGATCCAGGTCTTCAGGCTGGCGTTTGAATGAAAGCTCTTGATTCCCCGAAATACCTTGATGAAGACTTCCTGGGTAGTGTCGGCTGCGTCCGAGGGATCATCGAGCACACGGTAGACCAAGCTGTACACCGGCTGGCTGTAGTGCGCGATCAGCCAAGAAAATGCCTCTTCCGATCCGGCCTTCAGTTCGGCCACGATGGCGGCTTCTCCGCTGCGCATATTGATCGCGCTCGCCAGGTCACTCAATGATCGTGCTCCCGCCACGCTACTCATGGCGCCGTCCTCATGATATCAACCTCGGGCACCTGACAACACTCGCTTTGCAACTTCAAGTTTCCGTCCGGAACCGCGTTCTACTTTCGCGCAGATGTCTTCCGGCCCCTGTATAAGTAATGGAACCCGCTGAGTCGGGAATTGTTCCCGGAATCGATGGACGAAGGAGTTGCACTGGTTTGACGAAGGTGTTCGGCTGCGAGAGAATAGTGACGGCGTCGTTGGTTTTTGGCGCTGTCCCCTCCTTAAAGTGGGCCTGTGGCGCAGCTGGGAGCGCGCTTCCATGGCATGGAAGAGGTCGTCGGTTCGATCCCGACCAGGTCCACCATTAAATCAACAACTTACAAGAACCTCCTTTCTCCGATTGGTAGCATTTGGTAGCAAATTCTCAAAAAGTTTAGCCGGCTTGCATCGATTCCGGCTTCTTTCTGAGTTCTGCGTGAATCGCGTTGATCGTTGCCTGAACGCTTTCCGGTATCTCCTGCATGTACACGTCCGTGGTCGTTGCGGCACGCGAATGCCGAAGCAGTCCCTGAACGTCCTTGACCGTGCCCTTCTTTTGCGCCAGCGTGGCAATCGTGCGCCGGATCACTTGAAAGGTCAGCTTGGGCAGCCCGAGGTCTCGTGCCAGCTTATGTAACACCCGTTTTCGATAATTGCCGGTGTCCATAAACCCACCTTTCGCGTCGGGAAAGATGAAGGCATCGGGTGAAGAATCTGGGCACTCTTGCTTCCAAAGCCAAAGGTCCTCCGCCAGTTCTTTCGGCAGGTGAACCCGTCCCAAACTCTTCCTGGTCTTGCCCCACGGCCTGATCGCGCCGTTATACGCCGTTTCAAATACTTGCATTTTCGATTCAGCGCAATTGAAGCACTTCCACCGCAGAGCAAACAGTTCGCTGGGACGCAAGGCATTTGTCATGTCGAGTTCCAGCAAAACACGATCCCGCAGCGCGAGTTGCAAGAGTGCATCTCGGAGCTGCTCCCAGGTCAGAGTGGTTCGGTCCGTGTCCCGCAACTGCGAGGGAACCGTCACCTTCCGAGCAGGGTCTTTGGTGAGGAAGTCTTGTTCGACCGCCTCGGCAAAGATGTCCCGCACGTACGACTTGATTTGAAGCACCCTGTCCTTTGACCTGGTTTTGGCTAACTGGTTCAGGTGGAGCTGCAGGGTGAATCGCTCGAAGTTCTCCAGCGGAATTCCATCAAACGTCTCGACTAAATCCTTCTGGATAATCAACTTCTTCACCTTTGCGGTCTCTGGCTTCCAGTTCGCTTCCTTCAACGGGAAAAATCGGTTGCGCACGAACCACCCAAACGTCACAGAGCCATCGTTCATGACTCTGCTTCCCGAATCCGTTCCCGTTTGCTTCGTTACCTCCTGCTCCAGCCGTTCCCGTGCCTGAAACTTCGTAAGCTCTGACTTCGGGCCGAGAACGATTGGAATTACGTCGACTTTCTGTTCGTTTGTGATTGGGTCGAGGACGGTTCGCCGGTAGTAGCCGTACCATTTCCTGCCACGGAGAACAACCCAACCCCTCTGGTGCGATTTCCCCATTCATTCCTCTGTTTTCTGTGGGGGGAACAAGTGGGCTACGCTATTTTACGCCCAGAGTTCCTACGCCGAAGCGCAGAAAGTCGCTCTTGCTCGATGATGAATTCCTCGATTTTGCTGGCCCGGTAGCGCAGGATTCCTGCCCTGCCAGGGCCGTCGCCAATGCGGATAACGGGCAGCAACGGCAGCTTTCTGGACGAGTGATCCCAGACCCAATCGATCGAGGTATTTAACCTCTTGGCGACTTGTTCTGGCGTCAAGAGCGGATCGTGTTCGTACCCTGCACTTGCGCTCGCGATAAAGTTTGAATCCCCACTCATAATTTGCAGCACTCCTCAATGGCAATTCACTGCTTCGCAGAAACCTGGGCGCATAGCCTCGCACCATGCAATGCGGGTTGAGCGAGGCCGACCGTCCTCGTGATTTACCCGCCTGGCTTCCCGGCAAGTCCGAGCCGTTGTGTCTGCCGAGTTTCGGTCGGGGCGGCACGACAAGGAACGTCTCCAGCGCTCTTGATAGCTTCAAATCCGGTGTCAGTCAAAAGGGCTCACCCGGCGTGTGATGTCCGTTGCTGCGGCTGTGGGAATAGTTGTACGAGCCTGTGCCGAGCCCCGAGGAGTCTGACGGAAATGGATTCTGTCGTGCTTGAAATCAATCAGTTACGGGCAGAGATGCCCGTCTGTAAGTTGTTGATTCTTCGTCGGAGATTTGTTATCTCCCTGGGAAGCTCTCGCTCACACTGTTCCACTGCAACATGACTGTCTTGAATTTGTTGGTCCAGCAACTCCGCCCCGGTATCGCGATCGTTAATAGATTTATTTCACCGATTACACTTTGGCTGGGCAAAGCACCTGGTGGGCGGGAATGCGCTGCCAAATTAGACGCCACAAAAGTGGACGCGAATTGGTCCGTGATTCACTCCGCCATGGACGCTGCGAAATCAATTCCTTCCCCGATACGTTGCCTGACTTCCTTGAGCCACGCTCGCGGATTGGTGCCGTGAATCACGCGCCCCAGAAAGCCCAGCCGCTCGGCTGCATTATTGCGGTTTCGCCGGATGTCGTCCTTCGTGATCTTGGTGTACAGGGCAAGAAAGGTATCCATGCTCCGGGGCTTGGCAAAGACGTAAGTCGCGTGACCGAGCTGTGGGGTTTCGACGACCACGGCTTTCTCAACGTCGAAAATGTATTCCTCCCGAAACAGATAGATCCGGCGTGCCCGGCGTGAGAGCTGGCGATAGAAGAACGGGTCATAATCAGGGCGCCAGCTGATCTGGGCGACATCAAAGTCACCGGGAATATGCAGCTCGGAACACATTCGCTGCAGCTCCGCTCGCTCGACCGCCCGATGCTCCAAGCACAGCCGGATCTGATCCAGAGCCCGCGAATACTGGCCGAAGCGATGATAGGCAGTTTTGGCAGATTCGATTTGCACCTGGAAATCGGGTGGCAGTTTGACCTCCAACCGGCTCGGCAAGGCAGTTTCCCAGGTAACGAGCTCCCACTGCTCACGACGCTTGCGGTATTTGCCGCTCTGTACGAACGTGCCCTCGACCTCGATCTTGGTTCCCAACAGATGCTTCCACTGATTCCAGGTGCGGTCCCAGAGTGTATGCAAGGCGGCTGGATCGAGCCAGAACTCCAGCTTGCGACGCATGTCGCGGCACAGTGCCCGGTCGTCGTAGAAATCACATCTGCGCAGTGGCACATGGAACCGCCGGCGCCGGAGATCGGGTGAAAACGCGAGGATGCGGCGGGCAAAGAAAGTCTCGTCCGTCACGGGAAGGTTCGCCGGCAACGAGAAGAGAGCCAAATCCACCATACGGAAATACGGCAGGGGCTTCGGGATCGGCCAGCAGCGCGTCATAGCAAGCGCGCAGTTCGGGCTGACCGACGATGTTGAATGCCCGCTCCAGCGCCACTCGCTCTCTGTGCGGCACGCCCGCCGTTCTTAGCTCCAGATCACGCAGCTTGAAAGCTACGCGAAGCTCGGAGGGCGAAGCGCTGGCCGGGATACGCAAGACCTCGTACAGGGTGGGATGATCGACTCTGTCGGCCGTACGCGGCAGGCGATAGAAGTACTCGCGCAGGACCTCGCAAGGCAGGAAAATCGTGCCGATGCCAAGGCTTCCCCGTTGAACCTCGGCCGAAACGAAGTACTGATTTCGTTTGTCCTGCTTGGGCTGGCTGACGTATCCGATTGGCGCCTGGTAGATATAACGGCTCGGTCCGGAGGCGGCATTCTTGGTGATCGAGGATTTCCGGGCCGACTGCATCTGGTGCTGGAATTGGAAATGTGATCTCGTCGCCGACAGCGACAGACTTCGCAAGAAAACGGGACAAGAGAAGCTTGGTTTGATTGGCGAACACACAGGCAGCAGGATCCTCCTGCAGCTGGACGCTGACCACGCGCTCGCGGCAGACCGGAACGGACGGATTGAAGGACGCAGGAGCCATGCTGCGCGGTAAGTGTAGGGCGGCTTTGCGGCACTGCAAAACGCGGCATCGAACCCGGTCTGGCGGCGGTTCGCTGCCGACTCCTGCGGCCTTCCCGATACGTGTAGGATGCAAGGGTGCTGAACGGTAGGGAGCTTCTATGGATGCAGACGATTTCCGAAGGATCGCCCTTAGCCTTAAGGGTGTCGAAGAGAGTTCCCACATGGGGAGTCCGGACTTCAGGGTTGGCGGCAGAATTTTTGCGACGCTTGCATCGGCGAAGCAGGGTTACGGCAACCTGATGCTCACGCTGGAGCAGCAGGCGGCGTTCGTCGAGGAACTGCCCGAGGTTTTCGTTCCCATCGCTGGCGGATGGGGACGAATGGGAATGACGCATATCCGGTTGGCAGCGGCGAAGGAAGAAGTGTTGGCCGGCGCCTTGCGCACGGCGTGGCAGCTACGGATCGAGAAGAACGCAAAGTCACGCCAGAAGAGCCGCGGTCCTGCAAAGCGGATAGCGAAGGGCGCCCGCAAGAAACGATGAAGGAGTTCTGTTACATAGTGCCCTTGGACCGCGAATAGCGCGCTTCCATTGTCCGCTTATGGAACGCACCAACTAGCGATACACGCCGTCAATCTTCTTCATGATCCTGATCGGCCCACTGCACGGCCGCAGCAACCAGAGATTCTGTCCGTGGGCTTGGTTTGGTATCGAAGAGGTCCTCCGTCGTCTTGAGATGGCGCGCCACCAGGATTCCAGCCACAATCGCGAGCACTCGTTTGCGACCTTCTTCCATGACGGAAGCGTATCATATTCGCTTTTTGTTCGCCTAACTTGAATTCCAGGGTCGCGGGAAGAGCACGCGGACGGAGTACAGCATCCAATCGAACAAGGCTGGTCGCTGCATGGTGGGAATCTGTTGGCCCGGAACACGCGGAATCGAGAGGATGGTTTTCAATTGAGGTTTTGGCGTGAGCGGGTACTCTTTCTCTGTAGGGGGTATTGTCGGCGTCAGGATTAGGTGTTGCGGCTTCGTCGGGATGGTTTGAATAAGTTGTCGCCAGTGCAGTAGGGCCCAATGGCTGAAAAGGCACATCCCAACGAAGGCGGGGTTCGCGTCAATCCGGTAGACCGTCGTGGCCGAGTAATCAACCCTGCTGTCCTCAACGCCGCCGAAGAGATCGGGCGACGTGCTCTTCGCCATGCCGAAAGGCAACTCATCGATCCTGCCGTCGCTGCAAATCTGCTTGAAGAGGCGGCGGCAACAGTCTCGCGCGCCATGAGCGCAAAAGCAATAAGCCAGCCTCCCATAAAGGATCTCCAGTCGTATCTCTTCCGCGCTTTCCTCCGGCGCGTTAACAAGAGGCACAAGCGAGAGTTGTCCTTAGCGGACTCACTCCGGATCCACGCACGGGAGGTGCCTAACTCGGTTGATCCCCGACCATCAATCGAAAACAAGATTCTGATCGACGAATTTCTGATGCAGTGTGATCCGACTACCCGCGACATGCTCTGGCGGCGCATTGTGGGCTTTTCGTGGAAAGAGATTGGTCGGTCATACCGAATATCGAGTCACGCCGCGGAGTCCAGGTTCAATCAAGCATTCCAAAAGGCCAGGAGAAGGCTTGGACTGAGATGAGGCCGGCGATGCCGCGCCTGTAATAGCAGATGCGATGGTGAGAAGAAGAACTACAGAACGTGAAGGCTTTCGGAAAGAAGAAGATCTACTTGTCTTCGCCCGCTCCTATCTTTCCGATGCGTTTCCCTAACCCGGAGCGAACCGGCTGCCCGGCCGATGATGCACTCAGATTGATGGCCCTTCGGCCAGTCGACAGCGATGCGTCCCTTAGCGAGCATCTGATGTGCTGCTCTCCCTGCTTCAACGCCTACGTGGGCCATCTTGCCGAAGCGAGGGCGAAGGTTCGAAAGACTGCATGGATCAAGCGTTCGGCAGTAGCCTTCGGAATTGCAGCGGTACTGGCAATAGTTGGTTACTTGTTTCGTTGCAAATCACGCAGCGCACCGATCATCGCGCCGCGGAATCAAGCACCGATTGTCGCGCCGGAAAAGCCTGGCCAGACTCAAGCAACCGCGATATACGTCCCGGTTCTAATTGACCTCAGTAGCGCGTCTCCGACGCGCGGCTCAAAACAGAGCACCGCTCGCGCTGTCCCGCAGATAATCCCTTCCGGCTCACCCGTAGCTCTGAGCCTGCGCTTGCCTCTTGGAAGCGAGGAGCGCCTCTACTTGATAACTCTCGCGTCGGGGCGACGAATCGTGTGGTCGGCATCATCGCAAGCGCGGCGAGAAAACGGTGACACACTTTTGCAGGTTCACGCAGACTTCAAAGACCTATCCACAGGGAGCTACCAACTTCAGGTTTCATCAGACAGCGAAAAGCTCAGTGTGCCCGTTCTGATCAGGAGTGCTCTCCCCAACAGCACGGAACAACAACGTTGAAAGCACGGAGTATTTCTTGAAACAGTCTCGGGATCGCCGATTAACGTTAAAGTTCAGAAATCTCGTCACACTCGTTTGCCTACTGGTTTACAGCACAGGAGCGTTTTCTCAAGAGCACGCCGCAAGCCATTTTGCAGCGTGGACTTTATCTCTCAGATCTGTACAACTGGACGGCCGCTCGCCCGTATCTTATTCAGGCCAAGCAATTGTTTGAAGCAAGCGGCGACAAACGGAACGCTCTGTATGCGCAATTGGCCGCGATCAGGGCTGGAGCGGAGCCCATTCCGCTGCCGGAACGCTCGTACAAGCTTGCGCAGGAATTAGCGACCAACCCGATACTTCAATCCGATCTCGAACTCCGGATGTATTGCCTGGCTGTTAAAGGGGAGATCGATGGAGAGATCGATAACGCAGCGATGCGGCGCGACTGGACGGAGGTAAGCAAGTTGGCGCACGACCTAGACAATTCCAAGTGGCAATACCGCGCGCTAGGTCAGCTCGGCTTCGCAGACTTTTATGACGGAAATCTTTCCGGTGCCCAAAAGAAAGTGGCGGAAGCCCTTATCGGAGCTACGGCAATCAAGGACGTCGGTGGCCAAATCTTCTTCCTGTCGACTACGGCAACCGGGCTTGTCCTCCAGGGCATGAACGATCAGGCGCTGGATTACGCTGATCGAGCTATAGCCCTTGCGACCGCAACTCCCGACGCAGGGTATCCGGTTATTGCTGAGGAAAACCGGCTTATGGCGATGATCAACCTGGGACGAACCGAAGCCGCACAAGAGGAATTAAAGAGAGTGCTGGCTCGGCCGGACGTCCAAAAGAGCCACGGGCAAATGGCGGAATTGAGGCAAACAGCTGCAAGAATCGCGCAGGCACAGGGCAACATTCCCGGCGCCATTGAATATATGAATCAGGCACTCAACGACGCGGTGCTAATTGACACCAAGAAGATTATTCCCGAGCTTCAAAGTGAGCTCTCGAATCTGTACCGGCTGAGCGGCAACTTGCCGAAAGCGGAAGAGTTCGCGAACGAAGCAGCCACCTCCGCACAGAGCTTTGGCATTATCCCTCAGATCCCGATATTTCTTGGTGTTTTGGCCCAAATTCAAATCGCCCAGCGTAAGTACGTTGAAGCTGACCAAACATACGACCGAGCGGCTGCGATTCAGGACGTCATGATAGGAAACGCTGACAGCGTGCTCGGGAAAACAGCCCTCATCAAAGGCGCCGGCGACCTGTATGCAAAGCACTTTGCTCTGATCGCGGAGCATACCGGGGATGTGGCTAAAGCGTTCGCCATTCTCGAACAGGCCCGCGGGCGGGTCATGACCGATCTCTTGATGTCAGGTGCGAAGGCGTCGCCGGAAGCTGTAGCGGCCGAGCACAAGATTGCAGAGCTCCGTCTGAACCTCATGTCTGCGCATTCGGATCAAGAAATTGCGCAGCTTCGTGACGCCATCTTCCTGGCTGAGCAGTCAAGATCGATCACGCCTGAGATCAGCATTTTGAAGGCAAAAGAACACCAGACCATCACCCTTGCGCAGCTTCAGGGCAGTATGTCTGCACAAGAGGCCGTCGTCGAATACGTTGTTGACGATCCGGTTTCGTATTGCTTGATCGTTACCAGAAATAGCCACCGAATCGCAAAGCTGGCAGGAAAAAATACGATATCGCCCGCTGTAGCGGTTTATCTGAAGGAGGTAAAGGCTAAGCAGCCCGCGCGAGCTGAAGCGAGGAACTTGTATCAACTATTGCTGGAACCCATTCCGGAAGCTCAAACTAAAGAGCAACTGATCGTAGTCCGTGACGGCCAGCTTCATCTTGTGCCGTTCGATGCCCTCCTTAATCCACATGACCAGTATGTGGTTGAATCCCAAACGGTAGATTACGCGCCGTCGGCAACCGTCCTTTACTTGTTAAGAACATCAGAGCGAACAAAGAATCCAAACCAAGGTCTTCTCGCCGTCGGAGGGGTCCCTTATGGACGCAGCAACTTGAAAGAGACTGCTGTGACGCGCGGCTACAGAGACGCTGGTCTTTCTGATCTCCCCAGCTCCGCTGACGAGGCGCGCGCTGCTGTCTCGGCTTTACCCAATAAGCTCAATGCGCTGCTTATAGGCAGCAGGGCGACGGAGGCCGCCTTCAAGGAGTCGACCAATCATTCCATGTTTCATTTGGCAGTTCACGCTGTTGTGAACGAAGCCCGACCTGATCGCGCAGCTCTCGTGTTGCTGAGCGATCCGGTAAGCGGGGAGGACGGGTTTCTCCAGACTTCTGAAGTGGTGCAGTTACCGCTAAATGCAGACCTGGTCGTTCTGTCGGCCTGCGATACGGCCGTCGGGCCATTACAAGGAGAAGAAGGAATTGAAACGCTATCGCGGGCTTTTCTGCTGGCAGGGGCTCGCACCGTCATATCGACTCTGTGGTCCATTGACGACAACTCAACGCTCTTCCTGATGAAGAGCTTCTACGCACAACTGGCCCGAAAGAAAACCGCGGCCTACGCGCTAAGAGTCGCAAAGAAGAACATGTTAACGACCTTTGGCCCGACCAAGGCACTACCTTACTACTGGGCAGGATTCACCGTGGAGGGACTCGCCCCATCACCGGTGCAAAAGTGAATGAAATGCTCGACTCGGCAGCCCGAAGAAAGATCATCTTGCGCGTACGAAACCTAGTGCTACAACGCCACGTCAATATTGGAAACGTCGATCTCGACCAGTGGAGCAAGGAACTCGAGAAGCGTACCCCATCGTTGCTGGCTGCAGAGAACGACGGCTCTTTCGAGCAGGGCATTCACGATCTCTTGGCTGAACTGAAATCCAGCCATACAGATTTCTACCGCTCCAACAGGAATCCGATCAAACCGGAGCATGCCATTGGCGCGACCTTCCGAGCGGTGACCATTTCGGAGACGCAAAGATGGATGTTCCTGGATGTGTTCGAGGATAGTGCGGCTGCGCGTAGCGGAGTTAGACCAGGCTATCTACTCGTGAGCGTGAACGGCGTCCCGGCCGCTCCGCCTGAATATCCCACTTTTCGCTTCGGAGCAGAACACCACCTGACGATCCAGGCGCCAAATAATGCGACAACCCAGGACGTTGCCGTAATGGTGCCTGAAAGGAAGGCGACGAGACCGAGACTTCCCTTCGTTGAACCCAAGAGCGTCAGCTACAGGATGGTGACGAACCGGATTGGCTTGGTCAAAGTCGCTTACTTCTCCGGAATGTTTGGCATTCGCTTCTCGAGAGTGCTCGATGCGGCGATGGCATCGCTGAAATCACAGGGTTGTGATCGTCTGATCATCGACCTGCGTGGCTGTATCGGAGGAAGTCTCGGCTTCGCGCGGCTCGTCAGCTATATGTGCCCTGGCCGGGTTCCCATCGGTTACGACATAACCAGAAAACGGCAGCGCCGAGGATACGACGTTGCCCAGCTTCCCCGGGTACGGATGCCGGACACCAAAGCCGGAATTGTATTCAGACTGGCGCAGTTTTCAGTTCGAGACAAATCACTCGTGCTGCTTACGCAGGGATTAGGGCCTCAGCCGTTCCACGGGCACATTGTTGTCTTGATCAATGCAAAGACTAGCTCTGCCGGCGAAATGGCTGCCCAGTTCGCAAAGGACACGAAGCTCGCTACGCTCGTGGGCGAAAAAACTGCTGGCTTAGTGGCGGGTGCGGACGTTTTCGATGTGGGCTCTGGCTATTCCCTCTTCCTGCCGGTGTTCGGCTGGTTCAGTCCCGGTGGCAATTACAACGAAGGATCAGGTGTGGTGCCGGACATCTGCGTCGAGATTGATCCCGTGCGATTGGCTGGAGGGACCGACGACCAACTCAACACAGCGCTCGATATGCTCCAATAGTTGGCACTTTGGTTTTATTCCGCAACATTCAATGAATCCGAGATCGTCCTCTTCGGCGGAGCGGCCAGTGGACTGGCGTCGATACAGACCGACCCATAGCCTGATCGTCCTTTGTCTGCTGGCATAGCACTATTTTGCTAGACCGCCAAAATCTTTAGTGCTCTACGCCCCACGACGTTAGTACCAATTCAGCGTTGAGCTTTTTCGCCTCTCAGACCTCTTCAAGTTATAGGGGAAGACTCAGCCCTCTTCGCGTCAAGTTCGCTTCGTTGCAAAACCAACTGAACTCTCTGCGCAGTGGGATGCGTACATGCGGAAGTCTGTCTGTGTAAAGGACGATAAAAGCAACAAGACGTTACCGTGGCTACCCGAGTTTGATCGGCTGCTGATCGCGGGGATCAAACACGGCCCTGCCATGAAGAAGGAAGCGATCAACAAGATCCTTCAGTTGGCACCTCACTGGACTCGCGGGGATTGCTGGCGGCGCATCAAAGAGTTGCGGAGGGCCGCCAAACGGGCGGCTCTTGAGGAGCGCCACCCAAGCCAAGACGAAGAAGTCTGGGGAAGCTACTGCAGCCCCGCGGCCAGTCTCCAGGCCATGGACGCCGGCGGATGACGACAGGTTGTTGAACCTGGCCGGGTACGAACCAGTCAAAAGGATTGCTCAGCGCCTGGACCGTTCGGTCCGCGCGGTCCGCTTCCGGATGGCGGCACTCGGAATCAGTGCGAGAGTCACGGATGCGTGGTCGCTGCGGGCGCTGTGGAAGATGTTGCGCGTACGTCCCTCCCGGCTGAGCTATTTCATCGGAAACGGTCTACTGAAGGTGCGAGATGCCCGCATATCGGCAAGCTCCCTGGCGGCGTTTTGCGAGCACAATCAATCATCTGTGGGCCCTTCCGCCGTCGAGCGAGTCACGGCTGCCCTGGTTAAGGGAGAGGAAGGATACACGTGGGAACGGGCTGCGGACCTGCTTGGCGTAACCGTGGCCCAAGTGCAGAGCGGAATTTCTGCCGGCCAGCTAAGGGTCGTTGACACATTTGTTACCGACAGGTCGTTTGAGGAGTTCTGCAAGAAGCACGGCGACCAGATCAACATGATGCTGATCGATCCGGCCACTGCAAAGTGGCTGGTAAGCGAGTACGGTGTTTCACAATCCGTTGCCGGCGGCGCAACCGTTTCTCGTGTTCAAAAGCATGCCTTGGTGATCAGAGCCTGTCACTGTGGAAGGAAGATCGCCGGCAACGCATACTTCCGGCATGTCAGGATCTGCCAATCTGTGGCCACGGCATCTACTCAATCTCCCAGCCAAGCTTCGAGGACCCAATTGTAGGAGTCGATGGAGCGCTAGGGCGCGGTCAGTTAACAGGGAGCTCAACGTAAGAATCGGCATCCCGGCGCCAGTCCTCAAAAGCGGGGTAAGGACACGGCAGTTCCGAACCCCAGACCTCGTTGCAGTGGTCGGCGTATTCCATGGTCCGAATGGCCCGCGGATGGCTCCGCACTTGAATGAGAATGGCATCGAACCAGCCCTCGGTTTGCGCGTCCTGGAAGAAGTGGTCAGCGATCCAAAGCATCATCCGCTGCCATTCTTGTGTAGCAGCACTGGACTCCTGTGCTCGCGCTTTAAGCTCGGCGTCCAAGTACCCTGGGCAACGACGGTCCAGCTCACGTACAACCTCTGCGGGAGGTTCTGATCCCCGCTCCAGCGCATGTCGTGCCCAGTAGGCAAGAGCCTCACAATCCATGTAACGAGTAGCAGCCTCGGTGAGGCGATCAGGATGCACCAGCTTCGCCGATGCCCGGGCCTTGCGCTCCCTGGCCGTCAGATGGGCAGTCTCGTCACATTGCGCCGCCATGCCTTTCCACTCCTCGAACGACGGATACTGGACCGGTTTGGCTTTCTTCCATTTCTCGACGCATTCCGACCAGCAGACTTCGGCTCGCTGATACCGTGGTTCCCGTATCGCGTAATACGTGATTGCGCTGAACCAGCCTTCCTGCTTGGCGAAGCCGAAGATATGATCATCGATCCAATCTTCCAGGCGGAGGGCCAGAGGCCTGGCTTTGCGTGCTTTAGGTGTGAGCGCTTTCTCGGCTTCGAGAAATCCCGGGCAGCGCTCCTGGAGAATGTCGGCTAGCCAATCCGGAATTCCCTTTTCGGTTTCGAAGATCGAGCGAGCCCAGAGATAAAATTCCTGCCAATCAATGTATTGATTGCGAACTTCGTAGAGCCTCTGCCATGGTATGTGGCGAGCCTGCTCGTCGGCGCGTTCCCGGGCGAGCCGCTGAAGTCGCGACGGTGGAGTCGCGCACGGATTGGCTTTTGGATTTCTGCAAGCCGGACTATCTCGAAGGGGACGCAGGGCTTGCCTGTCCTCGATTGTGGTTTCGGGGCCCGCTGCTGCGGCCCCATTTTAGTCGATTTCGCCGATAAGGGAAGTAACTTGTCAGAGGGCACTTGCCGCCACACTTGAGCTTCGTTTTTCTGCCGAAGACGGCGGGATCTGGCGACTCATTTCCCGATCGAAAGCTCGTGCCCTCAATCAATAACGAACTATAGTTCCTCAATCATTCAGCGTCAAACGACAACTATGGGGTGTGCCCAAAAAGGTTGGTGCTGATAAACAGCGTGAGTCCCGCACTTTAGGTGAGGCCGTGGGTGCTGAGATCACCCGATTGCGGGTCGATCGAGGCTGGAGCCAGGCAAAATTGGCGCACGACCTGGGATATACGGAGCGCTACATCGGCCAACTGGAACGCGGCACCAAGAGCCCAACGCTACGCATGCTCGCCGATCTCGCCAAGGCGTTCTCAGTGGAGGTTTCCGCCGTCATCAAAGCTGCGGAACGACGGCACCGAAATGCCGGGAAGCGCTAACCTTCAGCGATAGTCGGTCAGGCAATTCAACGGATTCTGCTTTGGTTCCCTTCGCCGTTCCGTGGTCAGCTCCGCGTTGCTCCTTACTCGGGGCAAATCTAAAATCAGTAAAGTTACACGGCGAAGGAGGTGCGATGCCTCAGATCTCGATACAAGAGTTCGAACGGCTGCCACTGCGGGTTCACGAGTTCCTTGCTGGCGTGCCCCTTCACGACGTGTGGGCCGTCGACCTGCCGCGGTCGCGCTCGGGCATCACGCTTGATGAGTACTTGCGGGTGGCAAGCGGGCGCCCGCTTACACTCCCGCCGCTCGCGCGCGCTCTCCTGAACATCCGTCTCTGCGTAGGTCGGCTCCTTGGTTGGGATCGCGAGCCGGCCGCAACCGCGTTGGAAACCTTCGCAACGCGTCTGACAGAGGTTGATCGATCGAGATCCCTTGTGCTGGCAGGCACGCGCGAGGGACTCTTCCGCGTCATATACCGCTTCGAAAACGAGCAACTCCTTGAGCTGATCAACCGTACCGCCCACGCCGCGGCCCTGAGCGCCCTCGTCGAGACGACAAATGCGTATCGCTTCTATTTCGGCGTTTACGTGCGCAGCGGCAGCCGCTTCACAGCCGTCTACATGGCCCTGATCGATCCGTTCCGCAAGCTGGTCGTCTATCCGTCACTCCTGCGCACGGTCCGCGCAAGCTGGAACCAGGCCTTCGGACCAGTCTGAGAACGGAGTAGATCTGGTCTTCACTCACTCAGCAAGAAGCAGATGCGCGATTTCGTCACGGCATGCCGACAAATGTCGCCGCAGGTGGAGTTCACCACCAAGGCCTTGGGGCTGAAGTTCTAGGCGGGGCGTGAACCAATGATTGATGACGAGACCCTAAAGTCGATTGCCGCGCAGTTGATGACGAGTACGTCCGTGAGTGTGGAGGGTAAGTTCGATACCTGTCCGCAGAACGAGCCGTCAGCACCTGAGAACCGCAGCGTTCACAGTCGAAGGGCACCAATACCAGGCAATCGAGCAGAACCCGGAGAAGCCGAGCCGATGGGGGCAGCTGGCGCGGAGCGGTCATCAGGTTGTGCAATTCAAGGATGTGGAGAGTAACAGATTTGTAGCGGTTGTTGTCGATGGCGAGGTCACGTATTACGGAGCCAGCAAGAAGCGGCACTGAAGGTCCCTCACGCATCCAGACCATACTGGAATCGAGTCCGCTCACCCAATGCCGCTGTCGCCATGCAACCGAAACCCGTCGCAACATGCGGCCTAGCTTCATTATCCACGATTAGCTGTGTCGTCGTCCCCGGGGCGGCTTCCCGTCGTACCCGCCCATCCTTCCAGTCCCGTCCCTACCCATTCGCCTGATGTGCGCTCCCTTCTGTGATGCCATGCTTGAACCCGAAGCAGAATTCTATGCATCAGGAGTGAGCAATGGGTAGCACCGCCAACCAAGTCTGGGAAGCCATCTCGAGCCACAGCGCCACACTCGCCGAGCAAACAGGAAAGGCTATCGTCGCCGTCGACGCTGGCCATCGCGTCGCCGCCAGCGGCGTTCATTGGAAGCCCGGCATCATCGTCACAGCGAGCCATCTCGTCCGACGTGCTGAGGAGGTCAGTGTCATTCTTCCGGACGGCAGCAGGGTGAAGGGAACGGTTGCCGGCAGCGACAGCACGACGGACATCGCTGCGGTCCGTATTGAAAGCTCGGCAATTCTCGCGACCTTGCCCCTCGCCTCCGGCACAAAGGTCGGCGAGCTGGTGCTGGCGGTCGCACGGTCCGGCCGCGGCGAACTCTCCGCCAGCGCCGGAATCGTTGCCCGCATCGGCGGACCATGGGGCACGTGGCGCGGAGGCCAGATTGACCGCCTCCTTCGCCCGGACGTCCGTTTGTATCCCGGCCAGTCTGGCAGCGCACTCGTGAACGGTCGGGGCGAACTGCTGGGCGTCAACAGTTCGGTCCTGGCACGCGAGTCGGTCATCACACTGCCCACCGAGACCGTCGATCGCGTACTCAAAGAACTGCTGGAGCGTGGCCATATCGCGCAGCCTTACCTTGGCATTGCCATGCAGGAAGTGCCCGTGCCACAAGAGTGGCGCGCCAGTGCCGGTTCCGATCAGGAGCATGGTCTCCTGGTCATGCACGTCGCGCCCGACGGGCCGGCTAAGCGGGCGGGTATCAATCTGGGCGACCTTATCACCAGCGTCGACGCGCAGCCGGTGGGCGGATTTCGCCACTTCTATCACATGCTCGCGCTGAAACGCACCGGAGAAGTGGTAAAGCTGCGTGTGCTTCGAGCCGGAACGCTACTGAGGCGGAGGTAACGCTGGGCGACCGGCCAAGGCGATAACCATGTCGAGCAGCGGGCTCAGCACCATGCGCAAGCCAAAGCACCATCAGCCATCGGTCAAGCCGTTGCGCGTGCTGATCTCCGCTGCCTCGTCGATCACCCGCGCAGGATTGGAGCGCCTTCTCGAGAAGCAGCCCAGCGTGTACCTTGTAGGTGCGATTAGCAGCGTCGACGGCCTGCCACTGGCAATCGCGGAGAACGATCCCGACGTGATGCTCTTCCACCTCGAGGCTCAGTCATCGGAGACAAATTGGGAAGAATTGATCGCTCTCGCAGTCCCTATCGTGCTGCTGGCCGACGAAGCAGATCTTGTCAGCGCAACGGCAGCTCTTGCCAGCGGAGTGCAAGCCATCCTTCTGGGTGACGCAACCGGAGTTGAGTTAGCCGCAGCCGCACACAGCGCCGCGGCTGGATTGCTAACGCTCTCGGGCGATCTAGCCGATCTCGTGCGCCAAGGTCTGCTAGCTCATTCCCGCGACGAAGCCGAAGACTCTGTGGGAGGCACCGCTCCCATCGCCGACGCTTCTCCAGAACACCTCACCCTGCGGGAGCGGGAAGTGCTTGAGATGATGATGGAGGGTCTGTCGAATAAAGAGATTGCCGCTCATCTCAAGATCTCAGCCCATACCGTGAAGTTTCACATCAGCTCCATCCTGGGCAAGCTGGGCGCGTCCACCCGTACGGAGGCGGCTGCGATTGGTCTACGCCGCGGACTCATTACCATCTAGAACCTGAGGCTGGACTGGGCTTCCGTGCTATTCGAAAAGGACCGGCTGCTGCAGCAGTGTCTTCGGGTCCCGAAAGTTGCTCAAACCAACGCCAACAAGCCGATAGCGTTGCTGCGGACCAAGATCAACCCGCTCTCGCAGCTTCAAGGCGATTTCCGTCAATTCCTCGCTGGAGGAGGGTGGGGAGACTGGCGTATGGCTTCGAGTGATGAATCTTGAACTCGCTTGTCTTCAGCTTGAGGACAACCGTGCGTGCCGTCCGTGATTCCTTGCGCGAAGCAGACCAAAGCTTTTCTGCAAGGCGCCGGATCATTGGCTCAGTTTCTGCCAACAGCACATCGTGCTCAAAAGTGTCCTCGACGGATATCGATTGTGTCGGTCTGTCCGGGACAATGGGGTTATGGTCGACACCGAGGGCAAGCTCGTGCAGGCGCTGACCATAGCGGCCGAAGTGGTGTTCGAGAACGGGCAAGTCGAGAGTTCGCAGGTCCCTCACCGTCTGTGCTCCCAGCTTCGCCAGCTTCTCTCCCGTAACTTTGCCGACGCCAGGCAAGCGTCCAACAGGCAACGGCAGCAGAAACGCGTCTATGTTCTCAGGCTGCACGACAAACAGCCCATCAGGCTTGCGCCAGTCCGAGGCGAGCTTTGCTAAAAACTTGTTTGGCGCTACTCCCGCAGAAGCTGTCAGATTCAACTCCTGGCGGATTTGCTCGCGGATCGTGCGTGCCACCAGCGTAGCTGTCGCTAAGCCGGTCTTGTTCTCGGTGACGTCGAGATATGCTTCGTCGAGAGACAGTGGTTCTATCAAGTCCGTATGACGCTTGAAGATCTCCCGCACGCTGCGCGAGACCTCGCGATAGCGTGTGAAATCCGGAGGTACGAAGATCGCATCGGGACACAAGCGTTCCGCTCGTATTGCTGGCATGGCGGAATGCACACCGAAGCTCCTGGCCTCGTACGAAGCAGCGCAGACGACTGAGCGATTGCCCAGCCAAGCAACGATCACGGGCTTGCCGCGCAGCTGCGGATTGTCGCGCTGCTCGACCGAAGCGTAAAACGCGTCCATGTCGACATGGATGACTTTTCGC
>CAWIPZ010000052.1:0-9803 GCA_963837915.1 uncultured Acidobacteriaceae bacterium
CGCTGCAGCGGAAAGAGAGGGAGCTAGTGTTAGTTAATGCTGTAAAAGTTGTCTCTTCATCGCTTCTCTTAGGAATCTCGGTCACGTGCCTCGCACAAGAGAGTTTTCAACCAAGCGCTCATTTTGCTGGTTCAACGCTCGCCGATTGGAAGTCAGTTGGCAAAGCACAGTGGCGCACGCAGGGGGGAGAGATCATCGGGACCGCCTCAAGCGGCGGAGGTTTTCTGCTGCATAAGGGCGATCTACAAGACATCCAACTCTTGCTGAACTATGAATGCGAAGGGGAATGCGAAGCGGGGGTGCTAAGCCGCATGGAGACCACGGCCGGAGGCGGCATGACCGGCATCCTAACTCTGTTATCGAAAGGTGATTTGGATTCCTATCAGATAGACTTCGATAGCGAAGGCAACGAGACCGGCCGTAGCAAGCTCCCGGTCGCACCGTCTCCGTTTGCCCCTCCAGCGCGGCCGCCCGGAGACGCAAGCGGGGCGGCTGGTGCTGCGAAACCCCCGAGCGCCCCTCCAGCGCTACCTGCGGGCTTCGTGATAAAAAAACCCACGTTGAAGCCCACTGGCGAATGGAATACCGAAGAGGTACTCGTCAGCGACAAATCCGTGAAGGCCGTAGTTAATAGCGTTTCCACCTCTGAGATGGTAACTGCTACAGTCGGCTTCGGATCGTTCGGGTTCTATACCAAAGGACCCGGGACGGTGCACTTCAGAAACATTGCCTGGAAGGATCTGAATCAGGTCTCGGAGCCACGAGATAAGACGTCGCCTCACTTCACTAAACAGCAGGTGAGCCAGGTGTACTACGGCTGGGATGCATCCGTCGCCGATATCGATCACGATGGTCATCTCGATATCGTCTCTGGGCCGTTCTATTACTCGGGCGATTTCACTACCCGGCATCGCTATCGCGAAGGCCGAGCCTATAACCCAAGCATCGAATACGCTCCAGACATGATCAACTTCGCAGCCGATTTCAGCGGAGACGGCTGGCCGGATATTCTCGCCTCCGACCTGACTAACGGAGCATCGGCCCCTCACGTCCGCTAGACCTCTACGTCAATCCTAAGGGAGAACCGCGCCGGTGGAATAAGTACCGCGTGATCCCGAAAATATCTACCGAACTTGTTTTGATGAGAGATATCGATGGCGACGGTCACCCTGAGATCATCTTTGGCGGCGATGGACGATTTCTTATGCGAAGCCGGATCCCGCTGATATCACCAAGCCGTGGGTACTGCACCCAATCTCGGCCCCTGGAGTGCGCGTCAAATTCACGGTCTTGGTGTGGGAGATGTGAATGGGGATGGTCTCCAGGACGTCGTCATCCAAAACGGATGGTTCGAACACCCAAAGAATGATACCGGGCAACCTTGGACGTTCCACGAAGCAAATTTCGGTAGTGGCGGCGCGGAAATGGGCGTCTATGACGTGAATGGTGACGGCCTGAACGATATCGTGACAAGTCTGGAAGCGCATGGTTTCGGCCTGGCCTGGTTTGAACAGAAGCGCGATAGCCAGGGAAACATCACTTTCGTTCAGCATCCGATTGCCGGAGACTACTCTGCGAAGAACGCCGGCGATGTGACTTTCTCCCAACCCCACGCATCGCGGTTCGCGGATATGGATGGAGATGGCATTCCAGATTTCATCGTGGGTAAGAGTGTTTATCACCATCTAGAGGATTACGAGGGAGACCCCGATCTTTATGGTCCCGCGGTTCTCTATGTCTATCGGACGGTCCGTAATCCGAAGGCCCCCGGAGGAGCAGAGTTTATTCCCGAGATGGTCTCCAATCATTCTGGCGTGGGCTCCTCGTTTGAAGTAATCGACCTGAACAAAGACGGGAAGATGGACATCGTCACGCAGTCTTCGCTGGGAACATTCGTTTTTCTGGGGAATGACAAACGCTGGCCTCCAGCAAAGGCAAAGTGATGGCATTTGGAGAGCGTGGTTCGATTCAGAAGCAAATGAGGTGAGCTGTGTTGATGCGACACTCGGTGAGAATGTCTAAGAGGGTGTTTGGAGTATGTGGCGTGGTGCTTGTGACTTGCGGAGCCGCACTCTCTTTTCCAGGTGCAGTCCCAGCCTCGTTAGCGGCTGCGGAATCAGGGGCCGCGGCAAACCCGGTTGCGGACCCAAAGGCTGCTGCGAAAGCTGCGGGTACCGACGCAGCCACAGGTTTCGCCACCGGGGCGAAGGAGTGGCTTGACTACGCGGGCAGCCCCGAAGGCAACCGCTACGTGGACCTGAAACAGATCACGAAATCCAATCTCACTCAGCTCGATGTTGTATGGACTTATCCCTATGCGGAGACGAACTTCAATCCGATCGTCGCGCACGGCATCATCTACACCAAGGCGCGCAATAAATCTTTGGTTGCGATTGATGCCAACAACGGCCAAGAGATTTGGATCCACGACGGATTGAGGAACATGACCGAGCGTGGTATCAATTACTGGGAGAGCGCCGATGGAAAGGACCGCCGCCTCATCTTCTCGCTGAGTGACTATCTTCAGGAGATTGACGCCAACACCGGCAAGTCCATCCGCACGTTCGGAAACAATGGCGCTGTCGATCTCCGCGAAGGCCTCGGGCGCGACATCAACTTCATGCGCATCCAATCCGGCACACCCGGTAAGGTCTTCGAGAACCTGGTTCTTCTGGGCTCCGCCACCGGTGAAGGCTACTTCTCGCCTCCGGGGGATCTGCGCGCATACGACATTTTGACTGGCAAGCTTGTATGGCAGTTCCACACCGTTCCGCATCCCGGCGAGCCGGGTTATGAAACTTGGCCGAAGGATGCCTGGAAGTACATCGGCGGCACCAACACCTGGGGCGAGTTAACCGTCGATTCCAAACGAGGTATCGCGTACTTCCCTACCGGTTCAGCCACTTTCGACTACTACGGTGCTGATCGCGTAGGCAACGATCTCTACGCCAATTGCCTGCTGGCTCTCGACGCCCGAACCGGCAAACTGCTCTGGTACTTCCAGAACGTACACCATGACTTATGGGATTACGACAATACTGCCGCGCCCATGCTCACCACCATCACTAAAGACGGCAAGAAGATCGACGTCGTCGCGATGGCCGGCAAAACCGGTTGGCTCTACGTATTCGATCGGGTAACCGGTAAGCCCATTTGGCCTATCGTCGAAACTCCCGTTCCCCACGACACCAGCGTTCCCGGGGAAAAGGTTTCGCCAACCCAGCCCATTCCGTCGATGCCCCCGCCCTTCAACCGTCACAGTTTCACCGTGGCCGACATCAATCCCTACATCCTTACTCCTGAAGAGCGCCAGAAGCTGGCCGACAGAATGAGCAAGGCGAACATCCAGGGGATGTTCACGCCGATCAGCATGATTGACACGGTCCATATGCCCGGCAATCACGGCGGCGCAAACTGGGGCATGACCTCAGCGAACCCGACCGACGGCATGGTTTATGTATCTGCGTTCGAAGCGCCGGCAATTCTCAAGCTGGTCGCCAAATCAGAAATGTCCTTCGACCCCGCTACGATCGCCAAGTCGCCGGGCGGGGTTATCTTCAGTAAAAATTGCGCCGCATGCCACGGCATCGATCGTAAGGGAAATACCACCGCCGGTATTCCTCCTCTGACAGGCATCTCAAGTCGCCTAAGCAAGGGGGACATCCAGTCGACCATCGCGACGGGCAAGGGACAGATGCCTGCTTTCTATGAACTGACTTCGGATGAAATCGATTTGCTCATCACCTACCTCACTAGGACGGACAGGATGGATTCCTTTTTTGGTCCAGGTACTCCCGTCAGCTTCCCCCGGGGCCAATCGTCGAGACTGGCCCCACAGCCAAAAGACCCGACATGGCCGGCAAGACCGGGGGGATGACGGACTATCCCCCAGGCTCTGCTGATGTTCCAAAGGAGCGCCTCACAGTGGACGCCTACGGTCTCCTGCCTGAAGCCATCAAACCTCCTTACACCAAATTGACCGCCTACGACCTCAATAACGGGACTATCAAGTGGCAGATCGGCCTGGGCGACGACTATCGCGTGGTGAACGCAGGTGGTCCGCACGGCACCGGAGCCGCGCAGTTGGCACAGAAAAACTCAGCCATCATCACCAGCACAGGGCTCGTCATTGTTACCGCTCCCGATCGCAAGATTCATTTCTACGACGCGGATTACGGGAATGAACTTTTCACTATGCCTATCGGAGCGAACTCGACTGGTTCCCCCTCGATGTATGAACTGAACGGCAAGCAATATCTGCTTGTTACAGCCGCGGACGTCGGTATGCGTGGCGGTGCATTAGATCCATCGGCAGATCCGAACTTGAAGGGACCGAAGGGACTCCTTGCCATCGCTCTCAAGTGAGTAGATTTTCAGAAAGGGGAATGTGGATGGGGTACTTTTGGCGGGTATGGTGCCCGCCTGGGAGTGTCAGCAAGTGACCCGCGCTCTGCGCGCGATCCATAGAACAGATTCTCTTCCAACCGCGGTAGGTAAATTCATTTCGGGGAACACTATGAAATCGACAAGACGACAATTTCTTCGCGACAGTGCGATTGCAGCAACCGCGGTCGCGATCGCAGGAACCGGCAAGGCTATGGCGAATCCCATGGGCCAGCCTTTGGGATTCCAAACCTTTGAGATCATCCCCGACCTTTCTCAGGATTGGCAGGGCACCTGGAATAAGATGGCCAGCTACGGGTATACGTATGCGGATCTGATCCAGTTCGTTCCCGCCTATGCACCGAAGCTCGCGTCTAAGGCGCCGCAGGACATTCTGGACGCATTACACGCCGCGAACCTTAAGGTCACCAATGGCCATTTCTCCTATAGCTCATGGATGGAGGACTATGACAAGACGGTCGCCATCGCACATGCATTGGGGCTGAAATCCGTTATCTGCACCCTGGCGCCGCAACATACCACGGCAGACGACTACAAGAAAATGGCCGACGCACTGAATACCCTGGGCAAGAAGCTTCAGCCGGAGGGGTTCCTGCTTGGCTACCACAACCACCAGATCGAGTTTGTGCCGGTAGAGGGGCAGATCCCGTGGGACATTCTTGTGACCAATACCGATCCGAAGCTGGTCAGCTATCAAATCGACGTGGGCAACCTGAGCTTTGCCGGTGCAGACGCAGTGACCTATCTCTCGAAGTATCCGGGCCGCTATTTCTCCCTGCACGTAAAGGATTTTCGGAAGGGCATCGCCAGTGTCCCGGTGGGGCAGGGAGACCTTCCCTGGCCTAAGATCTTCGCCATTGCTCGTCAGCAGCAGATCAAGAGCTACGTTGCGGAAGTGGGCGCCTACGGGATTCGTACTTTGCAGGGCGAACCCATGGCTCCTGCAAGCATGCCTGTGCTTGAGTCTTTCAAGGAGAGTGCCGATTTCCTGAAAACGGTCAAGTAATATCGTGGGTAGGACTAACCCCGGATTTCCTGACGCTGATCTAGACAGGTCTGCGTCCTTGGTTCCACCAAGCTGCCGATCACGCCACCGCGATCCCCGTCACCGGAGCCATTCACATCGCCCACATGGAGAGTTCCCGGACCGCGTGCGCGCTTCAGAACATCATGGAGTAGTGATTTTTGCTGAACTCCTCTAACCTCGCGCGATCCGGGATTGCAGAGGGGCGAATGGTCGTCCCGAGTCTCTAAGCTCAGTTTGGTGGACGGGTTCCAGACCGGCCACTGGGGCAATCCGGAAGAGTTTGGATCCCCGGACTTGGTGAAATTCGTCCAGTAGGGTGACATTGCATCCGCAAGTTTTCAGTCGACTTCCGACCACGGACGGCCTACAGAAAGATTATCGAATACGTAGACCAGTTGAAATTTATGCGCCAGACGAATTTATGCGCCAGGAAGCTGTGAAAAAATTGGCCACAGGATCAAGGTAGCGACTGTTGTGGAAATGGTGCAGCCGTTAGACTGCAAGCGTGAAGCCATCACCTTCTCTTCCCCGCCTGGCAGCGATCGATCGTTCCCAACTGATTTTGCGTACCGTAGACGTCGAGAAGCTAATTGACGAGGACCATGGTGCCCGTTCGATCTGGGAGTTAGTAGGTCGGATGGATCTAAGCCTGTACCATGCCGAGATTGCGGCAGTAGAAGGCCGTGCGGGTCGGGACCACACAGCTCCGCGGTTACTGATCAGCTTGTGGTTATACGCCTACAGCCGAGGGATCAGCTCGGCGCGAGAACTGTCACGGCAGTGTGAGTTCGAGCCAGGTTCGTTGTGGCTTTGCGGGTGTCAACCGATAAGCTATCGAACCCTATCCGGATTTCGCTCTGACCATCAGGTGGCGCTGGATGATCTGTTTGTCCAGGTGCTTGGCATGTTGAGCGCCGAAGGGCTGATCACCATGGAGCGAGTCACCATGGACGGTACCAAGATCAAGGCCAACGCCAGCGGCAACACCTTTCGGCGTAAGGAGAAGCTGGAAGCCCATCTGGCATTAGCGCGAGAACAAGTGCAGAAGATGAACGCGCAAGCGGCGGAAGAAGATAAGAGAGCCAGCCGTCAGGTGGCTGCGCAACGCCGAGCAGCCCGGCAACGAAAAAGCCCGTCTGGAGTCTGCAGTGCGTGAGGTAGAGCGGCTGCAGCGAACACGGAAGCGAGATCCCAAGGAGTTTGTAGCCAGAGCCTCCAGCACCGACCCGCAGGCGCACGTGATGAGAAACGGTGAAGGTGGAACGGTGCCGAGCTATAACGTGCAGTTGGTCACGGATACTACCCACGGGCTGGTGATAAACGTGGAGGCCACTACCGACGCGACTGACTATCGCCAGTTGGAGCCTGCCCTGGATCGCTGCAAGACGACGTTGGGGCGATTGCCGAAGCAGATTGTGGCCGATGGCGACTTTACCAATCATACCTCCGTAAAGGCGGCGGAGACTGCTGGAGTCAGCTTCTATGGCTCCTGGCAGGAGACTTGGCGACCTACGGATTACGATGCCTGCGGTCGCGGTCCAGCCTTTATCGCGAGTGCTTTTACCTATGATGCTGAGCGGGACATTTATCTTTGTCCGGCTGGAGAGAAGCTAACGTACTACGCCATCTACAACGATACGAACGGGGTGCGTCGATACGCATACAGACCAGCCACATCGGCCTGCCGCAACTGCGCGTACCGTGATCAATGTGCTACCAAAAAAGCGCCGGCCAGCTGGAGACGAAAGATTACACGCATCGAAGAACCGGCTGCGACGATTGCATTCAAAGCCAGGATGATGACAGAGGAGGCGAAACAGATCTACAAACAGCGATCGCAGATTGCGGAATTCCCACACGCCTGGATTAAGCAGCGTTGCGGGCTTCGACAGTTCCGATGCCGTGGACGATGGAAGGCGTCGATGGAAGCGACATGGGCATGTCTCAGTTACAACATCACACGCTGGTTGTGCATACGACGCAAGCTTGATGCTGCAGCAGTTGCGTAATGAAGCCGTTGCGCCGTCCGCACCTGGTTCACGGCCTACGAAGTCGTTGTACAAGGGTCCATTGCCAATAAACCGCGTTAAAACCGCGGTACGCCTGCTTAAGGTCTCTCGGGAGCCATTCTGATAAACCAAGCCCGGTAGCCCTTCCCTCCCACAATTTTCGATTCTTTCTCAGCTTCCAGATGGGACTGGTGCTTTTAGCAGGTTGCTTCCTCAAAGTCCCAGTCCCGTCTGGCGCATAAACCCTGGCGCATAAACCCTATCGTCAGCCAGGCCGCGTCGTGCTGCACGTGGTGAATTTAACCAGCGCGGGAACCTGGCGGATCCTGGTCGACGAACTTGTTCCGGTGGGGCCGCTTACCGTGACGTTGAAGCTGCCTGAAGGAGTGGCCGGCAAACGGTTGCTCCTCGCTGTCTCAGGAGAAACCGCGACACCTGTGCGCCTCCAGGACGGATGGCGGCAGTTTGAGCTTAAGTCGATCCTCGACCATGAGGTAGCCATAGTGGAATAGACATCAGACGTTTTCGTTTGTTCTGGATTTGGAGCTAAGGGACACATCTGGCAGTCAGAGCTGTCCAAATTAGCTGATTGGTCGACTCGGTTGCGTTGATTTCACTGGACAAGGTTGTGCCGCGACCGGCATGGCGAAATCAGGTTCGGGTAGCAGCACGGTAGAGTGGCGCACTTACGGCGCTCGGATCCCCTCGTAACGATACCCAGCCCTTCCGGGCTGGGCTATGTTGGCCACCGGCCCAACGGGCCTGGACGCGCTATCAGGGAAGCAGAATCGATGGTTCCCACCTAAACACCCACCGTGCAGGTCGTCGTGAGCGAGTAAGCGAAGCGGAAAAAAGCTAGTTTGGACAGGTCTGTCTGGCGGTCCGCCTGAATTGTGATCGACATCTATTCGCTTAGCTCTACCCCGGCATCCCGACCTTTAGGAAAGATACCTATTGCAGCATCCGGCGGATAGGTATCAGTGTGTCGGAGAAATGATTTTTTGCGTGCATGAACCGCAATATGCAGCCCGAGATCGATCCTTCGGCTACGACTATAGTGTGCAAAATTCTCTTATCTCCGACACACTGGTGGTGATAGGCCGGGGAATCTCACCACCGGCCCCTCAGAACCGTGCGTGAGATCTCTCGCCGCACAGGGCTCCCATCAGACAAACCAGCCGCTCTTCAGCGGCTGATTGCTCATATCGCTCGACGTCATCCTGTTGCCAGTTGTGTCGAACCTATGATTGCCTAACCCGGCCCCTTCGCTCCAGCCCCGTTACAGAGCCTTCACCGCTAATACAGGCCGGTCCGCCCCAGGCCAACGCATCGGTACTCTCGCCTCGTGGTTTTCTGCCCTTGTGCTTCTCCCTTAGCATCGATGACCTGGTTCCTGCAGTTCCGCATAAAAGCCTGTATCGGACTCACGCCCCCTATACGCCGGCTGCCGCCCGCCCGTCATCAGGCTCCTAGCGGACTTATCCCAGAGAACATGATCACCCCTGGTTCGACAGCACTTATACATTAACGACGCGTCCTCGAAGGGTTTGCTTGCGCTCGTCTTTCCGATACTCACCTGCCCCGGGTCATGCCCGGGACTTTTCACCCGACGCTCACCACCACGGCTCTTTACCGCAGCAGCTGGGCTGGTCGAGACCTGCTCCTGAAAGCCGATCCCGAGGGGCCTACCCTCATCTTCTACGCAGCTTTACAACACGGATTTTCAATTCACCTTCCACTCCTTCCGTGCTTCTGCAGCACACATCATGTCCCTTTATCTCCCTTTATCTCCTGTCCTTTATCTCCCCTCCATTACTCAATTAAAAGCCAAACGAGCAGCTCCTTCTGGGCCATGCCAGAACACTAATGCATCCACCGCCGCTAATTGGTAGCTTTGAAGTATCGATTGCGTGGCCGTTCATAGATAGCCTAGCCCTCACGCTAAAGGCATGGACGTTGAGGTAGTGAATATTTAAGACCTTATTCCCGTATTGATCTGTTACTGATAGGCTGCTCAGGTCGTGAGCGTCGTTCTGACGGCTCATCATAAGGATATTGTTGTGGTTGACGTGATAGTGATTATTGAGAATCTGCAAACTACTTTTTGATCGTCGCTGCGGACGTCGAGGTCGATTGCTATCGAACCATCGGAACTCCTATTTATTTTCATGATCGGCTTCGGATCCCCATTCAGACGGAAGACAGTAAGAGGTAATCGCGAGGCAGTGACCCCGAACTCTTGTCCATGAAGACTGCCAGTTCGTCTTTATGGTTAAGCAAACAATCTAAAGGGTTGGGTTGGTTCCCCGGGATAGAGAACGCCTTCGTAGCTGGAGAGCGATTTATTTAGCTGCATCTTTTCT
>CAWIPZ010000053.1:0-9602 GCA_963837915.1 uncultured Acidobacteriaceae bacterium
TGAGTTGAATACCCCTCCAGCCGTCCGCATTCGCCAGATCAAGTTGACGCTCGAACGGTGGCGCTGGCTTCCGCATTCCTTCTCGCAGCCGCCGGTGGTTGTGAATCTTCCTGAGTATCGCGTACGCGCGATGAACCCGGATGGCACCATCGCCTTCTACAAGAACGTCATCATTGGAAAAGCCTACGGCCACAAGTCTCCAATTTTTGAGAAAGAGATCCAATACGTGGTCTTCCGGCCCTATTGGGAGGTGACTCCCAGCATTCAGCGAAACGAAATCGTGCCCCACATCCAGAAAGACCCGAACTACATCGCAAGAATCATTTTGAAGTGGTCACGCCGAAAGGCGAGGTCGTAACCGACAGTCAGGTGAGCCTGGAGGTTTTAGAAGGCATACGATCGCTTCACCTGATGGTGCGGCAAAAGCCCGGCGAAACGAATTCTCTGGGCCTGGTGAAGATCATCTTCCCCAATCCGGAGAACGTGTACCTGCATCGCACCGATGCTCCAGGACTGTTCTCGCAGGATGTCCGCGATTTCAGCCACGGATGCATTCGGGTGGAGAACCCCGCGGACCTCGTTGCCTGGGTTTTGCGAAACAATCCTGGCTGGGATTTGGAGCGCGTGAAGGCCACGATGAATGGCGAGAAAAACAATCTCCAGGTGAACCTCGTCACGCGAATTCCGGTTCTGATTGTCTACGGCTCGGCTACCGTGAACGAGGAAAATCAGATTCGGTTTTTCGACGATATCTATGGTTATGACGCAGAACTCGATAAAGCGTTGGCCGCAGAACATCCTTAGTCGTGATCAAGTATGGCGCGGGCGCCCTCGCCCGCGATAACTCCAGCGTTTAGAGCGGCGCTAGGCGCAAGAAGAGACTTGATCGGAGTTTCCTTGGGGGTGCCCGTTCTTTGCCCCGGCATTCAGGCACCGAATCTGGTTTGAACCGCATCTAACCAAGGTGCGCCTCTTCGAGTACAGTGAACCGAACCTCCGGCAGGGACATCCGGCATTTTCGGCCGCCCTGCGAAGCGTGAGTTGTAAGTTCAGCTCATCGTTGATTCTTATTCTGCTGCTGGCGACGGTCGGGCATGCCACGGAATCCACGATTCCATCCCCTCACGAATACCGGCTCCGCTTCTATCACACTCACACGGGCGAGCGACTGGATGTAGTCTATCGGCGCGGTGATCAATACATCCCCGAAGCGCTAGATGAGCTCGATCATTTTCTGCGCGATCACCGTACCGGAGATGTGCGTCATTTCGATCCTCGCCTCTTCGACCTTCTCCACGACCTGACCGCGTCGCTTGACGATTCCGGTGGTGAAATCGATGTGATCTGCGGCTACCGTACGCCATGGAGCAACGAATTCCTGCGCACGCGCAACCCGCACACCGGCGTGGCCGAGCACAGCCTGCACATGCAGGCCGAAGCGATCGACATTCGTCTACCTGGAATTCCGACGTCGGAGCTGCGTGACGCGGCCCTGCGCCTGCATCGCGGAGGAGTGGGGTACTATCGCATCTCGGATTTCGTGCACGTCGATGTCGGGCGTGTGCGCCGCTGGTAGTTGCGAGTTAACGCTCTCATAAAAGAGAGCAGTATTGATCTCACAAGCCATGGGGCGGCGATTGACAGAACGTGCCCGTTAGTCTCGCCAAGGGCGCCCTACGTCAACTGCCCCTACCCTCGGCGATCAGCGAAAAAATCCGGCAAGTGATTGAGAGTATTGGTGGAGCTAGTCGGGCTCGAACCGACGACCTCATCGTTGCGAACGATGCGCTCAGCCAAAAAACCTCAATTTGGCGTGCACTTGGCAGCCGATTACGGTCCAAAACGGTCCAATTCAGACAGGTTCGCCGGGAGTTGCCTCACAATTTACCGATGCGGAAACACTCGCCTGATATTCTCAATAAGTGTAAACGCCTGATTTCAACAGTTGAGGATGTCCTTCGCGCTGTCGGTAGACGATAATGGACGCCGTGCCCCTCAAGCTCACATCGCGGCTCGATTACCAGAATCTTCATGGCGGCCTGACAGCACTTCTGTACCGTCACGACCCGATGGGTTTAGCAGCCGCTGGCTGTCCGGAGGACGAATACGGACCCGAGGTCAGTACCATCATTCCGCGCCTGAAGGATGCCAAGAGTCCAGAGGACGTGCGTCGGATCGTCCATGAGGAGTTTTTACGCTGGTTTGGTGGGAAAAAAACGGCGGGCCCCGAATCCGCATACAGCGGCATAGCCCGAGACATTTGGGCCACTTTCATGGACCAGCAGTAATCGGTTGCGAGTGTAATCGCCTGTTATGAACAGTTACCCCACGTCGGGTGCATAATGTCGGTTGGGTGATCACGTGAGCCGGACCCGAAAAGATTTAAGAAAATCCACGAACAGAGTCCTCGAAGTCTGAGAAATGCTCTACTCCCAGTTGCTCTCAGTTGGGTTCGACCGTCACAAACTCTAGCTTCTTCTGGTCAGTAACTCCTAGAAACGTGTAGCGCTCGGGAGCATCCTGGAAACATACAAAAGACACTCCCAGCGTCAAGGGCTTTCCGCCGACGCTCACGCTCGGATCGTCGTAGGTGGCAACGGGATTGCCCTCCAAGTCAACTATCTTCATCAACAAGTTCCTGGTCGCTGCTTCATAAAAAAGAATAGCTATCCGCCGGTGCGACGCATGCATTCTAATGGGTACGTAGTTGCGTTTATTCTCGCCGGGATCAACTGTAAAACGCCGTTGGAGAGCCCCTCCTGGAGAAACCACGTAGAAAATCGCGGGCGAAAGGCGACGCATGATGTAAGCGTTTCCATCCTCCCCAATTTCCAGGGACCCTCGTTCAACCGCAGTGTTAGTCGGAGCCCCTGGTGACGACACCACCTGTTTGTCCCCACTGGCCCACATGTCATGGATAGACTTATCGTCCGATAGCGTGAGCTCTTTCAGGAAGACCCCATTCGAGGAAAATATACCTGTAAACGCCGACCCTTTGAGGTCCGGGTTATTGCTATTCCTCACTCCGGTCGCTAGCAAATCGCCGGACAAAAAAGCAACCACTTCAGAGGCGTTGATTTCGAAAGGTGAATCTAGGCGGGCTTTCGATTTATACGTTCCGTCCTTGGCGAAAGTCGCTACCCATCTTTTCCCCGAATCCTGCACATATATGATCTGGCGCACGATGCCATCCCTAGAGACGCTGAAATTCCACCCGAAATCAAGTTTTAGGTCGGTGACTGAGTCCGCCCGAAAGAGGGCAACCCGTTCCCCTTTCTCACTGTACTTGCCAATGGCCGAGCTCGCACCATAGTTTGACAAAATGTAAATATTCCCGTCGTCGTCGCACGAGGGAAAGCCAGAGACATTTGTCGCAAACTCGTTCGCTTCAATCTTCTTCACGATTTTTAGGCTAGGCGCGGACGTTTCCGGCGCAGTCTTTTTGTTCGCTGCGTCTTGAGCACAGCAGAACGGGCAGGATAGAAAAACCGCAGTAATCAGTAGTGTGGTCCTAGAAAGAAAATACATGCCTAGCCTCCCTCAACGAAACTCCGAACCGCAACGCCGACCCTCGTCCGAGCGCTACATGCCGCCAGCGTCGGTGGGATCAACAAGAGTGTAAGCCCCGGTACATCTGCTTGGTATCAGAACTAACATCGGCAGGATATCCTTTGGCTGACCTAAGCGTCGCGCTCGGTGCTTCGCTCGTTCCAACGTGGGGGCTTCACTCAGCGAGGCTAACTTGTCACCTTTTGTTCGGCTGTCGCCGCATTCGCCGGGGTCACCTTCGCACTCGCCGATAGGGCTTGCCTCTGTGTATCGGTCATGGGGCTCGCAGCTGCACTCGCCGTAGCTGGTATTACAGCTGTCACCCCCAGAACAAAAACTGAAGCCGCAATGACTCGTGGGTATATCCTCCCCGCAAGCAATGCAGGCGTCGATCCCCTCTAATGCTCCCTGACAAGCGAACGCGGCCCGTGTGTTGAACAACACGGCACATGCTAACAGCAGAAACACTGACACTTTTGGCATCGGTTTCACAGCGGTCGAGAACTGCTGCAGGAAGCAAAAGATCACCGTTCCTCAAGGCTCCAACAGGCGCAAGCGTATTCAAACGCTTGTCCGCAATCCAGATCGCACTACTGTGAGGAGGAGCAACCAACTCTTTCGTAGAGACTGGTAGCGGAGTTTTGCTCCCACATGGCAGGTATTTCCCGGCATAAACCTCCTGACCGTTCGCCATCACCAATCGGCAGTAGTTGGCCTCGCCTGATTGAGTAACATCACAGCCGAACCACCATCCGTGATGCCACGATATTGGCAGCGCTGGCGCGTTAATCCACACGGCATTCTGCGGCATGTCTTTCGGACGTCGAGGAGGAAAAACGTTCGTGTCCAGCCAACTAATGCCGCCAGTCATCCAGGACAAAGAGAGGGTTACGACAAGAGCAGCGAGTCCAAGAAGCAGCTTCGATAAATGACTCATCCATTGCGACTCGGTGGCATTCTACGCTCAGTTTGCGGTCAACTGGCGAAACATCTCAATTACACTCACCGACCCCGTTCCGAACTGCTCCGCGATAGAATCCCCGAATGCCCGCCCGTAAAAAGATCAACTTGGAAAAAGTTCTGGCGTCACTCGCTACGCCATGCCCGCAGTGCGGATATCAGATTCCACCGGCAGAACTGCTCAGAATCAGTGCGACTCAAATCCGTTGCCCGAAGTGCGGCGTTACTTTCACCACAAGCGCGTCGGTCTGAATAGGCGAACCATGAGTCTCATGATTTCCCTTGGCGAGCCTATCATCAGCAGGCATGCTCTGCGAATTCCAAAGCAAGGGGAACGAAGCTGCACTGATTGACAATGCCTTGGTGTCGCTCTACGCTTTCCACGAATTGTGGAGGCGCTGATGTTCTGTAACCACTGCGGCGCTGAGAATCCGGACCAAGCACTTTCCTGTTTGGCGTGCGGTCAACCTCAGACCCTGATCTCTTCGTCCAGTGTAACCAGCGATACACGGCGTTTTTATGAAGAATCTGAACTGGAGGCGGATTCCAGTGGGGGCAGACCCTCCAACGGCGGAAAGTACGCGATTTTCGTATCAGCTATTCAGTACCTCATTGGACTAGCTGTCGCGCTGCTCGTTCTGTTCCATGACTATGGGAACAAGGACACCACTGTAATCGTGAGTCTACTGGTGATGGCTTACGGCATGATTAGAGCGCATCTGTTTGGAGAGGGCGTGATCTCTGCCAAGTTTTTCTTAGACTTGTCAAAGCTGATTAGGCAGAGCGCGGCGTCAGATGAGCGACAAGTTGAAGGACACGAAGAACTCGTAAGACGCGATTTGCCCCACGCGTTAGCGGGTGTCTTCGTTCACATGGCGCTGGCAGCACTAGCGGCGATAAGGCTGCTCATGGCTCTCTTGTTATGACCGCTTGCGCTTTACATCACCGTTCCGTCAGCCAGAGTGCAGGGAAACCTACGCGCGCCATCTGGCCACGTTCCTACGTGCCAGCGGGCGAGTGCTGAAAAAGCAACGGGCCTATCCGTGCTTGGTTGTTCGCGGTAGGCCCATCACACCTTGTTGGACCGCGCCCGGCACTGGGTCTCTCGCAGGACCGCAATTTGTGCTACTCCCGGGCGTCTCGCCCCGAGACTCCCGTCACTCTTATCGACAAGTCAAAATTACCACGGGCGTCAATCCCAAGCTGGGCGCGAGGTTCACGATTTCTGTTGACTATATTTCCCCGGGGGTTTTATATACAGGTCTCGCTGGCCGATCTGGCCAGGTCACCAGCGTCGATTTTTCCCCACGAGCCTTCCCCAAGGCCGTGGTTTGTCCCAAAACTTTGAAAGGATGGTCACATGGTTCTCTTAACGTCTCAACGTGCGCCTTAGGGCGCACGTACGCCTTGGGGCTCCAACTCCACGGCGGAAACAAGGAGAATTACCAGTGAATAAAGTAATTAGTGACCACGCGTTATTAAAACGATTAAACCGCAAACATAGACCCTTCTGTGAAAGCGTGCGAAAGATGCGCACGAGTGGCCGGGACTGGAGACCCGATCCCTACGTAGTTTGGGATTGGTCGCACAATATCCCCACGAGCAACTGGCTCACGATTCATGACCTGGAGGACATGGCACGGGAGATGGGCTGTTTGGCCGAGAACGAAGAGGTCACGGACGCAGAGGTGTCGGCGTGAGCGATCAACATTTATTCGAAAACGTTTCCGACGAAGACGCAAAGAAGTTTGACGAACTGACTGAGCAAATCTGCCAATTGATATACAACGAGGCACAGCTAAAACCGGAGTTCAAGCCGCAGGTGAACAGAGAAGTCAAAGCCATGCTGGCCAAGTATTGGCCCAAACTTAAAAAGGCGATGGAGTCATGAAACCAACAAAGAAAGTAATTCCCATCCCGAGCAACTGAACGCTCAGGGCCATGTTCCCATCCCGGGAATGTGGCCCTATCTTTTCCCACGCGATCCCGGATCTCGATTCCTGATCCACAACTATCACCAGAATTCGGGCCGCTGGGCGACGGGTGACCGTCAGGAGTCACCGGTCGGGCCGCGAGCCTATAAGGGCTGCTAGGCCCAAATTTTTAGTTTGCATCGTTTCTCGTGGGTTTCACCGTGTTTGGAAATCCAAATGTAACACAAATGTCATGAGAGTAATGCGGTCTGCAACGCGAATACGTCCGGTTTTTACGCATATACACCTTGACATTGTTTCATAAAGGTGTACGCTGTAATCGGTCCGTAGGCGAATAGGTTCGCAATTCCAGACGTAAGCCACGTGCGCCATGCTCAACAGGAGCGTGGTCTTCGGGGTAAGCCACGTGCAGACATCGGAGAAGCCGCGAGAATCCGTGCCGAAGCGACCTGCAGTGGGTACCGTTCAGTCGTGAGCCCACACTCTTTTTTCGGTATCAAAACCGGTCGTCATGTTACGTCCATTTTTCGCTCAAACCGGTCTCGTGTTTCCAAGGTTTTGCAGACAACTTTCAGGAGGGTTTATGCTACAGCAATTCAGGTGTGCGATTTACTGCCGGGTCTCCACCGACCTACAGGACAATCAAAATCAGCTGGTCGAACTGCGCGAGTTCGCTGCCCGTCAAGGTTGGATCGTAGTCAAAGAGTATCTCGACATCGTTTCAGGCAGTGGAAAGAAAACCCGCAAGGAGTTCGAATCTTTGATGAATGCAGCCTCACGGCGAGAGTTTGACTGCGTTCTTTTCTGGAAGTTGGATAGGTTCAGCCGCGAAGGTGTGCGCAAGACGCTGCAGTACTTGACCAAGCTAGACAGCTGGAAAGTCTGTTGGCGATCATTTCAGGAGCAGTGGTTCGACTCCTGTGGTCCGTTTAAGGATGCGGTCATCAGCATCATGGCCACGCTCGCGGAACAAGAGCGTGCGACGATCAGCGAGCGAACCAAGGCCGGGCTGGCCCGTGCCCGACGTGAGGGCAAGATACTTGGAAGGCCGCACGTCGATGACGCTAATGCGTCCAGGCAGACGCTCTGGCGCAGACGCCGTGCTCTCGCGGCTGGGAATTAGCTCACGGCGGACGCGCCAGGGGTAGAACCGTCGCGTGAGCCGTAAATTCTCAACCGCAACTGTCATTCTGATTTTCATGGGACAGGAAAAATGCGGGGGCTGGGGAAGACAGTGAGTAAAGCTTACTAACCCGGCCAGCCCCCGCTCATTGGGAGATCCGGGCGTTCGGCTACTTGGTAAAGAACTTTTTAAACGTTTCCCGTCAACCAAAGTTAAAGACCTGAATTGCGCTTTGAGCTAAGCCAGCAATCTGAATCGAAGCTACGTTGGAGATTGCCGTCGGCCCTTGTTGCTCGTAACTTGAGCCCGACGGCGGGCTAGGTGTGGTCTCCGCAGCATTCAACGATGGGATCGGCGCGGTCGTGTTGAAGCTAACACCATCGTGGGCCGCGGTAACCAGGTTCGAGACAAAATATTCTGTGCTCGTTTCCCCGTCTGCTGCGTTGAAGGTCGCTGGCGAAGGCACGGACTGTGCAACGTTGGCCGCTGCTGGTGGTGGGCCGACCGTCGGCGGCGGTTCCCACGGTCCCCAATTGTTGATGTTGACGCCGTTACCTGTTGGCCAAGTCATGCGATTTTCCTTTCCTTGATTACTCGATTTGATCCACGAGCCCGAACCGGTATGGAGACGGTGCCACTGCCATGAACCTTCGACAGGCGCACGGCTAATCGTTTTTTTCGCATCTCGTCTTTTTTGTAACAAGTGATCGAAGCACTCAAAACGTAATCACGTTTGTCTCTCCTGACCACTTTCAAAATTGGATCGCACTCAATTTGCCCGTAAGTCAAGCCAAGTCTTTTCCCGACCGCCTTGATTGGAACCCATTTCATCAAGGGATCAGTCCTCCACAATTTCCCAGCGTTCGCCGCCTTCGAACTTTGTGATCAAAGCTTTCCCCTGGCGTGTCACAGAAAGCACCTTGCGCCCTTGGTCGAAATGAGGATTTGCATTCAAAAGATCAGGATCACTGCAGAATGCCGCGCTCGCGGCCCGTTTCTGCATTGGTTGTGCGACCGCCGAAACCAATCTGCCGCGTGTCGATTTCCAGGCTGCTCGTGCACTGATACCAACGATTCGTTCGATGGCTGCGTTCAGTTCAGGACTGATCGCAACCTGCTCGCACTGTTCGCAACGCGGTGTGGCTTCGCAATGCTCGCAATCGTCAGCTTTGCATTTGGCGCATAAACAGTTGCACTGTTCATCGTCTCCCCGCACCGCAAAGGACTTCTGCAACGGATGACGTTCAAGGCCGAAAACTTCGCGGTCGTCTGGTCGCCGATGACCTCCGCTGCGAACCATTTGGCAAAAACACGCGCTGGGAGCCGGTTTGCGTCTTTCGCTTTTTTGTCGAACGCCCACAATTCTTGATCCATCGGCACTGGTGGTACGGTCGGAGTTTGCTCGACTCCCAGACCATCACCGAAATCGTCGTACATCTCGTGAACTATTGTGGCGTAATTCATAATTGGCCTCGCAGAGGCATAAACGGCAAATGCTTATTCACGTCACTCGGATCGAACTGCACAAAGTTCGTTCGAATCGTTGCTCGAACCCCGTGCGGTTCCGTGACGGATGGGAATTGCCGCTTGAACTGGATCGAAATTGGATTGCATCGTTGAACGCCTTGTGATGCTCGCCAATTACATCGATGCTCGCTTGGCCGCTGTCGCGAACACGCACAAATTCATCGCAGAGCCGCTTTTCAGTGGCGCAACGTTCATAATCGTGCTGGCGTTGCTGTTCGGAGTTAATCGTTGGCTGTGGCATTTTGAGTCTCCCTAGGTGGAATAAAGCCGTCGGCTATGTGAACCGCGCAATTCTCGGCGTGAATCAAAGGGGTTTCGAGCAATCGGCGGTCGGACCAAATTACTGGCGCGGGACCCTTCCGAATTTTGGCTCCTCCTGGCAGAGACAAGCCCTTTTCCGCCGAGATCCTGCGCGCTTCCGCTATCCATGCCCATGAACTCGCGGAGCGATTGGTCGATTGCTCCGATGGAATAGCGGTCATCCACGTCGGCCTTCTTGGCCTCGGCCT
>CAWIPZ010000054.1:0-62149 GCA_963837915.1 uncultured Acidobacteriaceae bacterium
GTCTTGCTAATCCCCGGTCTCTAACGCCCCATCGAGAGATCGCTTTCTACTCGCCGCATTATTCCTAGAGCGCTTACGACGGATGAAGCCTCCAACCACAGCAGCCCAGCGCCCAGCAGCGCCATGCTCGCTGGTTCCGAAGTCATCTTCTCCAATATGTCCTGCACACTGGTCACGCTGCTCCCGCTGATCACTCCCGGATTGACGCGGCCATGCACCGCACCCGAGATGCCAAAAAAAACCAGCGCGCTCAGCAATATTGCGGCAAAAAATCTCTTCATCGTTGTCTTGCGCAAGGATCTCGATTGTTTCGTATGCAAGGAATTCTGGTAATTCAGATTTGGTTTGGGAACCATGCGCAGTCTCACACCAGCTGCAACGAGCGTGTAAAATGATCCAGCCGTCCAAAAAAGTCAACAAATAACTGATGATTTTCGAATTATTTTTTCCACAGACTTAGTTCTACCACCCATGGAACTACTAGTACGAAACCAAATCTCTGATAATTGTTACAGGAAGGTAAAATTTATGATCAAACGGAAATACCAACACGATTTGACGAACGGCTCATGAGAGAAAACTCCAAACTGTTGAAGAATGTGTGACGAACGCTAGTTTGCTTGGCCCAATGCGTGTTGGGCTTGTTCTCGATCAGCTGGTCCCAGCTTGTTAAGTCGGAGAGCCGCCTGCAGTTGAGTCTTGCTAGGCTCTTTTTGGCCCGCAGCCATGAGCGCAAGGCCGAGGTGGTAACGAAACTGCGCGGAATCAGGAGTTTTCTTGACGCATTCCTCAAGCAGAGGGATCGCGCCGGAATAATCCCCCCTCTTATACATTACCCAGGCTAAGGTATCGGAAATTGTCGCGACCTCAGGCATTAAGGACTTAGCCTTTTGCGCCATTGCTAAGGCAACATCAAGATCCTTGCCCTCTTGGGCGTCAATCCAGGCCATGTTTGCGTTCGCCACGGCGAAATTGGGATCAGCTTCGAGCGCCCGAGCATAATACTTACGAGCTGTCTCAAGGTCGTTCTTCTCGAGATACAGGTTACCCACAAAGGTGATCAATTGAGCGGACCCTGGCTGCAAATCAAGCGCCTTCTGATACTGCCCAATTGCGGCATCCGTCTGATTCATGTCGCGGTAAACTCCGCCCATTCGCAAATATCCCTGGACGTTTTTCGGATCGATCTGGATGGCACGTTCGAACTCTACCTCGGCCGCACTTGAATTCTTGGAATTGAACTGCAGCGTGCCGAGGACCATGTGACCCTGCGCGTTCTCCGGATGCGTGTTTACAAATTGCTGTGCGAGCGCGATCGCTTTAGGGGCTTGCTGTCGCGATACGAGAAAGTCCGCATAGGCAGCCAATAGCAAGGGATTCGACGGGTCGAGCGAAACAGCCGTTTCCAATTCTTTTTCCGCTTGCGTCCATTTCTTTTCCGCGTAATAGACGCGCCCTAAGTTCAAGTGGACCGCAGGTTGATTGGGCGCGAGACGGCCAGCTGCCAAGAACTGCTCTTCCGCCGGAGTTGTCCGTCCCTCGCGCAGAAATATTTCGCCAAACAACATCCGATCGGTTACATCGGCAGGAAATTTCTGCACCAATTCCTGTGCGTAGAACTGGGCTTCGGGAAGACGGTTTTGGGCAAGACTTAATTGCGCTAGACCTCGCAGAGCCAAGGGAAAGCCCGGCGATACTTTCATAGCCTCCTGGAACTCGCTGCTGGCTTGTCCGAGACTTCCGGTTTGCCAATAAGCTATGCCGAGATAATAGTGGGCCGGCGCAGAATCGGGCGCATTCTTCACGGCATTTTGTAGGGCGATGAGGGCGTCTTGCTGCTTTCCCTCGGCTAACAAAAGTCGGCCGTGATTGATGTTTACCAGCGCGTCTTTGGGCGCCTGTTTCGTGAGTTCAACATCGAGCTTGGCTGCCTCGTCTGTGCGATTGGAGTCCAGGAATAGCTCTTCCGTGCGTTTCTCGATCTCGAGGTTACCGGCGGAGATGGAGAGTCCGCGTTGATATTCAGTCAATCGCTTTTTCGAGATCACGTCGTTCGGCGTAATAGTCGCCAATCGCGATGGCCGCCTGAGATGATTTCGGCATCTGGTTTCGGAGCTTATCCAGTGTTGCAGTTGCATCTGCGGATTTCCCCGCATTCGATAGCATATTGGCCAAATCGACGTAAAGCTGGGGGGCGTCGGGATTATTCTGAATTCCGGCTTGCAACACTTCCTCTGCTTCAGGCAGTTTGTTCTGCAGGCGATAGAAATTTGCGAGATCAATGCACGCTTGCCACGACTTCGGATCGGTTGCGACAGCTTTTTTCAAATGTTCCTCAGCGTCCTTGAAACGTCGCAGACTAATTTCAACCAAGGCTAAATTCAAATAAGAACTGGCGTCGTTGGGAACTAACTCCGTGATTTTTGAAAACGATTCGACCGCCCGGTCGGGCTGCCGCTGCCCCATCAGCGCCGAGCCGAGGATTTGATAAGCCCCTACGTTATTCGGTTCTTTTTGCAGAATCGCGTTGGCCTCCTCTTCTGCCTTATCGAACTGCCGTGCGGCGAGATAAAGGCGTCCACGGTCCAGCCTGGCGTCGAGGCGTCCCGGGTCAAGCTCAATGGCCTTCTCGAGGGATGCGTATGCGCCCCGCCAGTCGCGCTGGGCTAAGTCAGCCTGGGCGAGCTGGTAGTAAGCTTCAACAAAGCGGGGGTCGAGCCTGAGAGCATTGCGAAATTCGACGCTGGCGTCGCCGTATTGGCCTTTTTTCATGTACTTCTGGCCCTCGGCAAGATATTTAATCTTCGCTTTCTGTGGATCTCGCGAGCACGCGCCAAGCATGAGAGCCACAGAAATTGCGATCGCGATGATTTTCAGGTTTCTCGCGCCTAGCATGTGTCTTGCTCCGTCGTTCACTCCAGCCTCACTTCGGTATTATCGCGTCCAATTGCGGGAAAAGACCTTGGGTGAAGCCGACAAGCCGAGCCTGAGCACTGGTCTCGTTGTCGATTATCGGTGTGACCAGACGAACTAACGCGCCATCGGTCCGATTCCGTGAGATTGCATCGGCAACCATCCAAAATTTTCCCGCATATTCACTGGCGCTGACTCTACCTCTACCCTGATACCAATAGAAAACCAGCTGTCTATTCGCGTCCTTCTGGATCACATATTCATTCACGACAATCTGCCGGCCGCCAGCAACGGAAATGCTGGCGAAGCCAGAATGGATGGGATCCCAACCCGATCCTGGCAAACAGTTCTTCGGCGAGTGAATCGTATCCCCTGTTTTTTGACTTCCATAGTAGCCCACATACAACTGAACAGGCACATTTCCGTCCGCAAAATAGACTCGATTCGTATAGTCACTCACGCTCACGGCTTGCACAATTCGTTCCGATAACGGGCGTTCCTCACCTGACCATGCACCGACCGTATAAGGAAGGTCGCGAAGCGGCTGATGTGGAACAACGGGTTCGCCGTGACTCACGCTGTGCAAAAGAAGAAATGCGCCGAGTAGAAAAGCGGCCGTGACCCACAATCGCATTGAACCTAAGGAATTAGACATTGGCTGCTTTTCTTCGGCGTTCGCTGATGCGCCGGAGGATCCAATAGCTACCGAACATGAGTAGGAGTGCGACGAGGAAAATCGCCCAACCAGAAAATTCGTGCAGAAACCCTTCCGCCGCCGCGGGTCCAAAACGGTGGGCCAGGATGCCTCCTACCATGATTCGGATCGCGTTGGTGAAGATTGCGATCGGAACCATCAACACGGCGAGCACATAGCGAACCCAGCGACGGGGCGATACCAGATAGCCGTAAGCAACCGCAAGGGCCGTAAGAGTCATGAGCGACCTGATGCCGCTGCAAGCCTCGACTACTTCCATAGAATAGTTCGACAGGACCAAAATATTGCCGTCACGCAAGACAGGCACCTGAGCTAACTCGAGCCACGAAGTAGCAAGGCGTGAGGCGATCAATTGCAGAGGAAACGTGATCTGGTTGTAGATGATGACGGGGATAGGGATCATCCAGATCATGTATGCCAAAGGAAAAGAAACGGCACGCAGCATTCGCCATCCAGCCAGAAACAAAACCATTCCCGCGAGCAGCACCAATAAAGAAAATCTGCTGATAAACAACTCAGCACCCAGCGAGCCGAGCAAGAGCAGTGCAATCGCTGAGATCATCACGACGAAACCGAAATTCGAAGGTTTGATTTCCGCCTTCGTCCAACGTTCGCGCTCGCGCCAGAGAACATAGCCCGAGAACAGCGGAACGAAAAAACCGTGGCCATAGTCAGCGTCGGTCCACCACTGCAGAAACAAATGATTCAACACTGAGGCATATAACAACAAAATCAGGCCGACAAAAACCGCAGGCCACACCATCCAAGCTCGACTTCCGTACTCGATTTCGATTGCCTTGGCGGTCTGCGACATGGGTGATCCGGATTGGCTCCTATCATGCCATAAGACTCGGTTTCATACTTTCGCGATTAGCGGGGTTCAGGATGGCGCATATCCATGAAAGTACTAGTAGATATGGCTCTCAATGTTGGATCTATGGATTTCTACCGACTTTTGCTGCCTTTTTATCTCTCTTTCACATCCTGTTATCACGTTCGGGTCCAACTAGGGATGGCCGGCAAATTTTCAACCCGGGCTCGCCACGAGGGAACCTTCTGCGGATCCACTATTCGATCTTAAAATCTCCGAGAATGTGAGGAAGGAGAATACAAAGTCAAATGTCGCAGCTATTGCCGATGTCCATCTTCCAGATCTTCGCTGACGTGCTTTCGGAGCCGTTCCTGTTGGCAGCCGTAGGAGTCGCCCTCATCTTGACGGGAAGCCTTGTTCGTTGGCGGACGACGCGAAACTGTACAAGAACCCTCCGTAGCTCGAACAGTCACGAGATTACGAATCCCGCGACAGTTCCGAGCGGTAGAGTGAAGGCTTTGTCCTCGGTCACTTCACCAGACTGGGATCGGGCTGTTGATTCCAGAACGACTGACTCTACCTTCACTTCGCAGACCTTGCACGCGACGAAAACCGTGGCTGCTTCAAATTCGATTTCCCAATAGACGAGAACAAGGAAGTATTTGAACGGAAAAAGGGCAGTTCGCAATCGTTGCGTTCGCTCCGCACTCGCGACTGAGGCGGAGGCGATCGTATCGACGGTCCGTCTCGTCGTCACTACACCGATGATCTGATTCCTACCTAGTGATTGATGGGAAGACCTGCCAAGCGGCACACCTTTGAACATGAAGTGGTATTGATCCTCCAAAGGCGCAGGCCGGTGTTCTTCACGAAGGGCCATAGAGAGGGGCTCGAAGCGGGGTGCTATGATGTCGCAGCAATTTAGCAACCATTGTTCGTCCGCACGCGGAAGGAGTCGGGTCCAGTTTGTATCGTGTCCTCCTAATCGTAGTTTTGGTGATCGTCTACGGATCCCTGTATCCGTGGGATTTTCACTCCACGCAACTGACGGCTAGCCCTCTTTGGGTGCTCATTCACTCCTGGCCGACCGCCATCGACCGATTTCTCCTGCGCGATATTGCGGTGAACGTCTTGCTCTACATGCCGGTCGGTGTGTTTGGCTTCCTTGCGCTGCGACAGAATGTTCGTACCACGATTGCCGCGACCGCGACGGTGCTGATTGCGCTCGCCTTGTCGAGCTGTATCGAGATGATTCAATTATTCGACGATGCGCGCGTGTGCAGCGCGTCCGACGTGGTATGCAATGTCAGCGGCACGGTACTCGGTGTGGCCTTGGGCTCGCTCTATCAGCAATGGCTCAAGCGTTTCTTGGCCCGCGTCGACACCGCTAAGTTTCTACGTCCGTCCGGAGCAGTGCTGCTCTTTTATACTTGGCTTGCCTATCAGGCATTCCCTCTGTTTCCGGCGCTCAGCCGTACGAAGCTCGCAGCGAAATTCCGTATCCTCTTCGCGAACGTATCGATCTCTCCACTCGAGACCTTCACGTATTTTGTCGAGTGGTTGATCGTTGCACAGCTGCTAGAAAGTGTGCTGGGCGCAGAGCGGACCCGCCGATTGTTCCCGCTCCTGCTGCTCGTCCTGCCCGCCAAACTTTTTATTGCGGGCAGGTCCGTTACTTGGTCTGAATTGACTGGCGCAGTGCTGGCGTATATCTGCTCGTATCTTCTGAGCGGATATCAGTGGCGCACGGCTCTCGCGGCCGGCTTGATCGTATTACTGCTGATTGTGCGCGGTCTCGCTCCCTATCACTGGAGCAGCGCTGCCAATCCCTTCTCCTGGATACCATTCAGCGGATTTCTCGCGGCAGATCGGGAGTTCGGGATGCTGACATTTCTTCGGAAGTGCTTTTGGTATGGGTCGGCGATTTGGCTCCTGCGCGCGGCCGGCTGGCGTCTAGCCCGGGCGGCCGTTGCAGTGGCGCTGTTATTGGGCGCGATCGAAGTGATTCAAACTCACCTTCCGGGCAGGGTGGCCGAAATTACGGATCCTTTGCTCGCCCTGATACTGGCAGTGATTTTTGCCTTGGCGGAGCGATTGCAAAACCCGAGCAGCAATTCGCTGGCTCGCTGAGCGACAGCGCAAATCACTCTGAGTGTCAGTGCTGCTAGGCGCGTGAAACCTTTCGGCGAACGACTCCTGACCCAAATATTGCAATCAAACCAATCGCTGAGAGAGACAGACTTGACGGCTCGGGAGTCGGAAGCGGAGTCCCCAGGAGAACTTCCCCCGAAGAAACATAAGCAGTGACCGTTAAGGGGTTGGGGGCGTAAATAGTCGGGGTGTAACAGACATCAAGGTCAAGAGGGCCGCACGGGTATGGTGAGCCGGGAGTTACTGTTATTGGACCGCTTTCGAGCGTCAAGCTGTCATAGTCGTCGGTGATTGCCCCACTGTTGCCGGCAGGCGGCAGCCCGGAGCAGCAGTTCATATTGAGAATCAGATCATCGTATGGGAACGACGCGGACTGGAGTGGCGTGGTGAATTGCAGAATGAGAATTCCCGGCAATCCTCCCCCACCGATGTCCACCCATGAAACCGGCGTTGGCGCCCCACCGTCGAGACTCAGCGTCGTGCCCTGGTCGGAACTGGAAAACGGGGTCAAGTCCGATGCGGCGGGACCGAAAATTGTGGCAGTGCCGCCGCTGTCAAATTCGTAGCCGGTTCCCGATAGAACGGCTGGGAGCACTACTTGGATTGGGGACCCTTCTCCGTTGAAGGTGACCGATATCGCCCCCGACGAACTTGGATCCAAACCGACGATAGTTTGCGCGCTGACAGGGATAGCACCCAACAGCAAGGTTAATCCCGCCGCCGCGAGTATAATATTTAGCGTGTTTCGCATTTGAGGGTAAGTATCCATACTCAACCAGGGAAACGAATTCGTGACGATTGCAGAGCCGGAAACTGTGGTAGTAGCCCGGAATTTCTCACTGACGGACGCTGCTGAGCCAGGGACAGCTAACTTGGTAGGCTCTCTTCACTAGTCTGTCAAGTACCGATCTTTCTCTAGACCTCACAGGACCGGCAGTACTCGCCCCATTCAGAAGAAACACAGTCCTCAGCCCGCGGTGTCAAGCGCCGAGTTGAGATCTTGCTGCGACGGCCTTGAGTTGGACGAGTCAGTGTCTGGCACGGACGGGAGCTTCCCCTTTCCGTTGGACGAGGTTTCCGGCGCGGACGTCGGTAACGCGCGAGCCGCAGCGCGGTGTCGCCGGTCACCCCGCTACCAGGCGCAATCGACGTGGTCCAGACCCACCTTCCGGGCAGGCTGGGCGAGATCACTGATCCCCTGCTCGCCCTCATCTTGGCGGTGATTCTTGGGATGTCGGAGCGTTTACAGAACCCGCGAAGCAACTCTCTTGACTGCTGAGCTAGAGCACGGTCATTGTTATGGCTGTCCCGCCCTTTTCCTTTCCTTCTGGTGCCATCCGTCGTCGCGCGCGCGGGTTCGATGATTGACCTTAGAGAATTGGTAGCGGCGCAAGAAAAGGAAATTATTGGGTTTCTACGCTCGCGTCCGTGAATTTTCGAAAGTCTTGATCGAAGGTAGCCACTGGCGTGTCCTCGACCGAAGCGGTTGCGGCTATTGTGCAATCGACGAAATGGACCTTCATTTTTCGATAGCGGTCCAAGGCGTCGAGATGAATCGCTACCTCGTGGATCTCAACTCCAGGCCCGGAAATGAGTGCGCCGAGCGCAGAAGCGATATCTCCCCGTGGGTGCTTACAGAAAGACTCGAGTACGAAGACACATTCGGCCAGCACAACGGGTAACACCACAATCGCCACCTTGCCACGATCATAGGTCTCAAAGAGTTTTCGTGCGACTCTGGCATTCATTTCATGGTCCTGTACTAAGTACCGAATGATCAGATCGGAGTCGATAAGTTTCCGCTGCTTCATCGGATGTCCTGGCGATTGCCCGCAGCCGTCGCGGTGCCCTCGCGGATTTGGGCGAAGGACATCCCTCTACCCTTCTTACTGGCGAGCGCACCCTTGAGTGACCGCGTACCCGGATTCACCCGAATCGTCGGGTAGTCCCCCTCTACTCAGCGGGCAAGCGTGACCGGCGCAAGCGCCGCCGCAACCGCCGACCAATTTGCAGGCTGCAGTGAATCAAGATATTCCATTGTCTGAAGATGGCGTGGACCGCCAAACAATTGTTGGGGGCAGGCCCCTACTTCAGAAGGATTTCCACGATACGCTCCGCCGCGTGGCCATCCCAGAGTTCAGGACGTTTTCCCTTCTTACTGTTGCCGCCCAATATCTCGCGCGCTTTGGACTTAATCCTCTCGAAGTCCTGACCGACAATATGATTCGTGCCTGTTGTAACCGTCACCGGACGCTCGGTGTTTTCCCGCGATGCTGTGGGCTTGGCCGCGAGCCGCGACTACTCGCGGGATACACTGGCGAAGGCAAAGAGAGCGGGTCCTGAAAGTACTGGAGCGGTCTTGATCTAGACTCGTTGATAACAATCCATGCTGCAGGCCCTGGCGTTGGCTTTCGCCAGAAATGACTTTGATTTTTGGAACCCCGTGTGCAAGGATAATACCTCCCCGAGACCCCAGCTATTTTTTGCGTCTCTGCATATATTTCCCGACGTTGATCAGGAGTCGCAATGCTCGACGAAGAAGACGGACAGGTATCTCGCAGCCTAGACGAGTACTGGGCCATGGCCTGGCGGCGGCGCTGGTACATCCTGCTTCCTGTATTTACGTGCTGGGCGATCGCCTGGGTGGGAAGCTGGCTGGTCCCGTCAACTTACCAGTCCGATGCCCTAATCCTTGTAGAGCAGCAAAAAGTCCCCGAGCATTATGTCGTGCCCAACGTCACCGTGAGCCTTCAAGACCGGATACAGAGTATGACGCAACAGATTCTGAGCCGTACTCGGCTCCAGGCCACGATCAACCGATTTCATCTTTATGGAACGCGCCGTCGCTGGGATGTCACCCAAGCCGAGGATCCGGTTGAGCAGATGCGGAAGGACATCAAGATCGAGTTGGTCGAGGCGCCCGGCCAGCCAGGGCAACTTACCGCCTTCAAGATTCGCTACTCGGCGGGCACGCCGCAGCTCGCACAGCAAGTAAACAGTGAGCTTACCTCTCTTTTTATCGACGAGAACCTCAAGGCTCAAGAGCAACTTTCCGAGAGCACCACGGCTTTTCTGGAAAGTCAGCTCGCCGACGCCAGAGTAAAGCTGGAAGAGCAGGAGGCTAAGGTCCGAGCGTTCAAAGCGAGTCATTTCGGTGATTTACCGAGCCAGTTGGAAACAAACGTGCAGATCCTAACGGGGCTGCAAAATCAACTGCAAAGTACCCAGCGGGATCTAGATGGAGCGAACCAGCAGAAGCTGTATCTGGAGTCCCTGCAGCAAGAATATCAATCGATCCAGGCAAGTTTAGGCAACGGAAGCGCCACTGCAACGACACCGGATTCACTGAATAAGGACCTCGCAGATCTGCGCCGTCAGCTGCAAGAAGCGAGGGCGCGATATACCGAGGACTATCCCGATGTCGTTGAGTTGAAGGACAAGATCTCCAAGATGGAAAAACTGAAACAGGACATGGATTCCGAAATCGCGACCAACGACAAGTCCGCGAAGACTAGCGATGGCATTGACCTTGGCTCTGCCGTACAAGTGGAGCACGGGTCCACTTCTCCCATGATGCAGATTCAAAGCCAGCTCAAGGCCAATCATTTGGAGATTCAAAATTATCAGCAGCAAGTGAAGAAAATTGAGACTGAAATTGCTGCCTATCAGGCGCGTCTGAATTTGACGCCCGCAACGGAGCAGGAGCTGGCGGATATCTCCCGCGGATATGACGAATCGAAGGCCAATTACGATTCGCTTCTCCAGAAGCAAAACCAGTCGCAGCTTGCTACGAGCCTCGAACAGCGCCAGCAGGGTGAGCAATTTCGCATCCTGGATCCGCCGAGTTTGCCAGCACGACCGTCGGCTCCCAATCATTTGCTCATCAGTCTCGCGGGCTTGGGGTTGGGTTTTGCGCTCGGAGCGTGTTTGGCGGCTTTCCTGGAAATGACAAATGTCCGTGTGCGGCAGGAGAAAGATCTCGAAGAGGCCGTTCCACTCAAGGTGCTGATCGGGATCCCGCATTTAGATGTTCCTGGAGAGGATCGTGCGCGCATTCTGCTGCGGCGAATGGAGATTAGCGCCGTGGCGTTGATGGCTGTTCTGGTGCTCGCCGGAAATCTTTACGCCTTCTACAAAAGTTAAGGACGATGTACAAAAAATTCTATGGGTTGACGCGCAATCCGTTCGAGGTTAGCCCGGATCCCTATTTCTTTTTCCAGACACCACGCCACACCGAAGCGCTAGCCAATTTGGCGTATGGCGTCCTTCGAAGGAAGGGTTTTGTGGTGGTCACGGGCGAAGTGGGAACGGGCAAGACCTTACTCGTGCGCTGTCTACTGGAAGTTCTAAGCAACAATAAAACCGCATTTGCCTACGTCTACAATCCGATGATTTCCGTGCCGGAATTTCTCACTCATGTGGTAAACGACCTGGGCCTTGTTCCCTCCAACGCGCGCTCGAAAAGCGAGACGCTGGCACGCCTCAATAATTTTTTGATGGAGCGTTCGCGTCAGGATTTGACCACCGCGCTGGTGGTGGATGAGGCCCAATTGCTAAGCTGGGAGCTGCTGGAGGAAATCCGGCTGTTGACCAATCTCGAGACTACCAAGCACAAACTTCTGCAAATTGTGCTGGTGGGCCAGCCGGAATTTGACCGCAAGCTCGATTCACAAGAACTTCGACAATTGAAGCAAAGGATCGCTTTGCGCTGCAGTCTGAAGCCACTGGGACGCGATGAATTAAAGGGTTACATTTATCGAAGATTGGAACTCGCGGGAGCTGCTTCTCAGGCAGCGGCCCTTTTCCCTGATGAAACAATTGCTTCGATTCACCATTTTTCACGAGGAATACCAAGGCTCATCAACACACTTTGCGAAAACTCGTTGCTTCTGGGGTTCGGGCACGGTCAGCGTCAAATTACGTGCGAGATTGTCCGGGAGGTCGCTGCCGACCTTCATTTGGATCGTTCTGCCGACCACAACTTGGAAAGCGCCACCGATGTTCCTTTGCACGGCTATACCGATCTTCCTATGGATAGTTCTGCGGAACAATCCTATGGACCGTTCGATGACATAAATTTCAAGCGGGAGTGAAATCTGCGTGAGCCGGCTCTACGACACGTTGCGAAGAATCGAGAAAGAGAAACGGCAACCAGGAGCCGTCGCACCCGAGCTGGGCAAACCCGTTGATTTGCTAAGCAACATTATGGCGGCGCCGGCCAAGACGACGGACGGTCCGAGCGCAAGCACGAACGTTGGCAAGGCGTCGCGTTTAGTGGCCCTCACAGACCCCAAAAGCCTAGGTGCTGAGAAATTTCGTGCCTTAGTGGCTCGACTCGAGAGTCTACGTCAACGTCAGAAGCGCGAGCTGAAATCGCTGCAAATTACTAGCGCGGTGATCAATGAGGGCAAGAGCCTAGTCGCCGCAAACCTCGCGGTCACTCTGGTGAAGCACTTCGCCTATAAAGTGCTTCTCATTGAAGGAGACTTGCACAGGCCGACCCTCACTACCTTGCTCGGATTGACCAATCTGGAAGGAATCAATCAATGGTGGCGTAGGCGAGAAGAAAACACGGAGCTTTCACACTGCATTTACAAATTGGATGATATGCCGTTATGGTTTCTTAGTGCAGGCCCCCCGTGCGACCAGCCCTCGCAAATTCTGCAATCGGCACGATTTGCCGAAGCGTTCGTGCAATTAGCTGGCGGTTTTGACTGGGTGGTAGTCGATTCGACCCCCATGTCACCTACCGTCGACGTCAATCTCTGGTCTAGGCTAGTAGACGGCTCACTTCTCGTGGTCCGCGAAGGCGTTACACCGATTAAGGCTCTGCAGATGGGAGTGAAAGGTTTGGATAATCCGAAGTGGCTCGGAGTGGTGCTGAACGAAGCTTCGGAGTTCGATCGCGTGAATTATACAGACCAATATTACGGCGTTAAGAAGAAGGAAAACCGGCCCCAAAAACAGAAGAAGGTAAAGGCTGTTTCATGATCCGTCTCCTAAATGCCTATTTTGCAAGGCGGGTCCTTTTCTTGGGAATCTCGGAAGCGTGCCTGGTTGCGCTGGCATTCGTCGCTGCTACGATTGCGCGACTCGGTGCGAACGATGCCGCCCTCATGCTCAGGTACGAACAAGGGGAGTTCAAGATTGTCATGGTGTCCGTAGTCTTCATCTGCTGTATGTACTATTTCGATCTCTACGACAATTCAATAATGAGCAACCGGCGTGAAGTCCTTGCCCGCTTAGTTCAGGTGTTGGGCGTAGTGTGCATACTTCTGGCCTGTGTCTATTACGTGTATCCGCCATTAGAACTTGGCCGGGGAATCTTCGCGATCGGTTTAGCCTTCGTTGCGGTAATCCTGCTGCTTTGGCGGAGGCTGTTTTTGGCGATCAATAGTCGTCCCCAATTTGCCGAGCGGGTGGTGATGATCGGCGACGGCCCCTTAGCGGAATCGCTCGTAACGGAATTGCGTGCTCGCCCGGAATTGGGCCTTCGCGTCGTGGCGCAGTTGAAGGGCCATGAGAACGGAGACAAAAACCTCAGCTTGAGTTCTGGCGAGAATCTGGATGATCAGTTTCTGAGCTTAGTGGGCGGCTACAACAGCAAGAGAATCGTGCTCGCGATGGACGAACGACGAGGAAATTTGCCCGTGCAAGCTTTGCTTCAGTTGAAGAGTCGAGGGGTCAGTATTCAGGACGGAGCCGGATTGTACGAGGCGGCCACCGGAAAGCTTCCCATCGAAGCACTCCGCTTGAGCTGGTTGCTGTTTTCTCCCGGCTTGGAGGTGTCGCACCCTCTGGCGATATATAAGCGCGCTTCGTCTGTCATTTGGTCAACGGTTGGGCTGATTCTGGCCTTCCCAGTAATGGTATTGATTGCATTAGCAATTCGTTTGGACTCTGAGGGCCCAGCCATTTTCCGGCAGAAGCGCGTTGGGTTGCACGGGCAGATTTTCACGCTGTTCAAATTTCGTACCATGAGAAACGGCGTCGACCAAGACGACGACCATCGTCCGGCGGAGAAAGCTGATCTCCGATTTACGCGTTTGGGAAAGCTGCTGCGACGCACTCGCATGGACGAGTTACCACAGCTCTTCAATATTCTCCGCGGCGACATGCATTTCGTTGGACCACGGCCATTTGTTCCAAGCCAAGAGAGGGAGTACGTAGAGAGGATTCCCTATTATCGTCATCGGTGGGCCATCAAACCGGGAGCGACGGGATGGGCTCAGGTCAATCGCGGCTACAATGTCACCATCGAAGACAACCAAGACAAGCTGGCCTACGATCTCTTCTATATCAAGAATGTTTCTATCGGACTTGATCTATTAATCCTATTCAAGACTGCGAAGATATTGCTGCTTGGACGAGGGGCGCAATGAACGCCATCACCAAGCTTTGCTCTTTTGTTTTTTGGATTTCCTTCGGTTTAGTCTGTTACACGTTTTTTATTTACCCGATCGTTTTGTTCCTTTGTTACGCGTTGGTTCAGGTGTACCGCGACATCCAGTACTTACCGAGTCGACGTGAGCGACGCATCTCGCACGCCGACTCACATGACTGTCCCGGGGTTACGTTAATCATTGCCGCATACAATGAAGAAGCCCACCTGCCTGGGAAAATCGCCAACCTGCGTCAAACCGCATATCCCGTCGACAAACTCCAAATTGTCTTTGTGTCTGACGGTTCTACTGACAGGACCAATGAACTCTTAAAATCCGTTTCGGAACCTCTCCTTGAAAGCGTTTTTTTGCCCCAGCGCTCGGGCAAGCCGATGGCCCTCAATCACGGCGTTAAGCGCGCCAAGCACGATATTTTAGTGTTTTCCGACGCTAGCACCCTGTTCACTCCCAATGTAGTCTTCAATCTGACGCGCCACTTCTCCGATCCAAGAATTGGGGTTGTGTGTGGCTCGTTGAAACTAATGGGAAGCGAAGAATCTGACCGGACGGAAGGAACATACTGGAGATTTGAAAGAGTTCTGCGATTGATGGAATCACGTTTGGGCGCGACGATTAATGCCAGTGGGGCCATCTATGCACTAAGGCGAAAATGTTTCGTTCCGCTTCGGCCGGGTGATTTGATCGATGATTTCCTGATTCCGATGAGCGCCCGGAAATTGGGATACAAGGTGATGGAAGATCCAGAGGCGGTAGCCACTGATTTTTCTGTCGATACAGTGAAAGGTGAATTCACGCGGCGCGCGAGATTGGCAGTGGGGAGTTTTCGCGCGCTGCGGAGGATGGAGCTTGGATCCTTGCGTGGGTTTACCGGATTTGCCTTTGTGTCCCACAAACTTTTGCGCTGGTTATTTCCTTTCCTTCTCTTGGCTATGCTGGCTAGCAACATGTTTCTTCTTCAAGTGCCGTTCTATAGAGTAGCGTTAGGAGCTCAGATGGCTTTTTATTTCTGGGGATCCTTAGGCTTTGTATTTCACGAGCATATGAAGAAGGTGCGTTTTTCCTTGCTAGCATATTTCCTACTGACAGTACACGTTGCGTTTTTGGTGGGATTCTGGCGGTGTTTTTTCGGTGAAAGCGAGACCACTTGGGAACGCGCAAATTAAGCTTCGAACGGATCGTACGGACGGATCACATGAGCCAATACACGGAAGCGGTCCTAGAGAATCTTCGGTGTATTTTCTCGATTGCCGCGCGCGATACGCACTGGTTTCGGTTCGGAGGAATTTGGTCACACCCGATTGAGAACTTACATAGAAATACTGTGCGCCCATAGTGCCACACTCTCAAGGCCGTTACTGACGCCGGAGAGTGTCGGAATGGATGGTTCGACCATCCATTTTTTCTTACAGCCGCGAAACCGCGCGGAGGCTGTCGTGGGAAAAGGGATGGACGTATGGGGGCCACCGAGACGCCCGGTTTTGGCAATTGGTGCGAGTGATGACCACTGATTCCATCACCGCGCCCCGAACAATTCCGCACCGAAAACCGCTCGGGGCCGCGTACATATCCCTGCTGCTATTTATGGTCGTTTATTGTGCCCGGCCCGAGGACTGGATTCCGGGCTTGCACTATCTTCCGCTCGCCAAGATTACGGGAGGCCTAGCGATCTTGGCGCTCCTTTTTGCACTGCGCAGCAATCTCCAACGACTTCCTCGAGAAGTGATTTACTTGATTGTTCTGATTATCCAGTTGTGGGTGGCTGTCCCGATGTCTCCCGTGTGGAGGGGCGGAGCTTTCAACACCATGCTCGATTTTACGAAAGTTTTGCCGATCATCGTTGTGATGACTTTGGTGGTGAATACGATCAAGAAACTACGGTGGCTGATTTTGGTTCAGGCTGGCTCTGTCGCCGCCATTGCGGCCGCCACGATTTGGAAGGGACGTCAGCTGGGCGGCCGCCTGGAGGGCGCGCTTGGCGGTATCTACGGGAACTCTAACGATTTGGCATTCGCGATAGCGATCAGTGTGCCCCTGTGCCTGTTTTTTCTATTCCGCAGCAAGAGCAGGTTAGGAAAGACCATCTGGGCTCTGGCCATCCTGGTGATGGTCTATGCTTTGTTTCTTACGGCTTCCCGGGCCGGCCTGATCTCATTGGTGGCCGCAACTGCGACATGTCTGTGGGAGCTTGCGATCCGAGGACGACGGCGTTATCTGCTGGTGGTTGCGGTGGTCGCTGGAGTTGCATTCTGGGTTTTTGCGGGGAACAGAGTTGGATCCCGCTTTGACGCCACGGCACAGACTACCGACGCAGAACGGGCAAGCGCCTACCTCTCTGCTCAGCAGAGATGGGACTTACTCGCGCAGAGCTTAAAGGAGACGGCAAGACATCCTCTGTTCGGCGTTGGACCCGGCAACTTTCAAGTCGTCTCTGGTTCTTGGCACGTGACTCACAATTCTTACACACAGATGAGCTCCGAAGGAGGTGTGCTCGCATTTCTGTTATACGTCATGATTCTCTGGCGTGGTTTCGTAAACTTGGCGGCGACGAAAGGCCTGCCCAGGTCCGCTGAAGATCGAAGGATTTTGGCCGGTGCGCTGCGCGCCAGCCTGGTTGCATTCGTCTTCGGTTCATTCTTCGCGAGCGAAGCCTATCAGTTCTTCCCATACTTCCTCGTCGCCTATACAACGGCCTTGTACAGAATCTCGGCGCGCGAAGCGATTGAAAAGCGCGGTCGAGATAATGCAGAAGCGAACCCACGCAATCCGCGGGAGATCCAGAATGAATTGCCAGGGATCGAGGCAGTCTGGTCGGGAGTTAAGTATTAGAACTCAAAAGCCGTGCTCGCATATCACAATCCCTGGGTTCCAAATATGTCGAGCACTTGGATAAGAAAGGCGAAATCTGGAAATGTGCGGAATCGCAGGCATCGTAACCTGGGAAGAAGGGCGCCGAGTCACTTCGCCATTGATCCACCGGATGTGCGATACGATCATCCATCGCGGTCCGGACGATCAGGGAATCTACACCGAAGGCGGCGTGGGCTTGGGAATGCGCCGCTTGAGCATCATCGACGTCGCTGGCGGCCACCAGCCAATCCATAACGAGGACGAGACGATTTGGATCGTCTTCAATGGGGAAATTTATAACTTCCCTGACTTAAGGAAAGAACTTCAGAGCCGCGGCCATAGCTTCTATACCAACACGGATACAGAAGCCATCGTTCACTTGTATGAGGAATTCGGATCCGAATGCGTGCAAAAGCTGCGGGGCATGTTTGCCTTTGCCATTTATGATGAGCGCCGGCGTTCTGTTCTGTTAGCGCGGGATCGGTTGGGAATCAAGCCGCTCCACTTTGCATGGCACCACGGAGACCTGCTCTTTGGGTCGGAAATCAAAACAATTCTTGCAGCGGCCCCAGAACTTAAAGTAATTGACCAATCAGCCCTGCGCGAGTTTTTTTACTTTGGATACATTCCGGATCCAAGCACTGCGTTTACGAAGATTCGAAAGTTACCCCCGGGCCATCTAATCGAGTTCTCCGCGGCACATCCGGAACCGAAAATCCGGCGGTACTGGGACGTGCCATCCTATGGGACGCACGTGCCGAGTTCTGAAGAGGAGTGTCTTCAGGAAATGGAAGAGCGGCTGGCGGAGGCGGTGCGCATTCGTTTGATCTCGGATGTGCCTTTGGGAGCCCTGCTGAGTGGTGGCACGGATTCCTCCATCGTCGTCGCGCTGATGGCACGAGCGAGCTCCAAGCCCGTAAAAACTTTTGCGGTAGGGTTCAAAGACTCAGCGTTCAATGAAAGCCAGTACGCCAAACTTGTCGCGCAGAAATTTCACACGGATCACCACGAACTCATCGTCGAACCGAACCTAGAAGCGACGTTGACGAGTCTAACAAGCTCGCTCGAGGAGCCTTTCGGCGATTCCTCGATGCTGCCGACATATTTTGTGTCCCACCTGGCTCGCCAACATGTGACCGTGGCTCTATCGGGAGACGGCGGGGACGAACTGTTCGCGGGCTACGACCGCTATGCGGTGCACATGAAACATCGCATTTTCGATGGTGTTCCACCGCGCGCAGGGCGGTGGTATCGAAAACAGGTTTACCCGCGATTGCCTTTCGCAATGCGAGGCCGAAGATTTTCATACAATGCGACGCTCCCCTGGGATGAGCGATATCTTGACAGCATTTCTTTCATATCAGGTGTCGAACACTATGCTCGAGTCCTTTCCTCGGAATTCCAAACCGAAGGTCGAATCGATCCATGGAACTCATTTCGGTCCTACCTCAAGCAAGCTCCGGCGGAAGACGATCTGAGCCGTATTCTTTACCTAGACACGAAGACTTATCTTGCTGGCGACATTCTAACCAAAGTGGATCGCATGAGTATGGCGAACTCGCTTGAGGTTCGCGTCCCGATCCTAGACCACTTATTTGTGGAGTGGGTTACAAGTCTGCCGATAAGCTGGAAGTGGCGCAACGATCACCGAAAATTCATCTTCAAGAGATTGGCTGAGAGAGTGGGTATTCCAGCACAGGTTCTTTATCGACGAAAGCAGGGCTTTGCCTTGCCGCTTGTTCATTGGATGCGAAATGAATTGCGAGAGGAAATGGCTCGAGTGTTGCTAGAGCCACGAACCTTGGAAAGAGGCTATTTTAACCGGCAGGGTATCGAGAGTCTGCTCGCTGAACACTTTCGGGGACGCCGAGATCAATCGGCTACATTGTGGCTCCTACTGATTTTTGAACTTTGGCATAGAAACTTCCTCGAACGCCTCCCTTCCAGCGCCTGCAGCACGACGGTGAACTCTGTTGCGTGATTGTGGTGAGATGAATTCCCAGCCAACGCGTCATAATTTCGCAGAGAGAGCGAATTCGCTCGCTTTTAGCGCTTGGCTGGCTGGATAACAATGCGCTTAGCATATCTTGTCAGCCAGTACCCGGTTATCAATCACACCTACATCTTGCGGGAGATACGTACGTTGCGAGCCATGGGCTTCGATATAGATGTCATCTCAGTTCGCCCTCCCGATCGGCCGCCGGAAAAACTAAGTGCTGAGGAATTTGAGGAGTTGCGCCGTACACACGCTGTCGTGACGGCGGGCGCTGGAGCGATTTTAGCCGCGCATGTCCTGACTTTCCTGAGACGTCCACTGGCTTACCTGACGGGACTCTGGGAGGCCGTCCGGCTCTCAGGCGGCGACCCACGAAAAGCGATATCGAACATCATTTACTTTGGCGAAGCAGTGGTCGTCGGGCATCGATTGATGCGTCTCGGCTTACATCATTTGCATTGCCACTATGCTTCCACAGTGGCGTTGTTCGTGGCTCGCATATTTCCAGTGACATATTCCGTCACGATTCACGGTCCGGCCGAGTTCGATGATGTACGCGGGTTCTATCTGGCCCAAAAAATAGCCCGAGCACGATTTGTTTGTGCGATCAGCTATTACGGCCGAAGCCAATTAATGAAGGCGTCCGACGCCAAATATTGGGACAAGGTGGAAGTGAATCCCCTTGGAGTCGATTGCGCTCGGTTTACACCACCGCCGCATCGCGGGGACCAGAATCCGTTCGAAGTTCTCTGCGTAGGGACCTTAACGCCGGCAAAAGGAATCCCTGTATTGGTCAATGCGGTCGACCGCTTGTTACGCCGAGGACGATCCATCCATCTTCGTCTCGTCGGAGACGGGCCAGATCGGCAAGCTTTGGAAAGTGTCATCGCTGCACGCGGCCTGGAGGGTCACGTAACGCTCGAGGGAAGCTGCAATCAGGACCGCGTACAGGCACTGTACTGGGGAACGGATTTGTTTGCTCTTGCCAGCTTCGCCGAGGGTATTCCGGTAGTTTTGATGGAAGCGATGGCAATGGAATTACCTTGTGTCGCCACCTGGAGCACCGGAATTCCAGAACTCATTCGCCATGGAGTCGACGGATGGTTGGTTCCGCCTGGCGATGAAGAGCAACTCGCGGACGCCATCGCGAAATTGATGGATGACCCCGGTCTCCGACGCAAGTTGGGCCGATCGGCGCGCGTCCGGGTGCAGGAAAGGTACGAGCTTGAGCGGAATACCCAGGCCCTCGCAGAGATTTACCGGCGGCGGCTGGCAAGCAGCTCTTCGTAGATCTCGGCCATCCGATTGGCCGAAGCCGCCCGCGAAAATCCATTTCGTATGAACCGTTCTGCGTTGCTGCCAAGCGCCTTCCGCAGCTGCGAGTCTTCAATCAGCCGATGCAATGCTTCAGCCAGCGCGCCGACGTTTCCGGGCTCAAAGAGGATCCCGCGTTCTCCGTCGCGCACGAGTTCCGGATTCCCGCCGACGCGAGAAGCACCTACCGGACAGCCGCATGCCATCGCTTCCATTAGAGAGTTCGACAGAGCTTCAGTGAGCGACGGAAGAACGAAGATATCGAAACTTCGCAACCAATTCGCGACTTCCGCCGTTGCAGGCTCCCAAACGCAATCCGCGGATACGCCGGCCTCCTTCGCTCGTGTTTGGAGGTCCGGCAAGACCGGTCCACTACCGACGAAGACGAGTTTCATATGCTGTCGAAGCGGACGGACACGCGCGAACGCCTCCACGAGCGTCAACAAACCTTTTTCTGGCCGCAGAGCACAGACAATGCCTATAACCAATGCGTCCTCAGGCAAGGAAGGTGGCCGAATCGAAGGCGCCGGACAGAATTGTTGAAGATCGATGCCGTTGTAACAGACGTGGACCAGGCGCTCCGCCACCTGCTCGTCCTGGATCAGATGCGATTTCATGTATTCGCAATTCACGACGATGCCATCAACCACGTGATCAGTCCATCGAACGAGCCTACGGAGCTTGGGAGTGAGATCTCGATGTCCGCGCTGGCTGGAAACGGCGACTGCGGATGTGAAGTACCGGACCACCGGCATGGCAAAGACGGTGAGCGGGGCGTCGAAACTGTGCACCAGCTGAATATGATGACGGCGAATGTAACGCGCTAGCTGCCAGGCGCCCGCGAGGGCTGCAGGTGACTGAAATGAGTAAACCGAGAGGTGGGCTACCGGCACTCCTGCCGTACGAAGCTCGTCTCCGCGGAGTCCTTCCGGGCGAAAAGTTCCCACGTGCGGCTCGAAGCGCGCTCGGTCCAGGCCCAGCGCGATTTCGGTCATCTGGCGTTCACTTCCCCCTTGATGGAGCTCGCGCGCGAGCAGAAGTACCGGATGCTTCATGCGAAATTGAGATCCACGTGAGACATTGAAATTTGAGTGTAATGCAGATGACGGGCATCGAGCTTCGCAATTATTCTCGAATAGAAGAGGCTGATGGTACCACCGACTCCATGGGAGCAGGATCCCGGTCGAAAAAAACGCGCTGCCAGATTTCAAGATTCAACAATCGCCAGATGTGGTCGGAATGATCGCGATGATTCGCGCGGTGTTCGGCGAACAAACGCTCTACGGCTTCCGGCCGGAAAAGCCCCCGCCTCACGCTACGTGGACTCAGCAGCATTTTTTCGAGAATCTCCAATTGCGGACCCAGAATCCACGTCGCCAGGGGAGTTGGGAAGCCCATCTTGCGCCGATGAATGATGGACTCGGGCAGCAAATCTTTCACCGCTGATTTGAGGATAAGCTTTCCGGACATCCCGCGCGTCTTGAACCGCGCAGGTATGGAGGTGGCGAACTCGACGAGGACGTGATCCAGAAAAGGTACGCGGCTCTCGATCGAAGTCGCCATACTCATCTGGTCCTGCTTCATGCAGAGCTCAACGAGATAAGTTTTTATATCCGTATAGAGCAAGCGATCCAACAGGCCGCCTTTGGAATCGTCCCAGTAAGAAAGCACGTCATGGTAAGCGGCACCGGGCTTGGAATGCCCATTGTCGACGAGCAAATCCGTTTGGTCGGCTTCCGAGAACGCACAATAAAAATTGTCGAAGTAGAAAGCGCTCCACGATTCAGAGTCACGTCCGAGGAATGTATGCTGGAGGCGCCGGCGCATTTTGGCGCCGAGGCCACTCGAGGAGTCAATGTGCTCGCGAATCAATCGTCGGAAACCTAAGGGCATGGCTGCACGGTACATGCGATCCAGGCGGGAATTCCACAGCGTCCAGGGATAACGGGCATATCCGGCAAGAGTCTCATCGCTGCCCTCACCAGTTAAAACCACTTTGACTCGTTCACTGGCAAGCCGCGCGACAAAGTAAAGTGAGACGCTCGAAGGCCAGACAAGAGGCTCATCTTCATGCCAGATAAGTTTCGGAAGAGCGCCAAAAAAGTCTTCCCGACTGACGCGAACCTCATGATGCATGGAACCAATGTGCTTAGCGACGGCGCGCGCGTAGCGTAGCTCGCTGTAAGCCTCCTCGTCGTAGCCCACTGCAAAAGTTTCGATGGGCTCTTTACGGATTTTCGACATCAGGGCCGCTATCGCGCTCGAGTCAAGGCCACCACTCAGAAACATTCCCAGCGGCACATCACTCATCAGATGGCTTGCGACGGATCTTTCTAACAGTTCTCGGTATGTGTCGACGTAATATCCTTCCGGCTTGCCCTGTTGTTTTGCATTTTGGGGCAGATCCCAATACCGTTGGATCCAGATATCGCCGCTCTCGTTGATTTCGATGGTATGACCGGGGAGCAGTTTCTCGATTCCCGTGAACATGGTGCGCGGGCCGGAGAGGTATCCGAAGGCAAGGTGCTCCGGGAGAGCGTCGCGATTAAACTCCGCGTGCACTCTGGGATGAGCCAGCAGCGCTTTTATCTCCGATGCAAATAGAAAATGTTCACTCGTGCGTAAGAAATAGAGTGGCTTGATGCCCAAACGATCGCGGGCGACGAATAACTTGCGCTTGCGCGAGTCCCAAATCGCGAATGCGAACATGCCTCGGAGACGCGTTACGCAGCCCTGGCCGTATTCTTCATAAAGGTGAACAATCGTTTCTGTATCGCTGTGGCTGCGGTAACGATGGCCGCGTTCTTCCAACTCCCGCCGGAGTTCTTGATGATTGTAGATCTCACCGTTGAAGACCAGCCATACAGAATCATCTTCATTCGAGCCTGGCTGATGGCCCGATTGCACATCAATGATGCTCAACCGGCGCATTGCCATGCCAATAGTGCCTGAGAGATAGAAGCCGGCGTCATCGGGCCCGCGGTGAATAATCTGACGGTTCATTTCTTCGAGAACGTCGCGTTCGACTGCCAGGTTGCGATTGAAGTTGAGAACGCCGCAGATTCCACACATAACTAATCGATTCTCTTGAGTTGAGGAGATTTGGGTATCTCATTCGTGCCACCGGAGGTACCGGGTTTCTCCGGTGCGGGCACACTTGGTTGATCCGTCTCAGCGCACCATTCGTGGGACGGTACAGCATGTTTGGTGGCAAAAATAAGTTGCCCGGCCAGCTTCATGAAGCTTCCGTCGCAAAGTATAAAATGCTGAATGCGATTTTCTGCGTCAAACGCGCAGTAGAGAAAGCGTGCATCGCTTTCGATGCGACCGACGCGCCAGTTCTGTTTGCCCTCAGAAAAGACCATTTCATGAGTTTGAGAATCGCGTTCGTAAGTGCAGGCGCTGGTAGAGGGCGTAGACGAATCAGTCTTCGTCGATACGAATCGGCCCAGCGCCTCAGTCGCCTGGTGCGACAAGCGCAGCAAAGAATAACATTCAGCCGGGAGCACTGCGTGTCGCTCAAAATGAACGAGCGGAGCGCGTTCTTTTTTCCCATATACCGGCGACCACCAGCCGTTCTCGAGTCTTACCGTCCAGCCCGAGCGCTCGTCTGTAAGCAAGGCAAACCTTGGCCCGGCGGCGTCTTCAAACAGGATGGCGCCTGAACTTGCCTGGCGCGGAACGAAGCCGGAAGCGATGTGCCAGGAAAGGTCGATCAAATGGTCGCCTTTTCCGAGGGCAACGTCGCGAACGAGCCAAAATTGAGACCTCAAGTGAAATACCCAGCGGCGATGGACGACGGGCTGCGCTAATCGAGCATAGCCTGAGTGGGAACCTCTGAACAGCTCGAAGCCTACTCCCGTCATCCAGCATTCCACCGTGGTGTCAGAGAATGCTTCCCAGGAGAAGGGGCCCTCAGGCGTGGCCTGATCTGATTTTGCGACCCGCAACGTATTGTGTGCCGCTGTCCCTCTGAATTCGTTCCGCGAATTGTCCGCTGAAACGTAGCAGTAAGTGCCCGGATCCAGAAGCAGCTCGCGTCCTTCGGCGGAGAGGTGAACGCTCAGAGCATCGGCGTGTCCGTGACCGCCAGAGAGTGAACCTTGTGGTCCCGCGTCAATCACGAGTTGTGCCTTTGCAGGGGCAGGATCGGCCATCAGATATATGCCGCTTTCTGTGAACGCCGTGGATCGGGGCGAATGCGGCTCTTCAACCAACGAATCAAACGCAGCAAGGCCCCGAAGACCCAGTAACCAAATCGTTTCCTCTCGTACCCCTGCTGCCACTGTCTTCCAATCTGGTCGATTGAACAGGACGGCCCCCGTCGCCAAAGGATCCAGCAAATGCTCCGTGCGGTTGCGACGAGGGTCAAAAAGCCGACCGCCATCGTCGTCTCCCAGGCGAGGCGTGACCCCAGACTGTGCCAGGGTTGCAAGGAATTCCAGCATTGTTTTGATTTTCTGATCGAATTCGTGCGGAATGAGCAGGCCGTTTGCAACCGCTAGAATCCGTGCGTGAAGGAGGAAGTCAAGCGCGTAGACGTGGTAGTATGTTGACTGCTCGAAATACATTCCGTCTGAGCGCACTTGATCTTTAGCTCCTTCGAGAAGAATATTCCAACCTTTTGTTTGCCAGCGGCCCGCAGCGGGAAGACTCGGACACAACGTTCCCAGGAAAAACAGGGCCAGGCCTTCGCCAAGGAGGTGAGTATTCGGTGAAAAATAAGTAGACAGATAGTTCTCGATATGGCGTCCGCCAACAGCCAGTTGCCGGAGCAAGTCACGAGAAAAAGTCGGGGGAACAACCGAAGAATCCGCGAGTAAATTGCAAACCCAAAGCCACGAGATCGTGCGAAAGGCCACTTCCAAGCTACTGGCCCAATTAATCCCGATTGGATAAGGGTTTTTGCGCTGCCAATCGAACCACTGGCTGAAAAGTTCCGCCGCGAATTGCTCTCTGCCTGTGAGGCGATAGGCTTTCGCGAGCGCGACCAGATGCTGGTGACGATTGAGTTCCCACGTAATTTTTGAGTCGCCCACCTCTTCAAAGTTCAAATAACGAATACGAAACCAGGGTTTTCGCGGCGCTCTTTTCGCATGGACTGCATCTAGATGCCAGTCAATTGTCGGGCCGTAGGTGAGCCGCTCAAATCCCAGAAGGTTGAACTCATGTTTGCAGATCTGTTCCGCGTAACGAACGGCAGCAACGACTTCAAAGGGGAACCGTCTCTTTAGCTCGGTGATTAGTTCCGGAAGGTCAGCTGGGGAAAAGAAAAAGTGCGATGGACCGGAGACGAGGGGAGAGCACCCAGGTGCAGTCGCGGAATCAAGATTTAGCCGATAGAGCAGCAGGTCCCAGCATTTACTGAGTTCTTGCTGGCCTCGGGTTCGTAATTCATTCCAAGCGAGTGAACGTAATCGCGGCAAGACTGCCTTACCTTTCTGCACTCCGTCGATGCATTTCCACTTACTAGAACGGTCCCGGCCCCGTGAATTCAACCGTTGCCTGACTGACTAAGTAGATCATAACCCGCCGTTTAGTTTGAGAAATGAATCCGCACCCTGAGACGCTGCAGGATGCCCAGAGCTTCAATCAATTCGGGACAAAGTGGAAACAATTTTTTCTTTTGCGGTCACTCCGACCCTTATGATTGTAAAGTTACCAAACGGCATAGGTTGTGTTCGATGAAAATCCTTTGGGTGAAACACGGGAAACTCCTCCCCGTCGACGCAGGCGGCAAGATTCGAAGCTACAACATCCTCCGGCATCTTGCCTCGCGGCACGACGTGACCCTAATCTCCTCTTACAGCGGGAAGCAAGCTCCAACTTACGAAAGCGAACTACGACAGCATTTTTCCAAGTCGATTGTTATCTGTACCGGGGCGCCGGAAGACTCAGATTGGATCGTCAAACAAGGGATGCATTACATTGCGAGAGCGGGCTCCCTTGTGCCTTACGCCGTCTCAAAGTTCGCCGCTCGGAAAGTTCGGCAGATCGTAAAGCGAAAACTGGACACTCGTGAATTTGACGTAGCCGTTTGTGATTTTCTCGCAGCCTCTCTCAATTTCCCTAAACAGCTTAACACTCCCACTGTATTGTTCCAGCATAACGTGGAAACGTCCATTTGGCAGCGGCAAGCTATGTGCGAGAAACACTGGCTCAAGAAAGTAGTTTTCACAATGGAAGCGGCAAAGATGAGGCGATATGAAGCGGCGGCGATAACACGATTTCACCATGTGGTCGCTGTATCGGAAATAGATCGAAAGCTAATGGTTGGTTTGGACCCACGGCGTATTACCGTCGTGCCTACGGGGGTGGACCTGCAGCAATTTCGAGCGGCAGAAAATTCTCTAAACTCAGGCCACGAAGTGGTGTTCCTGGGATCGATGGATTGGGAGGCGAATGTGGATGCGGTCCATTATTTTTGCGAGAAGATTTGGCCGCGTGTACTCTCGGACATCCCCGATGCGAAATTCCGGATCGTCGGGCGCGATCCTCACCCAAGCATTAAGAAGCTCGCATCTGACTCCGTGGAGGTAACGGGAACAGTACGCTCCGTAGTCGGCTACTTAAAGACCGCGGCCGTCGTCGTGGTACCGCTGCGCATCGGCGGTGGAACCCGATTGAAAATTTACGAAGCGATGGCCATGGGGAAGGCCATTGTGTCGACCGCGATCGGCGCCGAAGGTCTGGACATACACGACGGCCAAGATATTGTCCTCTCTCAAGAGCCGGAGGACTTCGCACGGCAAATCATAAGCCTTCTTGACGACGAAGCGGCGCGCGAACGCCTGGGTAGCGCAGCCATACAGACCGCCAGCAATTACGACTGGTCCGTCATAGCGGATCGATTCGAGAAGGTTCTTCGGCGGTTCTCAGGAGCATCTGTGGCTAGAGGTGAGGCCGTAAACGTCACGCAGTGACAGCGGACGGCCCTCGTCCATTTCGCAGGAGTCGTACCCTAGCGGCAATCGAATAAGGTCGACCGCCGGTGCACCGAAATCCGAAGGTCCCACGAAATCCTATAATTCAGTGGTCATCAAATCCACAGTGATCTTGCCAGGCGAAATGGAAGCGTGCTCTTGAGAGAGTAGCTCTTGGCTTTTGACTCAGTGAGTAGGGTTTTTCTTCTAGTTTCCCGGCTGTAGGAGAGACGCTGGGTTCGGCAGGTTTATAAGACCCTGACCTAGCCCGTTCTTGCTTTCTTGCTTGATGATAGATTTCGGCGCGTCACTCTTGCCGCGGATTTAAGGAAGCGAAGGACAGGCACGGGGAGGTGAGTAACGGCAATCCCTGTCCAGGCTTTCGCGTTGTAAGGAGAGTAACGCAAGGCGCGCTGCAGGCTATCTCTTGCACTCTCCGGATCAGGGATCCGAACCGCGTCCCAACCTACCTGCCAACAAAAGCTAAACCTCGCCTGCTGCATCAGTTCATGCTGGGCCCGGAGCCGAGGAACTGATTCTTCAAGCCAGTCCAACTGTGCCAGGCAAGCTGCCAAATGTCTCTTTTCATTTTGATGGCTGAGGCTCTGCGGGTGCACGCGAATATGGGCAAGGACCTCATCGAGATAGTAGATCGGGTAGTGGGCGGCAATTCGCACCCACATATTCCAGTCCTCCTTACCTAAACCAATGGAGTCATCGCAAAACTTCCCTACCTTTTCAAAGCATTCTCGCCTTGCCATCGCACAAGAAGCCCCTATCCAATTGTCGAAAAGTAGCTCTTCTAGAACCCAGCCGGTCGGTATCGACCGCCTGAGGGCGGTGGACGACGGTTGGAAGATACCGGTGGTGTCAAACTTGGCCATGTCGGTAGTGATAATTCCGTATTCGGGAAAGCTAGACGCGATGGAGACCTGCCGTTCCAGCTTCTCTGGCAGCCAAAGGTCGTCGGAATCCAGAAACGCAATCAAAGATCCGCACGAAGCTTCCAATCCCAGATTCCTGCTCGCCGCAGGCCCTTTGTGAGCGTTTCGCAGTAGTTTAATCTTGTCGTGGAATCCCTCGAGGATCGCGTTGGTCCGATCTGTGGAACCATCATCAATGACGATCACCTCGAAATCCCTAAAAGTCTGCGAGAAGACAGTTTCGAGCGTCGCCGCAACGTATTCTTGCGCGTTGTAGACGGGAATAATTACTGACACTGTAGGCATAAGAGAAGGGCTTAATCGGCCGGACTTTCTATTTTGATCTTACGGTCCGACAGATAATATACATGCCGGCCGCCCGAGGACGCAATTATGCATAAATGCGGAGTTTTTCGTGTGGCTGCAATAAAATCCCAAGCGCAATAACTGAGACTTGACAAGGCCACTGCGCAGTTACGCTCCTTGACTAACCTGACATAACTCTCCGTCAAATATGCGAAAATAGGATCCGAGGCTACGGACACATCTGTTGGATTTGGGAGCTGCCACCTCCCCAACCAGCGCGAAACATACGATGGATGCGCCAGAAAGTACTCAACGGTAAACGATTGCCCGATTTCGACAAAGAGCGCGCACGAGAGGCCAGTTCCCTGCAGCCAACGCTGGGTTCCGAATCGGCGCCTCCCGACATCACTAAGACAACGGATTTAGGAAATCTCGACACCGTTTTCGTTCGAGGGGTGGCCTGGACTGCGGCTGTTAAATGGCTCACGCAGCTGGTCATATGGGGTACCACGGTCGTTGTCGCCCGCTTGTTGGCTCCATCCGATTATGGCCTTGTTGGAATGGCGGCAATTTACGTCAATCTCATCACTCTGTTCAGTGAGTTTGGCATCGGTACCGCGGTTGTTACCCTGCGGGATCTGACCGAAGACCAAGTATCGCAGCTCAATACGCTCTCGTTGCTTTTGGGCTTTCTCGGTTTCATCATTTCTGCCGCCGCAGCGATTCCCTTGGGAAGATTCTTCCACGCGAAAAATCTTCCGTTGGTTGTGATCGTTCTGAGCAGCGGTTTCATCGTCTCTGGCATCCGCACGGTGCCTTTCGCCCTGTTGCAAAAGGAATTACGATTTAAACTTCTGGCCGTTATCGAAGGTTTGCAAGGCGTTGTTCAAGCGCTAGTCACCCTTTTCCTTGCGTTTCTGGGTTTTGGATATTGGGCTCTTGTCCTGGGCATCCTCTCATTCAGTGTCACTCCTACCGGTCTTGTCTTGATCTGGCGTCGACAAAGCTTTGCACTTCCAAAATTTTCATCACTTCGAAAAGCTGTGCTTTACACTCGTCATATTCTGATCGCACGATTGTGCTGGGCTAGCTACAATGATTCCGACTTCATAATTGCGGGTCGGGTTTTGGGAGAAGCACCGTTAGGTGCATACACACTTGCGTGGACATTGGCCCACACCCCTCTCGAAAAACTAACTGCGCTCGTTAATCGCGTGACTCCCTCTGTGTTTGCCAAGATTCAGACTGACTCAGAAGCTTTGCGCCGCTATCTCCGACATATTACAGGTACCATGGCACTGATTATTTTTCCTGCAACGATTGGCATGGCGCTCGTTGCTCCCGAATTTGTTCCGTTAGTTCTCGGCTCCAAATGGAGCGGAGTCGTTGCCCCTCTTGAGCTCCTTGCACTCCACGCATTGGTCCGGTCTAATGTCATTTTGCTCACCCCCATTCTCAATGTCATTGGCGAGGAACGATTAGTAATGTGGAATTCTGTTGCCGCGATGATTATCCTTCCGATCTCATTCTACGTCGGTAGCCGCTGGGGAACTGTAGGTATCGCAGCTGGCTGGGTCCTCATATATCCCTTAGTGCAACTTCCGCTGTTTTTCCGGATCTTTCGGCGGATCAACTTACCCCCCTTTAAATATTTGGGAGCGCTGTGGCCCGCAGTAAGCGGCTGCACGGTAATGGCTGTCTCTATTCAGGCTTTGAAATTTACCTCCAGCGAAACATGGCCACTGTATGCGCGTTTGATTTCAGAAATACTTGTCGGGATCGTTGCTTATGGGATCACCCTAGTTCTGTTGCATCGCAACTATCTGCAGGTGATTCTGCAGTTTGTAAAGGCGCTCCGAATGCGCCCAACACGGGGATAGACTGGAACTAGGACGGGTTGCGAAACGAAATCCTTGGTTCAATTAGTTATCTCGGCGAAGTTTTCCTTTCATGCCTCACGTTCCTGGCTGTGCATCGAATTTCTTGTGGGTTATCGGTTTTGAATGTGAGATGCATTAACATCACGGTGCACTTATCCGTTACTTCAATTTTGCGCCGGAACTCATTGCGCTGGGGCGGTAAGTTTTCTGGATCCGGTTCGCAGGCCCAGTATTCAATATTTCCAGCAGTTGAAGGCGCACGGTATTTTCACCGAGTTCATCGAGGCTAATTTTGAGGCATCGATCTGGGTTTGGTTGGGCGGGCCGGGCGGCCGAGATTGTGGAACTCTCGCGAACGGCCATCGCTCAATCAAGAGCCGGCGGCTCGCTTTAGACTTGCGCCGGTTTTGCGGTCCAGCGATCGATGAGGAGGGACAATCTGGTCCGCAGGGTACCCGCCTCGTTCTGCGCCGGGACCTTGCGCAAAAATCAGTATGTATAGCGGCTCTAAAACCGGTCTCTCCCGCGAAAAATGCAGCCTCAATGCTTGATGAAAACAAACTCGTTGCAACCTAGATCGCGCCCCTGCGTCTTCATGCGGACCAAGTGGAATCCCCTCTCGTAAAAGAAATCGAAGATTTCTTCTGGTTTGGCGACCTCGAAGGGATAGCCGCCGACCCAATCGACAACGTCGTGCCACAATGACATTCCCCGAAGCGCCTTGTAATTCCGAAAGGACCGTAAGGGCTGGCCTGCGAGCACGTCCTTGAGTAGTCGTTTCCACCACATTTGCAGGAATGCTGGCCAAAGAACCAGAAAGCGAAGGTTTCGAGGAAGGCTGTTATAGGTCTTTTTGACCGAGCGCCACCGGCGGCTTTGCCTCCCTTGGTCGTTATAGATTGCGATAAAAAGGTTGCCTCCTGGTTTCACGAGCGGCACTACATTTTCCAGAGCCTGCCACATAGACCCAGTATGGTGGAGGACGCCCCAGGAATAGACGATGTCAAACTTCCCAAGGCTCCCTAGGTAAGCTTTGTCAAGCACCGACCCTTGCTCTACCCTCCATTCGCCATCATCGGGGAAATAGCGGCGCCGCAGTTCGGCAGTCGATGCGAACGAATCAGTGTCGTAATCGAAAGAATGAACTTGTGCGCCTAATCGATGCGCAGCAAGACTGAACAAGCCGCTTCCTGAGCCTACGTCTAGAAATGACCTGCTTTGCAAGGAGGATGCAACATTAAGCATTTGCTTGAGGGACTCCTCCGCACGGGCAATCCGCTCCTCGTCGAGCGATCCTAGGAACTTGCTCCAATTGCGCCCAAATTCAAATCGTTCCCCTGAATCGACCTCATGAGCGTGCGCTGCTATCAGGCGATCAGCCCGGTTCATAGCTTGATCTCGGCATCCTGGTCTCCCCACTGGCCACATTCTAAGCTTTCAGATTCAAGTTTCGCTTAGAGTAAGTGGGCTATTTCCAGTCGCGCGGCGACCTCCTCAATAGAATAGTTCAAATCAATTTCTGACCGAAGATCTCGCATTGGATTCAGATGGTTTGGAAGAATCCGATAAGCGCTGTTGCCGACCTCGCTACAATGTCCTTCTTTGACCAACTTTATGTCAATGGGTATCACATGGCCGTTGTAATAATTCTTCCAGTAAAGTATGCCGAGACCATGGTCCCAATAATAGCTGCTGCGTCGAGCGCGCTCCTCGGGAAGCACACACTTTGGATGGAGTGCGAAGGGCCGCCACCATCCAGTTCCATTGTAGAACTGGTTCTCACTCGCGCTCTTCGTGGTGCAGCCGCATAGCTCCCAAAAACGATGCATCTTAAATTTGAACCGCCTCCTGAGGCCACCCGAGTCGAAAACAGCGCACATTTCTCCGTCTCGCAGCGATGCAAACTGGTCGGCGAGCTGCCTCATTACCGGTAATCGACAAAGTAGATCCGAGTGCCAGAACGCAAGACGATCAGTGAATAAGAAAACAAACTCCAAAGGAAAATGTAGCCATAGTACGGGAAACTGTAACTTCTCGTTGAAATCAACCAGAATAGAACCGTCGACAATGGGAGGTGGACCCACTCGCGGGTCAAAACCTACAATGGGGGTCCAACCGACGGCCAGAACCAGCTTCTGCTGGAGGACGGACCACCGTGGGTTCACATTCCAGCAAAGCCAAGGTTTCTCCAGACCGTTGAAGATGGCCTTCCATCCTGCCGCAATTTCAAAAACCTGTTTTAGAGGGATATTGAAATACTTCCAGTCGCCGGTGCCTGCTCTCCAGTCTGCCGAAGGTTCCATCTCATTCTCCTATACTCCATTTCTTACTAAGACGGAAGCTCCAGTTTAATTATTGAGGGTTTCCCACGATATACCGATCGGGACTGTAGCCACTATTTTTTCTTTGGCTAGGCCCAGGAGACGAGAAAGAAGTCCGATCATCTGTAATGTAGACCAGTTGAATCAATCCGTATGGCAACGTAAACTAGATCATGGCGCCTCGGATTCTTCCCGGCTTAGAGGATGGGGGCTAGCGCGGGGGAGTGGCGGCTACCGGGTTCTCGAAGAACCTGCCAGTGAGTCCGACAACACCTTTATTTTGTCAGATCACGGTGCCATGGTGACGTCGCAGAGAAACAATAGGGTTTGCAATGAAATTACTCGCCACGGTACTGATGGTCTTCCTATTCGCGGCTTTGGGGAACGCCTACGCGCAGGCTCCAGCTCTACCGACATTGCCGCAGAAGACCGTGAGTCTCACCCTGCCTACGCAGGGTACCTCCACCTGCCCGACCCTTACGACAGGCTCAAACTGCATACGCAACGTAGGAAGGTCAGGAAACTCAACCACAGATGCTAAGAACTTCCAGAATGCTATTAATGCCGCCACTTGCGGGGATACCATCGTGCTCGTTGCAGGTTCGACCTACAGCGGAAACTTTACCATCCCCTCAACTTCATGCTCGGGATGGATTGAGATTGTATCGAGTGCTTTAGTGAGCTTGCCATCACCGGGAAATCGCGTCAGTCCCTCAAATGTGTCCAACATGGCAACCGTTTCAACGCCCAACGCCGTCCCGGTATTTGCCTTTTTGCCCAGTTCAAATCATTGGCGACTCATGGGACTTCACATCACTACATCAGAAACCGGCGCGAATGAAGTTTACAACCTAATGATAGCCGGATTTCTGGCCGACGACTACACAAGCGTTAGTGTAATATCCCAACTTCCCAATCAAATCATCCTTGACCGTGTTTATATCTTCGGTACGACAGACGGCGTCACTTTAAAGGTAGACCGTGGAATTAATGCAAATACGCAGTCTTTCGCAATGGTGGATAGCTACTGCGATGGCATTGTTGATACTGGACAGGATTCTCAGTGTATCGCCTCAACGAATGGAACTGGGCCGTTTCTGATTCAAAACAATTTCCTTCAGGCTGCTGGGGAAAATATTATGTTTGGTGGCAGCGATCCCGCAATCACAAATTTAATCCCGTCAGATATAACCGTGATTGGCAACCTATTTCAAAAGAATCTGTCATGGGAGGGCGCAATTTCCGATGTAAAAAACCTTTTTGAAATAAAGAATGCCCAGCGAGTTCTGCTTGATGGCAACGTCTTACAATATACGTGGGTAGGAGGGCAGCAAGAAGCCATTATTCTTAGGGCTGTCAATCAATCATTGGGTTGTGCGTGGTGCTCGGCATTAGATATTACTGTGACCCATAACATAATCTCTCATGCACCGCAGGCGTTTGCCATTGCTCCGGTAGAAGACCCCGAGCATCCTGCTGTTCCCACGGGCAGGGTTTTGGTGCAAAACAACCTCATGACTGACATCTCGTGTACAGCATGGGGGTCAGGACGTGGACTGCTGTTCCAGTTGACCGCAGAAGTCAGCCCCTACATTATGCACGATATTGTGATTAACCATAATACTGGGTTCGGGGATCCAACCGCTTGCGGCGATTCTGGTTGGATTTATATTGGGTCAGACAACGATGCAGGATTTATAAGGAATCTTCAGACTACCAATAACATATCCAATTACGGCTACATTGCACTGGCAGGAGATGGTTGTGGTCCGGGCACCTGTGCCTTGAGTGCCTATGCGCCAGGTTATGTGTACAACGACAATGTGTGGATTAATTCCACGGGCCTGCCCGATGGTCACACTTGGCCTTTTGGAACCTATTGGAGTGTGTTGTCAGGTGTGGGGTTCACCAGCTATTCGGGCACAAACCCAAACCTCACAGGCAACTTTCAATTAACGAGCGGCAGCGCATATCACAATGCGGGGACTGACGGCGAGGACATCGGTGTGTGGGATTGGACTTGCCTGAATAACGATTCAGCGGCCGCTCTTGCTGGGAAATTCGTTCCCGGCCCTGGAGGATGTGCATTGAGTGGGAATCTGTCGCCACAATAACTCACCAATTTCAGCGTGAAGGGATCTCGCGCTGGGCTCAAGAAGATTCTACAGTGAACTCTAGCAAAATGTCGCTCCCTGTGAAATAAACATATCTGCCAAATTTCGTCCCAGACCAGTGGTCTCCGCCCTCCGCTCGAGCGAGAATGTGGTCTTGGCCAACGTTGGAGCGGGCTTCCACTTCGGCGCTATAGTGCTTCATGGTGGCTGCTCCACCTGTCTATAGACCTATGGATATCCTCAAAGATCACGATTCGGCGCAGAGTCTTCGTCACCTGGGATTTGTCGTGGCGGATGTTGCTGCGGGGATGGAAGGATTTGTTCGCTCGCTGGCGGCTGAGTTGGACCGGCAAGTCTATGAGGATCCGCATCAGAAAGTAAGGGTCGCCTTTCTTACCACCAGACCCGCAGATCCCTCATTGAACGGGGGGGGCCGGTAGGCGAAGACTCTCCAGTATGGCGATTCCTGACCGAACCCGGCGGTGGTTTGCATCATGTCTGTTACGAGGTCGACGACGTCGAAGAGCGGATGGCTGTAATGAAATCGCGCGATTGTATGAGCATCCGTCGCCCGGAGCCGGCCGTCGGATTCGATGGCCGGAGAATCGCCTGGACGCTCACTGCGGAAAAGTTCGTGATCAAGTTGCTTGAAAAGGGAATTCAGTAGCTCACATGAAATTGTTTCTGCGTGCCACCTCTATTGATGACCTAAGCATAGTGCGCCAGTTCCTGCAGCGGGCCTTCAACGCCAGGCACGATGCCCCATTTCTGGATCCTGCCTTGATGGCATGGAAATACTGGGCCCGCCGGAATGACTGGGAGGGACCTCGGGCTTATGTGCTGGTACGCGATGGAGTCGTGGTTGCCCACGCCGGTATCTACCCGCTATCCTTCGGCGCTGGGAAAATAAGGGGCGTTCAGATTATCGACTGGGCCTCAGCCAAAGAATCTCCTGGTGCCGGCCTCGCTCTTTTGCAGAAACTGAACACCATGTTCGATTTCATTTATTCGATCGGCGGATCCGAGATGACTCGCAAGATCTTGCCCGCTTTCGGATTTGTGCAATACGCTAGACAGTGGAGAGGCGCCCGCCCGCTCCGTCCTCTCCAACAAATTCTTAACCATCAGCATCAAAACTGGAAGTTAGTACCCCGTCTAGTCAGAAACCTGCTGTGGGCGTTGCCGAAGGCACAAGCCAGCTACTTACATGAAGGGTGGAAATCGGAGGAAATCGGCCCGGCTGAAGTCTCCGAGAGGTTCTATTCTCAGACGGCGGCAGGCGCTTGCTTCAGTCCGCGGCCGCCCGACTTTTTCGAATATCTTCTTCGTTGCCCGGCAATGCAAATACACCTTTACGGTATCCAAGACAAGCGCGAGCCGAAGGGGCATTTCGCGATTGGCGTTCTGCGTGGACAGGCTCGGGTAGGGGGCGTGTGGCTCCGAGATCCACATCGTGAAGCGTGGCAATCCGCATTCTCCCTCATTCAGCACACCGCTACGCGACTCGGAGGAGCTTATGAAATCGTAGCCGCGGGTACCGAAGGCCCCAGCGAGCGGGCAGCCGCCCGGTCCGGTTTACGCATCATGGGACATACTCCGGTCTACCTGCTGAACAAAAAGGGAAAGCTCGAGCTGCCAACGGATTTCCAATTTCAGCTTTCCGACGACGATGGCTTGTTCCTGGATCCTGGGAACTCTTCTTACTGGACCTGAAGTGTCCGCGCCAGAGCTTCGAATGAAGTGGCGCCTTCGAATTTCTCGCATTCACAATCGCGGAATCTCATGGAGGCACACCGCCGAGAAGCTGCATAAACTGCTCGAGGCGGGGCGATGGCTCAGCCGCCACCGAACTGGAAATTACATGTGGAGTCCGGCCAGTAATTCCTCGCTGTATCGAAGATCCATGCTGCTTTCGAAGGGGATGCGGCGGATCTGGAACCGATCGGCCTCCATGGTGTTCATACCATAGGTACAGCTCACGGCGGAGGCGAATCCAGCTTCTCTTACACTGCGAATCGCCGCCTCGCTGACATCTATAACCCGTCCATTGGGATAGCAGAAATGACGGACGTCAAACCCCAGGCGCTCTCTCATATGCTCTTTAGCGCCGCGAATCTCGCTTTCCAATTCCAATGGATTCGATAACCGCGACAGAATAGGGTGCGTTTCGGAATGACAACCGATCTCAATGCCCTCTGATGCCACGGCGCGCAACTCGTCCCAGTTCATAGCCTCGCAGCCCTTGGGCGGATTGGGAGGTATATCCACTCCGCAGAGGCTGCCAAATTCCGCCAGGAAGGCGACCCGCCGGTCGTTTGAAACTTCCTTGAGCATTTCCGTCAGACGGAATATCGCGTCAGCCTTTTGTTCAGGCGTTTGGAGAGCTAACTCCAGAGGTGCGCCATCTCCGAGTGGCACGCGAACGGAAGTCCGCGTGGTGTGCCGCAACCCGAACTCGATCTGGTCGGGCCAAAGCCACAGCCGGCCATCGGAAAACCCCGCAACCGCGTAGAGCGTTGCCGGAATCCGATTCCGCCGGAAAATTGAATGCCCGTGGAGCAAGAAATTCCGGTAACCGTCATCCACCGTAATGGTGATGGCGTTGTCCGGCAAAGCCTGCAGTCCGTCAAGGGCCTCAATTATGGCCGACAGTGAAACCGGTTCGAAATGTCGCGAAATATGACGGCAAATAGCCTCGACATTGGGCTGATCTTGTTCGCTGAACGAATGGAACATCAGAACACCGAATTCACGACGATGCCGGCTGCGTAGCACCGCCAATCCGCCCATCTTGTGCAGCACAACTCTCGCAGCCTTTTTCCAGAGCATATTCTTAGCTCGCAATGCGCACCACTTCATCTAACGAAATCTCGCGCTGGCGCCGGTCGTAGAGCTTCGTCGTCCGAGGTGACACGCAGTTGGCGATGTGCTGCGCGATTTAAAGCTTACCGCTGTCCTTCAATCCGGGAAAACTAATATAAAGATTTCTTCCCTCGTAATGCGGTTCGCACGCTTCGGTTAAAGCGGCTCCCGTTGCTGTCTTCAGGAGTGTGATTTTGACGTTTGCGTTGGATATGTATCACAAATGCCCGGACGGACCGGTTCCTGCAATCGTTTGGCGAGCTGAACGGCAAACTCTTCCGGCCGCGTCGCCCCACTCCGCCCCAACGGCGTATTGGTCATGTCTGTGAGCAGCTTAGGCGGACGGACGATGAGCGCATCTAGCCGAGGATACTGCAACACCGCAACGCGAGCATAAGCTTCAATCGCGCTTTTTGCTGCAGTGTACTGCGGCCACTCGCGGACCGGACTTTCGACCGCGCTCGAAGAAATCACTACCAACCGTCCTCCGGCTTCGTGCAGCGGTTTTAGAAACACGCACAAAGGTGCGACGATCAGCGCTGTCGCACGACTCAAGTACGCCTGAATGCGGTCGAAGGCATTTGGCTCAAACCACAGCGAATGGATAGCCGGGAAAGCATTGCATATCAGAAGGTCCAGACGACCATGCTCCCCGATGATCCGTTCCCGAAGCCTCAGGAGTCGCGTAGGATTAGCCGCATCGCCATTGCCGTACAGGGTACTGCCACCCGAGCGAGAAAACTGAATTGCCGTCGCGCCTTGGGCCTTGAGTACCTGATCCAGTGCCGCGCCGAATCCGCGGCTGCCGCCAATGATCAAAGCGACGCGGCCAGCCATCTCTTTGCCCGTAAAAACTTGTCCGAAATCACCGGCCCCCGCCGATAGAATCTCCGGCCTGATCAGTGCTTCGTGTTTCCCCTGCGCCACGATCCGCTGGCCGATCCGGAGCGTGAGCGCGGACATCACCTGGCCAAGTTTTGGTTTCTTGCGCAGTACCGAAACCTCATACTGCAACAGTGGCACGTCCCGAGGAGGCGCTTCAAAGGTTAGTACCAACCGCCGGAAAAGCCCACTCTTCCCAGGCAATTCCATGCCCACGTTGTAACTGGCCCAACATAGCATGGCCGCTAGAAACGGGTCCGCTCCGACGTGCATCTTGCGTAGCAGTCTCTCGAGCCCAGCCGGATCGCACGCGTACACCCCGCTGGTTGTCAGGCCCGGCCCAATGCTTGTTTCTGGGCGCGCCACCGGCTCAGAAACCGCAAACGTCGGGCCACCCGCACTTCGCTCGGCTCCGACCTTCCCTTGTGCGAGCTGCACAACCATTGAAACAACAGGTATGCTGCCGTCACACAGACTGAATGTCTGCTCTCCCTCCCGTAGCACCGATTTTACGTGATAGTTCACGTCCAAAAACATTGGCCGGAGAAAGTCCACTGTGATACCGGAGACACGCTCGCCGTTTGGAGACCGCCAATACGATAGGCACGCAATCGCTCCCAGCGCTCCGAAGACAACGCGCTCCCCGTACGCACTTCGAGATGCATACTCCATTGAGACATGCAGCGGATTTCTGTCGCCGGATACTTCACTGAACAGTCTCAGATCCTCTTCCGAAAAACACACCGCATGGCGGGCATCAAACATGACCCGAAAGCCACAACCGAATAACGACTTTCACCCTTTGTGTACGTACAAGACTCTTTCGCATTGTTCTTACTCGAGACTCCACGTTGTGCCCGTACATGGGATTTTGGTCTATGCCCTGAACAAGTTTGAAAATCGAAGCGAATGATTTATCAACCTAGTCCGCCCCAAAAAATCGAATGTCATTCGAACGACGACTGATTGCACATTCGCGTACTGAAGCGAATCATCGGTCGAATGTTCCACTTTAATCCCGACTGTATGTGGCCGCCAAACAGCACCTTGAGCTATGAAATCTGGATCGCATTCATCCAGACAGTACCGCCCCCGATTGCTCTGCGATGTTCCGCGCAATCCCCAATACTGGCCATGACAAAACCAATGTAACAAAGGCGGAGCAAAGTCCTTGAAATGGTCGAAATCACGGCATCAGCCCTGCACCTGAGTTTTCACGTAGAAAAGCATACGATCGAAGGAATTTAGTTCCGGCAAAAGATCGAAATCCATTTCGAACCCGAACTCATCCTCGATGACGTTCACGAGCGTAATCGCCGCTACAGAATCCCAACTAGAAACTGTCACCTGCGAAGATCGCGGTATCTCATCTTCTGGCAAGGCTGGGAAGACGATTTCAAAGCATTTTACAAGGCGTTTCTGAATTTCATCCATTTACGGGCTGACTCCTCGCACCCCCTGCAGTGTGATAAAGAGCAGGACAAACTTGTTCAAATCGTTCTCGTGTCACTTTGACCTGTCCGTCGGGGGGTTGACCGAGAAGATGCGTCAGAAACTCCCGTAGGGGTCCATTCTTATCGGTTGCCAAGAAATCGAATTTTATGTCGCGAACCCCATATTGTTCAAAGCAGGTTTTCAAGCACAGATACTCAATACGACGGCTGAAGGCGCGACAACTCATCACCCAGGTACGTATAGAGAGAACAGAACCGTCTAGATGTCCCATGATCACCGCTATTTTGCCCAGCCGTCCGAATCTGTCTTCGTAGCTAGTCACGATCAAGTGCGTATTGGGACGCGATAGCTCAAATGCCCAGTCTGATTCCGTATATCGTGTGCCATTCAGATTGAACTGATTTGTTTTGTTCACAAGCTCAAGCGCGCGCGAATCTTCCTTCGAGCTTTGAAAATCGAAGTGGACAGTTGCTTTGGCTTCCTGCAAAAAAGTCTCCGGAGTTAAATCGCCAGCAGCCTCTTGAAATCTTGCTGACTGTCGGATGGTATCGAGGCGACTGAAATCCTCTGCTGAAAGTTTTTGTTTACCGAACAGATCACGCAAATGTCGTAGCATGACATAGCCGGCTGCATAGTCCTTTTCCGGAAATAGGATGCATTCAATGCCGGGATGTGCGGCGGCGACCTCTGCTAATTCCATCGGACTGTCGTCAACAAAAACAACCGCGTCGGCTGAAACATTCCATACGCGAAGAATACGTTCAACTGAAATAGATTTTGCTTGCCAGTGGACTTCCATCGGAAAGATGCGCGCTTTTCGCAGGAGCAAGTCGGAGCGCTCAAAGGCTTTTTCTACGAATATCGAGTCATTCTTGCTGGCAACACCGACAAGAATCCCGTGCTCTGCTAATGAGGCAAGTAGGCTCTGGTACAGAGCATGGAGACCACTATGACTACCGACATCCCAATGAATTCCCTCCGGTCCGACTTCACCAACTAGACCCGACCACAAGGTGTCGTCGAGATCCGTGATGATTCCCTTTTTCGAAGTTGGAGGACAGATGAGACGAGAAAGAGACAGGGCCAGCTTGTCAGTGTGCGCCAGTGAGTAGGGCAGACCAAAAAGTAGATCGGACTTAAGGTCGTATCGCAGGCCCGGTGCCGACTCTTCCGCGAGATTCATCGAGTTAACGATGGGAATTCCGAGGCTGGCCATTTGTGCGGCAAATTCAGCCATGACCTTGGCCAAAACAGTTTCTGACTCGCTCATCTGCCAACTGGGACTATGAAAGAGAGGGGGAAACGGCAAAGTGGGAGCGGAAATAGCCACCTTGGCGCCACTCGGAATTCCTTCGATCAAACTCATAAGTCGCTCGAGGGCTTTCCGAACAGAGGACAGAATATCGGGTAGAGTGTTGGAATCCCAGACCGCCGAGGCGCGATGGCCAAGTCGAGGGTCAAGATCCATCCACTCTAAGGCGATCGCAAGATTATTGACATCCCGTACTGCCGCCTCCTCAATCGTTCTCGCTAGGTTGCCATAGAGACCCGTGGAGACAGTCACGCGGCGGGTGGGCAGCGCTTGCTGCAGATATGCGGCGAGAAATGTCTGTAGATGGAGGGCGGTGAAGCCGCACGCCAAGGTAACTTCAAACGATTTGCCCTCTTGTGGGGCATCGTGAAGAATCTTTAAAGCGTCGGTGACTCGCATTCGCCGTTTGATCTCTCTGGTTCTCGAGCACCCAGCAGCCCTGTACTATGTTACATGAAGTGAACCTGAAGCTCCCCCCATTTTAGGCCCAGCTAGGAGTGAAAATTCCGGGTCTTGCAGATCCAGCAAGGGCGGGGCTAGCCCCACCCTTGCTGGCGAATTCGCTCGGCGGCTCATCTCCTAACGCCTCGATTCGTTCGACTCATTGGGCGGCACTGGCATGTCGTCGAGGCCCCCTTCCTGCCCACGCTCAGCCCTTCCTCCCAGTCGCGCCGGTACACTCTTTTGTGGCTCACCTTCCATCCTTCGCGCAGCAGCAGAATGTAAATCCGATAATAGCCATAGCGAGCCCGGGCCTCGGCAATCTCTCAAATGCGCATCCGTAAGGCGACCTGATCGTCCCGCGTCGCTTCATAGCGGTGCGAAGATCGGAAAAACAGGAGCACGCGGCAACTTCGCCGTTCGCTTACTCCGTACCTCCCTTCCAGATCTCGTACCAACTCCCGTCGACGCTCAGGCCTTAGAGTTTTTTTGAAAGCACGTCCTGCAACATCAGCTTGTCTAGACACAGACAAGCCACAAGTTGTGACGAATCGCAGTTCTGCGCAAATTACCATTTCTCCCGGGGGAGCTGATAGTGCAATAGTAGGTCATCTCTCTGAGTATGCGGACACAGCGCATTGATCATTTTTGGGCTTACCGAGAGGAAACAGTGGAAGCTGCTAAGCCCGCACAGTGCAACTTGAATAGACACTCTAGTGCGCGGCGAATCGAGTGGCCCAAAGGTCGCAGCTTTGCGTTTACCGTATTTGATGACCCCGACGGGCAGTCACTTGAAACGACTCGGCTGGTGTATTCCTTCCTGGCGGACTTGGGTTTGCGGACGACTATCGGGGTATGGCCTCTGAACATTCGGCGGCAACCAAATTCCGGCGGTGAGACTTGCGCCAACCCCGAGTACCGCGCTTACCTTCAGCATCTACAGGCGATCGGATTTGAAATCGGATTTCATAACGCAGCTCCGTACTCAACTACCCGCGAGGAGACTGCAGAGGGTTTGCGCCTTTTCCAAGAGTATTTTGGTAAGCCTCCAGCGGCAATGGCAAACCACTATAACGCCGATGCGATTTACTGGGGTCCCGCACGGCTGACTGGATGGAGACGAGCACTGTATAATTTGATCACCTTGGGCCGTGCGCGGGGGAAATGGTGTGGGCACGTTGAAACTCATCCGAGCTTTTGGGGCGACATTTGCCGCCAACAAATTCGCTACTGCCGCAATTTTGTGTACACCGACATCGATACCCTCCACATGAACCCTTCGATGCCCTACTCCGATCCGCTTCGTCCATACGTGCGCAGTTGGTACTCGGCCTCCGAAGGCCACGATGCACCTACTTTCCTCAATACTCTGAGAGATAGGCATCAAGACCGACTGGAAGCAGCGGGCAGCGCTTGCATTATGTACACTCATTTCGGGCATGGATACATACAGGGTGGAAAACTGATCCCGAAATTTCGACGAACGATGGAGCGCTTGGCGCGTAAGAATGGATGGTTCGTTCCGGTCTCGGAACTCCTGGATTTCCTTGCTGACACAAATGGTTTAACTGTCCTAGATGATCGCATAAGAGGTCGGCTGGAGACCCGCTGGTTATGGGAGAAACTATTTCGCGGGACTTCTTAAGCGAGTTCTGTCATGCCCTTACAAATCATACCTTTCGCAGAGCAACACGTGCCCGCGGTTGAGGCCTTCAATCGACGAATGGCAGGCCGGAACGCCGCCTGTGATTTTCTGCTTCCGACCCATCCAGTATACGGCCTTCCTGACAAGGACTCGGTCATCAACTGGACCCACTTCGTCGTTGTTGATGAAGAAAAACAAGTACGCGGCGGGGTTCTCAAAATGGACCAGCCCGGCTGGTTAAATGGCCAGGAAGTGCGCGCGATTAATTTTCAGTCTCCTCTTTCAGAAGGCATCGTGGATCCAAAGTACTCGATGCTGGCGATGCAAATAGTGAGATTCAGCCAGAAGCAGAGTGAGGCTGTCTTTATGGTGGGCATGGGTTCCCAAGAAAAGCCTCTGCCCCGGCTGCTATCTGCCGCCGGCTGGTCTGTCCGCCAGATACCTTTCCTCTATCGGGTCCACCGACCCGGGCGCTTCTTGAAGGAAGTTCGAGTCCTGCACAGGAGCATGTTTCGAAGCTTTGCCGCGCGGGCCGCAAGATTGACCGGAACTGGTTCTATCGCCATTTCTATCCTGCAGCGCCGGCGAGTCAAATGTCATGGTTCGGTGTCGCGGGAAGGAAGTTGGGGACCTTGGGCCGATGAGATTTGGGATAGCTATCGAGAGAGCTGTAGCTTCGCAGTCAAGCGTGACCGACGTACCCTGAATAGCCTATACCCTGCGGAAGATCCCAGGCTGCAGATATTGGTCGTCGAACGCGACGAGAAAACTGTAGGTTGGGCGCTATGCGCGAACACCAGGTTTACCAACCATCAGCATTTCGGCAATCTGCGAGTAGGTTCATTGCTCGATTGCGTTGCGATCCCGGATGCGATGGAGCTGACGGCGGTTCTTGCAGACAATGAGCTATCCTCTGCGGGAGCTGATCTTGTACTGGTAAACCAGAGCCACGCTGAGTGGATAAGGGCATTTCGCTCTTCCGGATTTCTCCCCGGACCATCCAACTACTTGCTCGCAATGTCAAAACGGTTGACGGAGGCCGTGCGCTCCGTCCAAGGAGGAGACCAGCGAGTGCATATTACTCGTGGAGATGGCGATGGCCGAATCCACCTATTATGACCGCGGTCGCAATCCCGTCTAAGGATTGGAATGCGCTAACCCAAATAGGGCCCTATTTTGTATTGTTCTAATTCCAGAAATTCCGATTTACACCGTCTCAACAAAACGAGATGGTTAGGCACTGAAGGCCGCACTTGAAGTCAACAGGAGATTCGTGATGGTATACTTTTTGTCATCGCCATGCGGCTAGAAGGATGGATTGACAGGGTTCGGTGTGTGAATTTGAATGCAATCTCAATTGCGTTACGTCGGCCTTCGAGTCTGCGCAATTACGTTTCGCACTGCTCGAGGAAGTATGATGAATTGATTGGTAACGGGCTGCCTGGGCAATCACCAATTCTTGCGCCAACGGCGGATCTAATTATTAAACTCCCAGCCGCCCACTCCGGAGGCGGGATGAGTTTTACAGAGATGGTTGTTCTCGCCAGAGCCACAAAGGTGCTGAAGCCATCCACGATCTTTGAGATAGGCACCTTTAATGGCCTAACGACTGCCATATTTATTTTGAACTCTGAGCCAGGGACAAAGGTTTTCACGCTGGATCTGCCAGCTGATTCCAGCGGTGGCAAAGAATATCTTTCCAGTGATGCACGCCTTGTAGCCGGGCGCGAATTAGGTTCAGTTCCACGGGCACTGGGATTGAATCAATATAAGCAGATTTGTTGCGATTCCATGCGCTTTGATCCGTCGGAATTCTTGGGTTCGATAGACTTGTGCCTGGTTGACGGAGCGCATGATTTGGTTCACGTTGAAAATGACACCGTCAAGATGGCCAGCATGGTCTCAGACGAAGGAACGGTCTTCTGGCACGATTACGGCGGGAAGGACGCCATGAGGCCACTGACCAATTATCTGAATTCCCTCGGAATGCAGGCCCAGATTTTTCGTGTTCCGGATACATCTTTGGCGTGGGCGCGTGGCCACGAATTGAAGCGCGCCGTCGGACAGAGAAAAGATTCTAATTCGAATCGCCCGGATGGGTGACGGAAGGCTGGAGCCTGGTTGCCACGATGATTTCTTTGTCGCTGCTCGGAAAAGGTGCCGTTGCCAGTGGTATTGGAAACAATCCGGCGAAGAAGACAGTACGTACGAATTAGAGAAGTTTGGAATCTCCCTCAGCAAACAACCGCAAGAAGCGCGGCGCGTGGGAATCGAAAGACATTTTCGACACCAAGGAAGATGCTACAAGGTTGAGGCTGGTAAGCAAGCCGCGACACGCCCTGGATACCGTCTAATATGCTTAACGGGCGCGAAGAAGACCATTCGACTCCTGGCTGATGCGATTTAGTCATGCTACCGGGACGAAAAACGACCCAGGGTTATGCTATCATCGATTGAGGGTGATGACATAAGTGGCCGATGAGATTGCTTGAAGCCCTGGAAGCCGTAAAGCAAAATCCTGCACCCGAATCGCCAGAATTGGAAGTTCAGCTTGCTTGTGGTATTACTCCTCTTCACTTTTCGACATTTCTGCATGCACATCTGCGCCAAGAATTTCCTTCGCACAGAATTGCCATAACCTCCGGAGTTTTTGGAGATCTTCCGGGGAATCTAGAGCGCCTCGAAAGCGTCGTCAACTCTTCCGTGGTTGCGTTGATCGAGTGGCAGGACCTCGATCCTCGTTTGGGCATTCGTAGCTTGGGAGGTTGGAATCCGCGACAACTTCCAGAAATCATTCGCACAGTTCGCGATCAAACCGCGAGGATCTCCGCAGCGCTCGAGTCTCTAAGCGCGAAGAACAGGGTGATTGTCTCGTTGCCGACGCTTGCTCTTCCGCCCATTTCATTTACCCCGGGCTTCCTGCTCAGTCGTTTTGAATGTGATCTGCGCAGCATCATGGCAAGTTTCTCTTTGCAGCTTTCGGAGTTTCCGGAAATCCGCCAAGTCAACTCGCAGTACACCGATCAAATCTCACCGCTTTTGTCAAGGCTGGATGTCAAGTCGGAGCTTAATACCGGTTTTCCGTACAGTTTGACTCATGCCGACAAGCTCGCAGAGCAAATCGCCAAACTCCTGAGAGACCAACTTCCCAAGAAGGGGTTGATCACCGATCTCGACGACACCTTCTGGATGGGCATTTTGGGCGAAGTGAATCCGGAGGGAGTCAGCTGGGATCTCGATCATCACGCACATAAGCATGGGCTGTACCAGCAACTCTTGAGTTCACTGGCAGAGTCCGGGACGTTGATCGGGGTTGCCAGTAGGAACGATCCTGTCCTTGTCGAAGAGGCATTTCGGATTCGAAAGCCATTGCTCGCGAGAGAAAGGATCTTCCCGCTTGAGGCGAATTGGGGACCCAAGTCCGCATCTGTCCAAAGGATCTTGCAGATTTGGAATGTCGGGACAGAGAGCGTTGTTTTTGTGGATGACAGTGCTCTGGATCTGGCTGAGGTTGGGTCTGCCTACCCTGGTATCGAATGCGTGCTTTTTCCGAAGGATAACGACAAGGCTGCGTTGCAATTTCTGTACGATCTGCGTAGTTGTTTTGGAAAAGGATCGATTTCTGCCGAAGATGAGATTCGGTTGGAGAGCATACGTTCTTCTCGCGCTGTCGCTCGAGCTACCCGGGCGGCAGGCTACACTCCTGAACGGTTCCTCCAAGAGGCGAAAGGTAAGATCACTATATCTTTCGCTAAAGATCCATTAGATCCACGAGCGCTGGAACTAATCAATAAGACGAACCAGTTCAACTTGAATGGAAAGCGCCATACCGACTCTTCCTGGCGCCAATATCTGAGTGATCCTGAAACTTTCTTAATGGTGGCCTCCTACGAAGACAGGTTCGGTCCCCTTGGCAAGATTGCCGTCGTAACAGGCCAGTCACACGAGGGTGCTCTAAACATCCACCAGTGGGTGATGAGTTGCCGTGCATTCTCGCGTCGTATCGAGCATGGATGTCTTCTTTGGCTGTTCCAAAAGTTCGACGCTCAAGAAGCGACTTTCGACTTTGCCAATACGCCTCGTAATGGGCCGACCAAGGAGTTTCTTGCGCAATTATTAGGGTGGGCGCCTCAAACAAAATTCTCCCTCTCCAGGCAGCAGTTTGTTGAGAATAAACCGGCTATTTACGTTCATATCCAGGATAGTCCCGGTGAATGATCTTCGGTCTAGGCTAATGCGTTGTTTTGCTGCTGTGTTTTCCCAACTCAGCGAACAGAAGATTGCCACCGTCAGGTTGGATACAATAGAAGGGTGGGACTCTGTGACTGCTGCGACCTTGGTCAGCACGATCGAGGAAGAGTTTGCGACAGAATTGAATCTCGATGCCCTAGGAACCCATCCGTACTTTCAGACTATCTTGGAATATCTAAGAAAAGAATCTAAAGCATAATCACATCTCTTGACTGTCTTGGGCTGAGGTGCCCAGAGCCATCCTGTCGGTACGGGCTAGTTTTGGCGTGCCCACCTCACTACGTTTCTAGTACCTCGGAAAAGCCCTTTGATTCCGTAACCCAACTATAATTCTCCTCATCCGGATGATGGTGGCAGTGGTTTAGAATCGTGATCAGTTCCAGGGCGAGTGGAGTTACTAACCGCGGACGCCCCATTGTGAGAGCCGTAGGATAGAGCATGACAACAGCCGAGACGATGACCGAAATGGGTAGTTCGAATCGCAGAGACCGAGATCTTATTTTCGACATTGGCCTTCACAATGGTGACGACACTGCCTATTATCTCGATCTCGGATACCTTGTGCTCGGAGTTGAAGCCAATCCCCTGCTGGCAGCCCAATGCACGCTGCGATTCGAAAACGAGATCCGACAAGGCCGAATGCAAGTCATCAATGCCGGGGTGTTGAAGGAACCGGGAGAGTTCACCTTTTATCGTAATCTCCGGGACGACGGCTGGTCTTCCTTCCTACCAGAAAAGGGGAAGTATGGAGGGGAGTGGGAAGAGCTGAAAATCCCCTGTGTCTCGACAATGCAGCTCATAGAGGAGTACGGAAAGCCTTTCTTTATGAAGGTCGATATCGAAGGAGCAGACCTCCAGACCTTGCACTCGATAACGCCCGCGACCGCGCCTGTCTATGTCAGCCTCGAACTGAATTGTGTCGATCCTATCGTGGAGAGATTGATCGAGTTGGGGTACTCCGCATTCAAGTTCGTGAACGGCGGGACCTACTGGCCCACGCCCCCGATATTCGATCACCAGATCGGCTGGCGATTTTTGAGGAAAATCGGGCGGCTCGCTCCGTTCGTTCGGAACGGGATCACAAGGCTTCCGCAGCGACTTCGTCCAAACTCCGAGTACGATCCGCCTTGCAAGCACAGCCCCTCTGGGTATCCATTCGGGCGTTACAGTTCGGGCCCGTTCGGAGAGCAGGCCGCCGGTTCGTGGTTGACTTGCGCCGCTGCCCTCCGCTGGTTCGGAGTCCTGAAGAACAACTATCGCAGGGCTGCCAAGGAAAACTCGTTTTGGTGGGACGTGCATGCGCGTCACTCCTCAAGTACGTCGATGATCTCTGAATCGTTGGCGGAGAAATCATCCGGGAGTTAAATTACGCTAAGGTGAAAATCCTCCGATGGAATGGTTCTTCCGCGGCGTGGTCGATGCCGACGGCGGCCCACCTGATTCATAACGGTTCGGAGGAGGCGCAGGGCGCCTCCGACGCGGCCTACCGTCAACTCCACCAGTTTCTCAAACAACCCCAGCAATGAAGCTCCGAGCGATGTCGCCGATGGCGCTTTTGAGGCGGACACTTGTGCTTATTGCGAGCCACCGAAAGAGAGCTGGAAGCGATCCGGCAGCAAGTGGCGTGTCACAAGAAGAAGATCTTGCGCAAGGAAGAGATCGCGCTCAAGGTCGGCGAACGGTGAACCGCTTTAAGATGGCCAAGCACCTCACGCTTATCATCGAAGGCAGAAGATTCCATGCGCAGCGCCAGGAGTTGAGGTCCTCCCCGAAAACTGGTCCAAGCGAAGAGAGAGAAAATCCGGCAAAATGGGCAGCCTGAAGGGAGGATTGTCGGATGAAAAAGACCCGCTATACGGAAGAGCAGATTGCCTTCGCGTTGCGGCAAGCGGAGACGGGGACACCGGTGGGCGAAGTGATCCGGAAGATGGGCATCTCCACGCAGACGTTTTATCGCTGGAAGAAACAGTATGGTCAGATGGGCGTGGACGAGATCCGGCGATTGAAGCAGCTGGAAGAGGAGAACCGGAAGCTCAAGCAACTGGTGGCGGATCTGAGTCTAGACAAGCTGATGTTGCAGGATGTGCTTTCAAAAAAACTCTAAGGCCTGGTCGGCGGCGGGAGTTGGTACGAGATCTGGAAGGGCGGTACGGAGTAAGCGAACGGCGAAGTTGTCGCGTGCTCTTGTTTTTCCGATCTTCGCACCGCTATGAAGCGACCCGAGATGATCAGGCCGCCTTACGGATGCGCATTCGAGAGATTGCGGAGGCGCGGGTGCGCTACGGCTATTATCGGATTTACATTCTGCTGCGACGCGAAGGATGGAAGGTGAACCACAAGAGAGTCTACCGGCTGTACCAGAAGGAGGGGCTGAGCCTGCGCAGGAAGAGGCCGCGACGACATGCCAGTGCCGCCCAGCGAGTCGCACGAATCAAGGCTTGTGCTGCGAATGAATGCTGGTCGATGGATTTTGTTTCCGACGCATTGTATGACGGGCGGCGATTGCGGGCTCTGACGGTCGTAGATAACTACACGCGAGAATGCCTGGCGATCGAAGTGGATCAAGGAATCGGCGGAGAAAAGGTGGCGAGAGTCTTGGGACGGATCACGATGGAACGACGGACACCGAAGACGATTCGCGTAGACAACGGCCCAGAGTTTGTTTCGAAGGTGCTAGATCAATGGGCTTATCGAAACGGCGTGAAGTTGGATTTCAGCCGGCCCGGAAAGCCAACCGACAACGCGTATGTAGAATCGTTCAACGGTAGCCTGCGAGACGAATGTCTGAACGTAAATTGGTTCTTGTCCCTGGAAGACGCTCGGGGCAAGATCGAGGCTTGGCGGCGGCACTACAATGAGACTCGTCCTCACTCCGCGCTGGAAGACGTGCCGCCTCGCGAATTCGCCAGCAAGGGCGGGGCTAGCCCCGCCCTCGCTGGTTCTGCAAGACCCGGTATTTTCACTCCTTAGCTGGACCTAAAATGGGGGGACCTTCAAGACCCGGTATTTTCACTCCTTAGCTGGACCTAAAATGGGGGGACCTTCAGGGACGGGCCTCTTGCTGTTGGAAGTGGATGGATATTCGGGTACGGCCGATCTATCTGCGTACCGAGGAGCATGTGAGGGCGCTTACTTTCCTTTGTCTGCTCGCCTACTACATGGAAAGGCATATGCGAGCGGCGTTGGCTCCGTTGCGGTTTTCCCACCCCGTTGCTGTTTGAGGAAGAAGAGGTGCCGCTGTATGGCCAGCAGCGGGATACGATAACAGCTGCCAAACCTTACGCGGGTGTGCAGACCAAAAAACAACGGGAGCAAGGGGAAGAGGGATTTGCGGTGCGGAGCTGTTCCACCTTACTCCAAGCACTGGCCACACGACCCCGCAACACAAATGACTCGTGCTACCCCTCTGCAAGCAAAAGCGTTCGAGTTGCGGGGTCTGTAGAGTGACGCTGTAGCCAGAAATACGAACGGCCCTTTCTTTCTTCTCCTTCAAAACGAACTACGCGTTTTTGGAAGAAGCGGAAACTTCGGCTTCGCCGGGGCTGGCCGCTCTCCCTGTTTATCGCAAATCTGATTAACAGTTCGAGTCTTTGAGTCGAGGACCTGGTTCTTGCAATCAGCTCCCCACTGGACTATCACGCTGAAATTGGTGAGTTATTGTGGCGACAGATTCCCACTCAATGCACATCCTCCAGGGCCGGGAACGAATTTCCCAGCAAGAGCGGCCGCTGAATCGTTATTCAGGCAAGTCCAATCCCACACACCGATGTCCTCGCCGTCAGTCCCCGCATTGTGATATGCGCTGCCGCTCGTTAATTGAAAGTTGCCTGTGAGGTTTGGGTTTGTGCCCGAATAGCTGGTGAACCCCACACCTGACAACACACTCCAATAGGTTCCAAAAGGCCAAGTGTGACCATCGGGCAGGCCCGTGGAATTAATCCACACATTGTCGTTGTACACATAACCTGGCGCATAGGCACTCAAGGCACAGGTGCCCGGACCACAACCATCTCCTGCCAGTGCAATGTAGCCGTAATTGGATATGTTATTGGTAGTCTGAAGATTCCTTATAAATCCTGCATCGTTGTCTGACCCAATATAAATCCAACCAGAATCGCCGCAAGCGGTTGGATCCCCGAACCCAGTATTATGGTTAATCACAATATCGTGCATAATGTAGGGGCTGACTTCTGCGGTCAACTGGAACAGCAGTCCACGTCCTGACCCCCATGCTGTACACGAGATGTCAGTCATGAGGTTGTTTTGCACCAAAACCCTGCCCGTGGGAACAGCAGGATGCTCGGGGTCTTCTACCGGAGCAATGGCAAACGCCTGCGGTGCATGAGAGATTATGTTATGGGTCACAGTAATATCTAATGCCGAGCACCACGCACAACCCAATGATTGATTGACAGCCCTAAGAATAATGGCTTCTTGCTGCCCTCCTACCCACGTATATTGTAAGACGTTGCCATCAAGCAGAACTCGCTGGGCATTCTTTATTTCAAAAAGGTTTTTTACATCGGAAATTGCGCCCTCCCATGACAGATTCTTTTGAAATAGGTTGCCAATCACGGTTATATCTGACGGGATTAAATTTGTGATTGCGGGATCGCTGCCACCAAACATAATATTTTCCCCAGCAGCCTGAAGGAAATTGTTTTGAATCAGAAACGGCCCAGTTCCATTCGTTGAGGCGATACACTGAGAATCCTGTCCAGTATCAACAATGCCATCGCAGTAGCTATCCACCATTGCGAAAGACTGCGTATTTGCATTAATTCCACGGTCTACCTTTAAAGTGACGCCGTCTGTCGTACCGAAGATATAAACACGGTCAAGGATGATTTGATTGGGAAGTTGGGATATTACACTAACGCTTGTGTAGTCGTCGGCCAGAAATCCGGCTATCATTAGGTTGTAAACTTCATTCGCGCCGGTTTCTGATGTAGTGATGTGAAGTCCCATGAGTCGCCAATGATTTGAACTGGGCAAAAAGGCAAATACCGGGACGGCGTTGGGCGTTGAAACGGTTGCCATGTTGGACACATTTGAGGGACTGACGCGATTTCCCGGTGATGGCAAGCTCACTAAAGCACTCGATACAATCTCAATCCATCCCGAGCATGAAGTTGAGGGGATGGTAAAGTTTCCGCTGTAGGTCGAACCTGCAACGAGCACGATGGTATCCCCGCAAGTGGCGGCATTAATATCTTTCTGCAATGTGGCCGCGTCTCCCGCGGGGACGTTCCATACGGTGCCCGTCTGCGTGGGCATCGTCAAATCAACTGTAGCCTGCGGAAGCGTCGGCAGCGCAGGCCCAGTTTGCGACGGCGTACTGGGCGGAGCGGCGTCGACGCTGAGGATGGCGGTGTTGCTGGTCGAGCTTCCTCCGGAATTGCGGACCACGGCGGTGAATCGCGCCCCGCTATTCGACGTCGTTTCAGCCGGGGTCGTATAGCTCGAAGATGTTGCACCACCGATAGTCGCACCGTTCATTTGCCACTGATAGCTGAGCGGAGCCGTCCCCGACGCCACCACCGAGAACGTCGCCGTCTGACCGGCAGTCACGGTCTGGCTGGTCGGCTGGGTTGTTATTGAAGGCGGAGCGCCGGTGGCGGTGACGGTGAGCATGGCTGCGCTGCTGGTCGCACTGCCCGCCGAGTTGCTGACCATGACGGTGAATCGGGACCCGCTGCCCGATGTCGTTTCAGCCGGGGTTGTATAGCTCGAAAGCGTCGCGCCACTGATGGCCATTCCGTTCTTATTCCATTGATAGCTGAGCGGAGCGGTGCCCGAGGCCGACACCGAGAAGATCGCGGTCTGACCGGCGGTAACAGTCTGGTTGGCCGGCTGCGTGACGATCGAAGGCGCTGCATCGGTGCTCGTATAACCTGCACATCCTGACTGAATGAGGACCAGCAAGAGAACCGTCACGGGGAGCAAGAAGGCAAATGGGCTATGAGGAATGGCAACCGTGCATAGATCTAATTGCATCCAGCGTCGAAAGTGACCAACGCGGTTTGGTCCCTTTAGCCTCATTTCTATAATGAAGTTTAGGGATCTGAGCAACGAGATGCTACTGGTCCAAAGGCTAGTCCGAGTACAGGTATTTCGCCTGTCGGTGTGAACTTGGGAACTCGACCCTCGACCCGTAGCGAAGAGAGACCGAAGGAGCGCGGACGCAATTCGCGCGAAAATCAAATCTCGACTGTAAGTGAGACTCTAATCTAAGCGCGCGAATTCCCACCCGCATGAAGCATCGCCTGATCATCTTGGCCACCGGAATCGAAGGTCGTCAATTCTCAACGATCGTGACGACAATCTTCTCCAGAATTCAGATGCCCTTGACGATGTAGTTTTTGATGACACCAGAAACAAAGAGTTATCAGATTCTCTGCCGCGTCGTCGCCCAGCCCGCTCCTTGGCTGAATGTGATGGACTTGAAGATTTTCCGCACGCCCACAGAATTGGCAATGCCATCCGTCACGCGCGAGGACTCTACGGCAGAGCTGACGATATGCCTTAGGATCGAGCTTCAGGCGTGGCCGTTTGGATCGAATTCTAGTCAAGCGACTCCCTGAACGCTCTCGAGGAGTTGTTCTCGCTGCGGCATTGGAAGGCCGAGCACCAGCCGAGTGAGCGCCGTGAGAAGCGCATCCTGGTTACCGGTCTCCAAGTTCACCCCAGCAAGGAAATCCGCGCAAATCATCTCCAGACAATAGCCCCGCACCTTTTGGCCACCCAGCATCAATGAGGCCGCCTCGAGCGCCTGCTCGATAACCGCCAGCTGGCTCTTGTAGAGCTTGAAATAAAGCATCTCCCAAGGCTCCGTCTCCTTGCCGGTCAGATGTCGTTCCACCTCGCGCTTGAACTCCTCCTTCGGCAATTCCTGCGCTTTGTGCAACCAGGTTGCACAGTCGAATTCCCGCCCGTCCCGCCGTGCGACTTTGGCTAACTCCGTGGCCTTAGTCCAGCCCACCTGTTTCAGCTCGTGATGCGTTTGCCGTGGCAGCTGCTCGTGGATCGCCATCAGGTAATACGCCTTCCTCCTGGATTCGGGAAATTTCTTCTCCAGAAACTCATCAAAGGACTTCAGGTTGTCCACCCGCCAGTATTGTCCGGACCGGGTTTCACACAGATAGCGGCCCAGCTCCACAAAGCGCGTGTCCCGCTCCTGCTCCGTCGTCCGTTCCCAGTGCAGAATCTCGTCGATCTTCTCCAGTACGAACAAGGCCCGGCGACGATTCAGTTTCGGTGCCATCGGCGGCGGCCCGCTACTCCTCAAATTGGTCAAGCCAATCAAGGTCGCTCGCTCCCGGCCGGCGAATCAGTTTCGAATCCAACAGCTGCTGGTCCCCCAAGCAGATCCCCAGATGCGCGCAGCTCACACAGCCGTTCTGGGGAAAGCGGATCCCGCTGTGCGGTAGGAATTGCCCCGCTTCAATCTGATTGACTGTCGTCTCCACCAACTGGCCAAACTCCCTCCGCTGCTGTTCATCAATGGATGTCCTCAGATACTGAATTTCGGGGGCGTTCTTTCGAACGAAGACGACCAGGGCAACATCCGAGATCCCAGCCATCCAGGAATAGCAGATTAGTTGCGGATCGAGTGCCAACAGACCCTGCGGCTGTTCCGGATAGCGGCAGGTCGTCGTTTTCCAGTCGATAATGCATTTCGTCCCGTCCACTTCCCGATCGCATCGAGGTACGAGAGGAATTGGCTCCCGGAGGGAAGCGAGCGTGTCAGTTTCACCTGCAGATTCTGTTTCGGATGCCCGATCCGAACTCGATCATCCTGAGCGAACCGCTCGAGCAGGTGAATCCCCTGGTGATAGAGCCGGTCCCAGGAGTCATTCTTCGCATACGTCAGGGAGGCATCCTGGTATTTGCGCCATTCCTGGAAGAACGCGGCCGTCGAGTCTTCCCCAGTGAAATAGGCAGACAAGGCGTTCTCAAAGCAGCGGCCAAACATCATCGAGGCCTTGTCTTCCTTCTCGCGCCAGCCGTCCAGATAGCGGTAGCGATACTGCCGCGGGCAGCGCAGGTACTGGCTAATCTGCGTGAAGCTGTAGGTCATTCGAGCCTCCTGCCACAACCCCTTCGCGAGCATCTTTCGAGATGAATTCCCATTCGCTGGATGGTGCAAATGCTTCGAGGTTGAGGAACATTCGCCCGGCAAATGTTTTACGGGTGGTTCGCAGGATGCCCGTGAGACCGAGCAGGGCCTTCTCATCCACTTCGTCGCGACCAAGCAGATCCGGGTCATAGCCGAAATCCCGCAGGAACCAATTCAATTTCCAGAGGGACTTCTGGGTGCAGTAGAGTCGCCCGGCAATCTTGCGGGAGGCGAGGTCTTCGGGCGCAAGGACCGTGAAGCTGAGGATGAAGAAGGGCTTCTGCGGGTGCCAGCGATAGTAGGCGCGGTCCACGCGCACGAGGAAGATGCCCTCCAGGAAATCGCTCGCGCGCACCGCATCTACATGTAAACCCGGAAAATGTCTTTTCATGACCTCACCTCCTCAGGCTGGCTATAGCTATTCAACTTGCAAACGAGTGCGGCACGATCTTTGGCGGCTTCCTGGGCCACCGTCGAAACGAAGGCCTCGACGAGGTCACGGCCAGCATCGCGGAGAGATTCCGTGCCGCAGAAATCGCATGCATAGCGTTTCACCAGGTTGGGATCAAGTTCGTACTTCCGAATCAGGAGGCAAAGCTTGTCGCGCAGTCTGGGCTGCCCGTTGGAAGAGCCGTTGCCATTCGGTGGACCGACCGCCTTTCCCTCGCCCGGCGGCGGAACGGAAGATGGCTGTGAGCCGAGTTCCTCGACCGAGCAGAGCCCGATTCCATAAGCTTTGCGCAGAGCCCGATTGACGGCTCGGGTCTCGGCGACGCGCATTTCGGCACCACGGACGAGTGGAGACGTGTTAGAAGGATCGGCATCGCCGTAACCAACGAAACCTTTCGAGTCGGGGGACTTATGAACTATAGCTTTAAAGACCCAACGACCTACTTTGGGTTCGCAGAACTCGCGAACTGCTCTGACTTGCATGTCAGAGCATCCGTTGCGGTGCGCGATACGCAAGAGGCCAACATGTGTGATGTACCAACCACTATCTAGGTAAATCAGATCCCCGAGAGTCAGACAAAGTCCTAGGTCTGATGTTAGTTTGCGGAGCGTCTCAAGGGCGCCGGTCGTCAACCGGCCCGGCCAAGAACGCTTTGCCAAGCGTACGTTCTGAGCGACAAGAGTCTGGAACTCACACTGAGAGCGGGGCTTTTGAATGTTTCGGTTAGACGCCGGCTTGTGTGGAAGACGCTGGTTTTTCACTTGAGTCTCCATAGTTGCGAGCTACACTTGAATGCTAATCATTTGCTATACGTTTGTCAAGCACAGAAATATCACTGTTTATCATTTCTGCTTGCGGATCCTTGCTATACAATTGCGGCTCGGAAATGAAATTTCGACGGCGTGAAAAACAGATTGGTATCCGGCTTCGCGTAGATCAGCACGCGGCTCTTAGGGAAATTGCTGAGCGCGAGGGATATGACAGTGTTTCGGAGTTTGTTAGGGTTCTACTCGAGAAGGCGATAGAGGATCGCGGGAGAAAACGAAACTCTTGATTGATCATCATTTCGCACCGGACGCTTCGGGCGAGCACGTGACCCCCAACTCCCCGAAATTACGAGACTAGCGAAACGAACATACCGAGCGGAAGTTCTGGCGCAATCCACGCGTCGAAAGATTGGCCTCTTTTGGATATGTCGACGGGGCTCTTTACCGTGCCGGTAATTTTCAGAGGTGACTGCATGTCCTCCTACGTCGTGTGCCCTTTGGTTCGACAGAGAAATCTAAATTCCACTAGTACATCGTGTTGAAGTCGGAGCGTGCATAGTAGAAATGGGAGGCGGAGATATTTCGATTCCCTAACCGGGCGTAAAGAATACTACAGTGACGAGAATGGTGCCTTTGGAGGCCGCGGAGGAGCGGTCCCTGCATCCAGAGCCTGATTCAGTTTTTTCCGCCGAACAAACGGGAGATTGGCGGCGAAGGTTTGTCACCGTTTTTCTCGGCATCCAGCGCGGAAAGCCACTCGCAAGCCTTCGCATGCGTGGGGTTAATTTCGAGATGCTTGGAATAAACGGCGCGTGTGGGCACCGGGAGCTGCGTGGTCTCGAGCAGTTCAGCGAACTGAACGTAGACCGGCTCGGAGAACGTACTATCGACAATTATTGGCAGAGGGGCTTCATTATGATGTTCAACCCACCAAGGCCCAAATCTTCGCCTGAGCTTCCGCAAGCTCGGAAGGCGATATTGTCCCTTTGTGTTTCGCCCGCCGCTTACGCCAATCGAGGCTCTTGACCTGGTCGGCGAAAACAGCCGGCGACCAGGCGGAACTGCCGGGCGACTTGTCGTACCGACGCGCTCTCACATGCCGACCCCCACAGCTTCTTCAAAACGCTTACTAAAGGGCGCTTTACTCGGCAGTTGCGGCACCTTCTCAACCGTTGCCGAACAAGATGTCGCTCAGGTTTTTCTCAGGCGGCCACGCGCGCTCCTTACAGAATTGTGCAGCCTTCGTGTCGCCAGCGGCTGCAGCCCTCACTTGGCCAGCCATGATGCGCTCCCAGTGCAGGCGCGCGATGAGATCGCCGGCTAACATATAGTGTGTGAGCAGCCATTCGACCCGCTGCAAAATGATCAGATCTTTCGTCCGCCTATAGAGGGTCATGCGAGAGATGTTGAGATGCTTGGCTAGGTCGGTGAGTGACTTGAATTCTCGGATCGACTTGGGCGCCGCCAGATGCTGAGCGATCGCCTCGTCCTCCGGCGAGTCGAGCGGTTTCGTCTTATCGAATTTACGCTTTCGCTTCCGCGAAGGATCCTGTGGGTTGACGGTTGGTTGCGGCAACGAGTCGTCTGCCTGAACTGCTTCTTCGGAGCTTGGTTCAATTGGTTCACCCATGCCTTCAGTATCGACGCTCATTTTGATCTCCTGTTTGAAAGGCTGCCTTGCCGCAGAGCTTGATGGTTCTCAAGAACTGGGCCAGTATGTTTGCCCTTCTAACTTATGTGGGAAATCAACCGTCGCGCGGGACCGATCGTGCAAGCTCTTCAGAAGAAAGGGCTTGCCTAATAAAAATCGGGGCTGTGAATAATTCGGCAGGTTTAATTCAAATCCAGCGCACTCAATTGGAACGAACGACGGGAGAAACTAGGATTCACTCGCTTGATAGCTGGTTCGATCTTTTGCTTCCATCGTTTCCAGACTGCCTGGGCCGAAATCCCAAGCTCTCGCCCGATTTGCTTGAATGTCATGTTCTCCCACCGTCGCAGGAGTATTTGGAGATCCCGATCCTTGAGATCTTTGATTTGAAGGCGAGCAATGCGTTCAGGAGAAAGACCGAGGTGCTGCAGAGTCGGGGTCTTCGGATGCCCAGTTCCACGTGGCCGGCCTCTTCTCTCAACTCGGCAAACCTCATCCCAGAGGCGCTCCTCAAGTTGCCTTGACTGCCTTGGGTCAACGCCGCAATCTCGCTCGACGCTAGAATGCGTGATAGGTTGCCAAGCCTCGCCTTCGCGATCAAAGGGTGGATCGAGAAACAGCACCAAGCGGACCTCCGGATGAGTTCGTTCGTAAACAACCATTTTCCTCGTTACTCCCAAGACCTGACTGAGGAGCGCGGATTGCCGCTCCGCACCTTCTCGGAGATCTCCAGTTTCATCAGGGAGTTCTCCTTGAGAGGGCAGCAATTCGCGCACTATACCCGGATTGATCCCCTCCACCCACAAGACCTCGGGTCGACCCGGGACCGGCGACGAACACTCAATTGACCGTGTGACGGTTCCGACGATTCGAGCTAACCTCGGACTCATCAATATCTCTGCGCCACCTTTGGTGCTCTTTGCCATTTTTCACGGCCCGGACCAGTTTCGAGTGCCCCACTGGATTTGAGTATTCTACTGCTTTTTCTCTCGGCACAAACGACTACAGAAAAGCGCATCTTCTACTTCCTGATTTTGCGCGTGGCCGTGATGGCGTACATAGAACGACTCGACACAGAAAACGTAACATAATGCGGAGAGGTTTCATCGGCGTAATCCTTTGATTCTCCCTAGATAAGCGGAGAGCTGGACCCGCGCGAACGGCGTTACATGTACCAATCAGCGGAAGCGGGACGCTCGGCGTCTCCAAGACAAGAAGGAAATTATCCTCAATCTAAATACGGACGGTTATCCCAGGGATCGCAAACCGAACGTGGGCCAATACTAGCAACATGACGAGTGTGCTTGCATCACTGCGCATCCGAGAGTAATCCGACCAGTAGGAGTGCTATAACCATTAGAATGGCGCCTTTAACGTGTCAACTATGTCGCTACACAGTCTTAGAGAAGATTAAGGCCAACGCGCGGGAGATATTGGGCGGCAACAGCAAAAAAGGAGAACGGCCTGAACTCTGGGATGGCCACGCGGTGGAGCATATCGTGGAAATCCTTCTGACGTAGGGGCCTGCCCCCAACATTTCTTTCCGCTCCAGCCGGAGCGCCATCTGTTCATCGTGATTATTCCTTCTTTGTTGGCGCTTCGGTTTGTAAGCTGCGCCCATCGAAGAGCGTATCTGCGCGAGCCGCCTCGTCTTGCGACGGAGGCCATCTTGCCCGTCCAACTGAGCTTGCGACAGGGATTCCTATCGTCTGCTGCCGGAGGGTGCGGTCCGTTCTGGCCTAAAGGATTGCCACTCGCGGATTTGTTCGGACACCTCATTTTTCTCGCGCTCGTTAGTCGCATTTTCCCAGCGACGCCGAAGCTCTTCGAGTCGGGCATCCACGAATCCAGCTCGTCCAGATTTGCGTTCTGGTTTGTCGCGGTTACTGTATCCCATGTTCCAATTGCTCCTCATTCGATTTGCGAATATCTCTAGTGAGACTACCGAGGTCAAAACCGGTATCGGTCCGTTCGATTGTACTCTGTTGTATCCTTTAGATCGCAGTAGAGCCAAAGTCTCTCTCTTTGTGCCCCTACCCGAATGCCTACTTTGCCAGTACAGTGTTCTGAGGACCTACGTTGCATGGGCTGGCGCGAGTACCATGAATTGACGAAGCATAGTGTCGAATCGCTGCGGCGAACTCAGCACTACCTTGACTGGGCCAATATGCCCAATCCATTTAGGCATTATGAGGGCGTCCCCATCCTGGATTTGCCGGCCGACCCGCCAGCCCCACAGATTTCAGCTCTCGAAGTACTCGAGGGCAAAACAGGAAATACTCTAGCGCGGGATGGTGCGGATTTTCTTTCGCAGTTGATGTTCTATTCCGCCTCAATTAGCGCGTCCAAGCGAGTCCCTTCCACTGGAGCTGTCTACGCTCTGCGCGTCAATCCCTCCTCTGGCAATCTCCATCCGACCGAATTTCACTTCTGCTCGCAAGGATTGGCCGGTTGGCCGGATGGCCTCTATCATTACCGTCCCTCATCTCACATGGCAGAACAACGTGCCATGGGAGATTTTGACGCGAGACTTATCGACATCTCTGCCCCGCTCATTTTCGTCCTGACCAGCATTGTCTGGCGCGAAGCCTGGAAATACCGGGACCGTGCCTATCGGTATTGCTTGCATGACATTGGACATGCCTGGCAGGCCCTCACGCTTGCTGCTCGAGCTATGGGCTGCGAAAGCTTTGCGTTTGGCCATTTCTCAGATGACCGAGTTGCGGAACGCTGTCTCTTGCATGAGGACGAGTGGCCCATGCTAATCGTCGGACTTCACGGCCCCTCCATTCCCGTGAGGATGTTGCATCCCGTCGAGACGATTTTGTTTAGAGGTGAGCCCAACCAGTTGTCAGACAAGCAAGAACCTTATCCACTGATCGAACGAATCCACGCTGCTACGAAGCTCGGCACGGAAGCCGCCGTCCCCTCTCTTGGCCAGTCAAAGACACTCGGGCGAGGGGAAATCAGCCTGCCGCCGCTTGTCTCCACAAGCCGTAGTTTCGGCGACGTCGTTCGTGCTCGGCGTTCCGCTCTTGACTTCAGGGGTGGGTGGGAGTCGATCTCCTTCTCGCAACTTGCGACCGTTCTCTCCACCGCACAAGAGCGCCTCTTCGCCGATTTCGCCACAGCTCGTTTCGTCCACCTCTATCTTTACGTCCACCGCGTCGAAGGCTTGACGCCGGGTGTTTACCGCTACTGGCCGGAGCAAGCAGAGCTAGAGAAAATCAAGGAAGGGGACCAACGCCTAGTAGCAGCATCTCTCAGTTTGGGACAAGACCTAGCGGGCAACGCTTGTGTGGCGTTCTCCATGATTGGCGATTTTGAGGGTGCCGCCCGCAGTTACGGCGATCGTGGATATCGGTACGTGCATTTCGAGGCGGGTGCTATTGGTCAACGAATGTATCTCGCTTCCGAGGCGCTTGGCCTGCGAGCGACGGGCATCGGAGCGTTTTTTGATGACCAAGTGAACCGATATCTGGACCTGTCCCCTGAGCTTGGACAAGTCGTCTACCATTTCGCGATTGGTTACCCCGTTCCCGATCCGCGCCTGGAGGCTTGAAAACGAATGGTCGGCAACCTGCTGCGCGCGGCGAAACATTTCGTGGAGATCCTTCTGAGGTAGGGGCTGTATTAGTCAGCGTTCGTCGAGCGCGGTGACAGCTGTGCGCTTCAACTCATCTGCTCTAACACTTC
>CAWIPZ010000055.1:0-7412 GCA_963837915.1 uncultured Acidobacteriaceae bacterium
ATCGAGATCCGTCTCCAGTGGCTACGTAGCGGGTCGATTCCGAGCGCTGAAGAGATCCCGATACTACTTTCTTGTAGAACTCAACCGTTTCCAACCCGATAGACTTCCACTCGTATCGCTCAGGCATTGGGCAAATCGCCGGCCTTGGCCGTGTTGACCAATCCAGGCCGTCTTCTAGGATGTATTCGGTGAGGTGTCCTTCGTATGTGCGGACCCACGTATCTGAGAAGTCAATTCTCAGTTCGCCCATCGCTCCTAGATCGGGTACCAACACCGGACGGCTACAGGACAAAGCCAAAAGCGCCGAACCGGAATTCAGTACGTGTCTGTACGGCAAAACAACCAGATCCGCTGCGCGCAGGTATATCGATACATTCTTCGGGTCCACGAACTCAAATTTCAGCGAAATGCGATGGTCGCCCGATGCCGCTTCAGCTATTTTAATCGATAATTCTTTGGAGTTTGGATCTCCGACCACGTACAGCAGAGCGTCTTGGCGCTTCACCTTTCGAAAGGCGCGGACCAACACATCGACGTTCTTATACGCGCGCACCGCGCCAAAAAACATCATGACTTTGACGTCGTTCGGGATTCCGAGAATTTTACGGGAATCTACGTCGACAAGCGGATACTGTTCCCGGTAGTGACCGTGAGGAATTACGGTTGTCGGAATGTCCCGAAGCTGAGGAAACCGCTCAAACGCTTTTTTCAATCCCATTGAGCTGAGGGCGATTGCGCCATCGACGCGGGGAATGAATCGCCGCCAAAACGATCTTTCGAGCGCGGGATGCCTCGCCTCATGGGAAGCGAAATTGTGCATCGTCCAAATGGCTTTCGTACCGCGGAGACGCAGGAAGTCCATTGTTGCCAACATGCCGTTGACCTTGTAGATGGCCTTGGGCGTATTAGGAATGTTGAGAAGAGAATCCGGCCAGTGCATGTGCCATACGGCATACTTGCGGAGCAAGTTTCCGGGCCATCCGTCTATCTCGACACCGGGCAGATTCGAAAACACCAATCCGGCATACGGATTCCACGGCGTCGTAATGGGCCAAGCCAGGATTCTCAATCTGTGTCCTCAGTAGCTCTGATCATGAACGCACGGGCGTAAGTAATAACGGATCGGTGCCTTCGGAATTTTGAAATTCGCTTTCAGGTGCATCGACTTCCTCAGGTTCCCAGTAAGCGCGCACAAGCCAGTACGAGTTTGAAATGTAGAAGAGAAGCAAGAGCGTGCTTGCGCCTATCTGTAAGGGCGGTTTGCAGCAGGCATTCGCGCCGGTGATTGAAGATTCCGTAAGATTATCGAGCACCACAAAAATGATGAAGAAAAGCGGCCAAATGGAAGCAAAGTCTTGGTCCCTTCGGGCGACTTTGAAGCCTAAATAAAGGTTTCTCAACAAGCCAAGAAGGAGAATCGCAAGACCGATGATTCCCAAACCCAGCGCAGCATCCAGAAAACCGTTGTGTGCGGTTGGGGGATCCCAGTTGACAGCGGCGCGAATTCGATCGGCTTCACCGGTTGACCAAAATGCCGAGTAGCCGAAGCCCAAGACAGGTCGCCTGACAATCTCTTGCTTCACGTAGTGCCATAGTTGCATCCGTCCAGTAAGCGTCGCATCCTTGCCAACTAATTCGACGACAGGGGCTGGATTCCGGAGAACCGCAATTACAGTGACCGCGCCGATCGACAAAACTGCGACTATCACCGCGATGAACCTTCGATGCGGCATCTTGATCGCAAGGCGCAGCGGCAAAATCAAAGCCAACATCAGAATCGTGGCAACAAGTGCACCGGCGGATCTTGAAAGTACGACGAGCGCGACGCACGCGAGGCTCATGACGATCGATAGCCATCGCCGACGGCGTTCGCAAATCGCCAAGAAAACAAAGCACAGAGCGCCAAGGGCCATCATGTAGCCAAGCGCATTCTTGTGAAGAAACGCGCCTTGCCACTCGTTGTCGGGAGAAATCGCAACTTTGGGGAACGCGAATCCGAACATGAAACTCAGAATCGCTGAGATTCCCAGACAAAGGGCGAGCAGGCGGATCTGTTCGAGAGGCTCAAGACGCAGCGCGATATACAATCCGACCAGGATGCAGCCCCAAAAAGGTACTGCGTAACGAAGGGTCTGTCCCGGTTCTACCGACCAGAGTGTTGAGACGATGATCCAAAGTCCAAGGGCCGCCATCCAACGCTCACGCGTGAAGAGGCGCAAAACTGAGTCGTAACGGCTCAAAGCCCACAAGAAGAAGAACACGAAAATAGAAAGTTGGGCAGCGCGGCCAAGATTTGCAATCAAACCGCCGGCGGCGATTCCTCCGCCAGACGGCGCGACAAGGCCCAGACCGCTCCCGGTAGCAAGCATAACGAATATGAAAAGAATGGGGCGTTCCAGTCGATGCATGGTTCGGGAGCCAAGGGCCATTATTTAACCTGCACTTGAAGCGAAAGATTGTACGTACGGCCAACGATAGCCTTCCACGAAAGAGAAGAAGCTCTGCGACGAGCGCCATCTGACAGTGATTTCAAATCACGGCGATCGCTGAGAGTTTGCAACAAGTACTCTGAAATTGAACGCACGAGCTCATTTTCCGTGCGGTTTTCCGTCTGGAAGACACGACCAGAGGTGTTGTCGACAGAAACACCGGGACCGCCGAGGTCTAGACAGAGTACCGGCAAACCTAAACTCATTGCCTCGAGGACGGCCATGCCGCCGGAGTCGTGGAGGCTCGGGAAAAGGAAGAGATCGTGTTCACTGTAAAGCTTAACGAGTGACTCTCTCTTCATCCACGGAATCCACGACAGGGACTCCTCAACCTTCAAGTGTTCCGCGAGACGTCGTAAACGCGTTTCGTCGGATCCCGATCCCACGATGGTCAGGTGTACTTCGTTTCCGCGGGAACCGAGCGCCGCGAGCGCCTTCAGTCCGATGTGGAGACCTTTCCAGGGCAATAACCTGCCAACGAATAAAAGGTTAAGCTTTGCCGTTCTCGTAGTCGTGGCTTGCGCCGATTCACCGTCGATCGCCAAGTTTAGGCTTCCTGGATCTATGCCAACCGCTTGCTGCACTCTTGTCTTACCGCGATATCGCTCGGGAATCGCGACGCGAGTTTCATCGGTTGTCGCAACGATTTCATTCGCGCTCTCGTAAGTCGCCTTCACCAAAGGGATAGAGGTCAGCAGTCCGTTGGAAAGGCGTCGAAGAAAATCCCAAATCTGCCCGCGGAGACCGAGGCCCCTACGAAGATTCTTCGGTGTGTCCTCCCCGCCGGCGACTGGACCGAAGATGAATGGGATGCCGAGTTTCCCCATGAAGCTTGGCAGTCGGAAACTCCCCCACGTGATGTGTTGAACTTGCTCAAATCTTTCGCGTGTGTGTTCCGTCAATGCTCGTTTCGCAGCGGTGTATTGCCACAGAAAGTAGTAAACGTAGTTTCCGAAAGGCAATTTGTATAACTTTTGGATCGGCTCCGAGAGATCATGAAATAAGAATCGCGGATTCTGTATCGAATCCCTTCGGACCATTTCCTGGATTTTCTTCTGGTTGATAGCTCGCGTGATGATCAGAACTTCATGCCCGCACGCCGCAATTTCTTTCGCCCAATTCCAGCCGATGCCGGGTTCAGAACCGGCGTCGGGAAGGCACGAGTAAGCGGAAAGAAGTATTTTCATGCGTGGGCGACTACAGCTAGTGCCGATCGAAGAACCTATTGAACGAGCATCGGCTGCACGCCGACGGAAATGGAGTCGCCGCTAAGCTTCGTGACAGCGCCATCGAGGTTTGTGTACTGGCTGACTTTCCAGTCTTGGGAGAGCTTGAAATCGTGATTCCCACCCGTGTTCCAAACGACGTATTGCGACGAACCGTTGCGCTTCAACTCGCAAACCCAGTCATTGTTCGGGGACGTGAGGCACTTTGTCATCGATGCACCCACCATCCATCGCTGGATCGTACCGAAAGCCTTACCGGCGGGACGAAGCGTGGTGTTGTCCGGCATCGTTAGTTCGAGCGTGGTCCAGTTGTGATTATCCCAGCAATACCAATAGAACCTGCTTACGCCTGCCAACCAATTTAGAACGTAAGATCGGGCGACGTAGCCGGCTGCGAGTTCTTGCGAGGGGAACGGTTTAGGCGCGTACCAACCAGCTTCGGTATTCCACAAGGGCTTATTGCCAATCCCATTTTGATTCATGATGCTTTTTACTTGCCGGATCAGCGGCACCATCGCCTCAGGCGGATTCTCCGCGACATAGAAGTGATAGCCGATTACGTCCACGAACTGTCCTCCGCCGTGAGCCAAAAATTGCTGTAGAAAATTGACGCCCTTTGGTCCGGTGGGGGGCGGAGAGACGATCGTTATGGAAGGATCGACCTCTTTCAAAATTCGGGATGCCTCGCGGACCATTGAGACCATTGTGTCGACGCTTCCGGTCCAAGACTCAGTTTTGTCGGGCTCATTCCAAATCTCGTAAATGTGAATCTTCCCGTTGTAGCGCTCCGCAACTGTTCGGACATATTTCTTCCATTCACCCATGTCGTTCGGTGGTCCAGAGACTCCGAGACCGGGAGCCGTTCTTACATTCGGAGTAGACGATGCCCACTGCGGGGTATAAGTAAGAGTCATCAAGATTTCGGTATTGTGCTGCTGTCCCCACGCCACATATTTGTCGACGAGATCGAAATCGTACTGATCTTTGGCGGGTTCCAGAGTGGACCAGTCTGCGTGAGAAAGCCGCCAACCATAAAACGGAACTGCCGGCCACGGAACCTTAGTGCTGGGGTGGAAAAGGATGTTGAGATCGAAAAGAGACGGTGGAATGACACCCGAAGGCGAGTCGATTTCGCCGGTGGACGATGCCATGATGCCCGAGGGTATGCCCAAAATCGCGATGGCAGCAATTATCACGGCGATACGCTGAGATCCTACGATTTTCTCCGAGCCTGACGTATTCATTTTCGTGCCCCCAGGACGCTGGTAGCGCTGTCTGAGTGGACAGGTTTGGGGAAATCGCCAACGGATTGGGATTTGGCACCATGTTTTAGGTTGAAGATCGAGTGCTTTGCGCAACGCATTACCGCACCGGCATAGATTGTGAACTTGCTGGCGAATGAAGCATCACGAAAATAAGTATCCAGCTGGACGCTCGTCGGCCCGTCGTTCAGCTTGATCTTCCAGCACTTCGCGACGGTGATGGACACCAACCGATCGGCCTGTCGCACGAGGTTCGGAAAGTTTCTGCGCATCGCGAGCGCGACTTTCACGTCCGCAGGCAGTCGCGCGGCCTGAGAAACACCCATGCTAAAAATGTTGTCTCCATGAAGTCTCATGGTCGCCAGAGGCTCGCATACATAATAGCCGGGCCGGAGCGCCATGATTACGAACGTGATGTAGTTGTCGCCGAGGACATTCAGCTCCTCGGGCATGGAACGAAAAGTCAGCCACCCGGAACGACGAAAGCTCAGTCCAGATGTGGGTGGCGCTGCGAACTTATTAGTGGTGCGCCGATAGTCCAATCGGCGCGAACCGTCCAACGGTTCGAGGCTGCCGTGGTCTGTCCCATCGATGTGCATGCGTCTGAGCGGATGAAAGACGAAAAACGCTTCTGGATGCTGCTGGTAGGTGCGGACGATCTTTTCGACCTTGTCGCGCTCGAAATAATCGTCCGAATCGAGAAGGCAAATTACGTCGCCGCTCGATGCGTTGAAAGCTGCGTTCGTAGCCGACGGTTGGCCTCCGTTCTGTTTGTAGATCGCTCGAACCCGGCTCCCGTAACCATCAATGACTTGGCGCGAGTTGTCGGTCGATCCATCGTCGACGACGATCACTTCAACACTGGGATAAGTCTGAGACAGAGCACTATCAATGGCCGTGGCGATAAAACGCCCGTAGTTATAGTTGACGATAAGGATACTGACGAGCGGCGGCGTAAGTGTCGGTTGCTTCATTTTCGGGATCGTCGAAGAAAAATTCATTCTCCTGCAAACTGAGGTTGTTTGCTGGCGGCTGGTAGCCCGGGCCTTCGCAGCACTACGATGCAGGCAAACATCAAACCGGCAAGGAGGCCATCAGACGCAAGGCTCGACCAAGCCGCGCCTTTCCACGAGTAAACGGAAATTATCCAAAAATTGATAGTGATGTTGAAGATCGCGACACCAATTTGCATGGCCGCTCGAACTCGCTGATGTCCCGCACCGCTAAGCGCGTCGCCCAAAAAGAGGTGGAAACATTTCAGTACAGGTAAAAGCGCAAGCCAGCGAAGCGCGCTGACGGACTGAGCAAATCCAGCGCCAAGAACGCGGGGCAGTAACGGGGCAAGAACGAACATACCCACACTGGCAGCTAACGCAATAAAACTGGCCCTGTGCAAAATCCTCTTGGCAAGCTCGTAGGTAGCCGAAATTCCTTTCTGGCCTTCTCGGAAAAACGACGGATAGGCGGCGGATGTCATTGCCTTCAAAGGGGCGCAACTAACATCGACGATACGATAGGCGGCGCCGTAAATACCCGTTGCATTTAACGTCGAAAGACGACTCAGCATCGTCTTGTCGATGTCGTTGTAAATGGTCTGGGCACTCATACTGACGGAGTAAAACACACCTTCCTTCACGTCTTCCCAGAGGTGCGACAGACGAAAGGAGGGCCATCCAAGTTGCACGGTGACGGCACCGAGTGCGAAAACAGACATGACGACCGAGCTTATGGCATAGAACCAGACCCACACACTCGCGGTAGGATGCCTGATTGCTAGAATCATTATCCCGGCAGCGATAGTTCTGAACCCCGTGCTGGCAGTTTGCAGGATTGCATTCCAGCGGAATTTCTCGAATGCGCCGAAAGCCATCGAGGCCAAGTCCGCGATTCTGGGCCCCAAGAGATCAGACACGGCCACCAGCAGCACGGTTTGCTGTCCGATGCCTTTTGGCAAGACGACGGCGGCAATTAGGATCACTATTACCGCAAGAACAGCGCCGGTGCTTAGCCCGAGAAACAAAGCTTTTCCCCAGGACTCGGCAAAATGGCCAGGGTCGCGAGCAACTTTCATAATGATGATGTTGCCGGCGCCGAGACCTGAAAACGGCGAGACAATCATTACGAGGGAAGTGATGGCAACAAATGCTCCGTATTCCGTGACGCCCAAAGACCGGGCGATCATGAAGAAATACGCCGCCTGAAGCACGACGCGCGACAGTTGGCCAACAAACATCCAGCCTGAGTTGCGAGCCATCTTGCTGCTGAGTGTGGCCTTAAGGTTCTTGATCACCGTGCGATATAACCTTTCCTCGTATTCTTGTTGTGGTCGGATGCATCGCTGCGCTGGGCGATTGGATGGCACGTCTATAGCCCAGGGAGCGCGATCCTAATGAATCAGCGAGCCCGCAAGAAAACTCGACCCATAAGCGAGAGTT
>CAWIPZ010000056.1:0-15499 GCA_963837915.1 uncultured Acidobacteriaceae bacterium
CTCGGTCTCGAGTAACTTTCGTCCTGACCTTGTCAGGCGATAGAAACGTGCCCGGCGGTTGTTTTCCGAGGCGCCCCACTCAGATGAAATTGCGCCCTCCTGCTCCAGTTTCAGCAGGACGGGGTACAAAGTGCCTTGGTTCACGGCGAGCAGATCCCCGCTGATCTGCTCGATTCGCCGCGCGATCCCATAGCCATGGAGTGGCCCCAGCACATCCAAGGTCTTCAGGACCATCAGGCCCAGCGTGCCCTGCAGTACATCTGCTTTTTGTTTCATCGCTTCGCCCTTTTGGTACGCCACAGGTAGGATGCCAAACTTCCTTTGGGAAAACAACAGGTAAGTGAGGGACGCAGACGGGCGAGCAATTAGATGGCTCGGTGCCCAGAGCCGGGGCCCCCGCGGACAGGCAGATACCCTCACCGCAACCTGTACGCTGCTACCAACACGGCAGAAGGGCAAGGATACTTCCAGCAGGTTCCCGGCACATTCGCGGACAGAAGACTGCTCGACCTGCAGCGTAGGTCCTATTTTCGCGACGTGGTCAGGGCTCTCGCGGGCCGCGAGTTGTAGACGGTCGCTGGAGTCGCGCCGGGTGTGGAGCGGAGCAAGGCCGCGATATGGGTACGTCCTTTCAGCGGGAAGCATGCGCGATCCGACGTAGACACACGAACGCAACTCCCGGTATGAACCTTTTCGGGGCCAGACGGAGCAACCCCTAAAGCTAGCTGATTGGTCGATTCTGCTGCGTTGATTTCATTGGATAAGGTCTGCTGCGAGCGGGTATGGCGAAATCAGATGGGGTAGGGCGCAGTAGAGTGCCGCGCCTACGGCGCTCGGGTTTTCCCTAAACATATACCCAGCCCTTCCGGGCTGGGCTATGTTTAGCCGACGGCCCTCCGGGCCTTGGTTTTTCCGCAGTATAAGAATTGATTCGGCATGAATGATCGCAAAGACGTACCTCAGGGGCTAAAGCCCTCATGCGTCGGCGTCTTGCGGCACGGCTGAAGCCGTGCCCTTCGTACAAAGTAGTCTTTTTAGGGTGGCATTTTCGGCGGTTCTCGTACAGACTCTTCCGGGCTGAGCTCACGGCCGGGTACAGAGAAAATAGGAAAAAATCCAATTTAGAGACGTCTGACACTCAACCATCCCCATTCCACAAGCTCAGGGCAGGCTCTGCGGGACTGAATTCGGAATTCTCTGGTTCTCACGCCCCGGTGCGCTTCGTTACTCCTACCAGAGAATCTTCAGTGCAATTTGTATTTGCCGGGGCAAGTTCACCTGACTGTTAATGATTCCGGTAGTACCGTCTCCCAACGTGGTGTCAGGCGGTCCAAAAGTTGGATGGTTGAAAAGATTGAACGCCTCTGCCCGAAACTCAGCCGATACACGCTCGTAGATGGGGAACTTCTTAATGCCGGAGAGGTCTGTACTGATAAATCCTGGAGAGCGAAGATTACCGAGCATGCGGGGAGAGTTACCGTAGGTAAACGGCGCGGGCTGGCTGAAATCGCTTACGTTGAAGTATTCATCGAGTCGTTTGGATATCTTGCCGCTCAGAGACGGGTTCTGCCCGTTCCAGTTTGCTCGCTGCGAGCCTCCATAATTGAAAAGAGTGTTCGAAGCCGTGAAAACCTCTTGCGGTGTACCACTGATGAGTGACGTTATTCCGTTAAGCTGCCATCCCCCAATAAATAAGTTTGCCACGCTATTGCTGTTCGCAAAGCGCTTGCCCTTACCGAAGGGTAGCTCGTAGATTCCGTTAAATGCGAAGTATTGGGGGGTATCAAACGATGCGACCGCCCACTCAGCGCGAAGATTATCCCAGTCCTGGATACCAGTCCCTCCAAAAGATCCCCCGGGGAATCCGGTTTCTGACGCTGGGATGTTATCCATCAATTTCGACCAGGTGTAGGAGGCTAGCAGGCTGAAGCCGTTCGCAAACCGCCGCACTACTTTCACTTGTAGTGAGTTATAGGCAGAGGCGCCGAAAAAGGAACTGTTTCCCAGAGTCACTCCCGTGAACTGCGGAAAAGGCCGTAGCAGCTGACTTTGCGCTACAGTTGGACTGCTCAGGCCCCCGCTTGAAATCAGCGGATTGTTATAAAACGGGTTGGCCACCTGGTTGTTTAACACGCCCCCCATGGACAAATACTGGTCGGGAAGTTGGTCGGGATTGTAATCACCGTAGAGGTGTACGCCCCTGCCACCCGCATACGCGATGTCAAGCAGAATCTGCCCGCCCAATTGCTGCTGCACATCTAAGTTCCATTGCTCGGCATAAGAGACCGGCCGGCTACGTTGCATGCCGACTACGGATTGACCGAGCTGAGTCGCCAAACCCTGGGTGCTCCCGGTTGGATAGACGAAGCCTTGGGGAAATGGATTCGCTAGTGTGTTGAAGGGAGTTACCCCATCAAGAGTACCCACCCAGTTCGTGGTGGCTAAATAGCCGGTGTTGGGGACTGAATATCCATTGAAGCCGGCCCCGCCCAGAGGAGCGAAGAATATACCAAAACCGCCTCTCAGCGTGGTGTCGGGATGGGCAGCGAAGGAGAACCCCACCCGGGGGACGATCTCCTTGCGGAAGGGATTAAACTCAGACCGCGAGACGCCGTTGACTCCGGGGAACTCCAATCCACCCGTAAGGTTGCTCAAGCCTGCCACCTGCAGAGGCGAGGTTGCGGTGGAGCTCCAGTCCGTAAAGCGATTGAACCGTTCTACCCACGGCGCAGCATAGTCGTAACGGACACCGAGATTGAGCGTGAGTTTCGGGGTTCTGCGCCAGTCATCTTGAAAATAGAAACCGTAATATCTGCTGGATAGATATTGGTTTGGACCGCCGCTACTCGAACTTCCACTACCAGTGCCCGCTAACCATGACGCCAAACCAATGCCGGTGTTAGTCGACGAAACCGGATTCGGACCTTGTGTAAAATTGGGGCCGAAGTTGAAGGACGGCCCTGCTGGTTCATATCTCGGAGTGGCCAGCCAGTCGATACCAAAGTCCCCTCCCGTCTTGAAGGTATGTTGGCCATGAACGATGGTGACGCTACCGTACTCGTGCAAATCCGGATACACGTCACCGAGGGTATAACAGCCACCACCCATCAAGCCGCCTCCGATATTACCCAACGACAGAGTGAGCCCTAAACCGGAAACGCCAACAGACGGAAAGCATGGAGTGTATTGAGACGCCAAGGTGGTGAAATAACTCGGCAGGCCGACTACTGTCGGATTGACGTCATAACCGGGGATCCTCCGCCCAATGAAATAGCGTATATAGCTACTGTTAAGATCAAGGATTGCATTGGTCTTAAATGGATACGTGTAATCGATGGTAGCTTGTTGCTGCCTTAGAAAGTCGTTCCCGGCGGTAGGACTGCTGATAACAAAGTTGGGGGACGAACTTCCATAGAGATTCGGGCGTGTTTGGGTCGTATCGTTGAGTGAATAGCGGCCGAAGATTTTCTGCTTATCTGTAATGGCGTGATCGAAGCGTATCGAGAAGGAGTTCTCGACGATCGGGGAGCTGTAATTGGTGTAATAGTTGTTGGTTCCTGTCACGGGTGCTCCCGGCTGGTTGGGCAATGGAAGATAGGTCAACATTGCTTGTGCGACCGGATTGATCTGTGAGGCGGGTATCTTATTACCTGGATATTGAGTTCTGAGATATTGGCCCGGATTATTGGGATCGGGGACGGTGGTAAATGGATCGTAAATCGGAATCACCTGACCCGCGCTGTTGTAGGTACTAGAAAAGTCTCCATTACGCTGAGCTTGAGTAGGTAAGGTACCTACGGCGGATCCGCTTTGCACCCAGCGCAGCCCCTCATAGGCGAAGAAGAAGAAGGTTTTATCTTTTCTGATGGGGCCTCCGATCGTGCCCCCGAACTGACTGAATTGGTAGTGGGGTCGTGCTAGGCCTGCTTGATTGGAAAAGAAGTCGTTTGCCGAAAGGTCAGTGTGCCTGAAGAACCACCACGCTGAGCCGTGGATCTGGTTCGTACCCGACTTCGTGATTACATTGATGATCCCGCCGCCCGTGTTGGAATACTCAGCGCCGAGGTTATTAGTCTGTACCTTGTACTCCTCAACCAGGTCCACACTGGGAAAGTATCCAGGTCCCGTGAAGGCCGGTTCAGAGTTCATACCGCCGTCGAGAAGAAACAGGTTTTGATTGGGTCGTGATCCGTTGATCGAAATGAACTGATCGTTGTATTCGTCAAACGCGGTCTGGCTAAATCCATAGGGTGCTATGACTCCCGGAATAAGAGCCGCAAAGCCATAGGCGTTCCGGCCGTTAAGAGGCAGGTCGACGACCGATTTATTTGGGAGCACTTCGCCAAGCGAGGATGTCTGGGTTTCCAGTAGTGGCGGAGCCGAGGTTACGGTGACGGACTCGGTCACCTGGCCTACTTCCAGACCGACGTCCACGTTTCGAGTCTGATCTACATCAAGCTGAATGTTGTCCTGGAGATATTCTTTGAAACCTGCAGCTTGAACGGTGATCTGGTACAAAGCGGGTTGTAGCAGCGGGAAGGAATAATATCCCGACGAGTTTGTAGTGGCACTCACCGATTGGTTGGTCGCTCTGTTGAGTACGGTGACCTGTGCCCCGGGCACCACATTTCCAGTGTGATCCCGTACTATGCCTACGATCGATCCAGCAGCTGTCTGGGCATGCAAGACATGGTTGCTGCTCAGAAAGCTGAGGACGAGGAGTCCAGCGATGAACGTGCTGACGAGCCTCGTAGCCTTTGAATGGGCGATTCTGCGCATAAGTCCTCCCGAAAAGGTCCTGCTCTGGCCATAGCTTTCATGTGTTCTTTCGATAAGGCGGACAAATGGCAGCCCCGCTTTACGAGCCGGATGCTAGAGTAAACAGATGTGAACTGTCAAGCCCAAAATAGTCCACGAAACAGACCATTGTGCAGCGATCTGGCGTTTCAAAGAGGGCTAGGTGGGTACACTCTTGAACGAAATGGACAGTTTTGCACCAGCAGTTCAAAATGTTTACGGCAGGAGCGGGTATTCTCGGCCCTATTCAAGCCCATAGGGTCGCTGCGAGAGGGGTGAAGATAAAAGTTATGGCGAACGAATATAAGGTAGGCCGGCGCGGTTTCATCAAGCAGGCTGCAGGTGCGATTAGCGCGAGCACGAGACTCGGTCGTTGGCCTGATCTGGGCGAATCCGCAGATCGACAGGACGTAGCCAGCGGAACCGGAGATGTCTCCTATCCGCGTCGCTTTACTGGGCCGAAACTCAAGATGATTGCGTTTCCCCTAGGCGGGGTGGCTGCCGGCAGTCTGAGTCTCGGTGGCCGAGGGCAACTTCGGGATTGGGAGATATTCAACCGCCCCAATAAAGGCTTTTCACCCCCCTATGCCCTGCCCTCGATCTGGATACAAACTGGTGGTTCGAAGCCTATTGCGCGTGTACTCGAAGCACGAATTTTGCCCCCGTATCGAGGGCCAAGACGGACTCGGCTCGAATAACTCCCCTGGACTGAGCCGTATTCAAGCAGCGACTTTTACCGGAGAGTATCCGCTCGCCCACATCAGATTCGAAGATCAGAGTTTGCCCGTTCACGTGGAACTTGAGGCTTTCTCTCCATTCATTCCCCACGATGCTGATGATTCCGGGCTGCCGGTCGCGATCCTGCGCTATCGCGTGACCAACACTGGGCACGCGACAGCCAAAGTGGGGGTTGCCTTTTCGATCGATAACCCGGTCAAGCCTGAACCGAGAGTGGGCGGAGCCGCAAGGTCAGTAAAGGATTCACGCCAGAACGAATATAGAAAGTCTGGCGAATTAGAAGGCCTGTTGATGAGCAATCCGAGTGTGGCGGCCGGCGATCCATTGCAGGGGAGTTTTGCACTGGCAGCGCTCACCAGTGATCACGCCGCTATAAGCTACTGGCGCGGTTGGCCACAGGGACGTTGGTGGAACTCACCTATGTTGTTTTGGGATGTATTTTCCCGCGACGGCCAGCTGCAAAACGAACCAGAACTCCGCAACGCGGTGGGAGTGGTGTGTCAGCAAAGCTCGATTCCTGTGGGCGGATCGGCAAACTTCACCTTCCTGCTGTCGTGGAATTTTCCCAATCGCACGCCTGACTGGTGCGGCTGGACTGCTCCTCCGGGAGAGGGCAATACCATCATTGGCAACTACTATGCCACCCGTTTCAAGGATGCATGGGAAGTAGCTCAATACACTGCGGCCAATCTAGACAAACTCGAATCCCGCACGCGGGCATTTTCGAAGGCCTTTGGCACGAGCACGCTACCTTCGGTGGTCAAGGAAGCTGCCAGTGCCAACCTTTCTACCCTGGCCTCAACTACATGCTTCCGGACTGCCGACGGCGAATTCCATGGTTTCGAAGGGGTTGACGACCACGTTGGCTGCTGCTTCGGCAACTGTACTCACGTGTGGAACTATGAAACAGCTACCGCCCACCTCTTCCCCTCCCTTGCACGATCCCTGCGAATGGCTGCCTTCGGCTACTCGATGGACGAAGCAGGAGCCATGCACTTCCGTCAGCTTCTCCCAGACGGGAAGGCGAGGTCCGGTTTTGCCGCGGCAGACGGGCAGATGGGACAGATCATCCACGCCTATATGGACTGGAAGCTATCCGGTGACAACCAATGGCTGGCAACGATGTGGCCGCGCATAAAGAAAGGTTTGGAGTTTGCCTGGGTTCCTGGAGGGTGGGATGCCAACCGGGACGGAGTTCTTGACGGCGTGCAACACAACACGTATGACGTGGAGTTCTATGGGCCAAACCCGATGTGTGGCATCTACTATCTCGGCGCCCTGCGCGCTGGGGAAGAGATGGCGCGCGCCTATGGGCGACACTGCATCCGCCGATGAGTATCACAGGCTTTTCAGCCAGGGGAGCAGTTGGATCGATAGCAACTTCTTCAACGGAAGCTTCTATATTCAAAAAGTTCGTGGCTTTCGAGCTGACCAGATTGCTCCTAATCTGCGTAGCGATATGGGTTCCGGAAACACCGAGAGCCCCGAATACCAGGTAGGCGGCGGGTGCCTGATCGATCAGTTGATTGGACAGTATCTTGCCCAGATCGCCGGACTGGGTTCGCTAGTGTCGCAGGAACACGTACGGGCAACGCTGCAATCCATCTACAAATACAATTACAAGCGCAGCCTTGACAATCACGATAACGTGGAGCGGACCTTTGCACTCAACAACGAAGCAGCCATGGTCATTTGCGACTATGCCACCGCGCCCCGGCCGCGCATACCTTTCCCCTATTTTGCGGAAGTGATGACCGGCTTTGAGCATTCGACAGCTGCATTGATGCTCTACTCGGGAATGATCGACCAAGGCGTCGAATCCATAGGAAATATCCGCTCCCGCTACGACGGCGAAAAACGCAATCCTTGGGATGAGGCGGAATGCGGTCATCATTACGCGCGCGCGATGGCCTCTTGGACGAAGTGTGGTCGCTCTGAGCGGATTCCACTACGATGGCCCGCAGGCCTCGGTGATCGCCGTCCCGAGAGTTCCGCATAAGGTATTCGACTGTTTCTGGTCTACCGGAACCGGCTGGGGAACTTTCTCGTATCGTCCAGCGGCCACTCGGGGCACACAGCTTACCTTGCGGGTGCTGGCGGGCACACTTGCTTGCAGTTCTTGCGAAATTTCCGGAACAGGAACCAAGACCTCGGTCCAAAGCAACGGACGCGTATACTCCCACACTGTGAAGCAGAGGGACGGACGAACCAGTTTTCAGCTGGAGCAAGCCCTGACGCTTAACGAAGGCAGCGACCTCAACTTGGAGATTCGTGCATGAACGACAAGCCCCACGCAAAGCCGGGGGGTAGGATTCGGTGACAGAGGCCGGCACTTGCCAGATGCACTCAGACCCAGCATGACCTCAGGTCAGAACGCATTCGATCCCGTTGTCCTTTAACATGTTCTGGCTTTCCAGGTCGAGCCCGCTATCGGTGACCACTTGATCGATATCTGAGAGATCGGCCACGCGGATCATGGCGTCACGGCCAAACTTCGACCGGTCGGCGACAATGACCACCTTTCGGGCGCAGTTGATCATCGCTCGAATCGACTCGACAATGAGGCTATTGGAATCACTGAGACCGGACTTTGTGACGCCCATGATCCCCATGATGAGGATGTCTGCGGAAACGCTGTGCAGCATCCGTTCGCAGATCGGTCCGAGTTGCACCCCAAGGCGGGGATAGAGGTAACCTCCGGTGAGAGTTACTTCCACCTGCTTGGATTCCCAGAAGACTTGCGCAATGGGAATCGAGTTTGTGACTACCTGGATCGACTTGTCACTAAGGTATTTGGCTACTTCAACGACCGTCGATCCGCCTCCTAAAATGACTGTTTGCCCGTTTTGAACGAGAGATGCCGCTCTCTTGCCGATGCGCGTTTTTTCGTCGTGGAAGCTGACCGATAAGCGGCTGAAATCCAAACCCTCATCCCGCGTCTGGAGAGAAATTGCACCGCCGTGAACGCGACGCAGAACACCCCTCGCCTCCAGCTCAATCATGTCGCGCCGAATGCTGGACTTGGAGGCGTTGAACTTCTGACAAAGCTGCTCAAAATTCACAAACTCTTCTTTGCCGAAAAGCTCCTGGACCTTGAGGATGCGCTGGGCCTGCTTCATCGCGCAGATACTATAACAGAGAAAGGTTACTATTTTGAAGTTTTGTGGTTTATCGTGAATCGAAATGGATTCGTTGGTATTAGTGCTGCGATCCCTGTGGACTCAGAAGTTCCGCTGTGTTCGAAGATCGGGGAAGTCTTCCTCCCAGAATTCGGCGGCTCTGCGAACTCCCGGCGCTCTTACCTCCTGTTCCAGGTTGCGCAATTGCACGCGGCGGATCTTACCGGAAATAGTCTTCGGTAATTCGCAAAACTCTATTCTGCGAATGCGCTTGTGAGGACCAAGCCGCTCACGGATGAATTGAAACAGTTCCCGCGCGATTTCCGCCGATGGCTCAAGAGGCGGAACCAGCATGACGAAAGCCTTGGGGACTGTCCAGCGAATTGCATCCGGGCTGGGTACGACTGCTGCTTCCGCGACGGCTCTGTGCTCGATGAGTACACTCTCCAGTTCGAACGGCCCCAAGCGATAATCCGAGCTCTTGAATACATCGTCAGTTCGGCCTACATAAGTGAAGTATCCATCTGCATCCCGCTGCGCAACATCTCCCGTTCGATAGTACCCGTCCGCCATGCTTTGCCGACTGCGTTCAGGGTCATCAATATAACCAGCCATGAGGCTCAAAGGGCGTGGATTCAGCCGGATTGAAATTTCACCGTCCTCGCTCTCACGACCATCGAGGTCGAGCAGTACGATCTGATGCCCGGGTGACGCCCGGCCTACGGCTCCGAGTTTGAGTTCCTGCCCGGGGAAGTTCCCGAGCAGCAGAACATTCTCAGTTTGTCCAAATCCATCTCGAATCGTAAGGCCCCACGCGGAACGGACCTTCTGGATTATCTCTGGATTCAACGGTTCTCCAGCTGCAACAACTTCCTTAAGCCGCACCGGATAAGCGCGCAGATCCTCTAGAATAAACATGCGCCAAACCGTCGGCGGCGCGCAGAGCGTGGTCACCCCACATCGCGTGATCGTATTTAGCGTTTGCTTTGCGTCAAACCGCGAGTAATTGTAAGCAAAGACAGTAGCGCCCGCATTCCAAGGCGCAAAAAAACAGCTCCATGCATGTTTGGCCCAACCTGGAGAACTTATGTTGTAGTGAATGTCATCGGGCCGAATGCCGATCCAATACATGGTCGCGAGATGCCCCACGGGATAGCTCTGGTGAGTATGCAGCACTAACTTGGGAACCGCTGTCGTCCCGGATGTAAAGTACAGGAGAAACGGATCATCGGCCCGCGTGACTCTATCGGGCTGGAAGTTGATTGATTCGTTGAAAGCCAATTCGTAGGAGGTCCAACCAGGGATGGCCTCTCCCGTAACAATCCGTGTGTAATCTCCCGGCAAGCGAGAAAACTTCTCCGCCGATTTTGCATCGGTGATCACATGCTTCGCTTGTCCGCGCTGCAGCCTGTCGGATAAGTCTTCGGGGCTGAGCAAGGTCGCAGCTGGAATCACGACGGCTCCTAACTTAAGGGCTGCCAGCATGATGTCCCAGATGGCCTCCACATTTGGAAGCATCACAATAATGCGGTCGCCACGAGATACGTTGTGTCGCCGGAGGAAATTGGCCACCTGGCTAGACCGGTGAGCCATCTGCGCAAAGGTCAGTTTCGTCTCCAGTCCGTTCTCGTCTGCAATCCACAGGGCAGTCTTTGAATTTCCGCGTGCGTAGTCGTCGAAATAATCAAGTGCCCAGTTGAAATGCGTGAGATTTGGCCAGCGGAACTCGCGATATGCGGCTCCATAATCTTCACGATGACGTAACAGAAGATCGCGTGCCGATAGAAAGAGTTTCAGCTCATGGCCATTCGGAATAACGGCAACCTCGATGATTGTGATCGGTTTAAGACTGTCCTAGGAACGTCCAATTCGGGTACAGTCCCGCGACCAAGCGGAGACTGCGTTCCCCTGACATTCTAAGCCTGAGGAGGCTATCACCTGATCCCTACCGGATGCAGGCAGTCGAACTACTCTGGCCATCACGCTTCTCGCGCCTGCCTCCACATTTTTTGGCAGTTTCTGTCTGATTTCCCGGGCTAATGCCAGAGATCGGGCCGGTTCCTGATGCGCCCAGGAACAGATTGTTCGTTAGCCCGAAAGATATGGCGGAAAGATGACCATCAAACCTCATGAAGAACGTCACATCAAGAAAGCCGAGAAAAGACCGTTTCGATGAATGTATGAGCAGGCATGAGCGAAACCAAGAAGTCCTGTCCCAAGTGCGGTGCAGTGATGGAGGAATACGAGAGTTTAATCCTAACGCTGGAAACGCCGGCTATTGACTTCCCGTCGAACCGCGAGCACGGGTTGCTTGTTACGATGTGCGTTTGTTCAGGTTGCGGATTCCTGGAGTTCTACCGCACCAAATAGAGGCGATCGTGCCAAGATGCCTAGGGGTTTCCTCCCGCGAAATTCTGAGCGCTCCGTCAGAGCCCGAAAAGTGTTCGACGGCTTGCGCCCAAAGACGTTCAGTGACAAAAGGGCGCGATCTTGTTGATCTCGTTCACTGCCCCAAACCACTCCCATTCGTCGCCGTCGCTGAAGATGTAAAAGGTTGCCCCATTCGGCAATAAGAGCACAGAGTTCCCGCCGTATCCGCTCATAAGAGGCACCCAAAAATCGCAGTGGTACTGCGGGAATTCCGCGGTCGTCATGTGCCTCGCCCAGAAATAGTTGTGATACCGGTAGGTGTTTTGCACAGGCGTTTCGCTCCACGGAACGGGCAGGCTCACGCTCGTAGGATCTGCAGTGCGGAACAATGACTCTTTCAGCCGGGTTGGTTCCAGCACCTGCTTGCCGTCAATCATGCCCCCGCTGTTGTTGAGCAGACGGCCGAGTTTGGCAACGTCGTCCTGGATAAAGTACAGCCCCCAGCCTCCAAACGGCTTTCCCGCAGGGCTGTTATCCGTGCGCAGCATGGTCAGTCCACCCTGGCTCAAGTGAATTGGCTTGTAAACCATATCGCGTATGGAATTGAAAATGTCGGCTTCGCTTCCTTGCCGCTGTTGCAGGTAGCTATTCATGGCCTGGGTCAGGATGAATGTCGCGGACGATTGATAGACGAAAGTCGTCGCCCGGATTTGCTTTGTGAGGAAATGGCGTAAAGGCGTCTTTAATTTTCTCGGCGTAAGGCTCGGCATCAATAAAGGTCTCCTCCAGAGGGCCGTTCTCATCTTCTTCCTCTTTCGTGCTGACGTAGTTGCCCGTGGCCATATCGGACGTGTTGGCGAAGGTGACGTTCGTCCAGTCGCCACCGTTCACGTATTCCGGCACATGATTTCGTATGAGTTCCCCGTAGACAGAACTCCCATATTGCTCCCCTAGCCACATCAAAGCCAGGCCGGCAAACGCCGACTTCGCGACCGAATACGACGCGAACCGCATGTTGTCGCAGAAAGCATACATTCCGTAACGCGTCTGACAGTTGCCGACATAATGGACGCCGTTGATGAACAGCCCGTACGTGGTGACGTCTTCCGGAAACTTTCGGCCGCTCATGAAGTTCGCCAGATCGAGACCAGAATTGGGATAGTCGGCGGCAAGCGCGCTGAAAGGCTTGGCCGGCAGGCGATTTGCCATCTCGGCCACGGTCGCTTTCCGGACTTCGTCTGCCCCTGCAATCTTGCTGGGAACGTAGGTGGCCGATAGTTGTCCCCACATGTTGAACTTGAAATATTCGCAAGTTTCCTGGGTGATCTGGTACCGCACCTGCGAAACATGGGGGCTCTTCTTGTTGCTGAACAGGAACGTCATCTCCCCGTTATGGACGCAGTTTTGATTTCGTTACCACCAGAGCAAAGGGAAACGATGCCCGCATGTAACCGTGGTCGCCGTCCTCCTGCCAGACGCGTCCCGGACCCACAATGTAGTTCCACGCCGAACTGCCGGTGATGACAAGTCCCTGCTGAACGGGAATGAGATAGCTGCCGTTCTGCACAAATTGGAAGCTGAAGCTTGCGAGGTGCCGCCGCGGGGAATCGGTTCCGGTGTCGATCTTTTCGTCGTCGCGAAGAAGTCGAAAGCTGCCACTCGATTTAGGGTTGGACAGCGTCAGAGTTCCTTCAAAAATCTGCGACGGTGCAGCCGCACTGGCGGGCACGGCAAAGCCGGCCCTGTCGTCGACGGGAGACGCGGGGGCAGTGTTCGAGAAGAGCTCGCCGTACGTGAGAACACTTCGGTTTACATTGCCACTTCCTGTCAGCGGATCGCCGGGAACAGTCGCAGAAGGGGCTGAGAGGAAAGTGGAACCCAGGGAGGCTAACGTCGCCCACGACAACAGTCTGGCCAAATGTATAGGAAGCTTCATGAGCACAAGAGAGTGTGAACTGGCCCGAATTCTTCCCCGACTTGCGCCTCATGATATCCCGAATCGGCGTTGGGGAGCTACCCTTGAGGGCAGGTGTAGCGGTCAAGGTCTCTTGAAATTTAGGGATATCCAGAAGGAGCCCGGTGCTACGGCGTAGTCGTAAAGTGGCCAGCATTGGTGGTGGTCGAACTGCCACCTATAAAAACGGTATAGTCGGCCGGCTCGACAACCCGTTGAACCTTGACGTTGTAGAACGAAAGCTCTCCGAAGCCTAGAGGAAAGTGAACCGCCTGAGATTGGCCTGGGTCGAGCGTAATGCGAGCAAAGCCCTTGAGATTGCGCACAGGCTGCTCGGTGCTGGCGCCTCGGATATTGACATAGCACTGAACGATCTCAGTGGCGCGGCGTTTTCCTGTATTGGTGACTGTGGCGGTTGCGACCACCGGCTGGCTCTTTCGATCGCGCATCAGCGAGGCTGAGCTAATGGATTGCGTCGAAAGCGAAACGCCGGAGTAACCGAACGTCGAGTAGGTAAGACCATGTCCGAAGGGAAAGAGCGCGTCATTCGGTACGTCCAGATAGCGCGACACATACTTCATCTCCACGTAGCCGGGGTGAGCGGGGTCAGCGTGCTGGATGGGGCGGCCAGTCGGGTAGCTGGTTATAGTAGAGCGGCTCCTGCCCCACAGCGCGGGGGAAACTCATGGTGAGCTTGCCGCTGGGAGCTACATCTCCGAACAGGGTGCCGGCGATTGCGGGTCCAGTCTCGACGCCCGGGAACCAAACCTCCATAATTGCCGGCACATGCTGAGCGGCCCAGTCGAGCACCAGCGGCCGGCCGGAGAAAACGAGCAGGACGACAGGCTTGCCGGTTGCGACCACCGCCTCAAGCAACTGCTGTTGGTTCCCGGGCAAATCCAGGTGAGCGCGCGACGCGGCTTCGCCACTCATGTCGCTCGACTCGCCCAGGGCGAGGATGGCGACATCGGAATTCTGTGCCGCGGCAACCGCTGCGGCGAACCCGGAGTCGGAAGTGCCGGAGATCTCAGTTCCCTTCTCATAGGTAAGGATGGCGCCGCTTTGCTGGGCTCGTTCCGCCATGGTGGCGCGCAAGGTACGCACATCGCCGAAATTGTTCGCGCCCGACCAGGCGCCGACCATATCGCTGGCATCGTCGGCGAGCGGGCCGATGAGGGCGATCCTTTTGGTAGCCGGGTCCAAGGGCAGGAGCGCGTCCTGCGGCGCAGGATTGTTCTGCAGCAGCACCAAAGACTCCTCCGCCGCCCGGCGGGCAAGTGGGCGATGCTCGGCAACTGCTCCCGTTACCTCCGGGCCGTCAGTAAAAGGGTGTTCGAAGAGACCGAGCGCGAACTTCAGCCGCAGGACGCGGCGCACGGCTTCGTCCACTACAGCCATCGGCACGCGGCCCGACTTGACCAGAGCCGGCAACTCGGCGTCGTAGTAGTGCGACATCATGTCGATGTCGACGCCGGCCATCAGCGCCTTTTGGCTCGCCATGGCGGCATCGAGTGCGATGCCATGATGCGTGAGCTCCATGACAGCGGTGTAGTCGGAGACCACGGGGCCGTCGAAGCCCCACTCATCGCGCAGGATGGTTTGCAGCAGAAACGGGTTGGCGGTCGCAGGCACACCATTCAGCGAGTTGAAGGAGGACATCACGGTGGCTGCGCCGGCCTCAACCGCTGCGTGATACGGCGGCAGGTAGACCTGGCGCAGCAGCAGTTCACTCATGTCCGTGGTGTTGTACTCACGGCCGGCCTCGGCAGCACCGTAGGCGGCAAAATGCTTGACCGAGGCAGCGACGGAGCCTGGCGCCGAGAGGCTCTCTCCCTGATAGCCGCGGATATAGGCACGAGCGATCGCAGAACCCAGGTAGGGGTCTTCCCCCGCGCCCTCAGTGCAGCGGCCCCATCGTGCATCGCGCGCGATGTCAACCATGGGGGAATAGACCCAGTCGACGCCTGCAGTGCGGGCCTCGATGGCAGCCATATGCGCGAGATCCGTGATCAGGGCGGGATCCCAACTGGATGCAGTGGCCAGCGGAACAGGAAAGATGGTGCGGAAGCCGTGGATGACGTCGGCTCCAAAAAGCAGCGGGATATGCAGGCGCGTGTTGTCAACGGCAGCGTGCTGAAAATGGTTGGTAAGGCCCTGCCCAACCGTGTTGAGCATGGAGCCGAGTTCCCCCTTTTGCGCGAGCACGTAGCTGTCGACTCCCCCAGGCGCGGGCGGGTTCACGTTGAGAGCGGTCGTTGTGTTGCCGGGGGTGGGCGCGGGGTGCGCTTCGGTCGCGCTGTACTGCACCAGCTGGCCTATCTTCTCGTCGAGCGTCATTTGTTTGAGCAGTGCATCGACCTTCCGCTCGATCTGCGGGCTGGCGAGCTGCATATTGGAAGGTGGAACGTGCGACACCTGCGCGAGAGCCGGGGAGAGTACGACACTGAAAGAGAGAGCGGCGAAGAGAGTAGATCGACAGTAGGTCATACGCGACTCCTCTAGGCTACTCTATCGTCCCTGA
>CAWIPZ010000057.1:0-39193 GCA_963837915.1 uncultured Acidobacteriaceae bacterium
TGCTTTGCTATTTTTGCTGCAGACGCACCTCGCGACTACCGCTCCTTTACTTTCCCAAGGCGCCCCGCTGCGCCAACGCAAACGCTTACATAAACGCGACGGTGAGGAAACCTTGGAGTGAACTTGGTCGGCACGGGAGGTCCCTACCGAGATTTACGAGTGCCTCGGCTTCACGAAACCGTTGCTATGGAATGAAGCGGCGCTGAGGCGAAAAGCCTTACTTATCGAATGCGCATTCACAATTCCTCGTGAGTTCTTGATTGCTGAGCCACGCCCGACGAGGGATCGTCCACTCTCGCGGCTGCACGCGTGATGAATCGGATTGTAACAAGCAAGTCAGGGGCCCGGAGCTTCGCACCCATAAATCTATTCCGGTTGTCATAAGCATTCTCCCGTAAGAGGTATCGCCGGTTGACAGCAACGCGCCCGCTAAGGGATAGTGTTTGTGATGTTATATATAGCGATCAAGACGACGGTTTGGCGTGATGCGGTCTGCCGAACGGTGAGGCCGGCTGTTTTTCTGACCGTATTTACGCTGTGTGGTGCCCTGGCGCTAGGCAGTCAGCAGAAAATTGAGACGCCGCAACAGACGAACGAGAAAATTCAAGAGCTTGCTGCGCTGGAACGGAGCAGGCCACACGATGTACCTGTCGGAACGGGCGATTTGCTGCACGTCGAAGTCTTCGATGTGCCAGAACTATCTCGAGATCTTCGGGTTGGAGATGCGGGGGATATTAGTTACCCGCTGATTCCCGGCAGAATTCAGGCGGCGGGCCTGACTGTCTATCAGCTCGAAGAAAAAATGGCGCAGCTTTTGATCGAAAACGGCTTGGTTTCGCATCCACAGGTTTCCGTTTTTGTAAAAGAGCAAAATAGCCAGCCTGTTTCGGTTATTGGCGCCGTGCAGAAACCAATGGTCTATCAGCTCGTTCGACCAACGACATTGCTAGAAGTGATATCAAATGCCGGAGGCATTTCAGATGATGCGGGGAGCATCATCATCGTTACGCGCGCGGTCCCAAAGTCCTCTGACCCGCTGGCTGGTCCGGGCGAGGGAAACCTACCGGTCTCCGATTCGCAAATCGTTACGATTCGCTTGCAAGATTTGATTGAATCCGGGAACCCCGTTTACAACATACCGATCCACGGAGGGGATGTAATCAGCGTACCCCGGGCAGGCATTGTATATGTCGCCGGTGGAGGTGTTCAGCAGCCTGGCGGCTATGTACTGCAAAGTCATGGAGATCAGATCACGGCGATGAGAGCGGTTGCTCTTGCTCATGGGCTTACCGGCTTCGCGAAGGCGGACAGCGCAGTTATTTTTCGGCCAAATCCTGTGACCGGGCGAAACGATATCATTCCAGTGCACCTCAAGCAAATCCAGAACCGAAAGATCGAGGATATTCCAATGAAGCCGAAAGATGTTCTCTATGTTCCGGACAACGTCGGATTGAAGGTTGTGGCCCGAGGCGCAGAGGCAGGAGTCACAATAGGAACCGGCTTGGCTATCTATCGCTGAGCATATTGAGTCAAAGTGAATTTGAGGACAGCAAACTAAATGGAAGAATTGCCTCGACTGGTTCCCGCCGGACGCGACCGTAAGTCCACGGAACCCTTGACGGTCATCCCAGCGCCCTCCGTTCTCCCTTGGGACCAAGTGCCTAGGGAGCCGCACCTACTCGACTACCTCATCATCCTGCGAAAACATCAATGGCTCATCCTCACGTTTTTACTGACAGTCGTGACCGTCGTCACGATTTCCTCCTTCAAGATGAAGCCCGTTTACGAGGCCGCCGCACGAGTGGAAGTCGACAAAGAAGATCAAACTATGCAGCCTTTCGCCGATTCGAATTCCTACGGCGCTTATGAAGACGCCGAAGTCTACCTCGAAACGCAAACGAAAATTCTGCAAAGCGAGACCTTGGCGCTGACGACCATCAAGTCAATGGACCTTGGCCGCTATTCTGAATTCGGTGGGACTCCGGAAACAACAACCTGGCAGCACGTTGGACCTCTTGCCCAACGCCCGGCCATTCTCGGCGCATTCCTTGGACGACTAAGTGTAAAGCGCGTGCCAAATAGCCGCCTCATCGAAGTTAAGTTCGAAGCGGGGGATGCCCAATTAGCGGCGCAAGTCGTCAACACACACTTGGAGAACTATGTAGAGCAGAATTTCCGAGGTAAATACGACGCTACCATGCAGGCATCGAAGTGGCTGTCAGCGGAACTCGAAGAGTTACGGATCAAGGTCGAGAAATCCGAGGATGCTCGTATTGAGTACGAGCGCGAGAATCAGATTTGGCAGATCGACGAGAAGCAGGATATTACGACTCAAAAACTCGCGGACCTGAGCAAAGCGGTCACCGATGCCCAAACGGGAGCTGCCGAGAAAGAAGCGCTCTACCGTATGGCTGCGTCTGGGAACGTCGACGCACTTCCCGCCGCGCAGAACAACGCCGTGATCGCCGATCTACTAAAACGCAAATCCGATCTGGACGAGCAATACGCCGAAGCCATGAACCAGTACGGTCCGAATTTCCCCAAGGTAGCGCGGCTGGCCGCGCAGCGAAACGAAGTGGAGGACGACTTAACCCGCGCACGGAAAGTTCTGGTGGAGAGCGTCGAGGAGGATTTCAATACGGCGCGCAGCCATGTGGATCTCTTGGAGGCGGCGCTCGACAAGCAGAAAGCAGAAGCGAATGATCTTGCTGAAAAGCTTGTCCAATACCACATACTTCAACATGACGCCGAGTCGAATAAGCAACTGTATGACGGCTTGCTACAGAAATTGAAGGAAGCGGGAATCTCGGCTGGTTTGCGGTCGAGTAATATCCGCGTCGTAGATCCTGCTCTGCCTCCCTCGAGCCCATCGCGTCCGCAGAAAGCTCGCAATATCCTACTTGCTTTTCTCGTGGGACTGGTCGGCGGAGTAGGCCTCGCGCTCTTTCGGGAGTATCTAGACAACACGGTGAAGTCTCCCGACGACATCGAATCCCTAACCGGCCTTCCATCGCTGGCGGTCGTGCCAGCTCTGCCGGGCTTACGCACCAGTCACAACCGATTCTCGCGAAAGGCACGCGAAATGGCGCCGCAGTCGGCGCTTGGTCCGCGCGTTGAACTGTTGTCTTACATTCAGCCTAAGTCGCAAATCTCGGAAGCGTTTCGTGCGCTGCGCACTTCCTTGCTGCTTTCGCAGGCGGATCACCCTCCGCAGGTAATCCTGGTGACGAGCGCTTTGCCTCGCGAAGGAAAGACGACGGCTGCGGTGAACCTCGCGGTAACGCTGGCGCAACTCGGTGATCGAACGCTTTTGATGGATTCCGATTTGCGCAAGCCTGGCATTCGCCGCGCCTTGAACTTGACCATCGGAAAAGAAGTCGGACTGAGCTCCTATCTTGCGGGCGTCTCCACTCTGGATGAAGCTACCATCTCGCATCCAACCATCGATAATCTTGTGGCGCTGACCACTGGCCCTGTCCCGCCCAGCCCCGCCGATCTGCTTTCTTCGCATCGCATGCGCGAAGCGATCGTCGAACTCCGTCACCGCTTCAAATTTATCGTGATTGATTCGCCGCCGGTAATGGCGGCTACTGACGCGGTGATTCTGTCGGCGCTCACTGACGGCGTCCTGCTCGTAGTGCGCAGTGGCGAGACACCCAAGGAAGCCTTTACACGCACGCGCGATTTGCTTGCGGCGGTGAAATGCCGCCTGCTCGGCGTGGTGTTGAACGCCGTCGATTCAAGCGCTCCAGATTATTACTATTCGTACCGCTACTACCCATATGCCTACGGCTACGGGTATGGCGAAGATGTCGGCAAGAGTCCCAGATTTCCAACGGAGTCCGGGGAATCACACGGACCCTCTACCTAGAGGTGTCATCATGCGGTCCCTTATAACCGGCGGCGCCGGCTTCATCGGCTCTCATTTATCGGAAGCATTGCTGAATCGCGGAGACGAAGTTTTTGTTCTGGATGATCTTTCCACCGGCAGCGTGGAAAATATTCGCCATCTCAAGGCCAACCCGCGCCTTCATTACATTTTCGATTCGATCATGAACAAGCATTTGCTCGCCGAGCTAGTGGATGAATCCGACGTGATTTTTCACCTGGCGGCGGCTGTGGGCGTGCGACTGATTGTCGAAAGCCCGGTGCGCACCATCGAGACCAACGTGCACGGCACGCAGAACGTGCTGGACGCGGCTTCCAAGAAGAAAAAACTGATGTTCATCGCTTCCACTTCGGAAGTTTACGGCAAGAGCGACAAAGTTCCGTTCCACGAAGACGCCGACCTAGTTCTCGGACCCACCAGCAAAGGACGCTGGAGTTATGCGGCCTCGAAAGCCCTCGATGAATTCCTGGCGCTCTCTTTCTGGAAAGAAAAGAAACTTCCGGTGATCGTCGCGCGGTTTTTCAACACCGTGGGCCCTCGCCAGACCGGCCGCTATGGCATGGTGTTGCCTAATTTCGTACGCCAGGCGCTGGCCGACGAGCCCATCACGGTGTATGGCACGGGCCAGCAGTCGCGCTGTTTCTGCGATGTTCGCGACTGCGTGCAGGCTGTGCTGCGCCTGCTCGCCAACCCACAAGCCGTTGGTGAAGTCGTTAACATCGGTAGCGCCGAAGAAATTTCCATCGAAGATTTGGCGCTGGTGGTGAAGCAGCGCACCGGCAGCAAATCGCCGATCACGCATATTGCTTACGATCAGGCGTACGAGCCGGGCTTTGAAGACATGCCGCGGCGCGTGCCAGCCCTGGAAAAACTCGAGGGGCTTACCGGCTTCCGCCCATCCATCAGACTGAACGAAATTGTGGACTCTGTAATCGCCTATTTCCGCGACAAGCAGGAAGCAGGCATGGCCAAGAGCGTGACGGCCGGCGCTGCGGAAGGCCGCGCCGTTGCAGGATTATCCGCGGATTAATATTCCGTGATCTGGACGCGAGCGCTTCCGACAAATTGCCCGACGCAAATATCACTTAGGAAGCATGAGGACTACGCCTACAACAAGCCACGTCGCGGGCGCCAGCACTCGGTTGGCTGCGGGCGCCTCTGTCCCTTCCAAGGAAGCTGCTGTCAAGCATCGCACTAGCACCACACTCTCGGTAATCGTCCCCTCCTATAACGAGCAGTATTTGATTGAGGCGAGCTTGCAGGCGTTGTCCGTCCTGGACGAATCGCCGCGTTTGACGGGCATCACCGTGATCGTCGTGGATGATTGCTCGACGGACGGCACCGCCGAAGCGACGCACCGTTTTCAGGCGCAACTGGCATCCAGCCAGAATTTCAAGAAATGCAACTGGGTGTGGCTGCGACACGAAAAAAACATGGGCAAGGGCGCGGCCATTCGCAGCGCGCTCGCTCACGTGGATACGCACCTGGTGGTGATTCACGACGCCGACCTGGAATACCACCCGCGCGACCTGCTGCAAATGGTGGATCTGTTCCTTTACGAAGACGCCGACGCCGTGTTCGGCTCGCGCTTCATGCCGGGCGGCTACAAACGCGCGCTATTCTTCCGCCACGCACTCGGCAACAAATTGCTCACTCTATTGTGCGACCTGGTCTGCGATCTGAATCTAACGGACATGGAAACCTGCTACAAAATGGTGCGCGCGGATTTGCTCAAAAGCATCCCGCTGACCAGCTCGACCTTCGACATCGAGCCAGAACTGTGCATTAAACTCGCGAAGCGCGGCAGCCGAATCTTTGAAGTGCCCATCAGCTATTCCGGCAGAACCTACGCCGAAGGCAAAAAGATCAACTGGAAAGATGGCGTACGCGCGCTGTGGGCCATTGGCCGCTACGCGGCCTCCGATAAAATTTATGCAGCCGACGGGCATGGCGGAGAAATTCTATTGCGATTGAACCGCGCGCCGCGTTTCTCGCGTTGGATGGCGGACGTGATTCGGCCATACGTCGGAAGCCGTGTCCTCGAGCTCGGCGCGGGAATCGGCAACCTTACGACGCACCTCGTGCCGCGTGCGGCGTATTGGGCCACGGACATCAATCCGGAATATCTCGACAATCTCGAAAGGCTGCGCGCGAATCGGCCATACCTGCGCGTAGCCCACGTGGACGCGACCGCCGCCGCCACTTTTCCCACCGAGCAATCCTTTGACACCGTGATTTTCCTGAACGTGCTGGAACATCTCGCCGATGACGCCAGCGCGTTGCGCAATGTGTATGCCGCTCTGGAAAATGGTGGTACCGCCGTAGTGCTGGTTCCGTGCGGCCCGAAGCTTTTCGGCACGCTGGACGAAGTGCTCGGACATTTCCGGCGCTACACGGAGGAACAGGTAGTCGCAGTGGGGCAGGCCGCCGGTTTCAAAGTCGAGCGCGTACTTGGATTTAATCGACCAGGCGTTGTTGCCTGGTGGATGAACGGGCGCGTCCTGCGTCGAAGAACGTTTGGACTGGGTCAGATTCGGATCTTAAACCTTTTGACTCCTGTTTTCCGTCGCATCGACCCATGGATTCCTCTCCCGCCGCTTTCGATCATCGCAATATTGCGCAAGGAAGGTAGTTCTCGCCCGGTGTAATATTGTTCGGCGGACCCGGGGACCTGTGCGAGAACCCGAGTTTGCATGGGAGGATTGTGCGGACCCCATTGGGCTCAAATCCTATTCAGGAAGCGTCAAAACACACTTGTTCAAGTTAGACAGATACGAAAAGCTGCTGTTCCTGATTTTCTTAGTGACGGTCCCGTTGAGCAATCCATGGGTGCGGGGCGATGGGGTGGGCTACTACGCCTACATACGATCGCTTCTCATTGAACACCAACTGAACTTTGAGAGGGATTGGCAGCACGGCAATGACAGTTTCGTAATGGGTCGCCTGGACGCAAACGGTCGAGTCGTAGCGTCAGAATATACGCAGACGGGGCATATTAATAATCACTGGTCCGTTGGTCCGTCGATTCTATGGGCACCTTTTCTGATCGCAACTCATGTCGCGATATTGACGTCCAATCTTCTCGGAGCTCATGTACGAGCTGACGGTTTCTCGCTTCCCTACCTGATAACGATGGCTCTGGCTACGACATTTTATGGCTTTCTCGGACTTTGGCTTTCCTATCGCCTTGCAATTAATTATTTTGATAGACGCTGGGCGTTTATCGGGACGCTGGGAATCTGGTGGGCTAGCTCCCTGCCTGTTTACATGTACTTCAATCCATCGTGGTCCCATGCGCAGTCGGCCTTTGCGGTCGCTCTATTCCTTTGGTATTGGCAGCGAACGCGGGGCGAGCGGACGACTCTACAGTGGATTATGTTGGGACTTCTCTCGGGGCTGATGGTCAATGTCTATTATCCGAATGGCGTTTTCCTTGCTGTCCCATTGCTGGAAGGAATCGGTGAGTATTGGCAGAGGTGGGTTTCAACTAGCTCCAGCTTTGCATCCATGACTCTTCTCTTAGCTCGACACGTAGCTTATGTGTGCGTGTTCGTGACTGCACTGCTGCCGACTCTGATTTCCCGGGAGATAATCTTTGGCAGCCCTCTGCGAACTGGCTACTCGGCAGAGAGCTTCAATTGGAAATCTCCAGCGCTTTGGAATGTGCTGTTCTCTTGGGATCATGGGATGCTCAGTTGGACTCCGATTCTGCTCTTTGCACTGATTGGCCTAGCGCTTTTCTGTAGGCACGATCTTGCTTTCGGCGCAGGATTGTTGATGGCAGCTTTGGCCTTCTACTACGTAATCTCAGTCCAACCGACATGGGATGGCATGTCATCTTTCGGCAGTCGGTATTTCGTTTCGTTGACTCCCGTATTTATTTTGGGCCTAACGGCGTTCTTGGATTGGCTGGCTCACGCTTGGCAAGCGCGGCCGGCTCAAATTCTTGCCACCAGCGTGACATCATTCCTGATCCTCTGGAATCTAGGCTTGATATTCCAGTGGGGGATGCATCTAATCCCTGCACGCGGTGCGATTTCCTTTCGCGATGCCGCGTATAATCAGGTTGCGGTGGTTCCACCCGTTGCGGCGCGCACGCTGAAGAGCTACTTTCTGCGTCGCCACCAACTCATGAACCATATCGAAGCCGAAGATGTTCACCAGCTCAAATCGACCACGCCCGCCAGGACCGAATAGCGCATGGACACCGCCAGTCAGACCCGCACCGCTACTAACGAACGCGTAAACATCGCATCGCCGCCACCGATGCTGCGCATCACACCTCCCAGCCGTTGGTGGGTGGTTCCGGTTTCCGAGCTCTGGCAGGCGCGCGAGCTTGTCTATTTTTTTGTGTGGCGCGACGTAAAGGTTCGCTACAAGCAGACTGCGATAGGCGCAGCATGGGCGGTCCTACAACCCTTGCTTGCTATGCTTGTCTTCACTCTTTTCTTTGGAAAATTGGCGCACATTCCGTCGGAGGGACTTCCCTATCAAGTATTTGTTTATGCCGGATTGTTGCCCTGGATGTATTTCGCGGCGTCTCTGCAGAACGCAACAAACACGATCGTAGACAATCAGCGAATCCTCACCAAAGTCTATTTCCCGCGTCTCGTGTTGCCGCTGTCGGCCGTAATTTCGGGCCTTGTTGACTTCGCCATTTCGTTTTCGATCTTCGCCGTCATGATGGTTTACTACCACATTCGGCCAACTACGCAGATTCTGTGGCTCCCAGCATTCCTGCTACTGGCGGTGCTGACCGCGCTCGGGGTCGGGCTCTGGCTTTCAGCGCTGAATGCGATTTATCGCGACGTACGTTACGTTCTTCCATTTCTCGTGCAGTTGTGGCTGTTCGCGTCGCCGGTGATCTATCCGCCGTCGCTGATGTCCGACAGATGGCGTTGGATCTTCGGATTGAATCCGATGGCCGGCGTGATTGAGGGGTTTCGATGGTCGCTCGCTGGGCGCGGAGATCCTCCTGGACGGCTAATCCTAGTTTCTTCTGGAATCGTAATTGTGATTCTTTTGAGCGGCTTGGCATATTTTCAGAAGACGGAAACGGTGATGGCGGACGTGGCTTAGGAAATGACGGAACGTGTGATTCACGTCGAGGGACTGGGCAAACGCTATCGCGTCGGAGAGCGGGAACGCTATTTCGCGTTGCGCGATGTTATCGCGCGGGCGATTAGCGCGCCTTTTTCGCGTAATGGCACTCGCCGTCGTGTGGATTATTTATGGGCGCTACGTGACGTGTCCCTGGATGTAAGCCAAGGCGAGGTCGTCGGACTGATCGGCCGCAATGGAGCCGGGAAGACTACGCTGTTGAAACTGCTCTCACGCATTACTCGGCCCACCACTGGATTCGCTGAAATTCAGGGGCGCGTTGGTAGCCTGCTCGAGGTGGGCACGGGCTTTCATCCCGAACTGACCGGCCGCGAGAACGTTTATCTCAGCGGTGCGATCCTCGGCATGCGCAAGCGCGAAATCGATCAAAAGAAAGATGCCATTATCGCCTTCGCCGAGGTCGAACGCTTTCTGGACTCGCCGTTGAAGCACTACAGTACAGGAATGCAAATGCGCTTAGCCTTCGCCGTGGCCGCGCACCTTGACCCGGAGATTCTGCTCGTCGACGAAGTTCTTGCCGTCGGCGATCTCGAGTTTCAAAAGAAATGCCTCGGCAAGATGCAGGAAGTTTCAAAGAGCGGCCGCACCATCGTCTTCGTCAGCCATCAGATGAACCAAATTCGCCGCCTCTGCGAACGGACTCTTTGGATCGATGCAGGTAAGGTTCGAGAGTCAGGCTCAACCGGCGACGTGATCGCGTCCTATGAAACCGCACTGATGAAAAGATCCAAGGACGACAACACAGGGTTGAGCGGGTCGCCGATTTTTCTCGGCTGGGAGATCGAAGGCGAAGGGAACATCCTCAGAGATGGAATGAAAAAAGTTAATCTGAATTTTATCGTTTCTCTTAAGGAACCTGTTTCGCGTGGTCACTTTGGGATCCATATTTACAGTGACGCCGGCATCCTAGTCGCGAGTTGGGGCTTTGACGACGTTGTGCTCAATCTGGGAGTTCAACAGCTACGCGTGTCGCTTCCCTTTTTGCCACTTCAACCCGGCACATATTCGATTACTTGCTCGCTGTACACGGGTGGCAATAACCTCACCGGCGGCAAGAGTCTCGAGTTTTGGACTGCTGTGCCCTTCCTCGCTGTCAACACCCAGGCCCTAGCACACCAGCAAGATGCCTGGGCAGGAATATTCAACATTCCGGCGGATTTGAAGATTGGCGTTCGCGTCGAGAGCAATATATGAGACCGGCGGTGACGGTTCTAATCGACACGTACAACCACGAGCGGTTCATCGAAGAAGCGATCTTGAGTGTTCGCGAGCAGGATTTCCCGGCTTCGGAGGTGGAAATTCTGGTCGTCGACGACGGCTCCACGGACCGCACACCCGAAATAGTGCAGAAATTTGCGCCACGCATTCGCTACATGCGGAAGGAAAATGGCGGGCAGGCTTCCGCGTTCAATTTCGGCATTCCCCAGGCACTGGGTGAAATCCTGGCGTTCCTGGACGGCGACGACTGGTGGGCTGCGAATAAGTTGCGAACGGTGATGGATGTATTCCAGAAGAATCCCGACGTGGGAACCGTCGGCCACGCAATTATAGAAGTCGATAGCGTTGCCCATCGCTCGACGGCCTTGGCGCCGGGGAGGACCGGTTATTTCGACCTGACGAGCGATGAGGGAGCGCAAACGTTTCGCGATTTCATGGCATTTCTCGGCACCAGCCGAATCTCGATTCGCAAGAACGTACTTGCGAGGGTCTTGCCGATTCCCGAGGCATTGGTTATCGAGGCGGACGAGTTCATGGCAACCATGTCGGTCGCCTACCGAGGCGCGATTTTGCTGCCCGAATCCCTGACCTATTACAGGATTCACGGCGAAAACCTGTTTCAGTTCCGGGCAGGTGATCCGGTCCGAACTCGGCGAAAACTGGCAGTGTTAAAATCTCTGGCGTCTGAGTTGCCACCGCAATTGACCCGGGCCGGCGTTGCGGCCACAGCAGTTTCGATCATCGTGGACCCTATTCGTGTCACGTGTTCGCGCCTGAAGCTGGCGCTCGACGGTGGCATGCCTTGGGAGACCTATAGCCTCGAGCTGGCGGAGTTCCGGCTCGGCTACCAGCATGTCACCGTAGCGTATCGCATTTACAAGCAGCTCTCCCTGTTGCTCGCACTAATGCTGCCGCCCCGCCTCTATTATCGGTTGCTGAGGATTTATGCTGCAGGCGACTTCCGGCGCTTCCGTTCCTGGCTTGGCGAGCCAAAACCGAAAGCGGACGTAGTCGAGGTGCGACTAGATCCTGGGGCACTGCCGAATGGCGGAAAATGAGCAACCTGTATCGGTCACGCAGAGGACCGGGACGCGGGCTGCTTCGCTTTGCGAGATCCCTGCGTTGCGCCGGAAGATCTGTGTGGCGGACGCACTGGCCCCAGTCGCCACCACCGCGGGCGGTGCCGAGGACACATGTTTTCCAGGCGGCGTCTCAACGCTGCGAGTTAAACTGAGCAATCAAATCCAGAGACGCATGGGCAACGGAAGCAGGTTGGCGGCTGATTCGGCCTCATCCCGGCGAGCGCGATGACTTGCGGAACCCAGACGACTCGACGAGGGCATAGTTGACGCTAAAGACGCTAGTGCGGGATGGAATAGCCGAGTCCATCGCGCTTCTGCCACTGAAGGTAAAGCTCTGGCTTTACCGAGACTGCACCCGGCTGCTTCTGGGAGTGATGTTTCGTTTAGAAGGGCGCCGCGTGGTCGTAGCCCGCGCGGGCCCCACCCCGTATCGGCATCGAATGCGACTTGCCTGGCAAGCTCATACCGGGTGGGTATTGGGAGTTTACGAGTCGGATGTGGTGAAGGCGCTCAAGCGGTACCTCAAGGCGGGAGATTGTTGCATGGATGTGGGAGCGAATCTGGGGTACTTCACCAGTGTTATGGCCAACCTCGTGGGCAAAGAAGGTCTGGTCATCGCTTTTGAGCCGCTTCCTGCAAACGTCAAGGTACTCGAAGAGAATATTGCGTTGGAAGGATTAACGAATGTACGTATTGAGCCCAAAGCAGTGGGAGACTCGATGGGAACTGCCCGTTTGATGATTCAAGGCGATACAGACTTTACGGGCACCGCGTCGTTGACGGAGTTCTACGAATGGTACGGCGAAAAAACCGACGTCTCGGTGCCGGTTGTCACTCTCGACGGTCACATTGCCGGGCTGCCGAAGAATCCCTCGCTGCTCAAGATGGATGTTGAGGGTGCAGAACTGATGGCGCTGCAGGGAGCCAGGTCTTTGCTTTCAACCATCCGACCAATCCTCTTGATTGAAATCCACGGTTGGGGAACACCACAAAGTGACGAAGTAATCAAATTGCTCACGGAGCACCGATACCAGATTGAGATTTTAGGACTCAGAAATCGTGAATCGTTCTGCCTGGCGCTTCCGGAAGAGCGTGGGGCCGCAGCTGGAGAGAAAGCGTCATGAAAGTGGATGCGGAACTCGAGCGAGTGGGAGTAGCGATGCTGGCGCCTCGCATCTGTGTACTGGGGCACGATCCGTGTGGTGGATCGGAGGTCGTTATTTGGAGAGATGCCAACCTGATCGCCGAAACCGGAGTTCCCGTTCGGATGTACGCGCGAGCGGCACGCGAAGGGGCGCCCGTCAAAGTAATCCCAACGCGGACTCACAGTCGCTTGATTACTTCGCTTGAATATTGCGGGAAGTTTCTTTGGCAGGAACGAAGCGCCGTGGTGATTTCTCAGAACGAGCCCACGCTCGCGGGGCTTGCGCCCGGGCGCGCGATTGTTCGCTTTGAGTGGAGCACGCCGCTCCCCCAGTATTGGACCATCCCGGGATGGCTCGGCCGCTTTCAGCGGGCTTTCTATCTTTTCCCTAGCAAAGACGAACAACGAGTCTTTCAGCAGGCACATCCGCGGATTCCGGACCAGTCGCAATTCGTGATGCCATACGGAATCGACCTAAGCGAGTTCAAGCCGGATGAGGGGCCGTCGCGACCGCCTTTGCGAGTAGGATTTGCCGGCCAGTGGGTTCCCCGCAAGGGAATCGATACACTGCTCGATGCTTGGACCCAGGTTCGCAAGGCGATTCCCGCAGCCGAGTTGCACTTGTTGGACGGCAGAAACCTCTGGAAGGTTGACGAGCCAATTCCCGGCGTAGCGGAAGCGATTGCTAGAGTTTGCGAAGAGGAATCGAAAGGCGCGCTCCGGGTTCGGCCGGCACTACCTCACTCGCAGATGCCGGAATTCTGGAATTCGGTGTCGGTGGCTGTGGTTCCGTCGCTGTACGAACCGCTTGCGAACGTTGTACTGGAGGCGATGGCCTGCGGTACTCCTGTGGTGGCCAGCAGCGTCGGCGGATTCCCGGACATGATCGTCGAGGGACAAAGCGGGATGCTCGTTCCGCCCGGCGACGCAACAGCACTTGCAGGCGCGATCGTCAGTCTTCTGAAAGATACCCAGCTGCGCGAGAAAATGGCCGCCGGAGCGCGGAGGAGAGCGGAAGAGTTTTCCCTGGAGCGCCGGCGGAGCAACCTGCTGTCGCTTTTGCACCTCCGACTGAACCATTCACGCGAAAGATCGCCGGATAGCCGACAGTCTAGCCCGGCGCACGGGGATGGCAAGGATACCGAATGATTTGCCTTGGGATTAATTACTCGCAGATGAAGGATTCGTCCGCCTGTTTGATTCGCGACGGCAGAGTCGTGCACGCTGTTGCGGAAGAGCGGTTGAGCCGCGTCAAGCACGACGGGAGTTTTCCCCTGCGAGCCATCGAGTCTTGCCTGACGGCGGCTTCGGTACGACCTACGGACATCGATTTCGTCTGCTTCGGATGGTCTCCGGTTCGCAAGGCGTTTCTTCACGACCTCAGCGACTTCGTCTCAGGTAAGTGTCCGATCGACTTCGTAAATGTGGCGAGCACGGTGCGATACTTTGTCAGCATGACTCGCCAGGACGGCGGAGCGAAGTTGTTCGAGGATCACTTCGGCCCGACCGTGGCCCGCAAGAGGTTTGTGGACCATCATCTAGCGCACGCGATCAGCGCCTATGCCTATTCGGGGTTTGAAGATGCAACGGTACTTGTGCTCGATGGCCGCGGCGCTTGGGAGGCGACTTCTATTTGGCACGGACGCAACGGCAAACTCGAACATGTTTGGACGATTCCGTGGCCGAATTCGCTCGGACTTTTTTACGCGCAGTTCACAAATTACCTTGGCTTCCAGCCGTACAGCGACGAATGGAAAGTGATGGGGCTCGCTCCGTACGGCGAACCGGGGATTAATCTGCAAGATTTCATCCTTCCGAACGACAACCCTTATAAAGTTTCCTACCGTCGTTTACTAGGAACGATTAAGGCTCCCCTTGCAGGCATCGAGTCTCGATTCGGCACCAGGCGCATTCCTGAATCTGAGATCGAGACGCGACACAAGGATTTAGCCTTTGCCGTACAGGACTCATGCGAAGCGGCGATGATCACGCTGGCGCGGACCGCGGTAGCAAGAACAGGGTGCCGCAATCTCTGCTTAGCGGGAGGTGTCGCGCTGAACTCGAAAGCAAATGGGAAAATCGCCGTCTCGGGACTTGTTGACCGTATTTTTGTTCAGCCGGCTGCCGGTGATGACGGGGTATGCCTTGGCGCCGCTCTCGCTCCCTACTTGGAGAACGGCGGAACCTTGCCTCTGCACAAAATGAGCCACGCCTATCTAGGCCCGGCATATTCAGACGAGGAGATTGCGCAGACGCTCCAGACCTACAAGCTGCGGGCCACTCGCGTCGCCAATCTTTCCGCCACGGCGGCCGAAATGATCGCGAACGGAAAGATCCTAGGGTGGTTTCAGGTAAAGATGGAGTTCGGTCCGCGCGCACTCGGAGCCCGTTCGATACTCGCCGATCCACGCGATCCGGAAATGAATGCGAAGGTGAACGGCGCGGTAAAGTTTCGCGAATCGTGGCGGCCGTTCGCTCCATCGGTGCTCGCCGAGGCAGCAGACCAGTACTTCGAATCCGCGACCGACTCGCCGTTCATGGTCTTGACGGCGCAGGTGAGGCCAGAAAAGCGTAGCGTGATCCCCTCCGTCACGCATGTGGACGGCAGCGCACGACCGCAAACCGTCGAACGAGATGTCAACCCGCTCTACTGGCAGTTGATCCACGAATTCGGTCAGCGGACGGGCGTCCCTGTGGTTATGAACACGTCATTCAATCTGAGGGGCGAGCCCATTGTGTGCACGCCAACCGACGCCGTGCGCACATTTTTCAGCTCGGGCATGGACGCGCTCATCATGGGCGACTTCGTGGTGGAGAAATAGCATGACGGGGCTGCGGCCATATATCAGTTCTCTGCTGCTGCGCATGCCCGCGCCACTAGGCTCGCTCCGCCGCGTTCCGGTTCTTGGCCAATTGATTCACCGCGTCAGCCACTTCATCCTGCCAGCCGACCAGTTGGTTTGGGCGCAGGTTCGGAGCGGCCCGGCGCGCGGCCTCTGGATTGAGGTTCATCCGCGCACCGGGCAGTCCTATCTTGCCGGCGATGCCGAACTTGAGACCCAGTCGATCCTCGCCGAGCGCATCCAGCCCGGCGATGTTTTTTACGATCTGGGCGCTAATATCGGATTGTTTTCGCTTTTGGCAGCGCGTTGCGTGGGCGATTCGGGTAGAGTCTTCAGCTTCGAGCCGGATGCCGTCAACGCAGAGCGCCTGCGGCGCAACGCCAAACGCAATTCGTTTTCGCAGATTACGGTTATCGAATCTGGTGTCTGGTCGTCTACCGGAGCGATGGACTTCTCCATAGCGGACCAGGCGTCTCCAGACAGAGGCGTTGGTAGTTTTCTTTCCGGTAGCGGCGGATCCGTAAGCGTTCGCGTTCGCGTGATTGCGCTCGACGACTTCGTGCGCAACGCACCGCTGCCCCATGCCATTAAGTGCGACGTCGAAGGCGCCGAAATCCACGTTCTTCGCGGTGCGGAGCATCTCCTCGCTTTGCATCGACCCTGGATTCTTGGCGAGATGCACTCAGAGGCGAACGATCGGGCTTCGCGCGAATTGCTTTTGCAGTACGGATACACGGTCGAGACAATCGGTTCCAATCACCTGCTGGCGCTGCCGTCACAGAGCGATTTGATCACCGGAGAATCGACAAAGTAAGGGCGAGACGATGCACGCAATCCTCCGATGGTCGGTGACCCCAAAAAAGGAAAAGACGCGATGGGATAGCGTAGTCCATCGCGACCCCTACATTTTCGGCATTTTTTTCAATGACTTTGCGAAGCCTCCAAAGGTGCGTCACTGCTTTTTACATTCACTGCGCCGCGAAAATCGGCGCTTCAGCGGATACGGCAAAGAAATAACAGCCTTGCGCAATTCAATAGAAATCCTACGCTGTTATTACGTGATCGACGACTCTTACGGTCCATACGCTGTCTTATGGAAGATCCCTCGGATGTCGACTCCGAGAGGGATGTTGTTTCTGGACGTCGAACCGATTGTTCTTTTGGGACCTGCGCACCGGTATTCAGCGACGGGGTACGCTCCTAGAGCCGAAATTCTCGGAATGACACAGCGGTATCGCAGGTACCTGTCCGAGGTCAGCGAAAAACTTCCATCCTCTGGAATCCAGTTTCGCACGCTTGAGAGTCACACTGCCGCCAGCAACTTGATCGGACGAGCGCGTGACTGCACATTTTTGGGTACCGAGTGAACGCCATCGTCGCCATACTCGGACGCCCCGATAGCCCGACTGACGGTGTTCAGGACTATTGTGCATTCCTGGCACGCGCGCTCCAGCATCGTGGCATCGAAATGACAGTTGCTCGGATCGATTGGATGAACCAGGGTTGGTTGAGCGCCTTAGGGAACCTATGGCAATCGAGCAAATCCTGGCGCGGGAGGTGGGTCATCCTGCAATATACAGCGCTAGCGTGGTCTCGCCGCGGATTCTCCTTTGGAGCTGTGGCAGTCCTTGCCCTGCTTCACCTGCACGGCGCGCGATGCGGAATTGTGTTCCACGAACTGCATAGACGCAGGGGAACGCGCTGGTCAGATTTAATACGGGGTGCTTGCCAATCCTGGGTGATGCGTCGGATGTACGCGCTCGCTTCGATAGCAATCTTTGCGGATCCGCTCGAAACCATAGATTGGATCCCCCAGCGTAGTTCGAAGGCCACTTTTATTCCGATTGGAGCAAACCTCCCTCGGCCCGTGCTGCCGACCGTGCCCCCCCGAGATAACAGCCGCGCCAGAACCGTCGCGATATTTTGCATCACGGGCGCGCCGCACGCCGCTATCGAGATCGGTGAGATGGCGCAGGCCGCTCGCTCGGCGGTGGCTAGCGGGTTGCAGCTTCGATTTGTTTTTTTTGGCAGGGGTACGCCTGAAAGCAGCCAGGAAATCAGGTTCGCATTCCGTGACATTCCAGTCGAGGTTGCCGTACTTGGCCTGTTGGATGCAGGTGAGATCTCAGACGTACTTGCAGATTCCGACGTCATGTTGTGCGTTCGTGGTGCGATTTCTCCCAGACGCGGAAGCGCCATAGCGGGGATCTGTTGTGGCTTGCCAATCGTATGTTATCAGGGGCCGGAAACGACGTTTCCCATCACCGGGGCTGGTCTGGAACTGGTTCCGTATCGAGACAGTGAAGAGCTCGGGAAGGCACTTTGCCGCGTCCTCTCAGACGGTCCGTTGAGACATGAGCTCAGAAGGAAAAGCCTCGAGGCTCACGATAAATACTTTTCCTGGGAATCGATCGCGGGCCGCTACGCGATGGAGCTGTTTGATGAATGATCGTCGATACCGCATATTGCTGGTGATCACTCATCCCGTTCAATACATCGCTCCGACGCTCCGACTCCTGGCTCAACGACGGGAAATCGATCTGGTTGTAGCTTATTGCAGTTTGCCCGGTTCCGAATCGGCGATAGATCCGGACTTCGGCGTGAAGGTCGCGTGGGATGTTCCGGTCCTGGATGGCTATCTATGGGTGCACATACCGAACATTTCTCCTGACGCTGGCTTGGGGGGATTTTTTGATCTCATGAACCCTGGACTTTGGAAAACGATTCGGACCGGCCAGTTTGATGCCGTCATCAATCTTACCAGCTACACTTATGCCTCGTTCTGGATAGCGGTGGCGGCAACGAAGGTGCAGGGCGTTCCGCTGTTGCTGGGCATCGATGCTACTCAAATTGCGCCTCTCGATGGGAAGAAGTGGAAGCTGAGAATCAAGAAGCATCTCTGGCCGCGCTTGTACCGACTGGCTGACGTCATGGTGGTGCCGTCGAGCGGCGGCGTTCTCTTGATGCAGTCGATCGGAATTCCATCGCAACGAATCGTGCGAACTGCACACTCTGTGGACAACGCGTGGTGGGTCGATCAAGCATCCAGAGTGAATCGGAGCGAGGTCCGCGCACGGTGGAACATTCCCGAGTCCGCTTCGGTCATCCTGTTTTGTGGAAAGCTACAACCTTGGAAGCGACCCCAGGACGCCCTCCGAGCATTCGCGAAATCTGGCGTGGCACAGTCATACTTAGTTTTTGCCGGCGATGGTCCACTTCGTACGGGACTCGAGGCAGAGGCTCGGACGTTGGGTCTCTCAGACAGAGTGCGTTTCCTGGGCTTCGTGAACCAGTCCGGGCTCCCCGAAGTTTATTGCGCCTCGGATGTGCTTGTTCTGCCATCGGAGTACGAGGCATTCGGTTTGGTTGTAAACGAAGCGATGCTGTGCGGCTGTCCAGTAACTGTGAGCGACCGGGTTGGTGCCCGCCTGGATTTGGTATTCGATGGGAAGACAGGGTTCATCTTTCCAGTTGGCAATCTCGACGCCTGCGCTCTACTCCTGCGCAACATTTTGAATACACCAGATCGTTTGCAACAGATGTCCCGGGCCGCGAAGGAACGAATGAAAGAATGGTCTCCTGAGAAAAATGTCCAGGGATTGGTCGAGGCCGTCAAGAGGGCTGTAAGTCTTCGCAAGTGTTCCCGAAACGGATGTCTCGAATGAAATTAGGAAAGCTGTTTATCGGCGCGTACCGCTTTGCGTGAACAGAGCTTTCCAGATACGTGCGATCACGCTAGTTCAACTATGGATCTAACGTTACTGATTTATAGTCGTTCCTGGGCTCCCGCGGTTGGAGGGGTGGAAACAATCACGCGAACTCTTGCCGAGGGGTTGTCGAAGCGATCGCATCCTCAGACAGGTGACGCAATCAAGGTGACTCTGGTGACTTTGACCGCAGCGGGCGCCATGAACGATTCACTGCTCCCCTTTCAAGTCGTGCGGCGTCCCAGCCTGTGGCGCTTCATTCAACTTTGCCGTACTGCGGATGTGGTTCATCTTGCCGGTCCTGCATTGCTTCCCCTCTTGCTCGCGTGGTTGCTCGGGAAGTGCGTCGTGCTGGAACACCACAACTATCAGTCCATGTGCCCCAATGGCCTGCTCATTCATCAGCCGGACCTGGCAATTTGCCCTAACCATTTCCTCGCCGGTCGCTACCAAGAGTGTTACCGATGTAACTCCGAGACTCTCGGACGCACCGGGAGCTTGCACGATCTGCTTCTGGCATTTCCGCGTCGCTGGCTCGCTAAAAAGGTAGCCGCCAATGTCGCACCCAGCCATCATATGAAGACGCGTGCGGCTCTCCCCGCCACGCACGTCATTTACCACGGCGTAGCGCACGGGGATGCTGCGGTCGAATCATTGCGTCCGCGGACGGCACACCCGGTCTGTTTTGCCTTTGTCGGTCGTCTCGTAAAGGAAAAAGGCGTTTCGCTCCTGCTTCACTGCGTACACGAGCTTGCGGCTGAGGGATATGATTGTCGAATCAAGATCGTCGGAGACGGTCCGGATCGCGCCCCCCTTGAAGTTTTGGCACAGGACCTGGGCCTCAAGGACCATACTGAATTCCTAGGCGCGGTACCGATACGATCGATTTCTGATGTGCTCAGCGAAGCAATCGCCGTCGTCATGCCCTCTACCTGGGAAGATGTCGCACCGATGGTTGCAATTGAACAAATGATGCAGGGGCGCCTCGTTATCGCCAGCGACGTGGGCGGCCTTGGTGAAATCGTGAACGGCTTTGGCCTTACGTTTCCAACCGGAGATATCGCTGCTTTGAAGTCATGTTTGGTCCAGACGATGGAGAACCAAGATTGGTCAATTCAAATGGGGCGCAAGGCTCGGACCCATGCACTCAGCAGCTTCTCCGAAGAGCGAATGGTGGAAGAACACTTGCAGTTGTATCGAAGAATTATAGAATCTCGCACGCGGCCAAGGAACGACGGGCCCACATTGAACCACAACAACTTGGAAAACAAACAATAGCGATGCGATCCTCAAGACGCGCTCTCAGATTCATCTCGCCAGCTGCTAGACCACCTGAACGATTTTCATCGGGAATCTCGATGTAAGCTGTCGGCATAGGAGGGTGGGTGATGCCAAATTGGGACGGAGAGACAGTTGAGAATGGGGCGCGGTTCCAGCCCTCGCAAAGTAGGTTGTCTCGCCGTGCTTCCATTTGAACTCGAAGTCCGCGGTCGCCGCATATACGCTGTCACTGCAACCACTCTGCATCCAGTCGTGAATTTCGATTGCGATGATCCCGACATGCCTTATCCAGCTTTCGGAGTCCTGAAAGACCTCTTTTTCGGATCCCTCGATATCCATTTTCAACAGGTCGATATGTTGAATACCAAAGTCGGTCATCAATTCCTGCAGCGAAAAGCCGGAGATGCAACTACAACTTGGATCACGCTCCACGTTCCGTTGCTCGCGGACTTGAAACGCATGGTGACCACCTCTGGCTGAGGTACTACAGAGATCTTGTTTTTTATTCCACAATGCCGCTTGAATCGGCACTACGTTAGGATACGGAGCGACGTTTTTCTTCAGCATCTCAAAGTTGGATGGTTCTGGTTCAATCGCTAGGATCTGCGCTTCCGGATATTTATTGGCGTAAAAAATAGAGGCGAGACCGATGTTTGCGCCGGCATCGACGATTGCGCGTGGCTGGAACATCAAGCCGGAGTCATACTGGCCGTCAATTAGTATCTGTTGGCAAAGCCAAACGTCCGAGGTTCTCACCCGAAGGTGGACAGGATGTCTGATTCCAGCAATCTCCACGACAATCTGAATTGATTTTCCCAGGAGCCGCGACTTTGCACCCAACATTACGCCAAAGGGGCCGAGGAGGGAGTAATACATTTTCGGACCGGTCAACAAACTCATTGTTTCGCCCTCTGGCAGCGACATGCCGAACCTGGTTCTCAGTATATCGCGAAACCCTCGTGGTTAATTTGAGGCCCTGGCGCTCACACGAGTTCCTGCCGCAGATCACCGCAAGCGGAGGGCGTTTCCTGCAACCTTGCGCTTCGATATCCAAGGGTCCGCGACTTTGATTTTGACCCGATCCCAGAGAGCGCAACTCGATACGCGTGCCTGGACCAGACTTCATCCAGCGGTCCGTTGAAAGCGCGCGGTTGCAGCTTGCATCCGTGTGGGGACGACTCCATACTTTATGACAGCCAACCCTATGCTAAGCGCCAGAGTTCCCCAAATAAAGAACCAAGCTCTGATCGGGCTAAGCCTATTTGTTGCGAGTTCGTGGTTAGCTTGGACTCTGGGCAACTCCATAGCAGCTCAAGACTTGCGCACGATTGAGTATTACGTTCTGGGATTTGCAGCGTGCGTAGCCGCAGTTGCGATTTTGCGAAATTGGCGTCTGGGACTTTACCTGTTTCTTATATGGGTTCTGTTCGAGGACTTGGCTCGCAAGTATCTTGGCAACAACATGGCCATTTATTTCGCAAAAGACGTTTTGGTCGGCCTGGTGTATCTATCCTTGTTTGTGGAAATTCGAGCGGGCCGTGCAAAGGTGTTCCGTCCTGCATTTTTGCCATTCCTCATCGTGTTCTTTTGGTACGGAGTGCTGCAAATATTCAATTCCAACTCCCCACACATTCTTTACGGACTCATGGGCATCAAGATTTATTTCTATTACATACCTCTGATGTTTGTTGGATACGCTCTCATCCGTGACGATAAGGATCTTGAAAACTTTCTAGTTGTTAACTGCGTATTGGCGGGAGTGATCGGCACGATTGGCATTACCCAAGCGATTGTCGGTCACACCTTTCTGAATCCCGCGACTCTTGCGCCAGAGCTCCGCGAGCTTGGTGAGCTTGACAAAATCAGCCCGATAACGCGACAAGTCCTTTCTCTTCCATCCGCAGTCTTCGTGAGCGCCGGTCGATTTTCTCAATATCTAACCGCAGCAATTATTCTTACCATGGGGTCCGCGGGTTACTTGCTTCTTCACACCAAGCGGCGCCGCAATCTCGTATTCCTTACATTCGGGATCATTGGAATTGCGACCCTGTTTAGTGGCTCGCGGGGCGCAGTCATGCTGGCGATGGCGTCGGTGATCGCTCTTTCCGTTGCTTTCCTGTGGGGCGCTCCGTGGCGTTGGCAACAGGCTCATCGAATCCTGAAAGCAGTTCGCCGCTTATTCATTGTGGGGGTCTTGGGATTAACCGCGGTCTTATTGATTTTCCCGGAAGCTGTCGCATCTCGCATGGCATTTTATGCAGAGACCCTGTTGCCGAGCAGCTCGGAATATCAGCTGGGACATCGCTCGTGGGACTATCCAGTTCACAATCTTGAACTTGCATTTACCAATCCGAACTGGGTCTTGGGAAACGGGATTGGCACGGCTTCGCTCGGAACACAATACGTCGCAAAAATCCTGGGAAAACGGTCGCCGGATATCTCGGTCGAGGAGGGTTTCGGTCTTTTAATTATCGAAATGGGGATTCTGGCACCGTTTCTCTGGATTGCTTGGTCGGCAACGCTTCTTTTCTATTCCTGGAGGACCGTGGTCAGCCTTCGCGAGACGCGGTTGTTTCCGATTGCATTTGCAATATTCTGGTATGGGTTTCTGTTACTCTACCCCATGACGTTTGGCTCGCTTTCGGCGTACGAAAATTATATTTGCAATTTGTATCTGTGGCTTCTGGTCGGAGTTCTCTTCAAACTGCCGACCGTTCTCCGAAACGCGCCCACCTCGGCGCTCGTTTCTCCCGACGAGGCGCGTCGCCGGCGAGGATCCGGACTGTGATTCGACGTTCATGAGCTCGAAAAAGAGCGTGCAGCGCATGGATACCTCCGAGGGTAAGATTCGCGTAGCCGTTGTTTCTCCTTTTCTGGACAAAAGCTACGGCACGGAACGAACCGTTATCGAGTGGTTGTCTCACTTACCCGATTCCTTTGAGATCCATGTATACAGCCAACGTGTCGAGGACGTTCCCCCTGACCGGTTCGTCTGCCATTGGGTCCCTGCAATTCCCGGCCCGGGGCTGATTCGGTTTCTGTGGTGGTTCGCCGCGAATCATCTGTCGCGAGCCTGGGACCGAAAGGTGCGACGTTTCCACTATGACTTGGTCTACAGCCCCGGCATAAACTGCTTCGACGCCGACGTCATCTCTGTCCACATCGTCTTCGCTGAGTACTTTCGGCAGGCTCACTCGGAATTAACGCTGGGACGAAATCCGCTCAGTTCCTGGCCGCGGCTTGTGCATCAGCGAATCTATTATCGCCTGATTATCGCGCTCGAGAATCGCATCTACACCAATCGCAAGACCAAGCTCGTGCTGTATGCCAGGAAGACCGCCAGAGATCTGGAGCGATTTTACGGGAGGAGGGACCGTCTGCCAGTCCTCTATCTCGGGCTAGATCACCAGACATTTAACCCGCTCCGTCGGATGATGCTGCGTGATGCAGCGCGCCAACAGCTCGGCATCGCAGGCGATCGTTTCAATCTGCTCTTGATCGGCAATGACTTACGAAAAAAAGGAATCTGCGTCTTGTTGGACGCAATGACAGAACTGCGCAACCTCTCGATCGATCTGCTGATTGTGGGGCGCGAGGATCCGACTCCGTTCGAAGCGATGGCCAAAGACAGAGGGTTGCAAGATCGCGTTCATTTCTTGCCGCCGCGCAAGGATGTCGAGTTTTATTACGCCGCGGCGGACGCCTATACCGGCCCTTCGCTGGAAGATACTTTTGCGCTCCCTCCCGCCGAAGCGATGGCCTGCGGATTGCCTGTGATCGTGTCTGCAGAAAATGGGGCCTGTGAAATCATGACCCACGAGACCGACGGAATGGTATTGGAGGACGCGACGAACTCGAAAGCTCTGGCTGCGATGATTCTGAAGATCTTTATGGATCCGGGGTTTCGAGCCGGGCTCGGCGTAAAGGCGTCCGAAACGGCCCGACGGTTTACTTGGGACCACAATGGCGCGGACCTGGCGAGAATCTTCGAAGAGGTCTTAGGAAGAAAATTGCACTCTTCCGAGCGATCCATTGAACAGCTCTCGTGAGTTGAACCTCGCGAGCTACAGACAATAAATGACGCTCTCGGCCTGCACTTCGCCAAGGATCACGGTTCTAGCGCTGTTTCCAGAATTGCTTGGCATTGGCGGGATTCAAGAAGCCGGCCGCCAAACTGCCAGAGCACTCGACGGACTCGCCCGTGAACGTGGCTGGACACTGCAAATTCTCAGCCTCAACGATGTGCTCGGCGAGCATTCGTTGGCATCGCCTGATCATCCCCTCTGTTTCCGAGCATTCGGGCGCAGGAAACTCTCCTTCCTTGCTGGCATGATAGAGAAGGGGATGTCTTCGAACAGAGGCGATATCCCGCTGGTGATTGCCGCTCATCCGAATCTGGCTCTCCCCGCCTGGCTGCTGAAGCTATTTTCAAGCTCTCCCAGAATTATCGTGATGACCCACGGGGTGGAAGTTTGGAAACGCTTGCCGTCGCTGCGGCGGACTGCTCTGTCGCATGCGGATCTGGTTCTCGGGCCAAGCACGGACACCGTGCAGAAGCTGGTAGAGGTGCAAGGCATTGCGCCAGAGAAAATCCGGAAGTTGGCTTGGCCTTTGAACCCCGATTTTCTCGCAATGGCCGAATGTCCCGAACGCTTTCCGTTGCCTGCAGACTTCCCGCAAGGGCGTGTCGTGCTGACGGTAGGCCGCTGGGCGTCAGCGGAGCGCTATAAAGGAATTGACGAATTAATTCACGCGACCGCTCTGCTGCGAGCGAAACCTGTAGGTTTGCATCTGGTAGTCGTGGGGGAGGGTGATGATCTCCCCCGCCTTCGAGAACTCGCAAGCGACGGCGGGGTCGCGGATTCCGTGCACTTTCTCGGCCGGCTCGGCGCCGAGGAGCTCGCAGCGTGCTACGCGAACGCCGATGTGTTCGCGCTGCCAAGCTCCGGGGAAGGGTTCGGCCTGGTCTTCCTGGAAGCGATGGCATTTGCGAAGCCGATTGTCGGATCCGCCTGTGGAGGTACAACAGATCTTGTCGGCCACGGTGTCAACGGGCTCCTGGTACCGCCGGGCGACATTCCCAAGCTTGCTGACGCGCTGCAAAGTCTCCTTGAGAACCCTCCGCTTCGAGGGATGCTAGGCCGAGGCGGGGCGCAACTGATAGGAGAGCGTTACAGGTTCGAAGGCTTCAAGATCGAGCTGGCGCAGATCCTTACCGAAGCATCCGCCTCGGGTGTGGATTCGGAGAAACACCCGTAGTACTGTGGTCGTGGAGCAAAACGAGTCGCAAGCCGGGCACATGAATCCAAGCGAATTCGAATGGACACCCGATTTTTGGCAAGGTTGGCGTGAATCCGATAATCCGTACAGACAGTACAAATCCCGTCGCGATCGCCAGCTCGTGCTGGAGTCGCTGGACCTCCACGATGGTGACAGGGTACTCGAGGTCGGCTTTGGGTACGGTTGGATTTCGCAGTCGTTATGGGGAGCGGCCAAAATCGAATGGTTCGGTGTGGACCGTTCCGCGGCAATGGTAAGTCGTTTGCTCGGACTGTCACCGCATTCGCATCCCCGGGGCTTGCTGGCGGACGCAGTCCGCTTACCGTTTCGAGACGGTGAATTCGACAAGGTCTTGTGTACGGGCGTGCTGATGCACATCGCGGACACGGAGTCGGCCGTGCGCGAGCTCGTGCGTGTGCTGCGTCCGGGCGGTAGGCTGGCGTGCAGCATCAACAATGGTCTTTCGATCTATTCCCTGCCGGTTCGAATATGGAATCGCCAGAAGGCAGGATTCATTCAAAAATTTCACTTTCCATCGGCGTTTCGCAAATTCCTCCGTGCAACGGGCGTCGAAGTGAACCAGACCAGCGGTGATGGCATTGTGGCAACCGTGCCGTTTAGAATTGGACCGATCCGCTTTCCTCCTCCCAGTGCCTTCCCAGCGCTCCATAAGCTTGACGAATGGGCCGCGAACCGGTTCCCGTGGCTTGCGTACGAGGTGTGGTTCAGTGGGGTCAAGGTTGTGCGGCCATGCGTATTTTGAAGGTGGTTCAGGCTTATTATCCGTTCCAAGAGAAAGGGGGACCGATTGTAAAGGTCAGAGCCCTCGCGCGTGCTCTCGCGCGACGCGGACACGACGTCAGCGTGCTGACCGCGGATCTCGGGCTGGCCAGCCGTGAGGATGTCGATAGGAGCGTCGAGCGATGCCGCTTGGGGTGGCGGGCGAAACAAGATGGCATCGAGATTATTTATCTCCCGACCGCAGCACAATACCGCGCCATTACACTCAATCCACGTGTGTTAGAATTTTGCAGGTCAGCCCTGAGGACGTTTGATCTGGTTCACTTTTACGGCCTCTATGACCTGCTCGGCCCGGCGGTCAGCTTTTTTTGCCGCCGTCACCGGATTCCCTACGTAATCGAACCAATGGGCATGAACCGGCCCATCGATCGAAACATCCAGATGAAGAAACTATGGCACCGCAGCGTAGGTGATGTGTTTATGCAACACGCGGCCAAGATCATTGCCACTTCCGAACTAGAGGAACGCGAGCTCATTGAAGACCACGTCCCCTCGCAGAGAATTGAAATGCGATATAACGGCGTAGACGTTGTCTCGGACACGACCAAATTCCCGCGAGGAACCTTCCGGGGTAAGCATCGCATTCCGATGGATGAGCCAATGATCCTATTTCTCAGCCGGATAATTCCGCGCAAAGGGGCCGACATTCTGATTGAGGCGTTCTCGCAAGCCTGCCCACAATCGGGCTACCTGGTAATTGCGGGGCCCGAAGGAGAGGCGGGTTATTTGGCGCTTCTTAAAAAGTGCGCGATCGATTCTGGAATCGCCCGTCGCGTGGTCTTTACCGGGCCAGTCTATGAAGATGAGAAGGCGGGCGCCCTGCGTGATTCCGACATTTTCGTGCTGCCGTCGCGCTACGAAAATTTCGCAAATGTTGTGGCCGAGGCGATTGCCTATGACGTTCCCGTCATCATTTCACCTGCCTGCGGCATTCGGCCGTTGGTCGAAGGGCGTGCCGGGTTGGTAGTGCCTGCTCGTAAAGATGCGCTGGCGACAGCCATTCGCCGCTTGTTCGACGATCAAAATCTCTATCGTCAGATGAAGGATGGTTGCAAGGAAGTTGCAGCCCAATTGAGCTGGGATCGGCTAACCGAACAGATGGAAGGCTGTTATACCGGGGTGTTGAAATCAACAAATGGAATCCGCTGAGCGTCCCACATTCTACGATCAACATCCCTTCGATTGGGTGATCCCCGGCCAAGACACCGACATTCGCGACGTCGTGTCACCGTGTCTGGTCGAACTGATTGATCGGTTGGACGCCCGTTCTCTTATCTTGGACGTTGGCTGCGGACCGGGAAGGGTGCTGGGATTTCTAGCTCGCCGTGGTCTGAGATGCATCGGCATCGACCGCAGCTATGTTTCCATCGGGCGCGCCGTAGCTCGTTATGGACGCCCCGGCATGGTCGCCGACAATCTGTCCCTCCCGATCGCCGATGCCACCGCCGACATTGTCATTTCCGATGGCGTCATTCATCATACCGAGGACCCTCACGCCGCGCTCGCCGAGAACCTGCGAATCCTGAAACCGGGTGGTCAATTATATCTCGGCGTCTATAAGCCCTTCGGACGATATCCACGGCTGTACGCTTTTCCGGGGCGCCAGATACGGAGCGGACTCGAGCGATCATGGGCAAAACCGCTTGTGATTTGCTTTGCGCAAGTGCCATACTTTCTGTTTCATTTTGTCAGATCGAGAGGAGAGCGCACTTGGAACGGCGCCTGTAACCTGTTCTATGATTATTTCGTCACACCTCGTGTGTCATTTCTCTCTCGCGATGTCATCGAGACTTGGTGTATGGAGCAGGGTGCCAGCGTCGCCCAGTACGACGGGAATCGTCACAGCAATGTGCATTCGTTTCTGGTGCTGAAAAAATCGACCACGGTGCCACCAGCAGAAGGTCAAAAAAGCTTTCACGACAATACTCGGGAAAATTAAGACGCGGGTTCTTCGAGTGAGCGATCACAACAACAACCTTACCGTTACGTCGAACCTGGACGACGCTAAAGAATTTCCGGAGCCGCAGATTCGGATGCAACAGACAGCGACTATTCGCGCTTCCTCCGCTGTAAAGGGTCATCCCGTGTACCGTAGCGCTTGGTACGGAGCAAATGCGCTTCTGGTCGTTTCCATTTGCTTTACGCTGTATGCGATGTCTTGGGAGTATTCGACGCGACGATATTTGAAGGGATTTTCGGACGCAATCGTTCCTGCCCTCGCAACGCCCGAGGAGAAAACAACTGCGATCATTGATTGGATGGCTCATGGCCCGTCGCGCTTGCCCGTAACTCCAGCTGGCGTAACCCAAGATCGGGATCCAACGGATACTCTCAATTACGCGTCGCTGCTCAAGGTGTGTGGCTCGGCTACGAACGCGTTCATAAATTTAGCGGACAGCAGCGGGTTATCCTCTCGCCGCCTGCTTTTGGTCAACGCCGACGGCGGCGCGAAGCACGTTGTTGCAGAGGTTCTCATCAACGGACGCTGGATTGTCGTAGATCCATCGTTCCGCACGATTCCCAGAGACGCGAACGGCCGGTTGCTTACACGTCGCGATCTGGCCGACGATGCCGTTTTTTTGTTCGCAACGCGGAGCATCCCCAACTACGATCCGAGCTACAACTATTCAGAAACATCGCACCTTCATTTGGCACGTATTCCGTTCCTCGGGTTGTTTGTGCTGCGAGTGCTGGATCGCTATCTGCCAAATTGGGCGGACTCCCCTGCGCTAAGCCTGCTCGTTGAACGGGAATCTTTGGCGGCCGTCGTTAGCTCGGTGTTGGCGCTGCTGTTCATTATCCTCATCCGAATTTCTCTCCGATGGTATGGCGAGTCACGACTCGGAATTCAAACGCTCCGCGTTCACACTCAGGTTATTCGCGCGGCTTCGGCCCTATTTTCCAGGGCAGCGTAGCGAAAGGTGTCCTGCGAGACGAGCGACGCCGATTCTGGCGGCTAGCCCTCGACTCTACCGGAGATCTGGAGTTTCCCATCGGAAGCATGCAGGCATCGAGTGTACGGGTCTTGAGGCGAAGGCCTTCCTGTTTGCTAGGGGCCCGCGGTCGCAAGACCTTGGCTCCCGGCCGCGAGCGGGCGAGCGATTCTAGAACCGTTTCCGCCTGCAATAGCAGAGCGCTGAAGCTCGTTGGGAGGGGATGTTCTCGGGTGATCGAGAAAGGCCGGTATTAACCCGCAAAGATCGACGATTGCGCTGAGGTTTGTGGGCGAGAGCCAAATGGGGCCGGTATGAAAAATTTGCCTAGAATCTTATCGTGCTTGGTGGTGATTTGTTTCGCAGGAGCCGTTGCCGCGGCAATTCAGGCTTCGATGCACACTGATTCTGGAAGTTACGCAGGGTTGAGCTACGGAATCCGCCCTGGAGAGAATGTTCCCCCTGAGTTCGGGGATTCTCCGAGTACTGGGGCGGCCTCAGCCCTTGGCACCATAGACGTTGCAGATGCTCGGAAGGACAGTGTCGCTGCGGCAGGCGTCGGTCTTCGCACAGATCGATTTGAGTCGCCTGAATCATCACAGGCTTATATCAGCGATCGCATCACACAGGAGTCGACGACAACAGATCGAGCCAGTTATGACAGGAGGAGTCCCGGCTTTTTCGGCCCTCGACCGTATATAGATGTAACGGCGTACGGGGCTAAGGGTGACGGTCAAACAAACGACACCCGCGCCATTCAAAGAGCCATTGATGCAGCGTGTTCCAAGATGTCGCCCGCTGGCGTGAACTCGGGCGGCGGCGTGTACTTCCCTCCCGGGAGCTACCCTATCAGTCAGCAACAGACGCCGACTCCTGCGAACATCCCTGACCTAAATATTCCGAAAACGTGCTCCGGTCTCTATTTCTTTGGAGGAAACACTGGTAACCGAAGCGGCGTGGTCGCAGGTCAAACCGCGCCAGCTTCTGCCGTCAAGGTCATAAATGGGCCGCATCCCAACGCCTCTCCGGTATTCTTCCTGCAACAAGGAGAGTCCGGCATGACGCAGGGCGGCTTCCAATCAAGCTTCCAGAATCTCTCGATGAATTGTTATAACCAATGTGTGTGGATCTACGGCGCCGCGCAAGTGAAGATGCGTAACGTCGGTTTGGCGGTTGCAACTACAGGGCTAGCCGACAACACTCCCCTGAAGTTAACAGATACTTTCTGGTTCGAGTTCGTGGATGGCAGCGCCCTGCAAACGGAGAGTACAAAGGTTCCGGTGGCCATCATGACCGGAGAAAACACCTATGGCCCTGGTGTCACACCGCAGGTTGGTCTAGTCACCTTTCGTGACATCATCACAAACGGTGGAGGATTTCTGTACGACCAACGCGTTTCCGGCTCCCAGCCAGGCAATATAATTTTCGATAACGTATCGCAGGAACAAGGTGGTGGTAGCCTGCCATTTCTGAAAGTTCAAGCTGAAGCACCCTGTAACGGTTGGGGGCCTCTCACGATTATTGGAAGTGGCATCAGCGACAACAACCCTGGAACGCCATTCTTGGAGTTGAGTGGCTGTTCCTACTGGACGGATATCGCTCTCATCAACGTTACAGCTTCAACGGGAGGCCACGCCATTCAAGTAGACGGAGGAACCATCGATAATTGCACGATAATCGGCGGGTGGTTCGCGGCGCATTCTGCGGTAAACGCAGCCGGCACGCCAGTTTCCGGCTGCGGGAACTCGAATGCTAATGGGGGATGGGACATCGCGGGACCCTCTCATTATGGCGATTCCTACTACACCGGATTTTCGAACACGGGAAATCTAGGAAAATTTGCTGCGATTCCGTTCAGGGCAGGGAAGACTGGTGACCTTAATGCCAGTTTAGGACTCGACTCTGTGATGGGTCTGCTGGGAGGACCCGGCGGTTCTTCTGGAGGATGGGATACAAGTTTCGCCCGGGCTGGTGCGCAGAATCAGACTCTAGCTCTGGCTCTTGCCGACGCGCCCATCTCGGTTTCTGCCTCGCCAATATCCGGTGGTTCGTTAAACGTCGGAACGGCTGCGGTCACCAGCATCACGAACTGGGAGGGATCAATGGAGCAAGTCTATTGTGCGGGTGGGTGCCCGGTGCTCGTTGGGGAGTCAGTGATCATCCAAGGGAACAGCAATGCTAACTTCAATCGAGAAGTCACGGTGAAGTCGGTGCAAAGCACCCAGTATTGGACGTTTGGCTCCAGAATAACAGGCGACGGTGTGGGTGGCACGATCCCCACCTCATACTTCTACCTCGTTGAAGCCAATTTGCAGGGCGGATCCTGCCCTGCCTCATCTTCAACCGGCCCGTCGCAAGAAACAGCGGTCACTCCCACGATCGGCAAACAGACCGCGAACTTAACCTGGACTGCATCGAGTGGAAATGGCATCGCTGGGTATTGCGTGTGGCGGGGAAGGGCTTCCGGCGCTGAAGACGCGTACATTTTTGTTCCTGGCGCGCGCTCGACCTCATTCCTCGATACAGACAGGGACTGGGCTCGCGGCATTCCGAGTCAGATAAACAACACTTTTCCCGCAATGCCGCAATACAATTTTGGGCTGCAAGGACAAGGATTTACGAGCACCAATATGTTGGGCCACGTGACTCTGGCAGACGGGAAGAAAGTCATACTCTTTTCTCCAAATTGGAAGAAACCTCCAGTGTGCATGACAAATGACGAATCCACGGCAGGCGCATCGAAAGCAATTCCCACGACAACGACGCTGACGATTGTCGGAGGATCAACGGACGTTGTCGACTACATGTGCTTTGGAAATCCGCAGTAATGACTCACTCTGGAACCTGCACCTCATTCTTCGTCAAGTCAAACCCGTCGCCAGCGACCGCACGACTAGCTCAAAGCGCGACTGCGCGATCGTGCCACTCCCATGGAAGCTGTTTCACACCAAATGTATACCACCTTGGTTCCGTCCAAAGCCAAATTCGAGGACGAGCAAAAACACGATTCTGTCCGACACGACATTGAGACGCAGAGTGTCGCCAGCCACGAAAACCACTCCCCACTCTTAGACGGGGGCGATCCTACGTTCGATCTCCGTTCCCGGACGCCGCAATAGTGCGTGCTCTGGCTGAGACTCGACGAAATTCGGTGAGGCGTAAGTTTAGACTAGTTGGTTTGCTCGATCGTTCGCTACGCAGCCCGATTCTGGCAGGTCACCTGCTCGGCTCGCGCCGCCTCAGGCAGCAATACCGATCCTCGGCAATGTCGAAAGAATTATCCGACCTCTGGTGATAATATCAAGGACCGTATCATTCTTCCTAGCTTCAGGAGAGAGGAATCCAAGTTGGGCCACATCGGAAATCGTTCGGACATACGGGTAACTGGTCAACTTCGGCAAGAACCTGTGCTTGATGGAGTCGAATCTTCGGCCAACGACTCATCGACTCCAGAGCTCTCCGTCGTCATGCCTTGCTTAAACGAGAGCCTGACACTCGGATCGTGCATCAAGAAGGCGATCGCCACAATGGACCGCCTAAACATTAAAGGCGAGGTGGTCATAGCGGATAACGGCAGCACTGATGGGTCGCAGGCGATTGCGACGCAGCTTGGCGCGCGTGTGATACCGATCGCAACACTTGGGTATGGCAGCGCGCTTCGTGCGGGTATCGAAGCCGCACGGAGCCAGTACGTCATTATGGGTGATTCAGACGATAGCTACGACTTCACTCAGCTCGGAGATTTCGCCAGCAAATTGGACGAGGGATACGACCTGGTAATGGGGAATCGCTTTCTAGGGGGAATACGACCCGGCGCAATGCCACTTCTCCACCGCTTCGTGGGAAATCCCGGGTTGAGCTGGTTAGGCAGATTATTCTTCGATTGTCCGGTCGGTGATTTTCAGTGTGGATTACGTGCGTTCCGGAAAAGTGCGATTGAAAAACTCGATCTTCGTACGACGGGCATGGAGTTTTCGACGGAAATGGTTGTGAAGGCGACGCTGTTTAATCTAAGGATTGTGGAGATTCCAACCGTACTTTCCCCCGATGGGCGCGACCGGCCGCCACACTTGAGAACATGGCGTGACGGCTGGCGCTATCTGCGTTTCCTTCTGCTCTACAGCCCGCGTTGGCTTTTTCTCTACCCGGGACTCGTATTGTTTTTGCTCGGCCTCGTTGTAATTGGCTGGCTGCTCCCCGGGCCACAGGCTATCGGGAAGTTAACATTTGATTATCACACGCTGCTTTTTGGGGCAATGACTATACTGGTCGGATTTCAATCCATCAATTTCGCTGCATTCAGCAAGCTGTTCGCGACTTCTGAAGGGTTATTGCCCGACGACCCGCTTATGAATCGAATGTACCGCTATGTCACGCTCGAAGTCGGATTGATGACTGGGACATTACTCGTGTTGTTGGGCGCAGCATTGTGGGTTTTCGGCCTGAATTACTGGCAACGTCACCATTTCGGCCCTCTCGATCCGGAGAAAACGCTAAGAATGGTTATTCCAGGATTTGTGTCGCTAACGCTGGGTATACAGATCATCCTGTCGAGCTTCTTTCTGAGTCTGCTGGGAATGGGCCGCAGGCTATGAACAAAGCCGATTTTGATTGCTACGCCAACTCCTATGACCAAACGCTCGCTGAAGGCCTCGCTGTATCCGGGGAACGGCGCGAGTATTTTGCCGAGGGACGCGTCAAGTGGTTGGCGAGCTGCCTGCGCCGGTTGGGGTCGGCGCCGTCCCTCGTGATCGATTACGGTTGTGGAACGGGCCTGACGTCGTCACTCCTACTTGACCGTCTTGCCGCTGAAAAGGTAATCGGCATCGACAGTTCGGTCCGATCCATTGAGGTCGCGCGCCGAGACCATGGCTCCGAGCGGATTCAGTTCTCGCTGCTTCACGAATATGCGCCCGTAAGCGAGGCGGATCTCATCTATTGTAATGGAGTTTTCCATCACATTCCGCCGGAACAGCGTGCCTCCACATTGCGATTCCTTTATCAAGCGCTTCGCCCAAACGCCTTGTTTTCACTCTGGGAGAACAATCCATGGAATCCTGGGACGCAGTACATAATGGCGCGATTGCCGTTCGACCAGGACGCGATTAAATTGAACTCTTTTGAATCTCGAAGATTGGTTCGCTCCGAAGGCTTTTCTGTCCTGCGCACAGATTTCCTCTTTTTCTTTCCACGGTTTCTCAAGGTCTTCAGGCCCATCGAGAAGCTCGCCTCGGGGCTGCCGCTGGGCGCGCAGTACCAGGTACTCTCCCGGAGACCTCTTGTGTAGCTTGTTGAACTTCCGCACTGACGTGCCGCCGCACCGGACGATTCGCTTGGAAACGATCAATCGCTGCGCGGCCATCTCGAACTCCAAGGTAAATCGAACGAATATTCGACTGATCAGCGGGCTGTCGACGTGCTCGATGCCTATTCCAAGCGCTGCGAACGATGTGGTCGACCGATGGATACTTGGGCGGCCGCTGGAGCTCGCGGCGAATTTTCTAGGAGCTTGCCACGGGGACGGGTGGGTCATCATGACGCCGCGGAGACAACGCGTCGACGTAAGTATGGAGGAGCCAATTCATCTCTGCCTACACGGCTGGTGGGCTGGTCGGTTAGAGGAAAGGCTGCCACTCGGTTCCATGTTTGGGCGCGACAAACTCAACCACTAGCCTATCCGTCCTTTCGATGACTGTTACAAAGGGATACTGGTGAATCGAGGAAATCGCCTTCTGAAAGTTTGACGGCACGACTGCTTCACTCCCATCATTCCTCGCGATGGCGTTCAAAGCCTGCCCCAACCCGTACACGTATGCCCCAAAACGGTTGAGCTCTCCGTGAACATCTTCACATAAGTAGATGCCGCCCGGCCGAATGTGTGGAAGTATTTCTTCAAGTGTAACAATCTGCTGCTCGGGAACGTGGCCTCCATCATCAACAAGGATGTCTACCTGCGGCACTTGTTTTCTGAATTCTCGCCAGAAGCCGCGGTCGCTTTGGTCGCCGACAAATACTTGCGTCCTTTCATCCTCATAAGCCTTACAGGCACCCTCAAGATCGACCCCATAGATCCTACATTTTGGGCCAAAGTAAGCCTTCCACATGTCGAGACTGCCGCCGCTGTATATCCCCACCTCTACGACATGCACTTCCTTCCCAACAAACTTTTGGAAGTGCCTGTGATAGATGTCGAAGTAGTGAGTCCATTTCCAAATTCCCTTGCCTTCTGTAATGGAATCGAAGTAGGACTTGAGTGGATTGGCGGTATCAGACGAACATCGCTCGTCAGCGGTTGTAAACTTTAGATTCGCCGCCGCGGAATCCGGCCATCCGCTAACACGAACGGCACCTCGCAAAATCGAGGGCATCGTTCTCAAAACCTCGCACGCTTGGCAGTGGCGGAGCAATTTGAGAAGCGGATTATTCACGCGCGCGAGTATATCACTATGCTGCAATCCGATTGCTGTCACCCTACAAGAACAAGCTGGAGAATTCAGTCCTGTTCATGCAGATGATTGGTTCGCGAGCGCAATCACCGCCGAGCTTGATCAGCCCGCGTGTCGGAAATCAGGTACCAATCGCAAACCGCCTGTCGGCGGCAGTACCGTGTGCCGCGATCAAAGAACAGTCAATTACGGCACTTCCTATCGGCTCCTGCATCGAATTAAATCCCCGGACGAGCCGGGTCGACCCTCTGAAAAGTAAACTAACGCGCTCACTGTGAGCCGAAAACGGTAAGACCTTCTCATCCAGCTTTCGATCTGGCACTTGGTCCTCCAAACGGCCGCAGCATCAGTACCGCCAGAGGACCAATACGTTCCGGCCGATTGAGCAAACCAAGGGAGTAAGCGGGAAAGGATAGTTCCGCAAGCTCCGAATCCCAACTTCGTGATCCCTTTCGATCCAGCGGGAATGGGGACCAGTCCCTGCGTGTACTGTTTGCGTTTGCGATGCTCGAATTAACCCAGGGTCGCAACGGCCCTGTGGCCACAGTATGTCTCTCGCGTGATCCAGCGGGCATCAAGCCGCTCTGCTGTGCCATGACCGGTGGCGGACCACTGTTCTCTGAATTATGGACACTCGTCGAAAGCAGCTACTCTTCTCCCCAACTCTCGCCCGCGGGATTCCTTCGCATTCCTCTTCGATTCCGCCTGCCGACCGGCGATGCACTCTCTCTGGAAGTCGCGTGGCAAATGTTCGGTTACGAGCGGATTCGGTTCTCGCGAGTTCACAAGCGTGAGCCCGCTGGAGCGGCGGATCTGAACCATCGCCACGCAGCGCTTCGTCAGTTTCCTTCACAAGAGCATGGCTCCGAATGGCAGTTCATACTTTGAGCGCTTCGGCCCTGCGGCATGTTTTCGTTTCAGAAGATCGATCTGCGAAATCCTGGGACGTAGAACACAATGGCGCGAATGCCATTCGACCAGCCCTCAAAGATTCTCGTAGCCGCGCGGATGAACTCGATGCCAATCCCACGCGCTCCGGACGATGTCGTTGATAGATGGGAACCTTGGCTCCCAAAGAAGATCGCGGCGAATTTTCTCGGAGCTGGCGACAAGGATGGGCGGGTCGCCGCTGCGTCGCGGAGCTTCCCTGGCAGGGATTGGGTGGCCCGTGACTTCGCGAGAGGCTTCGATCACTTCCCGAACACTAAAACCTTTGCCATTGCCTAAATTGTAGATCAGCTCTTCATGGGATTGAAGTGCGTCGAGCACAAGGAGATGGGCCATCGCGAGGTCGTAGATGTGGACGTAATCGCGAATGCAAGTGCCATCGGGGGTGGGGTAGTCCGTTCCGAGAATAGAGACGGTCTGGCGCTGCCCTAAGGCAACTTGGAGAATTAAGGGAATCAGGTGGGATTCCGGGTCATGATGTTCGCCATGGCTATCCCACGCTCCAGCAGCATTGAAATAGCGTAGCACTGCATATCCAATGCCGTGGATCTTTCGGTACCAAGCAAGGATACGTTCAATCTGAAGCTTTGATTCACCGTATGGATTCGTAGGATTCTTGGACGCGGACTCGTCGATGCTGGGACACTTGGCTCGCCGAAAACAGCACAAGTGGACGAGAGAACAAACCGCGAAACCTTGTTTGCAAGGCACGCCTCTAGCAGGTTACAAGTATTCACTGCGTTGTTTCGAAAATAAAGTTCAGGTAGACGCATCGACTCGCCGACTTCTGCAAAGGCTGCGAAGTGCATGACTGCGTCAAATTCACCCTCTTGAAACATGCGACGAAGCAGCTCGGTATCGGCTAGGTCGCCTTCAGTAAAGCGCGCAGTCACGGGGACGGAGCCGCGATGGCCTCGCGAGAGGTTGTCCAGAACGGTGACGGCATGACCTTGTTGTAGCAAGAGGCGAGCTGTGGCGCTCCCAATATAGCCGGCGCCGCCCGTAACCAAAACATTCATTCCCATGGGAATCTTGTTCTCCTCTATCAGACCGTCCCGACCAACATCATCCAGCACGATTCCTCGTAAAGCTGCCGAACATTTTCATTCTAGCTAATTCGGTGGAATTTGGAGGCGCCTCTAGGCATGCTCTGGTGACACAGAACCGTTGTTAAGATATCTTCATATTGGTCAGCGATTTCGAAACCGAGAACTACGCGACCTTAGCAGTCGACAATCGCCCATTTTACCGAACTGACCTCGGAGAGGACACTCGCCGGGAATGTCGTGCGAACTTTTGAAAGTGAAGTTCCGCAATAAACGGCACCGTAGAGCACTTCATTGGGAAAACGGCACCTAAACCTTGGCGGGTGAACCGCGGCAGGCCTGTTGGGGCAATAGCTCGGCACTGGGCAGAATAGGCGTGGTTACGACCGAAAACACCCGCAGGCTGTGAGTTGAGATCTCCGGCTTCGAGGAGGAAATAGGATGAGGTCCCAGCTTCGATATCCTCTGCTCCTTATTGCGTATTTTGTGGCGCTTTCGAGCACCGGCCGGTCGTGCTTTGCCGGTCCAGCGGCCAGTAACACGAGTTCGCCATTGGCTAGCACAATGGCGACTCCGAACTGTTCTTCGTACATTTCGGCCTATGGTGTTTCTCCAGCACAGTCCCAGCGAATCGATAGCAATTGGAAAAAGTTTCAAGGCATCTGCCCAGCTCCTTCGCCAGCCTATGTCGATTTCGTTGTGATTTTTACGCATGACGTCGATTTTTATGACTACACAATGCCAGTCCAAGTCCATACAGATAGTTCAGGCTTGTCAGACTGGACGGCCATCGTTCTTTTGGATCGTACTCAGCCGTCTGCCAAATACAAACGCGAGTATGTGTGGGTCTTTCGACTAAGGAGAGGCACCTACGATCCCGGGCATTTCTCGCGAAATGCGAAGGCTGACTACTCGGGGATGGAATCGGGGCTACACAACAGCGATCGGGCAGTTGATGCCGCTTTCAAATTCATTGCCGGCCAGAAGACATAAAGGCTGGACTAAATTCGTGAACATGACTGTAAGAAGTCCGACGGAGCGGCCCGCCTTTTATTCGGTATCTCCCCCCAACCTGAAAGAAATCCCCTCCAGCGCGGTGTGAATTTTCTCGTGGCATGAAAAACATAGCGTGATCAGGTTTACTAGGTCATCGTCTCCAAGCACACTCCGAAAGCAGAGATGATGAACTTGCAGCTCGCTGGTCCTTCCGCAGTTTTGGCATCGCCAGCCATCACGATCCAAGACTTGGCGACGTAATTCTACATAGGCGCCTGGCTGCAATTTTACTCGCGCGTGCTTCGGGAAACCTACGCTCATACAATCTCTTTTAGACTGAGGATCAACTCAATCCGCTCGGGGCCCGGGAGGAATTCAAGAAGGCGGCGCACCGAAGCCGAAAAAACTCCTACATTGGCTTCTCCCACAGTGGCACCCGCAAGAAAATCCGCGCAAAT
>CAWIPZ010000058.1:0-105971 GCA_963837915.1 uncultured Acidobacteriaceae bacterium
GATAAGCCCGGCTTCGCCAATCGCTGTCCGGAGTGCAGCGACGAGGCTGAAGCCGCTCCCTCTACGGGGAAACCACGCATGGACGCTGTCGAACGCAAAACCGCTGCGGAGGCGAACGCCGAGCGCAGAAAAGCGATGCGCGATCTCCTCTATCGCAAAGACAGCTAGCGGCTGCCGAGCCTATCGGAGGGAGTATGCCCGAGCCAAAGTTCATGAATGCCGCACCGACCTTCCTGGTCGAGGACGTAGCGGCCACGGCGGAGTGGTATGGGAAACACCTTGGCTTCACCGCGAGCTTTTTTCCGGGTCAACCTCCATACGTCTTCGCAAGTCTCATGCGTGATCAGGCCGAAATTATGCTGCTGCGGCTCGAGGGCTACCGCAAGCCGGTCGTCGAGCGGCCGGCTGGGAATTGGGACGCCTACATTCGCATGCAGGGTGTGCGCGAGTTCTACGACACGGTCCGCCAAACAACTCCCATCAAAATGGAGCTGACCAAACAGTCGTACGGGAACTGGGAGTTTGAAGTTGTCGATCCCAACGGGTACGTGCTGGTGTTCGGCGAGTAAGGTTTCCTATGATACCTCGTTTTCCGCGACATCCGACGTCGTGACGTCCTCCGTCTTCGCAAGACTCTCCTGTCTCTCGCGCATGGAGTCTTTGAAGCTGCGGATCCCATCGCCCAGACCCTTGCCGAGTTCGGGCAGCTTCTTCGGCCCGAACACCATCAGGGCGATGAACAGTATTACGACTAAATGCATGGGCTGAAACAATCCCTCAAACATAACGACCTCTCTTTTGCGAAATGAAACCTGAATTGCAGGGACAGGATCTTGTGGCCGTCACCACGAAGGCAGCGAGCTTCGTTGTCCATGATCCTGTCCTGCTGTGATGAAGCGACGGTGCCGCCACGACGCTTACTATCCTCGTACTGCCTCATCAGCCGCCATGGCCAGTTGGCTGAGAACGCTGAAGAACTGTTTCGACTGTCCGGTGAACAGTCCGTCGGCAGTCAATCCGGCGACCGCCGCCATGGCGCCGCCGAACGCGTCGGTGAGAGGACGAATCACGGCGCACTTTGGCAGGTTCGGGCTGATGAATTCGCACGGAACCGGGAAGATGAGATTGGTCTGGAAGAGCGGCCCCAGCTGGTTGAAGTCGGGGAAGGTCAATCCATCGTCGGTCACCGGCGATTGGGAGTTTTCGAACGAGAACGGAGGCCCTTGCACAGCGTTGCCGGCGAAATCTACCCATTCCAGGAAGTGCGCGATCTCGTCGCCCCCGATGCCGAGCGTGATAGTGAGAACTTCGGGATTGGTCACCTTCTGGCTCATGGCTGCGTAGAGGCTTGAGCCGCCCTGCTCGATCATTCCGAAGTGAAATGCCGCGGTGTCGGCGATCGCCTGAATGTGGTTCGGATCGTTGAAGTCGCCATTGTTTCTGGGGATCGCGGTGCGATTGCTGATCTTGATGGCTTGCGGGTACTTGGCGCCGAAGTCGGGGTTCGTGGTGCTGCGATAGCGAATGTACCAGCTGGTGTCAACGTTGAGGTGCATGAGGTTGGTAAGGCGTCCGATGTTGGCTGCGCCTGTGGCCTGACTGCCCTGCAGAGTGCGAAAGGGATCGAGATCGACCGGGTCGGCGCCCTTCAAGACAAGATAAGCGTTCAGGAAGTTGGCGTGGCTGATTTCGTCCAGAGTGTTGCTGGAGATATATTGCGAGCCGTCGCCATCGAGATACTGCAAGGCTTGCTGATAGTTATTCTGGGTTCCGTTGGTGACCCCGCCCAGTTCAGCATATTGCGTCCAGAGATCGCTTTCAATCAGCTCGGCCGCCGCCAGGAACTGCAGAATTGCGATGTCTCCTTTGGTGAGGCCAGCAGCCGAGCCGGGCGCCTGGCCAAAGGCCGACAATCCATGGCTCATCAGCGCAGCACCGGCGGCCGCGGTACCGGCTGCGATGGCGCCTTTTTTTAAGAACGACCGGCGATTGACCTGCCGATTGATCATGTTGTCCAAGTTCTCCATTACTGTTCTCCTCATGGTCCGGGAATCTGATTGAATGGACCGTGAGGCAACAGTAGCCGCGCCCATTGCTCCACTTGTCATAGAGATGTCGAACTAATGTCATCTCTTGGAGACTTAGATACATATCGTTCACAAGGTGTTAGCGAGGAAGCGCTCAAGGCCGTTGGCAGCGCCGCCGAACTCCAACTCGTGCCGGATATTTGCCGCTCTCTCGGGGCGCTGATAAACTAGCGAGTTTGCTCAGCACTTTCCTGATCAACTTTTCCACGCCATGTCGAATACCTTTCCAGAAATCGCTATCGTCAACGGCGCGCGCACGCCCATGGGACGTTACTGCGGGAAGTTGCGCGACTTCTCCGCCCAGGAACTCGCCGCCATCGCCTCGATCGAGGCCATCAAACGCTCGGGCGTGGAAGCGGCGGAGATCGACCACTGCGTGATGGGCAATGCCCAGCAGACGTCGAGCGACGCCATCTATGGCGCGCGGCACGTGGCCCTGAAGGCGGGAGTGCCGATCGAGGTGCCCGCTATTACCGTGAATCGGCTGTGCGGCTCGGGCATGCAGTCGGTGGTGACAGCCGCACAGATGATACAGCTTGGTGAATCGAAATGCGTGCTCGCCGGCGGCATGGAGGCGATGTCGCAGGCACCGCACGTCATTCGTGGCATGCGTTGGGGCGTAGGCTTCGGCGAGGGGAAGCTGGAAGACTCGCTCTACACCGCCCTCACCGACAGCTACTGCAACATGCCCATGGCCGTCACCGCCGAGACCTATGCCGGACAGCAGGGTGTAACGCGCGAGATTCAGGATGAGTTCGCGCTTTGCTCGCAGAAGCGTGCCGACGCAGCGTATAAGGCGGGGCGCATCCAAGAAGAGCTGACGCCGGTGGCGTTACGCAACAAGCGCGGCGAACCGACGGGAGAGATGTTCACCGAGGACGATCATCGGCGGCCGGAGACCACGCTGGAGAGCCTGGCCAAGTTGAAGCCATCGTTCGGCAAGAATGGCTCGGTGACCGCGGGCAATGCCAGCGGAATCGTGGATGGCGGCGCGGCCGTGGTGGTGATGCCGCTCGACGACGCGCAGAAGCGCGGGCTGAATCCGCTGGCGCGCATCGTGAGTTGGGGCATTGCGGGGGTCGAGCCATCGCTGATGGGCTCCGGTCCGGTTCCTGCGACGCGCATCGCGCTGAAGAAAGCGGGTCTGACATTGTCAGACATCGACCTGATTGAGCTGAACGAAGCCTTCGCTGCGCAGTGCCTGTCGGTGATGAAAGAGCTTGGCCTCGATCCGGCGAAGACCAACGTCAACGGCGGAGCGATCGCTCTCGGGCATCCGTTGGGCGCGACCGGAACGCGGCTGCTGATCACGCTGGCGTATGAATTGCGGCGGCGCGAGGCGCGCTACGGACTTTCGACGGCGTGCATCGGCGGCGGGCAGGGAATCGCGGTGATTGTGGAAAATTTGCAGCAGTGATGAAACAGCAGCCAGACGATAAAGGAGGTCGCGTCATGACCATCGAAGAACAACCTCTATACGAGATTGTCGGGAAATTGGAAGCTGCGTGGAATAGATACGACAGCGTGGCTTGGGCCGCGCTGTTTGCCGGGGATGCTGATTTCATTCACATTCTGGGTGGACACTTTCAAGGTCGCGAAGCCATCGAGCACGGCCATCGCAAGATCTTCGACACCATCTACAAAGGCAGCCGCAACACTTTCAAGGTGGAAAAGGTCCGCTTTGTAGGCCCGGATGTGGCGGTAGTGTTTGTCACCGCCAACCTCACCTGGTATCTGAACGGCGCCGAGCAGTACATTCAGGCGCGTCCCACGCTCGTGGCGCAGAAGAAGGACGGCAAATGGGAGGTTGTCGCTTTCCAGAACACGTTGATTACTCCCGGTGGTCCAACGCCTGATGTCGTGAAGAAATTGACGGAGGCGCATCCGATCAAGGGGGATACGCCGGTGAAGAAATAGTTGTTACGAGGTTCCCATGGATATCAAGAAAGTTGGCGTACTCGGTTGTGGGCTGATGGGCTCGGGCATCGCGCAGGTCGCGGCCACGGCGGGATTCGACGTAGTCGTGCTCGAGCAGGAGCAGAAGTTTCTCGATAAGGGCTTTGCCGGGATCGAGAAATCGCTGTCGCGGATGGTCGAGCGCGGAGTGGACAAAGGTGGCATCACTGCGGAGCAGAAGAAAGAAGCGCAGGCGCGCCTGAAGGGCACCACCAGCATGCAGGAGCTGATCGACTGCGACATCATCATCGAAGCCATCATCGAAAATGTGGCGGAGAAGCGCAGGATCTATTCGCAGCTCGATACGAGAGTTAAGAAAGACTGCATCTTTGCGACCAACACATCGTCCATCTGCGTGGCCGAGTTGATGACGGCGACCAAGCGCCCGGAGCGTTTCGTCGGCCTGCACTTCTTCAACCCGGTACCGATGATGAAGCTGGTTGAAGTGGCGAAAACCATCGCGACCGCGCCCGAAGTCTTCGAAGCCGCTGTTGAGTTCGCCACCAAGCTGGGCAAAGTCCCGGTGCGCACGGTCGACAAAACTGGATTCATCGTCAACCGCCTGCTCGTGCCCTACCTGCTCGACGCCATCCGCGCCTACGAAGAGGGTGTGGGCTCCATCGCCGACATTGACGAGTCCATGAAGCTGGGCTGCGGCTACCCCATGGGGCCGTTCACGCTGCTCGACTTCGTCGGCCTCGACACCACGTACTACATCACGCACGTCATGTACGACGAGTTCAAGGAGCGCCGCTTCGCCGCGCCTCCGCTGCTGAAGCGCCTGGTGCTGGCCGGTTGGTACGGCCGCAAAACCGGCAAGGGCTTCTATGATTACACCGACCCGAAAAATCCCGTACCGGGGAAGTTTGTTTAGGAGCATGCTCTGGTTCCACCACAGTTGCGCGGCCATCAGTCTGGCGCTGCTTACTTGTTGTCTGAGCCTCTGCGCCCAGATGCAGCAGTCTTCCTGCCAGCCACAACAGTTCCTGCGAAAGGACTACCAACGTCAGGCTTATGTCTGGTCTCCCGACCAAAGCAGGCGGGTTCAGTTGCGCAAGAATTTCAAGCTGCGGGTTGAATCCGGTGGCATCACCATTGGGGAATTCGGGCTGGTGGATGACCCGGTCAACACCGCGATCAAGTGGTCGTCGGATTCGCGCTCCTTTTATGTCGAGATGAGCGCCGACACCATCGGTGTACAACTCGTCGCCTACACGGTAATCGGCCACACGCTGCTGAAGCTCAAGGGACCTGAAGTCGTGGCTAGAGAGTTTGAGGAAAAACATTCCTGCAAGTCGCACGAAAACAACCTCCATGTCGTGCGTTGGGAGGACGGATCTCAGCGATTGCTGCTTATGCCTGAGGTCAATGATGCGAGTGATTGTGGCGAAGAAAAGGGTTACCGTGAGGGCTTCCTCGTGGACGCTGAGAGCGGCAAAATACTGAAACAATACCCGCGAGACGTGATCGAAGCGGAGTGGAAAAAGTGTGGACTCGATGAACCCGGACAGTAATTCTCGTAGAAGTTTCTATTTCGCTGCGTATCAGGGCACGGCGAACAATCCGGTGCCGGGGAAGTTTGTGTAGGACGTTTGTAGGTACACTAACTATGTTGCTGAAAGATATTACTTAGGATCGCACCGAGTTAGAGAACCGTCTTGAAACTTCGCACGACTGACGCCACATCGAGGACAAATCCGATACCGTGGCCCCTTGGGTTGGCGTTGGGAGTCGGTGTCGCACTTCTGGGTTTCTTTAGCGACTATCTTGGCGGCTGGGGCTTACCTATCGGAATGGCTGCCGTCGGAATCGGAGTACCTACACTCAAGTATCGGCGCTATTGGAAATGCGGATGGTTTTGGTCAGTTATATCGGGTCTAGCCTTGTTGCAAATTCCGCTTTTGCTTTGGGCGCGGCCATGGATGGAATCACTTAGATTTGGATTCAACCTCCTATTCGTGACGGCTGATGCATTTTTAGTTGTCCTTATGGTGAATTGGTTGCGTCCCAAGGACGCATCCGATGCATAGCAGTTGCAGAGTGCTAATTACAAATTTCACGAGGCATTTATGACCGACTTCCAGAACCTCCACTACTCCACGAAGAACCACATCGCCTACATCACCATCGACCGCCCCAAGGTGCTCAATGCCCTGAGCATGGCCACCATGGACGAACTCCGTCAGGCCTTCGCCGCTGCCAAAGACGACGCCGAAGTCCGCGTGGTCATCCTCACCGGAGCGGGCGAGAAGGCCTTCGTCGCCGGCGCCGACATCAGCGAGCTGGCGCAGCAGTCGCCAATCTCGGCCAAGGAGTACACCCACCGCGGCCAGGCTATCATCGATTCCATCGAGAACCTGGGCAAGCCGGTCATCGCCTGCATCAACGGCTTCGCGCTCGGCGGAGGCTGCGAGCTCGCCTTGGCCTGCACCATGCGCCTGGCCAGCGAAAACGCCAAGCTCGGCCAGCCCGAAGTGAAGCTGGGTCTCATTCCCGGCTACGGCGGCACGCAGCGCCTGTCGCGCCTGGTGGGCAAGGGCATGGCGCAGCAGCTCGTGCTTACCGGCGAGATGATCACCGCCGCCGACGCCCTCCGCATTGGGCTGGTGAATGAAGTCGTGCCGGCCGCAGAACTTATCCCGCGCGCCGAAGCCATCGCCGCCAAGATCATCGCCAACGCTCCGCTGGCCGTGCAGTACGCCATGGAGGCGGTGAACCACGGCCTCGACATGACCCTCGCCGAGGGCCTCTACCTCGAAGCGACGCTGTTCGCCGTCTGCTGCTCCACCGAAGATAAGAACGAAGGCACGAAGGCGTTCCTGGAGAAGCGCGCGGCACAGTTCAACGGAAGATAGTGGTCAGTGTCAGCGGAAACCCGGAAGAAGAAGTGGGACAGCCCACGATGATTATGAACAGGAACACGGCCAGAATCCTTTCCATCGTTTGTGTGGTAGCGTCGGTCGCTATGTTTCTTTACGGGATGTCTTTTTACTACATCCACCTTCCGAGCACGCCTGCGCCTGAGATCGGTCGCATTTATCCGCTTAACAATCATGGCTACTACACGTTCATGACGCACCGGGAGTATCTTGAACATGAAATGTCCACCAACCTCTGCATTCTGCCGTTCGTAATCGCGGTTCTTATCGACTATTTCTACGATCCATTTGACAGGCGGGCTAGGGGCTACTAGGTGGGCAGCATGTGTCCCAGCTTCGCCCTTCTCTTAGCCTAATATGGGATTCATGCTGACACGTTGTAAAATTTGCGGAAAGGAACTCACATGACCGGCATCCAGTTCATCACCGACGCGAAGGGCCGCAAGAAGGCAGCGATCATCGACCTCAAGAAACACAAGGCGCTTTGGGAAGACATTCAGGATGTGCTGGTGTCTCGCTCCCGGAGGCATGAAAAGCGCGTCCCGCTCGAAAAGGTAAAAGCCGACCTGATCGCCAGCGGAAAGCTCCGTGCCTAGCTACCGCGTCGTACTGACCGCCAGCGCCGAGCGAGAGCTCAAGAAATTGCCCGCGGACGTGGTGGCACGGATCGTTCCCCACCTCGAAAGTTTGACCTCTAATCCCCGTCCGGCAGGCTGCAGGAAGTTGCAAGGCGGCGACCGTGAGTGGCGCGTTCGCGTGGGCGACTACCGCGTGGTCTACACCATCGACGACAGAAAATCGCTGGTCGAAGTCGTCCGCATCCGTCATCGCAGGGAAGTGTACGAGCGATAACGATCCATGCCCACAGTCGGCAAATGTGGGGCCTCCCTGATCCGCGACGGTTTTTCGCTCGTGGCCAAACCGTCCCAAGTCCGGCTTATCACGCGCTGCTGTGTCGTGCGTCCTATCCCATCGATCTCCAGTTCGATAAAACATGCTTCGTGAGGCAAAGGGATTGGTGTCTCTAGGCCATGGCGGGCCTGTGCGACCGCTCTTTGACAACATCCACTCTCGGTTTCTTGGATCGAGGGAATGCGCTAGCCTAAGCTAGTGTAGTAGAGGTCTAAATCACGACGAGCATTTGATGACTATTTTATATGTCGCTGTTTCTATGAGGCTTGTATACGTGCTACCGTGTTATAGTTACGTATAACGAAAGATTTAAGGAGCTCGACCGATGAGAAACACCGACGCTGATTGGGACGATGGAACGCCGATTTACCGCCAACTCCGCGACATCGTGGTGACCATGATCTTGGATAAAAATCTCTCGGAAGGCGACGCTGTGCCGTCCGTCCGCCATGTAGCGGCGCAGTTCCAGGTGAATCCGCTCACCGTCCTGAAGAGCTATCAGCAACTGGTAGGCGAAGGGCTCATCGAGTCCCGGCGTGGCCGCGGGATGTTCGTCCTCCCAGGCGCCCGCCAGCGGCTGCTGGCATCGGAACGAGAACGGTTCTTACAGGAGGAATGGCCGCGCGTGGTCGACACGCTCCACCGCCTCGGCCTGAGCGCGAAAGAACTACTCTCGAAAGTCGGGGAATGAGACGTCGAACCCTAATTCTCTTAAGCGTTGGCATTGCGCTCATTTCTTTTGCGAACAGCGCCGCCTTCGCACAGGCTCCCACCGCACCTCCCGCAAAGGCCGAACGGCCCGCACCCCCAACCCGCGACCCCCACACTGTGGGATATGTGGCCGCCAAGGAATTGCCCGACGGTGAGATTCCTCCGCCGAACGCCGACGGTAATTTCATCATCGGGCCGACGCACCCGGCCGCTCCCGAGTTGTCTGCGCAAGATGCCACGCTCCAGGGACGCGTCATCGAGTTCACCATGAACTCCTCTGACAGCAAGATTTATCCCGGCATTGCGCGCGAACCCAACACGTTCGGAACTCCTGATCCCACGGACCCAGCGAAGCTCGTGGTAACCACGAGCCATCCTGCTCCGTACACGCGCAAGGTGTTCGTATACGTCCCCAAGCAGTACGTGCCCGGCACAGTCGCGCCTTTCATGGTGGGAGCGGACGGACCGGACCGGCTGCTGTTTTCGGCACTCGACAAATTGATCGCCAAGCAAAAGGTGCCGGTGATGGTCGCGATCTCCATCGGCAACGGTGGCGGCGATGCGCAGGGAAGTGAACGGGGCCTTGAGTACGACACCATGTCGGACGCTTACGCCGAGTTTGTGGAGAGGGAAGTGTTGCCGCTGGTCGAAGCCAAGGCCAACGTCAAACTCACGAAAGACCCCGACGGCCGCGCAACCATCGGCTATAGCTCTGGAGGTTCGTGCGCCTTGATCATGGCGTGGTATCACCCCGAGCGGTATCACCGCGTGCTGACGTATTCGGGAACCTACGTCAACCAGCAGTGGCCGTACGATCCGAAGTCGCCGCACGGGGCCTGGGAGTTTCATGAGCACCTGATTCCGGAAAGTCCGGCCAAGCCGATTCGAATCTGGATGGAAGTTGGCGACCGCGACCTGTTTAATCCCAACGTGATGCGCGACAACATGCACGATTGGGTGCTGGCGAATGAGCGCATGGCGAGCGTGCTGGCCGACAAGGGCTATCACTACCAGTTCGTCTTTGCCCGCAATGCCGTGCACGTCGATCGCGGTGTTAGAGAGCAAACGCTGCCCGAAGCGCTGGAGTACGTCTGGCGGGGGTACCGACCGGCGGGTAGCGAGCACTGATCGGGCTACCATCTACAATGGAGTTCTATGATCCGCAACATTATTGTTCCCCGTGTGCTGGGGAAGACGCCGGAGGACTTGCAGCCTGCGATTGAGCTGTTTCGCGCGCTGGGAGCCATTCCGGTTCACGAGTGCGACGACGGAAGCGCGCATGGATATCAACTAGAAGTGCCGCGCGGGACGATCGAGTTCATCGCAGCGGCGAGCGCACCGCTATCGGACTTGGCGGTTGAGGTCTCCGATGCAGATGCGGCATGGGAGATCGTTCGCAAACACGATGTGAAAGTTCTGCGCGAGATTTCGGACGCGCCCGATGGCTCCCGTTTTTTTGCCGTCGAAGTAAGCGGGTTGAAAGTCACGTTCCTTCGATACGCGAAGTCCGGCGATCACGACGGCATCGAAGGCTCGCTGCAAGCGCAAGGCAAGCGCTTTGCCATCGTGGTGGCACGATTTAACTCGTTCATTACCGAGCGGCTGCTGGACGGCGCGTTGCTGGCGCTACGGCAAGCGGGAGCGACCAAAGACGACATTACGATCGTGCATGTGCCGGGATCGTTCGAGATTCCTGCGGCAGGGCGGCAGTTGGCTGCGACCGGCAAGTACGACGCGATTGTTTGTATCGGATGCCTGCTGCGCGGCGGGACGCTGCACTATGAGGTCATCGCCAGCGAAGTCACGCGCGGTGTGGGACAGTCAGCCCAAGAGACGGGTGTTCCGCATGCCTTCGGAGTGCTCACCTGCGACACGCTGGAGCAGGCCATCGATCGCGCGGGGCTGAAAGCCGGTAATAAAGGATATGAAGCGGGATTGGCTGCGGTGGAGATGGCGTCGTTGCACGACAAAGTGGCAGAACACACTATGAATGGCCTAGCAGGGAAGCGATGAGCAAATCAGGCACACGCAGGAAGTCCCGCGAACTGGCACTGCAGATGCTGTTTCAGCTCGATATGGGCAAGCAGACAACCGACGAGGTACGCAAGACGTTCTGGGGCGAGCGGCGCGACTTGGATGAAAAGGTTCGCGGCTTTGCCGATGACTTGTTTCGCGTTGCCTCGGAGCGCACCCCGGAGATCGATCAGCTCATCGAAAAGAACGCCGAGCACTGGCGCATGGAACGCATGGCGGCCGTTGATCGCAATGTTCTACGTTGTGGGGTGGCCGAGTTCCTGGGATTCTCCGAGACCCCAAAGCCGGTGGTCATCAATGAAGCATTGGAGATTGCGCGGCGTTTTTCGACGCCGGAATCGGTGACGTTCATCAACGGCGTGCTGGACAGCGTAGCGAAAGAGTTGGACGGGGCGAAAGCAGGATAAGTTTTTCGCCACAGAGGCACGAAGGGAAAGAGCGCTGCGCCTTCAAGCCAAAAGCCCTCCAACGCGGAGGGCTTTTGGCTATCGGACTACAACTGATTTACTTCGGCAACACCAGGACGAGGTTGGGAACGACGGTGTTGCCGCTGCCATCCTTCAAGCCGACGGCGATCTGCGCTGAGTCAGTGTGATTGGCGACGCTCAGCGCATGCACGTTGGTGTCGCTTCCGCCGACGTACACATAGTTACCGTCGATCGTCATGCCGCCGCTCAATGGTTGGGCTGAGTTGGCAAGAGAAATGGAGAACGGTGTTAACGCAGCCATGTCAAAGCCGAGCACTGACGACAGATTAGAAAGTATCCACGCACTGCTGCTATTGGTCGAGACGAACACCTGAGTAGCCGTGAAAGGCCCGAAGCCCAGATTATAGGTACTCAACGTGTTCTGCGGATTCGGCGGGCATCCTTGGGGTATCGCTGCGGTGGTGACTACATCGATGTTGGGCGAATCGGCGACCACGGCTCCAGTGCCGTTAGGGATGTGCGCCACCAAGGTCGGGTGGGTCCCCGTGAGGGTTTGCCATTCCGCCTGATTGCAAGTCGTTCGCACATCGATGGCGCCGAGCGCCGACCCGGTGACATAGGTCACTCCGCCCTGCGCGCTGACATCGACGCCAGTTGGAGTGAACGACAGGTTATAGAAGCTGGCCAAAGGGGTCGTGGTGTCGTAATAGATCTGGTTCCCGGAGAGGAAGGTGACCGAACTATTGTCGGCGGTGAAGGCAGCCGCTGTCGAGGTCAGCTGATGAGTCAGCTGGACCGTGGAACTGGAGGTGTCGAAGAGATAGACGAAGCCAGTCGCGTTATTGGAAATCAAGAGATAGGTTCCATCCGGCGAGGCGGCCAGGATGGTGCCAGGGGCACCCGTCTCCACCGATACAGCGCCGCTGATGACATTGACCATCATGACGCCCGAACCCGATCCGAGGTAGACGTTATTTCCCGACGAGTCAGAGGCGATGGAGTTGGGCAGGTAGGGCAAGGTGATGGCGGTTCCCGCAGTGTTGTTGGAGCTGGAAATGGGGACGAGGGAGAGCGAACTGGTACTGGCCGCGTAAACCGTGGTCGAGGTCCCACCAGTGACGTTTACGGTAACCACGTTCTGGCCGTACTGCGGACCCAGGTTGCGATTGCAATTCGGCGTGCTACAGGTAGCCGTAATGATGGCTGTCCCGCCAGTGTTGGCAGTGACGGTCTCACCGTTGGGCGGCGCCGTGGTAGTGCTGGTGCTGATCGTAGGAGCGACTGAGGCCACCCCTCCCGGGACGGAACTCCAGGTGAGCACGGGCGTGATGGCAACACCGTTGCTGTCGATGACGTCGGCGACCAAACCCTGGGTCGCGACCGGTGCCATGCTGAAGGTTGTGTTGGAGCTCGCTGCATCGTGAATGTTGATGGAGACGATGGGACACACCAGCGCAGGCTGCGGAATGCTGTGCAGGCCTGAGACGGACGCGTAAATGGTGGTGGAACCGGGATTTTCCGCCGTCAGGACCCCAGAGGTCGCGTTGTTCGTCATCACCTGAAGGTCAGTACTGTTAAAGGTGATGGGGCCGACGGTAGCCGTGATGTCGCACGGAATGTTGGACGAGCAGCCCGGTGCAGTCACGTTATAGACGGACGCCAGATAGGTCGGCGTCGCTCCGACGCTGACGCAGCCGGAGGGTGGCGTTACAAAAATGCGATCGACCTGAAGGTGCGTGTAGACGATAGCGGTCGTGGTGATATTTTCCGAGGTGGCGGTGATGACCGCCTGGCCCACGGCAGCCTGGCCGGGAACCGGGTTACAGGTAATGAAGTTCTGGTCCCAGACCCCAGCGCAGACCAAGCCGCCGGCCGTGACCGTTACGAGATTGGTGTTGCTGCTTGAGTAGCTGGTATCCGCGACGATGGCGGTACCGGCGTAATTCTTCGGACTGGGGGTGAACTGAGCGGTCTGCCCCGGACTTAGCGACATGTAGGTCGGAGAAAGGGTTAGGAATTCTACCGGGTTGGCTGAACTGGTACCGCTGCAACTGACCAGAAGGCTTAGAACCACGACTGCGAAAAGGGCAGCTACGATACGAGCTGCTGAGAACTGCCGCATGCACCCTCCCCGCCGGGTTGATTCCGGCGGATGTATGAAGACCAAAGATGTAACTCCTGTCGGAATTTTTCAGTGTAGAAGCTGGCCAAGAATTCGGCAAGCCTCGCCCCGGTGACTACGCCGGCGTCATGCTCGATACAGGTGGCGCAGCACGGTCAGCCAACGAATCTCAAAACCCCGAAGCGCGCGAGGAGTTGTGGGTACCGAGCGTGGTCGGAATTTTCTGCACGAGGTTGGAATTTCGCCGGTAATCGAGTTGACGGATGAAAAGGTGATTGCTACACTTAAAAGGTTCCGCGAGTTCTACCTAGCCTGCCTGTAGTGTCCGGCTGTGCTGCAGTAATTCCAATCCTGCATTTTGTAAGCAGGATTCCTCGCTGAAACGTGCCTGCGCTTCCACCGGAGCTTTCCAGTGGGTATGTGGGCCGAAGCAACGAAACGGAGTGCCCTCGTTCCAGAACTCCACTCTCCAGTGAAGAAGCTGGGGTGGGGAGCGATCACGGCGCCACCGTCGTTTGCTTAACCTGAACGAAATGATTTTCCCCAGCATGGTTGGGGAAGTATGGACAGAGTGAATCTGTCCAGCCCCAAAGCTGGTTAATTTTTGCGCTGCGAGCAGTGCGCCCGCGTGGCTGCCGTTTGCGGCAAGATATTGCGCCGGACTAAAGGTCCGGACGAACAATAGATTTGTAACGGCGCGCCTGAAAGGTGCGCCCCTTCAAGAGCGAAGGAGCTGCAAAGAGTGCCTACATTTAATCAATTGGTGCGCAAGGGACGGACGGCGCCGAAGTACAAGACGGCCAGTCCTGCCCTGCAGTCCTGCCCGCAGAAGCGCGGCGTGTGCACGCGCGTATACACCCAGACGCCGAAGAAGCCAAACTCCGCGCTGCGCAAGGTCGCGCGCGTGCGTTTGACCAACGGCATCGAAGTTACGACTTACATTCCCGGCGTCGGCCACAACCTGCAGGAGCACTCGATTGTGCTGATCCGCGGGGGCCGTGTGAAGGACCTGCCGGGTGTTCGTTATCACGTGGTGCGCGGTACGCTGGATTCAGTGGGCGTCGCCAACCGCAAGCAAGGACGTTCGAAGTACGGCGCGAAGCGCCCGAAAGCATAACGAGGGTTTATGCCGAGAAAAGGACATATCGCAAAGCGTGAGCCGCTGGCCGACCCGGTCTATCAGTCCACGCTGGTCAACAAGTTTGTGAACTCCATGATGTGGGACGGCAAGAAGTCGACTGCACAGTCTATCTTCTACACCGCGATGAAGAAGCTGGAGGAGAAGGGCGGCGACGAGGCGATCAAGCTGTTCAAGAAAGCCGTGGAGAACGCCAAGCCGGTACTGGAAGTGAAGACCCGCCGCGTGGGCGGCGCCAACTACCAAGTCCCGGTGGAAGTGAATGCCGATCGGCGCACGTCGCTGGCGATTCGCTGGATCCTGACCTACAGCCGCGGACGCGGCGAGAAGGGCATGATCGACAAGCTGGCCAATGAGCTGCTGGACGCAGCCAATGGCCGTGGAGCAGCGATCAAGAAGAAAGAAGACGTGCACCGCATGGCGGAAGCAAACAAGGCGTTCGCGCATTACCGCTGGTAACAGCAGGTCTTCGACTCGGTCGCCACGGCGACCTCGGTCAGGATGACGAAGTAAGAGCTTAGAAATGGCGGGGCTGGTGGCCCGCGCTACCAAGGTTCAAAGCGGACGCAGAGCCGCATAGCAGGAAACGGAAGGAATTGTGCCAAGACAGGTCCCATTAGAGCGCTGCAGGAATATCGGCATCATGGCGCACATCGATGCCGGTAAGACCACGACCACGGAGCGAATCCTGTTTTATACGGGACGCACGCACCGTATTGGCGAGGTCCATGACGGCACGGCGACGATGGATTGGATGGCGCAAGAGCAGGAGCGCGGCATTACGATTACGTCGGCGGCGACGACCTGCTTCTGGAAAGATATTCGTATCAACATTATTGATACGCCCGGCCACGTGGATTTCACGGCCGAGGTAGAGCGTTCGCTGCGCGTGCTCGACGGCGCCTGCGCGGTGTTTGATGCGGTGCACGGCGTGGAGCCGCAGTCGGAGACGGTGTGGCGCCAAGCTGACAAGTACGGCGTGCCGCGCATTTGCTTCATCAACAAGATCGACAAGGCGGGTGCCGACTTCGAGCACGCAATCGACACCATCCGCAAGCGCCTGAATGCCAAGCCGGTCGCGATCCAGTTGCCGATTGGCCAGGAAGACAAGTTCAAGGGCGTCATCGACCTGATGACCATGAAGGCCATCGTCTGGAAAGACGAGACCATGGGCGCCGAGTATCATGTCGAGGAAATTCCGGAAGAGCTGAAAAAGAAGGCCGCTGCCTACCATCAGATCCTCATCGAGACGGTCGTCGAAAACGATGACCAGGATGAGCTGATGCACAAGTACATCGAAGGCGAAGCGATCGGCGAGGCTGAACTGAAGGCTGCGCTGCGTCGCGCCACCCTGGCGATGAAGGTTTTCCCGGTCATTTGCGGAACGGCCTTCAAGAACAAGGGTGTGCAGCCGCTGCTGGACGCGGTCATCGATTACCTGCCTTCACCGCTCGACGTACCCCCGGTCAAAGGTAAGAACCCCGACACCGGCGCGGAAGAAGAGCGCGGTCCGGACGACAAGGCACCGTTTGCGGCGTTGGCATTCAAGATCATGACTGACCCGTACGTCGGCCAGTTGACGTTTATCCGCGTGTACTCGGGCCAGTTGAAGACCGGCGACAGCGTTTACAACAGCGGACGCAAGCGCGGCGAGCGCATCGGACGCCTGCTGCAAATGCACGCCAACAAGCGGGAAGAAATCAGCGAGATCTACGCTGGCGATATCTGTGCGTGCGTGGGCATGAAGAACGTCACCACGGGCGATACGATTTGCGACGAGAAGCACCCCATCGTGCTGGAGTCGATTGAATTCCCAGCGCCGGTCATCGCGGTGGCCGTCGAACCGAAGACCAAGAGCGACCAGGAAAAGATGGGCGTCGCGCTGGGTAAGCTGGCGCAGGAAGATCCGACGTTCAAGGTTTCGACCGATCCGGACAGCGGGCAGACGATCATCGCCGGGATGGGCGAACTGCACCTGGAAATTCTTGTGGATCGCATGATGCGCGAGTTCGGAGTGCAGGCCAATGTCGGCAAGCCGCAGGTCGCCTATCGCGAGACCATTCGCAAGCAGGCGCAGGCGGAAGGCAAGTACATCAGGCAGACGGGTGGCAGCGGCCAATATGGTCACGTGCGCATTCGCCTGGAGCCGAACGAGCCGGGCAAGGGATACGAGTTCATCAACGAAGTGGTTGGCGGCGTGATTCCCAAGGAGTTCATCAAGCCGGTGGACCAGGGGATCAAAGAAGCGCTGGAAGGCGGCGTGCTCGCCGGTTACGAAATGGTGGACGTGAAGGCGACGCTGTATGACGGCAGCTATCACGATGTGGACTCGAACGAAATGGCCTTCAAGATCGCCGGTTCGATGGCGTTCAAGGAAGCTGCGCGCAAGGCGAGTCCGGTGCTGCTGGAGCCGGTGATGTCAGTCGAAGTGGTTGTGCCTGAGGAATACATGGGCACGATCATTGGCGACCTGAGCAGCCGTCGCGGTCGCATCGAGGGCTTGGAGCATCGGGCAGGTTCGCAGGTGATTCGAGCGATGGTTCCGCTGGCCGAAATGTTCGGTTACGCGACCAACATGCGCTCGAATACGCAGGGCCGGGCAACGTTCTCGATGCATTTTTCGCGGTATGAAGAGGCGCCTCGCGCCGTGGCCGAAGAAATCGTGGCCAAGGTGCAGGGCAAGAGTCCGGCAGGGACGAAATAGTTTCGATTTAAACGATTTCATAGAGACACGGAGTTAGAAATGGCGAAAGAAAAATTTGATCGCAGCAAGCCGCACGTAAACGTAGGGACGATCGGGCACATCGATCACGGCAAGACGACGTTGACGGCGGCGATTACCAAGGTGTTGGGCAAGCACAATCCGAACATCAAGTTCCGTTCGTTCGACTCGATCGACAACGCTCCGGAAGAGCGCGAGCGCGGCATCACGATTGCGACCGCGCACGTGGAGTACGAGACGGCGAACCGTCACTATGCGCACGTGGATTGTCCGGGCCACGCCGACTACATCAAGAACATGATCACCGGCGCAGCGCAGATGGACGGCGCGATTCTGGTGGTCGCGGCGACCGATGGACCGATGCCGCAGACCAAAGAACACGTACTGCTGGCGCGTCAGGTGGGTGTGCCGTACATCGTGGTGTTCTTGAACAAGTGCGATGCGGTGGAAGATCCCGAGCTGATCGACCTGGTCGAGATGGAAGTGCGCGAGCTGCTGACCAAGTACCAGTTCCCGGGCGATGATCTGCCGGTGATTCGCGGCTCGGCGCTGGGAGCGTTGAACGGCGAAGCACAGTGGGAAGCCAAGATCGACGAGCTGATGGAAGCGGTGGACAAGAGTGTTCCGCTGCCGGCGCGGGACATCGACAAGCCGTTCCTGATGCCGATTGAAGACATTTTCTCGATCCAGGGACGTGGAACTGTTGTGACCGGCCGAATCGAGCGCGGCAAGGTGAAGGTGGGCGAGGAGTCGGAGATTGTGGGCTTCCGTGAGACGCGCAAGACGGTGGTGACAGGCGTGGAAATGTTCAAGAAGCAGCTGGACGAAGGTCTGGCTGGGGACAACGCCGGGTTGCTGCTGCGCGGCATCGCCAAGGAAGACGTGGAGCGCGGCATGGTGCTGGCGAAGCCGGGATCGATTACGCCGCACACCAAGTTCAAGGGCGAAGTGTACGTGTTGTCGAAAGAAGAAGGCGGGCGGCACACTCCGTTCTTCAAGGGATATCGGCCGCAGTTTTACTTCCGCACCACGGACGTGACGGGAGTGGCGACGTTGCCGGCGGGCACGGAGATGGTGATGCCGGGCGACAACGTGGCACTGGAGATTGAGCTGATTACGCCGGTGGCGATGGAAAAGGGCCTGCGGTTCGCGATCCGCGAAGGCGGACGCACGGTGGGCGCCGGGACGATTAGCGAGATTATTGCGTAGGGATTCATACCGGGTGCGGCGCAGTTTACCGCACCCACTTACTAACCCCGGCAAACGCCGGAGGGCCTAAAGCGGAAACGCTGGACGGTCCCAGACATGATCTTTGAGAGAAACTAACGTGATTGGTAAAGAACGAATCCGCATCCGCCTGAAGGCTTACGATTATCGCGTTCTCGACCAGTCCACGGGTGAAATCGTGGACACGGCACGCCGCACCGGCGCGCAGATTGCGGGACCGATTCCGCTGCCGACGGTGAAGAACAAGTACTGCGTACTGCGCTCCCCGCACGTGGACAAGAAGTCGCGGGAACAGTTTGAAATCCGCACCCACAAGCGCCTGCTCGATATTCTGGAGCCGACGCAGCAGACGGTCGACGCGCTGATGAAGCTGGAATTGCCCGCAGGCGTGGACGTAGAGATCAAGGCGTTTGGCAAGGAACACAAGTAGGCGCTATTCGCGGTTCGCTTTTCGCTCTTCGCCAGAATGAGTCGGTGAGGAAAGCAGCGAAAGGCGAGAAGCGAAGAGCGGTGGTTAACGAACAAAGCTTCCGCGGCGATAAGCCCCCGGCGCAGCAAACACCGGAAACAGGAAGCGGAGTCAGAGGACAGAGATGGCAGTCAACGGAATTTTAGGGAAGAAAGTCGGGATGGCGCAGTTGTTCGATGACAAGGGGGATGTTCGTCCGGTCACCGTACTGAAGGCGGGCCCGTGCGTGATCACACAGCGTAAGACCCAGGCGAAAGACGGCTATGACGCGGCACAGATCGGGTTGGTCGAGTTCGTGAAAGAGTCGCGCCTGACCGCTCCGATGAAGGGACACTTCGCCAAGAACAATCTGCCGCCGATGCGCTTCCTGCGGGAAGTAGAGATCGTGGTGGACGCCGAGAACCAGGATGGCGCCAAGGTTGGCGACAAGGTTCTGGTCGATATGTTCGAAGGCGACAAGTTTGTGGATGTCGTCGCTACCAGCAAGGGACGCGGTTTCGCGGGCGTGGTCAAGCGCCACAAGTTTGCCGGCGGCGCGGCTTCGCACGGTTCGATGTTCCAGATCACCGGTTCAATCGGCTCGTCGTCGTATCCGTCGCGCGTGTTCAAGGGAATGCGCATGTCGGGACACATGGGCGTGAACCGCAAGACGATTCGCAACCTGCGCATCCTGGGCGTCGATCGCGACGAGAACCTGCTGGTCGTGGAAGGCGCGGTTCCGGGAGCGAAAGACGGGTACGTGGTGATTTCGCGGGCGAAGAAGCCACCCAGAGAGCGCCGTGGATTTGGCGGCTCGGGCACGGTCGATCCGTTGAAGGCTTCGAAGCGGCAGGCAGCGAAGAAGAAATAAGTAGCTAGTGACCAGTGACTAGTGGCTAGAACGGAAGAGATTATGGCAACGATTGATGTAGTGAATTTGAACGGCGAGAAAGTGGGTTCGTTGGAGCTGGCCGAGGAAGTGTTCGGTGCAGTCAACGAAGACTTGCTGTGGGAAGCGGTGAAGCACTACCGCGCCAGCCTGCGGGCCGGGACCGCCTCCACCAAGACCCGCGGTCTGGTGAGCGGCGCCGGCAAGAAACTTTGGAAGCAGAAGGGCACCGGCCGCGCGCGTATCGCGTCGCTCCGCTCCCCGCTGTGGCGGCATGGCGGCACGGTGCATGGACCGAAGCCCCGCTCCTACGACTACGACTTTCCGCGCAAGAAAGTGCAGGGCGCGCTGCGCTCGGCGCTTGCGGCAAAGTTGCAGGACGGCAAGCTGGTGGTCGTGGACAGCTTCGAGCTCAAGGAAGCCAAGACCAAGACATTTCGTGCGGCGCTGCACAAGCTGAACGCCAAGGGAACCACGCTGCTGGTGGAAAGCGGCAACGGTGACAGCAAGAACCTGCACCTGAGCGCGCGCAACCTGAAGGGTGTGGAACTGATCGCGGGCAACTCAGTGCATCCGTATCACCTGCTGCGCTACAGCAGCGCGGTGTTCTCGCGTCCGGCACTGGAAAAGCTGCAGGACTCGCTGAAGGCGTCGGCGCCCAAGCGCAAAGCGGAGGTGGCGTAATGAAATCGGCTTATCAGATCATTCGCCGTCCGGTGATCACGGAAAAGGGCCTGGGAGTAAAGGAAACCGAAGCCACACTGGTGTTCGAGGTTTCTTCCAAGGCGTCGAAGACCGAGATCAAGAACGCGGTGCAGAGCATTTTCAAGGTGAAGGTTGACACAGTCCGCACTGCCAACTTCGTGGGCAAGGAACGTCGCCGGGGCAAGTTTACCGGCTACCGTCCTGACTGGAAGAAGGCCTATGTGCGGTTGAAGGCGGGCCAGAAGATGCCCGAGTACGCGGAAAATTTGTAGTTCGAGACATTTGATTCCCACCCTTTCCCAGAAGAAGGGACAAGGATGTGGCATCCAGGCTGTAGGCAGGGACAAGCGAGCAGAAACATGGCGATTAAAACTTATAGACCGGTGACTCCGACGCGGCGCTTTACCACGAGCACCGTGAACGATGACCTGACGACGAACCGGCCGCACAAGCCGCTCACCGAACCCAAGCGCAGAACGAGTGGACGCCGCAACACCGGCGACCAGACGATCTGGCACCGCGGTGGCGGACACAAGCGGAAGCTGCGCACCATCGACTTCAAGCGCGACAAGTTTGGCATTCCCGCGGTCGTCGCGACGATCGAATACGATCCCAACCGTTCGGCGCGCATCGCCTTGCTGAACTATGCCGACGGCGAGAAGCGCTACATCATTTGCCCGGTTGGATTGAAGGTCGGGTCGAAGATTGTCAGTGGACCGGAAGCCGACATCCTGGTAGGCAATGCTCTGCCACTGCGCAACATTCCTCCTGGCACGACGGTGCACAACATCGAGCTGAAGCCGGGTAAGGGCGCGCAGATGGCACGTTCGGCCGGTGCGCAGGCGCAGCTGGTTGCGAAAGAAGGCGACTACGCGCTGTTGAAGCTGCCTTCCAGCGAAACCCGCAAGGTGCTGGTGGACTGCATGGCGACCATCGGACAAGTGGGCAACACAGACCACGAAAACATCTCCATCGGCAAGGCGGGACGTTCGCGCTGGATGGGAATTCGGCCGACCAACCGTGGCGTGGTGATGAACCCGGTTGACCATCCGCACGGTGGCGGCGAAGGCAAGACCAGTGGTGGACGCCATCCGGTGACGCCGTGGGGCCAGCCGACACGCGGCTACAAGACTCGCAACAACAAGCGGACCGATAAGTTCATCGTGAACCGCAGACAGAAGTAGGACTGAGGCGATATGGCACGTTCAACGAAAAAAGGTGCATTCATCGACAAGCACCTGCTGGTGAAGATCGAGGGCATGAACGAGCGCAACGAGAAGAAAGTCGTGCGCACCTGGTCGCGCCGCTCGACCGTGGTCCCGGAGATGGTGGGACACACGCTGGCAGTGCACAACGGCAAGAAGTTCATCCCGGTGTATGTCACCGAAAACATGGTAGGCCACAAGCTGGGCGAATTCAGCCTGACGCGCACCTTCAAGGGGCACTCGGTGAAGGCGGCGACGGAGACTGCGGCCAAGCCGGCGCCGGCGGCAAGGTAAGGAACAGACATGGAATTTTCAGCCAAACTGATGTACGTGCGAGTTTCGCCGCAGAAGGCGCGCCTGGTGCTGGACCTGATCAAGGGCCGCCGGGTGGAAGAGGCGCTCGACACACTGCGCTATACCAAGAAGGGCATTGCGCCGCAGATCTATAAGCTGCTGCGTTCGGCCGTGGAGAACGCCAACTATGTAAGTGCCGAGAAGGCGCTCGATGTTGACCTCGATCGGCTGTACGTGAAGCATGCGATTGCCAACGATGGGCCGCGCATGAAGCGCATTCGTCCGGCCCCGATGGGACGCGCGTATCGCTACCAGCGTCGCATTTCTCACCTGCATGTGGTGCTGGCGGAAAAGGCCGGCGACCAGAGCAAGGCCGCCGCGCAAGTGGTGACCGACGACAAGACTCCGGCGAAGAAGGCGGCCAAGAAGGCTCCGGCCAAGAAGGCCGCTGCGAAGAAAGCTCCGGCGAAGAAGTTTGCCGGCAAGAAGACGGCAGGCAAGAAATAAGGTTCGCACTCTGCGCAAGCGGAGGGCAGAAGCGGCGGTGCCGGAAGGCGACGGCCGCGGAGAGTAAACGAGACTATGGGACAGAAAGTCCATCCTTACGGATTCCGCCTCGGCGTTACCAAGCCGTGGAGGTCGCGTTGGTTCGTAGAGCGCGACTACGACAAACTGCTGCTGGAAGACGTGAAGCTCAAGGCTGAGCTGAAAGACAAGCTCAAGTCGGCAGGCGTCAGCTCGATCGAGATCGAGCGTCCCGGCAACAAGCTGCGCATCATCATCCGCACCGCGCGTCCGGGCATCATCATCGGCCGCAAAGGCGCGGAGATCGACAAGCTGAAGGGCGAGATCCAGAAGCGTACTGGCCGCGATGTGTACGTCGATATCCTCGAAGTGCACAAGCCCGAGCTCGACGCGCAACTGGTGGCCGAGAACATCGCGCTGCAGCTGGAGAAGCGCGTCAGCTTCCGCCGCACCATGCGCAAGGCCGTGGACTCGGCGCTGCGTTTCGGATGCAAAGGCATCAAGGTGCGTGTGAGCGGTCGCCTGAACGGCAACGAAATCGCGCGTTCGGAGTGGTATCTGCAGGGACGTTTGCCGTTGCACACCCTGCGCGCCGATATCGATTACGGATTCGCGGAAGCGCACACCACGTACGGGATCATCGGCGTGAAGTGCTGGGTGTACAAGGGCGAGATTTTGCGCGAGAAGAAGCGCGAACCGCAGGCAGTGGGAGCGTTTTAAGAGCAGTGGTCAGTGGTCAGTTGCCTGTTATCAGAAATGACTTGGAACTGATCAAGGTAAGCGAGAACTGACAACCGGGAACTGAGAACTCATTATGTTGATGCCAAAGAAAGTAAAGTACCGCAAGCAGCAGCGCGGTCGGATGTGCGGCAAGGCGTGGCGTGGCGGCGAGCTATCGTTCGGCGACTTCGGCCTGAAGGTCATGGAGCCGGGCTGGATCACCGATCGTCAGATCGAAGCCAGCCGCGTGGCCATGACGCGTTTTGTGAAGCGTGGCGGCAAGATCTGGATCCGCCTGTTTCCCGATAAGCCGGTCACCAAGAAGCCTGCCGAAACCCGTATGGGTAAGGGCAAGGGAGCTCCCGATCACTGGGTCGCCGTGGTGCGGCCGGGCAAAATCCTCTTCGAGATGGAAGGGGTCAGCGCGACCGAGGCCGCCGAGGCGATGCGCTTGGCTTCGCACAAACTGCCGCTGCGCACCAAGTTCGTGGCGCGTGATGGCGCTAACTAAGGAATTTTGAGATGAACGCAGACAAGATCCGCAATTTAACTGACGTCGAACTGGCGCACCAGCAGACGGAGTTGGCCGACCAGCTCTTCAAGCTGAAGTTCCAGATGAAGATGGGACAGACCGAGAGCCTGAAGAAGATCCGCGACCTGAAGAAAGATATCGCCCGCATGAAGACCATCGAGCGCGAGAAGCGCGCGACGGGCGGCAATGGAGCGGTCGTCACGGTGAAGAAGACCGCGGCCCCGGTGGCGAAGGCAGTCGAGACACCGAAAGCGCCGAAGGTAGCCAAGGCGAAGAAGGCGGCCAGCAAAGTGGCTGCGACGGAGAAGAAGTAAGCCATGAGCGACACGTCTACTGGAACAACGACAACAACCGCGACTGCCGAGAAGACGCAGGGACGGCGCAAGATCCTGATTGGCGAAGTGGTTTCTACCAAGATGGCCAAGACCATCGTGGTGGAAGTGCACCGCCAGAAAGCGCACCCGTTCTACAAGCGCGTGGTGAAGCGCAGCAAGCGGTTTTACGCTCACGACGAGAACGCTACGGCGAAGCTTGGTGATGTAGTGAAGATCGAAGAGACGCGTCCGCTGTCGAAGCTGAAGCGCTGGCAGTTGAAGGAAGTCGTGCGCAAGGCCGCGCAGGTCGCGCCGGTGGAAGAGAAGCCGATCAGCTAACGCGACGGAGCGAGGAGATAACGCAATGGCAGTGATGATGAGGACCATGCTCGAGGTTGCCGATAACTCCGGCGCGCGCAAGCTGCAGGTGATCCTGCCGCTGGGCGGCGGCACCGGACTGGTGGCCCACCTGGGCGACGTGGTGACGGCCTCGGTGAAGGAAGCTTCGCCGGACGGTACCGCCAAGAAGGGCACGGTGGTAAAAGCCGTGATTGTGCGCACTCGTAAGGAACAGCGGCGGCGTGACGGTACGTATATCCGCTTCGATTCGAATGCGGCGGTGTTGATCAATGATGCCAACGAGCCGGTCGGGACGCGTGTGTTCGGTCCGGTGGCCCGCGAGTTGCGCGAGAAGAAGTTTTTGAAGATTGTTTCCCTGGCGCCGGAAGTTCTGTAAGAAGTGGCCAGTGGTTAGTGGCTAGTGGCTGAGAAAGCCAAGAAGGTTGATGAGAGATGCACAAGATCGTAGATATTCGGCGTAACGACCAGGTCCGGGTCATCAGCGGACGCGACAAGGGCAAAGAAGGCCGCGTGCTGCGCGTGATGCCGGCTGCGGGCAAAGTGCTGGTGGAGCACGTGATGATGGTGAAGAAGAACGTGCGCCCCAATCCGCAGAAAAATATCAAGGGCGGCATTGCGGAGCAGGAAAGCTCGATCGCCATCAGCAACGTGATGCTGGTGTGCACCTCCTGCAAAAAGCCGGTGCGCGTGGCCCACGAGAAACACGGCGACAAGCATGTGCGGGTGTGCAAGCACTGCCAGACGACGCTGGAGAAGTAAATAGCGGTCGGCAACCAGTGACTGGTTGCAAATTGAGTTCCTCACGAAACGGTTACGAGCCGAGTCCGTGAGAAAGGTGAAGCAGGAAATGGCAGACGAGAAAGACAAGAAGCAAAAGAGTCAGAAGCCGGCCGACGGCAAGCCCCAAGGCAAGAAGGCGAAGCCGGAGCAGGTGGAAGCTGCTGGTGGCGAAGCGCCATCGGGCAAGCCAGCGCGTCCCAAGGCGAACAACCGGGCGACCGCGCGTTTGCGCGAGAAGTACGTCAAGGAAGTTCTGCCGGTGCTGATGAAGGAATTCAGCCTCGACAATCCCATGGCTGCGCCGCGGCTGGAAAAGATCGTGGTCAACATGGGCGTGGGCGAAGCGACACAGAACGCCAAGGTCATCGATCCCGCGGCTGCGGAAGTGACCCAGATCACGGGCCAGAAGCCGATCATCACCAAGGCCAAGAAATCGATCGCGCAGTTCAAGGTGCGCGAGGGAAATCCCATCGGCGTGATGGTGACCCTGCGCGGTGACCGCATGTACGAGTTTTTCGACCGGCTGGTGAACATTGCACTGCCTCGCGTGCGTGACTTCCGCGGCGTGCCCACCAAGTCGTTCGATGGCCGCGGTAATTTCACGCTCGGCGTGCGCGACCAGTTGATCTTCCCGGAAATCGACTACTCGAAGGTCGAGCGGACGAAGGGAATGAACATCACGATTGTGACCACCGCGGGCAATGACGACCAGGCGCGTGCGCTGCTGAAGCACATGGGCATGCCGTTCCGCACCGCGCAGTAACCGAAGTTCAGCTGAACAGGGCCGAGGCCCGGAGTAAAGGAAACGATGGCAACAACAGGCAAAATCGCCAAGGCGAACAAGAAAGCGAAGTTCTCCACGCGCCAGCACAACCGCTGCAAGATTTGCGGACGTCCGCGGGCCTATCTGCGCAAGTTCGGGCTCTGCCGGCTTTGCTTCCGCAGCCTGGCACTTAAGGGAGAAATTCCCGGCGTTTCGAAGTCGTCCTGGTAAGCACGCAAGAACGGGCGTCAGCGGCCCGGGCTCCACGCAAGCGGAACCGAACGCTGAGGGTAAGCACGTCGCGGCTGGTTCTTTCACAAACCCTGATGGTGCGATGAGCACCTGATGGGGACCCCGGGAATGAGTCCCGGATACGAAAGCTAACGGGCGACGATTTGAGGAGATACCGAGCATGAGTTTGACCGATCCGGTCGCAGATTTTCTGACGCGCGTTCGCAACGCGATCAACGCACGCCACCAGAAGGTGGACGTTCCGCTCTCCAAGTTGAAGGTGGAGATGGCCCGCATCCTGAAGGACGAGGGCTACATCGCGAACTTCAAGTCGACGGAAGAAGAGGGCCGCAAGGTCCTGCGCGTGTACCTGAAGTACGGCTCCGACAATTCGTCGCCGATTTCGCAGCTCAAGCGCGTGTCGCGCCCCGGCTGCCGCGTTTACGTCGGCCACAGCGAGATTCCACGCGTGCTGGGCGGGTTAGGGATCAACATCCTCACCACTCCCAAGGGCGTGATGACCGGTCGCCAGGCACGCAAGGAAAAGCTGGGCGGCGAAGTACTTTGCGAAGTTTACTAGCGGTTAGCTGGCAGCTAAAGGCTAAGCTAAGCAGCTGAGTGAGAGACACACTATGTCGAGAATTGGAAAGAAACCGATTACGTTGCCCAAGGGCGTGACTTATGCCGTCGAGGGCAACACCGTGACGGTGAAGGGCCCTAAGGGTACAGTCACGACCCACTTGCCGGGCGGCGTTGCGCTGGAAACCAAAGATGGCGTGCTGACCATCGTCCGCGAGGACGATTCCAAGGCCGCCATTCATGGACTGGTGCGCGCGCTGGTCAATAACTCGGTCGAAGGAGTGACCAAGGGCTGGACGAAAGAGCTGGACATCGTCGGCATCGGCTATCGCGCCGAGTTGAAGGGCAAAGGGACCGTAGTGTTCACACTGGGATATTCGCATCCCATCGAGTATCCGCTGCCTGCCGGCATCGAGGTGACTATCGATCCCAAGCAGACGCACTTGACGGTGAACGGTATCGACCGGCAGAAAGTTGGATTCGTGGCTGCCGAAATGCGCTCGCTGCGTCCACCCGATCCATACAAGAACAAGGGCGTGCGTTACAGCGACGAGCGGCTGAAGAAGAAGGTCGGCAAGACTGGCGCTAAATGATGACGTTTGCCGGGCATCTGAGCCCGGCGTCATCATCCTGAGCTCGCGTAGCGGGCGAAGGATCCGTTGTAAAGATTTAGGACGGAACGGCGGCAACGCCCCGTCTCCCCGGTTCAGAACCCCGGGACGAAGGAAGAGCAGAGATGATTGGAAAGACATCGAAGAACCAGACGCGGGCGAAGATCCACTCCCGCATCCGCAAAAAGATTGTGGGCACGCCCGAGCGGCCGCGGCTGAACGTTTACCGCTCGGTGAGCCACATTTATGCCCAAGTTATCGACGACACCAAGGGCGCGACCATCGTGTCGGCGACCTCGGTGGAAAAGGGTAAGGGCATCAAGGGCGAGAAGCGGCCGACCGGCGGCAATTTGGCCTCGGCGAAGGAAATCGGCAAGCTGATTGCCGAGCGTGCCAAGGAAAAAGGCATCAACAAAGTGGTTTTCGATCGCGGCGGGTACTTGTATCACGGCCGCATCAAAGCGCTGGCCGATGCGGCGCGCGCGGCAGGACTCGAGTTCTAAGAGCAGTGGTCAGTGGCTCGTGGCCAGTGGTTAGTTAAGGCCCGCAGCCCGAAGAGAGTTTGGAGAATTAGGGAATGCCAATCGTTAAGAAAAAGCTAGACGCCAACAACTTCCAGCTGAAGGACCAGGTAGTCTCGATCAACCGCGTCACCAAGGTGGTCAAGGGCGGCAAGAACATGTCGTTCGCGGCGCTGGTCGTGGTGGGCGATCCGTCGGCTGCAGTCGTGGGCTATGGTTCCGGCAAGGCGAAGGAAGTTCCGCAGGCGATCCGCAAGGGCATCGAAGCGGCCAAGAAGAACCTGCTGCGCATCAACCTGACGCAGACCACGATTCCGCACCAGGTGCTGGGACGTTATGGCGCAGGCAAGGTGATGCTGAAGCCGGCCCCGGAAGGAACTGGCGTGATTGCCGGCGGCGCGGTGCGTGCGGTCATGACTTCGGCGGGAGTGCAGAACGTCCTGACCAAGTCGATCGGCACTACCAACCCGCACAATGTAATCAAGGCGACTTTCAACGCCCTGGAACGGCTGCGCGACCGGAAAGAAGTCGCGATAGCGCGCGGCAAGTCCGCCGAGGAGCTGTAATCATGGCGCGCATTCGCAGAAAAATCGAGAAGAAAACCGCAGCCGCGGGCTCCAAGATTCATCTCAAATACGTGCGCTCGTCCATTTCTACGCCGGTGAAACACAAGCTGGTGGTCAAGGGTCTGGGATTCACGCGCTTGAATCAGGTGATCGAACGGGAAGACACGCCGTCGATCCGGGGCATGGTGGCGAAGGTGCCGCATCTGGTGGAGATCGTCGAAGCCAGCAAGTAACAGAATTTTAGGCAGTGTGACGCGGCGCACAGAGAACAGCCGCACAGGGTACGGTACACAATGAATCTGAGTAATTTACGGGCGCCCCGCAAGGCGAATGAGAACAAGAAGCGCGTGGGCCGTGGTATGGGCTCGGGCATGGGCAAGACTTCGACCCGCGGCCATAAAGGCCAGGGATCGCGCAGCGGTTCCAGCCTGATGCGCGGCTTTGAAGGCGGCCAGATGCCGCTGCATCGGCGTTTGCCGAAGCGCGGCTTCACCAACATTTTCAAGACCGAGTATGAGGTCGTGAATGTGGAGCGACTGGCTGGCGTCGACGAGAAGGAGATCACTCCGGAAGTTCTGCGCAAGGCCGGCATCGTCAGTTCGAAGAACACTAAGGTGAAGGTGCTGGGTCACGGCGATTTGTCGAAGGCCATCACCGTCCACGCGCACAAGTTTTCCAAGTCGGCGCAAGAGAAGATCGAGAAGGCCGGCGGCAAAGTCAACCTACTGTAAGGCGTAACTGGTAACTGGCAACTGAGGTTAAGTAATGCTTGAGAAGCTGGCCAACGTATTTCGCGTTCCCGATCTGCGGAAGCGCATTCTGTTTACGCTCGGACTGCTGGCCGTCTACCGGTTGGGAGGGCACATTCCCACGCCCGGCATCAACGCCGACGTGCTAGCGCAGTTCTTCGACCAGAACCGCGGAACGTTCCTCGGATTCATTGACCTGTTCAGCGGCGGTCAGCTTCGTCGCCTGACGATTTTCGCCCTGGGCATTATGCCGTACATTACGGCGTCGATCATCCTGCAGTTGATGACGGTGGTCTATGAGCCGCTTGCCAAGTTGCAGAAGGAAGGCGAGCTGGGCCGCAAGAAGATCACCCAGTGGACCCGCTACCTGACCCTGCTGCTGAGCGCGGTCCAGTCGCTGGGTATCGCTTTCACCCTCGAGCGCCAGCCAGGCTTCGTGAATAACCCGGGTCCTGGTTTCGTACTGATGACCATGCTCACGCTCACCACGGGCAGCGTCTTCATCATGTGGCTGGGCGAACAGATTACCGAGCGCGGCGTGGGCAACGGAATGTCACTGCTGATCTTCGCCGGCATCGTGGTCGGTCTGCCGAAGGCTGTGGCCGATCTTTATGACAAGGTTCGCACTCAGGCCTGGGGCGCGTTTACGGTCCCGGCGATTCTAATGTTGATCGTCGTCATGATCGCGGTGGTCGCCTTCATCGTCTTTGTGGAGCGAAGTGAGCGACGAATACCCGTGCAGTACGCCAAGCGCGTAGTGGGACGCAAGATCATGGGCGGCCAGTCCACCCATCTTCCGCTGCGAGTGAATTCAGGCGGCGTCATGCCAGTCATCTTTGCTTCGTCGGTGTTGACGCTTCCCCAGACATTGGGCGCGCTGCCGATGTTCAAGGACAATCGCTATTTCGGCCCCGTGTTTACCGCGCTGCGTTGGGGAGAGCCGCTGTACACGCTGCTGTATGCGGTGGGAATCGTGTTCTTCGCGTATTTCTACGTGTCGATTGTCTTCAACCCGACTGAGGTTGCCGACAACATGCGCAAGTATGGCGGATTTATTCCGGGCATCCGGCCGGGCGCGCGTACGGCGAACTACATCAACGATATTCTGACGCGCATCACACTGGTGGGCGCGCTGTACCTGATCCTAATCTCGTTCATTCCGGAGTGGATGATTACCGGTATCCATCTGAATCACTTGCCGGGTGCGCTGGGATCGTTCTTTGAGCGGCTTCCGGCATGGATTACGAGCGGCTTGAATGTGAACTTTTACTTTGGCGGTACCTCGTTGCTGATCGTGGTCGGCGTAGCCATGGATACCGTCAACCAGGTGGAATCGCAGCTCATCATGCGCCATTACGAGGGCTTTACCCCGCGTAGTGGACGTGTACGAGGACGCCGGGCGACGTGGTAGTGCGGAGCTACCGGGAGGCTCCGGCCCGCTAAGGCGGGCAGAAGGGCCAGCCGTTTGGCCCGCGGAGGTGTGTGGTGCAGACACAGACTCCTTCGTTGGTACTGAGCGACACTAAGACGGAGCGCATCGTGGGCCCCATAATTTTGCTGGGCGCCCCCGGCGCCGGTAAGGGAACGCAGGCCAAGCGGATTGCAGCAACCTACGCGATTCCGCAGATTTCGACCGGAGATTTGTTCCGGGACAACGTGGCCCGCCGCACCCAACTCGGCCTTAAGGTCAAGCGGGTTCTGGAACGTGGGGATCTGGTTTCCGACGATCTGGTCAACGACATGGTGGCCAGCCGGCTAAGCCAGGTGGATTGTGACCGAGGGTTTATTTTGGACGGCTTTCCACGTACCGTGGGCCAAGCCGAGTGGTTAGACGGATATTTGAAAAATGGGCGGCTATGTGACGGAAAGCCCGCACCTTACAGCCTTCTCCCACCGATTGTTCTGGAGATTGCAGTAGGGTATAATCAATTACTGCAACGGATTAGCGGGCGTCGTTCTTGTCCCACCTGCGGACGGATTTACAACGTCTATTTTCAGCCACCCAAAGTTGAAGGCATCTGCGATGTCGACGGAGGGCAACTTGTCGTTCGTGAAGACGACAAGGAAGGCGTCGTCGCCGAGCGGCTGAAGGCCTATGAACGGCAGACGCTTCCGTTGGTGAGCTATTACCGTGACCGTGGGCAGCTTGTGGAGATCGACGGCGAGCAGTCCGTGGACGTGGTCGCGGCCGAAGCGCTTAACGCAATAGAGAATGTCAATCGTTTGTAAGTCGGCGTCGGAAATCGAGAAAATGCGTCGTAGTGGACGCATTGTCCGCCAGGTCTTGGATAGTGTACGTGAGGCCGTAGCGCCAGGCGTCACCACTATGGATCTGGAGCGGGTGGCCGAGCGGAAGATCAAGGATCTGGGCGCGAAGCCGGCCTTTAAGGGTTATTACGATTACCCTTGCGTGCTTTGCACGTCGGTCAATAACGAGATCGTGCACGGCATTCCGTCGGAGCGGCGGGTGCTGAAAGACGGAGACATCGTCTCCATCGATACTGGCGTAGTGCTCGACGGGTTTTACGGTGACGCGGCTATCACGGTACCGGTCGGCGGCGAATTGAAGCCTGAGTTGCAGAAGTTGCTGGATGTGACGCGCGAATCGCTTTATCGCGGCATTGAAGCTGCCCGGATTGGCAATTCAGTCGGCGATGTTGGGGCCGCGGTGCAGCGGGTAGTGGAAGACAACGGCTTCAGCGTGGTTCGCGAGTTTGTGGGCCACGGCATCGGTACCAAGCTGCACGAGGACCCGCAGGTTCCGAATTACGGAACTCCGGGAAGCGGTCCAAAGCTGCGCGACGGCATGGTGTTGGCCATCGAACCGATGGTGAATGTAGGGCGCTCGGAAACACGGGTGCTCGATGACAAGTGGACGGCAGTGACGAAAGACGGAAGTTACAGCGCTCACTTTGAGCACTGTGTGGCCGTCACGAAAAATGGGCCGGTGATTTTAACCGAGTAGTCGTTCAGTTGCCTGCGGTTACTGACAACTGACAACCGAGATCTGACAACTGGAGTTGAATGAGTAAGGAAGACGCGATTGAAGTGATGGCAGTGGTGGTTGAGCCCCTGCCCAATGCCATGTTCAAGGTGGAGCTGGAGAACAAGCACCAGGTGCTGGCACATGTCTCCGGCAAAATGCGCAAGAACTTCATTCGCATCCTTCCTGGCGACCGGGTCGCGGTGGAACTTTCACCCTACGATCTGACCCGGGGCCGGATTGTGTACAGGTATAAGTAGAGGCGTTGGTCGGGCGTTCCAGCTCGACGCCGAGTTTTGATGGAAGGGAAATACAGGCATCATGAAGGTTCGGGCATCAGTCAAGAAGATCTGCGATAAGTGCAAAGTAATTCGCCGTCACGGCGTAGTGCGCGTGATTTGTGAAAACGCCAAGCACAAGCAGCGGCAGGGATGAACTAGCAATTAGCGATTAGCAATTAGCCGCCAGCTAAGAGCTAAGAGCTGAAAGCTAACAGCTAAGGGCTAAGAAGGTTCTGGAGCAAAAATGGCACGTATTGCAGGCGTGGATCTACCGCGCAACAAGCACATCAGCGTCGCGCTGACCTATATCTTCGGCATCGGCGATTCGCGAGCGAAGAGCATTCTCGCATCGGCGAGCGTGGAAGGCGCGAAGAAGGTCAGTGACCTGAACGAAGACGAAGTCAACCGCATCCGCCAGGTCATCGAGCAGGAAGGCAACGTCGAGGGTGACCTCCGCAAGGATGTCACGATGCACATCAAGCGGCTGATCGAAATCGGATCGTATCGTGGGTACCGGCACCGCCGCAGCCTGCCGGTCCGCGGCCAGCGCACCCACACCAACGCCCGCACCCGCAAGGGACCGCGCAAGGGCACGGTAGCTAACAAGAAGAAAGCGACTGGGAAGACATAGAACATGGCGAAAGCAGCTGGGTCCGCAGCGGACAAAAAAGGCAAGTCGGGAAAGAAGTTCAAGAAGAAGGAGCGCAAGCACGTTCCCCATGGATTGGTGCATGTGCAGGCTTCCTTTAACAACACCATCGTTACCATCACCGACCTCACGGGTAACACCGTGTCGTGGAAGAGCTCCGGTTCGCTGGGATTCCGCGGATCGCGCAAGGGCACTCCGTTTGCGGCGCAGCAAGCTGCAGCCAACGCGGCCAATCAGGCGCGCGATCACGGCATGCGCAGCGTGGACGTGGTGGTCAGCGGTCCGGGTTCGGGGCGCGAGTCAGCGGTACGTGCGTTGGCTTCCTCGGGACTCGATGTGCGTTCGATTCGTGATGTCACGCCGGTTCCGCATAACGGCTGCCGTCCGCCGAAGCGCCGCAGAGTGTAAGTACAGTGGCCAGTGGTTGGTTGTCAGGTTTTACTGACAACTGATTCCTGGCAACTGACAACTGATTTTTTGATCGGGAAGAAAGGCCGCCAAGCGCCCGTAAACCGATCCATAACCGGACATGCCGCAAGAGCAGTCCGCTAAGGAGAAAGCAACTTGGCACGGTACAGAGACGCAGTATGCCGCCTTTGCCGCCGCGAGGGAATGAAGTTGTTCCTCAAAGGCGCAAAGTGCTTTACGGACAAGTGTCCGATCGAAAAGCGCAATTTCGCACCCGGGCAACACGGTAAGGACCGCAAGGCCAAAATCGTGGGCTACGGACTTCAGCTTCGCGAGAAGCAGAAGGCGAAGCGCATGTATTTCACCCAGGAAGGCCAGTTCCGCAACTACTTCGAGCGCGCACAGCGCACCAAGGGCGTCACCGGCGAACTGCTTTTGCAGCAGCTGGAGCGCCGCCTGGACAATGTGGTTTATCGCCTCGGATTTGCGGTTGCTCGCCGCCAGGCACGCCAGCTGGTGCGCCACGGCCACGTGACCGTGAATGGCCGGAAGCTCGACATTCCTTCCTACCAGGTGAATGCGAACGATGAAATCGCGGTTCGCGAGAAGAGCAACAAGCTGGTGGTGGTTGAGGGCGCGAAGGAATTCGCCAGCCATCAGGCGCCGCCCAACTGGTTGCAGGTCGATCGCGACGCTTACAAGGGACGTGTTCTCGCGCTGCCGAAGCGCGAAGACATCAACCTGCCGATCAACGAGCAGTTGATCGTGGAACTTTACAGCAAGTAGCCATCCGCGGCGCCCCATGGGTGCCGCGCTTCCTACAATGTCGACCAGATCAGCCGGCACGGCTCCCTCGGGGGCCAGCCGAGCAGCATGGCCGAACAGACAGACAGGAGTCACGAATGCTTTGGAAAGGTTTTCAGAAGCCGAAGCGGCTTGCCACCGACACCGAATCCTTGACCGACAAGTACGGTCATTTCTGGGCACAGCCGTTTGAACGCGGATTCGGCACCACCATCGGCAACGCGCTGCGCCGCGTGTTGCTTTCGTCCATCGAGGGCGCTGCCGTTACGGCAGTCAAAATCGAAGGCGTACTGCATGAGTTCCAGTCGATCCCCGGGGTCGTGGAAGATGCGACCGACATCATCCTGAACCTCAAGCAGATTCCTTTCCGCCTCAATGGCGACGCGCCGAAAGCGATCTATCTGCGCGCCGACCAGCCGGGCGTCATCACCTCGGGCATGATCGAGGCCGACTCCGACGTGGAAGTCCTCGATAAAGACGTGTATATCGCGACCATCAGCGAGGGCGGCAAGCTCGACATGGAGATGCGGCTGAAGAAAGGCCGTGGCTATGTCTCCGCCGACAAGAACTTCGACGAGGACCTGGGTCTGGGATTCATTCCCATCGACTCGGTGCACTCGCCGGTGCGCAAGTGCAACTATGCCGTGGAAGCCGCTCGTTTGGGACAGATCACCGACTACGACAAGTTGTCGATCGAAGTCTGGACCAACGGCTCGGTCACTCCGGCGGACGCGCTGGGACTCGCCGCGAAGCTGTTGAAGGACCACATGTTCATCTTCATCAACTTTGAAGACGAGCTGGAAGCGACGCAGTCGGCCGACGCCAACAAGCCGGAAATCCGTAACGAGAACCTGAACCGCTCGGTCGAAGAGCTGGAGCTTTCGGTGCGCAGCTACAACTGCCTGAAGAATGCGAACATCCAGACCATCGGCGAGTTGGTGCAGAAGTCGGAAGCGGAAATGCTGAAGACCAAGAACTTCGGCCGCAAGTCGCTGAACGAGATTAAGGAGATCCTGAACAACATGGGTCTCAGCCTGGGGATGAAGATCGACGAGCACGGCAATGCAGTGCCGGGCAGCGGATCGTCGTCCTCGGCGTCATCTCTGCCTTCGGCGCTGACTTACGGTGGCGGTTCGGAACCAAATTTTTAAACGGGAGCGGCCTCGTGCCGCTCTCTGCTATTTTGCGCGGCAATCGCCGCGACTTTTGCGAGATTGTGAAGGACCATAGACATGCGTCATCGTAGAGCAGGATGGAAACTGGGACGGAACACCGAACACCGGCGCGCGCTGCTGCGCAATCTGGTGACCTCGCTGATCGTGGAAGAGCGCATTGAGACCACGCTCACCAAGGCCAAGGCCATGCGTCCCCACGTGGAGAAGATGATTACCCTCGGCAAGCGCGGAGACGTGGCAGCGCGGCGGCAGGCTTTGACTTATCTCATGACGCGCGAAGCCGTCGACAAGCTGTTTGACACGATTTCACCCCGCTACGGAGATCGTACCGGAGGCTATCTGCGTATCATCCATGGCGGCTTCCGCCAGGGCGATGGTGGCGATATCGCCTTCGTCGAACTGCTGGGCAGCGAAGCGACTCTGGACGAGAAGCGCCAGAAGCGGAACGAATTGCGTGCCAAGCGTGCGGAAGAAAACCGCAAGGCCATGGAAGCAGCCACTGCCGAAACGGCGCCCGCCGAAGGTGGCGAACCGCCGGCGTCCAGAAGAGAAATAACCAGCGACGAATCGTCGTCGCAAATTTTAGGCGCACCCGATCCGGGTGCGCTTTTTCTTGTAAACGAGTGCTGGATTTAGTGCGTCAACGACGGCTCGCGCTCTTCGAGCGCATGCTTGCGGTGAAGGCTCATCGAGTGCGAAGCGCGCGCGTAGAGCAGAAGTTGCATCAGCACAGCTCCGGCGGTGTCCAAGGCTACGTCCTGCCACTGGCCCGTACGCGAGGGAAGAAACGATTGATGGATCTCGTCGAGCGAGGCGGTGATCACGGTGAACAGCACGGCAATCAGCGCCCAATCGAACTGCCAGTAGTCGCGAAAGAACACTCCCCAGCGCCGATGCAGCACGGGCTTCAAGCGGTCGCGATGGGTGTACTTCAGGGCCAGGAACACCAGCCAGCTGAGAATGGCGTAGCCGATGAAGTGTCCCGACTTGCGCAGAATTCCATTGACCGTAAGCAGAATGACCGGGTCGATGCGGCCGAAGATCGATCTGGCAATCAGGTAGAGCAGCCCGAATGTGTGGGTCGAGGAAGCGTAGTCAGTCGATTCCAACCGAATGACGACCAGCCAGACGGCCACCGGCCACCAATGCCGGGCGAAGTCCCGGAACGTCGGCGTCAGCGATCCGCGACCCGGCTTACTCGACACGATAGTTAGGAGCCTCGCGGGTGATCATCACGTCGTGCACGTGGCTCTCGCGCAGGCCCGCGCCGCTGATACGCACGAAGCGAGCATTCTGCTGCAGCTCGGCGATCGTCGAGCAACCGACGTACCCCATGCCGCTTTTCACGCCGCCGACGAGCTGATACACGATCATGCCCACGGTGCCGCGATAGGGCACGCGTCCTTCAATACCTTCTGGAACCAGCTTGCCCAGCCGGTTGCCTTCCGAGCTTTCGTCGGAGAGCCCTTGCACCGACGAGTCATCGTTGGTGGTCTGGAAGTAGCGTTCGCTTGAGCCCTGTGCCATGGCGGCCAGGGAGCCCATGCCGCGATAAGCCTTGAACGAGCGGCCCTGGTAGAGGATCGTCTCGCCCGGGCTTTCTTCGGTGCCAGCCAGCAGCGAGCCGATCATCACGCAACTCGCACCGGCGGCGATCGCCTTCGTAATGTCGCCCGAGTACTTGATGCCCCCGTCGGCGATGATGGGAATATTGGCGTCGCGCACCGCGCGCGCTGATTCGGCAATCGCAGTAATCTGCGGTACGCCAGCACCGGTCACGATGCGTGTAGTGCAGATAGAGCCTGGACCGATGCCGACTTTGATCGCGTCAACTCCAGCTCGTGCCAGCTCGCAGGCACCTTCAAATGTTCCGACGTTTCCGGCGATCAGATCGACCTCCGGAAACTTCGCCTTGACCTGCTTGATGGCGTCAATCACGCGCGTCGTATGGCCATGAGCGCTGTCGATGGCCAACAGGTCGGCCTTGGCCTTCACCATTTCGGCGGCACGCTCCAGGAAGTCTCCAGTCGCGCCAATCGCTGCGCCCACGCGTAGGCGCCCCTTGTCGTCTTTCGCAGCGTTCGGATACTTCAGCCGCTTCTGAATGTCTTTGACGGTGATGAGTCCCTTGAGCTGATATTGGTCATCAACAACGAGCAGCTTTTCGACGCGGTGCTGGTGCAGGATCGCTTCGGCTTCGAACAGCGTCGTGCCCACGGGAACAGTGATGAGATTTTCTTTGGTCATCACCTCGCTGATGGGGATGTCAGTGCGAGTTTCAAAGCGCAGATCGCGATTAGTAAGAATGCCGACCAGCTTCTTGTTCTTGGTGACAGGCACGCCGGAGATTCGGTAGTGACGCATCACCTCCAGCGCGTCAGAAATCTTGTCGTCCGGCGACATCGTAATCGGATCGACAATCATGCCGCTCTCCGACCGTTTCACCTTGTCCACTTCGGTGGTCTGCTGCTCGATGGTCAGGTTGCGGTGAACGATTCCGAGTCCTCCCTGCTGTGCCATTGCGATCGCCATGCGTGACTCGGTCACGGTGTCCATGGCGGCGCTGATCAGGGGAATCTGGAGCTGGATGTTGCGGGTCAGGCGGGTTGAAGTATCGGCCGACGCCGGTACGACGTCCGACTTGGCTGGCAACAGCAACACGTCATCGAAGGTAAGTGCTTCAGGAACAGGAAAATGAATCATGGCATTGGGTCCGGGGAAGGATAATGTTTCATTGTAGAGACGGCCGGAAAGTTAGGCAAACGCCGTAAGTGACACAAAGGTAACATCCTTGGGGCGTCCGGCCCAGCGGCGCTTGCGGTCGCCGCGGGCCTCCCTTCCGCCCGTTGAAATTCGGGGATTTCGGGCGTATAGTTTAGGAGGTAGCGCTGTGTGTTAGCGGTATCGCCACCTCCGGCAGAGTGGCGGAACCCCAGCGTACTTGGCGAAGCACACCGGTGGGCGAGAGCCCACTTTATTATTCCACCTTCAATCCGCTGGTCTTTGGCGAGTCCAGGCGGCTCCGACAGCCGGTCGGGTGGGTTGCGCTTAATCGCCGATGCCGGAATTGCGACGGAAAATGGCGGCTGGTTTAGACAAGATTTACGAGATTGCCGAGCGGGTGGCACACTCCAGCGGCCTGGAAGTGGTCGAGGTGGAGTTGCGGGGCGGCGGTAAGGCCCGCACGCTGCGGATCTTCATCGACAAGCCGGAAGGTGTGACGCACGAGGATTGCGCCAACTTCAGCCGTGAAGTAGGAACGATTTTTGATGTTGAGGATGTGGTCCCGGGATCGACATACACGCTAGAAGTCTCGTCGCCGGGGCTGGACCGCAAATTGTCGAAGCCGGCGGATTTTGAGCGCTTCACCGGAAGCCTGGTGAAGTTGATGACTTACGATCCGATCAACGGCAACCGGTATTTTGAGGGCCGACTGGAGTCGTTTCACGATGGCCGGCTCGACCTTGAGTTGACGGGCCGCAAGAAGAGCAAGAAGCACGAAGGCGTTGAGGCGGGAGCCAAGGTCGAAATCGACTTGGCCAATGTAGAGAAAGCCAACCTCGTGCCCGAGTTTTAGTTTCGTAAGTCGGCAACAGATTACGAGTTTCCGAATAAGGTGGCAGGTCTTATGGCAAGTGAACTGTACAACGTGATCGACGCTCTGAGCCGTGAGAAGGGCATCAATCCGGAGATCGTCGTCAGCGCGGTGGAAGACGCCATCGTGGTTGCCACCCGAAAGTACTACAAGACCCAGGAGAACCTGCGCGCCGAGTTGGACAAGGAAACCGGCCATATCCGGGCTTACGCGGTGCGCACCATCGTGGAGAGCTCGGACCTGGTGGAAGACCCGAATGCGCAGATTTCGCTCGATGACGCCAAGCGTGTTGATCCGTCGGCGGAAGTTGGCGGCGAGTTGCGCACTGAAAAGCCGACCGAGGTCTTGGGACGAATTGCCGCGCAGTTGGCCAAGCAGGTCATCTTTCAAAAGGTGCGCGAGGCCGAGCGCGACACGGTTTACAACGAATACATTGGCCGCGTGAACGAAATCATCAACGCCACTGTGAAGCGCGTCGAGGGCCAGGACGTAATTATTGACCTGGGTAAAGCCGAAGCCCGCGTGCCGAAAAAAGAGCAGTCGCGGCTGGAGTCCTTCTCTCCCGGCGAGCGCATACGCGTAATGATTATTCGCGTGGAGAAGGCATCCAAGGGACCACAGGTCATAGCGTCGCGCGCGGTGCCGGAACTGGTATCGCACCTATTTCAGACTGAGGTGCCGGAGATCTACGACAACACCGTGGTGATCCGTGCAATTGCCCGCGAAGCCGGGGAGCGTACCAAGATTGCCGTCATGTCGAAGGACAAGGACGTCGATCCCGTCGGTGCGTGCGTCGGCATGAAGGGAATGCGCGTGCAGTCGATCATCCGCGAACTGCGCGGCGAAAAGATCGACATCATCGAGTATCACGAAGACCCGGTGACCTTCGCCGAGAAGGCATTGCAGCCGGCGAAGGTCAGCCGTGTGACGGTCCTCGAAGGCCACGAAAAGCACCTGGAAGTGATCGTCGATGACAGCCAGTTGTCGCTCGCCATCGGCAAAAAGGGACAGAACGTCCGCCTTGCGGCCAAGCTGCTGGGTTGGAAGATCGATATCAAGAGTGAAGAAGAGAAGCGCCAGGAAGTCGAGGCGCAGATGTCGCAAGTGATGACACAGGTTTCGACTCCGCTCGAGAGCGTTCCTGAACTCGAACCCGGCATTATCGAGAAGCTGCTGGCTGCCGGTATCACGACGGTCGAACAGGTTGCCGACATGACGCCTGAGCAATTGGAAGAGATCCCGGGCGTTGGGCCGAAGACGGTGGAGAAGATCAGCATCGCGGTCAACAATTACTTCTCCAGTCTGGACGCGGCAGCTGCTGCGCCAGTCGGAGGAGTAGTCGAAGGCGACGCAGTCGCTGCCGAGGATGCCTCTGTCGCAGAAGGCGACGAGGCTGTTGATTCGGAGGAATTGGCCGAGGACGGCACCGCAGAGGATGTAACCGCAGACGAAAGCACCGAGGTTTTAGAGGACGCTGAAGGCGAAGTGCCTGATGAGGAAATTCAGTCGGGCGACTTGTCCGAGCTGCCAACTGAGGCGGAAGCGTCGAACGAATCCGTGGAAGAGTTGGCTGACGAAGGTCAGTATTTTGAAGCCGAGGTGGTGGATGGTGTGGAGAACGCTCCGCCGGCTGATGTAGCTGAAGTCCACACCCACGAGCGGCCGCAAGTCGAAGGTGAGAGCGTGCCGGACGAAGAGTTGCCCGGCGAGCAACGCTAGGAACTGCGAATTGAGAAGCCACGGCTGAGGATGCTATGAACGCGTAGGCGCACCGGACAATACGGAGGAAATAGGGCGGAATGCAGCAAAAGGTTCGAATTAACGACCTGGCGAGGGAACTCGAGGTCAAAAGCAAGGTGATTCTGGATCTACTGATCAAGGTCGGAGTCACTGAAAAGAAGACGCACTCCAGCTCCATCGAAGTGGACGAGGCGGAGCGCGTCAAGAAGTACTATGCCGAGCACGGCGAGCCCGGCAGCAGTTCCGGTCGGGCCTCGCGCGCGCATGCGGAAGAGTTCAAGCCCAAGATCGATCTCTCGCACATCTCCAAGCCGGGAGACGTGCTGAAGGCGATCACGCAGAAAGCCGCGCAACCCGCCGCTCCTCCGCGGCCCGTCGCCCCGGTTTCCACCGTGCCGCCGCGCGTGAGCGTGGCTCCGGCGTCCGCAGTGCCTGCGCGTCCGCCAAGCACCGTCGCCAAACCGCCTGCCGCAGCTGCCAGCGCAACGCCAGTCGCCCCGGTTGAGCCACCTAAGCCCGCACCGCGCTTCATCACTCCTCAGTCTGTCGCGCGTCCACCGGCCACAGTGGTGATTCCTCCCAAGGCGCCTGCGGCGACAGTCGTTGGGCCGCCGGTCAAAGAAGCACCCAAGCCTACAGAACCCCAGGTCGAAGTGCAGGTTCCCGCCGCCTTTGAGGCGAAGCCTGCAGTTACGGAGCCGCGAGTGGAAGCGCCTACTATGGAAGCCCCGGCTCCGGCCTTGGCAGAAATCGATACGCCTGGCGGAGAGGTTGCAGCGTCCGCGCCGCAAATGGCGCCGCCCGCCGCGAAGCCGATGCCTCCGCAACGGCCCGCTCCGCCTCCGCGTCGCCTGATCGTTCCGCAAACCGGGCCTCGGCCCGTTTACGCAGCGCCTCCGCGACCGGCTGCTACAGCGCAGCCGCCGCGCACCGTCATGCCCGAGCGCGGCAAACCAATCTTTCAGCGTCCGCGTCCACCAGTTCCCGGCCAATTTCAGGGCCAGGGACAGGGACCAGCGGGAGCTATGCGACCGCCCGCGCGGCCCGGTGAGCGCCGTGGTCCTCATCCGACGCGCTCCGGCGCGCCGGGCATGCGTCCGCCGTTTGGAGCAGGCGCTGGAGCAGGTGCGGCTCCGCCGCCGCCCACTGGGCGTCCCATGGGTCGTCCGGCCCGGCCCGGACAGCGTTATATTCCGCGTGGCGTAAAAGAAGGCCCGATGAAGGGCTTTACTCCGCCGCCGCGCTTGTCGCTATCGAGCGAGCCTCTGCCCATCACGCGCGCCATTACGATTCCGGAAGGCATCAGCGTGAAGGACCTGGCTGAGAAGCTGGAAATCCGCGCCAAGGACCTGATCGCTCGTCTGTTGGCTCGGGGCGTCTTCGCCACCGTCAACCAGACGCTCGATTCCGAACTGGCTACCGAGATGGCGCGCCATTTTGGAGCCACCACGGACGTCATCACCTTTGAAGAGCAGTTGGCGAAAGACACGTCTCCGTCCGAAGGCACCGGAGAAGAAGCAACCGCACAGGCTGTGACTCGTCCGCCCGTAGTTACCATCATGGGCCACGTCGACCATGGCAAGACCAGTTTGCTCGACGCGATTCGCCAGACCAGCGTCGCCGAAGGCGAAGCCGGTGGAATCACGCAGCACATCGGCGCCTACAAAGTGGCGATCACGGACACGAACTCTCCCGCCTATGGCCGCGAGATCGTCTTCCTCGACACCCCGGGCCACGAAGCGTTTACCCGCATGCGTGCGCGCGGCTCGAAAGTCACCGATATCGTCGTTCTGGTGGTTGCCGCCGATGACGGCGTCATGCCGCAGACGCTGGAGGCTATCGACCACGCGAAGGCGGCCAACGTGCCGATCATCGTGGCTGTCAACAAGATCGACAAGCCTGACGCCCTGCCCGACCGAGTGAAGAAGCAACTGGCCGACCGTGGCCTGATGCCTGAAGACTGGGGTGGCAGCACGGTGTTCGTCGACGTTTCCGCCAAGCAGAAGACGAACCTCAATCTGCTGATGGAAATGATCTGCCTGGTTGCCGACCTGCAGGACCTGAAGGCTGTGCCCGATCGTCCGGCGAGCGGCACGGTGCTGGAAGCCAAACTGGATCGTGGACGCGGTCCGGTGGCGACCGTGTTGATTCAGAATGGAACGCTCCACGCAGGCGACAACTTCGTCGTTGGCAACGTCTTTGGCAAAGTCCGCGCTATGTTCAACGACCGCGGAGCCGCGCTCGAAACTGCGCCGCCGTCAACCCCAGTCGAAGTACTGGGACTCGATGGGTTGCCGCAGGCTGGCGATCAACTGGTCGCGGTCGTGGATCGCGAAAAGGCGCGCGATATCTCCGAATATCGCGAAGGCCGGGCGCGCGAAGCGCAGCTGGCCAAGAGTTCGCGGGTGTCGCTCGAAGGCCTGGCGGAGCAAATTAAGTTGTCCGGCCAGAAAGATCTGCCGATCATCCTCAAGGGCGACGTGGGCGGCTCGGTCGAAGTGCTGACCGACTTGCTGACCAAGCTGTCGAACGAGAAGGTAAAGATCACCATCGTGCGCACCGGCGTAGGCGCCATCACCGAGTCCGACGTGCTGCTGGCGTCGGCGTCGAACGCGGTCATCATCGGCTTCAATGTTCGCCCCGAGCGCAAGGCGCAGGAACTGGCCGAGCAGGAAAAGGTGGACATCCGTCTGCACTCGATCATCTACGAGTTGCAGGACGAAATGAAGCGCGCCATGACCGGACTGCTCGAGCCCATCATCAAGGAAACCTATTTGGGCCGCGCGGAAGTGAAAGATATTTTCCGCATTCCGAAGGTCGGCACCATCGCCGGCTGTCAGGTGGTCGATGGCGTAATCAAGCGCGACTCCGATGTACGCCTGCTGCGCGACAACGTCGTCGTGTTCAAGGGCAAGGTCGGATCGCTGCGGCGCTTCAAGGACGACGCCAAGGAAGTGACCAACGGCATGGAGTGCGGCATCGGCATCGCCAACTATGGCGACATCAAAACTGGAGATGTCATCGAAGCGTTTACCGTCGAGAAAGTGGCAGCCGAAGCTTTCGTATAGCGGTTGGGGTACGGCCTTCGGGCGTGCATTACATGGCTTCCATGGGTTAAAGCGGGCACGACTTCTGCCGTGCCGTAGAAGCCCTTTCTTCTTGTCATTCCTCGCGGACTTCAGTCCGCGGGGAACGACTTCTCATGATCGCGCACCTCACCCTCGAGATCCGCATCGAAGGCGCTCAGTCTCTGAAAGACAAGCGGCAGGTCGTCCGCAGCGTCAAAGACGGCCTGCGTACCCGCTTTAACGTCGCCGTTGCGGAAATCGATCCCAGCGACGCGTGGCAGCGCGCCACTCTGGGCGTCGTCAGCATCTCATCGTCCCGCGACTATCTGGACGGCCTCATGCGCAACGTCGAACGCTTCGCTGTGCGCGCGGCCAACAACAGCGGGGGCGAAGATCACCGACTCGTTCCTCGACTTCCTCAATGAAGCCGAATTTGGCGACCAACTTACCGGGGAATCGTGATCGTTATCACCACCAGCTTGACAGAGTAGCGTATCCTCTAACGTTCAGCTTTTTTGCTGCGTCGAAGTGGGAGACATGGAGAACCGAACACAGAAATATATGCGGGCCCGACGCAGCGAAGCTCTGCGCGAGGAAATCACCACGCTCGTCGAAGGCGAGCTGGAAGACCCGCGCATCGGGCTGGTGACCGTAAACGAAGTGGTGTTGGCGACCGACGGTAAGGTCGCCCGCGTGTTCATTGAGGTCGCTGGCAGTGACGAAGAAGTCGAGGAGAGCCTCGAAGGGCTGAATGCGTCGCGCGGGTTTATCCGCCATGCGCTGACGGCGAATTTGGGCTTGCGGCACGCTCCTGAGCTTTTGTTCATCCTCGACCGCCGGGATGAGCACGGCAGCCGCGTCGAAGAACTGCTGCAGCGCATCGAGAAGCGAAAACGCAAGACTTGATCAGGGACCGAAGGGGATGCTGGAAGAAGTCCTCAATCAAATAGGGAGAAGGCAGAAGTTCATCCTTACCTCGCATGCTCGGCCCGACGGAGACGCCGTCGGATCGGCACTCGCCTGCTGCCAGATTTTGCGCAGCATGGGCAAGCAGGCGGACGTCGTACTCAGCGACGGAGTTCCCGGCATCTATCAGCCCTTGCCCTACGCGGATTCCGTGCTACTCGACATCGAGCAGGCCCCCCAGGCAGAAGCGGCGATCATTCTCGAATGCGACGGTCTTGCTCGCACGCGTCTTGCGGGACTGGAACGCCACTACCTCATCAACATCGATCATCACGCGACCGCCCGTCCCTTTGCCGACGTGAACTGGATCGACCCCAACGCCTGCGCTACCGCGGAGATGATCTTCCGGCTGGCGCGCGAAGCCGGGGTAAAGATCTCACCCGAAGTTGCCACCTGCCTGTACACTGCCGTCCTCACTGACACGGGCTCGTTCTGCTTTACCGGCACCACCGAGCGGACCTTCGCCCTTGCGCAGGAACTGGTGCGCTGTGGCGCCGACCCGGTCGCGATTGCGCATAACGTGTACTTTTCCACGCAGCTCTCGAAAATGCGGTTGCTGGGTGCGGCCCTCAGCACGCTGCATCGCGACGGCAGTCTCGCCTGGATGCACGTGAGCCATCGCACCATGGAACGTTGCGATTCGCAGGAAGAAGACTGCGAAGGGTTGGTCAACTACGCGCTGGCCGTGCAGGGAATTGAGGTCGCCCTCTTTTTCCGCGAGCAGCCCGACGGACGCTTCCGCGTGAGTCTGCGCAGCAAAGGCGCGGTCAACGTCGCCAAGGTCGCCGAGAACTTCGGTGGCGGCGGACACGAATGTGCCAGCGGTTGCGCCATCGACGGTCCCCTGTCGGTCGCCACCGAGCGTATGATCGCCCAGTTACGTATTCGCGGATACGAAAGCCGCGGCCATCAAGACAAGGTGCAATAGCCATCGCGCGCGCTCTCACCAAAAAGAAAGATTCGAAGGCGTTCGACGACCGCGCCCGCCGCTCCACCGACATACTGGCGCTGATTGCCTTTTGCGGATTCCTGTTCTTTGCCGGCCTCCAGGTCATCGGCCTCGTCGGCGCCGACGAGCCGCGCTACGCACAAGTCGCCCGCGAGATGATGCAGCGCCACGACTGGGTGACGCCTGTGCTTTTCGGCCAGCCGTGGCTCGAGAAGCCTCCGCTGCTCTACTGGGGAATCATGCTGGCGTACAAGGTCACGGGCAACGTCACCGGATACGCCGCGCGGCTGCCCTCGGCCATGCTCTGCACCGTGATGATCTTCTTCATCTACGTGTGGGCGCGACGTTTCCGTCGCGGCATGCAACTGGATGCGGCGTTGATCACGGCGGCGGCAGCCATCGTGATTGGCTTCGCGCGCGGCGCCAGCACCGACATGCCCCTTACGGCCACGTTTACCATCGCCATGTTGTCGTGGTGGGGCTGGTACGAATCGCAAAATCGCGCATGGTTGCTGGCGTTCTACGCATTCGCCGGCCTGGCCACGCTGGCTAAGGGCCCAGTTGCGGTTTTCCTGGCTGGGCTGATCATCGTGGCCTTCGCCGCGTTGCGGCGCGACTGGCGCCTGGTGCTGCGAACGCTCTGGCTGTCGGGAATCATCCTGTACCTCGCGGTAACGTTGCCGTGGTTTATCGCCGTGCAGCGCGCCAATCCGGAATTCTTCCGCGTCTTCATCCTCGAACACAACCTGGCTCGGTTCGCGACCGACGTCTATCGTCACAAGCAGCCGTTCTGGTATTACATTCCGGTCGCGCTTCTTGGCTTGGTGCCATGGATCGTGTTCGCCATCACCGCCTTGGTCGATGCCGTCCGTGACTGGCGTTACTCGGTCGCAGAGCCGCAGGGCAAGGAAGATCTGCGAACCTACCTTGCGCTATGGTTCCTGCTGCCCATCGTCTTCTTCTCGCTTTCGCAGTCGAAATTGCCGGGATACATTCTGCCGGCAATTCCTGCGGCTACGATTCTGCTCGCGGACTTCGTTCTTCGCCGCGAACAAGATGGCGACAAGCCCAGCCTTTCGCTGGCCATCACGCACGCGGTGCTGTGCGCTGCACTGCCGGTAGCCGCCTTGGTCGTTCCGTTCAAGTTGTTGCATCAGCCGCTTACCAAGCCGGCGATCATCGTGGCGGTTACGCTGGCAATCATCACGGTGCTGGCCTTGCTCGTGACCCTGCGCGTGCAAGGCTATCGCCTGCTGCGCTTCACCACGCTGGTTCCGCTGCTGATTGCCTTCGCCCTGGTGTTGAAGGGAACGGCGCCGATCATCGACGTGCTGCAATCGGCGCGGCCGGTGCAGATCACGCTCAGCGAAACCGTAATGGGCGAGATTCCTACCGTCGCAGTCTATGACGTGCCGCGCAGTATCGAATACGGGCTCGAGTTCTACCGTAACCGCAAGGTCTCGAGCTACGAGCGCAACGAAATTCCTGAAGGCGACCACCTCGTGGTTGCGGCAGCGGGTTCGCAGACCGAGCTAGAATATCGCCTGAAAGGCCGTCGCGTCACGCGCATCGGTGGCTTCGCCCCGCAGCATCTGGACTTCTATGTGGTGTCGGGTGGCGAGTCAGAGAATCCGCCTCAGCAGACCCCCCTCCCCCCCCCCCCTCGAATCCCTAGAATCAACGACTTACGCCTGATTTCGTGCGCAAGCGATTGATTCCGGACAACTTGCGGGCAAAATCCTGATTTCAAAGAGCTTAGGATGCCGCCCGGAAGTCGCCCGATCCGGCGCAAGGCGTCAGGGACAAAAATCCCCTGGTCCTCAACTTGCCGATTCTATGAAAAGAGAAGGTGGGGGAAAAGGACGCAGGTCACGGAGCAGTGTGATAAGAGGGAAGGTAACCAAATTATCCAGCTTTGGGAAAGAGCGTTTCACCATGGAGGCACGGAGGACACCGAGAAAGGAGGTAGAAAGGCAACCACGCTTCCAAGGCTTCGATAGTTTTTCGATAGGCCTTCGGGACTGGGGCGGCATCCGGAATCTCGTGGTCTGCACCTCCTGATATCGGCAGGCCCTAGAGGTCTTGTCAAGACATCAAGAGAGGGGGAAAATGAAGCTGCTTACTGATTGTGGCATCGAAATCGGGCAGAGTTAAACGTATGGATAAAGAGCAGATTGTCTCGAAACTGAGAGAACATGAGCCGGAGCTGAGATCCGCCGGTGTCGTGCATTTGCTCGTCTTCGGCTCCGTCGCACGCGGAGAGGATTCTCCGCAGTCAGATGTCGATCTTATGGGCGAGTTCGACCGCTCAAAGAAGTTAACTCTGCTTGATCTGAACAGTTTGGAGTTGTTCCTTTCGGAGATATTGACAGCCCGCGTTGATCTTTCAGACAGGAAGATGTTGAAAGGCCCGATACGGACGCGGGCCGAGCGCGAGGCTGTGCTTGCCTTTTAAAGACCCTAACGTGTCTTTTCATGACATTCTCGAAGCCATTACCAATATCGAAGAATTTACCTCCGGCATGGATCTGGATGCGTTTCGGGCCGATCCTAAAACCGTTGCCGCCGTCGAGCGCAAGCTGCTTCAGATTGCCGAAGCGGCTACGCGGATGGGGGATGATGCGGGCGTTGCGTGCCCAGAGATTCCGTGGCGAGATGTCAGAGGCATGGGAAACTGGTTGCGCCATCGTTACGACCGCGTCGATCTCGAAATCATCTGGAACACGGTGACAGAAAATTTACCGCCGTTAAAGGCTTGCATCCTTCGCTCCTTGAACCCTCCGGTAGATTCGAATCCTGCCGCGCCAACATCGGAGTAAAGGGTGGGTTTGCTAGCGGGGCGTGGGCAGTTGTCGGTGTACCTAGTTAGCACCTAAAAGAGGGGCGCGAACCTGCGACGTCCGGCACTTCGCGTCCGCGGACCTGCGTCCGCTGCTCGACGAAGAAGTCGAGATATGGAGCGAGATGCTGGCATGGGATTACCGCAGCTCGTCAGAGATGATCCTGCGCTACATTCATGCGAAGATCCTGTCAGGCACCAAGCTCTGGAAGGCGTCTTACAAATGACGCTCGTGAGGGAATTCGATTGCCCTCAGGGGCTGAAGAAGTTTCTGAAAAACACGGAGAAGCAGATCCCCCGCGGGCTGAATCCCGCGAGGGATGGCAAAAATAACGGGCTTGTACGGCACAGCTAAAGCTGTGCCCTTTCAAAACGTCGTCCGAAGCGAATTTTTCAGCAGGCTGCATAGCCGTGCCTTTCAAATCGCATTCATGAGACTAGGCCCGGATTGCCCGCTCTGGTCACTCAGGTTTGCAGACGTTGCCGTAGGTCAATGGCTTCCCCTGTTCCCAGGGCTTATAGCTGTTGGCGAATTCGATGCGGGTAGCAATGGAGGGATGGGTGGCCTGGGTGATCAGGAAGAACGTGTCCCAATCGGGCGCGAGATCGGATCGAGCGTCGTTGACGAAGATCATGGCAGCCGCGTGATTCTGATGGGTCAATTCAAGACCGAAGCGGTCGGCTTCGAGTTCGATATGGCGGGCGAACAGATTGAAAAACGGCAGAGTGGCGAGCCAGAGTACGGTCAAGAGGAAGACGATCAGCGGAAATGAGGCGGGATCGGAAAGCTCAGAGAATCCCCAGGGCCGGGAGAAGCGGCGGATGGCGGCGCGGCCCAGACGGTCGGTGAGCCAAAATCCGATAAGCAGGAAGGCAGCGATGATGGCCAGCGCCTTCCAGTTGTCGCCCATGACGTAATGCTTCAATTCGTGGCCGATGGTGAACTGGATTTGGTCAGGGGTTTCGACCTCGGCGAGGTTGCTCTGCAAAACGATGCGATTGGTGGGGCCAAGGCCGTCGACCGAAGTGTCGTTGCCGCCGACAAACACCGGAACGTGAGCCACGCCGCAGCGCGCGGCCAGCGCTTCGATGCGGGCCTCCTGCGGGGGATCGTTGAGGGACTTATAGGTCGCGGTCAGCGGTCTGATCCACACCGGCAAAGCCACCAGGGCCAGAAAGGCGAACGGCATCAGCGCGAGGGCGCAATAGAGCCACCAGCGGCGCGGGCTTCGGAGGATCAATCGATAGGGGATCCAGACTAACAGTGATGCGATGACTAATCTGACGACAAGTTGCACGCCTTCGCCGGTGAGCCAGTTGGGCAGAGTCTGGTGCGAACGTCCGGCGGCGTGCTGCTGTACGAAGCCGACATAAAACTCGAAGGGCAGCGTGATCAGAGCAGCGAGGATGAGATAAGCGCAGACGAAAAGAGTGACTGTCCAAAACCAGCGGTGGCGGGAGATGGATTCGCACCTTCGGCGCAGGCGTGCTCCGAGTCCGGTGAACAGAACGAGGAGGGGAATTGCCAGTTCGAGAAGCCGGAAGGCCGTCCAATTTATGTTGCCCTGTCGCATTTGGGCGAGCGCGGACGGATTCGCGATGGGCACTGGCACCGGGGTTTCGGCCTGGGCGAGCACACACGCCAGAATTACGGCCGCGATACACGCGAGCAAGGTTTTCCATGGGACCGTCCGCAGCCAAGCCGGCAGTACAAATCGAAAGCCCGTCATGGTCCCGACTGCTCTTTCGATGGAGGGATCGATGGTTGGCAATTACTGGAATACATCTGGTCGCAGCTTCTTGAACCCGATACGTTGATTACAACATCGTGCGTGATGGCGGGTCTGTTCAGAATTGCTCAGCGCCGGGGGGACAGCTTCCGAAGCCGGATGCGGTGGTTGCGATTGCTCATCCTAAGGCCTGGTTTGATTAGTTCGCTGCATCCGCACTAGACTGGCTCATTGTCCAAGGTTGATGCGCGAGTTGGCTGGCGACGTTGCTTTTGGGCGCATGATGTATGGCGGTACGCAATCCAATTCGGCCGGCGATGGGGTCGGCGGAGATCCTCGACCTGAGGCACTTCGCGTCCGCGGACCTGCGCCCGCTGCTCGACGAAGAAGTCGAGATATGGGGCGAGATGCTGGCATGGGATTACCGCAGCTCGTCAGAGATGATCCTGCGCTACGTGGATGCCAAGATCCTGCCGGGCTACGCCGCGGTGGAGCGCGGAAGCCTGGTCGGGTATGCGTTCTTCGTTTATGAAGGCAGCAAGGGCGTTATCGGCGACCTGTTTGTGTCGCAGCGGCGGACAGATGCGCGGGCGGTCGAGGTGCGGCTGCTCGATCACGTCGTCGAAACCTTGCAACAGTCGCCAGGAGTGCATCGCGTCGAGGCCCAGTTGCTGGCGCATGACACGGGAGAGCTGGCCGAGCCGTTCCTGAGCACCGGCTTTGAGCGCTTCCATCGTTTGTTTCTGGCGCTGGATTTGCGCGGTTCCAAGAAAGCGAAGACTGTGCCCGCGCGTCCGCTAAACGAGGTCAATATTCGGCGATGGATGGAGCAGGATTATCAGCCCGCTGCGGGAATCATTACCGCTGCGTACCGCGCGCATATCGACTCCGAGATCAACGACCAGTACCGCACCACGGCCGGCTCGATGCGCTTCCTGAACAACATCGTGCGCTTTCCGGGCTGTGGCGTGTTTGATGCCGAGGCGTCGTTTGTCGCGGTGCATCAGCCATCGAATTCGCTGATTGGATTGATCCTGTGCTCGCGGGTGCGCGACGACGTTGGACACGTGACGCAGGTCTGCCTGGTACCGGAGTACCGCGGGCAGGGCGTCGGCGAAAGCCTGATGGCGGCCACTTGCAATGCGCTGCGCGCGCGCAAGTTCAACTTGCTGACCCTGACGGTGACCCAGGCCAATCAACGCGCCGTCGATCTGTATCGCAAGCTGGGCTTCGAGACCAGGCGCGTGTTCGATGCGTTTGTGTGGGAAGGGTGAGAAGGCAGTTATCAGTGGTCAGTTGTCAGTTTCAAAACCTGAACCAGTCGACCGCTGATCTGAAGCTGACAACTGGCAACTGATCACCGACAACTGTTCTTCAGTGTTTAATCATCCACATCGCCCACGAAGCGACGATCACTCCGCCAACAAACAGGGCAAAACAATAGGCGCCATAGCGCAGCATTTCGCGCGTGGTGTTGCGCTGGGTGATGCCGAATACGGTGGAGGCGCAGGCAGCGAATACGACAGCAGCGGTGAAGTGCGAGAGATCGAAGGTCATTGTTTCTTGCCAATCGCGATGTGGTAGGCGTCCACTGCGGAAATGATGTTGAGCAACCCTGCAACCACGATGTACTTGGTGCCGTAGTCGGCCACGGCGCGCTGAATGTTGCCGGCGCCCCAATCCATGGCGCGCGCGATGAAATAGAGCAGTCCGGAGCCGATGTCGCCCACAAATCCCAGGATGTCGAGCAGGTCGCCGGTGTTGAATCCATAGACTTTGCCCTGCATACCAAGCCCGGCGAAGAACATGATGAAGACGGCGAGCATGAGCAGAAGGCCGCGAATCCAGCGGCGCTGAATGAAATGGCCGAGGCCCGGAAGCAGCCATCCCGCAAGCGGAGCAATGATTGCCATGGAACCGGTCGCAGCGTCACCACTCTTGGCGGCACGCGCGCCGGCGGTTGTGTTTTGTACGTTCGCCATCAGATAAGCACCAACTCGTTCTGGATTCGCCCGGTCACTTCGGCCTTGCCATTCTTGATCATCATGTCGATTTCGCTGCGCACGCCGAAGTCTGGTAAGTAGACGCCGGGCTCAACCGAGAAGCAGGTGTTCGGCAGAATCAGGCGGTCGTCTTTCGTCTCGAGATTGTCGAGGTTGGCGCCATTACCGTGAATGTCGGACGTGATGGAGTGTCCGGTGCGATGAAAGATCTGCGGGCCATAACCCTTGCTGACGATGAAGTCATGTACCGCCTGATCGACTTCCCACCCGCGAATGGTTTTGCCGGTGTTGAAGGCTTCCTGCACTTTGCGAATGCCCACGTCGCGCGCATCGCGCACGATCGTAAAAATCTCGCGCTGCTTTTCATTGGGCGTGCCGATCACGCCGGTCCACGTAATGTCGTAAAACACCGAGTCAGGCTCGTTGCACTTCGCCCAGATGTCGAGCAGGATGAAGTCGCCTTGCTTGATCGGCGCCGAAATCGCTGAAGTTGGCTCGTAGTGCGGGTCGCCGCTGTTGGCGTTCACGCTGACGTTGGGCGGGTCGCAGGTGACGAGGTCTTCGCGGCGGAAGGCTTCCATGATCCACTGCTGGATCTCGAATTCGTGCGTGCCACCATTGCGCGCGCGCCGGCCGATCTCCTGGAAGGCTCCCGCGGTGATGTCGTCAACTTTCTTCTGCGCCTTGTAGTGCGAGGCGATTTGCGCCTCGGTCAGCGTGGCCTCAAAACGCGCAACAAGGTTGGCCGAGGTCTCGATCTGCTTGCCGAAGCTGCGCACCAGCTCCAGCATGCCGGCGTCCACCAGTGAGATGTACGGGATCTGGTTGTTCGGCGAATACTGCATCACCACTTTGCTGTAGGGCTTCAGCATGGTTTCGAGGTTGGCCCATAGCTCTTCCCACGCCGAGTACTCCATCTTGCGGCCGGGCAGCGAGTCGAGATGATGGCTCTCGATGCGATGCACCAGCTTCACCGGGTCGCCGGTGGCGGGGATGATATAGAACCAGCGGCGAGTGGTCAGGCGGTCGGGCGGAAGTCCCAGCACGCGGTAGGCAATGGGATCGCGATGATGATGGTCGTAAAACAGCCAAGCTTCGTGGCCGCCGTCGCGCAGGGCAGCCTGAATTTCGGTAAGGTTCATGCGGTATCCATTGTAAACGACCGAGCGAAAACAAAGGCAGCCACGGATTTGCACGGATAAACACGGATTATTTTGGGCTTTTTTTCATCCGTGTGGATCCACGAGAATCCGCGGCGGACGTTTTGGATTTCCCCAACACTAGCAGTTTTTCAATGGCTGGAAGCGTCTCGCAGGCGGTACGAAGTACAAGTCGCGGCGTGCGGTCACGAATTGTCATGAAATAGGCGACAGTTTGCTTGGGATTGGCTTTGGCAGCCTCGCGCAAAAGCCAGCCGAGGCCTTTCCGCACCATGTCATCATCACTCGCCAGCAGCAATTCGGCGATAAGTTCGATGTGAGCGAAGTTCTTGTGTTGGCGCGTGCTGTGAATCAGGGCGACGGCGGCGGCGCGCTGGTGCCAGATGGACTTCTTCTTCGCCCACTTCGGCGGTCGCGCAAGGTAGTGATCATCGGCCGCGACCATGGGGCCGATGAGGTAGTGGACGAGCGAATCGTGGTCGGCCCAGGAAGCTACGCGATCGAGCCAATTTTCGAAAAACTTGAATTCGCTGCGGCCAAATTGCCCGGTCATGCCTTCGAGTAGCATCACCGCGAACACTTTTTCTTCCAGTATCTCGCCGCTAAACAACTGATCAGAAACCAGCAGCAAATATGGCAAGCCGTGCTCGGCTAGGATGGCGCGACGGAATCGCTTGGCGACTTTACGCAGCTCGGCGGTGTACCATCCGCGCGACTTCACTTCGTGCTTGAAGAAGTGCTCGACTTCTTTGGTGTGCGGCGCGGAACCACCGTTCTTCAGGACGGTGCGAATATGGGCAGCGATGTAAGCGGGCGGCTTTTGTGATTTTTCGCACATACGGTTCGGCCTCGAGGCAACGGCGGCCGCAAAAAGAATATCACCCCCTCCCCCTGCGGCCCTTTAGAATCAATGAGATGTCGCACGATTGCCGTGTAAGTTTGCAGAAATAAGTAACTTACTTCTACTTAATAGAAAACATTGGACTTACGATATCCAATTCCGCTTCAAACATCAGCTCGGGTAAACCGCAGCTTTGCGATATTTCAAAGGACAATTCAGGGCCGCGTTTTGAGCGCGGCCGACCAGGGACACCAATCCCTTGCCTCGCGATTATTTTTACGCGTCGGGTTGGAATGAGGGAAGGACGTGGGACACAGGGGCGTGTGACACGAGCGATTACTGTATCCGGTAGACGGGCCGGAGTGCCGCCGGGTTAAAACCCGGCTCCCTTCAAAAAGCCCTGCTGGACGCGGCGCTGAAGCGCCGCTCTACCATGTTTGGCGTATCCCGTAGCCGAGCGGGAGTGCCGCCGGGCTGAAGCCCGGCTCAATCTTTCTGATACGCGTTGACGCCGACCTGAAGGTCGGCTCTACCGTTCTGATACGCGATGAAGCAGCGCTGAAGCGCCGCTCTACCATAACCGCCACAGGCTACGAGCGCAGGGCGAGAAGCGAACGGCGAAGAGCGCCCGGCTTCCTCTCTGCTATCGGGCTTGCTCCGCCGCTCTCGGCATCATCACCCGGTCATACACCCACAACAGCGCCGCCGTCGTCACGCCTACAGCAATAATGATCCACCACATGCCTGCGGGCTCGTGTTTCACTTCGCCGAAGTAGTGAATCAGGAATCCTCCAAACGCGCCCCCGATGAGCGAGCCAATCCCCAGCGGCAGAAAGGCGAAGCCCATGTAGGTGCCCTGTTGTCCTTCCGGAGCCAGCCGCGACACATAGTCGTAATACCGCGGAGACATCACGATCTCGCCCAGCGCCACCGCGACCAGGGTCAGCACTGCGCCCAGACCTGATGGCAGCAGGATCAGGAATATCCATCCCAGCGCGCTGATTAACGTCCCGGCGGTAATCGCCATCAGGGGAGCGACCTTCTGCATGAGCAGCGTAATCACCACCGTCAGCGCAATCACCACCAACGGCCCAGTCATCAGGAGCAGTTCGGTATCAATCGCCGGGTTGATGTAGTTGTGCACATACAGCGGCAGGGTCAGGAACTCTTGCCAGTACACAATCCAGTAGCCGGTGAAGATCGCGAGGAACAGCATGAAACGCGGGTTCGACAACACGGTCAGGAAGTTTCTGCCAGCCTGTGCCATCGTCGGCGTCTGGGTATCTCGATCGCGGTTCGGCTCCTTGAAGAAGATCAGCACGCCGATAAACATTACGAACACGCTGAGCGCCGCCACGCGAAACACGTTTTCGACGCGCATCCGCTGGTGGACGTAGGAGGCCACGTACGGTCCAGCGGCGCCGCCAATGTTCACCAGCGTGTAGTAGATGGAGTAGCCGAACGAGCGCACGTCCTCACGCGACGAGTGTGCCGTAGTGCCCACCACCGTTGGCTTCACCAGCGCCACGCCGAATGCCGGCAGTGCCAACACAAAAGCAACCAAAACCCCGAGCGGAACGGTTTCGCGCACCGGAGCGAGCCACGCCGACCCCAGCGATCCCAGCAGAAAATAGGCGCACGACAGGATCAGGTACGCCAGCGCGAGCGCTTTGCGAAATCCCATCTTGTCGGCCAAGGTGCCGCCGAAGACGGGGAGAAACCAAACCAGGCCGCCAAAGAATCCGGTGAGAGTCCCGGTTTGCTGGGTGGGGAAATTCAGGACTTCGTGCAGGTAGCGCGCCAGCGAAGCGAACACCGCATAATAGGAAAGCCGCTCGAACAATTCGCTGATGTTGGCGACCCAGAACGGACGCTCGAAGCCGGTGCGAATGTCGTGCCAACGCTGGGCAAAGCTCAAATGGGTCTCCTTGTACTAACCAACGCGGAAATCTTTGAAAGACGAATTCACCACCCTTCGACTTCGCTCAGGGCAGGCTTCGGCACGGAGGGCGCAGAGGAAATCCAAATAGAAAAACTCCGTGTACTCCGTGCCTCCGTGGTGAAGACGTTTCTACAGTCAGCCGAGGATCGTGCGTAGCGTTTCTTCCACCTGCGCGGCCTGCATGCCCGCAACGCGAATCAATTTTTGGCGGCTGGATTCTCCGGCGGCTATCGTAACTGACGAACGCGCAACATTCAAAAAATTCGCGAGGAACGCGATGCAGGCCTCGTTGGCGCGGCCTTCCACGGGAGGGGCGGTCAGCGCTACCTTCAGCGCGTCGCCGACTACCCCGGTGATGGCGTTTTTACGCGCGCGCGGGTGAACCTTCACCTGGAAGGTCGCACCTGCGGGAGTGTCGTGAATGGGGATCATCGGTTGGAACCCAGTTCATAGAGTGCTGGTGAGGAAATTCGAATTCCCTCAGGGGCTAAAGCCCACTCTCTGGAGCGCCTAGACCGGCACGGCTGAAGCCGTGCCCCTTCAAATCGCGTTGACCCATGATAAGTCGCGCCCGTCGGCGTTTCGCGAATAGGGATCATGGTCTGGGGCGCGTGCCGAAGATCGCCGTTCCGATGCGTACGCAGGTCGAGCCTTCTTCGATGGCGACTTCAAAGTCGTGCGACATGCCCATCGAGAGCGTGTCGAAGCTGACGGACGGGAGCTTGCGTGCCGCGAGTTGTTCGCGCAGTTCGCGCAGCTTGCGGAAGTATGGCCGGGCGCCTTCGGGGTCCTCGGTGAAGGGCGGGACGGTCATCAGGCCGCGAATGCGAAGGTTCGTCCAGGCCGGTGCTTGGCTGAGTATGGCGTCGATCTCCGGCGAATCCGGCGCGAGGCCAGTCTTCGCCTCTTCGCCTCCGACGTTGATTTCGATCAGCACGTCGAGTGTCTTGCCGAGTTTCTGCGCTGCTTCGTTGAGTCGCTGAGCCAGCTTGGCGGAGTCGATGGAATCGACTGCGTGGAAGATTTCCGCTGCCTTGGCGGTCTTGTTCGATTGCAGATGGCCAATCATGTGGAATTCGGCATCCTTCAGTTCCGTGAGTTGAGGGAATTTGTCAGCGAACTCCTGCACGCGGTTCTCGCCAAACAGTCGCTGGCCCGCCTCGTACGCTTCAACGATTGCTGCGGCGGGAAAGGTCTTGCACACGGCCATCAGGGCGATTTCGTTCGGGTCGCGACCGGCGCGTTGAGCGGCACGCTGGATGCGGTCGTGGATTTCGAAAAAGTTGGAAGCGATGCTCACGGAAATCCAAGTCTAAAGCAAAAGGCGTGGATGATCTCGGTGCCTTTTGCGGACTAAAGTCCGCGAATGATTCGGTATGGACCTCTTAGCGGTACGGCTGAACAGGCTGCGGAAAAGGTCAGAAAAGCAGATCCCTCGGAGGCTAAAGCTTCCTCGGGATGACGAATATAAAGGACTTGAACGCTGACCTAAAGGTCAGCTCTACCAAGAACCGCTTTCCCCGCAGCTTGTGAAGCCGTGCCCTTTCAAATCGGCTACATGATCGCCGTCGGGGGTGCTGGCTCATCGGGACGCCCGGCATTCGCCAGCGGCACGCGAATCATGACCACCGCCAGAATCACCAGCATGATGAATCCAGAGAATACGCTGGGGTGCTTAAAGATCTCCGGCAGGTGCCACTGCTTGTAGGCAAACACCGCGATGACAATCCCCATCAGCGCCTCCCCCGCGATGAAGCCAGATGCGGTGAGCACTCCTGCATTTTCTATTCGCGCCTTCTGAGCGTCGTTGAAGTCCCCGCGATCGCGCAGTGTGTCGGTAATCCATCGAATCACGCCGCCCACGAAGATGGCAAAAGTTGTTTCCAGCGGGAGGTACATACCCACCGCGAACAGCATTGGGCTGCGCACGCCAAGCATGATCAGCGCAATGCCCATCAGCACGCCGACCACGATCAGCGGCCAAGCCATCTCGCCGCCCACGATGCCCTTGGCTAGCATGGCCATCAGACCTGCCTGCGGCGCCGGCAGTTGACGGTCGCCGAAACCGATTCCGCCGAGGTTGATATTCGCCTGGTTGAGCAGCAGTAGCACCGGGAACAGCGCGAAGCTGGCCACGGCTACGCCCATGAAGTCACCAAGCTGCATCTTGCTGGGAGTGCCACCGAGGATGTGTCCGACCTTCAGGTCTTGCAGCATTTCGCCCGCCACCGCCGACGACACGCATACCACGGCAGCTACACCGAGCACCGCTGCCACTCCCGGCATGCCGGAGACGCCGATGATCACCATGAGCAGCGCGGCAATAATCAAGGTCGCCAGCGTCAGTCCGGAGATAGGGTTGTTCGACGAGCCGATCATGCCGACCAGATTTCCCGAGACTGCAGCGAAGAAGAAGCCGACGATGATCATGACGACGGCCGCCACGATGCCGCCCTTCACCATTCCGGAATAGCTGGTGTACAGGACCATCATGCAGACCAACACCAGCGCCAGTCCACCGAAGACGATCTTGGCGCTGAGGTCGCGCTGGGTGCGTGCCGTGCCCGCATGCGCCGCCGCCGACTTCTTCAAGTCTGAGACCGCGCGCTTCATGCCGATGCCAAGGTTCTTGCGCATGCGGAAGAGCGTGTAGCACGCGCCGACCATCATTCCGCCAACGGCAATCGGGCGCACGATGAAGCTCCAGACGGCGGCAGCCTGTCCGGCCCAAAACGTCTGGTCAGGAGTGGCACCAGCGGGCAGGAATTGCGCGACAAAGCTCGGACCGCCAAGGAACAAAATCAGCGGAACCAGCAAGCCCCAGGCGACCACACCGCCGGAGAAGTTCAGCGAAGCCAACTTCGGTCCGATGATGTAGCCCACGCCGAGGTACGCAGGGCTGATCGCAGGAGCGGAAAACGCGGTGGCAGCGCCGGCGCTCAGTGTCGGCGCGGTGGCCGAACGTCCCATGCGCACGAAGCTCTTGCCATACGTACCGACGTTCACGAAGAAATCTTTGCTTGGGTTGAATAGCTTAAACTGGCCGAGCAGATAAACCAGGCCGCCGAATCCCATGTTGCCGAACAGAATCTTCGCGGCCTTGCTGCCCTGCTGTCCGGCGATGTGGATTTGCGAAGCCGCTACTGACTCGGGGAAGGGAAGTTCAGGATCTTCCACCATTACCCGCCGCAGCAGCGTAACGAACAGAATGCCCAGCACCCCGCCCACCAGCATCAGGATCGACGACTTCAGGTAAGCGTGCTGAAAATCGAACACCGGCCACGCGCCGGAAATTACGAAAGCCGGGATGGTGAAAATTGCGCCCGCCGCCACCGATTCACCGATCGAGCCCACGGTTCGAGCGATATTCTCTTCGAGGATCGACCCTTTCATGACCCGCAGTACGGCCATGCCAATTACAGCGGCAGGATAGGTCGCGGCGATCGTCATTCCGGCGCGCAGCCCCAGGTAAGCGTTGGCTGCGCCCAGCACGACGGTCATGACGAGGCCTAGAAGTACGGCGCGGAGCGTGAACTCCGGCATAGTTGTGTTCTCAGGAACGTAGGACCGGAACGCCTTTCCCGGTGCCGAAGTGGTCGTACTCATAGAAGAAGACCTCGCGTTGAGCCCAAATAACTGTGTCGGCGCAAGTTAGCATGCCGACAATGCTTCGTACAAGTGTCTGCTCATCGCCTCGGCCGTTGAGTATCGAAGCCACGCCGCCGCCGCGATGAAATCTCGGTGAATCCCAGCTAGACGAACCACAGCCCGCATTGCACCAAAATAGCGAAGTCAATATACTGGCTTTGTTAGTGCGTTCGGCCTTATGGCAGCGCATGAAGCGCTTCCGGGGGCCGGCTCCAGCGACCGGAGGAATGTCTTCAGCAGTCGTGCGACCCTAAATCGCCAGCGACGAATGCAGCGCGCCGAGCAGCGTTCCTTCCTCGTCGCGCCAATGTTGACCGTAGTCCGCGGTGTTTTTTCTGTCCTCTTTCCCTCCGAATGCCGTCTCTGCAGTATTCCCCTCACAAATATTTCTCGCCTTCCGGTATGCCCGGAGTGCCTCGACTCGATTGAACCTATCCGCGTGCCCCAATGCGTGCAATGCGGCGAACGCCTGCTGCCGGCGCAGTTGCTACGTGGTGACGGCCGTTGCCAGGGCTGTCACGAGTTTGAGCCGCAATTCGACCGCGCCGTTTCGTACGCCGAATACGCCGGGGCCTTGCGTGGGCTCCTCCATCTGCTGAAGTACGACCGCGTGCTTCCGGCTGCGCCGGTTTTGGCGAGCATGTTGGCCGAGGCGATCACGCAACTCGATCGCGACGGCAGCGCAGCGGCCCTGCTGGTTCCCGTCCCACTGCATGCGAGCAAGCGCGGCGAGCGAGGATTCAACCAGGCGGAGCTGATCGTGCGCGCGGCCGTCAAGCAGTTGCCACGACCTCTCGAAATCGCAATGGTATTGAAGCGGCGGCGTCCTACGCACTCTCAAGTCGGCCTCACGCGCGAAGAGCGCGTGGCCAACATGCGTGACGCTTTTAGCGTCACTGCTCCCGAGCGTGTGAAGGGCAAGACCGTGATCCTGGTCGATGACGTGATGACCACGGGAACCACGGTCGCCGAGTGTGCGCGCGTGCTGAAAAAAGCCGGCGCCGAGCGAGTTTGGGCAGCCACGGTGGCCCGCACCCTGAAGAGTGCGGCGCTATCCGGAGCTGTCGAATATGGGGAAGAGGAGGCTCACGAAGCGGCGGAAGTCGCTGTTTCGGTCTAGTGCGATATGTCCATGGCAGCTCAAAGCACGGCGTCCCGATACGGAAAGTCACTGGCCGGCTGCATGCACGATGCACGGGTGAACACGGAGGAGCGTATGCACCGCTCGCCGATGCACGCTCCCGTGCTGGTGCTGAACGCATCGTATGAACCCATCAACGTATGCGCTGCCCGGCGCGCGGTCATTCTGGTGCTGAAGGGCGTCGCGATGATGGAAGAGGAAAACGGGCAGCACCTGCATGCCGCGCGCATCGCCATCAATGTTCCGTCGGTGATTCGCCTGCTGGAATATCGCCGCATACCGCACCAGACCCGCGCGCTGTCGCGGAAGAACATCTTGCTGCGCGACCGCAATACCTGCCAATATTGCGGCAAGATTCTCGCCGCGGGTGAGTTGACGCTCGATCACGTGATTCCGCGCTCGCGCGGTGGCGCCTCGAGTTGGGAGAACCTCGTGGCCTGCTGCCACAACTGCAATCGCAGGAAGGGAAACATGCTGCCCAACGAGGCCAACATGCGGCTGACGCGCGAACCCCGCGCCTTTAACCTGCATACCAGCCGCCACATCATGCGGCTGATGGGCCGCTCCGACTCGAAGTGGCAGAAGTACTTGTACTACTGAGTGAAGGTTTTCGGCAAGGAAGTCGCGCGGACTAAAGTCCGCGCGACTTTATTTTGGGAAGGCAGAGTGCGGCGCGGCTAAAACCGTGTCCTTTCAAAGCAAAAGCCCCGGTTCATCACGCCGGGGCTTGCTTATTCAAACTGGGTACTGCGGTCTGTCAAACACCAATATTATCGGCCGCTATAACTGCTGATGTCTACTGCTTTGGCGGTGGCGTGCTCGCTGGAGGAGTTTGTCCACTAGCCGGCGGCGCGTTACTCGGCTTGTCCTTGGAAATCTCTTGCCCTTCGTAGATGATCTTCGATTTGGATCCGAACCGCTTGTAGTCGGTGTACTTGATGACCTGCCGGACGTGAATGTCGCCCGTCGAAAAATGCAGCGTGTCGTCAACCTTGGTATAGACCGGGAACCAGTACTTACCGTCGATTTGCTGGCGCCAGGTGGTGAAGCTGGGGAACAGGTTTTCCTGGCCACGCTTCTTCACACCCAGGTCAGGAACGTTCTTGCCATAGGTCTTCACGATCTGAAAGTCGTGGTCGTCCACCCAGATCCGTCCCTGGAAATAACGCTTGTTCTTCTGAATTTGCTTGGGAGCAACGTCGAAGACGTAGGTGCCGATCTCGTCGATGCGTTGCTTGCCTACATAGAGGATCTGGTACTCGGGAATTTCGTCGCTGGTCAGCACGAACGGCATGCGGTTCTCGATGTCGTCGAAGTCTTCTTTGGTCATGCTGATGCCGACCAGGCTCGATTGCGGCGCGAAGATCACGTGCGCGGGCAGCCGGTTGCCCTTATCGTCGAACGAAACATCTTCCACTTGCTTGAACTCGCCATTCACGGTGTCGCCGTCGAGGGTCTGCACGGTCAGCGACTCGCGGTATTCGTAGTTCTCGCGCGCGACCTTGAATTCCTTCTCTTTGGCCGCGAACTTCTGGATGATCTCCTCCTCGGTGATGCCTTGCGGCGGCGACGAGTCGAGATCGCTCTCTCCGCGCTGCGCCGCGGCGACAGTAATGAGGTTGACGGCAAGCCAGCCGAGGGCCAGGAGATGCAAAAGCGAGCGTGGGGACATCATCGAGGTTCCTGCCACCATTGTATTCGATGAAAGCCGCTGGAGTGTCGCATGGCTCGGCCACTGGCGGGATGTCGAAAGTGTTACTACCAGCGCGAAATCGCTAGCGGTGGGCCCTGGCTGCATTTCACCCCATGTAGGCCGGAACACCGGCGAGAAGATTGACGTACATGACGCCACGACCGAAGAAGTGGGGGATAGTGCAATTCATGAGATATGCAATCAAACGAGCGACCCAAGTATTGGTGCTGAGCGTCGTCGGATGCCTGGGAGTGATTCAGGCTGCAGGGCAGGGAAAGCCTCCGTCGCCGGCGCAAAGCGCGGAGGCGGCGAAGGGCGGGCGGGCAGAAATTGATGCCCACGCGGCGCAATGGCTGAAGGAAAGCGATGTGCCGAGCGTCGCAGTGGCTTACATCAAAGATGGGAAAGTGGCGTGGACCGCGGTGTACGGGGAGCAGAGCCCGGGAGTCGCGGCGACGGAGAAGACGCTGTACAACATGGCGTCGCTGACGAAGCCGATAACGGCGGAAACCGTCTTGCGGCTCGCGTCGGCGGGAAAACTTTCGCTGGACGAACCGATGGCTCCGTACTGGGTCGATCCGGACATCAAAGATGACCCTTGGACCCCATTGCTAACCCCACGCTTGTGTTTATCGCACCAGACCGGATTCGCCAACTGGAGACGGATGACTGGCGGCGTTTTGAAAATGCGTTGGCAGCCGGGCACGCAGACAGGGTATTCGGGCGAGGGATACAACTACGTTGGCAGGTTTACCGAGAAAAAGATGGGGAGTCCGTTCGACACGCTGGCGCAGCAAATGGTTTTCAATCCGATCGGAATGAACGACACGTCGTACACGGCCCAGGAATGGTACAGCGGTCGGTTGGCCGTTCCTCACGGGCCGAAAGGAGAAACGCCGATCGACCAAATTCCCAAGACATGGAACGGCGCCGACCTGCTGCGGACGACGATTGGGGACTATGCGAAATTTTTGGTCAGCGTGATGCGCGACGAAGGCTTAACGAAACAGATCGCTGAGCAACGGGCGACGATGACGCGCGACCAGGTGAAGCCGGAAGACTTGGCGAAAGTGTGCAAGGCCGCAGGGGAGACGGGACCGTGCAACATCACAGCAGGAATGGGATTGGGATGGGAAGTGGAGACGGTCAATGGCGAGACCATTCTGAACCACGACGGCTCCGATTGGGGAGTGAAGACTCTGGCGATGTTTGTGCCATCGAAGGGAATCGGCGTGGTGGTGTTTACCAATGGAGAGAATGGGAACGAAGTGATCCGAAAAGTGGTGGAGGCGCTTTACCCGAATAAGTTGTACGCCGCTACGATTTGAAGTGGTGTGCGGAAAGCGTGATCGCTGTCGATCTCGTCCGAGGCCCTTGTGACTCGGTCCCAGTGTAAATCAATCTCGATTTCTCCGTGCGCTACATGCCCTCCGTCTGAAATCCCCGCACTGCTGTGTCCCTCTGATTTACACTAGAGAGTTTTGTAAACATATTGCTGCCCGTCTCGTTTTACCGGAGGCCTTATGTTGCGTCGCATTGCATCTTTCCTGCTCGCTTTCTCTCTCTTCGCCTCGGCCCAGGCAAAGCATCCCTTCACCTTCGAAGACATGATGCAACTCAAGCGCGTCGGTGAGCCCACCGTCTCGCCCGACAGCAAGTGGGTAGCATTCAGCGCTGTCGATGTCAGCCTCGATGCCAACACCAAGGTCCCGCATCTCTGGATCATCCCGCTCGGCGGTGGCGAGGCAAAGCGACTGACTCCCACTACCGGCTCCGGCGAAGATCGCATTCGCTTCTCGCCGGATGGCAAGCGGGTGATCTTCGAATCCGACCGCGGCGGTGGCACGCAAATCTGGGTGCAGGACTTCGATACTTCGGCCGGTGCTCTTACTGGCGATGCCAGGAAAGTCACGACCATTTCGACCGAGGCGTCAGGCGGAATGTGGTCACCCGACGGCAACAGCCTTCTGTTCGTGTCTTCCGTTTATCCCGAGTGCCAGGACGACGCCTGCAACAAGCAGCGCGACGACGAGCGCGCCAAGTCAAAGGTGAAAGCCATGACCTTCGACCACCTGATGTTCCGCCATTGGACGCATTACGACGACGGCAAGCGTAGCCATTTGTTCATCGTTTCTATCGAAGGCGGGGTCGGGCGCGACCTGACGCCCGGCAATTTCGATGTGCCACCGTTCAGCCTCGGCGGTCAGGACCAGTACGCGTTTTCGCCCGACAGCAAAGAAGTCGCCTATACCTGCAACACCGACGAAGTGCAGGCCACCAGCACCAACAGCGACGTGTTCGTCGTGCCCGCCGCGGGCGGCCCGGCAAAGAGAATTACCACCAACCCGGGCAGCGATAGCACGGCGATTTATTCGCCTGATGGCAAGTACATCGCTTACCGCTCGCAGTTGCGTGGAGGCTACGAAAGCGACCGTTTCCGTCTTATGCTGTACGACCGTGCGACCGCCAAGATCACCGACCTGACTCCGAATTTCGATCGTTGGGTCGATTCGATCGCCTGGTCGCCGGACTCGAAGACAATTTACCTGACGGCGGGGAACGAAGGCCGCAACCCGATCTACGCTCTGAATATCGCTCAGCCGAACCCGTGGCCGCAGGAACTGGTCGATGGCTACAACGACAGTCCTACACCGACTGCGGACGGCAAGACGCTGGTCTTCGACACCATGTCCATCGCCGCACCGAACGAAATCTACACGGCTCCGCTCATGTTTCCGCAGTGCCGGATGGCCGTTCCTCCCAACGCGTACTCGGTGCCGGATTGCCTCCTGTCGAAGTCAAAACCGCTGACGCAGATGAACGAAGAAATCCTGTCCAAGGTTGCTATGGAACCCATGGAGTCGTTCTGGTTCAGTGGCTCAGCCAAGGAAAAAGTCCAGGGTTTCATCATCCGGCCGCCGGGCTTCGACTCCAAAAACAAATATCCGGTGAAGTACCTCATTCACGGCGGACCGCAGGGCGCATGGGGCGACGACTGGTCGTACCGTTGGAATCCTGAACTCTTTGCCGCCAACGGTTATGTGGTCATCATGGTGAACTTCCACGGCTCAACCGGCTATGGCCAGAAGTTCATCGACGCCATCAATGGCAACTGGGGCGGAGCGCCGTTTGACGACCTGATGCTCGGGCTCGATTACGCCGAAAAGACCTATCCCTTCATCGACAAGGGCCGCGAGTGTGCGCTCGGGGCGAGCTACGGCGGCTACATGATCAACTGGATCGAGGGCCACACCGACCGCTTCAAGTGTCTGGTCTCGCACGATGGCATGTTCAACACCGAATCGGCCTTCGGCACTACAGAAGAGCTTTGGTTCAACGAGTGGGAGTTCAAAGGCACGCCCTGGACGAACCGCGAAATGTATCGCAAGTGGTCGCCGCACCTGTCAGCGACCAACTTCAAGACACCATTGTTGGTCGTCCACGGGCAGCTCGATTATCGCCTCGATGTGTCCGAAGGCTTCCAGTTGTTCACCACGCTTCAGCGTCTCAAAGTTCCGTCCAAAATGCTCTACTTCCCCGACGAAGGCCACTGGGTGCTGAAGCCGCAGAACGGACGCCTTTGGTATCAGACGGTAAACGCCTGGGTGGATGAGTGGACCAAGCCCGCAAAATAGAAATAGCCCGTTAAACCACTTGTTCCGCACGGCTGAGAGAGCGGTAAACTAAACGCTTCTGTCAATGACCCGTAACCGGTCATTCATCAGGAGGCACACTTGAAGGTTTCAATCGAGAAGACACAAGAGATCAATTCTCCGGTAACCCAAGGGAATGAGTTGATCGCCCAGTACGACCAACAAACGAAGGTCGAGCATGATGAGCGTGTCAATGTCGGTAACGACCTCACCGTGCAAGTGGGACATGACGAGACGATCACGATCGGGAACAACCGGACTGAAAAAGTGGGAGCAAACGAGACGATCACGATCGGGAGTAATCGCACTGAATCGGTAGCAGGCAATGAACAAATTGCAATCGGCAGTAACCGGACGGAAACAGTAGGCGCGAACGAAACGATAACGGTTGCTCGGATACGTACCTGCACGGTCGGGACAAACGAAACAATTAACATCGGTGCTGCACAGGAGATCACGATTGGCGGTCTACAGGCGCTGACTGTGGGGGGTGCGCGCGCCAAGACGGTTGGCGCTAGCGAGAACACAAGCATTGGCGCAAATCAGACCACAACTGTTGGAGCAAATCAGTCCATCAACATCGGTGCGAACTTTAGCGAGACGATTGGCAAAGACCATTCGGAGGATGTCTCCGGTAATCGGACCGCATCCATAGGCAAGAATGATTCCTTGGATGTTGGCAAGAAGCTGACAATCAACGCGGGAGACCAGATTACGATCACTACTGGCGACGCCAGCATCTCGATGAAAAAAGATGGGACGATCACAATAAAGGGAAAGAATATTACCTTGACCGCTTCTGGCAGCATCGTCGTAAAGGCTGACGGAAACGTTGTCCTGAAAGGACAGAAGATTCTGCAAAACTAGCGAGACTGTCCCAAGTGACACAAACTTGGGCGGCCCACCCGCGGCGAGCCCAATCGGAGCAATGTTGCCACTGTATATTATTGATTCTAGTAGGGCGAAAAAGTTATAACTATTGTTATAAGTCCAGGCCTATTCGGCCGTCGCGCGCTGTGCCTCGACCCGGTCGGCATGCTCTGCGGCTGAGAGGTATGCGCCGCCCAACAGCAGCATTCCACTCCAAAACGACCAGAAAATCAGCGTGACGGAAATCGCAAACGGCCCGTATACTTCCTGGAAGTTAAACCGCGGCACCAGAAGGATATACAGGTACTTCGCCGCTTCCGACAGCAGTCCCGTAGTGATGGCCGCGGGCAGCACCGCGCGCACCGGGACCTTGCCGTTGGGCAGTATCCAATAGATAAGAAAATAGATAGCGATCGTGGTCACAATGGCGAACGCCTTCATCACCACGAATCCGATGCCGCGAAACACGAAATTCTGATTGCCAATGGCCAATCCAAGAAACTTTAAGTTCTCTGCCGTCAGATAGATAGAGAGCAGCGCCAAAGATCCGCAAGCCAGCGCCAGCAGACCGCCACCAGCGCGTTCATGATGTAGGAACGGTTCTTGGCGAATCCCCAAATACTATTCAGCGCGACCTCGAGCGGCAGAAAAATTCCGGTGGATGTAATGAAGAGCATCACCAGCGACAGCGCTTGCCCGCGCCCGCTGCACACTGGCCAGGAACTGCAAGTTTCTGATTACAAAGTCCTGATTGCTCGGCAGGAAGTCGTGCAGCAACTGCAGGATTACGTCGTACATCAGCTGCGAGTGAAATACTCGTCGCACCAGCGTCAGCAGCAATACGATCAGCGGGCAAAGCGATAATAACGAGTTTGCCGCAACCGAAAAAGCGTAAGTATGGACTTCGGTTTGGGTGAGATAGCGAAGCGTCGGCCATCCGTAGCGCCGGAGACGCCCCCACAAGCCTCGCGGCTCGGGGTCGTACTGGAACATGTTTGTGACGTCGTCCTGCGCCAGCAGTCGCTTGGCAGCGGTGCCCGTCTGCAACGGATTAGACTTTAAGTCTTTGTCCACTAGTAACTTACCAGGATCCGAACGGAGTGTCGGGCCCGTTGTTCGGCGCCGTTTGTCCACCGCTCATCGCTTTTCAATCGTAACAGACAGGTGCGGCGAAAGAAGACGCTCCAGCGAGGCAGAACCTCTGCCAAAGCGCTGTGATGGAAACACTTGCCAAAATTCAGAGTTCCTGTAATTATTCTTTGCTCCCCTCTGAAAGGGCAGAGGACGGGCTTTCGGCCACGCCGAAATGTGGATTTGGGTTGATGTTTCTGTCAGCAGTCAAATTTCTCGCATTGCATGGGCCTCGCAGTGCTGCGCGGGCGCGATAGTAGTATCGCGCTTCGGCGGTGATGTGGGCCTTTTTCCATTGCGTTAGACCTGCGAGCTGAGCCGCAACCTTGTTTCCCGGCAACGTGGAGACGTCTTCCGGTTGTGCCTCAGGGTCACCTTCGGAACTTCCGCGAAGCAGGGGTTATCTCAGGAAAAACACGCGAAAGGAGTTAGTTGTGAGAGAAAAAGGGACAGTTAAGTGGTTCAACGGAGCCAAGGGGTACGGTTTCATTCAGCGCTCTACGGGCGAGGATGTGTTCGTCCACTTCTCGGCGATCCAGGAGTCTGGCTATCGGAGCTTGAATGAGGGCGAAACCGTGGAGTTCGATGTAACCAAAGGCCCTAAGGGGCTTCAGGCCGCTAACGTCGCGCGCGTGTAGGCGTCTCCGCCACGCGGAACACTTGCCGGCTTGCTGCGCCATTTCAGTAGGGCCGGAATCTTCTTAAGTCTTTGCGACAAAACACTGAACCCTCCCGCAAGGGAGGGTTCAATCCCATGCGGAAGACTATCGGGGGATGATTATGCCGCGTTTCTTCCGCCGAAGTGTTTTGTGAGGGTTGCCAACTGCTGGACGGCCTTATCGGCGGCCAATTGCGCAGCCTGGCCACCCATCCCCTGACGATCGGCGTGGATGAACGTAATATCAGTGAGCCCGATCAGCTCCAGCACCCGGCGGAGGTACGATACTTGGAAATCTGCTGCCCCCTGCAAGTCTTCACCCGCGTACACGCCACCCCGCGTGAGGATAGCGATCACCTGTTTATCTGACGGAACCAGCCCTTTGGGTCCCTTATCGCCATAACTAAAAGTCTTGCCGGCACGGGCGATCTGGTCGATCCACGCCTTGAATGTCGCCGGCACAGAGAAGTTGTGCATCGGTATTCCCAGAAGAATTACGTCCGCTGCCAGCACTTCGTCGATTAATGCATCCGACAGCGCCAGCACGGCGTGCTGCGCTGGAGTGCGCGCGGCTTCGGGCGTGTAGGCCGCCTCAATCCACGACTCGTTCAGATAGGGAATCGAGCCGTCCGACAGATCGCGCTCGATAATCCTGCCATTTGGATTGACCGCCTTCCACTGGGCCGCGGCCTGGCGGGTCAGCTTCCGCGAAACTGAATTGGTACGTGGACTGGAATTAATGACTAGCAAAGTGTTCATCCTGCACCCCCACGGCGCTTCGCGCCGTTACATGTTGCAACACGTAACAATGTGTTACAACACATAAGATGCGGGAAGGCCGGCCAGGATTCAACTTCTAAACTGGGTCCAAATTACTGCGAATGCGAGTGCTTAGCTTCGCCGCAAGCGTCTTCCTCGAAGATCAGAGCACAGAGGCGACTCAACTCATGGCATTCCCGCTCAGTGAGTTTGCTCATGCGCGCCTCGGTAATCGTATCTAACTCCGGCTGAATCGTCTCGAGAAGCTTTAATCCCTTCGCCGTGATGCGGGCGATGGCCTGCCGTTGATCCTTGCCACCCCGCGTACGCCTTACCATGCCCCGGGACTGCAAACGGTCTACTAGTCGCGTGATGTCGGGAGCCCGCTCGACCATGCGCCGGGCTACCTCGCACCGCGAATGCCCTTCGGGGTGAGCCCCTCGCAGAATTCGCAACACATTGTACTGGGGACGAGTCAATCCATGCTTCTCGCAAACCACATCGACCAGGTCATTGATCGCACTGGCGGCGACCGCCACACTCAGCAAGGCTTCCTGCTGGGCGCTGGCAAAGCGGGGTTGTTTTAAGCGAAGGCTAAGGGCGTCGGTCATCCTAATCTGTTATAGCCAGAAGTGAGCGGGTTGTCACACCCGACTGAAGAGGGATCAGCTTACGGTATGTCCGAGGCGGCATCCCCGTCTTCTGCGGCCTGAGTAATCCGCCGACGGAGCTCCCGTAATGCCCAGTTTGCGGCTTCTGCGATCGTCGGGTCCCCATGTTCAGCGAGTTGGTGAAGAACCGGCAGGAATTTTTCTTCGCCGCTGTTTCCCATGGCGATGGCGACATTCCGCAGCATACCGGCGTGTTTGACGCGTTTAATCGGACTACCGCGAAATGTTTCGCGAAATTCGGCGAGACTGAGCTGCGCCAGCCAATCGAGTTCCGGATTGACTAAGCCGGGCCGCGCTTCGAAGTCGGGAGTGCTTGTCACCGGCGCGCGCCGGTTCCAGGGACAGACGTCCTGACAGATGTCGCAGCCAAACACTTGCCGTCCGATGCCGGCGCGAAGTTCCTCGGGAATTGCTCCGCGCTTCTCGATGGTGAGATAGGAAATACATCTCGTGGCGTCGAGCTGGTAGGGCGCGGGAAAGGCATTCGTCGGACAGGCGTCGAGACAGCGCGTGCACGAGCCGCATCGGTCCGGCGGCGGCACATCGGGAGTTAGTTCGACGGAGGACAGCATCACACCCAGGAAGAGCCAGGAGCCCAGGTGTTCGTTCAGTACGCATGTGTTCTTGCCGATCCAGCCGATGCCCGCGTACTTGGCAAAAATGCGTTCAATGATGGGCCCCGTATCGACATAACACCAGGTGCGCGGTGCATCGACTCCAGTCGCCTCGCACAGCCTGACGAAGCTCGCCTCGAACGAACGTAGTCTGGTGAGCAGTACGTCGTGATAGTCGCGCTGAGACCACGCGTAACGGGATATCCAGCCCTGCGCGGTCGTGCCCGCGTGCGTCGAGTACGGCTGATCTGTGTTGTAGTTCAGAGCGCAAACCACAACTGTCCGGGCCCAGGGTGCCGCGTCCGCTAGTGATGCCCGCTTGAGGTGTCCGGCGTCGTTGCGCGCTTCAAGATAATGCATCTCGCCAGCGGTTCCGTTAGCGATCCACTGTGGAAAGAACTGGTGCTCCGCCGTATCTGCGGCGCTTGCCACTCCGGCGAGGTCGAATCCAGCGGCGAGGGCGAGACGCTTAATTTCGGTGTTGAGATTCAGGTAAGTGGACACGGCGATGACTCGTTGACGCCGACTATTTTGCTTTCCACTGAAATGCATCCGACTGCGGAAGGCCGACATGCCCCAGCACCCGGTTCACATACTCGCGAGCAATTTCGTCGGTGGTGCTGGGGCGGAAATAAAACGCCGGAATGACTGGGAAGATGGTCGCGCCGGCTTCGGCGGCGAGCGTCATGTTGCGCAGATGAATGCGGTTGAACGGCGTCTCGCGCACGCATAGAACGAGCGGCCGCTTTTCCTTGAGGCATACATCCGCGGCGCGCTCGATTAACTGGATGGCCATTCCGTTGGCGATACGCGCCAACGTGCCCATGCTGCAGGGCAGGACGATCATGGCATCGGTGGGATATGACCCGCTGGCGACATTGGCGCCGATGTCGGTGTTGTTCTGCTGTTGGACCTTGGGTGATTCCCGTTCGAGCAGCTTACTGACTAATTCGTTACGACCGCCGATTCCCAGCTCTTCTGCCATCACGCGCAGGCCGCTGTCGGAGAAGATGAGGTTCACGGTGCCCACGCGCTCGTCGCGATCCAATGCATCGAGCAGGTGCTTGACGAAGATGGAACCGCTGGCACCGGTCACGGCAACGGTTAGGGTACGAAGCTCTGGATTTTGGGACGAGGACATGTAAGCCTTTTATCGTAGCACTCCGCAGAAAGCGGTTCCGCCGCAGTTATCGGTCAACGCCAGCAAATGATAATCTCGCAGTGCAGCGTTCGACGTCGTAATCGGTCATGAAATCGGAAGCCATCAAGACACTCTTCGAGCAGGTCCGTAAAGGGAAGCTGACGCCGGACGAGGCGATGCAGCAATTGAAACATCTGCCTTTCGAGGACCTCGGGTTCGCCAATGTGGACCATCACCGCTCACTGCGAGTGGGCATGGCGGAAGTGATCTTTGGACCGGGAAAGACACCGGCGAACCTGGCTGTCATTTTTGGCCGGCTGGCGAAGCATGGCAACAATGTCCTAGCTACGCGCGCAACGCCTGAACAGTTTCGAGCGGTGAAACGCAAATTTCGAGCGGCGGAATATCACGAGCTGGCGCGTGCCATTACGCTGCAGCAGGACGAGACCATTCGCGGCAGGGGAAAGATCGTTGTCGTGTCCGCGGGCACCAGCGACATACCCGTGGCAGAAGAAGCCGTGGTTACGGCGCAAGTCATGGGCAACGAAGTGCAGCACGTCTATGACGTGGGCGTTGCGGGCATCCATCGTTTGTTGGCCCAGCGCGAAACCCTGACCGGAGCTCGCGTGGTGATTGTTTGTGCCGGGATGGAAGGTGCTTTGCCAAGCGTTGTCGGTGGTCTGGTCGGCGTGCCCGTGATTGCCGTGCCTACCAGCATCGGCTATGGCGCGTCGTTTCAGGGGCTCTCAGCGCTGCTTGGCATGCTGAACTCCTGCGCGTCGAATGTCTCTGTGGTGAACATCGACAACGGTTTCGGGGCTGGCTATGTGGCGTCGATCATCAACCGGCTGCCGTAGGTGACGGATTTTTCACCACGGAGACACGGAGGACACGGAGAAGAATTTAAAATCATGAAGAACAAAACTCCGTGATCTCCGTGCCTCTATGGTGAATTCATTGGCTTCGAAAAGTTAGACGCCCCAGTCGCCGCTGGTCGCCCCGAAGACGCGGTGGAAGATCTTGTCGATGTTGCGTAGCGGACGCTTCAAGTCGAATGCGTGCTCCAGCGTGTCGCGTTTCACCTTCGAGGTGATTTCCTTGTCTTTCATGATCAAGTCATGGAAGTTCAGGTCTTCCTTCCAGGCCTTCATGGCGTTCGCCTGTACGAGTCGGTAGGCGTCCTCGCGCAACACACCTGCCTCGACGAGGTCGAGCAGCAATTGTCCACTAAACACCAGGCCGCCGGTCGATTCGAGGTTCTTCATCATGCGCTGCGGATAGACCAGCAACGTGGCTATCAAGTTAGTCGTCTTGTTGAGCAGGTAGTCGACGAGGATCGTGGAATCGGGAAGGATGACGCGTTCGACCGAGGAGTGCGAGATGTCGCGCTCGTGCCACAGAGCGACGTTTTCCAACGCAGCCTGAGTATTGGCACGCACAACACGGGCCAGACCACTGATTTGTTCGCAGGTCACGGGGTTGCGCTTGTGCGGCATGGCGGACGAGCCCTTTTGCTTCTCGCTGAAGAACTCCTCGGCTTCGCGGACCTCAGTACGCTGTAGGTGCCGAATTTCAGTGGCGATCATGTCTAGCGTCGAAGCAATGACGGCCAGCGTGGCGACATAGAAAGCATGGCGGTCGCGCTGGATCACTTGCGAGGAAACGGCCGCGACATTCAGGCCGAGACGCTGGCAAATCTTCTCTTCGAATTCGGGATCCAGATGTGCACCGTTGCCTACAGCTCCTGAGAGCTTGCCGACGCGCATTTGTTCAGCTGCCAACTCGAACCGGTCGATGTTCCGCAGCATCTCGGAGTACCAGTTAGCCAGCTTCAATCCGAAGGTGATCGGCTCGGCATGCACCCCGTGGGTGCGGCCGATCATGGGTGTGTCTTTGAACTCCCACGCGCGGCGCCGAAGCACGTCACGCAGCTTCTTCAGGTCTTCGCGGATGATGGCCGAAGCCTGCTTGATGAGCAGCGCCTGCGCCGTATCGACCACGTCGTTCGAGGTGAGCCCGTAATGTAGCCAGCGGGATTCCGGCCCGACTCTTTCCGCGACGGCCGTGGTGAAGGCGATGACATCGTGCTTTATTTCGGCTTCGATTTCGTTGATGCGGTCGAGATCGAAGTCGCCCTTCTCGCGGATGGCGACGGCTGCAGACTGCGGCACCAGGCCGGCTTCCGCCAGCGTTTCCGTGGCCGCGAGTTCGACTTCGAGCCAAGTGCGGAACTTGTTCTGGTCGCTCCAGATATGCCCCATTTCGGGTCGGGTGTAACGTGCGATCAAGGAGTGCTCCTTTACAGGACGCGATTTCGCGCTACCGACAACCCTCAATTGTAAATGGTGGAGCGTGGGGCGTGGATGCCGCGGGGGGTGGATTAGCCTTCGTCGATCACGCCCAGCAATTCGCTCATTTCTTCGTAGAGGAAACCTTCGCCGGGGCGGTAGGGCTGTACCCATTGGCCGTCAATTACGAATTGGGGGATAGCGCGCTTGCCGGTACGACGAATAACTTCCTCCGCCGCTCCTGGAGTGGCCTGAATGTCGATTTCCTCGTAGGGGATGCCGTGCTTCTCGAGGAAGCGCTTGGCGGTGCGGCAGTCAGGGCACCAACGGGCGGAATAGACGAGTACATCCATACGGTTACATGCGTCCGTTGAATCGGTTCCAATCGGAAGGCGGCTAGATAGGGGAGCGTCGCCGCTCCCCAGTTTCGTGGTATCGCTCGGTTTAGATCAATGGTGCACTGTACAGCAGGACACCCTCGGTCTTCTCTTCGCCGACAGGACGGTAGAAGAGTTGATCGTTCTCGAGATAAACCTCGATGAACGCCGGACGTTGCTCAAACGTCCCCTGGATGAGCGCCTCTGAGAGCGGGTCTTCGATGTACTTCTGTAGTGCGCGACGCAGAGGACGCGCACCGTAGCTGCGATCGACAACCGTCTTGTTGAGGATCCACTTGCGTGCATCCTCGGTCACGGTGACCGTGATGGCCCGCTGCGCCAAGTTCTGGTTGAGCTGGTTCACCATCAATTCGACGATCTGGATCAGGTCAGCCTCGCTGAGGGCGTTGAAGATGATGACTTCATCAAGCCGGTTCAGGAACTCGGGGTTGAAGGTGCGCTTCACCTCGCTCCGCACCATCTCTTCAACCTTGCCGGAAACCATGTCTTCGGCGTCGGACTGGAAGCCCAGGCCGGTACGCTTCTGCAGGTGCCGCGCACCAATGTTCGAGGTCATGATAATGATGGTGTTCTTGAAGTCCACCGTGTTGCCGAGCCCGTCGGTCAACTGGCCGTCTTCGAACACCTGCAGCAAGATGTTGAACAGGTCAGGGTGCGCCTTCTCAACCTCGTCGAGCAGTACGACAGAGTACGGCGCGCGCTTGACTCGCTCGGTCAGTTGTCCACCCTCTTCGTAGCCTACGTATCCCGGAGGCGAACCGATCAGCTTGGAGACAGAGTGTTTCTCCATGTACTCCGACATATCGAAACGCACTAGCGACTTCTCGCTGCCGAACATGAATTGTGCCAGAGTACGCGCAACTTCCGTCTTACCGACGCCGGTGGGGCCGAGGAAGAGGAATGAGCCGATCGGACGGTTCGGGCTTTTCAGTCCGGCACGCGAGCGGCGGATAGCACGGGCCAATGCCGAGATAGCGCGGTCCTGCGAGATGACGCGCCTGTGCAGCTCTTCTTCGATGCGCAGTAACTTCTGGCTCTCTTCTTCCTTAATGGAAGCGATGGGCACGCCCGTCCAGCGGGACACCACGTCTTCGATGTCTTCGCGGCCGACTACGCCGGTGGACGACTCATCGAGGTGATACTTTTCGCGCAGGGCGCGGAGGTTGTCGCGTTCCTTACGCTCCTCGTCGGAATAGAAGCGCGCCTTCTCGAACTCGTGGTTCGCGATGGCGTTCTCCATGCGATGCACGATGAACTTGATTCGCTTCTGTACCTCGGTGATGTCTTCGGGCAGGGAAGTCTGCCGCAGCTTTACGCGCGCGCCTGCTTCGTCGATCAGATCGATGGCCTTGTCGGGCAGGAAGCGGTCGGGCAGATAGCGGTTTGAGTGCGACACCGACATAGTGATTGACTCGTCGGTGTAGGTGACGGCGTGAAACTTCTCGTACCGCTCCTTGATGCCGAACAGAATCTTTACTGCGTCCACTTCGGTCGGAGGCGGGACTTTCACCGCCTGGAAGCGGCGCTCCAGCGAACGGTCTTTCTCAATCGACTTGCGGAACTCAGCCGGCGTGGTTGCGCCGATGCATTGAATCTCGCCGCGCGAAAGAGCAGGCTTCAGGATGTTGGCTGCGTCGAGCGACCCCTCCGCCGAGCCGGCGCCCACGAGCGTGTGCAGCTCGTCGATGAAGATGATGGAATTCTGCGACTCCATCAACTCCTTCATGATGGTTTTCAGACGCTCTTCGAACTGGCCACGATACTTGGTACCAGCCACGATCAGTGACAGGTCTAAAGCGAGGATGCGCTTGTCGGCCAGGAACGACGGCACCTCACCGTCGGCGATACGCTGCGCCAGGCCTTCCACGATCGCAGTCTTGCCGACGCCCGGTTCCCCGATGAGCACCGGATTGTTCTTGGTGCGGCGGCACAGAATCTGAACCACTCGTTCCAGTTCGCCATCGCGGCCGACCAGCGGGTCGAGCTGGTTGTCCATCGCCGCCTGCGTCAGGTCGCGGGAGAACTCCGACAGCAGGGACGACTCGCGATTGCGCTGCGAGGGCTGTGCCTTCTCCTGCGAAGTGCGCGACAGCTCTTCGCGGATGGTTGATAGCCGCAGTCCGCGCTCGTGCAGGATTTCCGCCGCGAAGCACTTCTCTTCGCGCAGCAGGCCCAGCAGGAGGTGCTCAGTCCCGATGTGCTTATGCGAAAGCCGCTCGGCCTCCTCAGCTGCGTAGGCCAGTACGCGCTTGCATTCGTTGCTCAGGGGCAGGTCCACGGAGGTCGATACCTTTTCGCGAATCGTCGTATGGGCCTCGATCTGCTTGCGGATGGACTCCACCGACGCATGCGATCGTAGAAACCTATTGGTGAGCGCCTTGTCTTCGCGCAGAAGCCCCAACAGCAGGTGCTCCGTCTCGATGTACGGAGAACCAAACTGGCTGGCTTCGTAACGTGCGAAGAAAATGACGCGCCGGGCCTTTTCCGTGTACCGTTCAAACATTGGACTCTCCAAAAGCTCTTAGGGAACGTCCCGTGATCCCGATCACCGCTCCCTCGAGCTTTCTGTGACTGCCTTTCCCCTGACCGCCGGTCCCAAAAATCGCCAGGACCGAATGATGAGGACCTTTTCCGTGCATCCTCGAAAACTACAAACCCGCAATGCTTCCGCCTGTTGTATCAGGCAGATAACGACTGTGGCGACACCTCAACCATCCGGCCGCGCTCCAGATGAAGCACCCTGTCGCAGCGCCGCGCGAAAGCATGGTTGTGAGTAACGATGAGCGAGGTGAGCCGATAGTCCCGATGTAATTTCGCGATCAACTCAAATACCGCGTCCGCTGTCCGGTTGTCGAGGTCACCTGTTGGCTCGTCTGCCATCAGGACCTTCGGTCTGGTTACCAGCGCGCGGGCCAGCGCTACCCGCTGCTGTTCTCCTCCAGACAATTCTCCGGACCGATGACTGGCACGGTCCGCCAACCCCACTTCCTGCAACCAGCGTACAGCTTCCAGTTCTGCTTCGCGACCGCTAACTCCGCGCATCAACAAAGGCATCGCGACGTTCTCGACCGCGGTGAATTCGGGAAGCAGATAATGAAACTGCCATACGAATCCAAGCTCTCGGCCTCGAAACTCTGCGGCTGCGTCCTCCGAGAGCGTTCGCAGATCGAGTTTGGCGAAGTATACGTCACCTTCGGAAGCCCTATCAAGGACTCCGAGGATGTGCAGCAAGGTACTCTTTCCCGCACCCGACTCGCCAACGATCGCCAGCATCTCGCCGGTCTGCACCTGGAACGACAAATTTTCAAAGAGCACAAGCTCCGAACTGCCCGAGCGGAACACCTTTTTCAGGTTACGTACTCGCAGCAGATCGTCTTGTTCACTTAGATGCAGACTTACTCCTCAAGTCTCATATTACGGTGGAGAGCTCCAAACGAGCGCTGAAAATCAGCATTCGCTAGACGCCAGCCTTCCTGAATTAAACCATGCTGGGAGCCATTGCGTCAGTGACACTTATGCAGCAGTATATGCGCCAACTTAGAGGGAATTACGCAGGATTCGGTCGCCTATTCGTAACGTAGCGCTTCGGCGGGTAATACGCTGGCCGCTGACCACGATGGATACAGCGTCGCGACAAAGGAGATTCCGATGGCAACCAGGCTAACAAGGAGAGCATCTGAAAACCGCGGGGCGAACGGCACATAGTCAATGGAATACACTTCGGCCGAGAGTGACAGCAGGTGGTAATGCCCGGCAGCCCACGAAATCGAATATCCCAGCACCAGCCCGATGGCGGTTCCGATCACTCCGATCAACATTCCCTGGTACATGAAGATTCGGCGCACCTGCTTTTTCTTGGCGCCCATCGACACCAGGACGGCGATGTCTCGGGTCTTTTCCATCACCATCATGATGAGCGAAATCAGGATGTTCAGGGCGGCGACGAAGACGATCAACCCTATGGTGATAAACGTAACCACTCGCTCCAGGCGAAGAGCGCGGAACAGAGCGCGGTTCTGCTCCATCCAATTGGTGGACATAAACCCTTTGCCTGCGGCGGTCTCAAGTTGCCGGCCAATTTCGGCAGCCTTGTAGATGTCATCGACCTTGAATTCGAGCACCGAGACGACGTCACTCAGGTCGAACAGCCGCTGCGCGTCCGACAGGCGAATGAACGCCCAGGTGTTGTCGTAATCGTAAAAGCCCGAACTGAAGATTCCGACTACCTTGAAGCGTGCATACTTGGGCACGATTCCGAATGGCGTGAGTTCGCCTTGCGGACTCGTTGCGGTGACTACCGATCCCACCGTTGCACCGAGTTGGTCGGCCATGTCCTTACCCAGGACGATAGGAGCCATCGACGAGGTGACTTGAGACGAAAGGGCGTTTGGTTCGTCCGTGTCGGGGGAAGTTTGGGGAAGGTTCGCACCCGGGGCGGAGAGCGTATCTGCTGAGCCAATCTTCACTGAGTTCAGCAGGTCGCTGACTTTGTTTTCGTCCGCCGGAATGATGCCTTTCAGTACTGCCCCTTGGGCGCGCGCGCCCCGGGAAATCAAGACCTGCTCGTAGATTGCGGGCGCTCCCGCCTACTACGTGGGGTTGCTTCACCAGCTCCGACAGCAGCGGCTGCCAATTGCGAATGCCGTCGGCTTCCACCCGCAACAGGTTGACGTGCGATGACGAGCCCAGTAGCCGGTCCTGCAGGTCCTGGCGGAATCCATTGTTGATCGCCAAGGCGATAATAAGCGAGGCCACACCCGCCGCGACTCCTATGATCGAGATCACGGTGATGACGCCGATGACCGCCTGGCGGCGTTTGGCTCGCAGATACCGCGCGGCTACAAAGAGTTCGAATTGCATCGAGAGAAGGCCCGACCGCGGCCTCGGTCCGGCGAAACATCATTGTAGCGAAATGCGGAACGGAGGCAGACCAGTCCGAACTATCACATTGGAAACTTTGGCAGAAGCGCAGGAACTTGCTGGCGGTACTGGCGATAGACATCACCAAAACGCTCTTCCAGTTCGGTATCTTCCTTGCGAATCATGATCGCGCCTGTGATTGTGCCAAAAACCAGCAAGGCGCACAGCGCGATCGAACCGGTCCCTACCGTCCAGCCCAGCACTTCGCACAAATGGCCAAGGTAGATTGGATGCCTCACCTGGGTACGAATCCCTGTGACCACCAGCTTTTGCTCGTGGTGTCCCGGCTCAAGTTCAGCAAGACCGGAAATCTGCGCCCGGTTGAATCCTTGCGACGCAGAACCGTAGATCGAAAATCCAGCCAGGATAAGGAGCACGCCCAGTACCCACGGCAAATGGCTTTCGTACAAATGAAGATGGCGTATCGGCCAGGCAGAGCGCAAATGCTGCCGCTATGAAGATCGCCCACGCGGGAATTATGAACATGTAGGCCCTGCGGCCGTAGGTTGCGCCAGCGCTCCACGAACGGATGGAACACCAGCCAGAACAGCGGGATGGTGCAATAGACCGAGCCGACCAGCAATCCCGCGACGTCGAGGATGGAATGCAGTTTCATCGGGCCCGTCTGGGTGCGATCAATGCGGCGAACTCGCGGTAGCCCTGACCACTGTTTTGGCGACTCCGACATTGTCGTATCGGTCGAATACTCGCACTACGATCGTGTGCTCGTTCACAGGCGCTTGGTTGGCGTTCGTTGGCGCCGGCATCGGCACCGTCAGGTCGTAATTCTCGACCTTGTAATCGGAGAGTTGGCCGACTGGCTCCGCTGTCTGCCAATCGTCCGCATCGATGGAGTACTCGGCACGCGCTATGGGCGAGAAATTGTCCACGGCCCGAAACGCCAGGTGTAGCTTGTTGCCTTCAATCCGGGTGCTCGCGAAGCTGACCTGCGGAGGCGTGTTGTCCACCTCGAAGCGCTCACTGGTCTTCTCACCAGTGAGGGCATCGCCTGGAGAGTGAGAGGGCTCGTCTGACGCCACGACTCGAATCGAGTAGGTTCCATCCGGGAAGAGGTCCGACTCCAGGTTGACGTAGCGGTCGGTCACGTCGTCGCGCAGCAGCTTCCACTGCGTTTCCTTATCGCCACGATAGTAAACGCTATAAACCAAGTCGTCGTCGTTAGCGTCGTGCGCCCGCCACTTCACCGCGATCGAGCGCTTGTCTGGAACAGTCGGAATGGGCGATTCATAGGTTGAAGTGTCTGACGTTGTGTTGCTGGTTCGGGTCGAAGACGGGACGTGCGCGCCGACTGACACCGTCACGTCGTCAACTTCGGGAGCGACGTTGCGAGGCAGGTAGTTGATGGCAACGCGCTCTATCTCGGGCGCTGGGTTGCCTGAATGAAGTACCGCCTTCCACTGAATGAACCGGGCCGGCGGAGCATCGACCGGCGACTCTTTAGCTAAATCGACCTTCTTCCATGGACTCCAGTTCCGGTCCGGATTTTCCACGTTGCCGCTGCGTGCGAGCAGCTCGAAATTTCCCGAGCCGTAGACCTCTGCCCGTCCCCACTTGGAGAAAATCTTGGCGTCGAAGACATCGCTTTCGTACGTTGCCTTCGGCTATTGGATTGGCTCCGATTGTGAACACCTTCCCGAGGTTGCTGGTCGCAGCGAATACGCCGCCTTGCGGTGCCTGAGCGAAGGCTGTTACCTGGTTCGCGCTGGCTTTGGCTAGATCGGTGTACTCGCCATCGCGGATCGCATAAATCCTGCCCTTGTTGCCAGTGCCGGCCAGCAAATGGCCTGCCTGGTCGAACGCCAGTGCATACACCAGTTCGTCCTTCGACGACCAGATCGTCTTCGGCGCACCGTCAGGAGCGATGCGGTAAATGTCCGATCCGCCCAGGTTCATGACGTTGGGGAAGGGAATGGCGGTGACGCCGGCGGCGGTACCCGCTGCCTGAGACGTACCCTGCTGAATCACGATGGTTGTTGGCGGTATAGCGAGCGGCGCGCCCGTCGGATTAGGCTGAGGAGCGGGTGCGGCTCCGCGCTTGTCGCCAGCACCTGCGGCATAGAGAGTGCCTTCCGGATCAACCGCCAGAGCCGTGATCTCTTTTTTCGGAGCGCTATATAGCACGAAGCCTTCACCTTGCGGAGTAATGCGGTACAGCAGCCCGCTGCCGTCAGTTCCAGCGATCAGATTGCCCACATGGTCAAATGCCAATACTCGCACTTGCGATTCGTCGCTCTTGAAGAACACCGCGCCTTTGCCGTTCGATTCAACCCGGAAGATTTCTCCCTGGTCGCCCGTTCCGACGTACAGACGTCCTTGCTTATCGAGCGCGAGCGCCCAGATGTACTTCGTCTTGGTCTCGAAGTACACGCTGGCGGTATAAGCAGGGTCGACTGCGACTGCTGGGGATGTACCCTCGGCGGGTTTCGCCGAAGCCTGCCCGCTGCGAACGATCTTGTATACCTTGCCATCAGGAGAGGTTGCAGCGTAAATCGCGCCGCCGCTGTCAATGGCCAGCGCTTGCACCGTCAGTTCCTGCGGCGCAAAGATGATGGTGGCTTTCCCGTCAGGAGTAATTCTGTAAACGCGCGCCGGTGATCCCGCGGCCGCGTAAGCATTGCCGTTAGCGTCAGAAACCAAGCCCCACAAGTACGTTGACGGAGTGGTATAGAGCGGGGTGAGTGCGCGCGCCAACGACAAGCCCCCGTCGCTGTTGATGGCAACTCCGTGCGCCGTTCCTTTCTCCAGGTCATCGTACTTGCTTTGCTGCCAGAGGCGCGTGCCCTCTGCCAGTCCGGTCGCCAACAGCAACAGGCAGGAGAGCAGCACTCGAAAAGATTTCATGGAGTTTCCTGACCGGTCATACTTGCGGGGATAAGGCTAGCCTAGCACAGCTATCGAAACCCCAGCGTCTACGGATCCGGCCGGTTATTTGATGTTCAGGGTAATGATCTGCGCGCCCGAAACGACATAGTCCACCGGAGCCGAAGCCTCGCTGGTGGCTGACTCGCCGACGACAATCATGTCTTGCGTGCTTCGCATTCCGTCCATGACGTTGATGACTGACAGCGGTAGCGTTGGCATCACGTTATCGCTCACCATGGCTTGCGGATTCGGTTCCAGAAGCGACACATATACGCTGGAGTTGGTGTGCTCTTTGTTCAGCAGCGCGATAGTCGAACCGAGCGGCAGTCTCCGGCTAACGGTAGGAGGAACGCGGTGCAGCCGGTCTAGCGTTTCGCCGTCGCTGACCAGAATGCGCAATGTACCCTTCGGCGTCGAAGGTGGAATCGTCAGCGGAATCTGCCGCACCAGGCCCTCGCCGCGGTAGGGCCGAAGCAGTGTCTCGATCGTGATGGTGTCGCCGGGGCGCGCTTCGGTAACATCGGTGCGGGCATTCTCCAGCCGTGCCGAGCGCCGCTCCGAAACCATGTCGAAGCTCAACTCGACGCCTTGAATCTTCGGCGTGTCGTACGGGTTCTCGTAGATTCGGCTGAAGCGGTCGCCTATCGAGAGCGCAATGGCGTAGGCCGTCGGTGGAAGCCCCGTCAGAAGGCGCGTACATGTTCTGCACGCTCAACTTAGGATATCCCTGCACCAGGATGTCCCCGTTCAGCCGGAATGTTGTGTCCTCGCCATACTCGTTCATGCCCTGCAATGCGTTGAAGACGGTCGCCATCATCGCGGTCGGAGTGATCTTCGGGTTGTTCAGCACCTCGTAGTGATACTGCTTGGTAGAGGAAGCGGCACGAAGGTTCAAGGTCACCGGAATCATTTGCGGTTCGCGGTCAAAGCGTCCCAGAATGCCGGTGCGGCGGTCTTGTACGAACGATCCCACCGACTCGGTGGTGTTAACGATCTTGAACGAGTTATAGGGCGATGCCAGGGTAGCGAGCACGGTCGCTTTGGTCATTGGCATGTCAACATTGCCGGACTGCAACAGCGGATGACCACAGGCCAGCAGATGGGTGGCATCGACATAAGTAACGGTGCAGGTGCCGGCGATGTTCATATCGCCGCGCACCAGCACGGCGCTTACCGCCGAACCAGGCTCCAGAGGCTCGGGTTGCTTATCAGTGCTGACCGCCCCCGCTCCCATTACTGGAACGACACCGACGGACGCGAACTGCTTACCAAACATCTGCATGGTCTGCTCGGTAAACCCGCTGAAAACCAATGGCGTTTCAATCGGTTTCAGCAGGTTGGTGTATTCGCTTACCCCGTCATTGATCAGCGGCGAAGCGCCCGGGCCGGCCGTACGGCTGGCTTCGGTCTTGGGAGAAGTCTTGACGGCATCGAGATCCGGAGCGGGAGTCTTGTCCATCTCGTTGATTTCCATCATCGACGCTGCAGGAGTGATACCCGCGATGGGTTCCTTGGAAAACTCGCCGATCCGGTAGGCGATGGCGCCAACGAGTTTGCCGTCAATGTAAACCGGGCTACCGCTCATTCCCGCCACGACGCCGGTGTATTCCACCTTGGACCCGTGCAACCGTGCCAGGATGACGTCTGACTTGGGACCCGCCATATTACGCAAAATGCCCAGAATCTCGACGTCAATCGCCTCCGGCTTGACTCCCTCGAATACGGTGTAGGCCACGCCGTGCATACCGGCTTTGACCTGGCTCTCCGGCATGATTTGGGTGTTTGTAGGGGTCACAACCGCGAAGAGGCTGAACGATACCAGACAGGCGAGAGCCGACGAAAGTACGGTGCGCAACATGACAACCATCCCGGGACTCGGATCGCCAGAGCGATGCCAATTGCCCATGGCCGGCATCCCATCCGCGTCCAACTTCTTTGGACCTCACCGGAAAGGGGATTCCGCCGTCGTCGTGTCCGCGACTGTTCTTTCCTGTCGGGGTTTACAACGTCGGGTTGACCACTGGTACAAGACTGTCGAGCCGAGAGTGCATTTATACTAGCAGAGAATTATCTCCATGAAGCCTTTCCTGACTTACAACTTTAAGGGAACAAGTCGGTGCCGAACCCGCGTGTTTTGCGAGTATCTCGTCATCGCGATAGTCGTTTGTCTGTCGTTCTCCTTATGCGGTTGGGCACAGTCATCGGACCAGTCGTCCTCATCGCAGAGCCAGGCGTCGCAAAAGCCCGATCAGACGCCACCAGAAGCCGGCGGGCCGGGTGGCGAAGTCGGACCCATGGCAGTGCCGAAGAAAACGGATTCGGCCGATGACACGCCTCCTCCGCCCAAGCCGAAGAAGCAGCCCGACATTCCTGAATACTCGCTCCACGTGGAAGTCCCGGTCGTAACCGTCGACGCGCGGGTGGTCATGAAAGACGGGCGTCCGCTGGCGCTGCCTCCGAACGTCGCCAAAGACCACTTCAAGATCTGGGAAGACGGCGTTCCCCAGAAGATCCAGACAGTGACGCAAAGCGAAGCGCCGATCACCGCAGTGCTGCTCGTCGAGTTCGCCGCCACCAATTACAACTTCATGTACGACGCGATGAATGCCTCGTATATGTTTGCAGCAAACCTGAAGCCCATAGACTGGGTCGCAGTTGTTCAGTTCGACATGAAGTCTCATATTCTGGTGGACTTCACGCAAGACAAGCAGGCGATCTTTGGCGCGCTCAACACCTTGCGGATTCCTACCTTCAGCGAAACCAACCTCTGGGACGCGATGTATGACACGCTTGACCGCCTTGATCGCATCCAGGGGCATAAGGAACTCGTGATAGTTGCCAGCGGACGCGACACCATGAGCCACATGACCTTCGACAAGATCCTCAAGAAGGTCAAGAGCACGCCCAACGTGACGATTTACACCATCACCACCGGCGAGGCGATGCGCATCATGGCGGAAGCGCGCTACGGCAACAATCCAAACTTCGGTGCCGCCAACATGGAGTACATCATGGCTGACAACCAGATGAAGACCTTCGCTCAGCTCACCGGCGGACACTGGTATGCGCCACGGTTTATGGGCGAACTGCCGGCGGACTTCAAAGAGATCGCGCAGTCGATCCGCAACCAGTACACCATTACCTATCAATCCTCGAATCCGAAACAGGATGGGACTTACCGTAAGCTCAGGGTTGAACTCGTCGGGCCTGATGACAAGCCGCTAACCATCAAGGACGAGAAGAACCACGACCTGAAATACCAGATCGTCGCGCGCGATGGCTACACCGCCCAGCACGAGGTCGACTAGTCATTGTCCACTTCGCCCGCGGAGGTTACAGCTGTTTGCCTCGGGCAGCCGCTTGCTGCGAACGGCTTTCCTCCTGAGGACGAATGGCTGAATGCTGAGCCTGTCAGCGTTTTGCCACGACTGGCAGGGCAAGAACCAAGATCCACAACGAACTACCGAAGTCAGCATTTTGTGGTCAGCGGACGAGATTTACCTGCGCTTCCGTTGCCGCTATCGCACGATCCACGTATTTCCGGATGCTGAGCCGAATGGACGCCGCGATGAACTCTGGGACCGCGACGTAGCAGAAGTCTTCCTCCAACCCGATCGCTTTGGCGAGAAATACTACAAGGAGTTCGAGGTTAGTCCGAACGGGCAGTGGCTCGATCTCGATATCACGCCGGAAGGACTTTCGCACATCACGAGCGGTATGCGTTCGACTGTGAAGGTCTCTGAGGCCGATGGCATCTGGACCGCAGACCTCGCGATTCCCATCAACGCGATCACCCCCACATTTGATCCGGCCCAGCCTTGGCGAGTGAACTTCTTTCGTTGCGAAGGAGTCGATCCGAAGCGCTTCTACTCGGCCTGGCAGCCGACAGAAACAACTGAGCCGAACTTTCACGTCCCGCAGAAGTTCGGCTGGCTACGCTTCGGCAAGTGATCCATGCTGAGAAATGCCCAAGTTGTTCCCGTCGGGGTCTAAGAACCAAGCGACTTTCGTCCCATCCGGAGCGGTCCAGATGCCAAGCTCGTCCTGTTTGAAAAAGCCGTAACGTTCAAACGTGACACCCGCTGCCGTGAGTTGCCGAACGGCCGCTTCGATGTCAGCCACCTCCCAGCCCAGTATCGAAAACCGCTGCGGCGTGAATTCCTTCATTTTCGTCAAACGCAACATGTTGCCATTCGCGTCGAACACGAGAGCGAACGGATCTTCGCTCACGAACCTCAGCCCAAGCTTCTCGGAGTAGAACGCTTTTGCGCGGGCCGCATCCGTGATCGGAACCAGTGCGACGATTTTCTTGTCTGCTAGCATCTCAATCTCCCTACTTGGCCATGACCAGCTTCGCGATAGTCTGCAGCTGCATGTTCGACGTGCCTTCGTAGATTTTCCCGATCTTGGAGTCGCGGAAGTATTTCTCCACCGGATAGTCTTTGGTAAATCCGTAGCCGCCGTAAATCTCCACGCACAGAGACGCCACCCTCTCGGCGACCTGCGAGCAGAACAGCTTGGTCATGGCGGCTTCCTTTACGAAGTTCAAGCCGCAGTCTTTCATGCGCGCGGCGTTGTAGAGCAGCATGCGGCCAGCCTCGATCTCGGTCGCCATCTGCGCAATCTGGAATTGAATACCCTGGAAGTCGGCGATTGCTCGCCCGAACTGCTTGCGTTCCTGGGCGTACTTCACGGCGTACTCCCATGCGCCGCGCGCCAGGCCGATCATCTGCGCGCCGATGCCGATGCGTCCTTCATTCAGCGTCTCAATCGCGATCTTGTAGCCCTTGCCCACTTCGCCCAGCACATTGGCCTTGGGCACGCGGCAATCGGTCAGGATCAGTTCGCACGTGCTCGACGCACGAATCCCCAGCTTGTCTTCTTTCTTGCCGACGCTGAAGCCGGGGAACTCTTTCTCCACGATGAATGCCGTGATGCCCTTGTAACCAGCAGTCGGATCGACCGTCGCCAGCAAAATGAATACGCCCGCTTCCTTGGCGTTGGTGATCCACAACTTCTGCCCGTTGAGGATGTACTCATCGCCCTTCAATTCAGCGCGGGTCTGCAGCGCAAACGCGTCGGAGCCCGAATTGGCTTCGCTCAACGCATAAGCTCCCACAGTGTCAGAGCACATGCGTGGCAGAGTAGCGTTTCTTCTGGTCGTCAGTCGTCCAGCGCATCAGGGCGTTATTGACGAGCGTGTTTTGCACATCCACGATCACACCCACGGAGGCATCGACTCGCGACAGTTCCTCCACTGCGAGAATTGCCTCGAAGAATGTCCCACCGCCGCCGCCGTACTGCTCTGGTACCTCGATGCCCATCAGTCCCAGTTCAAAGAAGTTGCGGATGAGCGCGGGTTCGAACACGCCCTTCTCATCCATCTCTTTGACATGCGGCTTGCACCGTCTCTTCGGCGAACTGCCGCACGGTGTCGCGAAACAGGGTTTCATCTTCGGTAAACGCGACCAGCGGGGCTGGAGGCATGTCTGTTGCGGTGATATCTGACATAGCAAGAGTCCTTATGTCTGGATTACAAAACCCTCGATTTTAGCACTGGGTGGAGGGCTTCGCTCAGCGCCGAAGCAAGCTCCGCGTTAGTATGAATCTGCAACGCTCAATTTCTCGGAATCCTTCTATGAACGCCGTCTCTAAGTTCGTTCTCGCTCTTATGCTGACCGCATTCCTCTTCGCGCCAAACGCTGGCGCCCAGGATTTCGGAGCCATTGGCAACGGCCTCATCAACCAACTCGCTGCCCGGCAGTTCGATAAGGTGGAGGCCCAGTTCGACGACCAGATGAAGGCCGCTCTGCCCGTGACCAAACTGCCTGAGGTGTGGGATTCGCTCCTGTCTCAGGTTGGCCCTTTTAAAAGCATCGTCGCCACCAAGGTCGGTACGCAAAGAGGACTTTACGCTGCCATTGTCACTTGCGAGTTCGAGCACGGCTTGCTCGATGCCAAAATCTTCATGGATGCGCAGGGCAACGTGAAAGGTCTCTTTTTCGAGCCCGCTTCCAATTCCGCCGATGGCCCCTCTGGTGCGGCAGAATGGAAAGCGCCGCCCTACGCCAAGCCCGACAATTATCACGAGCGTGAGACCACGCTGGTCAGCGGGCGTTGGGAACTGCCGGGTCTCCTGACGCTGCCCAACGCAAAGTTCGCGGTTCCCGCTGTCGTCCTGGTGCAAGGCTCCGGCCCGCAGGATCAGGACGAAACCATTGGGCCCAACAAGCCGTTCGCCGATATCGCGTACGGTCTGGCCAGCCAGAACATCGCTGTTTTGCGCTACGTGAAGCGCACCAAGCAGTATGGAGCCGACTCCAAATCCGAAGCGCCTTTCACCGTGAAGGACGAAGTCACCGACGACGCCATCGCCGCAGTCGCACTGCTGGCGAAGATGCCCGAGATCGACAAGAAACGGATATACGTCCTTGGCCACAGTTTGGGAGGCATGCTTGCACCTCGAATCGCCTCCGAAGACCCTCAGGTAGCCGGCATCATCATTCTCGCGGGAACTGCGAGGCCGATTGAGAAGGTCGTGGTGGACCAGGTCAACTACATTGCTGGGATGACGCAGCCGGAAACGCCGGAAAATAAGAAGCAGGTAGAAAAAGCTGAAGCCATCGCCGCCCAGGTGGAGAGTCCGTCCCTCAAGCCCGACGCCGTAGTCGATTTCTTTGGCTCGCCGATTCCCGGTTCGTACTTTCTCGATTTGCGAGGTTACAACCCGGCCAAGGTTGCTGCTGGACTAAAAATTCCGATTCTCGTTTTACAAGGAGGACGGGATTACCAGGTGACGAACGCAGACTACGACATCTGGAAGAAAGAACTGTCCAACGATCCGCGGGCAACCTTCAAGTTCTATCCCCCCTACACACACCTGTTTATGCCGGGTACCGGTACGGGACCTGCGACTCCTGATGATTACTCGGTCGCCGGGAATGTGTCGGAAGACGTCATCAACGACATCGCCAAGTGGATCAAGTCAAACGCGGCGGCGCGGACGCCGCAATAAAAAGCAATTCTAGTTGCCCTTTAAAATCAATGGCTTAGGAAAAAATTGTCTCTAAGCAATTGATTTCAAATGGAGTTATACGTATCCAATAGTGGCCGTAGGACTTAGCTGCGAAAATCGGGCATTTTGGCGCGATAGTTTGTCATACTTTACATACAAGTCATACGCCTAATCGCCATACAAATCATACTTTACATACAGGCACATAGGTGTCGGTAGCCGGTCGGCCTCGCATTGAAAGTTGTCAAAGAGCGGAGCTCGGCGCACGCTGGGCGCGCCGCGGGCACACAAATCCCTGCCTCACGTTTCTGTTTTTACGCGGAGTAAGTTCGAGTGCGCAAGCTTATGCGGCACAGGACAGTGTGATCTGAGAGCAGCTAGCAACTAGCAATTAGGCGAAGAGGTGGGGCAACCGGCCACGGTCGAGATTAGTTGCGATATGGCGATTTATCAACAGTCACCGAGTGTAGTTATAGTAATCTGAACCCTGCGGAATCGTCTCGTACAAGAAAGAGGGAACCTTGAGGCCGATTCCTACGTACCTTTTGGACTGGGGTGTTTATGAATAACCCATTCCGGCTGCTAGCCGTTTCTCTGCTGTTCACGTCGGTGGGATTCTGCCAGAGCACCCAAGAAACGACGAATCTCCAACATCAGAAATTTGAAACGAACCTGACCAGCGGTGCAGACCTTCGTTTGCACCTGCACGAGGGGGACTTCCGCGTCGTGGGCAGCGATTCGGAGAAAATTTCCGTTCGCGTCGAAGGCAAAAACGCGGAGCAGGCGAAGCAAATCAAGATTCGGTTGAAGCGTTCACATGGCGCCGTCGATCTGGAACTTTCGCATGTGCCGAAAAAGGAATTGCACGTGACGATCGAAATCCCCAGATCGACAAGTTTGTATGCCCGGATGCGCGGCGGTGACCTTTTGGTAGAGGGTGTGGTTGGAAACAAGGATCTTGAGCTAACAGGCGGCGATTTAACCATACAGGTGGGGAGCCCGGAAGATTACGCGCATGTCGATCTCTCTGTGAGGTTCGGAGACGTTAGCGGCAACCAGTTCGGCGATCCCAAAGGCTGGCTCGGGAATTCTGTCAGGGTGGATGGTAACGGAAAATATAGGCTTCACGCGCATGTCATGGCTGGAGATCTCGTGCTCAAATCCTGAGACATTCTGTAGGGTCCTGTGAAATGCGACTTGGCAGAATTCCAGATGATTGGCGATAACAGACCATCTCGTACGCGATCCTACAAATGGCTTGCATGGTAATTCACCGGGCTAAAGCCCGGTGCTTCCACCGGAAAAGTGCGCCGCGTGAGAGCCTGGTGCTCTACTCGGTCCTAAGCGCCTGCATGGGTTCGATCGAGGCGGCGCGTTTGGCCGGGACCAATCCTGCCACTAGCGCGCATATAGCGAGCATCAGAGCCGCCAGGCCAAGCGCTATCGGATCATGTCCTTTCACCTCGAAGAGCTGGCTCGAAATCAGCCAGCCGCTCAGCAAGGCAAGCGGAATTCCGATGGCAAGTCCGAGAGCCACTTGTTGGAACGCTCCCCTCAGCACCATCTGGACTACGTTGGCGCGGGTGGCTCCCACAGCTACACGGATGCCGATCTCCCGCGTGCGCTGTTCCACGGTGTAAGCCGTGACTCCGTAGAGGCCCACTGACGCAAGGGCCAGCGCCAGCAAGCCGAACAGCGTGGTCAGCCGGGCGAGCAACCGTTCCTGGTTGAACGCCTCGCTCACCTGCTCGCCGAAGCTGGTCATGCGAATTACGGTAAGGTCGGGATCGAGTTCCGCCAGTTCGCGCCGCACGGTGCTATCGAGGTTTTCCGGCGTGCCCGCAACGTGCAATTCGATAACCTGGATTCTCTGCGAAGAAACCTGACCAGACATGTGGGAAGACTCTTCATACTGGACGTTTTGCAGATAAGGCAGGAAATACCTGGGACGCGGGTCACCGTGAGGGTCCTGGTACTTCGCATCCTCCACCACGCCGACGATTTCGAAGTCAGACGTATGTCTGGGGTCGTTGCTGCCGAAGTGCTTCCCGATGGGATCCCGGTCCGGGAAGAACCTTTTGGCGAACCGCTCATCGACGACCGCAACCCGCGTCGACGTTGGCGTGTCTTGTTCGGTGATGGTTCGTCCGCGAAGCAGACGGGTTCCGATGGTCGCAAAATAGTCGGGACCGACGCGGAGCCATGACGAGTGATCGCTGTCGCCGTTATGCGTACGTCCGGGAAAATAGACGGAGGTGCTCCAATTGTCGTCCCCTAGTGGGCTGTACAAGGAATAACTGGCGGTGATGACGCCCGGAATGCTCCTTAGCTTCTGCTCAAGTTCGCGATAGCGCCCGGCTAACTCCTCGGCAGGGAGGCCTGTAAACGCGTGGTCCACGTGGACGATATAGCGCTGGTCACTTTGGAATCCAAAATTCTGGTGCTCAAGTTTGCGCAGGCTCTGGACCAGGAGCACGGCTCCTGCCACCAATACGACCGAGAGTGCGGCCTGCACCACAACCAGCATCTTTTGCGGGAGGGAAGCGCCATGAGTGGTCGAGCGACTGGATCCGCGCAGCGCCTCGGCCGGGTCGCCGTGAGACGTGATCCAGGCTGGCGCGACTCCGAACACTACACCTGTCACTAAGGCGAGCGCGAACGAGAACAGCATCACCGGCATCGAAGGATGGGGATCGATCGGGACGAACTCGGAACCGCGGAATGCGATTGCTAGAATCGTGCGCGTACCGAGGTAGGCGACGGCCAATCCAGCGACGCCGCCAATGACAGCGAGCAAGACGCTTTCGGTGAGCATTTGCCGAATCAGGCGAATGCGCCGCGCTCCCAAGGCGAGACGCACAGAGGTTTGCAGTTTGCGTGCCGCTCCACGCGCCAAAAGCAGGTTGGCAATATTCGCACAAGCGATCAGCAGCACCAGTCCGGAAAGCGCCATCAATAGCCGCAGTCCTTTCTGCGTGTCCCGGGCCATGTCGCCGACGCCTCCCGCCGACGGAATCATCAGGGCTTTTTGCTTTGCGATTCGGCTTCGGTCGTTGTCGCCGACGGTGCTCGCGCCCTCTCCGCTGTTCAGCCATTGCTGAAGCTCGACGGTGACTTTCGATTGCACCTGCGCCGGCGAGACGCCGGGTTTGAGTCGTCCCATCACGTAGAGCCAGTGCAGATTGTCATGGTGCAGAAGTGATATTTCGCCCTGCATTGCAGGCTCTATCGCAATTGGCAGCCAGAAGTCAGGAGGCGTTTCGGTCAGCCGGTCTCCGAAAAATTCTGCGGCAGCAATGCCCACTACCGTAACGTGAATACCGTCGATCGCGACGGTCGAACCAACGATCGAGGGATCGCTGGCGAAGTAATTCTGCCAGGCGCGATAACTCATCACCGCAGCCGGTGCCGCATTGGTTTGATCGTCCGAGGGCGTCAGCAAGCGCCCTAACGCAGGGCGCACACCGAAGAGCGAAAAGTAGTTTCCGCTGACGTACTCGTCGTGCATCGGGAGGGCAGGGCTATTGTCTCCGGCACGCCGAACGCTGATGTTCCAGATGCCTGCCCGCAGCGCCGCCAAATCTTCAAACTCAGGGGTCTGCTTCTTGATTTGCTCGAAGAGCGCATAAGAATAAAGGTCCCATTCGTCCTCGAACCCGCTGGTTACGCAGCAGCTCACGTTATGAGACCCGAGACGGTACAGCCCACTTGGATTCTTCACCGGCAGCGGCTGCAGCAAGATGGCGTGCACCAGGGTGAAGATCGCGGCATTAGCGCCGATTCCCAGCGCCAGCGTAATGACCGCCACCAGGGTGAAGCCCGGCGCCTTGCGCATCTGGCGCAGCCCGTATCCAAGATCGTTGAACAGTGTCCGCATTCGGCGACTCCCCAAGAACTAAGTAACTATCTACGGGGTGCAACTGACCAGCCAGATGGAACCGGCTGGAATCGCCGCTATTTCAGTCACTTGGCCCGCTGTGAACGGTGGGTTCTGGCCGCCTCGCGTCCGTTCGCGGAGCTTTCGTCCAGAACTGAACACCGACAGTGCGCATTCGTAAGAGGATGAAAGGAGAGGGCGTCGGTTCGACTGACAGTTACTGCGGTCGCCGGAAGACCATCTTGAGAGTGTCGCCTTCGAGGATGCGCGCAATTCGATTGTGGGCATGCACTGCCCACGGTCCTATCCGGTCGAGCTTGGCATACGCCCGCCAATGCACCAGCGCCCGGCGAGGCTGCCGTTGCCGCTCAAAGGCCAGCGCCAGATTATAGTGCGCGTCGGCATACGTCGGAGCCAGTTGGATCGCCGTGCGGTAAGCAATAATCGCGTCGTCGATTCGATTCGTTTCGTCGAGCACGTTGCCGAGGTCGAAGTAGGCCAGCGCATAGCGGGGATCCGTCTTGATCGCAAGGCGATAGTGTTTTTCAGCGGACAGAAAATCCTGCCGGTTGTAGTACAGCGTGCCCAGGTTGATGTGCGCGGCCGCGTGTTCCGGCTCGAGTTCGAGCACCCGCAGATAGATCGCGATGGCTTCCTCGTGGGTGTTGGGATGCTCTTCGAGTGCGACACCCCGGGCAAACAAGTCGGCTGCCGAGTTGATGCGAATAATCGGCCGGACTTTCGTGGTTACCACCGCGCCCATCGGCTCAAACTCCATCACGAACTGGCCCATTACCGGCTCCACGGCGCGCCCTTCATGACGAAACGCGACGCGGTTGCCCACGTTGAATACGCTGGCTTCCAGAAACGGGTTTTCCATGCCGGCAACCTGCTTGCGCATCGCCATCAGCGACTCGCGAATCACCGCCGGACGCACCCGCTTGGCGCGCAGATCGCGAACTTGTTTGAGTTGGATGAGGTCGAAGAAGGTGAACTCGTCGGAAACCGGCACCAAACCGGCACGCTGCCAACCAGATAGCTGCTTGGGAGTGATGTGCAGTATCCGTAAAATGTCAGAGCGGCAAAATCGATTCATGTAAGCCCGTAGTGGCTCCGGAGCTCTACTGGGATTATGGTCGCAGTTACCCAGCTTGCGCAAGTACCTAATCGTCGTACCCCGGTGGAAAACTTGGACTTATGCTCGCTTTGCGCTGCCTTCGACCAGCATTTACAATCGAAAGAAAGCCGACGTAGCTCAGTTGGTAGAGCAGTCGATTCGTAATCGACAGGTCATCGGTTCAAGTCCGATCGTCGGCTCCACTCAGTTTCTGCCCGTCATGTATTTGCCGCCGCTCTGGCGGCGTTTGCTTTTTCTGACAACCGACAACCGCGAACCGACAACTGTTGTGGGATCTGCTTTTCCTAGCCACCAGGCACTAGCCACCAGCCACTGACTCGTCATCACGAGGTCGCCTTGGCGCCCGAGGGATCCGCTTTTTCTGACAACCGACAACCGCTAACCGACAACTGTTGTGGAAGACGAGTGGGAAGCGTGGGTGATAAGGAGAGTGGCGAAGATGGAGTAGGCGGGCTGGGATCGATGTGTTTGCCTGAGCTGCGGAATAATGATGACTTTCAAGATTTCGCGTGATCTCATGTCATTTCGCAATACATATGCCAGTCCCCGATTACCAATCGCTATTTCTCCCTGTGCTGCGCGTGACTGCTGACGGCAAAGAACACTCGACGGTCGAAGTGCGGGAGCGCGTAGCGGCCCACTTGCAACTCACGCCCGATGATCTCGCGGAGAAACTGCCGAGCGGGAAGCAGTCCGTTTTCACAAATAGAATCGCATGGGCGACGGTGTACCTTTCCAAGGCCCTTGCTCTCGAAAGAGTGAAACGCGGAGTTTTCAAAATCACTGAGCGAGGCAGGGAACTTCTTGCGCTCGATCTCCCAGGCCTTACTAACAAGAACTTGGCAGTTTATCCAGAATTTGTGGCCTTTCAGAAGGGTTCTCAAGATGGAGGTGGCGAGAACGGCGAGGAAAAGCATGACAAAATTGAGACTCCCGAGGAGCAAATAGAGAATGCTTCTCGGGTGCTTCGCAATACGCTCGCAAGCGATGTGTTGGAAGCGGTCAAGAAGGGGTCGCCTAGCTTCTTCGAGGGAGTTGTGGTCGATCTTCTGGAAAGGATGGGGTACGGCGGCCTTGTCGATCAACCGGGAGAAGTCGTGGGCGGACCTGGTGATGCAGGGATTGACGGAACGATCAAGGAAGACAAACTCGGCTTAGACATCATCTACGTTCAAGCCAAGCGCTGGAGCAACTCAGTAGGACGACCCCAGATTCAAGCATTTGCTGGAAGTCTCGAAGGCGCAAAGGCTCGAAAAGGCGTGTTCATCACCACGTCTACCTTCACACAGGATGCACGAACGTATGTCAAACACATCGAGAAACGAATTGTTTTGATTGACGGCAAGGAGTTAGCCGACCTCATGATCGATCACAACGTTGGCGTTACTGTGTCGCAGAGGTACGAAATCAAGCGGCTTGACTCAGACTACTTTGAAACCTAGGCGCTGTAATCGCATGCAACCACCGCAGACCCTTGACTCGGACACGCGCCACTCGGCCCGTCCTTGCTCAGGATGACAAACAAGAGGTGCCCGGCGAAATGAGATTCGCTATTGTCTTGGCAGCCGTACTCATTGCTCAAGTGACTGGGTCTTGGGAAGGAGACGCAAAAGCTACAGGGCAAGCTCTTGCGTCGGACATAGAAAAATGCCCTGCGCGCGTGGTAGTAGCAAATTTCGGAAAGGATGGATGGGGTAAGACCGCGTGGGGACCGCCGATTAATGTTGACTACGACGTTCTGAAAACGAGTTCTCTTAGGTGGCCATATCAAATCGTAGTTTCTTTCACCATTACGATTATCACGACAAAAAATAGCAAAAATAAGGAAGAAGTCGAAAAAGACACCAAACCATCCCTCGTTATTAAGACGCTTTATAAGAACAACTACGAGATGGGTGATGACGGCAGCCTCCGGCTTTCAGAGACGCTCGTTCAGCCGACGTCGTTGAACGGTAGCAGCGCTTGGAGAGAGCGCCCCCGGTGGCCCGATGCGTGCTGGGACCGGCCGCCAAAATCGGAATAGCATACTGCTGCAGGCATCTATTTGGCGGCCTTCCCACCCTAAAGGCCGATAATTGCGCCGCAGCCCAGATTGAAGACAGATAGCAGCTTCTCATTCAAGCTCTTCATTGCGTCCACGTTCGTGGCACCGCTGTCCAATTAGGCAATCGTCGGGTCATTAGCGTGAGGCACCTCGCACACTATTTCGCCTGCGTATATTGCTTTTCTAACGGCTGATTCGCTGCCCAGCGGTTTCAGGGTCAACTTTATCGTGTTCACCTGTTGGTCCTTGTATTCGCCCCTAGCATCAACCGCAAACAATACCCACTGGGCTTTTCCACCAGCTCCAATGGTCTTCTCAACCCCAAATTTTAGCTCTACGTCTACCCCTGCGATGCTGAACAAAGGGGAAGGGGACTGTTGTAGTTGTTCGAGTTCGCGCTTCAATTGTTCGATCAGTTCAACAAGGCCGAGTTCCATAACTGCAATTCCTCCACCTGCTTCTTCGTAGCCGAGTGCCGGGCGCCCCAGGGTTCGCGCGCCTCTTTTGCGCGCGAACCTGGGTTACGCCCTCCCGATCCGGGAAAGTTGTTACGCCCGCATTTTCCCTTTGCACTCCAATTCACTCGCGCCTACCCCGCCATCGAGCGCAAAACCGGCAGCCTGGGTCTTCTCGACTTATCCGCGTGATCCGCGCCAATCCGCGGTTGCCTTTGCCTTTGCTGTTAACTGGCGACCGGCTACTGGCGACTCTCTTATCACACTGTTCCGTGACCTACGTCCTATCGCCGCCCTCTGCCCCGTCTTACACTCCCTAATAATAATGAGGTGAAGGGAGATTCTTGTCCCCGGCGCCTCCCCACCCGGGTCAATCTCGGGCTAGGGCATAAGTTATTTGTTAAGACGAATTTACCCGTAACCCCTACGGGCTCATTCGCTTGCGCGCAATATGTTCGTAACCCCATGAAAACAAGGATTCGAGGGGGAGGGGGAGGGGTACCGCCCGTTATCGGACATAGTCCCATTTTGGGACTCGCAATGCTCATCACGATTTCAGGCTATCGAGCTGTTTTTGTACTTCAGCCGCCTCACTGTAACTGGGATCGATCTTGAGTACGCGCTCGAATTGCTGGCGGGCGAGCACCGGCTGTTGCGTTTTCTGGTATGCCATCCCAAGGTGAAAGTGAATATTGGCATTATCGGGCGCCTTGGTTTTTTCCTGCAGCTTGAGCGCCTCCTGGAGCATGCTGATTGCCGAGCCGTAGACACCTTTCTGGTAGTAAATCCAGCCTAGCGTGTCAGCCACATTGGGAGAATCCGGCATGCCGCGGCGCGCTGTCTCGGCCAACGACATCGCGACGTCGATGTTGCCACCATTCTGCAGCATGACGTTGGCAAGATTGTTGGCCGCGACCGGATCACCCGGTTTGAGGGCCAAGGTCTTCTGGTAGGCCTCCTGAGCTTTGGTCCAATCCCGTTTGGATTGATAGAGCCCGCCCAACAGGGTGTAGAAGGCGGGCGCATTAGGATGGTCCTTGGCCGCCTGCTGATAGGTAGCGATCGCCTGGTCTACCTCTCCTTTCGCCACCTGTACCTGACCTAACTGGATCACAGCATCGGAATTGTTTTTGTCGAGTTCGACTGACCGGTGAAAGGCCGCCTCGGCTCCGTTCAGATCTTTCTTGTCGCGGAACAGCACGTTGCCGAGCAGGAAGTAGAAGCTGCTATTGTTGGGCGATTTGGCGATTTGTGCATTGGCGGCGGCAAGAGCTTTGTCGACCTGGTTTTGGGCCAGGTAGGTGTTGATCAGGCCGCGAAGCGCGTCGGTAGAATTGGGGTCGCGGTCAAGCGCGTCCTGATAAGCCTTGGCAGAGTCGCTGTACTGCTTCTGAACGAACTTCAGGTTGCCGAGCTGAACATAGCCGAGGTGGCTCTGCGGATTCACTTCAATCGCTTTGCGTGCGTCTTGCTCAGCTGCCGCGAACTGCTGGCGATTGATGTGCGACACCGCGCGTAGGGAATAGCCCTCGGACGATGCGGGTTCCAGACGAATGAGTTGGGTGGTTGCCGACTCGAGCGCACCCATGTCACCCTGACGCATCGCCAGTAATGCCAAGGAGCGCTGAGCTTCGAGCAGGTCGGGACGAATCCGCACCGCGTTCAGCCATTCGACTTTGGCGTTTGCCACGTCCCCTGAATTTTGAAATGCGACTCCTAACTGGTAGTGGGCCGCAGCGTTATTGGGCTCACTCTTGATCACAGTTTGCAATGCCACGGTGGCGCCAGCGGCATCTCCAGCGGCGATTTGCAACTGCGCGCGGTAGAGCAGAGCCTCGGTGTCTGCGGGACTGACTTTCAGGACTTCGTCATTGAGCTTGCGCGCCTCATCGAAACGGTTCTTCTGGATCAGAAGTTGAGTGTAATTATTCCCGACCTGAATATCTTTGGGATGCTCCTGGTAGAGGGCGGCGTATTCGGCGGTGGCTTTGTCCAGGTCCCCGGTGGTGCGGTAGAAGTCACCCAGCATGCGGTAGTCCGCGGAGTTGTCCGGAAAGTCGCGCTTGGCTTGTTTCAGGACTTCTTCCGCTTCGGTCTTCTTGCCCTCAACGAAGAAAAGGCGGGCAAGGGCGGCGCGTGGTTCGGGATTTTTCGGGTCGACGTCAATGGCTTGTCGGAATTCCTGTTCCGCTTGTCCGTAACTACCACGGGTCTGGTGATACGTCCCCAACATTAGCCAAGCACCAACCGCTTTGGGATTCAAGCTCAAGGGCTTTCCTTAAATTTGCCTCGGCTTCGTCCGGTTGACCTTTCTTCAACAGCAGCAGCGCAAGCTGAAGATGCAAATCGGCGTCGCTGGGCGCGAGAGTAATGGCCTTCTGCATTTCCGCAATCGCCGCCGAGACGTCGCCACCCGCCGCCAGAAGATATGCGGAGTTGAGATGAGCTTTGGGATCGTCAGGGCGGTTCTGGAGCAGCCAATCAACTTGCGTTTGCGCTAGCTGTAAGTCGTCATGGCCGATCAGAAGTTCAGCCATTTCGCTTCGGGCCGAGTAATTCTGGGGCTGCAGCTCGACCGTACGGGCGAGTTCCTGATAGGCCCGGCCTGGCTCCTGAACCTTGAGGTAAGTCTGGGCCAGTTGATAGTGAGCCTCGGCAAAGCCCGGATCGATCTTAATTGCGTTGGTAAACTCGATCGCGGCTTCACGATATTTCCCTTTCTCGAAGTAGCGCTGGCCGCTGTCAAGATATTTCTGCTTACGAACATTTGGATCGCGCGAGCATCCGGTAAACGTAGTAGCGATAAGAGTGACAATCAGAATAAATCGGAAACCGACCAGAGTCCTCATGGGCAACCTCTCAGCACTTACAACAGACTGACTGTGTAGTATTCCGAAAGTATAAGGCACGCCACTCGGATACACGAAGAGAAACACATTGTCCGGCCCCACCTTTCGTAAACTAGAAGCCCATCGATGACTTCGGCTCTCCGTCCTCGAACCCGGAACACTTAGTCTAGGCTTCCTGCGTCGCTAGCCGTCTTTATTGCACCTCGAAGGCGATGTGGAAATTGATCCGGTTCCTGCGGGACTTTACCTACGACCCCGAACGCCTGAGCAAGAGTAAGGTGGATGAGCGAGCCATGCGCGGCATCGTGGGAGTGGTCAAGGTCATCCACAGGGTCGTAAACGCCCTTCCGACGTTCCGAACTGCGGTTCTTCGTCGTCGCTTTCGCTGTGACCGTTTGCGGAGCAGTTGCGGTCTCGAGTGTTAGCTCCGAACGCGGCGCATGAAAAAAGAGCCGGACTGTTCCGGCCCTTTCCTTTGGTTCTCGCTTTAGAAGCAACCTGCTACACGCGAAATTTCCGGCGCAGAGTCCCAACACCGATCAGAGTACCGCCGAGCAGCATGAGCGTCATACCGCCGTCGGGGACTTTTGTAATCAAACCCTGCATGACGTTCGGGTTGGTTCCGTTTGGGGAAAGCCAAGCGAACTGGCTCTCATAGTTGGGAAGACTTCCCGCTGCTGCGAGCGCAGCGAGATCGGCGGTGTAATCGGCAATCGCACCCGCGGTGTTGCCAGATGTTAGGCTGACGCCGTAGATTTGGTTCCAGATAGCGGCTTGGAGACCAACCTGTGCGTCATATCCGCTAGCTCCCGCGCCGAAAGTATGCAACAGCCAAGCTACGGCCACTGCGTTGTTAACTGTTGCCAGCGCTCCATCGGTCGTGTAGCCCGTCAGGCCGCCTTTACCATTATTGTTTGAGCTACCCGCGATCATGCCATTGTGAGTCACGACGGCGTTCGTGTAGTCTGCGGGAACATTGACCGTATCAGGGATGTCCACACAGTAGACATAGGGGAGCGCGATTCCGTTCAGGGAAGACGGACCGATCGACCCGCCACCCTCAGAAGCCGTACCCGTCCCGAGATAACCCCCCGTAATGTTAATCCCGCTGTTGTAGCTACCGCCAAGATTCAGATTGTCCGCAAGCGCCATGCCCGAGCCCAGAACAACGGCGACTGCCAACGTCACTAACGAAACTAGTTTGCGATTCCGCATTTGTGAGTCTCCTTTTTACCGCCCGCCTCGCCTACATCTATGCATGTATCGTGCCAACTATGACGGGAGGTTCGGCAAGACCTTCCAGTGCCAGCTAAGTATCGCATCCATAAAGGATTAGAGATTTTCGTGCCCATTTCAGACCACGACGACGCTGGAAAGGTGCGGCAGGTGTTTGTAAGCAGTTCCGACGGGGCCAGCTGCTGTCCCGAGCAGCATTCGCGGCAAACCCGTTCCGCACCCTCGACTTGCGAGTAGCGATCTCGACGCGCTCAGAACGTAAAAAGATCCGACAGTCCGACGCACCCAGCGGGTCATCCGTAAGTTCACGACGAATCCCTGACAATTCCGAGCTTTTCCATCAATTCATAGAGCGTTGGGCGGCTAACGCCGAGTTCCAACGCGGCGGCAGTGACCTTTCCCATGTGCCGCCGTAGGGCTTCCTTGACCATCTCCCGTTCTACAGTTTCTCGCGCTTCCTTCAGCGTTTGCGGCGGCAATGCGCTCAGGGTGTCGGTCAATTCCAGGTCCCTGGCGGTAACGCGCTTCCCATCCGCCATGATCACCGCCCGCCGCACCCGGTTCTGCAATTCGCGGACGTTTCCCGGCCACGGGTGAAGACTCAGGGCGCGCAGCGCATCGGGCGCAAAGGTCAGACCGGGCTTGGCGTGTTCGATACCAAAGCTCTTTAGGAACGCCTTCGCAATCATGACAATGTCGTCCCCCCGCTCCCGAAGGAGCGGGGCCTTGACGACGACCACGGCCAGGCGGAAGTACAGGTCCTCGCGAAACTTCCCGCTGGCGATGGACTCCTGAAGGTTCCGGTTGGTGGCCGCCAGGACGCGGGCGTCGCTCGGAATCTCATCCCGTCCCCCAACCCGCTGGAAGCGTTTCTCCTGAAGAAACCGCAAAAGCTTCACCTGAACAGGCGCCGGCAATTCACCGATCTCATCGAGGAAGAGCGTGCCGCCCGCGGCGGTCTCGATATGCCCTTTGCGCTGCATGTGGGCATCCGTAAACGCGCCTTTCTCGTGGCCGAAGAGTTCGCTCTCGAGTAGGTTCTCCGGGATCGAGTTGCAGTTGATGGCCACGAAGGGGCCACTGGCCTGCTGGCTGCGTCGATGGAGCGCCTGCGCCAGCATTTCCTTGCCCGTGCCGCTTGCGCCCAGAATCAGTACCGGGGCGCTGGTGGGGGCCACCTTGCGGATGAACTCGAAGATGGTCTGCATCTGTGGACTTGCGCCAAGCATGTCCTCGAAGGTGTGGGGCCGCGAGCTGTGTTGGAGGGCGCGGTATTCCTGCTCGAGATCCGCCAGATACACGCAACGATGCAGCACGAGCCTGAGCTCGTCGACTTCGATCGGCTTACAGAGGAAGTCGTAGGCACCGACCCCGACGGCGCGGATGGCGTTCTGCTTGTCGTTCTGACCGGAGACGACGATCACCTTGGCCAGCGGGTCCACCGCAAGAATCGCCGAGAGTGCCGCGAGGCCCTCCTCGGGTTCATTGGGGCGGGGCGGCAGTCCCAGGTCGAGCAGGGTCACCGCGGGACGATGCGCGGTGAACGCGGCTAAGGCGTCAGCGCGGTCGCCTGCCGTGAGTAGTTCGTAGTCGCGGCCCAGCGCCCACTTCATCTGAGTACAGATGTCCTCGTCGTCGTCGACGATCAGCAGTCTGGTCATTTCACGTCCTTGACGGGCAGGCTCACCCGAAACGTAGTCCCCTTACCTGTCTCGCTTTCCACCCGGATACTGCCTCCGTGCGCCTCTACAATCATCCGGGACTGATACATGCCGATGCCGAGCCCCTTTTTCTTCGTACTTTGGAAGGGGCGGAACAACGAGTCATTCAGGAACGCCGCGCTCATCCCGCAGCCATTATCCGCGACCGAGAGAACCACGCTGTCTCCGAGATGCTGCGTCCGGAGGCAAATGCGGCCTCCCGGGCCCAGCGCATCGCGCGCGTTGAGCAGCAGGTTGGTCACGACGCTTCGAATCTGTTCGCGGTCAGCGAGCGTCTTGGGTAGGGGCTGTAACTCTTTCGTCAGCTCTACCTTCGGCATTTCATCCAGCCCCTCGAGGACTTCGCTGACGAGCTGATTCAGATCGGCTTCGGTGGGGTTGAAGGCAGGCCGTTGCCGCAGTGCGCTCAACCGTCCGATCATCTCGTCGATTCGCCGCGCAGTATTGCCAATGGCGCGCAGGGAGTCCTCACGAAACAACGGGTCGTCGAAATGCTCCGGCAGGTTCTTCAGCATCAGGTTGAGCGATGCGGCAGTGTTCTTCAGATCGTGTACGAAGAATGCCGACATCGTCCGGAACGCCTCCAGTTCCCTGGAAAGCGCCACCTCATTGGCCAGGCGCAGGTTCAATAGCACCGACGTCACCTGGTCCGCGATGCATTGCAGCAGATGCACTTCCTCAGTCGTGTAATGCGCACCATTCACGCGGTCGGCGAGAATGAAGGCACCAAGACTCCGTTCCCCTGCTCGCAACGGAACACACCAACGATGGCCGCCGTTGGGAAACGTTGTCGGATTGAGTTGCCGCAATTCCTCCGCCCAGGGCTCGTCTACTCCCTCGAGGTCGAACGGCGACGACCTCGCGCGCAGGCCAGCCGCCACGGCGCTAGACGTCGCCGGGGGTGGATGGCCGGGGTTCGCCTCACCCGGTTGCGGAGCGGTGGACGCCGCGGCGATGAATTGCTCCTTCTGCTCGTTCAGCAGCCAGATGGTTACCGACAACACGTCAAAGGTTTCGCAAACCAACTTGGCGGACGCCGCGCAAAGGCCGGCTTGATCCTTGACGTTGGCAAGCCGTCGCGAGAACCTGGTCCAGATCTGAACGGAATCGTGCTGGGCCCTAGCGAAGTGGCGGCCAATGAATTCGTGGATGCGCTGCCGGAGTCGATCGGAAAGAAGCAGCACGGCCAGTCCGGCCATCCCCAGGAGCAGGATGAAAGCCGCGAATTGGAAACTCCCCACTCCCCCAAGCCGCCTCACAATATTGGCGAGGACTCCGACGACGAAAAGGTAGCCGCCGACCAAGAGAACGGTCAGGGATGACCCCAGGACGGCACGAGACGGGTAAACCTCGATCTCGGCGAAGCCGGTGCGCACGTAAGCCACCACCAGGAAGATACACCCGATCAGGAGCCCGCTCGACTCGAGGCCCAACCAGTGCGGGTCGTACACGGAAAAAAGAACTGCTTCGCTCTGAACGTAAAGGCGGGCGCCGAAGATCACAGCAAGACCCAGGACCACAAATTTGATTCGCCAGCGCATCGTTCCGACCGCCGACCGGAAGGTCTGCTCCAGATTCATCAGTATCCACAGGTTCGCTACGAGAAGGATGATGTTCAAGACCTTGGCTACGGCACTAAACCCGAACTGGGGCCCATGGGCCGCGCGCCCTCCCGCAACTACCTCAAGAAGCTGGTGCTGGAAACCGAGCGCTATACCGATGGGCAGGAGAACGAGAACGGTCAGCGGAATTCCCCAGCGCCTAAACGACTCGCGGTAATCGCCGCGCGAATAAGTCAAGCTGAAGCCCAGCCAGGCCGCGGACAGAAGGAACTTGACGATGAACCCTAACGTCAGCCCGCGAAGCACTTCGGCGAGGTCGGTAGCGCGCAGAATCAGGCCCGACAGGAGGCTGTCAACAGCAAGAGCCGCCATCCCGGTGAAGAAGAACAGTCTGGCGCGAGAGCGCTTCTTCGGCACCAGGCTGATAAAGGCCAGGAGAAGGCTGAAAATCGCAGCCGCGAAAGGCAGGAGTAGGAAAAACGTCACGGGGTCCTCAATCGGCGAGGTTAAGCCGCCGCTCCTGGTGCCACAGCCACCACAACAATATAAAAAGGGGAATCAAGGACAGCGCGAAAAAAAGCGGGCCGCCGTGATGGTGAATCGGACTGTCAATCATGGAGGGCCCAACGTATTCACAGAGCAGCCCGATGACCAGGATCCGGAACCCGTTTCGAAGTATTCCGAGTGGAATCACGAAGGCCAGCAGCACGATCCTTCGCCACTGGGTTTTCAGAAAGAGATGGGATATGAGCAAACTGGAGATGAACAGCACCCAAGTGGAGTGAATCCCACTGCACTCATTCGCTACTTTTAGCGTCATGACAGGTATGGACAGGACAACACCATCCTGGCTTACGGGCACCCCGGCGATTGAAAAAAACAGCTGGGCGGCGGACGCGGATGCCTGCGCGGACGCGACTTTCAGCCAGTTCACCGCCGCGTCCGGTAGCGGCACCATGAAAAACAGGAACGCGACAGGGAAGGCCGCGGCGGCCATCCATTTCGAGCCAAGGAATAGAAACCCGCCGGCCACGACGAAACACACAAACGAGAGAGCTATCAGGGCCAGTCCATCATTGATACTCAGACTCCCACGCCATCCGATCGCTGCAGCCAGCGCCGCGATTCCGATTCCCCCCATCGCGACTGTTCCGGCAATCGAACTGCGATACATAGCCGAGCGGCGTCCCCGTTCGATGTAAAGCAGGTAACCGCTGATAAACGGAACCATGAGGATGTACGAATCCAGGTCGCTCTGGGCGGCGTACACCGTCATCTTGATGAGCGGCTGAAGGAACAGCAGTGTCAAAAGAAGCAGGTAGGCGGCGCATCCGCCAACTCGCAACCGCTGCGGACGCGGCAGGTCCCGCCATCTCGTCCACGCGCCACTGCTCTGGCCGACGGCTGTCGTTGCCACAACTTTCGCTCCTTCCGATGGCATCAGGTGCGCCGAACTCGCGCACGA
>CAWIPZ010000059.1:0-17484 GCA_963837915.1 uncultured Acidobacteriaceae bacterium
CACGGCAGAGGCCGCGGGTTCGAGTCCCGTCGTCCCCGCCATTCTTTTTCAAGCACTTGCAACCCTAGCGTCCGGCAAATCAGGGGATGTTAGGGGACGATAAGCGCCGAACGAGAATGGTCCCATCCCCGAACGGTTCCAGACAGCGCTCATCGGATTAGGTTTGTCTTCGGCAAAAGACCCGTCGGCAAAATCGCGTCGACCAATTTGTCTTGTGCCAAGCGTTTGGTCTTCGATGTCGCCTGCAGGTACTTGTTCGTGACATGAAGGTTGCTGTGCCGCAAGTAGTCGCGGATTGTGAGCTGATGCTCGCCCATCTCCGCCAACATGGTTCCCACCGAGTGCCGAAAAGTGTGCCAGCCCACGCCTGCGATGCCAATCTTCTTGAACGCAGGTTGAACCTTCTTCTTCAGCACTGACGCCAGATCGAGTGGTTTGTTGCCTTTCAGTCTTTCCGAAGGAAAGATGAAATCTTCCGGTTGGTTGTAAAGACTTTGAGACTTCCAGTCGAGCAAGGCATGTTTCAGGCTTGGATGCATCGGCAACAGCTTGGCCGACGCTTCCGTTTTGGTGCACTTCAGGTGCCCACCTCGACGCCAGTAGTACGAGTGTTGCAGGCTGAAGCTCATGTTTTCGAAATCGCAGTCAGCCAGCGCAGAGCCCCGAGTTCCCCTTGACGTATTCCTAACGCACCCTCTAGAAACACGAGAAGCTGATCCCGAAACTCCAACTCTGCGAGGCCCATCTTGACCTGTTCTGCGGACAAGACCAAAGGGGATCTCTGACGTTTGGCGCTGATCCGCACGCCGGTGCTGGGACCTCGCTTGCCCCCGCTTCCGACCGGTATGCCCGACGAGATGGGATTGTGGCCACAGAACTCCCACCGAACGGCGTGCGAAAACAAAGCCGACATCACGCACTTTATTTTGGCTTGGGTGCCATCCGCTACTCCTGTCGCTCGTAGCCAGCGCTCTACCTCGACAGTTTTGACTTGTTCCAGTGGCAGATTGCCCCAGCGTGGGACAATCCAGTTTTTGGCGTAGATCATGTACGCATCCTGTGTGGATAGAGCTTTGAGAGGCAGTTCCTCTTGAGAGTAGTGCTCCCAGAGCGTGTTGATGGTGGTTCGCCGCAGGTTCCTATGTTCGCAGCGATTGTTGATGGTTAGCCGAAGAGCGTCTGCTGCCGCGTGCGCCGCAGATTCGGTCGGGTATTTCTTGACATCCCCAACCTGTGCTTTGCGATGCACCAGTTTCCCGTTGATGTCTTCTTCCCACCATCGGTAGACCCAGACTGCCGGTCCCTTCTTCCGCTCTTCTCGTTCGACGCTTCCGTGTTGGTAACGTGTCCGTCTAAACAAAGTTTCTCCTTTGTCTAAACGGTGTCGGCGGACACCGTCAGAATAGATCGTCTATTCGTTTCGGTCGAGATGTTTCTGGTTCTCAACCTATCGTTGTTCAGCTGGCGAGTTTGCCGAGCCAACGATCCAGCATAGAGGCGCGAAAGCGCCACCGCTTTCCAACCTGGACAGCAGGAATTGATCCTCTCCGCGCCTTCGTCCGGAGAGTTCGAGGGTGCATCCTGAGAAGCCTCGCGGCTTCTTCCGTGTCTAGCAGAGGCTCAAAGTCTTTCTGACTCTTAACCTGTTTCCGGTCCCTAACATCCTCGGGTGCCGAGTCATATGTTTCATTGGCGTTATCTATCATTGGCGCACCACCTCACACTGCAGCTAATTCACACTGCGGCTGATTAATCTCCTGGTGATCTTTCGTGCGGACCGTCAATACTTGGCGTCCGGTTCCCAGCCGATCCTCGAGTTTTTTCTAAGCTTGAAGCAGACATTGGTCAAACGGGTCCGCCCAGCGTTGCTCGCACTATGTATCAAAGAGGGTGATCGGCGTTGCATAACATGTTGCTGCGCAATCGTTTAGCCCTTTTCATCAACACCGACCTCTGGCACAGAGATCCGGTCACACTCCACTCGACTAAATCGAGGGTCGGGAGGACCATCTGTCAGCTCGGGGCTGCTCGTAACTACTTTGAACCACGGTGGTTGTGGGAAATGGGACCCTACGACAGGAACGCGCTGCGAGGACAAGGCCGTCGTCGGGCCGCAGGAGAGCACAGAGTCACCACCCGAAGTGTTCTCAGTTCAAAATTCCTGTGTCTGTCCTGGGAATTCATGCCCAGGAAGGCCTGCCATCATAAGCTAACTCTTAAAGCAGAATTCCTTTTGGGGTGGACCGTGATCCCGCGATCCAGCGGAAATCGGGAAGCTCCGAATCAATCCTCCAACATCCGGTTAGCCCGTGATCCGTCCAGAATCGATGCGAGCTGCGGAGATCCCTTCCTACAAGCCGACTTATGAGGAGTAATCATCGATCACGAAGGAATCAGAAAATCACAACGCTAACATCCGAGCGGTCCTCATCCAACGCTCGTTCTTCCAATCGTCTCGCGGGTCGGATGCCGCGCGAGCAAATGTCCAAAGACGGAGGCGCTCCGCATCGACCTCGGCGAGATCAGCAAGACGGCGAACCAATTCAATCGGATCATGATGAAGCCGTGCTTCGCAATTCATCAGGTGCTGCACGGGATCGTATGCGCGATCGCCAACGAATGGCTTTGGATCAATCACCAACCAAGGCTCTCGTTGAGACCGCAGAACGTTTCCGGCATGAAGGTCCGTGGCCAGAAGCACATCAGTTGATGCGGGTTTGACAAGTTCCTTCAGGACTCGCAAACCTTCGTTCACCAGTTCCGCATCTGGCCAGAGATGTCTTTGCGAAATGGTTTCACCGGACCAGAGTTCGACCATCAGCGACAGAGGGCGAAAACCCCCAAGATCGGATGAGTTCCCTGTGTGGCTCCAGATTCGCCTGAGCAGGTTCGCGACGACCTCGTCCTGCCTTGTCTCCGATTCAGAATGAAGAGTAGTTCCGGGCAGACAGCGCTCCAGCAACATCGCACCTGATTCCACGTCGTCCTCCAGCAATATGACGGTGCTGTCGCCGTCCCAAAAGCGGAGTCCGAGGATTTCATCCCGCCCCTCCATATGCGGCATCGCGAGTTTCAACACTGCGGGCTCGCCATTGGCGCGCGTCGCCGATGTGACCCATGAGCAGGAACCAGCGTGGTCAAATTGGTCGCCAAGACGCAGCGACCATCGCACTTCCAGCTGTCTGAGCAGCAACGGGAGACGGCTTATCCACGCCTTCCGTTCGGGTCCCTTTTGGCAATTCACAACGAGTTGTTGCGGAATTCTCATGGGTCCGAGGCTTGCGAGACTTGTTTCAAGGGTGAGTTTCTTTTGACGCGGCTCGACTTTCACCCAGTTGGCTGCTGATCTACAGATAGTCTTGGGAGACTCCCACGCCATCCTCCATACGACCGAACGCGGTTGCTGCGAGAAAACGTCGTTCCATGCCGACTTCCCGGTACTTATCTTCCCTCGCCAGAACGACCTTGGCATCATCTCGACAGCAGAGAAATACTTTGGCAGCGACAGCAATCAGCAGAGCGTACCGTCGGAAGTCCGGCTCATGGGTTCGAGCCGCATGGTCGCTCATCTTCCAGCAGTTGCCGGCAACGTCTGCTTCGCCGCATCCCACCGTGCACGATCGATGCCCTTGATCAGCAGCCAGAGCGCCATGGAGACCAACGCCAGGGGCAGGGGTGCAATCACATATGGCAGGTCGTACTGCGGCAAGACGACAACCAGGAAGTTTTTGACGATGAAGCTGGCACCTCCAAAGATAAAGATCGCGCCAAGCGTCCGCGGCAGGTAGCCGGAACGCAGAATCAGGTACCCGCGCACGACCGTCGCGGTGCCATAGAATACGGCGAAGATGCCGTTGACGTATCCGTAAATCGTAAGGCAGAGATAGGTGAGCGCCGCCTTGGCCTCCGGCGAGATGACCCGGGCAACATCGGCATCCACCGCCGGTAGCGCGGCGGCAAAGTAAAAAATTTCTCCCGCGGCATAGACCGCCGTCGCCATCAGCCCGAAACACGTCGCTAGCAACGCCAGATTGCGGCTCACGGGCCGAAGCAGCGCATAAAGCAGCACGTTAAGCGTAATGTCGCAGGCAGCTTCGATGAGGTACGCTGCAAAGCTGGCCCGAAAGATTCCTGCCGAACTCGCCACCCGTTGCGCAGTCCCGGCCAAGTCGTTGGCGATGAGCAGGGTATTTGGCACGTGGGACTCGCCCCATCCGCCTGCCACGATCGTGATGATATACAGGGTCCCGATCCACCGCGCATACTGCTGCGCTGTGCCTGCGTTCATCGCACACCTCGTAATGCCATGTGGTACGTTCGCCTTCGGCAGGCGGTTCCTCAAATAACGCGAACTCTCCGCAAAGACAATGCTGAGACTCGCAAATCCGGAAACTTGCCGCATCTTTGGTCTAAGGACGCTGCGGCTCCCCGCTCCCCGAGTGTATCGCGGCTGGCAAGCGATTGTGATCGGAAACGATAAACGCGCATCTCTTCAGTGCTTGATTTCCTGACGAGATGCCGACTTCCCAATACCAATCCGGGCTCGGTGAGTGGTTTGGCGATTATGCGAGCATTGACCTCAAGGAGCCAGATGAGAGGGTTTGCAATGTCTGCCAGAGGTAAAGTTCGAGGCTTCGTCGGTGGAGTCGAGATACGAATTCTTTGCCGCTCGAAGCGCACTGGGCTGCTATTCGTATCTAAGCGCAACCATGGGTCGACTCGCGTTGCTCGCCTGGACGGTACGTAGGCGGCAAAGAGCGAGATAGAAAGAAACAACGCCGAAACACCGACGAAAGAAATGCTGTCGATTGCATTCAGCCCGTAGAGGACTCCGCGCAACAAATAGGATGCTCCGAGCGCTAGACACACCCCTACACACAGTCCTACTACCACAGGCCGCGCGCTTTCACGCAGCATTAGGGTGAGAACATCAAGTTTCCTTGCTCCTAGCGCCATGCGAATCCCCGCTTCACGTGTACGCAGGACAACCAGATAGCTGACCGTGCTATAGATGCCGATCGAAGCCAGCAGGAGCCCGAGCAGACCGATGCTCGAAGCGATCCCAGCCGATATGCTCGATGCGAAGAACGATTCTGTCGTGCGAAGCATCTCTTCGAGAGTTAGCGTATATCCATTCATCGCGGATCATGGCCGTTGTCGCTCGAAAAAAGCCCAGATCTCTTCAGGTCCGTTCAGTTCCTTCGGCGCTGGGCCTAAGAATCTCGGATAGCGCCAGTAGGGCTGAGGAATGCCATGCCCGCCGCCGTGAATTGCAACGAGTTCCACCCTAATTTTGGATTCGTTGCGCCAGGTGACTCGCTCGACGTGAAATCCGCCGGGCACTTGGGTCTCGCTCGTTTCGGGCGTGCCGGTGAGGTTGTTGAGGTCCGCAAGATACTGACCCGACTCTCGCGACGACCGGACCTTGCCGCGCTTGAGCAAGCCGAGGAATGTCACCTCTCCACCATCAAATGGATTGATGGGATCCTTCGTGCCGTTCATGATCATGACGGAAGAAGTGCCTTGCCCCGAGGATGCGCATTTGAAGTTCTCCGGCGTCGGTACGCTCGCCGATATCGCCGCAACTGCCCGAAAGCGGGAAGGGGATTCGAGCGCAAGACGATACGCCATATGCCCGCCGCGGGAAATGCCCGTTGCAAATACGCGGTGCGGATCGACACCGACTTCGGTGATGAGCTTGTCGACCATCACCGTCACAAATCCGACGTCGTCGATTCTGAGCTTGTTCGCGGCGTAGTCGCCGACGATGTTGCACGCGTTCCAGTAGCCCTCGTACCCATCAGGATAGACGACCGCGAAGCCTCTTTCGTCCGCAAGGCGCTCGAACCCATATCCCGTCCACTTTCGCGTTTGCGCACCGTTTTGACCCGAACCGTGCATGACCACGACAAGGGGGGCTTCTTTCGTCAACCCTAGCGGCGCGTAGGTCAGGTAGGCCCGTGTCCGTCCGCCCACCTCGATGGACCCCTGGGTCAGCGTGCCTGACAGTCGCGGAACCGCAGGAGCAGGGGAGTAGACGAAATAGCCGAACAGCACACCCACCGCACCGAGCAACGCAACAACGACAATCAAAGCCACGAAAGATGAAGCCTAGCTCATGGCACTCTCCCTACCTTCCCCGGCCCCGGCCGCATCCCGCCCGCCTTCAGGCATTGGACCGGCAAGCGGCGGTAATCCAGTCGTCTGCGTATCGTGTGTCTGATCCCGACCCCCGCATCCCTCTGGAGTTTGAGCATATGGTCCATGATGCACCAAGGTCCATCTTCAGGCGAGCCGCTAGGACCGGGACCGAAAAACGTCCGAGGGGCCAGTGATTGGGTCATGCCTGGTTTGTTGCCAATCCGGAAGTGGGCTACCCGGCGGTAACGGATGTATAACGTCCGGGTTGGGGGTCATCCAACCGGAACTCTAAGCTTCTTTGAACTATTCGCTTTTTCGGTGATTGAGGCTTGCCACTGCCGCCGCCTTGCGATCGATGCAGTTTTGCTTGATCATCGGGAAATAGGCCTTGACATCCGGCAGCTTCGGTACAACAAGAACAGGACTTTCCGCGCCACTGACAATCTGGTGATCGAAATCCTTAAGCGTCCTTGCCGCAGGCATTCCCGCCAGCGTTTCCCGCCGCAGCAACTCTGTCATGTAATCGAAGTCCAATGCAATGTCAGCGGGCATCGGTTCTGTCAGTCTTAAATCCTGAGGACCGAGATAAAGGAAGGCATCGACCAAATCTGCCATGGGCTTTTGTTCGTTCTTGGGGAGCTCGTCGTGCACATTGCAGTCGCTGTCCGTCCAGACAGTTGGCGGGTAAAGCTGACCTAGTCCTAAGGCGCCAAGCCAGGTTCCCTTGGCCTGAGCAAGCGATGGGACCGGCCAGGTTGCGAATGAGCTGCTGGATAGAATGGGCAAGCCCGTGTCGAAGTTGCCGAAGTCGCTGATGATGAACGTTCGGTTTGGATAGTTCTTCTCATACATCGTTACGGCGTTGCCAGCGTCGACTCCAGCCCCATGCATGAGATGAAAATTGCCGAACAGCATAAGGGCCTTGCGATGTTTCGAGAGAACCTCTTTCTCCATCACAGAGGCGATGCTTGCATCACGGTCGGAGAATTTTCCGATATCCTGGGAGCTTTTGACTTGGTCCCAGTCAATGGGAGGATCGCCAGCCAGTACCCGGAGGCGCTTTCCTTGCGGGAGCTTCTGATTGATTGCGCGCACGAGAGGAAAAAACTGCTCAAAGAATCCCGACGTACCGCACATCGGCTGCGTTGTGTTTCGCCATACTTTCCGAACTTCCGTGAACGGCACATCCTCGCCGGCTATATAACGGTCCAGAATAGGCTGATACAGCGAGTTGCCGCACTCGACTACAATGTCGTTTACTTTTCCCGAAAACGCTGGATCGCGGATCAGCGAAAGAATGAAATCATCCATATCTTTCATTCCATGACCTTCCGGAATACCGACAACTTCGTACTTGTCGAAGGCGGCAAGGATAGCGGGAACAGCAGGCTCTGAAGTTAATCGCGAGCCCGTCGGGACTCGATGCCGATCTTGCGAAGGAGAATTCTGTGCTGTGGCGACCGTGAGGGCTTCACATAGCAACCCTGAGATCAGGAATAAGGTGAAATGCAGAAGCTTCATGAGCCCGCCCTTCGTTCCTTCAAGCAACGCACCGTCGGCTCGTATAACGGTATGTGCGCAAGTAACGAATAACTGAGCAATTATGAACACATAAACGGACAAGGACGACGGCGCGACTTAAGGTCCTTCCCGCAGTTGTGCCCAGTTTCGAGGTATTTTCGAGTTCCTGATGTATGGTGGCCGATTCGGAAGTGACTTGGTTTTGGTGCTACTTCCGTGTTGAGGCTGATCCGCCGGGAACTCAGAATACCCGCCCTGAACGGCTCGGTGAGTGAGTTCGCGATAATACGCCAATTGAAATCGCAGATACACGAATCTTCCGAACCCGCCGACAACACATTCATTTTCATTGTGATCCCTTCGAATCAGTAAATCTCGTCCGGCACCGCGACTATGCTACATTTCTCGCAAGTCCCAGAGGGTGCGATGCTTTGAAGGCCGTTGTAACCACACAATACGGGCCATCACCGGACGTGCTGCAGCTCACAGAGGTAGCAACTCCTGTGCCCGCGGAGGACGAGGTGCTGATCAGGCTTTATGCCTCGTCGGTCAACCCGCTCGACGGTTTCACAATAAGAGGGCCATTGTTTTTCTTTCCGAAACTTGGGAGACTCCTCAAGCCGAAACACAAGATCGCAGGTGCTGATTTTGCAGGGCGAGTTGAATCGGTCGGCCGCGACATAAAGCGGTTTCGGCCGGGCGAAGAAGTGTTCGGAGCATCGTTCGCGGGAAAAGGCATGGGAGGATTTGCTGAGTTTGTGTGTGCCAGTGAAGAAAACCTGGCGCCGAAGCCGTCCAACATGTCGTTCGAGGAGGCGGCAGCCGTGCCGGTGGCGGGGATCACTGCCCTTCAGGGTCTTCGCGATCAGGGTCAGATCCAGCGCGGGCAGAAGGTTTTGATCGATGGCTCGTCTGGCGGTGTGGGGACTTTCGCTGTCCAGATTGCCAAATCATTTGGGGCTGAAGTGACTGCCGTGTGCAGCCCGAGGAATGTGGACAGGGCGCGAGTGATCGGCGCCGACCACGTTATCGATTACACGCGAGAAGATTTCACGCGCAGCGGGTTGCGATACGATCTGATTCTCGGTGCGAACGCGCATCACTCGATTTTCGATTACAGGCGCGCGCTCAGTCGGGACGGAATCTTTGTCATGGTTGGAGGTGGTTTGGCTCGAATTCTCCAGGCGGTGTCCCTGGGGCCACTTCTGTCGTGGATTGGCAGTAAGAAAATGCGTTTCTTTATTGCGAAGAGAAACGGGACGGATTTGCGTCTTCTGAAGGATCTTCTTGAAGCCGGAAAGATCGTACCTATCATCGACAGACGGTACCCATTAGGCGAGGTGGCTGAAGCCCTTCGCTATCGCGAAGAAGGACATGCACAAGGGAAAGTCGTTATCACCATTCATCATGGTGAAGATGTTCAGGGTAGCCTTTAAACTCTCCAGCACCTTGATCTTGTCGGGCAACCGACGAAACAGAAGTTCCCCTCTCCAATTGGCACCTCCAGGGCAAGTCACTCATTGAAGCGAACTCGGACTCCCACGACAGCTCTCGATAAACGCGCCAGGGTGCAATGGGCTGATTTGCCGACTTGGACCATGCTTTTTGCCACGGCGATTGGAGGCCGTCTCCATGGCAAAGAGCAAGCGCAAGCGAACGCCCAAAGCAGTCCTAAAACTGCCCGACCTTGAACAATCGAAGTCAGCGGTGCTGAATAGCTTGACTTCTCCCAGTTCCCAACGATCCTACGATCACGCGATCAGAGAATTCATCGAGTGGTACTGTTCAGAGCCCAGGCTTGCTTTCAATAAGACTGTGGTCACGCGGTACCGGATATCTCTCGAACAACGAAACTACGCTTCATCCACCATAAACCTGCGCCTAGCGGCGGTCCGAAGGCTGGCCTATGAGGCTGCGGATTGTGGTCTACTGAGTGCTGACTTGGCTGCCGGCATTCGCCGTGTTAAGGGTGTCAAGCGACTGGGTGTGCATGTTGGCAATTGGCTTACTGCGGAACAAGGCAAACGCCTTTTGCTGGCGGTAGACGACACGAGCCTGCGAGGCAAGCGTGACTACGCCACGTTGGCAATTCTGCTGGGTTGCGGACTTCGTAGGGCGGAGCTGACCGCGTTACGCATTGTAGACTTACAGCAGAGAGAGGAACATTGGGTGATAGCCGATCTCGTCGGCAAGGGCGGCCACATGAGAACCATTCCAGTTCCAGACTGGGTGAAAGATGGGATCGACGCGTGGACAACGGCGGCTGGAATTACTGCCGGCACTCTCCTGCGTTCGATCAACAAGGCTGGCAGAATTTGGGGAACCGGTTTCACCCCGAAAGTCATTTGGGGAGTCGTAAAAGAGAAGGCCAAGGAGTGCGAGCTTCCATCCCTTGCACGGCACGACCTTCGGAGGACCTGCGCTCGGCTCTGTCACCAGGCCGGTGGCGAGCTGGAGCAAATTCAGTTCCTGCTTGGGCACGTTTCTGTACAGACAACGGAACGCTACTTGGGTTGCAAGCAGCGATTTCGAAACGCGGTGAATGATCGGATTGGCCTAGAACCAGACTCGTTGGGAACGCAGTAGACTCCACCCTGCTGGCCGACTTCCCGTTACCAATCTGGCCAACTTCCTCGAAGCGCGTTTCTGGATAGCTTCCGGTCGGCCGACAACTGGGAAGTAATCCCCCCGGACGAAAAACGCGCCATCCATGCAAGTGTCCGCGTTTGATCTCTTGTCCTACGGAAAGGAGAGATTGAAGGCTACGTCCGTAGTGAGTAAACCTCGCCACCGGGTGGCATCGATTTTCTCTTGAAAGCATTAGTGAAGCGAACTCTCACTAGCCAGAAAATCAGCAACGCCAGTGGGAGTATGCTGAGAAACAGATACAAGCTGGTGCTAAATAACGCCGAGGGTAGGTGTTGCCCGAGCCCTACTGCCGAAAGCAATCTGAAGGGGCGGTTTGAGGGGCCCAGAAAAAATGACCCGGCTGCGATGAACAGCCCAAAGCACATGCGCCAGAGATGTCGCCCGATGCGCTTTACTCCAAGAACGCCGCCGCGTGTGAGCATGCGAACATCGCCGGCAGCAGCAAGCAGACAGATGGAGCCCATGAAGAAACTCATTCCAACAGGAACTCCGTCTTGTGAACTCGCCCCGCTGCGCACCACTTTAATACCGTTCATCCATATGAGGATACCGAGAGTCAAAGGAATCAGCAGCGCGACCCAGTCCATGCGGCTCGTTTCCCCCTTTCTGCGCCTCGCGGTCAGCCACCCCGTTCCGATCAGATAAAAGGTTATGATTCCGCCGCCGATGTTGCCGGTTTGATGTTTCACGATTCCCAGGTACACTGCGCCGACAGCCATGGTCAGCATCGATGCTACAAACACTTTTCCGGCCAGGACATGGCCGGGCGAACCTTTCCGAAAACACAATGCAGCGGTCCCGGACAGTAACCCTAAGACTCCAGCGCAAATATGAATCAACAATATTGGTGATTGCATTCTTCCCCCTCAGCTTTTGCTGGAAAGCGGTACGGAAACATTGTTGACACTAGTTCCCAGGTCGCCACCGCAGTACGGGCAAAATTTGTCGGCGGCGTTCACGCCGCGCTGGCACTGCGGACAGATGGCGTTCAATCGGCATCGGCATCGAGGACAAAAACCGAACCCCGGTTCGATCAGCGCGCTGCACCGCGGACAGTTCAAGATGCGTGGCTTGCGCAGAACGAAATACAGGACGATGCCGAGCGCATGAGGGATAAAAATTGCTAGCAGCGTCCAGGCCAGGCGACTCATATCCCGGCGGCCGGCGTCGCGGTTGACGTAGCCGATGAGTAGGATGTAACACGCGAGCAAAGTTCCACCGAGAATTGCGAGTGGCACGAGTACTGGCAGCCTATAAAAAGGATCTGCAGTTTTGTTCGTGAGAGTGGCGAACACCACGGCCGAACCCGCCGCCATATAGCCGAGAGATGCGATGGCGAAGGCCCATGGCGAGATGATTCGGACCTCATTCATAAAACGTGTTGAAGTTTCATTTCTGACCGGCATTTCAAACCTCCAGAGTCGTTCCCGGTAAATCAACTGCGATTTCCACGCAGATCCATGCGGTCATCAGTACGACGGCCAATCCTGATAGGAGCGGTCGTGATCTGCCAGAAAAGTCCCCCGCGAAAGCAGGAGAATTCCCACCAGAACTGCTGGCATCAGGTAGATCACAACAAAGCCTCCTTCCCACACCGGCGTGGGAAAGCTTGCATGCTGGCCCATCCAGGCAAACCCGCGCCACAGCAAGGCCGTGGTGACGGCACTGCAGAGCGTGACCGCTGCACAGCAAGCACAGATCACCCAGAACCGTTCCTGTTGGTGCTGCAACTCCAGCGCCCGCTGACGTACGCGCATTTGAGTTGTGGAGATGAGACGTGCGCTGGCGGTGATCGGAACCCCTCGCAGCGAGCGAATCGTCTGGCCCGTGCTCGCCGAGAACTCGCGACACGATGGGCAAGACTCCAAATGGGCAGCCAGCCAGGATTGCTCTGGGTTGGAGACATTTTCCGGGCCGGACAAAGCGATGAGAAGTCGAGCACACTCATGAGGATCGGAATTCATAAGATCAATGTTCATAAGCTCCTTTCACCCACGGCTCCAGGGCGCTCAAGCCCCGATAGATCCGCGATTTCACCGTGCCCAGGGGCGCTCCGGTAACTGAGGCGATTTCTTCCAGTGACATTCCTTCCTGGAAACGAAGCACCAGAGTTTCACGGTATTCGACTGCGATATGTTCCATGCCAGCTGAAATCTGTTCGTTCTGCTCGCGTTGAACCGTCGCATCAAACGCCGAAGGCTGCGTGATGTCGGGAATGTCGAACGAGGCGGCATCGTCTGCTGCTGCGAGACTATCGAGGCTCGCTGGCCGCCTACGGCGGAGGTTGTCGATGACCAGATTGCGTGCGATGGTGAAAAGCCAAGTACTGAATTCGTGGCGGCCGTCATACTGGCGGCCGTGTTCGAGCACGCGGATCCAAGTCTCCTGAAAAAAATCCTCGGCCAACTCGCGTCGCCCGGTCAGGTGTAAAAGATAACGCAGAAGGCGGTGCTGGTACGTCTCGATCAGGTGGTCAAGCAAGTCTGGATCGCGACGTTGAAGGCCGCGAGCGATCTCGGTGTTTTCGGCGGCCATCGCATTCACGAAATAGCAGGCTGTCGCGTTCATACTACCGATACATACGTGGGACGGCCCAAAAAAGACGCAACTCCGAGCAAGAATTACCTCTTCTCCTCCAAGTGGTTGATTAGATTGGAAAGACGGGCTAGGGGCCGCTTGTCCTGATTGTGGACGGATGACGGGCAACCCGGAAGTAATGCCCAGGATGGACTCTCAACCTCGCTGGCCGGAAGTCCGCTGAGCGGAGATCGACATTCATCTCCTCCAAGCCCGTTTCTCGATAGCTTCCGGCTTGCCGAACAACCGGGAGTTGAAGCATTGTTCTCAGACTGTGCCGCCTTTAAATCAAAAACAATCAAAGGAAACTTATGCCTGACTCAACTCCACATTCCTGGGCCGTCCAGGCCGCGTGCTCGTGTACGATGAACCAACCATCCATGATGTTCCCCGCTCCAGTCCCGGAGATCCCCGCGGCTGACGTCGACAAAGCCGCAGCCTACTATGTCAACACGCTAGGCTTCACCCTCGATTGGGGGAACGACGAAGGAGGCATTGCAGGCATCTCAAGGGGGAATTGCAGACTGTTTATCACCAATCGCGCCTTCCGAGAGTCCTACGGCAACGTGGGCCCAGTCCTTTTCTGGCTCAATCTCGATAGCAAGGCTGAGGTGGACGAACTCTTCGCACATTGGAAGGCCGCGCAAGCGAAGATCGTTTCCGAGCCCGAGGACAAACCGTGGAAGCTGCGCGAGTTTACGGCCGCCGATCTTGATGGCAACCTCATTCGTGTCTTCTATGATTTCCGGCGCGACACGTAAAAGAACGACAGATCGCACAAAGTCGAGAGAGTCTCCTAATCAACATTTGGCAGCCGTTTATGGATTGCCCTGGATCACGGGCTTACCGGAAGTTATTCTGGGCCAGAAGTCGGCTTGGAGGAAGCGTGATCGTGTTAACCGTCGTCAGTGCTCCCATCTCCCATAAGCCCGTTTCTGGATAATTTCCGTCTGGCCGACTTTTCGTTCCTGATCCGGTCAACGGTCGTACCGGCCCCACGTCCGGGGCGGTCGCCGGGGCACGCTGCTAAGTGCCAACTCCACTCGTCGCGAGGATAAACCCAGCCGCATTGAAGATGGCATGAATGATGATCCCGACCCATGTGTTTCGCCGCCGCTGCACGATCCACGGTAAGAGCAATGTGATCGGCAGCAGCGTCACCATGATCGGCCAGCCGAAACTCCAGTGAAACAAACACCACAAAATTCCATTTGGCAGCCATGCAGCCCGGCCGAATCTGGCCTCCTGGCGTGGCAGAACATAACCGCGCCAGCACAGTTCCTCACCCAGGATGTTACTGAGAAACAGTGGAATCCATGCCGCGAATACCCAGGCGTGCAAACCCGGGGTGTGTTGCAGGAACCAGGGTGAGGGACGGAAGCTCGGGTTTACATAACGCGCCAGCGCCAGAATCACGGCCGTAGCAGTCGTGATAGCGAACAGGCCGCCAAGAACCCAAATGACGTCGCCGCGACCCATCGAGTTGAGCCTCAGGCGTTTTTTCAACGCACTTGGGCCGTGCCTTGGTAATTCTCGCCACGCCATCGCGCAGCCGTAGAGCAGGATGGGAACGAGTACAAACGCCGTCCCGCTTACGTACCAGCCGATGATGGGCAAAACACCGAATGCGTCACGCAGCCAGGGAATCACTACCCGTACAGTCAGCCATAGCAATATCGAGAATACTGCGAAGATCGACGTTGAGGCGGTGAGCCCGATCGGTGGCGGCATCGCTTGCATCTGCGTTTGCATGTGTAGCACTCAGTTTACCGAAGTCCGTGCCAGCGAACGCTTCGCTCACGTGAACACCGCTAGGATGGTTGAGAGCCCCAGAAATATCGGAGGTGTCCCCACTGCGTGGAAAGGTCGTGAAACTAAATTAGCGCCGAGCTACTGCGGCGCAAACTGCGCGCGACGACTTCACACGGCGGATTCCTGGCGGACCGCTCGGTGGCGGGCTAACACCTAGCTACCCAGCCGTCGTTCGGGCTCTCCATTTTGCCGCTCACTTGATCTGTGTGGGGACCATACGGATGAAGGAGTATTACGCACGATCGGCCGATCTGACAGAACCGACGGTTGCCAGCGATGATTACTCCCTTTAAAAGGGCAAACGGAAGTAGTTCCGGGCCCGAGGTCGCCTTCGGGTAGATCGCCATTTATTTCCTCCAAGCCCGTTTCTTGCTACGGTCGGCGCTTGATTGCATAACAACGCCGGCCCCTCTCGACACGAGCAGACTTTGGTTGATAGGCTCGGGACGAAGGGCCGGAGTTCGGTTCGTACGCGGGACAGCTTGGTCCGCACATGGCGTGCAGCAAAGCACCGTGCACTTGATGGGGCATCCCGCTCCCTCGTGAGAGGGAGTCCGAAGAAATAATCATGGTCGAAGTTTGATCGAAGAGATGTTTGGGTCGGACTGAAACCGACCGCCAGATTACGGACGAGCCGTACTTGCCGAGGCCAATCAGAAAGACAACGAAGGAAGCGGAAGGCACGATTTGGCGGTCATTGTGAGACTTTTCATACTCATGCTTCGTACATATGTTAAGGAGCCACAGCGATGAAACCCTCTTTGACCGTGCTCGTGCTTGTCCTACTGTTGCTGAACATTCTGGCTGGATGTGCCCCGGGACCTAACCACTCCAAAGGAATGGCGACTGATCACGACGCTGCGGGCTTTTGGCTTGGGCTCTGGCAGGGCTTTATTGCGGCGTTCGTGTTTGTGGCATCACTGTTCAAAAGCAACCTCGGTATCTACGAGGTCCACAACAACGGAGCTTGGTACAACTTTGGCTACCTGTTCGGCCTAGCCTGCTTCTTCGGTGGCGGCGGCAACCGGGCCGCCCGTCGGACTAAACCCCGACAGTGAGTTCCTGAGAAACGGGCTTACCGGACGAGTGAATTTTTGGGCGCAAAAGGACCTGTCCGGTAAACTCGACTTATCGGGATTTGACGCTGTTTCGATCATTGGTGATACGACATTCCTTAAAGTACCCGTTCTAGAGGTTCTAAGATGACGGACCGTATTGCAGAAGCGTCGCCGAGTTTTAAGGCCAGGATGGCCGGTGTCTTTCAACTGCTCGAAGGCCTGACGGCAACATACGGCGAGGTGATTGTTCTCGGCAAGGTTGTCGTAGCTGGCAACGCCGCGGCTACAGCAGCCAATATCCTGGGTCACGAGCGGCTATTTTGGCTGGGGTTCGTACTCTCCCTTATCGGCGTCGCGTTCCATATCGCATGGGCGTTTCTCATGTATGAGTTGCTGAAACCTGTGAACAAGAGCCTCTCTTTACTCGCAGCGTTCGTCATTCTCGTGGGATGCGCCATTCAGGCGCTTGCCAGCCTCTTATACCTCGCTCCTCTGCTAATCCTGCAAGGCGGTAGCTCCCTGAGCGCGTTTACGCCGGAACAGTTGCAGGCATTGGCGCTCCTGTTTCTCAAATTGAATCAATACGCCTTCAACATCGATCTGGTATTTTACGGAATATGGTGCGTTTTGACCGGCTACCTTATTTTCAAGTCCACCTTCCTGCCGCGAATTCTGGGAGTGCTGTTGGCGATTGGCGGTCTGGGGTATGTGACCTATCTATACCCGCCGCTCGCATACTATCTGTTCGTCCCCTACATCGCCGGCGCTGCCGCCCTAGGGGAAATACCACTAGAGCTATGGCTCATCGTGAGGGGTGTGAACGGCCAACGATGGAAGGAGCAGGCCAGCGCGGCTTTCGAGTGAAGAACCACTCGAAGTAATGGACATGTCTGATAAACACTTTCCGGACAAGTGCCTTTTCAGCTCCCTAGAAGTCGGCTTCGCGGAGATCGCCACTCATCTCCTCCAAGCTCGTTTCTGGCCAACCCGGCAAATAGTAATCGTTCGCTAGACACACGAAACTCTTGGGGCACGCTCCCGCGCCGCTACGAGGATTTTGCCGCGGAGACCGCTGCGCTTTGGAAGTAATGAATCGCGTCAATGGAGAACAAAATGTCATTCGCTCAGCCGACAATTCCGCCGGACGATCCCAAACGCAGCCTCACCCTTGCTCAACTCGAAAACCTCCCTCACATCGGACTGGTCGGCGATACTTACACCATCACCGTGACAGGCGAGCAGACTGCCGGACGCTTCTGCGTCATCGACATGCACATCCCGCCCGGTGGCGGTCCGCCCCCGCACCGACATGACTTCGAGGAGACCTTCATCCTTCTTGAGGGCCAGATGGAAGCCACCTTCCGCGGCAAGAAGTCTACCGTCCGCGCCGGCGAAACCCTGAACGCCCCTGCCAACGCTCCTCATCAGTTTCACAACGCTTCTGGTGAGGCCGTACGCATGCTCTGTATTTGCTCTCCGTCCGGGCAGGAGAAATTCTTTTTGGAGGTTGGAGTTCCGGTCGCCACTCGTATCACACCTCCGCCCAAACTCTCTGAAAAGGAACAAGCGGCATTCATCGAGAAAGTAAAGGCGCTGGCCCCCAAGTACCGCACCGAACTGCTAAGAGAGGCGTAGACCGGGCGAGAGGCCGTCTCATCTCGAAGGGTATAATTTCGGCCAGACAGCGTGAAGTTATCCAGAAGTCGGCTTCTGGGAAGTTACCGGG
>CAWIPZ010000060.1:0-45247 GCA_963837915.1 uncultured Acidobacteriaceae bacterium
CGACGCCGCCGCGGATGCTGCGGGCCGATTGGACCAGGTACACCGTATTGCCGTCAGGACCCATGACCGGCACGTAGCCTTGCGCCAGCAGGTTGCGCAGGTCAATCAGGGCTTCCATGTGTCCGGGCATCAAGTGCACATGAGGTATGGGCTGGCGGACAAACAGGTTGAAGAACGGGTCGGTCTGACCGGCCGACGCATTGAACAGATCAACGGGCGTGAGGGCGGGGCCGCTGGTCCAGCGATACGAAATAATCCACTCGGTCTTCCAGCGCGGAACGGTGCCGTTCAGCTTAAGAGCAGCCGAATGGCGCCACTTGTCTTGCAAGTTGGAGTGGATGGCGTCCCAACCGATGCCCGGATGCTCGAGACTGAGCACTCCACCATAGTCATAATCCAGCGTGGCGGTGATATCGTTCGCCAGCTTGCGCTCGTAGACGAAGCGCACTCCCTGAACATTGAGTTCGCCGCCGTTATAGCTGAACGTGCCAGAATAGACGTCGGGAAGTACATCGCCAGTGTCGGTGGCGATGTCTCCGACTCCCAATAACGCGGGGTCTTTGATGCGGTCGCGGTAATAGGCAAGCTGGAAATTATTGTTGCCGTCGTGCTGCGAAATCGACAGCTCGTGATGATGCGCGTTCTCCAGCAGCGGAGCGCCGTTCATCAGCGTCATGCGAGGGCCGCTCTCGGTGAAGTCGCCGGGAGCGGAGTCGAAGCCCTTGACCGCGCTTTGAGTGGGCTCACTGGTGGCGTAGCGATACTCAATGATGGTGTCGTCGCCAACGTGCCAATCGACCGCACCGTAGGGGCGGAACGCGTTGGCGCGTCCCATGAACTGGATGGTTTCCAGGTCGCCACCGTATTGGAACACCAAGGAATCGCCGATCGAAAAGCTGTTAGCGGACGATAGCGACAGCGCCTGCAGGGAGCCATGATGGATGAGCAGATCAGGGCCGGAGACGCGGCGCATGGTCAGCGCCAACTCATGCGGAGCACCGTTCTCTACTCCGCTGAGAAACGTTGCGCGAAGGATTCCGTCCGGTATGCCGTTTCCGTTTCCGGCGCCCAGACTTCCATCAAAGGCGAGCGTCCTGGTGCTGAAGACGGACTGCTCGAGGGTGAAAGACGTGCCCATATCGGACGCGCTGCCATAACCCTCATTGGCATCACCAGCCATAAACGCCAGCGAACCCTTCAGGCCGTGGTCCTGCGTACTGGCTTCGACCACCACCGGGATGCCGTCGTCAAAGCGAAGTATCGGCCGGTTGGCGGTGGAACGGAGCGTCCAGTTCCAGCCGTCATCCTCGTCATTCGAGCGCTTGCGCGGCGGCATCATCTTGGCGGCGTCAAACAAAGTGTTGAGCGTAATGTTGACAATCTTGGTGGCGCCGGCTGCCAGGGTAATGTCTTCGCGGACAGTGGGGAGGAACGACGGGGCGCTCACGCGCAAATCGTAATTGCCGGGAGCTAATCCAGCGATGGAGAAATGCCCATCGGCGTCGGTGTAAGCCAGCAATTGCTGTCCAGTACTGAGGGCGAGCATCTCGACCACTGCGCCCATCTGCACGACGCCGCTGGAGTTCTTGACGGAGCCGGAGATGGCACCGGGAGCCACACCTGCGCTGGCGCTCAGGGAGAGCGAGATCGCGATGGCCAACCATCCCCATATTCGGGTCATTACACCACCCCCAAACAAAGGATCCCCGGGATCAAGAACGCGGCGAACCTAACGCACGGAACGCCGACCCGAACTGCTACCGACTTACTCAACAGCGAAGCGCACTGACGGCGCAATCTGCTGCTTCGACACGTTATCGTCGACCTTTACCGTCAAACGGTAAATGCCTGGTTGAAAGCCGCTCAAGGCCAGGCTTTTCTCCAAGGTTATCTGGTCGCCGATGTTCCCCATTGTATCCGTTGACTCGGAAGAATGCAGTACTGCTTGATTGTTGGCAACGTTGATAATTTCGTATTCGATCTTGGCGGACGGTTTCTTGGATTTTTCGTCGGCCTGCAAGTTGTAAACCTGCATCCAGAAATTGATCCGCTGATCACGTTTGAAGCTCGCCGGAGTGCCGCTCGCGGGCTCCAAGTGCGGATAAGCAAACTTGGTCTGACCGATGACGAAATTACCCGCGCCGACGCTCTTGGCCGGCACTTTTTCCATGTGGTCCGACAGGATCATCGAGGATGACGCGAGCTTGTCTTCGTTGTATTCCGGTACCGCGACGCCCCTGCTCCAGGTACCCACGCGGTCGCCATTCACATCCTTCACGACGATGTCGAAGCGATAGCGTCCGGGACGCAATGGCAATGCCTTCCAGTACAGCGAACTGTGTTCCTGGGTCTTTTCGAGCAATTCGGTGGGAACATCGACCTGCACTGTGTCTTCAAACGTCTGAGCGATCTTTCCTGTCAGCCCGGTCACACGGCCGAAAATATTGACCGTGCCGCGCTGGATGCCGTCCTTATTAACGAATGTAATGTCTTTGTTCTTGACCTGGATGGTCACGGGCACGAGAACAGTGTCGTCCGTCACTTTTACAAAATCAGTCTGGATGTCGAAGGGCATCAGGTTGACGTTGATCTTGTGGCTGACGACTTCTTCGAGGTCCTTGAACTTGATCTTGGGAGCGGTATTCAGCTTGGCCATCAGATCGATCTTGTCGAACTGCTGAGTCGTATCCAAGCCGGAGTTCGGTCCGAGGGTGTTATTGCCGATACCCGCGATACGATCTGCCTTGCTGGTCAGGCCCATCTCCTCGTACTGGGTGAGACCCGCGTTCGGCGTATGCAGTAAGGCGTCTTTTTCGTTGGGATCGATCGTCATGTGGTAGTCGTTGCACATGCAGACGTCCACGAACTCAATCATCACTTCCTGCTTGTCGATCGCTTCGATGTAGCGATAACGCCAATCTTCGAACGGGTAGGTCGAAGTTTCGCCGCCGCCCTCTTCCATGGGACGGTTGTACTGGCCGCCGGAAGGATGGGCGTCAATTTCGTCGGGAGGGCCGAACACGATGTAGATACGGCCGCGATCGGTCATCCATCCGGGCTTGCCAGAGGCGAAGTGCTCGTTCGCATACGCGATACGGCGGTAGTGCTCTTCCTTGTACTCGTTCTCGACGGTGTCGGGCGTTGGGTCGCGGCGGAGCCAAAACTGTTCGATGAACTGGTCGCGCTCTTCGTCGTTCGAGAGCTGCTTAAACGCCGAAAGCTCTTCCGGCGTGATAATCCAGCGCACGTCCTCGTTCAGCCACTTCTTGTAGGTCGATCCCAATTCCTGCTTGAGGGCCTTGGCGTTGGCTTTCTTTTGTTTTTCGGTAAGCGGTCGCTTGAGCGGATCGGCCTGGGTGGCAGTTGACGTGGAGGAAGCGCCGGAATCGGATGCTGCCGCCGCAGGAGGGGTCGTCCCAGAGGTTGTCGTCGCTGCCGGGGCGGCTGACTTGTCAGCAGGCGGCGGAGTTGAGGTTTGAGCCGCAGGAGCTGCGACTTGGGCCGCCGGAGCTGCGCTCTGCGCCACCGCCAATCCAGTAGCCAAGAAAAGGGACAAAATCAGCAAAAATGCGAGGCGGGGAACGCTAAACTTCATGTAAAGCCACGGACTCCTGGAGAGACACTGAAACCCACTAAATTGTAAGATTTTGTTGCGGTTAAAGCAAGGATTCACGGAATCCCCCTGGGCTTTAGCTGAGCCCCCGAAGCCTTGTAGGTTTGAAACCCAGACCCGGCAGGAAAGTCGCATGGTGGACGGTAAAAGTGGCGGCACCACCAGACACAATTACCGGCATGAGAATGGGTCGAAGAATATCGATTCCGTGACGCGGAACAGCTATAATCTTGTTGTCTGGGCAAGCCCCGAATCCAGTCCGTAAACTAAGCAACTGCGGAAGCGCGTTCGAATCGCCGGTGGTGACCTATCAGGCCGCAAATCGCTACGGTCAGCAGGAACCTTTCACTGTCTGTATTCGTACTTAAGTAACAGATTCGAGTACAGAAGAGAGCCAGCTGCGTCTGACTGAGGATCGATGAAAAACTGGAAGAAACTCGCACTCATTATCGGAGCAGTCGTCGTATTTCTGGCCATTGTCGGGTTCACGGTCCAGCAAAGCCGCAAAGGCGTGGTCACGGTGCAAACCGGGAAAGTGGTTCGCGAGGACCTCACTTCGGTGGTGACGGCGTCGGGCGAAATCAAGCCCAAAGTTTACGTCAACATCGGCGCGAACGCGTTCGGCAAGATCACCCACCTCTACGTGAAGGAAGGCGATCGCGTCAAAGAAGGCCAGATGCTGGCTACGCTGGAGAATGTTCAGCCGGCAGCCGATCTGTCCGCCAATGACGCAGCGCTGAAGGTTGCGCAGACCGATTACGTCGCGTCCCAAGCTGCGGTGAACACAGCGACCGCTGACCAGCGACAGGCCGAAGCCGAATACGAACGCGCGAAGCTGGATTACGACCGCAGCGAGGCGCTGTATCAAGCCCAACTCATCGCCAAGGCCGATTTCGACACGAAGAAAGCGGCCTACGGGACCGCCACGGCACAACTGGGGCAGGCAAAAGCCAAGCTGGACCAGGCCAAGGCGCAGATGAATTCGTCGCAAAGCCACATCGGCCAAAACGCCGCGAACTTGCGTCATGCCGCGGATGTCTTGAGCAAGACGGAATACCGCGCGCCGTTTGACGGAGTCATCACGAACCTGCCGGTGCGCGAGGGCGAGACGGTGGTCATCGGCATTCAGAACGCGCCGGGAAGTACCTTGATGACGATTGCTGATGTTTCGGTGATCACGGCGGAAGTGATGGTTGACGAGACGGACATTGTCAACGTCAAGCTGGGACAGACGGCAGAGGTTTCGATCGACGCGATCCCGAAGCAGCGGTTTAAGGGAGTCGTCACCCAGATTGGCGACAACGCGGTGCTGCGTTCGACGGGCGTATCGACGGCCCAGTCGACTTCGAGCGGCCAGGAGGCCAAGGACTTCAAAGTGGTGGTGACGATCCAGGACCCGCCGTCGAACCTGCTGCCAGGACTGTCAACGACTGCCCGGATCACGACGGCGTCCAAAAACAACTCGCTGGCCATCCCGATCCAGGCGCTGACGATTCGTCAACGCAGCGAGCTGGCGCCGGAGAAGAAGTCCAAGGAAGCTGAGGTCCAGGCCGCAACCCTGACCAAGGGTGATCCGAAGGAAGAGATACAGGGCGTGTTCATCCTCAAGAACAAAAAGGACGCGGTCTTCGTACCTGTAACCACGGGGATCAGTGGGACCACAGACATCGAGGTGACGAACGGGCTGAAAGAAAACGACGAAATCGTCACCGGAAGCTACAAGGTGCTGAGGACGCTGCGCAACGGGGCAAGCGTGAAAGTGGATAACGCGACGGCGACGAAGAAGGAAGAGTCCTAGACATTTTGCCGCCGGATGGGCCGGCAGGAAGACAAGAAAGTCTGCCACGATGACCAACCCCGACCAGATGCCGATCGAGGAGAAAAACAGGATGGCCACGGAATTGGTAGCACTGACGGAGACGCAAACGAGCGCTCCTCCGGAATCGTGCATTATCTGCACCGAAGACCTGTGGAAGACTTACGACATGGGTTCGGAGCAACAGGTACACGCTCTGCGCGGGGTCAACGTTCGGATTCAGCGGAACGAATACGTGGCCATCATGGGCCCGTCTGGTTCTGGAAAATCGACGCTGATGAACCTCATCGGTTGTCTGGATACGCCAAGCAAGGGCAAATATTGGCTGAATAGCCAGCTGGTCAGCGAACTCGATGACGACGAGTTGGCCCGAATCCGCAATAAGGAAATCGGTTTCGTGTTTCAGACGTTCAACCTGCTGGCGCGAGCCACGTCACTGCATAACGTGGAATTGCCGCTGATCTACGCCGGCATCGCTGCGCAAGAGCGGATCGAGCGGGCCAAGGCCTCGCTTACGTCGGTGGGCATGGAATCGCGTATGAACCACAAGCCCAATGAGTTGTCAGGCGGCCAGCGCCAGCGCGTCGCGATTGCGCGCGCACTGGTGAACAGTCCTTCGATCATCCTGGCGGACGAGCCGACGGGCAATCTTGATTCGCAGACGGGCGTGGAAATCATGGCGTTGTTTGACCGGCTGCATCAGCAAGGCAACACGATCGTTCTCGTAACCCACGAGCACGACATTGCTGAGTACGCCCATCGGATCATCCACATCAAGGACGGCCAAGTGTTCAGCGATCAGAAGACAGCGCGCGCCTAAGCAGCAGCACTGCTCAGTCCAAAAGCCCGGCGATTCAGCCGGGCTTTACATTTACTGGAACCTGGACGCGCTATGCTGGTGAAGTACGGAACAGTAGGACCTCGAGGTTGCAGAATGCTACCGTCGTCGCGCGTCAGGTTCCTGGTATTTGCACTTCTCGTAGGATTGGCCACCCGGACGCAAGCGCAGTTCGGCGTTCCCCTCAATCACGAAGATCCGAAGCTCGAGCCTGCCGCTGTGCGGGAATTAGTCGCGCAATACTGCAGGTTGGACTACTCAGGCGCGCGGTTGAATCCAGCGGACTGGTCGAAACTAGAGCCGCTGGTTGCGTGGCGTACGAATCCCGACTTTTTGCTTTTCATGACGACGTCGCGGTTCGATATAGACAACGAACCGGTTGCCGGGCATGGCAAGTACGAGGTGACGGTTCACTATCGGCTTCTCGGCCGATACGACCTTTCGGAAGGTTATTCGTCGGAATCCGCGAACCAAATCGAAGACGTGCGATTTACGGTCACTGAGGTCAATGGTGGATGGCGAATCAGCCAAGCGGAACCCGGCTATCCGCATCCATCACGCGCGGCTGCGTTGCAGTGGGCCAGCAAGAAGCTGGCGGAAACTCAGGACCCAGCAAGCAAAGTGAGCTACCAGCGCGCTGTCGAACAACTACAGACACAGAAGTCCAACCCGCTGGCAAAGTGACGGCTGAAAACCAAGGGCTAGTGCGAAACTCCGGCAGTTGAGGCTTCGGAAGTACGTACCGGAACAGCGGAACTCTTCACCGCGAAGTAATCGTGATCGTACAGATTGCGATAAAAGTGTCCGGCGAGTTCGGCAGCTTTGGGACCGAAGGTCGGACGGCCGCCTTCCAAGAAGAACACCGTGACGATTCTTCCGTACTCGGTGTTGGCATACGAAGCAAACCAACCGTAGCGGGTGCCGTTCTTGGAGCAAGTGCCGGTCTTGCCAAGCACGGGCTCCTCGATGAAGCTGCTGCGTAGAAATCGAGCAGTGCCATACTCGACGGCACCGGATAAGCCGTCGGAGATTTCAGGAATAACGGGTCCGATGTCGAGCTTGCGTTTGACCTTGGGGGTGAAATTCGCAATCTCGTCGGGAGTTGTCGGGTGTTGCAGATAGTATAGAGTTCCACCGTTGGCGACGGCCGCCATGAGTGCGCCGAGTTGCAACGGCGTTAACGAGATGCTCTCGCCAAAGGAACACATCTTCCCTACGCCGCCCAGCTTCGCGTCGAGTTCCGTCGTGGGGAAAGCTCCCAGATGCTCTCCGGGAATTTGCCAGCCGGCCAATTCGCCCAAACCAAATTGGTGAGCGTAGAAGCTGACCCTTTGGAAGCCGAGCTTCTGTCCAACCGCAGCAAAGTAGGCATTGTTGGAATGCGCAAGGGCGGTTGTGAGGTCCATACGGTAGTACTTGCCGAGTTGAATCTCAGTGTCTTTAGTGATGATGTTTTCGCTGAGCGCTGCCAATGCGACTGCGACCTTTATGGTGGAACACGGCTGAGCTCCAGCCGATAGGCAAGCTTCTGGTTGACCATCGCCAGTACGCGCCCGCTGTCGGGGTCGATGGAGACAACCGTTCCATTCATGTCGCCGAGCGCTTCGATCGCGGCTGCGCGCACTATGGGATCCTCGCCAACCGTGACGTCACCCTCGACTTGATCGTTGGCGAAGGAACTGGCGTAGAAGCGTTCGTAATATTTTTTCTTTCTTTTGGCGGCGGTGTACGCCGGGACGACGGTTGAGCGATTACCGGCGGCGGTCGCGCGGGTACTATGCTTCAAACGCGCCATTTTTTTCTGCGTGGCGGGACTCTCCGTCACGCGGTGGGTCTTGGCATGAGGCTTCTTGGGCGGAGCAATCGTGGCCGCGGAGGCGCCGACAGTCGGCAGGCCGATTATCAAAGTCAACAACACTCCGTATATGAAAACGTGTTTCTTCATTGGGAAACTGATCTCCACCCGAACTATCACTCCAGACAACCTGGCTCACCCGCAACGGTGAGCGAACCCAATAACAAAAAGCGACTTAGGAGACCAAGTCCGTTTCCGGAAACAAGACCCCGAAGTCCAAGCTCCGCTTGCCGAGCTGTGTACTACTTATTACTTACCATATAACACCGCGCTCGTCGCCGTGGCGTTTGTGGTTCACTGCTTGGCTTTGGTTCGATCTGAACCCAATCTGGATTAATGCCGTTTCGGGATTGTACGGCGAGAGGCGCGAGTCGCAAAGTTCTTTTCGAGGGCGGAGCGAAACTTCCTTGTGGGCCGGGTGTTTCGAATGATAACAACCCTGAGAATGGTCGTGAAAACGACTGACCCTCCGATGTGCAACTCGCCCCTGCGTATCGGAGGGCCTTTTGTTTTTGCGGCTTCGGCGATCTATTGAACTTTGGTGGCGGGATCGTGGCTGCGGGACGCAATGTAGTCGTCGATGACGCGTTGCAGAGTTCCTTGGGCGCGCAAAATGTATTCGATGGCGTCGCGAACTGCTCCTTTTCCACCTTCGTGGGGCGTTACGTAGTGCGACTCGCGTAAAACTTGCTCCCGCGAGTTCTTGACGGCGATCGCCAAGCCGCAAAGGCGCATGACCGGCAGGTCGATAATGTCATCGCCAACATAGCAAACTTGTTGAGCCGTAAGGGTTTCCTTGCGGAGAATTTCGTAGAAAGCGGCGGCTTTGTCCTGCTGGCCCTGGTAGACGTGCTCGATTTTCAGGTCGCGGGCGCGAAGGGCGACAGTCTCGGAGATACGTTTGGTGATGATGGCGGTTTTCAAACCGCCTAAGCGGGCGAGCGAAAAGCCGGTGCCGTCGTGTGCGTTAAACCCTTTAGCTTCAATGATTGAGGAGCTGGCGATGGCGAATCCGCCGTGGCCGGCCATCTGATCGCGATGGTCTTGGGTAGCCGCACCGGACGCGCCAGCAGGAGCCGGAAACAGGAAAATCGTGCCGTCGGTCATGACGCCGTCAACATCAAAGATGATGAGTTTGATCTTCTTCGCTCGTTCCTCGGACATGAGGTCATGTTAGCAGTTGGGGCGCGGTGTGGAGCGTTGTTATAACATTAGTTATAATGCCTTTAAAAGCGAACAATTGGCGAAAATCGAGAAAGCGGCTAGAATGACCGGCATGCCCCCGCAGGAAGTCCCAGTTTCGCTGGCTTTGGCTTGGGCCCATCCGCTGGTCGCGGAATGGTTCCTGGGAAAGTTCGGCTCGCCCACCGAGCCACAGGAACAAGGCTGGCCGGAAATTCTTGCGGGGCGGACAACGCTCATTTCAGCTCCGACAGGTTCGGGTAAAACGCTGGCGGCATTTCTGATTTGTATTGATCGGCTGGTGCGCAAAGCGCTCGAAGGCGACCTGGTGGATCGAACCGAGGTCTTGTATGTATCTCCGCTCAAGGCGCTGGGGAATGACATCCAGAAAAATCTCGAAGGTCCGTTGAGCGAGATTCTCGCGCTGGCAGCGGAACGCGGGATGCTGATGCCGGAAATCCGCACCGCAGTGCGCACAGGCGACACGCTGGCCAAAGAACGACGCGAGATGCTGAAGCGTCCGCCGCACATCCTCGTGACTACGCCGGAGTCTCTCTACATTCTCCTTACCGCTGAAAAGAGCCGCCAGATTCTGCGAGACGTGCGAACGGTGATCGTGGACGAGATTCATGCGGTCGCCGACGACAAGCGGGGAGCACACCTGGCGTCTTTCGTTGGAACGTCTGGACATGCTCGCGGGTGAGCCGACCCGCATTGGACTGTCGGCGACGCAGAAGCCGATTGAGTTGGTGGCGCATTTTCTGACTGGGCGCAGGGCGTCCCGCCCCCGCAGTGGTAAACATCGGGCATCGCCGTACGCTCGATTTGGCGGTAGAAGTTCCAGCTTCCGAGCTTGGTCCGATTGCGACCAATGAAATGTGGGGAGAGATTTACGACCGTATCGCGGCGCTGGCGCTGCAACATCGATCCACGTTGGTGTTCGTGAATACACGGCGGCTGGCGGAGCGAGTAGCGCTGCACCTGAGTGAACGGATCGGCGAAGAGCTGGTGGCCGCGCATCACGGAAGTTTGGCCAGAAAGTTACGGCTCGCGGCGGAGCGGAAACTCAAGAACGGCGAAATACAGGGTACTGGTGGCAACGGCGTCGCTGGAGCTTGGAATCGACATTGGCAACGTCGATTTGGTCTGTCAGATCAACTCTCCGCGGGCGATTTCAGTGGCGTTGCAGCGGATTGGACGCGCTGGCCACTGGCGGGGAGCGATTCCGAAGGGACGGTTGTTTGCAACGACGCGCGACGACCTGGTCGAGTGCGCGGCGGCGGTCTATGCGATTCGCAGCGGCGACCTGGACCGACTTGCAGTACCCGAGAAGCCGCTCGACATCCTAGCGCAACAGATCGTGGCGATGTGCAGTTGCGAGGACTGGGACGAGACGGAACTGTTCGAGTGTGTGCGGCGTGCTTATCCGTATCGCGATCTGACAGCTGCGGAATTCGAAAAGATTCTTGAGATGTTGTCGCAAGGCATCGCGGCGTCGCGGGGCCGCTACGGAGCGTATCTGCATCGCGACATGGTCAATCGAAAGTTGAAGGCCAGGCGTGGCGCGCGACTGGCGGCGATTACCAGCGGTGGCGCGATTCCGGAGACCGCTCTGTACAGCGTCGTGGTGCAGCCTGAGGAGATTGCGATCGGCACGGTGGACGAGGACTTCGCGGTCGAGAGCAATGCAGGCGACATCATTCTGTTGGGGAATACGTCGTGGCGCGTAACGCGGGTAGAGTCGAAGTCGGGCCGCGTGGTGGTGGAAGATGCGCACGGCGCTCCGCCAACAATTCCCTTCTGGCTTGGCGAGGCACCAGCGCGGACGGCCGAGCTTTCGCAATACGTGGCGAAGTTGCGAGAACAGGTGAGCGCCATGCTGCCGAATACGGCGCCGTTACGTCAGGGGCTAAAGCCCGAGGATTTCAAGGCGTCGTACGGCACGGCTGAAGCCGTGCCCTTTCAGAGTGCGTCCCTACCGACGCAAACAATCGCGCGACTAGAGAACTGTGTCGTCCCCGAGGGACTCGAGTCTTTTCCCCGCTCTACCCAGCACTCCGCCTTCGGCTCCGTGCTGGGCTCTCTTATGCCCGCCCCCGAGGGGCTGGTGCAAAATGCGGTGGCGCTGAAGCCCGCGGGAAATGAAAAAAATGAAGCGGCTGCACGCTGGCCTGAAGGCCAGCTCTACCCAGCTGGCCTGGAGGCCAGCTCTACCCAAAACCGACAGCAGCTAGAGCTCGCTGGGAATGACAAAAATAACGGGCCTGACGCTGGCCCTTCGACTACGCTCAGGGCAGGCTCTGAAGGCCAGCTCTACCCGGAGTCGAGTCCTGAGGTGCAGAAGGCGGTGGCGTGGCTCAAGACCGAGTGCGGGTTGGACGACTCGGGCGCGGAGCAATTGATCGAGTATGTCGTAGCGGGGCGGGCGGTGCTGGGCGCGGTGCCGACGCAGACGACCATCATTGCGGAACGCTTTTTCGATGAAGGTGGGGGCATGCAGTTAATCCTGCATGCGCCGTTTGGCGGACGCATTAACAAGGCGTGGGGACTCGCGTTGCGGAAGCGCTTCTGCCGCTCGTTCAACTTCGAGTTGCAGGCTGCAGCGACTGACAACGGAATCAACATCGCCCTGGCCGAACAGCATAGTTTTCCTCTTAGCGACGTATTTCATTACCTGCAAGTGGAAACGTTGCAGGAGATCCTGGAGCAGGCGGCACTGGCCTCGCCGATCTTTGGCACTCGTTTTCGGTGGGACGCCAACCGGGCGCTCGCCTTACTGCGTTTTCAGGGTGGCAAGAAAGTTCCGCCATACATTCAACGCATTCGCAGCGAAGACTTGATGGCGGCAGTTTTTCCGGATGTGGCGGCGTGCTTGGAGAACATCGAAGGCGACATCAAGATTCCTGACCACCCGCTCGTCGAGGAGGTGATGAAGGATGTGCTCACCGAGGCGATGGATATTGATGGCCTGCGGCAGGTGCTGGCAGCGATCTGGGATGGGTCAATTCGTTGCATCGCGGTGGACACGCCGGTGCCGTCGCAGTTCTCGCACGAGATTCTGAATGCAAACCCGTATGCGTTTCTGGACGATGCTCCGCTGGAAGAACGGCGTGCCCGAGCGGTGCAGATGCGGCGGGTGTTGCCAGAAGCGGTGCTGAATGAAGTAGGGCGGCTTGACCAGGCGGCCATTGCGAGAGTGCGCGAGGAAGCGCGCCCGGATGTTCGCGATGCGGACGAGTTGCACGATGCTCTGCAAACGCTGGTGGCGTTGCCGGAAGAAATTCCCGATCCAGAATGGAAGGCTGCGGTCGAGGATTGGATGCGGTTTCTGCCTGAGCTCCTTGAAACCTGGCGGGTGTTGCGGGTGAGCGCAGGTGATCGGCGCTATATCGTCGCGTCGGAGAGAGCGACTGAGTTCGCGCTGATTTATCCGGATGCGAAATTCGAGGCGACTCCTCCGGAGCTGAGCTCGAGCGCGTCTTCTCGGGACGACTCGTTATTGCTGATGATTAAAGGCTGGATGATGCACTCGGGGCCTACGAGCGTAGCGGCGCTCGGTTTTCTGTTAGGACTGCCGACCGCCGACATTGCGCAGGCGTTGCTGCGCCTGGAGGCGAGCGGCTCTGCGCTGCGGGGCAATTTCACGGGCCACGCGAAAGGCGGCGAACCTGAGACTGCGGAATGGTGCGACCGTCGGCTGCTGGCGCGCATTCATCACCTGACGGTTGCGACGCTACGCAAACAAGTCGAACCGGTGACGGCCGCGCAGTACATGCGCTGGTTGTTGCGCTGGCAACATGTGACGCCGGATTCACAACTCCGTGGGGAACGAGGGTTGCTGGAGGCCATCCGGCAACTGCAGGGATTCGAAATACCGGCGATCGCGTGGGAGAAGCAGATTTTGCGGCCGCGGGTGAATGAGTATGATCCGGCGGTGCTGGACCAATTGTGCCTGACGGGCGCGGTGGGCTGGGGAAGGCTGTCGCCGCATCCGGCGACGCTGGACGAGTCGAGCAGCGGACGGAGGAGGGTGGTGCCGACCAGCGTGGCTCCGATTACGTTTTTCGTGCGCGAGGACTCGGACTGGATGCAGCCGCACAATCCAGAGGACACGGAGAATGAAGACCGAGTCCTTAGCGAGTCCGGAAGATTGGTGACCGATTTTCTGCGCAAGCGAGGGGCATCGTTTTTTGCGGACATCGTGCGCGGAACCGCCAAGCTCAAAGCTGAGATCGAGACTGCGCTTTGGGAGCTTGTGGCTGCGGGACTGGTAACGGCTGATGGGTTCGATAATCTGCGGTCGCTGATTAGTCCTGCGCGGCGGGCAACGCCCGGTTCGCCGAAAATCGCAAAGCCTCGGCACGCTGCCGGTCGTTGGTCGCTGCTCTATACCGTGGAGGCGGCGGAACGAAACAAGACGCTGGAGGCGATGTGCCGCATGTTGCTGCGGCGTTACGGGGTGGTCTTCCGCGAGGTGCTGGCGCGCGAGTCGAACCTGCCGAAGTGGCGTGAGCTGCTGATCATGTTCCGTCGCTTGGAAGATCGAGGCGAGGTACGGGGCGGACGATTTGTCAGCGGATTCCTAGGTGAACAGTTTGCCTTGCCCGAAGCGGTGGAATCATTACGTGCCATGCGCAATTTGCCGTCCACGGGTGAAGTGCTGGTTGTCTCTGCGGCAGACCCGCTCAATCTCGTGGGCTTCATCGTTCCGGGCGAACGTGTGCCGGCGATTTCCGGCAGGTATGTGAAGTTCAGGGACGGTGTCGCGGTTGATCCCGAAGAGCGCAGCGCGCTGCTGCGCGAGGCCGGGGCGCAGTGATCGATCGAGATCTTATCGAAGGCGTGGATTATTACGTCGAGAAGGGTCTTTGGGTGTTCACGGAGCAGTATTTGCGAGACCGCGGTTATTGCTGCACGTCGGGATGCAGACATTGTCCGTGGGGATTTGTGAGCGAAGAGCCAACACCTGTGCCCGCGGACTCGAGAAAGTGATTCGCCCGCAAATCCAAAACATTCACCACGGAGAACACGGAGCACACGGAGATATTTGAGTAAGTCTTCTCCGTGACCTGCGCACACTCTGTGGTGAATATTTCTTTACCCCATCGTGCTGAACTTGTCTGGCGTGATCTTAATCAGGACACGCTTCTCACCGGGCCGGGCGAAGGGATATTTGTCCTTGTCCAAGTACTTCTTGGCCATTTTGTCGATGTGCTTCTCGGCACCGTCCTCCGTGATTTCGTCGACCTTGCCGCGGACTTCGAGATAGCGGTACGGATTGGCTGGATCCATGAGGGTGATGGCGACACGAGGGTCGTGGCGGACGTTCTTGTCCTTCTGGCGACCGAGCGCGGTGTTCACAATCACTTTGCCGTTGTCAAAGTCCACCCATACCGGGGTGGTTTGCGGGCTGCCGTCGGGCATGAGGGTGGTGAAGGCTCCGAATGCGGGTTTCTGGAAGAGGTCTTTGTGACTTTCGGGAACTGAAGCAGACATTCCGAATCTCCTTGCTGATTATTGGCTGGCCATCGTCTGTGCGACCGCAGATTGGATTCCGCAGACATTGTAAGAGGTGCGAAGAAGTTTGCAAGCGCACTTCGATAGGCGCCTAGGGTTACGCTGCCAGGCCTAAAGGCCACTTTCCGGAAACAGCGTTTTTCGCGGGCCTGAAGTCCCGCGCTTCCACCTATCTCACTCCCATCAGCAGTTCGATGGTGAGTTGATCGAGCCGTTCGTACTGCAAACCTTTTTGCGCGAGTGCGTGGCGGTCGAAGCTGGTGGCCAACAACTTTTGCGCGCCAGCGGTGGAATATGTCCCGACGCCCTTACTAGTGCCCGCGGTCAGTTCCTTCATGATTGCCTGGATCTCCGGATCGTTGTTCCACTGGCGCGCCTTCTCCTTGAGGATCACGTAGGTCCGCATGCAGCCGCGCGCGAAGTCTTTCACGCCCTCGATGTCTTCGGTGCGATAGGCGTGAGCGTCGAAGTGACGCGAGCCTTCGTAGCCGACGTCCTCGAGGAACTTGACCAGCCAGAACATTGCCTTTGGGGTGGCGGAGCCGAAGCGGTAGTCCTGATCGTAGCGGCCGGAAAGCTGGTCGTTAAGGTCGATGTGGAAGAGCTTGCCGCACTCCCAGGCCTGTGCGACTGCGTGGAGAGCATTGAGGCCGGACATATGTTCGTGCGCGACCTCAGGGTTAACGCCCACCATTTCCGGATGCGCCAAGGTTGGGATGAATCCGAGGTAGGCGCCGGTGGTCGCCATGTAAATATCGCCGCGCGGCTCATTGGGCTTGGCTTCCATCGCAAACTTGAAGCCATATTTTTTGTCGAGGTTGTACTCGCACAAATAGTTCAACGCCTCGCGCAAGCGCTTGATCGCATCGTCGGGGCGGCGGCAGGCGTCGGTTTCGGTGCCTTCGCGGCCTCCCCAAAGGACGAAAGTCTTCGCGCCTAATTCCGCGCCAAGATCCATGGCGGTCATGGTCTTTTGCACCGCATAGGCACGGACGTTGGGATCGTTGGCGGTGAAAGCTCCGTCGCGAAAAGCGGGATCGTAGAACAAGTTGACCGTCGCCATGGGGACGCAAATTCCATGCTGCTTGCAGGCGGCCTTGAATTCGCGGACGATGCGGTCGCGCTCGGCGGGAGTGGCGCCGATGGGCACCAGGTCGTTGTCGTGAAGATTCACGCCCCACGCGCCGACTTCGGCCAACAAGGCAACGATGTCGTTCGGGGGGATGGTAGGGCGAACAGCCTCGCCGAAGGGGTCGCGTCCGCGATTGCCAACCGTCCAAAGGCCGAAGGAGAATTTGTGCTCGGGCCGGGGACCGTACTTGTCGTTATTTTGTGCCATGATTCCTCCAGTGCGGGATCCTCGGGGGCTGAAGCCCCCTCGGAAAGTAAGAAATAAACGATTTAATCGCTGGCCTAAAGGCCAGCACTACCCAAAATCGCTGCGACGAATGTCACGCAGCGCCGGATAGATGCGGCGGTAATACTCATATTGGCGATCCATAACGGCGGCCGAAGCTGGATTCGGTTCGATCTGTTTCGAGACGCGAACACATCGCTGACAGGCTTCGTCGACGTTCGACCAGGTTCCGGCACCAACTCCGGCGAGCAAGGCCGCTCCGTATGCCGCGCCTTCTTCGGCCTGAAGGATCTCAACCGCGTGACCGTAGACGTCGGCTTGAATCTGACGCCACAGCGGCGAACGCGCGCCTCCGCCGCCGAGACGAATCGTAGTAACAGGGACCTGCATTTCCGCAAAGATCGAGAATGAATCGCGCAGGCTGAAGGCGACGCCTTCGAGGATGGCGCGGATGATGTGCCCTCGACCGTGGTTGGCTGCCAGACCGATCAGGGCGGCGCGCGCGTTGGGATCGAGGTGGGGAGTGCGCTCTCCCATCAAGTAGGGCGCCCAAAGCACGCCATCGCAGCCGGGAGGGATGGAAGCGGCTTCGTCCGACAAGACGTCGTATGGATCTCGAGTTTGGTCTTTGCCCGCGCCGAAGTTGTCGCGAAACCAGCGCAGCGAGAGTCCCGCCGATTGTGTCACTCCCATCACGTGCCAGTGATTGGGAATGGCGTGGCAGAAGGTGTGCAGCCGCCCTTGGGGATCAAGCGCGGGCCGGTCAGTAGAAGCGAAGACTACGCCTGATGTCCCGATCGTCGCATGTACGGCTCCGGGGCTTACGATGCCAAGGCCAACGGCTCCGGCTGCCTGATCACCTGCACCGACGACTACTGGAGTTCCCTCCAGCAAGCCGGTGGCTGCTGCCCCCGCTTTGGAGATTGTGGCGCAGACGTCGGGCGATTCGAACAGAGGTGGAAGACAAGCAGGATCGAGACCGGTGGCGCGAGCCATCTCGGTCGACCAGCGACGATTGGCGACGTCGAGCAGCAGCGTGCCGGATGCGTCGGCCATGTCCATTCCATACTCGCCGGTAAGACGGAAGCGGACGTAATCCTTGGGCAAGAGCAACGTTCGAAAACGCTCGAAGAGGTTAGGCTCGTGCTTGCGCACCCATAACAACTTGGTCAGGGTGAAGTTGGTGAGGGCAGGATTGCAGGTCCAGGCGATGATCTGGTCGGCACCGATTTGCTCGGTCAACTCGCGGGCTTCGTCGGCGGTGCGCTGGTCGCACCAGATCAGAGCCGGGCGCAAGACTTCACCTGCGGCGTCGAGAAGTACGGCACCATGCATCTGTCCGGAGAAGCCGACGGCGGCAATTTCGGAGGGCTTAGTGTCTGAGGCTGCCATGACTTGCTTTACGGCATCGCAGGTGGCACGCCACCAGTCGGCAGGCTGCTGCTCGGCCCAACCGGTTTCCGGAGACGCGAAAGGCGCGTGCTCGGCAGTCCGGGAAGCCACAATTGTCCCCTCGGAGTCCACGAGCACCGCACGGGTCCCGCCCGTTCCTACATCAATGCCAAGTAATTTTGAGGGCATGAAGGTGGTTCCAGGTTCCCTGTACAAGTCGGGTCGTTTCATCAGTTGGCGAATGGACTTCGGAAAAGTTACCTCAGCGGCTAAAGCCGCCTGTTATCGACAGCTCCAATGCACGCCTGAAGGCGTGCTCCACCCGCGCTCGGTCTACGCTTGCCGTGAAAAAAACCCTAAGCTCACCAAAACTGACAACGGCGACGACCCATGCCGATTATCGCCCGGATTGGGATGAAAGAAAAGTCAAATCGTGTACGTTAACGGTGATATAAAGAGGCTGCGGGAAACTCGCAATCCAGAGCGCCGCGCGGACTAAAGTCTGCGCGGCGGACCAAAATCAAAGGCCCTGACGGCACGGCTAAAGCCGTGCCCCTTCAAAACCCGAACAATGCAAGGTAAAAGGTATCGGATTCGATGAAAGCCAAGCGCAGCGGAATTCCCCTGATTGCCGAGATGGCTGGCGTGTCGATCGGCACGGTGGACCGCGCGCTTCACGGTCGCCCGGGCATCAATGATGAGACGCGTGACCGAGTCCTCGAAGTTGCCAAGAAGATCGGTTATCGGCCCAACCTTGCGGCGCGTTCCCTCTCGACGCGAAAACGAATTCGTATCGGGGTGTGCGTACCCCGCGAGATCCGCTATTTCTACAACGAGATGTGGGAAGGCATCCACGAGGAAGTACGCCGGTACTCTGATCGTGGAATCGATTTCCTGCTTCAACCGATTCCCGAGCTGGGCAAAGGTGAGCGGCAGGCGTTTCGAGGCTTTCTGGAGTCGAACGTACAAGGAATTGTGGTCACTCCGGGCAATCCGGAAGCGATGACACCGCTCATTGATGCTGCTGAAGAAAGCGATGTGTGCGTAGTTTGTGTATCGACAGACGCTCCGGGGAGCCAGCGGTCGGGTGTGGTGTGTGTCGAACCGCGGCTCAATGGACTGATTGCGGGAGAGTTGATGGCTAAGTTCGCTGAGCCCGGCGCGCAAGTCGCAATCATTACCGGCATGCTCAAGACGGTGGACCACCGGGAAAAATCGGAAGGGTTCACGAAGGGCTTTCGCGAGCACTCCCACGGCGGATCGGTGATAGCAACCATCGAAGGCCATGAGGATGCGGAGGAGAGTTTCCGCAAGACACGTAATCTGCTGAAACGGATCCCCGAGCTTTCAGGAATTTACATCAACACAGTCAATTGCCTGCCCGTGTGTCGTGCGCTAACGGAGGCGAGGCGGGCTGCCCATGTCAAGGTGATCGCGACCGACCTGTTTAAGGAGATGGTGCCGCTGTTTCGAAACGGGACGATTGACGCGTCGATGCACCAGAGGCCGTATCGGCAGGGGCAGCTTGCCGTGCGTAGCCTGGCGGAGCACCTGCTTCATGAAGTGAACTTGCCAACAACCCAGTATTTGAATCCGGGGATTATCCTGCGTTCGAACCTGCATCTGTTCCGCGAGGCTGGTGGACGCGGGGCATAAAGGGAAAAGCAGCCGCGGACTTACACGGATCACCCCGATAAGACTTGGGCAAAGGATCCCACAGCGACTAAAGTCGCTTCAGGAAGACAAGAAGACGACTTAGACGCTGGCCTGAAGGCCAGCTCTACCCAAAACCGCGCGGGTGCGTAGTGACTCCGCTACCTAAGCGCCGCCGGCAGCTTGTTCGGATCGTAGGTGAACTGGACCAGGCCATCCCGATAATCGATCTTCATTTCGACCAGCCGGAAAATTGGATATCCCAAGAAGCCGGACACTTCGATGCCGAGATTCTTGCAGAGTTTCGCCAGGTCGATGGTGGCCATCTCGAGATTGGGCTGTAGGATATTGGCAAACCGCAGCGTCGCCTTATCGGCGCTATAGACCTTGTTTACCTCGCCACTGAGTCCCTTGATTTTGATCCTGTCGTCGGAGCTGACCTTGGTGACGATGCGCGCGGCACGTGTGGACATCATATTCAACGATGCACCCGTATCGAGGATGAACAGCATTGTTTTGGAATCATTGACATGGGTCGGCATCAACAGGTCGTGACTTACGCGGTATACCCTGGCCCAGTTCGCCATCTCAGGGGCAACGAACCGGTCCTTGGGAGGCGTGGGAGCCGCGGGTTTCTGGGTATTCTTCTCGGCGAATTTTTGGTCGCTTGCAGCGTCATCCTGCTGGTCGGAGTCGGAACGTGACTCGCTCGAAAGCGAAGCTTCTGCTTTGGCGGCGTCGTCGGGACGCTTGGGCAGAGGAGAGAGACGAAGCATACTTGCGGGAATGTCGACGTCAACGATATAGGAGCTGAAGACGTCGGCGCCAATCAGGCCGTCCTCGTCAAGTCCCATCGATTTTTCGGATACGGTAACCACACAGTCTTTGAATTCGAGGTCTCCGATGCGCACTTGGTCGGCCAAGGCAAGGTAGGCGTCGCGGTGCCCGCTGTCACCGATTCCGTGAAATTGCACGGATGAGATACGTTTCAGGCCTGCCTTCTCTGCCGCCCGGCTGTTGATGACGATGCCGCTTGCGCCGGTGTCAAGCAGGAGTCGCTGGTTGCGATCGTTAATCTTGACCAGAAGCCCGTAGCCGGCGATGTGATGGGCATCGCGAAGAAAGACCTGCATCTGGGTCTCTGTCTTGTCGATGTTGCCAACGGCCTTGCACGCGTGAATTGGCTGGTCAGCAGTAGCCTGCAGATAGTCCAACCAGGCATGCAGCGAAGCGGTTTCTTCCGGATCGTCGGCGTGCGGCCCAGCCAGATACGCCTGAAGCACCTTAATGCGCTCGCGGCGCGGCATCATGCCAATCCAGGCGCGCCGGACTTCGGGATCTTGTGGGGCGATGTCGTGCGCGCGAACGATTTGATCATAGGCCCGTCGATAGAGGAGGGCCGTGCGAAAGAGCTGCGCCAACCCGAGGTAGGCTTCCACCAGGTTGGGGTCGTTCTTTATCGCGGTCTTGAATGAAACCTCGGCCTCGGGAAGTTCTCCCCTACGATATTGCACGCTTCCCATGGCGGCCAGAAGTGGTGGCGAATTGGGCTGCGCCGATAACGAACTCTTAGCGAGTTCGAAGGCCGGGTCGGGCTGATCGTCGCGCAAATAAGCGCGGATTAAGCCAGCCTGGGCGGGAACGAGTTTCGGATCGGCTTTCAACACTTGCTGGTATTTCTGGATCGCCTCCGCGAAATGACCCGACTGGAAGAGCTGATTGGCAGCGGTCAAATCGGGGTTGTCCGGCGGCTTGGCTTCCTGTGCGAAGGACGGGATGGCAGTACAAAAAAGTAGAGCAGCGAAGATGATAGCAAGGAAAGTATGCTTCATCGGCTATCCAAGCAAGCAGAGTAGCACGACGACCGTGTGATTCGAATTGAAATGCCTGAATCGCGGCCGAGAGCCAAGCCTGATTCGGGAACCTACGGAACTCGTTCCATCAATGCGATTCTCGACTTAGAACGTGACTCTCACGCCGAGTTGGGCCGCGAATGGGATTCCTACAGTCGTGCCGGGGCCGAAGAAGTCGCCCAGGGCTCCAGCGGGCACCAGCAGTTGCTTCGGGTTGGTGACCGGCACGCTGCATGCCGGAGTCGGGCATAGGGCGGTGACGTTGTACAGATTGTTGACCGGGGTGGGTAAGGCAGAAATGTCGGTCACGTAATTTGCGCCCGGATTGTTGCGGTTGAACAGGTTGAAGAACTCGATGAACGGCATGATATCCCACCGCTCTTTGACCTTGAAGGGGCGGGTAACGCGGAGGTCGAGCTGCACGTAGGGCGTTCCACGGAACTGGTCGAGATTTGTCTGAACGCCGTTGACCACCGCGCGATCGTTGGTTGGATCGCCGAAGCCGTTCACATCAACCGGAGTGGTCAGAGTGATGGGACGGCCGCTTTCCGCCTGAAAGAGGGTGGTGACCTGAAATCCGCCGGGGACATAGACGATTCCGGCCAAGGTGAAGCGGCTGAGAACGTCTTCGCCCGATGGGCCGTAATCGCCGGGAGCGAACGGGTTCAGCGGATTGCAAACACCGTTGACGTAATCCCAAAGCTCGCCCAGCACGCAGCCCCAAGTCTTGGCGTTCGAAAGCACATAATTCGCAGTCAGGTTGAAGCGATGGGTGACGTTCCCCTGCACGTGCAGCATCATCGCGTTGTATTTGGAGCGGTTATCGGATTTGAAAACGGAGATGTCGGGGACATTGGCCTGCTGAGTGTCCATGTCGGGCGCGAATAATGGCGACGACAGCGTATAGCCGGAGGTGTAGTTGTAGCGACGGTAGCCGTGAACACCATCCTCGTAGACGTAATCGGCGCTCATGATCCAGTTTTTGTGCCACTGGTACTGGACTCCTCCGGTGATGTGAATGGAATACGGCGTGGTGTAGTTGGGATCGATAATCTGTCCGGTACCGCCGTTGGCCGCACCCGGCAGGCATCCGGGGTCGCCGGGCTGGGTGCAGGGCTGGAAAGCGGACGGCGTGTTCACGGCCTGGAACGCTGTCGCCCAGCCGTTCTGCGCCAGGTCACTGTAGTACATGCCGATGCCGGCACGAACCACCAGGTCTTCGATGCCGTCGGGGTTATAGGCAATTCCCAGGCGGGGCGCGAAGGCCTTGCGGTAATCGTGCGGAATACCTGTGGGAAGGGGCAGATCGAGGCCGCGGACGGTTTGCACTGCGGGGTTGAAGAGTTGGCTCACGCCAGACGCCTGAAATAATCCAAAGGTGGTATCCCAGCGCAGCCCGTAATTGATAGTGAGCTCAGGTGTCACGCGCCAAGTGTCCATGGCATAAAGGCCCAGACGCTGGACATTTTGCGAGAAGCTCCCGTTGCTGGGGCCGGTCGAAGTCGTCTGGCAGGCGTCGCCATCGAATGGCGGGAGACAGTTGAGCTCGGCGGTGAGCTGGGCGGGATTGGTCAGGTAGTAGGTGGGGTTCTCGGTGAGAACATAAAGAGTTTCCGGCGTGCCGGGAAACGCTCCGCTCAGTACCGGCTCATGAATGAAGTCCACGCCAAACTTGGGAGCGTGACGGCCGGTCGAACCGCTGACCTCGTAGCGAAACTGGTACTTCTCCTGGTTGCGCTCGATGGGAAACGCGGTGATCGGGGTGACGAACTGATTGTCGCCATAGGTTTCAAATCCAGAGATGGTCTGCGAGGTGGAGCTGAAGGGAAACGCCATGGCGAAGCCGAGATAGCCGTTCCGCTCAGCGTTGCCGTGAAGGTAGCTGACGCCGAAGGTGAAATTGCCGAGCCAGTTTGGAGTGAAGGCGAACGTGTTGTGAAGGGCACCGTTCTGATAATTGGAATGTTCGGTCGCGCCGGTGGACGGGAGTGTTCCCTGCTGAACCAGTCCATTGTTGGTGGTGGAGTTGTCGAGCGCGTAGCGGATGAACCACTGCGAGCGCTGAGACTGTGCCCAGTCAATGCGCATCATGCCGAGATAAGACTGAAACGGCACGCGCACATAAGGCGGCACGTCGATGGAAGTGGTGTTGGGAACCAGACCCTGCTGGGCCAATTGGTTAAGTGCATTGAACTGCGTCAAGCTGGCGGGACTGTAGTTGATGCTGGCGTGCTCGTTCACCATCTCAAAGCCGCTGAAGATCCACAACTTGTCTTTGACGATGGGACCGCCAATGGTTCCTACATAGTTTTGGCGCGAGAAGGGCTGCTTCGGCTCGGGGGCCGGATTCTCGATCGGAAAACGAGCGTTTAATGCTGCCGCGCGCTCAAAGACCGCGAGATCGCCATGCCAGTCGTTGGTGCCACTCTTGGTGCTGATCACGACCGAGCCGGCAGTGGTGCGGCCGACATCGGCGTTTTGTTGCGAGGTTTGGACAGCAAATTCGCGGATCACATCGGGCGAGAAGTTCTGCAGGAAGCCGCCAATGTAGTCGTCGGAGTTGTCGACACCATCGACCGTCAGCTGGTTGTTGAGACCGGAACTTCCGCCGGTAGACACCGCGGTGATGCGGGCCTTGGTGGGATCGGAGGGTTCTACCGGCTCCGTGCCCGGAACCATGTAGGCGATGTTGGCGAAGCTGCGGGCGGCGAGGGGAATGTCCTGCAAGTCTTTCCCGGTGACTACGCCGCCGTTCACGGCGTCGGTGGTATCGAGTTGCTGGGTAGTAATGGATGAGGGCTCGGCGTTCACATTCACCGTCTGCTGAACTTGTGCGGGCCGCAACGTCACCAAGATGTCTCGAACGTTGCTGACTGGAACGGTCACGTCAGAGGCGGCGTCGGCAAAGCCTTTCGCGCTGACGATCATGTGGTATGGCCCGGGCATGAGGTCGTCGATACGGAACTCGCCACGGTCGGTGGTGGCCACCTGGCGCTCCAGCGATGTGCCCAGCGAACGCACGGTGACGGTCGCCTTGGGAATGCGGCCATGGGTCGCGTCTTGGACTTCGCCCTGCAGTGCACCGGTTGAGCTCTGGGAAAAACTAAGAATGGGAAACAGAACGAAAGCAGTTAGGAATAGCAGCGGCGGAATGATAGCCGATGGCTTTTTGCACGATACGAATGACAAAGCAGCCCCCACGAACCCCTGAGAATTCCGCGCTTCTCCTCCATCCAAGCCCCCTTCCAGATGTCAGCGATGCACGTATCGCCCAGCGTACACACCGCCGTTGTCTACTACCATGTCAGTAGACGTTCGCTATATGGTTGCGCAACTACGGGCTGGCTCCAATCGAGCGGGGTTGACGTGGCGGCAAGGATCAGCGGGCCACAGCCGGACATTGCTCGCGACTCTGTTACCTTATTGCTCTGCATTCGTAGGAGGCTGCTTTGTCAGAATCTTCGTCATCGTTCAGACCGGCTGGAGATGCCATGACGGTCCTGTGTCTAGCAAGTTACTTCAAAGGGACTGATTTCCTTCTTGAGTGCAAGCGCCAGGGATGCCGCACGCTGTTGTTGACGTCGCAGAGCCTGGCCGATGCGGACTGGCCGCGACAGTCGATCGATGACATCTTCTATGTCCCCGACGAAGACAAGAAGTGGAAGTTGCAGGATGTGCTGCTGGGGATCAGTCATCTGGCGAAGACGGAGGTGATCGACCGCATCGTTCCGATGGATGACTTTGACGTCGAGACGGCGGCGGCACTGCGTGAGCACCTGCGCGTGCCGGGTATGGGCGACACGACGGCGCGTTATTTTCGCGACAAGCTGGCAATGCGCGCCAGGGCGCGTGATGCGGGACTTCCCGTGCCGGAGTTCATCCAAGTCCTCAATTACAAGAAGCTGCACGAGTTTTTGCAGAGAATAGCTCCGCCGTGGGTACTGAAGCCGCGCTCGTTGGCGGGATCGATTGGAGTGAAGAAGATAGCGAGCGCTGACGAATTCTGGGCGGCGGTTGACCGACTGGGCGATCAGCAGTCGTTTTACTTGCTGGAACAATATGTGCCGGGCGATATTTTTCATGTCGACACCATCACGTATGAAAAGGAACTGCTGTTTTCGATGGCGAGTAAGTATGGGCGTCCTCCGATGGACGTTTCGCATGAAGGCGATATCTTCACGACGCGGACGCTGGCGGAGGGATCGGATGAGGAAGTGGCGCTGCGCGCTCTCAATCAAAAAGTGCTGCAAGCCTTTGGCATGGTACGCGGAGTGTCGCACAGCGAATTCATCAAGGGACATGATGGGACGCTGTATTTTCTGGAGACTTCGGCGAGAGTTGGTGGAGCGCATATTGCGGACCTCATCGAAGCGGCGACTGGTGTCAACTTGTGGGCGGAGTGGGCGAAGCTCGAGATTGCAGGCGGGAAGGCCGATTACAAGGTACCTGCGGTGCGGCACGAGTTTGCGGGATTGCTGATTTCGCTGGCGCGGCAGGAGCATCCCGATACATCGGCGTATGCGGATCCGGAGATTGTGTGGCGGATGAAGAAGGAACACCACGCGGGACTGATTGTGCGATCGCCCGATGGGTCGCGGATCGAACAGCTGATTGCTGACTACGCGCGACGGTTCAAGCAGGACTTTTTCGCATCGCAGCCACCGCGGGAAAGACCAACCAGCTGAGACGATCGTCGCTTCGCTTTTACGAGTGCTCGTAGAAGCGGAAGAACAATGCCTGTTTGGACACTGGCTCGGCTTTCTGCACCAGCGCAGCCAACTGCTTTTCGTTGAAGGGCGTGAATTCGCGAGCCAGTTGGACGTTGTGCTCCAACTGCGCCGTGGTATCGCACCCGATGATTACTGTCGAAATTGGCAGCGAGAGCGAGTAGTACATTGCCTGACGCATGTCGAGCGTGCCGGGCGTCGGCGCCAAGACCATGCCTTCCCACATATGTTTCTGCTGCTCGATGGGCGGTGGCGTCCATGAAGAAAGGATGCGGCCGCGGGCTGGAATTTTCATGCCGATGATGCCCATCTGCTTTTCGACTGCCAGAGGCAAGAGTTGCTCGGAGAAACTAAAGTGATGCGGGTCGGCCGCGTTGACGGCCATCAGGATGGTGTCGAACGGATAGCGATGGATGCTCTCGATCAGAGGCTCGGGACGGAAGTGGCCGGTGATGCCGAGAAAGCGGACCATCTTCTGGTCGCGCGCCTGTAGAAGCGCTTCCATGGCACCGCCTTTGGCGAAAATCTGCTGGACCTCGTTGTCGGAGCCGATGTCGTGCAACTGCCACAGGTCGAGGTGGTCGGTGTTTAGTAGCTTGAGGGACACTTCCAACATGCGGAGTGAGTCGTCTTTGGTGCGCTCTTTCGTTTTGCTGGCGAGGAACGCTTCGGCCCGCCGATGCTTCATCACCTTTCCGACGTATTGTTCGCTCCAGCGCTGCGGTCCGCCGTAGATCGAGGATGTATCGATGTAATTGACGCCGAGGTCGAGCGCTTTTTCGATGATGGGCACGGCAACCGCCTCATTGTCGGCGCGTTCCAGGGCGGCTTGTCCACCAAGGCTGAAGATGCCGACACGATAGCCGGTCTTGCCGAGATTGCGCGTAGGCATGGCGTTGGGCGTCGCGGGATTGGACGGCAGCGAGGGGAGGGTCGCCCCCGAGGCAGGCAGTGCGGCCTGCGCCATCAGGCCGGCGGTAATGGCTCCGCTGGCCTTCAGGAATTCACGACGGTTGCGAGGAACTTTGTCGGCGTCCTTCGATTTCATGATGACCTCGCGATCGATGGTTTCGAAACTTTACGCACGTGACAGCATTACGAATGAATGGCCCGGTTGAGACTGAGCAGAATTATACGCTGCGATTTCTGCGGAGACAGCGTATTAATTCCCCCGGGACTTATTCGAATCCAGGCCGAAATATTTGGCCGCGTTTCGGGAGCATATGTCCTCGATTAGCGGGCCTATTAATTGCTCATCGTCAGGAAGTTCGCCGCGTTCCACTTCCCAACCAACCAGGTCGCAAAGGATGCGGCGGAAGTATTCGTGACGGGGAAAGGACATGAAGGAGCGCGAGTCGGTGGTCATGCCAACAAATCGCGACAGCAGCCCGACGCCGGACAAGGCGTTGAGCTGGGCAACTATTCCGTCTTTCTGATCGAGGAACCACCAGGCGGGGCCGTACTGCAGCGCACCGCCCGTCCCGTCGCTGCTGTGGAAGCTCGAAGCGATAGTTGTGAAGATATAGTTGTCGGAGGGGTTGGAGTTGTAGAGGACCATGCGCGGGAGAGCGCTCTCGCGCTGAAGCAGGTCGAGGTAGTTCGCCAACGCCTCGCCCTGAGGCTCGTCGCCCATGGCATCGAATCCTGTGTCAGCGCCAAGGGTGCGAAACGCCGCAGTGCTTAGATTGCGCTGCGGACCCAGATGAAGCTGCTGGACCCAGTTCTTTTCGCGATTGAGAAGCCCGAAGAACAACATGAGAGAGGAAGCGTAGGACTCTTGCTCTTCGACGGTGACGGTCTGCCCGGCAAGGACCTTGGCGAGGGTTTTCGTGAGTGACGCTTCGCTGGCAGGAGTGGCATCACAGCGAGCGAGGCCGTGGTCCGAGGCACGACAACCGTGCTGGGCAAAGTAATCATGTCGCTTGCGCAGTGCGTCGAGTAACGCCGCGAGGCTGTTGATATCAATGTTAGTAGCTTCGCGAAGTTTCTCGAGCCACGCCAGAAAAGTCTCTGGATCGTTAATTCGCAGCGCGCGGTCGGGACGAAACGTCGGCAGAACTTGAAAGGCGAGGTGTGCTCCGGCTAGCTCACGATGATGTCGCAAGTCGTCCGTGGGATCATCCGTGGTGCAAACGACACTTACACGAAATTTCTTGAGAATGGCTTGTGTCGTGAGTCCTTCAGCCAACGCCTGGTTTGCGGTTTCCCAAATCTGGGGTGCGGTGTGGTCGCTGAGCAACTCCGAGATCCCGAAGTAACGCTGCAACTCCAAATGAGTCCAGTGATAAAGAGGATTGCGAAGCGTCTTCGGAACTGTTCCTGCCCATTGCTGGAATTTGTCGTAGGGCGAGGCGTCGCCGGTGCAGAAGCGCTCGGCAACTCCATTGGCCCGCATGGCGCGCCATTTGTAGTGGTCGCCTTCGAGCCAGATTTCCGTGAGGTTCTCAAAACAGCGGTCAGACGCGATGTCGGCGCCGCTGAGATGGGTATGATAGTCGACGATTGGTTGCTGCTTGGCGTGCTCATGGTAGAGCCGGCGCGCGGTCTCGGAGTTGAGAAAGAAATCGTCGTCGAGAAAGGCTCTCATGAGACCATGCTCTCCAGTTTTGCTGCGCAGCGCAAGACGGAACTGAGGTCGGCGAACAGGATGCGACAATACAGAAGTGATCGAATCACCGCAATCGTGACGCGAGGAATATGGCAACCGGCAAAGGGTTCACAAATCGCACGCTGACGTCGGATGAAATCCAGCAAATCGTGGCCTCTGCGGCTGACGAATTAAAGATTGCGGGCAAGCGCGTGCTGGTAATTATTCCGGACGGAACGCGGACCATGCCGATGCCCCTGATGTTTGACCTGCTGCAGCGGGAAATCGGCGAACGCGCGGGAGCGTGTGATTATCTGGTCGCGCTGGGAACGCATCCACTCATGCGCGATGCGCAACTGTCGGCGCTCGTGGGCAAGCCGGTCATTAACGGAGTGTGTGGCCCAGCGAGGGTCGTCAATCATCGCTGGGACTTGCCGGAGACTTTCGCGGAATTGGGAGTAATTCCGAAAGAAGAGGCCGAACGGATTTCCTGCGGCTTGCTGGAAGAAGCAATTCCAGTGCGAATCAATCGGATGATCTTCGACTACGACCAGGTGTTGATCTGCGGCCCTGTGTTTCCGCACGAGGTTGTCGGCTTCTCAGGCGGCAACAAGTACTTGTTCCCGGGAATCGGCGGCCCCGAGATTATTGGCCTCACCCACTGGTTGGGAGCGTTGCTGGGCAGTCTTGAATTGATAGGCACTCATTCCACGCCAGTACGCGAAGTGATCGACGCTGCAGCGGAGTTGGTGAAAGTGCCAGTGGCGTGCCTGACGGCTGTGATTACAGAAGAGGACGTTTCCGGCCTGTACTTCGGGACGGCCAAAGAAGCCTGGCGCGCGGCTGCCGATCTTTCGTCGCAGAAGCATATCGTCTGGGTCGATCGACCGTTTCGGCGCGTTTTGTCCGTCATGCCGAGTCTTTACGATGATCTCTGGACCGCCGCAAAGGGCATGTACAAAGTCGAGCCGGCGGTGGCCGACGGCGGCGAAGTTATTATTTATGCGCCTCATATCTCGGAGGTCAGTTATACGCATGGCGCCGATATCGACAAGATCGGCTATCACTGCCGCGACTACTTCGTGAAGCAATGGGAAAAGTTCAAGAATGCTCCTCGCAGCGTGCTAGCGCATTCCACCCATCTTCGCGGCAAAGGAAGCTACGACGCCGAAAGCAGACTCGAGACTCCGCGCATCAGGGTTACGCTGGCGACGGGCATACCGGAAGGACGCTGCACGCAAATCAACCTGAGTTACAGCGATCCCAACGGTGTGAACTTGGACGAATGGCGCGACCGCGAAGGCGAAGGCGTCAAGCTGATCCCACGCGCCGGAGAAATCCTCTACCGACTTCGCACCGCGACTGGCTCGTAAATGGCCGACCGCGCCGCGCCTATTACTCATCATCGCTGGTTTGTCTGCGCACTGCTGTTCTTCGCCGCCACGATTAATTACATGGACCGGCAGGTCATCGCGCTGCTGAAGCCGGTGCTGCAAAGCCAGCTGGGCTGGACAGAAATCGGTTACAGCAACATTGTGCTCGCCTTTCACGTGGCCTATGCGATCGGGCTGCTGGTAATGGGCCGAGTTGTCGATCGAATCGGCACACGCAAAGGGTTTTCGCTCGCTGTGTTGGTCTGGAGCGCGGCGGCGATGACGCACGCCATGGCCAGATCGGTGATGCAATTCGCGACCGCGCGGTTTGCGCTCGGACTGGGAGAGTCAGGGAACTTCCCTGCCTCGATTAAGACGACAGCAGAGTGGTTCCCCAAAAAAGAGCGCGCGCTGGTAACGGGAATTTTTAACTCCGGAACAAATATTGGCGCAATCGTCGCCCCGCTGCTGGTTCCGTGGATCACGTACCGGTTCGGTTGGCAGATGGCGTTTATCGGCACCGGGGCACTCGGCCTAGTGTGGGTGATCGTGTGGTGGAGTCTTTATCGCCGCCCGGAAGACGACCCCAAGCTTTCCGCAGACGAGTTGGCTTACATTCGGAGCGATCAGCCGGAAGAAGAGATACCGCCGCCACCCGTGCGCGTGCTGATGATCCATCGTGAAACCTGGGCCATTGCGCTGGGCCGGCTGTTCACGGACCCGATCTGGTACATCTACCTGTTTTGGATTCCCGACTTCTTGAGCAGGCGTTTCGGGCTCGACATCCGCGCCATGGCGATGCCGCTGTTCGTCGTCTATACCGGCGCGACGGTCGGCAGCATCGGCGGCGGATGGATCTCATCGGCGCTGCTGAGAAGGGGATGGACGCTCAACCGCAGCCGCAAGACTGCGTTGCTGGTATGCGCGCTGGCGGTGATACCGGTTGTGTTCGCATCCTCAACACCTCACTTGTGGATTGCCGTTGCAGTTGTGGCGCTGGCCGCAGGTGCGCATCAAGGCTGGTCAGCGAACATGTATACGCTGGCCTCGGACATGTTCCCGCGGGCGGCGGTTGGAAGCGTGGTTGGAATTGGCAGCATGGCGGGAGCGATTGGCGCGATATTCGCCGCCAAAGCGGTGGGATACATCCTGCAGTGGACAGGTTCGTACAGACTTATTTTTTTGATAGCGGCGTCGGCCTACGTTTCGGCCTTTGCGATCGTTCAGTCGCTGGCGCCGAAAATTGCACCGGTAACTGTCGGCACTTCGCAATAGCGACCGTCGATTTCTGCGACTACTGATTCACGCCGCTGGCCAGGAATCCGCCATCGATGACGATGACTTCTCCGTTCACGTAACTGGCCGCATCGGATGCGAGAAAGATCGCTGCGCCGCAAAGCTCATTCACTTTGCCGAAACGCTTCATTGGGACGCGGGTAAGGAATTCGCGTCCTCGATCGGTGCCTTCGAGCAGGCTGCGGTTCAAGTCGGTAGGAAAAACACCGGGCGCGATGGCGTTAACGCAGACGCCGCGCGGGCCCCACTCTAGCGCCAAGGATTTTGTGAGCGACGCCACGGCAGCTTTGCTGGCAGCGTAGGCTGCTACTTCGTAAAGAGCGACGAAGCTCGCGACGGAGGCTATGTGGACAATTCGCCCGTAGCCGCGCTCCAGCATGTGTCGGCCGAAAACCTGTGCGGCGCGAAGGGTTCCGGTGAGGTTGGTGTCGAGGATGGTGTTCCAGTCTTCTTCGGTGAAATGGAGCGTCGGGGCGCGCTTGGTCCGTCCGGCGCAGTTGACGAGGATGTCCACTTTGCCAAACGCCTTGATCGTCTCTGCGAGCAAATGCTCGATGCTGGCGCGATCCGCCACGTCGGAAGTGCAGTTCAGTGACCGGCGTCCGAGCGCGCGGATCTCGTTGGCTGTCTTATCGACGAGATCGCCGCGGCGAGATGTTGGCACGACATCTGCTCCGGCTTCGGCGAGGCCGAGTGATAAAGCGTGTCCAATACCTGTCGTTCCTCCGATGACGACAGCCGACTTTCCAGATAGATCAAGCGCCGCGTACGCCATGCTTCTACCAACCTTTCGAGCTTTGTATTTCGCTCCGAGATGAATCATATCGAATGGAAGGCAGTCACGATGACGAAGAGTGCCTCGCGGAGATCGACTCCTCGACAATATGCCGCTGCACGTTTATAACTAACTTCCGATTCTCGCCGATGAGGTTGCTGAACATGCGTCGTTTTGCTGTCATCGCGTTTCTTGCGTTTTCGTGTGTGTTTGCCGTTGCCCAAAACAAGCGGTCGATTACGGACAAGGACATTTTTCGCTTCCAATGGATCGGCGATCCGCAGGTGTCTCCCGACGGCGCACACGTAGTGTTCGTACGCGTGAGCGTCAACGAGAAAAAAGACGGCTACGATACTGCACTGTGGATAGTCGCGACCTCGGATTCCGCAACCCCAATACGCCTCACCAATGGTAAACGCGATACCCAACCGCGTTGGTCTCCAGACGGAAAATGGATCGCGTTTGTGCGCGGCAGCAGCGAACCGCCCAAGGAAGGCAAACCTGCGCCATCGCAGCTTGCGCTGCTTTCGTTGGCGGGCGGCGAGGCCTGGACCATCACTGACTTGCCGCGGTCAGCGGTGAATCCGGTGTGGTCTCCTGATGGCAAGCAAATCGCGTTCCTGTGCGATGCCAACCCGGACGACTTGGCCAAGAAGCAAAAGAAGGACGCGGGAGGCGAGCCCGAGCACGAAAGCGACGTGAAGGTGATCACTCGCGCGATCTATCGCTTTAATGGCACCGGCTACACCGATCCGAAGCATCACCTGCACATCTGGATCATGGACTTGCCATCGAGTTCCGAAGTGAAGAGCACTCCCCGGCAGCTGACGACGGGTAATTTCGATGAGCACGAGCCTCTTTTTACCATGGATGGAAAAGACATTCTGTTTACCACCAACCGCACTCCTGAGCCTTATTACGAGCTTCCGAAGTCGGAGATCATGAGCGTTCCGATCGCTGGCGGTACACCGCAGTTGCTGACGACGGTGCATTTGGGCGGTCTACTGGGCGGAATCGGCGAAATGTCACTGTCTCCCGATGGCAGCCGGTTGGCTTTTGTCGGAGCTGTACAACAGCCCGTGCGGTCGTACTCGCAGCCGGATATGTGGGTACTCGACCTGAAGGCGAAGTCGGAACCCGTTAACCTGACTGCCAAATACGACTATGACGTGGGCAGTGGTGTAGGTGGCGACAACCGCGCGCCGCGAGGAGCCGGAGGCTCACGGGCTACATGGTCGAAGGACGGCTCGCACATTGTGGATGTGGTCGGCAAAGAAGGCCGCGCGGTGCTGGTTTCGATCGATGCGAAGAGTGGCGAAGTGACAGAGTTGACACATGGCAATCAGGCGGTGGAAGACTTCACTGAATCGGCGGATAGGAACACGACCGTACTCAACATCTCAACGCCTGTAATGATCGATGAGCTGTTTGTGCTCGATGCAAACGGATCGCAAAAGCAGATCACGAACATCAACGGGCCTCTGTTCTCGGAACTCAACCTCACGTTACCGGAAGACATCTGGTACACCAGTTTCGACGGCAAGAAGATTGAAGCCTGGGTGCAGAAGCCACCGGACTTCGATCCTTCCAAGAAATATCCGCTGATTTTGAATATTCACGGCGGGCCACACTCGGCCTACGGATGGATTTTCGATCACGAGTTCCAGTGGATGGCTGCGAAGGAGTATGTCGTGCTGTATCCCAACCCGCGTGGCAGCACCAGCTACGGGCAGGAGTTCGGAAATATCATTCAGTACCACTACCCTGGTGACGATTACAAAGACTTGATGGCGGGCGTGGACGAACTGGTAAAACGTGGCTATATCGATGCGAATAAGCTGGGCGTCACCGGCGGGAGCGGCGGAGGTCTGCTCACCGACTGGACGGTCACCCAAACCCACCGTTTCCACGCGGCGGTTTCGCAGCGCGATATTTCCGACTGGGCTTCGTGGTGGTACACGGCCGACTTCACGCTTTTCCAGGCGAACTGGTTTAAGGCGCCACCGTTCGACGATCCGCAGGATTACGTCAAGCGCTCGCCGATTACATATATCAAGAATGTCGATACGCCGATGATGTTCATCCTGGGCGACGTCGACTATCGGACGCCCCCGGGAAGCGGTGGCGAGCAAATGTTTCGTGCGCTGAAATACATGCATCGGCCAACGGTGATGGTGCGCTTTCCGGGAGAGTCGCACGAACTGTCGCGCTCCGGGCAGCCGTGGCACCGGGTCGAACGTCTGGATCACATCGTCGGGTGGTTCGACGATTGGTTGATGGGCATTCCGCATTCGGAATACAAGATGCCGTCCGACGAGGCGGGGGCGGCGAAGGCGACCGAGTAAGTAGGCGGCCAAAAGTGGCAGAGAGGCATTCACCACAGAGGCACAGAGACACAGAGTTTTTTATTTCTTTGGGCTTACTGCTGATGGTTGTGGGGGATCGGAGCCGAGAGCAAGCAGCGCGTCGCGCAGCGCATCGTGTTTTTGCAGGAGGCGCAGATAGCGCGTTTCGTCAGGACCGGCTTTGGCGCGGATGATAGCGGCGAGCGCTCGCTTTTCGTTTGGCGTCCATCGTGCGAGGTCGGGCGCCAGCGACAACGCGACTGCGAAATCGCTCAGGGCAGACCGTTCTTGCGTGTTCCAACTGTCGAGATTGGTCCCGAGTATTTTGCGGAGACGCGATGTCGCTGCCGTCCGCATTTTTTGAGCATCGCCGTCGAACTCGGCAGCCATCTTGCGTTGGACTCGCAGCCCCAGTGTTCTTGTGGAGAACGTGTCCCAGCGGCCGACAGGAGTTCCTCCGAACTCGAAGAATATGTGGCCGTCAGCGAGCTTGCGCAGGGTTTGTGGAGTGGTGCGGCGCTTTGGATCGCGAGCGAGCTTTCGTTCTTCCCGTTCGGCGATAGCGAGCAAGTCGGGACGTCCAGGCCGGAATCCTAACTTGCGATAAAACCAGAAAGCTCCGGACTGGATGGCTTCTTCGTTGTCTTGTCCGATCTGGTAGGGATAGACCGAAAAACAGGTCACGCCAGCCAATTGATGAAGGAGATGCAGGACTTTCGAATAAATCCAGGCAGTTTCACCTTCACGAAACGCATAGAACGTATTGAAGCCGACTTCCATCCATTCGAAGAGACCGATCGCTTCGAAGTAATTAACGGGCACGCCATTTTTCAGCGTGAAACCGGCATAGTACGCGCGCAACGGTAATCGCCACTCGACATCGAGGCCCCAGAGGAACAACTGGACACCCCTGCCGACGTCGGCCCGAAAAACGTAATTTGGATCGCCGTATGTAGAACCCTGAAGTTCGCGATAGCGGACGGCTAACGCGTCCTGGGCCATACCGATGATTCCCTGCCCTTCCCGGCGGCTCAACTTTCGCAGGGCAAGCGGAGCGGAATTCATCTCGTCGAAGAGAGAGACATCTTTGCGCTGAAGGAGCGGCGCATTGTGAGTGAAAAGCTGCGACACCGGCCGGCGCGCGAGGGTCCGGCTCGCGGACGAACCGCTCAAGTCCCAGCGAAGGTTCACGTCTAAAGCGTCATACAAACTGGTCCGCACACGCCGGGGCATCGAAAGGCTCAAGAAACTTCTGAGTAGCCACGGAAGGGCAAGGTTTTCGCCGCCTGAGGCGGACTCGATCCATTTGAGGTAGGGCGTATCGGCTTCGACATACGAATCGTCTGCCAGCAAGGGAATGCAATTGGGAAGGACTGTCGCCATCTGCCGATAGCGGTCGTCAACATTCCATTCAGCACTGACGTCCTTCGGGTGCCGCTCGACAAGATGGCGTGCCAGCTCCAGCGTCCATGTATTCGTCACGCTGGTGCCAGCGATTCCGGAGACTGCTTCTTCGTCGAAAGCCTCCGCAGCGGAGGGCAGATCAATCAGCTTTGCGACTTGAGGCTCGAGCGACGAGAGCAGTTTGTCGGCGAGGCGGGCCACTGCCTCGCTTTGGGGAAATGCGCGGAGGAACAGCAGCGTATCGTGAAATCGTATGAGAGTTTGAACATCCTCGAACTTCGCGGTCCGGAGGCATGCCACGAGGTGCTCACATTTCGCAGCACAGCCCGGACCGTAGCTGCGCTTCATCGACTCAAGTTTGTGCAATTCCGCCGCCAGACGCTTGCTCAATCAATCTTCCTTTTCACGATTTGTTCGCCGGGTGTCAGTCTACCGGAAGGTGTCAAGGCGAGGCCCGAGTCGAATCGGCGCAACGGATTCTCTGCCGCGGCCGGCGATCACTGCGATTCAAGGGGTTTGGGAAACCTGCCGATGAACAGACCAGCCATGGCGAATCAGTTAGACAGCGGCTTTCCCAGGATTCAGCTTCCGATTGCGCCGGACCGCAGAAGGCTAGACCGTGTACTGACCGACCTGCCCATCCGTATCGTCGCTATAGACGGCGAACCCACGTACTACCCGGGTATCTGTACGAACCTGAGTCGGGGAGGCGTCGGTTTCGAAACGGCGGCACGTCTAGATGTGGGAAAAGTCGTTGAGTTCGAATTCGTGCAAGTGGTGGACGAAACCATGCGGTACGGGATCCGCATTCTTTTTCGAAGCGAGCAGCGGTACGGCGGTTATTACGTCAACGATGACGGGTCGGACATCCGAGCGCCGAACTGAGCAGCCTACCCGCGGCTACGGTTGCCAACCCCCACCCAGTGCCTGATAAAGCGCGGCATAGTTCTGCAGTTCGGCATACCAGGCCTGCGAAAGGCTCAGCGCAGAAAGAAAATACTGCTGCTCGTAATACTGCACTTCAAGGAAGCTGGTGACGCCGCCCTGGAAGCGGACGTTCGCAAGGTCCGCCATCTGCTTGTAGGTAGCGGTCTGCTCCTCGATCTTCATTCGGTATAACCGCGACTGGTTGTAGCCGACGAGACTGTTTGAAACTTCACCGAAGGCCTGGTTCACCGTCTGCTTATAGGTCAGCTCAGCCTCGTCACGCTGGGCCCAAGCCAACTTGTACTGGCTCCTAATCCGGCCTCCCTGATAAAGCGGTTGTAGCGCCTGTCCGCCTACTGCCCAAAACGTTGCCGGCCCGAGCAGGAAGCTGGTCAAGGCGGTGCTCTGAGCGCCAAAGGTGCCGGTCAGAGATATCTGCGGAAAGAACGCCGCCTTGGCAACGCCGACGTTCGCATTCGCCGCGACCAGGTTCTCCTCTGCAACCCGTACGTCGGGCCGGCGCTCGAGCAATGCCGAAGGTAGGCCGGTTGGCACATCAGGCGGGTGCGGCTGTTGCGTAATGGTGAGACCGCGCGCGATCGGTCCGGGATTTCTGCCGAGCAGGATGCTGATGTTGTTTTCCGTCTGCTCGATTAGCTGGTTGTCGCTAATCACCTGGGCTTCGGCCTGCTGCAAAAGCGTTTGGGCCTGATACACGTCGGTGATCGCGCTCTCCCCGCCTTTGAACTTGATCTGGTTGAGCTTCAGGATTTCCGTGTCCACTTGGACGGTCTTTTTTGAGAACTCCAGTTGGTCGTCGTATTGGCGCAACAGAAAATAGTCGGTAGCCACGGAATCGATCAACGTGACCCTAACGACTTCCTGGGCGTATTGTGAGGCGAGCAAGCTTGCACGGGCTGACTCGGTGGCACGGCGGTACTGTCCCCAGAAGTCGACAATGTAGCTCAGGGACAGGGCGAGGGTGTCGTAGGTCGGCGACTTATCGGTCCCGAGATTTGTGAGCTGATCGCGCTGGTTGATGACCGAGCCCGAACCATTCACCATCGGGAACTGATAGGAACGCGTGATGCCCAGGTTCGCATTGGCTTCCAAGACTCGAGTCGCCGCGATGCGAATGTCGTAGTTGTTGGTCAGCGCTTCTTTGATAAGGCCCTGCAACACCTCGTCCTGATAAACCGAGGCCCAAGGCGTATCGGCAATGGGCTGGGCGGGGGCCTGCGATGAGGCGCTTGGAGCTATGCCGCGATACTGATCGGGAACGGTTGTGGCAGGACGCTTGTAATTAGGCCCAACTTTGCACGCACTCAGCGAAAGCGCCAGGAGGATCGCGGCTGATGTCTTGAGCTTAGTCATGGGCCTCTCCTGTGGCCGGGGTTGCTGACACCCCCGGTTGGGGCTCATGTTTCTTGCCGCCTATCCAATTCCCGAAGCGCTCGACCACGTCGAAGCTGACGGGGATAAAGAAGATGGCCAGGAAGGAAGCTGCCAGCATTCCGCCGATGACGACGCTGCCTAGCACCCGGCGAGAAATGGCGCCCGCACCGGTGGCCGTCCACAACGGCACGCACCCCAAGAGAAATGCGAACGACGTCATCAGGATGGGTCGCAATCGCAGTTTGGCGCCGGTGAGAGCGGCGTCGATCAGGGTCGCACCCTTGTCGTATTCCATCTTGGCGAATTCAACAATCAGGATGGCATTTTTCGCGGACAGGCCGATCAACATGACGAGGCCGATCTGGGCATAAACATTGTTGTCGAGCTTGCGCAGATAGAGCGTCAAGAACGCGCCGAAAACTGCGATAGGCACGCCCAGAAGCACGCTAAAAGGCAACGTCCAGCTCTCATACTGGGCCGCCATGATCAGGAAGACCACAAAGAACGCCAGCCCGAAGATGGTGGCTGGCGACACACCTTGCGCGGCTTTCACTTCCTGATATGACATGCCCATGTAGTCGTAGCCCATCTGAGTCGGCATCGTCTTGCGGAAGGTGTCTTCCATCGCGGCAATGGCCTGTCCAGAGCTATACCCGGGCGCAGCCGACGCGTTGATCTGCACGCAGTTGAACAGGTTGTAACGCATCACAAACTCTGCGCCGGAGCGCGGATAAATGCTGGTCAAGGTACTCAGCGGGGTCATTTCGCCGGCGGCATTCCGCACGTAGAACTTGCCGAGGTTCTCTGCCTTCGTCCGGTAATCGCCGTCGGCCTGTACGTACACCTGCCACTGCAGGCCGAAACGGTTGAAGAAATTGACCAGCGAGCCGCCCATGAACGTCTGCACAGTCTGGTAGAGATCATTGAGCGGGATTTGCTGAGTCATTGCCTTAGCGTTATCGACCTTGACTCCGACCTGAGGGACGCCAAAAAGTGCAGTGGTCATGACGCCGGCGAGTTCAGGCCGTTTGCGAGCCTCAGCCATAAACGCTTGGGTCTGCTTTCCAAGAAAATCGATGCCGCTACCAGACCGGTCCTCCAGCACGAAGGTCACGCCGCCCGATGTTCCCACGCCGGGAATTGCCGGAGGCGGAAACGAGAACGCAATGCCGGATGGTATCTTCGACAGGACCTGCTGCAGGTGCGTCTTGATCCCTATGTAACTTGTCTCCGGGGTCTTGCGTTCTTCCCAAGGCTTGAGCGAGACGAAGAAAAACGAACTGTAAGTCGCATTGACGCCGCTCAACATGCTGTAGCCCATGACGGAACTGACCTTGTCGACCCCCGGCGTCTCCAGGATGGCTTTCTCCACCACCCGGGCGGCCTCTGATGAACGTTGCAACGACGACGCGTCCGGCAACTGCAGTCCGGCGTAAAGATAGCCCTGGTCTTCGTCAGGCAAGAAACTGCCCGGCACTCTCTTGCCGAAGAAACCCGCTGCAGCTGCCACTAAGGCCAGCAGCAGGAAGGCAAACCCCGCCTTGTGAATCAGGTGTCGGCACCAGTTCACGTAACCATCGGTGGCGCTGCCGAACACTTTGTTAAACCAGCGGAAGAAGACGCCTAATGGACCGCGCGATTCCTTTTTCGGACGCAGCAGCATGGCCGACAGCGCAGGACTGAGCGTCAGCGCGTTGAAGGCCGAGAACAGCACCGAGATGGCGATGGTCACAGCAAACTGCTTATACAGCTGTCCGGTGATGCCGGGAACGAATGCCGTAGGAATGAACACTGCCGCCAAGATGAGGGCAATCGCGATCACCGGCCCCGAGACTTCCTCCATCGCTTTGACTGTCGCATCGTGAGGATTCATTCCGTGTTCGATGTGGTGCTCCACCGCCTCAACCACCACAATGGCATCGTCCACGACCAGTCCGATTGCCAGCACGAGTCCGAAGAGCGACAACGTGTTAATGGAGAAGCCGAGCAGCGGGAAGACGACAAACGTTCCAATCAGCGACACCGGGACAGCGAGCAAAGGAATGAGCGTGGCGCGCCAGCCCTGCAGGAAGATAAAGACCACAATGATGACAAGGATTATGGCCTCTCCCAGAGTCTTGTAAATCTCGTGGATGCCTTCGCTGACTGCGAGAGTGGTATCCAGTGCAACGTCGTAGTCCAATCCCTGAGGGAATCGTCCTTTTGCCTCTTCCATCATCTTGAGGATGGCTGCCCGTGACGCGAGGGCGTTACTGCCGGGTGTGTTGTAAATTGCGATCAGCGCCGCCGGCCCGGTGGGCTGGGCAGGCTTGCCTTCTTCAGGCGCTTTTCCCAATCGGGCGTTATACGAGTAATACTGCGAGCCCATTTCTACTCGCGCGACATCCTTCAGACGCAGAATGGATCCGTCAGGGTTAGCTCGAACTACGATCTGGTCGAAGTCGGCTGCTGTGGGCAGTCGTCCCGGAGCGCGCACGTTGTAGGTGAACTGTTGTCCTTGGGGAACCGGTTCGCCGCCTATCTGGCCGGCGGGGTTGACCTTGTTCTGAGCTTTGACGGCGTTCGTGATGTCGGTGACCGTCACCCCGAGGTTGGCCAGCTTGTCGGGATTCACCCAGATGCGCATGGCGTAAGGCCCGGCGCCGAATATCTGCACCTGTCCAACGCCCGGCAACCGGGTCAGCGCGTATTGCAAGTTGATGGTGGCGTAGTTCGCCAGGAAAATGTTGTCGTACGTGCCGTTTGGCGAGTACAGGTCGAGCAGCATGAACGGTGCCGTCGTGCCCGGTTGCACAATCACACCTTGCTGCGTCACCTCGGAGGGCAGTTGCGAATTGGCCTGTCCCTGCCGCATCTGGGCCAGAATCTGATCGGTATTGATGTCCGTCCCGAGCTGGAAATCCACGTACAGCGTCATTCCGCCGCCTGAGCTGGCGCTCAGCGAGTACATGTAATTCATACCGCTGACGCCTGACATCTGCTGCTCGATCGGCGTTGCCACTGACTCCGCAATGGTCTGGGCGTCGGCACCGGGATAAGTGGCTTTCACCTGAATCATGGGGTCTGCGATGTTGGGAAACTGCGCTGTAGGCAGGCTAAGAATCGAGACCACGCCGACCAGGACCATCAGGATCGCAATCACGATGGCGACGATTGGCCGGTTGATAAAGAATTTCGACATGGTCAGTTGCTCCCGGCCGCGGACGCCGCAGCGACGTACGGTTTGGGGGTAACTGGAATTCCTTCTTTCACTAACTGCGGCGCTGCCGCCGCAAACTGCTGTACTTTCAGGATGCCTTCAACTACGACCCGTTCGCCAGGTTTCAAGCCATCCGTGATGATCCAATTCGGCCCAACCCGGTCACCCACTTTCACAGGGCGAAATGTAGCTTTGTTGTCGGGCGAGACCACGATGACCTGATACAACGATTGCACTTCGATCACTGCTGCCTGCGGAACCAGCAGGGCATTCTTGTTGTCGGAAGTCTGGATGCGGACACTTCCGAAGCCACCCGGGCGCAGGATGCCGTCTGGGTTCGGAAACTCGGCGGTTAACTGAATGGTTCCCGTACCGGTGGTAACTTGCCGATTCACCTGGATGACCTGGCCCGCATGCTGGTAGTCTTCCCCGTTCGCCTGGATATACTGCACTGGCGTATCACTGGCTCTCTTTTTGCGAATTATGCTTGAAATTCTTGCCGCATTTGCCAGGTAGGCGCTCTCGCTGACGTTGAAGTTCGCCCAGATGGGATTGACCTGCGAGACCGTCGCCATCTTGGTCGTGGTTCCCACCAGGTCACCGATCTGCGAGTTGGAATTGCCAGCGATGCCGTCGATCGGCGAATAGACCTTCGTCCAGGCGAGGTTTAGCTTGGCGTTATCGAGGGCCGCCTTAGCGGCTTCCACCTGTGCTTTGCGGGCGGCTTGTTGCGAGATGTCAGTGTCGAGCTGCTTCTGCGGGATGGCGTTCTGTGCCGCCAGAGGGGTATCGCGCGCGACGTTGTTATCGGCCTCGGACAGTCCCGCCAGGGCAACATCGACATCTGCCTGCGCGTGCTCAACCGCGGCCTGATATTGCCGAGGGTCGAGCTCAAACAACAGCTGGCCTTTCTTCACGAAATAGCCGTTTTGGTAATCCTGTTTCAACAGGTAGCCCTGTACCTTGGGTGTAATGTCGGCGTTGACCGGACCGGTAAGTTGCGACACCCACTCCTGAAAAATCGGGACATTCTGCTGTGCAACTTCAGCAACCAGCACTTCGGGTGGCCCGGCCTTTGGGGCCTCTTCCTTTTTTTCGCATCCCGCCAGAAACAGAAGGACACTGAGGCACAAGGTAAACGTCACCGTCGCGGGAACCAATTTTCCTCTCCGCCAGGTGGTTGGTCGCTGCAAACTAGTGCGATTGATCTGATGGCTGGTTCCCTGCGACTCCGTTTTGGATGGCATCTGCAAACTCCCGGTAATGATCAGGCGGTCGGACAACTCAAACGGCGCTGCGATGCGCAAGAATTCGCTGCCGCTTATGGCGCTGCACAAAACCAATTGCGATTGTTTCGACTCACCAAAATACCTACAATTGAACGCTTGCGCAATGCCAACCGGGGACGGACCAGCAGTCGGCAAATCGTTTACTTTGGCTGAGTCGAAGAGGGCGGAGTCAACTTTCTGTTCGTCGCGCTTCCGGGCAACGCCGCTTCGAATTCATGCCTCGTTAAAGTTCCGGTAAATCTTATACTCACTACCTTGACATCAGTTTGCGGCGCGTTTTACTGTAAGCGCCCACTCCCGTGAGGTGCTCATGTCTTTGTCTCCCGTCACCGAACTCGATGACGAACTCGAACAAGCCGGCAAACCAGCTGGGCCGTGCGCCATGGTCGTGTTTGGAGCCACGGGCGACCTGACGATGCGTAAACTTGTACCGGCCCTTTTCAACCTGGAAAAGGCCCATCTGTTACCGCGTCAGTTCGCTGTCATTGGCGTGGCCATTGACGACATGAGCGAGGAGGAATTCCGCGCCAAGGTCACACGTTTCATCCCCATGGAAGAACACGGCAGCGAGGGCTTTGAACGATTCGAAGCTTCCCTTCATTACATGCGCGGAGATTTTGCGACGGCCGCGACCTTCTCGAAGCTTACCGATGAGTTGCAGGCGATCGACCAGAAGTTTGGTACCGACCAGAACTATTTGTTCTACATGGCCACGGCGCCAAAATTTTTTAGTGAAATTGTGCAGCAATTGGGCCAATCAGGTTTGTCGAAAGAGGAAAACGGTCATTGGCGGAGAGTGGTCATCGAGAAGCCGTTCGGACAAGACCTCGACTCGGCTTTGGCCCTGAACTACAACATCAAAGCCGTGCTCTCTGAAAAACAGATTTATCGAATTGATCACTACCTGGGCAAAGAAACCGTACAAAACATCATGGTGTTTCGTTTCGGCAACGGAATCTTCGAGCCGATTTGGAACCGCAGATACATCGACCATGTCGCCATCACGAATGCAGAAACGGTGGGTGTGGAGTTGAGAGGCGGCTACTTCGATAACGCCGGAACTCTGCGCGACATGGTCCCAAACCACATGATGCAGCTCATCAGCCTCACTGCGATGGAGCCTCCCGCGTCATTCAGTGCCGACGCGGTGCGCGATGAGCAGGCCAAAGTTCTCAATGCAATCCAGCCACTCAGTTCGGAAGATGTTCTGCACCAGGCGATCCGCGGACAATACGGCGAAGGTACGGAGCTCGGCGAGAAGGTGCAAGCCTATCGCTCTGAACCAGGTGTCGCGCCCGAGTCGAAGACCGAGACGTTTGTCGCGATGAAGTTGAACATCGACAACTGGCGATGGGCGGGTGTGCCGTTCTATCTCCGGACCGGCAAGCGCTTGGCGAAGCGGCACACGGAGATTAACATCCAATTCAAGCGCGCGCCCTTCCAACTGTTTCGGCATACCAATGTACACAAGCTGCAGAACAATCGCCTGGTCATTCAGATTCAGCCCGATGAAGGCATGCAGCTCGGGTTTGGCGCAAAGATTCCGGGCCCTCAGCTTCGACTTGGTTCAGTTGAGATGAGCTTCGAATATTCCAAGTATTTCGGGGCCGACCCCTACACTGGGTATGAAGTCCTGCTCTACGACTGTATGATCGGCGACGCGACGCTGTTTCAGCGGGCTGACATGGTTGAAGCTGGCTGGCGAATTCTTGATCCTGTCATTGACGTATGGAAGGCACTGCCCGCGCGAAACTTCCCCAACTACGCGGCAGGTACGTCGGGACCGAAAGAATCCGACGACCTTATGGAGCGCGACGGTCGGCAGTGGAGGAGAATCGAATGATCCTTGCAGGAGATATTGGCGGCACGAACTCGAGACTTGCCGCATTCGAGACCGAAGGCAATCGCCTGAATTGTGTTGTAGAGAAAATCTATCCCAGCAAGCAGCATAACGGCTTGCCCGAAATCGTTGCGGACTTCATCAAGACTGAGGGAATACCGGCGCAATCCGCTTGCTTCGGAGTCGCCGGGCCGGTCACACACGGACGCAGTAAGATCTCAAATCTCCCCTGGATCATTGATTCGCGCGAGCTTGCCTCGCAACTGCGACTGCGCTCAGTAGGCCTGATCAACGACCTCGAAGCGCTCGCGTACGGAATTGATGCGCTGGACTCAAAGGATTTCGTGACGATCAGCGAAGGATCAGCGGACGCCGAAGGAAATATGGCGGTCGTCTCCGCCGGTTCCGGCCTCGGCGAAGCTGGCCTTTACTGGGACGGATTTCGGCACCATCCATTCGCGTGCGAGGGAGGACACACTGAATTCGCACCCAAGAATGACGTCGAAATTGATTTGCTGCGATACCTTATGCACAAGTACGGTAATCAGCACGTAGCTACGAGCGGATTCTGTCGGGCCCTGGCGTGAAGAACATCTACGAATTCTTACGAGACACCGGCAAAGAAGAAGAGCCCGCCTGGCTGAAGGAGCAATTAGACGCTGCGGCCGACGCGCCCGCGCTCATCTCGCATCTGGCCTTGAGCAAGCAGGCTCAAATCTGCGATCGGGCGATTCCGATTCCGTCAGCGTCTTCGGATCGGAAGCGGGAAATTGCGCCCTCAAAATGACTAGAACAGGAGGAGTCTTGTTGCTGGAATCGCAGGAAAGATTGTCGACAAATAAAGGTCTTGCCTTCATGCAGTCGTTTCTGGATAAAGGCCGCATGCAGTCTCTTCTGGAGTCGGTGCCAGTCAAGATCGTCCTCAACGATGATTCAGGATTGATTGGTGCGGCGCGTTTCACGCTGATCCAGAAGGCCTTCCGCGGGTGACTTGTGGCAAGGCGAAGGCGGCAA
>CAWIPZ010000061.1:0-18931 GCA_963837915.1 uncultured Acidobacteriaceae bacterium
CAGACCCGGGCCACGATCACGATTACGGGGCCGGAGAACCGCGTGAACTCGATTGACGCGGCCATCACTGATCCGGTGGACGCGACCGGTGTGGTGGGGAAAGCGACGTTCACAACGCACAGATGACGGTGCCTGATCCACTGGTGCGTGTGCAGCATCCGGCGCCGATTCACGTGACGGTCACGACCGGCAGATCATCCACAGGAGCTGGCCGGCCTTGAGCGCGACGTCGCAGAAAAACTTCAAACGAGAACTTTTCGGGATAAATGCAATTCGTGGCGTGGCGGGCGCAATATCCGCTGGATCGCTCGACCGTGTACGCAATCGGACGCGCACTGGGCCAGCGGTTGGCGGAGCGGGAGACAAATGCGCGCGTGGTGATTTGGCATTATAAAAGTGATGCGAGCGCCGGGCATTAATAAGCCAGGCGCTGGCGACGGTCTGGAAGCGTCACGGACGCAAAGTCATCGTGAGTGCGCAGGCGTTATCACTATGCTGGGCGTGGCGTATCTCACACGTGAGAACGGATTGTCCGCGGGCATCGTGATTCGGCGTCGCATAATCGGTGGGAAGACAACGGCATTAAGGTGTTCGGCGCGGATGGATACAAGCTGTCAGACCAGTTGGAACACGCCATCGAGGCTGACATCTTTTCTCATATCGAGCAGTTGGCAGCGGGCTCCGCACAGGCAGACCATTCCGGTTAGCCAGCATGTTGCTGGCCTGACGCGAAATTGCGCGCCCTATATGCTGAATGGCTGGCATTGCTGGTAGGGCCGGGAAGTTCGGCAAGCTGCGCGTGCTGGTGGATTGCGCAAACGGCGCGGCCAGTAGTATTGCGCCCATGGTCTTCAAGGATTGCGCATCCTCAACGCCGATTTTCTGGATGTCGATCTTACGGGCGCAACATCAACGCCGGTTGTGGGAGCGCTGTATCCCGGGCACGTCGCTGCAGAGGTCGCGAAATCGAACGGCAAGTACGACCTGGGTATCACGTTTGACGGTGACGCGGACTTCGCGAAGGGCTCCGACGCCGGGGGCAGCGGGTTAGCGAATGGGGACGGCGTGCTGCTGATGGCGGCGCGCGACATGCAGGCGCACGTGCTGCTGCACAACGACACCGTGGTGGCGACCACCATGTCAAACATGGGGCTGGAAGCGGCGCTGAAAAGCGCAGCGGTATCCGCATGCTGCGCGCCGCTGTCTGGCGATAAGTACGTGCTGGAAGAGATGATCAAGACCGGCGCCACGCTGGGCGGCGAGAGTTGGGGAGACATCCTGTTTCGCGACATGGACACGACGACCGGGGACGGCATTCTCACTTCGCTGCGCGTGATGGAAGTGATGGTTCGCGCCGGCCTGTCGCTCGCTCAGTTAGTCGGCGATATGGAAGGTCTTTCCGAAACGCATCGAGAACGTGAAGGTGCGCGAGTGTTTGCCCATGAAGCAGTTGCCCTCAGTCATGGAGTCTATACGTGGTGGCGGGAACGTGAACTCGATGGCAACGGCCGCGTAGTCGTGCGCTACACGATTTAAGGCACAGAAAAATTGGCTCGCGCTGATGGTCGAGGCCGAATCCGAAGAGGCCATGACCATATATGTTCCTACGATCGCCAGCGCGTTGCAAGCGGCGATTGGGCGTGAGTCCAGGCTCCTCGGCGTTAAGGCAGTCCGGCGTGAGGTACTTCGACCTTGGTCATCCAGATCGCTGCCTGATGGTTCGCCTTTGCCTCGGCTTCGTGGAACGTGGGCGCGACACAGGCGAATAGCGTGCGTCCATCGTCGCCTCCTAACATGCAGGCGAACACTCCCATGCCATTGGTTTTGCGCTCCTCCAGGATGCGGCCGCCTTCAGCGACGCGAACCAGACGGCCGTGAGTTGCGTCGGCGATCCATATTGCGCCTTCTGCGTCGAGGCAGATCCCGTCGGACGCAACAGCAAGTTGCCCAAGCGCCTCGCTGACGTTCGTCGAAGTAGGAGGATCGCCAAACACGGCCCAAGTTCGACGCTCGCTCAATGACCCTGCGGTGACGGTGAAGGCGGTGAGGCGGTTCATCATCGATTCGGCGGCGATAAGCGTGCGTCCGTCGGGCGTGAGCACCATGCCGTTAGGGAACCCGAGATCATCGGCAACTACTTGGGCAGTGCCGTCGGGTTCGATGCCGATGAGCACGGTGCTGCGCGGCGGAGCTCCGCTCATGAGATCGAATCCAAAGTTGCCAACCCAGGCGCGGCCGTCGTGATCGACCAGCATGTCGTTGCAGTGCCACGGCGCTAGTCGTGACAGATCGGCATGCTCGACGAGCGAACCGTCGAACTCTCGGCGAAGGACCTTGCGGTCGCGCATGGAGACGATCAGCATGCGGCCATCGGGCAGAAAGCCGAGACCTGAAGGTTGCTGGGGCACATGAGCGATGGTTTCGGCTGTGCCGTCCATCGCGATAGCGAGCACGCGGTGGGTGTAGAAGTCGGAGACGTAGAGGCGTCCGTCGCGCCAGCGCGGGGATTCAGTAAACGACAATCCGCTGATGAGGGTAGTGAACTCCGGCATCAAGAGCCTTTCTCTATTTGCTAGTGCTGCTTCTGATCGGCGATCCACTTAGTGACACGCGTGTGCAGCACGTCCAGAGGCAACGGACCGGCATCGAGCACTTCATCGTGGAACGAGCGGATGTCGTACTTCGCGCCGAGCGTCTGCTTGGCCTGGTCGCGGAGCGCGAGGATTTCCATCTGGCCGAGTTTGTAGGCGAGCGCTTGGCCGGGCCACGCGATGTAACGATCGACTTCAGTCTGGATGTTGGGCTCGTCCATGGCGGTGTGCTCACGGAAGAAATCCACCATTTGCTCGCGCGTCCAATGCTTGTAATGCACGCCGGTATCGACCACGAGGCGAATGGAGCGCCACATCTCGTTCTCGAGACGGCCGTATTCGCTGTATGGGTCCTGATAGAAACCGACATCTTTGCCTAAGCGCTCGGAGTAAAACGCCCAGCCTTCGGAGTAGGCGTTGTAGCCTCCGAACTTGCGGAAGGGCGGAATGTCGGTCAGCTCCTGCGCGATGGAGAACTGGAGATGATGCCCGGGAACTCCTTCGTGATAGGCGATGGCTTCAGCGTTCAGCAGCAGGCGATGTTGAGGATCGTATTCGTTGACGTTGATCCGGCCGGGACGCGAACCGTTCCCCGATCCGGGAGAGTAGTCGGCGGGAACCGAACTTGGCGCGCGGTAGGACTCCATCGGAACCACGTTGAGCTTGTTCTTGGGAAGACGGCCGAACAGTTGCGGCAACTTGGTGTACATCTGGTCGGTGTAGTGCTGATAGAGGTCGAGAATCTGCTGGCCTGAAGTGCCGTGCAACTTGGGGTCCTGGCGAATGTGGTCGTTGAAGCTCTTCAGGTCGGAGAAGCCCTGCTGCTTACCGATGACCAGCATCTGGGCGTCGATGTCAGCCACCTGCTTGAGGCCCATCTGATGAATCTGTTCGGGCGTCAGATCGGTTGTGGTCATCTGTTTGACGGCGAATTGATAACGGGCATCGCCGTCGGGTAGTGACCAGACGCCCATCTCGGTGCGGCCGTTGGGCGCGTAGTCGGTCTTCACAAAGGCGGCGAACTTCGCGTAGGCGGGATTGACTTCGATCTGGATGGCTTTCATCACCGCGTCGCGCAAGCGCTGCTGATCGGCGGAAGAAATCTCGGCGGGAAACTTCAGCACGGGTTGTGCAAAGGGGCTCTTGTCGCCGCTCGCGTTGGCGATCTCCTGCGCCTGGACAGTGACTTTCTCCAGCAGAAATTTGGGCGGCATCAGGTGGTCGTGCAAGCCGAGCTTCATGTTGGCGGTCACCTGGTCGAGCACGCGCGGAATCTGGTGCAAGCGCGCGATGTAGTTCTCGTAGTCTTTCGCATTGGTGAAGGGCATCTGCGTGGGTATGGAGGCAAGGCCCAGGTGGACGCCACCGAACTGCTCAACCGGCATTTCCCAGTCATGGAACTTTGCGCCGTCAATGGACTGTTTGAGGTCGCGCACCATGAGTTGCTGGTTGAGCGCTTCGTTGTCAGGGAAGCCCGTGGTATCGATGGCCTCGAAGATTTTTAGCTGCTGTTTGGCGTGCTCCACCTGCTTGGCGACCTCGTCGGGCGAGTAGTCGCCGAGGCGGTCGTTGTAGCGAGTGTCTCCGACGTAGGTCGCAAACTCCGGATAGGTGCGGAGCGTGTATTCCCACTCGGACTGAAGGGCGTCGCGCAACTGGGCGCGGCGGGCGTCGAGGCTTTTACTGTTTTGAGCGGAGAGAGTGAATGCGAAGGCGCACACAAGGGATGCAATGGCGAACAGTCTCATGTCGAAGACCTCGGAGTAGAACGAAGAGAATAGCAGGCGAGGTGAAGATTCAAAAGCAACCACGGATGAACACGTTGATAGGGGATGGCCGCGCCGTCTCTATCTTTGTCAAACTCGTTCCCTCAAGTTTTAGTGTCCGACAGAAGGACGCGAACCCCCGCCACGGTGGGATCAAGGCATGTCCGGAGATACCGGGTGGACTAACCGCCCCCAAATTCGCGGAGGTTTTTGGCTTCTTCCGTCACTTTGTTTTCGCGAAGCTCGCGATCATTTCGACGGGGGCTGCGTGGCGTTCCTTGAAGAGCTTTGATTGGCCGGCGAGGACTTCTGCAAAAACCTTCGGAACGGCCGATCTTCCCAAGATGTCTCACCCCAGAGTTGATACTACGCTTCGCCGCGCACCTGTCCGGAGCAGACCAACGTACGGATGGGCTGGTCCGCCATGCCTGCGCCTTCGCTCAAGATGACAATGGGAGAGAGTTCACGAGTCCCACCCTTTCCCAAAACAGGGGAAAGGCCGGGGCGCCCAAGTCCTTAACTAAACCACTACTCCAAATCAACCCTGAAAGGGACGGAAACGAAAGCCGACTTCACAGGTATATTCAGCTTGTAGACATCTTCCATCTGCCGGGCGACGAGGGGTTTCATCACGTCGAAATCTGACTCGGGGACTTCCAAGACTGGCTCGCCGTCGACCTGGAGCAGCATGGGCGACATCCAGTTGGCGCTGCGGGAGTTCGGTGCTCAGCGCGAATCATGGCGAGCTTGATAAGGTCGGCCGCGGTGCCCTGCAGCGGAGTGTTGACGGCGGTGCGCTCGGCGCAGGCGGGCAGGTTCCAGTTTTTGCTGAGCAGGTCGGGCAGCGGGCGGATGCGCCCGAACAGCGTTCACTTTTTCAATTTCGGTGTGTGCTCGCTCGAGGGTGCGGTCGATGAACTGGCGCACGCCCGCGTACTTTTCGAAGTAAGCGTCGATGAAGCGCTTAGCCTCTTTCTGGTCGATGCCGATTTGCTGCGAAAGCCCGAACGCCGAGAGTCCATAGACGATGCCGAAGTTCACGGCCTTGGCGCGGCGGCGATGCTGGCCGTCGACTTCGCCGGCGGGCACGCCGAAGACCTGCGAGGCGGTGAAGGAATGTATGTCGTCGCCGCGGCGGTAGGCCTCGACCAGCAGCGGGTCGGCAGAGAAGTGGGCGAGCAGACGCAGTCCTTGATCTGCGAGTAGTCGGCGGCGGAGGGAGGTCGCCGGGTTCGGGTGATGAAGGCGGCGCGAATCTCGCGGCCCAGCTCAGTACGGATGGGGATGTTTTGCAGGTTGGGATTGATGAACGAGAGGCTGTTCCGGTGGCCGAGCTGGCTATATTGAAAGTGGTATGAAGGCGGCGGGTGCGCGGATTGAGCAGCGCGGGCAGCGCGTCAACATAAGTCGATTTCAGCTTGGAAACGGCGGTAGTCGAGGACGAGGCGCGGGACTTCGTGCTCGGCGGCGAGGCCTTCTAGCACATCGACCGCGGTGGAAATGGTTTTGCCCTTGCCGTACTTCATGGGCTTGGGGAGGTTGAGTTGGTTGAAGAGCACGTCGCCGAGCTGTTTGGGCGAGTTGATGTTGAACTCGGTGCCGCATTTCTGCCAGATGTCGCGGGCCTTCTGATTGGCGTCGCGTTCGAGGCGCTGCGACATTTCGGCGAGGACTTCGGTGTCGATTCGGATGCCAGCGTCTTCCATGCGGGCCAGCACGGGCGACATGGGAAGGTCGATGTCGTCGTAGACGTTCTTTAGCTTGCCGGCGGCGACGTCGTCGCGGAGTTTGGAGGCGAGCCGCAAGGTGAGGTCGGCGGCCTCGCCTTCGGCTGAACTCGTCTTCAAGTTGAAGAAGCGGAAGGCAAGGTCGTCAAGCGAGTACCGCGTGTAAGTTGGATCGAGCAGGTAGGCGTAGAGACAGGATTATCCTCAACGCCGGCGAGCGCAATGCCGCGCTGGCTGAGGACATGCGTCGCGGCCTTGGAGTCGTGAATGGCTTTGGGTAGCGAAGGATCGGAGAGCGCTTGCTTTAGTGTCTGAGCGGCTGCGGAGTCATCGAGAGTGAAGAGAAAGCGCAGAGCCCTGCTTGGCGGAGATGGCGAGGCGAAGCTGCTGCGGAGTCGCGACGGTTTCGACGGCCGCGGTCAGCGACAATTGCTTGTCCGCTTCTTGTTCGGCTTCTTCCTCGGCAACTTCGGTGACGAGCTCGCCGCCGCTTTCCAATGCGATGGCGAGAATGGAGGCGGGGTCCTTACGGACTTCCCTGACGAGCGCTTCGACATCCTTGGTGGCGGTTGCTTCGCGATAATCGGTTTCACCAAGCTCGACGCTTTCGGTGAGGAAGTCCTGCACCAGCGTGTTGAACTCGAGTTCAGTGAACAGAGCGCGCGCTGCGTCGGGATCAGGCGGCTGGGCTTCCATCTTCGAAGGATCGAACTCGACGTCCACGTCGGTCTTGATGGTGACCAGTTCTTTGCTGAGCAGAACCATGTCGCGGTTATTCTGCAGCGACTCGCGATAGGTCTTCCGCTCGATCTCGGCGGCGCGCCCAATGGCGGCTTCGACGCTACCGAAACGCTGGATCAACTCGACCGATCCTTTGTCGCCGATTCCGGGAGCGCCGGGAACGTCGTCAATACTGTCGCCGCGCAGGGCCATCACATCGATGACGCGCTCGGGCGGCACACCAGGATCTCCTGCACCTTGGCGGGATCGGAAATGAGGTTTTCCTTCAACGGGTTCAAGGTCCAGATTCGATCGTTGACCAACTGCATCATGTCCTTATCGCTGGAGACGATAAAGACGGAGTAGCCCTGATCGGCAGCCTTGCGGGCGAGCGTGCCGATGACGTCGTCGGCTTCAAAACCGGGGGCTTCGAGGATGGGAATGCGATAGGCCTCAAGGGCGCGGCGAATGTAAGGGATCTGCTGCGCCAGGTCAGCCTCCATCGCGGGACGATCAGCCTTGTAACCCTTGTACTCAATATCGACGTAGGTTTGGGTCTTGGCGTCGAACTTGCGATGGCTCGGCATGGCCGCGGCTTGCTCGTCGCGGAAGATTGGTGCTGCTACGTCGAAGACCGCAGCCAAGTAGCGTGGGTCGAAGTCGGCGCGTAACTTGCGCAGCATGTTGACGAAGATGAATGTCGCGCTGGTCGGAATGCCGGTCTTGGTCGACATGGGCCGCGCCATAGCGTGATAGGCGCGGAAGATAAACCACATTGAGTCGATGAGGAAGATGCGGCCCTTGGAATCTTTCGGTTCGTCGGGTAGGGCAGCGGGCTTAGGAGCGGCAGCGGTGGGCGCGGATTTTTTTCTTGGGAGGCAAGGTGCGATTTTAACAAGGTGTGGGCCCAGAAAAACAAAACCGACCACGGATTAACACGGATGCCACGGATAATTCTCAGGCATAAAGACAAGGGCGACTGCGGATTATGCGGAAAGAGCGGATCGGATTTCATTCAATGAACATGCAATCGCCGTAGGAGTAGAACCGGTAGCGCTCGCGGACAGCGTGGGCGTAGGCGGCGAGAGTGCGCTCGCGGCCGGCAAACGCGGAGACCAGCATGATCAGCGTGGACTTGGGCAGATGGAAGTTCGTGAGCAGGGCGCCGGTGACGCGGAAGTCGAATCCGGGATAAATAAAAATGTCGGCTTCGCCGGATTGCGGCACGATGCGGCCGTCTGGCGAGTGGCGGGCGGCGAACTCCAACGTGCGGACAGTGGTAGTGCCGACGGCAACGATGCGGCGGCGGGCGTCACGGGCGCGCTGGATTTTTTCCGCTGCGTCGGGCGAGATGGAATACCACTCGCGATGGATCTTGTGTTCCTCGACCACTTCGACGCGGATGGGCTGGAAAGTGCCGAGTCCGACGTGAAGCGTAATCTCGGCAGTACCGATGCCGCGGGCACGGATGCGTTCGAGAATCTCGGGGGTGAAGTGAAGTCCGGCGGTCGGAGCGGCGACCGAGCCCAGCGGACGGGCGTAAATGGTTTGGTACTGCTCGCGGTCGAGCGGCGTATCGGGGCGATCGATGTAGGGAGGCAGCGGGACGTGGCCGATGCGCTCGAGTGCGGCGAAAAAATCGGGGACGAAGTCGAAGCGAAGATGGCGCTCGCCAAAGTCGCCGCGGGCGACGATTTCGGCAGCGAGGCCGTGCGACTGCTCGGCGGCATCGCCGCCAAAGAAGACGCGTTCGCCAATGCCGAGCTTGCGGCCAGGATGGACGAGTGCCTCCCAGACGATGGGTTCGATCGAGAGCTGGCGGGTGAGTAGCACTTCGACTTTTCCGTGGAGGAATTGCGCGGCGGCGGGATTGGACGCGGAAATCTGCTGGGCGCGCGAACCGCTGCGGTGTCCGAAGAGGCGGGCGGGCAGGACGCGCGTGTTGTTAACAACAAGTAAATCGTCAGGGCGGAGCAGATCGGGGAAATCCCGAAAGGTGGTGTCGCGCAGTAGGACGCCGACGCGTTCGAAATGCAACATGCGAGCGGCAGCGCGGTCGGCCAGGGGCTGCGTAGCGATCAGATCGTGGGGAAGGTAGTAGTCAAACTCGGAGACGAGCACATAGCGATTATGCCCTAGTGAAAATCGCGAAAACAGGGCGACCTGCCTTCGCGGAATTCCAAAACTGGGTTACGATAGAACCACTGGGTTTCGGCACCAGTATTCCAAGCGTATGAAGACCGTTCAAGAGTACAAGGACGAGATCGTCCAGTACGGGAAACTATTGCACCAGACCGGCTTGGTGGCCGCGACGGATGGCAACCTTTCGGTGCGCCTGGGCGACGGCATGGTCTTGTGCACGCCGACGCTGATGAGCAAGGGAATGATGACCGTGGACGACCTGGTCATCGTAGATCCGCTGGGACAGAAGGTCAGCGGACGGCGTGGGGTTTCCAGCGAAATTGCCATGCACCTGTTCATCTACCGGAACCGGCCGGATGTGAATGCAGTTGTGCATGCACATCCTCCGACGGCGACTGGATTTGCGGCGGCGGGCATGCCGCTGGACAGCGCACTGTGTTCGGAGATCGTGATCACCCTGGGCACCGTGCCGCTGGCGAACTATGAAACGCCGGGCACGCCGGAACTGGCCGAAGGGCTGGCCCCCCTGGTCGGTGGTCATGACGCCATTCTGATGGCCAACCACGGCGTCGTGACTTACGGCGAAGACCTGCTGACCGCGTACATGAACATGGAAACAGTGGAGCACTACGCCAAGATCGCACTGGTGACACATATGCTCGGCAAGCAGAAGCCACTGAGCGACACCCACGTCAGCAAGCTGCGCGAGATCCGGCAGAAATATCTTTCGCAGAACCACGTTGGCGCAGCGCGAAGCGACGACTAAAAGCAGTGGCTAATGGCTAGTGGCCGGTGGCTAGTAGCCAACGCTCATGCGCTGCTGACGCACTCGATCCCAATACCTGCAACGCTAAAGCGCTCGAACCGTTGAACCGCATAGGCGGCACATCGGCTCGAGCGCATCGGTCAGACCCCAGGGCTATTGTTTCGGCTTAGGCTCGCTGGCGTGCGGCTGCTGGTGGGCCTGCACCTCCTGATGCTGCTGCCGGGCCAGTTGCTGCTGCTGTTGCTGGTGCTGCTGATACATCCTCTGCGTCTGTTGCGCGTGCTGCTGCTCCAGCTGTTGCTGTTTCTGCTGGTTCGCCTTTTGTTGCGCCAGTTGCTGGTGCTCTTGGTCCTGCTGCTGTTGCAGCTTCTGCCGTTCCTGTTGCTGCTGGGCCCGGAGCTGGTCCTGCTGCTGCTGATATTTCTGGTTCAATTCAGCATTCCCCGTATCGGGCACGGGAGTGTTCTTTATCGCCGGCAGATCGTTGGGATGAACGGCCGTGGGAGGGCGAGGAGCGTTGTTCTGTGCGTGCGTCGTCTGCGCGTTATTTTGCGGAGGTCTCGGCACGGGATTGCTCTCAGGACGCGCAGCTGCACTGTTGTTGGGTTTGGCTTCGGCCGCAGCGCGGTTGGGCGGAGGTGTGTACTTGCCTCCAGCCTGTTTCGCGGCCACTACTCCACTACCTTCAAACGCTCCGGCCCTGGGAGTCGCAGCTATGGGCGGCTTGCCGTGGTTCACCGAAGCACGCAACTGCGTGTTGGAGCGTGCCGCCTCTACTTGCTGGTTCTGAGCGGCCACAGGAGGAACGTGCCTCTCTCGCGCCGCGGCCTCTTCCTGGGTGGTCGGACGAGCGTTGATTCCACCCTTGCCGCCGTTATAGCTGACGTGATTCGAGTTGTTAACGACGGTGGTGTTGTAAACGTTATGAATATTGGTGATGTTCACGTTGTTGACCGAACGGTTGTAATAAAACTGGCCGTGGTCCCAACGTCCTCCTTCGTAGCCGTGGCCGAAGTATCCATAGCCGTAGTTAATGCCGCCATAGAAACCCACCACTGGGCCCCAATAGCCCGCGTGAAATAGAAATCCGCTGCCTCCCCAGCCCCACCAACCGGGAGTCCAGAGGAACCCGACTTCCGGAGCCACCACCCATGTTCCAGGCACCCAATAGTAGTCACCGAAGTCAGGGTCGTAGGCCCAGTAGCCGGGCGTCCAGATGTATCCCGCACCGGGACACAGCGGTTGCGCGTATATGGGCAGCGGCGGCGGTCCGAATGAAACCGAGATGCCGACGCCAATCTGCGCAGAGGACACGGCGCTGAGCGCCAGTATCACCAGCGCGATCCAGAGAAATCGTGAGGGATGAGTACTCATTGTGTTTTTCCTTTCGCCTTCGTCATCGTGGGCCAGCATTTGCCCCGGGGCCTTGGCGGCGCGAAAGTGAGGCATGACCCTTCGATCCATGACGAGGGGCGGTTCTTCCGGCGGCTCGCGATCTTGCAGCCGAGCGTCGGCCGGCGACTAGTCGCCCGTGCCGGTGGGCCGCAAATCAGCCGTGGCGAAGCGCTGGCGGACGTTGTCACCAAATTCCTGCGCCTTTTCTGCGAGTTTGTTGCGAGTCTCCTCGCCGTTCGCAGGGGCCATAAGCAGCCCGACACCTATACCGATTCCGATTCCGGCGATAAGTCGCAGCGCATTCCACAGAGACCTGTGGTCATCTTCTCCGCGGAGGACATCAGCGGCTCGCCCCATGCGATCGGCGGCAACCTGATAGGTGTCTTGCGCCCGTTCGCGAAGATCGTCAACCTGCTCGCTGATTTTGTCACGTACGTTTTTCTTGGCTTCGTCAGGCTGGTCAAGCAGGAAAAGACCAGTACCCAAAGCGACCTTCAAGACCTTTTTAATATTCATACATTGCCTCCCATGCGGGCCTAGAGTCCCGCGACATCGGTTTGTGGACAGCGCTTACACAACCGTCCGGCGTCCACTGATCAGGTTGAAGATGAGTACGACGACAGCCAATACCAGCAGAATGTGAATGAATCCTCCCAGAGTGTAGGAGGTCACGACCCCCAACAACCAAAGCACCAGAAGGATCACAAATATCGTCCAAAGCATGGCAGTCTCCTTTTTCGATTCGCCTGCGAGAGCACGCGAATGGTTGCAGCCTCTCCGTCCTCACAGACAGTAGCAATTTCGCGGGCGTTTGCGACATCGGGTTAGAACTGTAGGCGGGGGCGATAGTTCACCTACGCCGCTTACCCCACCCGCGATCGCTAGGCAACCAGTGGAGTTATTCGCCTCCCAGGCGGAAGCGCAGTCCAGCGCGGAAGTTGGCCTTCAGCGCGGGATAGCCGAGCACCTCGTTGTAGTGGTCGTTGAGCGCATTACCGACATTCGCGTACCCGGTGATGTGACGTGTGATGTTGTACCAGCCACCGAGGTCGACGCGGGCATAGCCGTCGGCGTGGTAGATGGGAGGGATGTATCCGAAGAGGAAATCGGAGTCGGGACGGCGGCCGACTGCGACTGTGCCGACGGTAGCGCCGAAGCGTGGACGAGTGTAGGTGAGCAGAACGGTCCCGGCTTGTTTCGGCCGACGGAGCAACGGTGCACCTACGCCGTAAATCAGAGGATCACAGTAGGGCTGCTCGCACGGCGGGGCTTCCTGGATGCGCGTCGAGGTGTAGGTGTAGGCGCCGGTGAAGGAGAAGTGGCTGTTGATTTGGCCGCGCAGTTCGACTTCGGCCCCGTGCGACATCGACTTGTTCAAGTTGACGTATTGGGCGGTGAAATCGACTGGGTTGGTGTAGTACTCGATCTGGTCGTGAAACTGGTTGCTGTAGTACAGCGCACTGAAGTTGAGTTTGTTGCCCCAGAAGCCTTGCTCGAAGCCGGCTTCCCAAGAGCGGTTCTGCTCTGGTTGCAGGTTGGGATTCGGGAGAGTGGGATACGTACCCGAGATGCCGAAGGACTGCAGAAAGCTGGGTTCCTTAATGCCTTCGGAATAGCCAGCGCGCAGGCGGGTTCCGCTGAATGCCTCGTTGCCGCGAAAGAGAAGATACGATGCCGAAGCGCGCGGCACGACTTTGTTGCCGAAGCTGGAGTTGTTGACGTAGCCGACTCCTGCCAGCACGGCGAGGCGCTTCCATGTCAGAAGTTCCTGGGCGAAAAGGTAATTGTTGAACCGCACGCCGCTGGTGTTGCTGTAGGAGGCGAATTCTGTGTCCGGTGCGTAATTCGAAGTGATATGTCCATTCTCGTCCTCGAAGGTATAGCCCACGCTGGTTTGCGCCCAGGGACGGGGAGTCCATTGCCCGAGGTATTCGAAGCCGGCGCGGTTGTACTTGCTCAGATTGGAGAACGGGCTGTCGAGGAATTCGCGACCGGGATCGACGTATTGCTGCGAATTCGCTTGCAGGTGGTTGTATTCGTAGCCGCTGAAGGTATGCTGCCAGGCCCCAGGGCCGCTGACGGACAGCGAGGCGCTGGCGAGAAAGTTGTTCTGGTGCGCGACCTGGTTGGAGTTGGGCGGCAGCACTGGATTGCCGTTGAACCACCAGTTGGATTGCACGCCCGTCCAGTTGTTGGAGTGGCGGAGACGAAAGCGAAACGCCACGCGCGGCGAAAAGCGAATGCCAATGTTGCCGCCTTGCAGCGAGTTCGAGTAAGCGTCGTTGATGCCCTGTCCCTGGGTGTCGAACTGATTGACGAAGAAGTTGTAGTCGTAAATCTTCGCGGAGCCGGCGACCGAGAAGTAGCCGTTCGCAGTCGAAAAAGTCCCGCCATCGGCACCGAACTCAAACTCCGGTTTCAATGTTGTTCCAGTCGTGGTCCACATCTGCACCACGCTAGTCATGGCATCGGTGCCGTAGATGGTGCTTTCTGGACCGCGCACGACTTCCATTCGCTCGATGCTGTTCATCGGCGTGACGCCGAAATCATAAAAGCCACCGGGATCGTTGACGGGCACTCCGTCGATGATGACCTTGTTGTAATCCGAGTCGCCGCCACGAATGAAGAGGCTGGCCTGTCCGCCGATGCGGCCGGCGGTATTGACGATCGCTCCGGGAATATAGCTCAGCGCCTCGGCAGCAACCGGCGGATTAAGCAGGGTGAGTTGGTCGCTGGTAAGTGCGTCGAGCGAAACCGCGGTCTGATTCACGATGCTAGGCGTCGCGGTGGCTGAAACCACGACGGTTTGCGGTACCGTCGTCAACTTCAGTTCGACGATCAGTGCTTCGGTCCGAGGAACAGTTACCGGCAGGGTTTGCGCGGCGAATCCGGGGGCCAGAACTTCGGCTTTGTAGTCGCCGTCCGCGAGACTAGAGAAAGCGACGGTTCCATCGCCGATGGTGGTGAGAATTCCAACGCCCGCGTTGTCAGCGGCGCGAAAAAGCGTGACCTGCACGCCGGAGACGCGGTCGCCGGAAGGGCTTTGGACGATGAGTTTCAGGTCGGCGGCGAACAGCGTGCCGCAGGTCAGGAAACAAAAAAGAAAGGTGCGAAAACGGTTCAACTCTCCTCCTCACGCGAAAGGGGTTGGAAAGAAGTTCGCGCCGGTCTCCTGACTTGCGAGTTGCGATGCGTCGATCGCGGACAACGGCGGGAGGCCTTCCCGTTTGCACAGTGGCCTCGAGCCAAACAGCTCGCTTACAGTTGCGCGGCAGCGCGGGATTCACACCCGCTTCCCAGTTCCGCTCCAGCAGCGGAACGCGCGAACTAATCGTGGATGATCTGGAAAGAACAACCGAGTGCGGAAGTTTGCTCCCGGGGAAACTTTGACTCTATCGGCGGGGAGAGAGCGGTGTCAATCGTGGGCTAAAGAAAACCGCGAGTCAGCGTAGGCGGTTACGCGTTCCAACGCGGCCTGCATCTCGGCATGTGCGGCGTCGAGTCGCGCATCGTCAGCGTCGGACGGAACGAAGATCTTGCGCGCCACACGAATATAGGCGCGGGAAAACGGCTTGGGAATCATCATTGCGTCCCAAGAGTTGATGACCCACGGGTTCTCCATCGCAACGTAAAACGCAGTGATGGGGACGCCTGTCGTACGCGCCAGCAGCACCGGACCTTTTTTCGCGATGAAGCGTGGACCGCGAGGGCCGTCGATGGTAAACGCCGCGCCGCCGCCGTCTTTCACGAATGAATCTAACTCCAGCAGTCCGCGTTGGCCTCCGCGCGAACTCGAACCTCGCACCGGAACGTAGCCGAAGCGGCGGATGACGCGCGCGACGAATTCGCCGTCCTTGCTTTTGCTAGTAAGCACGGCGAAATTCCTATCGCGGAAAATCCATGTCGCTCCTAGAACGCAGCGGTGCCAGAACGGATAAATGCCCGGGTAAACGTTGTCCATGCTGCCAATGGAGCCTTCTTCCCAGGAGAACTCAATGCGCAGAGTTCGGCCAACTAGCGAAATGAATGTCGATGCAGTCCACGCGACGAGCGCGAATTGCAGACGCTGCCACAGCGTGAATGGGCGTTCGCCGGAGTGGGACTCGTCCGCGCCAGCGGTGGATTCGAGGGGCACGGAACGAGTCTAAATCAACGGCTATCGACCAGTGACCCGTGGTTAGAAGTCAAAGCCTTGGCCTCAAGTCATACCTCCGCACACGGTTTGACGTCGACTGCTAACTGATTCGGCCACAAGGCCCGGCCGGCAGAGGCGGGCAGAGAAAATAATTCTGCCCAGGAATCCGTTGGCGGGTATACAGTGTGGGCCTCATTGGGAGCTAAAGCGAAAGTTCCGAGAATTTTCCAGTCGGTCGGGATTTCCCGGATAGGAGTTGCCCGGCAACACCTCGCGGTAAGTATAGAGAGGACGACACAATGAAAATGAGCGATCGCCAAGCTGCAGCCTGGCAGGCGGATCTTAAAGCCTTACAAAGAAGATGGATTGCGATTGCAAAGTCTTCCGAGAAGGCGGAGAAGGATAGGTTGAAAAAGCGGGCGGCGGAACTCCGCGCGTTGGCCAAGAAACATGGCGTGAAGACGACGAGCCACAGTCAGAAAGCGATACCAATCGGAATTGGAATTGGCGCCGGTTTTCACCCTTGCCCGGATCCTGATATCGATAGCGTTCCGGGTTATTTTTGCTACTACGTTCCAACCAAGACCGGCGAGTGCAAGTACGTCTGCGTAAAAATCTAGGACAGGCGCTGGACGTGATCTCTCCGTTCATGGGCATAGCTGTGTTCACGACGCATAGCCAGTTTTGCGGAGGCAGCAATGAGTAATTTCGGTGTTGTTCCACGGGCATCAACTTCGGAAGGGCCGGCAATGGCCAGCGCGAACAATAAGCTGGTCTTCGCGTGGAAGGATGACACCACGGATGAAATAAAGTGGTCGGCGGCCTACCTAGCGACAGGGACTTTTGAGAGCGACCTACCCAATTCTTGGAAGGAACTCAGCTCCCTGAGCTGGCCCTACGTCGGCGCACAGTTCAACGGAGCTAGAACGCGTTTCGTCCCGCGCTGGCCTCCGACCTAAACTCGCTTGCGATCGCCTGGACCGACGTCCACACGGGAAAGGTGAAAGTGTCAATGTTCACCGGCGCTGGGTGGTCCAACCCCGAGGAGGTGCCCGGATCTTCAACCGATTCGTCACCGGCCATCGCCTTCTATTGCGGGAACCTTCATGTCGCCTGGCATGATGCGCGTCCCGACTTCGCCGAGTACATCTGGGGGAGCGTCCGACTTAACGGAGCATTCCTGGAAAATTATCCGCTGTCGGCAATGGGCCCTTACTCGCATCACGCACCCGCGATGACGTCGGTGGACGCCTCTGGTGGGCCGACAGTCCCGCTTCCCCCAGCCAATCCGAACCAGCAACTTAACTTCGGTCCGTTTTATCCGACATGGGCGGTTATCGTGGCGTATCGGGCGGATCAAAACCAGGAAGTACCCGAGGGGAACGAAGGTCTGTTTTCACTGACCAACTTGATGTTCGCGAACTTTCTTTACACGGCAGAATATCCCAACCCATGGCAACCCTACCCCTCGCCCGTGACGCCGCTGGTCCCTCCGTTGGGAAGCTTCGATACGTATTTGCCCCCATCAGAGTTGGCGGTGAATGTCAGTCCGGGGACGCCGGCTGTCGCCGTGGACGCGATTCTCGGTTTGGTGGCCGCCTGGTCGGACAACGGAAAGATCAAGTTCGCGGGCTCATCTGCGCTGCCGCTAGTCGTGCCGACATCTAACGGGAAGTACGCAGAGGGCGTTGACTATAATGTCGTTGTACCTAAGGGATATTCCAACGGCACTTTCACTTCGAGCAAAAAGCCTGCCTTGGCCTATGCAACTCAACTCGCCAAAGGCTCAGAACAGATGCGGTTTTTGCTGTGCGCATGGACTACGGCGAAAGAAATCCACTTCAGCTACGGGCCCTGGGCGAAAAGCGAAGGAGGGCTTCTGGGAAATCCTAACCCTGGCGTTGGCTCCCCAGTGGGAGGTATTTCGGGACAATATCCGCCGGGTTTGGGAGAAGGGGGCCGCTGACTTCCTCTGCTGCGTAGATCCCGCGGGGCGTTTGCTTGCCCCACCGAACTATAGCCTCGCTCAAAAACCAGGCGCCTTTAACTATCCACTATCCACTAACTTCACCCCGCATACCGCAGCCACTTCCGCAGCTCCGGCAGCGTCGGACGCTTGCCATACATCAAAATGCCGACGCGATAAATCCGCGACGACAGCCCTAACAGTCCCCACGTCGTAAGCAGCATAATCGCGATGCAGAGAAGGATCTGCCACATCGGCGGCGTCTCCGCCATGATGCGCACAAACATCAGGATCGGAGCAAAGAACGGTACCATGGAGGTCCAGAAGGCGAGCTGCGAGTTGGGATGCTGCAACACTGTCGTAGCCATCACGATCGAGAAGATGATGGGCAGCATCGCCGGCCACTGTACCTGTTGCGCCTCCTGGTCGGAATTCACCATGGACCCCAGCGCCGCGTACATCGTCGAGTAGAGAAAATAGCCGAGGATAAAGAACACTCCGAAGGCGACGACGCCGACCATAGGTATGTGAACGTTGGACAGCATGGAGCGCTGTCCCGCGATTCCGGGTAGGGAAAAAGCCAAAGCAACCAGCAGCCAGATTATGGTCTGTGTCAGACCGACTGCGCCCACGCCGATAATCTTTCCGGCCAGCAACTGCTTCGCTGTTACTGACGACAGCAGCACCTCGAGAATGCGCGAACTCTTCTCCTCGATGATGGAGCGCATGACCGCAAATCCATATACCAGCACGTTCACATATAGCAGCATCACCATGGTGAACGCGACCAGGAAAACCGAAATGCCGCTGGCGCCTTCCTTGCCCTTCTCGATGCGGACGGAATCGAAGTCGATGGGCTTCAGCACGGTCTCGACTTCCGCGTCGCTCATGCCTTTTTGTGCCAGTTGGCGCTTCACCAGGGCGGAATGGACCGCGTTGCTCAGTTCGATGCTTTCCCCGAAGTCGGTGACGTCCTTGGCGCTGTAGACGACCTTACGATTGGCGAGATCGCTGTCCGACAGCCAGACGAAGCCGTCGATCTTGCCATCGGAAACTTCGTTGCGTAGCTTGTCGCGCTCAGCGTCGGTGACATTGGTGTCGATGGTTATCGCATAGCTCGGCGCCTTGATCTTGGAAGCGCCAGGCTCTGACTTGGATTGAGGAGCCAGGTCGCTCTTCGTAAGCGGCTCGTCCAGTTCCTGCTTAACCGCTTGTGCGATCTCCACGTTGTTGGCGACGAGGACGATCTGGCGAGTGCCGCCTGACTTCATGTTTCCGAGAAATGCCGGTATCAGGATGGTCGAGGCCATGAACACCGGCATGAGCAGCGTCATGATGATGAAGGCTTTGGAGCGGATGCGTTCCAGGTATTCACGCTGAATGATCAGCCACGCGTTATGCATTTTGCGCCACCACATCGATGAAGATTTCCTCCAGCGAAGGCTCCATCAGTTCGAAACGGCTGATGCGGGCGCGCCCACAAGCCATGCGCAACAACTGTTGCGCATCGGCGCCAGGTTTTAGGCGTAGCTCCACATAGTTGCCGTAATCGTTGACCGACTGAATCATCTCGTTGTGGTCGAAGGGCGCCTCGCCCTCATATTGCATCTGCACCGTGTTCTTGCCGTAGCTGGCCTTGATCTTCTTGAGATCACCCTCGAGCACGCTGCGGCCGTGGTCGATGAGGCAAATCGAATCGCACAGGCGCTCCACCTGGTCCATG
>CAWIPZ010000062.1:0-40882 GCA_963837915.1 uncultured Acidobacteriaceae bacterium
AAATCCGCTTGTTTCGCTTGCTCACGTTCCGCCATCTGCTTATACTCGTAAGGTTTGCCCGCCTGACGAAGGTAGTGCGAGTCTCGCGAGCGCACACAATCGCCTGGGCCGCGCGCCCCCGCCATTTTGGAGAGTCTTTATGGGAACCTCTGGAAACTTCACTCACGCTCGAGCAAGAAAAAAATCCCTGGGAATCGCAAGCAGCGCGATTCAACATTGCCGCCGAAAAACTGAAGCTGGATCCAGGCTTGTGGCGAGTGCTGCAGCAGCCCAATCGCGAAATCATCGTCCACATTCCGGTGATGATGGACAACCAGCAACTCGAGGTCTTCACCGGCTATCGCGTGCAGCATTCCATCGCCCGCGGCCCGGCCAAGGGCGGCGTGCGTTACGCGCCCGACGTCACGCTCGATGAAGTGCGCGCACTGGCCAGTTGGATGACCTGGAAGTGCGCCGTCGTGAACATCCCATTCGGCGGCGCCAAGGGTGGCATATTGCGATCCCAAGAGCATGTCGCGCGGCGAACTGGAGCGCATGACGCGCCGCTACACCTCGGAGCTGATTGAGTTCATCGGGCCGGAGAAGGACGTTCCGGCTCCCGACGTGAACACCAACGAACAGACTATGGCGTGGATGATGGACACCTACTCCATGCACATGCGGCAGACGGTCACGGCCGTGGTCACGGGCAAGCCGCTGAATATGGGCGGATCGCGCGGACGCCGCGAGGCCACCGGACGCGGCGTGATGATCATCGCCGACGAATCCATCAAGCACCTCGGCATGAAGAAGGAAGACACCCGCGTCATAATCCAGGGGTTTGGCAACGTGGGCTCCAATGCCGCGCTGCTGATGTACCAGGCCGGCTACAAGGTCGTCGGCATCGGTGAATGGGACGGCGGCCTCTACAACAGCAAGGGCATCGACATCGCCGCTCTTACCGAATATCGCCAGAAGGAAGGCACCATCCACGGCTTCAAAGGCGCGGAGCGCGCGATCACCGAAGAACTGCTGATCACCGACTGCGACGTGCTCGTGCCGGCAGCCACGGAGAACGTCATAACCTCGCTCAACGCCGACAAGGTGAAAGCAAGGATCCTGGTTGAAGGTGCGAATGGGCCGACCAGTGCTGCGGCCGACGATATCCTGGCCGACAAGCATGTGTTCGTGATGCCCGACATCCTGGCCAACGCGGGCGGCGTGACTGCCTCATATTTCGAGTGGGTGCAGGACCGGCAGGGCTACTTCTGGAAGGAGTCGGTGGTCAACGAGCAACTCAAGGACATCATGGTTGAGTCGTTCGAATCCGTCGTGAGCTACGCGGAGAAGCACCGCGTGAACAACCGCATCGCGGCGTATATGCTGGCTATCGATCGGGTGGCATTTACGATACGCCAGCGCGGGATTTACGCGTAGACGGTCAAGAACGAAGATTTAATTGGATGCGGCTCCGGAAACGGAGCCGCTTTTCTTTGCAAGAATTTGTCGGCTAGAAAAAATTACAAAAATTTACCGAACCTCGGCTCCCACTACCCCGATTTCGGGGGCATAATACATGGCAAGGAAGTGGCCGTGGGGACAGCCCAAACCCAAGACAGCATGCAACGCCTACGCATATCCCTCCGTATGCTTGCAGTAGCGGTGTGTTTTCCAGTGATCGTACTGGTCATCGCCTGCACTACCCTGCTACATCCCATTACCTCCTTCAAAACAAAGTTTCACTCCGCTGTACGCCTCTGGATGAGCGTGATGGATTGGGTAAAGGGCATCCCCATCGGCTACACCTACTGGGTGCAATACCACGCACCCAGTATGTTGGACGAGATCGCAGTACACCACGACGACTGACTTCCAAGCGCAGTATTTGTGCGGTTGCTTTCATAGCAAGCGGTGGACGATAATCAGCTTGGCAGTGGCGACACGGCGGCGCCGCATTCGTCCGCTCATGTGAACCTTCCTACGTACATCACGCTGACCCGGATCCTCAGCATCCCTGTGCTGATCTGGATCCTGTCGAGCAATCATTTCAGTTCGGCCAACGGCGAGCGCGAGCTCCTCGCCTCAGCCGTTTTTATCGCGGCTTCTCTGACCGACGCTATCGATGGCTACCTGGCGCGCCGCCGGGCGCAGGTCACCACCATGGGCATGCTGCTCGATCCGGTGGCCGACAAACTGCTGATCGCTGCCGCGTTCATCACCCTGGTGCAGTTCAATCCGCGTACCGTGCCGGCATGGATGGCAGTCATCATCATCGGCCGCGAGTTCCTGGTGAGCGGGCTGCGCTCCATCGCGGCGTCGGAAGGCTTCACCATTGAGGCCAGCGACCTGGGCAAAATGAAGATGGTGGTGCAGATTGTGTCGGTGGTGGCGGCCATCATCGATCATCACTGGGCGTACCTTCCCTGGTATTTTCTCGGGCTGCCCGTTCATCCCATCGCACTGGCGTCGATCTGGATCATGGTGTGCTTATCTTTGGTTTCGGCCGTCGATTACTTTGTCGCCTTCTGGAACAAGATTGATCGCCGTTCGGAGAAGCGTCGCCGTCGGCGCTCGTTCGTTTTGAGCCGGCGCAGGAAGCGCAACGATGTCCCCGCCATCTGACGCGAAACCCGTTATAACTTCTGTTATAACTTCCGAATTTTCGCAGGAAGAACGCCGGCTTCTGCTGCACCTGGCGCACCACGCGATCAGCGCTGCGCTTGCTGTCCAAAAGCTGGACTTGACTCCTCCAACTCGTCATTTGGCGGAGCCGCGTGGCGCCTTTACGACACTTCATCTGCAGGGAAAACTTCGTGGTTGTATCGGCTACGTCCTTCCTAAGCACTCGCTTTTTCAAACGGTTGCAGAAACCGCGCAGGCCGCTGCCTTCGACGATCCGCGATTTGTTCCCGTAACGGCCGAGGAAGCCCCCTCACTTACCGTCGAAATCAGCGTCTTGTCGCCCTTACAGTCGATTCAGCCGGAAGAGGTCGTTGTCGGGCTTCACGGCTTGGTCGTGACCAAAGGCGCACGTCGCGGGCTATTGCTCCCACAGGTTCCCGTGGAATGGGGCTGGGACCGCGAGACTTTCCTCTCACAGACTTGCTTGAAAGCCGGTTTGCCTACCGACTGTTGGATGCATGATACTGAAATAAAAGCCTTTACGGCAGAGGTTTTCGGCGACGAATACTTTGCGGGTTCCGGTTCCGAGATGGCCTCGGACGAGGCTTAGACGTCGCCTTTTCGTGCTAATTCGGCATTCAGTTCACAATTCCATAACAAGACGGTTGCAACAAACGTTGTGCATCTGTACTATCGGGACGCCCTATGCACGCAGTTTCAACCGTTTACGCCTCTCGTATCCAACGCTTTCGGCTCCCCCGGGTGTGTGTCGCCGTGGTGGGGGAAGACCCTGCCAATATTCTTGAGCGCGCGGAGTCCCTGGTTCGCGATAACCCCTTCATGGAGTTCAGGTTAGACTACCTTTCGAACCCCGCAGCTGGGCTTCCGAAGCTCAAGCATTTCCTCGACATGCATCCCGAGGCGACGGTGATCGCCACCTGCCGACGGGCTGTAAATGGCGGGAAATTCAAGGGTAGCGCCGCGGCCCAGCTAGACATACTGACCAGGGCGGCGGCCACTGGCTTCCAACTGGTTGATATCGAGCTACAAAGCGCACAGATTCTGAAACCTGCTGAGCTGGCAGGACTTAAGGACCGTGTAGGAGTCATCCTCTCGGTTCACGATTTCAAAGCCACCAAGAAACTGGAAGACACTTTCGCCGACATGAAACGCTATCCGGCGGACTTCTACAAAGTGGTTTCGACGGCTACCAGTTTGCACGACAACGTGCAGATGATGAAATTCCTGCAGGCACACTCTGCCCAGTACGAGATGGTCGGACTTTGTATGGGCGAGCAGGGAATCATCAGCCGGGTGCTGGGAGTGCGCGCGGGCAGCGTGTTCACCTTCGGTTCGGCCGCACGCGGGGAAGAGACCGCCGCCGGGCAGGTGACTGCAGGCGAGTTGCGCGACACCTACCGCATCGACATGGTGGATGCGGCCACGCAGGTGTACGGCGTCGCGGGCGATCCGGTGTCGCATTCGATGTCGCCGATCATGATGAACACTGCCTTTCGGCGGGAGACGGTCAACGCGGTTTACCTTGCGCTTCATGCCAAGTCGCTGAAGGATCTGATGGCGTGCATCAACGAAATTCCGCTGCGCGGCCTGAGTATCACGATGCCGTATAAACAGGACATCGTTGCACTGCTGTCGAATTCCGACGCGCTAACGAGGCAAATAGGCGCCTGCAACACAGTGGTGCGCGCCCAGGACGGCAAACTCTACGGGTTTAATACTGACGTGGCCGGCATCGTAACCCCGCTGGAGCAGCGGCTGACGCTGAACGGAGCAAGAGTGCTGGTGCTGGGCGCTGGTGGAGTCGCACGAGCGGCGGTGTTTGGGCTGAAGAACAAAGGTGCGGAGGTTTTCATTACCAACCGTACTGCGGAAAAGGGGCAGGCTATGGCGCGGCAAGCGAAGGCCAAGTACATGAAGCGCGCCGACGTGGCCAAATCAAGCTTCGACGTCATTATTAATGCCACACCGGTGGGCATGGGGACGAATCGGCAGTCTCCGCTGGAAGACAAAGAACTGAACACGAAGTATCTGTTTGATCTGGTTTACGTTCCCGCCGAGACCAAGCTCACCCGGATGGCACGGGCGAAGAACATCGAGGTCATACCGGGGCTGGAAATGTTCGTGCAACAGGGCGCCCGCCAATTCGAAATCTGGACGGGCAAGCCGTCGCCCATTGCCGAAATGAGCTTTGTGGTGAGCAAGGCCCTGGAGAGGATGAGCCCTCCGGAAGAACAGCCATTGGCCGTCAGCGCTCCCGCTGGCAACGGTGCAAAGCCTGCGGCTAAGCCCGCGCCGCCCAAGCCCGCCGCGAAGCCCATCATCGCCAAGAAAGCGCCAACGGCGCAGGGCAAAACGAAAGCGAAAGCCGCGAAGCCGAAACCCGCGAAAAAAGCGGCCAAAAAGCCAGTCAAGCGCTAGTTCACCGGAACGTCGAGAAGCAATTCTCGTGCCATTTCGTATGTCCCACAATGTAAGTCCCGAAACGGTGATGGCTGGAAAATGCCGTCCAGTGCGGGTTTTGGCGCAGTCCTATCCTGCCGACCGCGAAAAAAAAGGCGATGCACGCGGTTCTTTGTTGCAGTTTCAATGCAGATAGGCTTAGGATGAAAACGGAGGCGGCACTCTCCCGCCTTCGCCAAAAATATCAGAACTAGCCCCACGTTCGAAGTCGAAAAGCCCTCACGCACGGATGGTAGAGCTGTGTGCGAGCATCCCAGGAGAAGACGGAGATGGCGTGGTACGCGTACTGTATTACTGAACAAGCGAGCCTCCAAAATGGCAGCCGCGCAAGGCGACCATTTGCACTGGAGAACCTCAAGGGAGTTAACGAAACCCCGGTTTTTGCTTACCCCAGCGGAGAGTTCGCAGTAATCGTCAGCGACCATTCCTCCGCAAAACCTCTCACCCAGCAATCTATCGTCGAGCACGCACGGGTCATCAGTGAGTGCTTCCGTACCGTGACCGTATTGCCTTTCCGGTTCGGCACTATTTTTGAATCGGACGATGCTCTGCGCCGCGCGGTACGCGCCAATCGCAAGGCATTTCTGGAGAGTGTGTCGCGGTTACGCGGCAAATCGGAAATGCATGTCAAGATCGTGGTCAAAGACGGAACCATCGAAGAAGCGATCAGCGATATTCCGGCTGGGGTTGGTGGCGAATACCTGCGCAAACTGCGTGACCAGGCAAGCCGCGAACGCGAGCGCCAGACCAAAGCCCGGGCGCTCTCGATGCAAGTGCACAAACTCTTCTGCCCACTGGAAGAAGACGTTGTCTGCAAGCGCACCGACGGCGGCAACATGGCCATCGATTTCGCCCACCTGATCGACAACAATACTGTAGCCAAATATCAAAATCGTTATTCGGCCGCCACCCGGCACTTCAAAGACTGCCAGGTGACGATCAGCGGACCGTGGCCCCCGTATCACTTCATGCCCGGCAAACTGCGGACGGTTTCCGGCGGAAACTAGCGTCGCAGGGCAACTATCTACTGCAAGCATTCCGGCGGCCGAGAGGCCGCCTTACTTTTTGTGTGCCTGACATCGCACGCGCGAGCACCTGATTCCTGAAGGTACTTCGCTTCTGGGAACCGGTCCCATCCAGGGAAGGAATTAAGTACAGGACGAAAAAGACTGGGCGCAATGTTGACGCGTTCTAGTGGCGGGCATATTATCTGTGATTCGCCATGCCGAAATTTTAGCTCAGGGCGAGTTCCGGGTAGGTAGGCGTGGAGTACGTACTTATGGACAAAAAGAAGTTGGACGCTTTCAAGAAGCGGCTGGAAGAACGACAGCGCGAACTTCGGCAAAACGTCAGCCGCACGGCGCAGGATGGGCGCGAGGCTGACCTGGAATCGGCGCAGGACATTGCCGATCGAGCAGCGAACTCCTACACCAAGGAATTTCTCTTCAGCCAGAGCAGCAGCGAACGCCAGATCCTGCAAATGGTGGAAGGTGCTCTCAACCGCATTCGTGAAGGCTCGTTCGGCGAGTGCATCTCGTGCGGTGAAGAGATCAACCCCAAGCGTCTGGAAGCTGTTCCGTGGACGCGCCACTGCATTGCGTGCCAGGAAAAGGTGGAACAGGGTCTGCTTGAGGCGACGGGAACATAGGCCGCCCAGCTCTCTTTCTTGCTAGAAAAGCCGCCCCACGGGGCGGCTTTGACTTTCTAGCAACATCCAGAGAGCGCTATTGCGGCGGCTTCTTCTTGCTGCCTCCGAGCAGTCCGCCGAGCGCATCCTGCAGTTGCTGCTGTTGAGAGGGCTGGGCGGTTTTGCCGGCCGGCTGGCCCTGAGTTTGACCGTGCCCTCCGAGAAGCGATCCAACAATGCCTCCAGCATTCGGAACGATGTTATTGAGCTTCATCTGCGCGATCTTCTGCATGTCCGGAGTCACGGACGGATGGCTCATGGTCCCGCCGATAATCACCGGCAGCACCAGTTCGCCGTTCTTGTTGCCCAGTGCCGTGTTCAGGTAGCCGCCGACGCCTGTGCCGCCCACGGACTGGCTGAATGCTTTGTCCAGCACCGCCGTCATGTGCAGCGCCAGCGCCTCGTTTACCAGGTTGATGGTGCCGGTCGCGGCCATGCTGCCAACGTCGAGCGCAGCCTTCAAGTCGTTAGTATTGGCAACGCCGTTGTGGACGTCGAACGTGCCGCTCATGCTGGAGATCGCGGTATATCCTTTTGAGCCGCCGCCAAACTTGGCGATCTTGCCGAGCTCATTCAGCAGATCGATCTTCATGAGCTTGCCGTTGGTGAGGGTGAACGAGAAAGGACCGTTGAGCGTCTGCGTGACGTCGCCTGAAGCGGGAGTCGCGAACGTTTGGTTCACATTGGCGTTCAGGGTCCCAGTGAGCGTGTCTTTCATATTGCCAACTGCGGTCAGCAACTGGTTGGCGTCGGCGCCATTGAGTTTGGCGTTGACGGCGAAGATAGAGGTCACCTGACGCAGGTCAGCGGTGATGCTGCCGTTGATCTGTCCGCCATAAATCTGGCCGGTTAGAGGGTTCAATTGCACCACGCCGTGATTGAGATTGACGCCGGAGTGCACGTTGGTCAGTTGCGTACGGTCGTAAATCAGCGAGCCGACGACAATCGTTCCAGTGCCGGTTGCGGTGTCGAGGAAGCTCGGTTGTGGCGCTGGTGCAGCCTCGGCTGTAGGCACGAGGCTCCATGACGCCGAAGCTTTCTTCGCTGGTGCAGGCTTGCTCGGTGGCATCAGCTTCTGCAACTCAAGGACATTTATCTTGTCGGCCGCTAGGGCAAAGGTCAGACGAGGCGCCTGGAAGTTGGTCATGCTGAGGTTGCCGGTTGCGTTGGTGGAACCTACCGCGGCGTTAATGTTGGTCAGGTTGACGGAGTTCTGCGTGAACTGCAGGTTGACGTTGCGAACGGTGACCGGCTGGGTGAGCGAAGGGGTCTTCAGCGTCGCATCCCGGATGGCGCCGCTGCCGCTGAAGTTCATGGCGTCGGTGTTCTTGATGGGCCCGGTGGCGTGCAAGTCGAGCGTAATGGCGCCAGTGCCGCTCATGCCTTCGACCGCACTCACTCCGTAGGCCTTTGCGATGCTTAGTAGCTCATCGACCTTGGCATTCACGGTCTTGATGGTCGCATCGACCGTCGGAGATGGCGTGGTGTATTGCGCAATTGCCATCTGCCCATTCAACGTGGTTGCACCCGAGGTTGCGGTGAATGGGTTGGAGCGGATGTCCTGCGGAGTCATGGTCAAATCGAGCGCGGGGACTTTCACGGCCTGCGGAATGTCCTTGCCGGTGATTTCCAGGTTGCGGCCGTTCACGGTTCCGTTCAGCGCGAGGTTGTTCATCGCACCCTGCGCGCGAACGTTGGCGCTCAGTTGTCCGGTGATTTTTGCGTTCGGGCTGAAAGCCACACCGAATGCAGCGGCGAGCCGGGCCGCGTCTTCAATGGAGGCGTCCGTGGCCATGAGGTTCAGGTTGGCGATGCTGGGCGCATTGCGGGTGCTGAGGGTGCCCCCGACCTTCAGGGGTGTGGAGCCGAGCCTCACGTCGCCGCGGAAGATACTGAGGATGTCGTTCTTCAGGTCGTCGCTGACGTCGAAGTCGGCATCGATGGGATATCCGACCTGCACGTTGTGGACGACGGCATCGTTGATCTTTAGCGAGCCCTTGGCTGCCATGTTCCCGCCGGAATTGACCAGGTCGGTCGAGCCGGAGATCATCGCGTCGGTGCCTTCCAGCGCGGCGGTGTTGAGAAATTTCTGCGCGCCGGCGACCGAGACCTCGTTCAACTTGAGCTTGCCGTCAAAGGGAGTGCTCAACATTTGCGCTTGGTTGATAGGCCCGACCTTTCCTTCCAGAGAGAGTGTTTCAGCTCCTTTACCGGGAACATGTGCTGCCAGGTCGATGGAAAACTGCTTGTCGGGTGCGAAGTCATCGACCTTGAGATCAATATGGTCGTACACCTCGCGCGGCTGGTGCTTTTGCAGGTCAGTAATAGCCACCTGACCGTCGGCGATCTTGAGCTCATCGAGTGAGAAACTGCCGCTCGAACTCGACGGTGCGGCCGGAGCTTGCGCCGGGGCAGGCGCGCTCGAATTAGGCACCGTAGGGCCCTCGCCGAGGCTTGCGAAATTCCATACTCCTGCTGCGTCCTTGATCAACTCGATCTTGGGCTGCTTCAGAGTCAGACTACTGATTGCAATTGTCTTGCTGAGTAGAGGTAACAGCTTCACGCTGATGTCCATCTCACCGACCTGCGCGAAAGGCAGACTGCTGCGGTAACGGGGGTCTTCGCCGATGTTCACGTCATGCACTTCCACGCGAAGCGGGAAAACCGCGAGCGACATGGCGCCGAATTGCACTGGGCGATGCAGCCGGTTCTGCAACTGAGACTGGATTTCCCCGCGGTACTGGTTAATGTCGATGATGTGCGGCAACAGCAACATCACCAGTACGAAAAGTACAACGACGGCGACGACGGCAATTACCAGCTTGCGCATAACGGCTCCTGTTCCGGTATGTTTGGCCCGGGCAATCCGGGGTTACGAGCGGTCGCTTACAGAAATTAGAAACCCGCTCAGGGGTCGCAGATGCATCATTTCGGACGTCGCGGCGCAGGCTATGCACTTTCGGGGGGCGAAGTTACCTGGCCAACTCTTGGGTTTCTGTGACGCGAAACGCTGCTGACAAACAGCATTGCGGGACATAGTGACACGCTTAGGCTGCTTTGTGAAGGGGCGCTGGTTTTATGAGGGCGCGTTCGAAGGCTCGTCTTCTTCGGCGTGCATCAGGCCGAATTTCTTCAGTTTGTAGCGCAGCGCGTCGCGGCTGATATCCAGCAGGCGGGCGGCGTGCGTCTGATTGTTGTTCGCCTGTGACATGGCCAGCTCGACCAGCGCGCGTTCCACTTCTTCCAGAGACGTGCCGCCTTCGGGAATAAAAAGTTTAGGCAGACTGCGACCGTCGGGAAGGGTCTCGCCGCCGCCGCCGTTGCTCCCACCCGAAGACATTTCGAAAGCGGTGTAGGCGGCCTGTTGCTGAGCGACGGCGAAGGGAAGATAGTCGGGCCGCAATACGTCGCTGTCTTCCAGGATCATCGCGCGCTCGACCGCATTCTTCAACTCGCGGACGTTTCCTGGCCAGTCGTACTTGAGCAGTAGCTTGCGAGTGTCATCCGTAATGCCTTGCACTGACTTGCGAAACTTGCGGTTGTAGCGGTCGATGAAGTACTCCACCAGCGGCAAAACGTCTTCTTTGCGGTCACGCAGCGGAGGAAGAAAAATGGAAATGATGGCCAGGCGGTAGTAGAGGTCCTGGCGAAAGGTGTTTTCGCGAACGCCGCGTTCGAGGTCGCGATTGGACGCAGCGATGACACGCACGTCTACCTGCATGTCGCGCACTCCGCCAACACGGCGGATCACCTGGTCCTCAAGTACACGCAACAGTTTGGCCTGCAAGAGCGGCGACAACTCGCCGATTTCGTCGAGGAAGAGCGTGCCTCCATCGGCCACTTCGAACAGGCCCTTCTTCATGGTCTTCGCGTCGGTGAAGGCTCCGCGCTCGTGACCGAAGAGTTCGGCTTCCATCAGCGTCTCGGGGATGGCGGAACAGTTGATGGCAACGAACGGCTTGTCCTGGCGGCGGCTCTGGTAATGAATGGTCTTGGCGATCAGGTCTTTGCCGGTGCCGCTCTCGCCCTGGATAAGAATCGTTGTGGCCTCGCTGATCGCAATCTTGTTGACGAAGCCCAATAGCTCCGACATCTTCGACGAAACACCGACAACATTGTGGTAGCCGGCGCGGCGGCGAACTTCGCCGCGCAGCGACTCAACCTCCGTGCGCAGGCGCGTGGTCTCCAGAGCGTTCTTGACGGCGACCGCGAGTTCGTCAAAATCAAGCGGTTTGCCGACGAAGTCGTAAGCTCCGAGCTTGAGGGCGGTCTTGACGTCGTCTAACTGCGGGTCAGCGGTAATCATGATGACCGCGCGCGCGTCGCCGGATTTCTTGATCTGTTCGAGAATGTCGATGCCGCTGGCGTCGGGCAGGCGCACGTCGAGCAGCACGAGGTCAGGGCACTCGTTATGGGCTACGCGAAGCGCAGCCGAGCCGTTGTCAGCCTCCAGAACGCGATATCCCCACTCTTCGCACTTCTGCCTGAGAGACCAACGAACCAGCTTCTCGTCGTCAACGATGAGAACCTTTTCCGAAGGCATTACGTACCACTAGCTTACTACGCTGTCCGGGAAGTGGCATGTCTGGCGGTTTGCGACTTTTCGGTGAGATGTCCGGCCGCGAACACCCGTATTGGGTTTTGGACACTCGCTAGCCAGCTGAGTCGGCGGCGGTGTCTATATTCAGCGACTTCCGTCGGCGGTTAGATTGCTGGCATTCATATGGGACTCGGCCCGCAGGAGTAGCTTCTATGGAATCTTTGCTGCAGGATCTACGCTTCACCACTCGGCAATTACTGAAGAACAAAAGCTTCACCCTGACCGCTGTCCTCTCGCTCGCTCTCGGGATCGGCGCCGCCACCGCGGTTTTCAGCGTCGTCTACGGCGTGCTGATCGACCCCTATCCCTACAAAGATGCGAAACGCATGGTGCACGTGGAATTGTTCGACAAAGACGGGCGCCAGATGGGACTGGTGTTCAACACCGGGGCAGAATTGAACGACCTGAAGCAGGCCAAGTGCGTCGACGAAATCTTCATGCAGGGCGGCAACACCGTGACCATGACGGGTAGTGGCCAGATTCCCGTCTCGGTACAGTTGGGCGAGTACACACTGAACGTCTTCGAGTATATGGGAGTGCCGCCGCTCTTGGGACGGCAGTTCAACTCGGCCGACATCACCGACGGCAAAGCGTCACCGGTTGCGGTACTGAGTTATCTGTTCTGGAAGAAACAGTTTAATGCCAGCCGTGACGTTCTGGGCAAAACCATCGAGCTCGACCACAAGCTATACACCATCATCGGTGTGGCTGCTCCGCGCTTCACTTGGGGCGACTCGGACGTATACGTCCCTTACACTCCGACGGGCGATCCGAAGGACTACCGCAACAGCTTCATCAAGCTGAAGCCGGGGGTTAACTTGGAAGCCGCCAATGCCGAATTGCAACCGATTGTTCTCAGCTTCAAGGACCGCGACCCCAAGGGTTATGCGCCGGTTGTCCGCACCAAGACCGTGACACTGAACGAGCAGGTGCTGGGCCAGTTTTCGGGGACGCTGATGCTGCTGTTTGGCGCGGTGGTACTGCTGCTGGTCATCGGCTGCGCCAACGTTTCTATCTTGATGCTTGCTCGCGGCGCGGCCCGCATGCACGAACTCGCCTTGCGTTCTTCTGTAGGCGCATCACGCTGGCGCATCATGCGGCAACTGCTGACCGAGTCGGTGCTGCTATCGTTGACCGGCGCCGTGATCGGAGTGCTGCTGGCGTTTGGCGCGGTGAAGTGGATCGCGGCCGCTATGCCTTACTACTCGTTCCCGCACGAAGCTGCGATTCATGTCAGTATTCCGGTCTTGGCTTTCTCCGTCTTGATAGCCGTGATTACCGGCATTCTGTTCGGGATGTCTCCGGCCCTGCAGCTATCGCGCCCGAATTTGAGCGAATTGATCCAGTCCGGCTCGACTCGACATTCCGGCGGAGGGAGCGATCGCAAGACCCATCGCATGTTGATCGGCGGACAAGTGGCCTTGACGCTGGTTTTGTTGACCATCGCAGGAGCGGCCACGCGGGCATTCCTCACTGCGTTTCGAGTGCCGCTGGGATTCGATGTCGACAAGGTCACCATGCTTAATCTCGTTTTGCCTCGCAAATCCTATCCGGGCTGGACGGAGCGGGCCAATAAATACGAATCGGTTCGCCAGGCGATTGCGTCGGCGCCGGGCGTCGAGCAGGTGACCATATCCACAACCTGGTTGCCGCCGATGCAGGCGTACAACGTCAAAACCGAAATCGAAGGCAAACAGGAGCTGACCGGAATTCAATCGCAAGTAGTGTTGACGTCCCCAGAGATGTTCGCCACGCTCGGCATTCCTCTGGTTCAAGGTCGCAATTTCACCGAGTCGGAGGTGATGCGCGGGGCGCACGTCGCCCTAGTGAATCAGGCATTCGTGCGCAAGTACCTGGGTAACGGCGATCCCCTTGGCAATCATGTGAAAAGCCCCATGCTGAAGTTCGATCAGCAGGATTTTGTCTTCGGAGACGACAACGAAGGCTGGTTCGAAATCATCGGTGTGGTCGCCGACGCGCGCAACAATGCCGGGTTCCGCGATGGCGGAGAAGATGCGACGGCCGTCAGTTCTCGCAACGGAAAGGGACTGCCGGCAGAGCCGGCCTTTTTTGTGCCGCACACCATAGTGATGTCGCATTTCATGAGCTTCCTCGTACGAACCAAAGGGGATGCTGCTTCAGCCATTCACTCTGCGGAACAGAACGTTCAGGCACTCGATCCGGAGATTGCTGTGGTCGATCAACATCCTCTGACCTGGTACATGGACACCATGATCTGGGGGCAGCAACGCTTCATCGCCGCGCTGTTCGGGATCTTCTCGCTGCTGGGGCTGGTGCTGGCCGCGACGGGGCTGTATAGCGTGGTGTCGTACTCCGTCAGCCAGAGAAACCAGGAGATGGGCATTCGCATGGCGCTGGGCGCACAGCGCCTCGATATCATCGGGCTGGTCTTGCGCTCGGTGGCTGCGACCGTTGGCATCGGAATCATTGTCGGACTCGTGGCCAGCATCGCGCTCAATAAAGTTGTCTCGCACTGGGTGCTGAGCAGTTCGCGTGATCCGCTGACATTGCTCGCCGTGGCCATGATTTTAGCGGCGATTGCGCTCATAGCCTGCCTCTTTCCGGCCCGGCGCGCAGCCTCGCTTGACCCCATGAAGGCCTTGCGAACAGAGTAGCGAGACCGCAGTAAGTGGAATTCACAGAGCTGGCGACCGCTGTCACCAGCTTTTCATGCAACTCATCACAACCAGCGGAGGCGGCCCGCCTCCGTTAGACAAAAATGCGGTAGAATCGGCGACCGTACACTAGTTATCGCTTCAGGCTGAACGGGCCCTCGTCGTCTGCTTCCTCGTCGCAATTTCAAAACCTAAGGAGATACTATGAGTGCAAAGGTTTCACCCATTCCCCCGGGCTATCACACCATCACCCCGCATATTTTCGTCAGTAACGCCAAGAAAGCCGCCGAGTTCTATCAGAAGGCCTTCGGAGCAGAAGTCCGTGGCATGGCCGAGGCGCCAGACGGCAAAATCATCCACGCCGAGGTTAAGATCGGCGACTCCATCCTGATGTTCAACGACGAAGTTCCCCAGGCGGGCGTATTGTCACCGACATCCACCAAGGCCAGCACCTGCGTCACGCTGCACCTGTACGTGGAAGATGCGGACAAGGTTTTCGCCTCAGCTGTGGCTGCTGGGGCGAAGGTAATCATGCCGTTGGAGGACCAGTTCTGGGGCGATCGCTATGGAACAGTCGAGGATCCGTTCGGCCACCGCTGGTCGATTGCGACCCACATCAAGGACCGGACCCCCGAAGAAATGAAAGCCGCGATGGATGAGGCCATGGCCAAGACGCCAACGCACGCGTAATTCAACTACTAGTCAGTCGATCGAAAGCCGATTTGAAGGGGCACGGCTGCAGCAGGCCGCAGAGGCTCCCCTGTGCCTGGTCTCGTTCCCCGTGGGCTTCGGCTCACGGAGAATCTGCTTTTCCGCCTCTTTCCGCAGCATCGTGTGCCTCGCCCAGCCGATCAGCTCTTTGGTGAACTCCCCAAGTGCCACAGGAAGTGCAACAAAACTTAACTCATCGTTACGCTGGCGATTCCCCCATTCGATATAGACTGCGCAGACATTTTTCTTGGGGCGAACACGGAATCCCGGTGGCTTCGACTTAAGCCTGCGTCGCTGGCGGATTTGTTGGTGAGCGATTCGGTCGCTGAGCCTCGGGTTCTAACCAGAAACGCTTATACCCACGAGCTGGGCACGGCGGAATGCCGTATTTCCAGCACTTCAGAAAGGAACCGTCCCATGTCGCCATCTAATCCGGCCGTCAGTTTCTACTCTTTTCAGTTTGTGAACGACGCTGAAGGCTCCAACTGCAATGCGACAGCCGTCATCATGTTCAAGGAGCCGGCCGCCGACCGACCGGGTCAGGTGACCGATCTCATCGATTTTTCCGCGACGCTGGAATATCTGAATCCGGCCTATGGTCCCCCACTAACTGCCGGGTTTCTCACCACAGATCCAAATAGTACTGGATACTTTGTCGGCGCCACGTGGAATGCCTCGGGAATATCTTCGCTTGACTTGCTCTATCCTAGCGACGCCGGTCAGGTAATCGTGACTGCAAACCAAATCTCGATTGGTCCTGAAGCAGTTGCTCTCGGCCAATGGGCTTTTCTCTAGAAGTTCACCATCACCTACCCACTTCACAAGGCCCCAGGTCATTGATCTGGGCCGCTGAGGCGGGGACTCCGGAACTTCATAAGTGGCGCCACGCGTCAATCCAGAAACGCAACGATGCGTGAAAAAAATGTGTCTGCGGAGAGGCCAAACGGGTGTATAGTGCTGGCCTGGTCGTGGCTGAACACGAAACTCTTGACACGTGTCTCGGTCTCTCTGTCCTCTGCGACCCGATATTGCTTTGGAGGATAGCGAAGTGAAGAAGATTACCCTTTTCTCGCTGCTATTGCTGATCGCGGCCGGCTGTTCAGGAACCGCGCTGGCAAGCAGTTTCACCGGCTCCACCGTAAGCTGGCAGTATTACGCCTACGGCGGCCCGTACGCCGGGGTAGAAAGCAGCGGTTCGTTCACCGTTAACGGCATGGTGGGCGGTACCTTTATCGACATTGCCGACAACAGTTACTTCAACATCATCGCCGGGTCGAATTACGTCACCTTCGACTACTCAGTTGACTCGTACGGAAGCGCCACTTGGGCTGACTCGGTGCTGTCGCTTTCGCCAGACATCTACAACGGGATCGACCTCATGTTCACTGGGGCTCCCACCATTACCTCGGTAACTATCGATCCCGCCACCAACATGGTCGGCTTCACATCGAGTTACCTGTACTTCACCGGCAGCGAGATACAGGTTGATTGGCACCTGCTGCCCTTTGACACCAGCACCATCGTCAAGCTCGATCTGAACGGCACTTCAACGCCAGAGCCCGGCAGTTTGTTGCTGTTCGGCAGCGGTTTGCTTGGGGCCGTCGGCGTGATCCGCCGCAAAATCCGGCTGTAATTAGATCGACGCAGAATTGACAATGCCGAGGATAATTTCCTCGGCTTTTTCATTTCGCTACAAAGTTTAAAGCCCCGGGACGCGCTCTGCGCGGGCATCGTCCCGGGGTGAGCAAGTGCGAAAGCAGGAGCCTACGCTCCATACCTCACGAAGTTAGCCTTTAGTTGCGCCGGCTCCGTGCATTTTCGCGCGCTCAATCAGCATCTGTACTTGGTCCTTCTGAGCGTAGTCGGGATTGGTTTTGAGTAACTGCTCCCATGCCACCACTGCGCCTTTCGGATCTTTCTTCCCTTGCCACTTCACGATTCCCACATTGAACAGCGTCCCCGGATGATTGGGACGAATGGCGAGCGATTTATCGAACTCCGCCAACGCCTTGTCAGCATCTCCGGTGTACCAGTACGCCGTTCCCAGGTCAGTGAGGACGTCGGGGTTCTTAGGGTCAAGCGCCAGCGCCTGGTTGTAGTAGTCAATCGCTTGGGGGAAGGCCTGACCGTCGTAGTAAAGATTTCCTAGTTGCCGCAGGGTTTCGAAGTCCTTGGGATTGGCCTGCAGCTTGGCCAGCAGCGGCTGTGCAGCCTGCGCCAGCATTTCAGGGGTGGCTCCAGCCTGTTGCTGGGTGCCGATGCCCGGCAGTTTGGCGGAACCGAGCGGTGCTTGTCCGCCCATTTGTGCCGGAGCGGCGCCAGCGGCCGTCTGGGCCGCCTCCGGCGTGGAGGCTGTCGGAGCCGAGCCGCGAGCAAAGTACCCGACAGCAATTCCGATAATCAGCGTAATTACGGCCAGCGTATAGGCTTGCACACTGGTAAATCCAAGATTGGTGTTGGTTTTGTTTTCTTGCGCAGATACAGGCATTTCGTACTCCTTCTCAGATTGCTTTACTGTCAATTTTCCTGCCCGGTTTCAACCAGGTCGGATTTGTCTAACTGAAACAGGCGCTGCACGGCAACGGTCATCATGTCCTGGCTGGTGCGGTCGGGTATTTCCCGCATCTCCCTGGCCAGCGCACTGGCAATGCGCTGCGAAATGTGCGCCGCCAGCATGGTCAATACATTGTCCTGGTCCTCGGTGAAAGGACCGAACTCTTTGCGAAGAAATTCCACTTCCTGCTGGCAAAGCTCTTCCAGCCTCTGGCGAACAGCAACAATCGTCGGCACCGCACGCTCGGCCAGGAGGCGCCGGCGAAAACCCAGCACTTCGGCGGTTACGATCTTGTTGCCAGCTTCAGCTGCCGCCTGACGCTCGCTCGTGTCGCGGCTGACGATTTCCTCTAATCCGTCGATGTCGAACAGGAAGACCCCGTCGATTTCTCCTGCGCGTGGGTCGACATTGCGAGGCACGGCAACATCGATCATCACCACCGGCTTGTGCTGCCGCGCACGGGCGACCGCCCGCACCTCTTCCAGGCTGATGACGTTCTGAGGAGAAGACGTAGTGCATACCACAATATCGGCAGCCTTCAACTGTTCGATGCGATCATCCCACGCAACCGCTTTGGCCCCGAGTTTATAAGCCAGCTCGTCCGCCCTGGACTGGGTGCGGTTCACCACGCTCAGGCGCGTAGCTCCGGCGCTGCGTAAGCACTTTGCCGCCATCTCTCCCATGCGTCCGGCCCCAAGCAGCAGTACCTGGCGTCCGGACAGGTCACCCAAAACGCCCATGGCGAGTTCGACGGCTGCATAAGGAAACGTCAGCGTCGAATCTCCCAGCGAGGTTTCCTTCCTGATTTTGGCCGAGACCGCCAGGGCCTTTTGGACGACGGCATCGAGGAAGCGGCCCGTTGCGCCTGCAGTGCGGGCCTGCAACCACGCCTCGCGCAATTGGATCGAAACCTCCGGCTCACCCAGCACAATAGAATCCAACCCGGCAGCGACCTGGAATAAGTGGGTGAATGCCACGTCGTCCATCAGGCGGTAGAAGTGCGACCAATCGCACAGCTTCAGCCGATACTCGTGCGTAAGAAAGCGCAGCACGGAGTTGGCGGCGGCGGGAACGTCGTTCGCCCACACGATGAACTCGGTGCGATTGCAGGTGGCCAGCACGATGGCCTCTTCGACGCCCTCCGAACGAACTAGCTGGTGCAGTGCCTCATAGCGGGCGGGCTCGCCAATCCAGAACCGCTCGCGCACTGCCACGGGCGAGGTTCTATGGTTCAGGCCAATTACCGCTAAAGTCGGATCCACAGCACTCCTCTGAAGCCAACTGGAAATACTAGAAGAAGTGCAACGCGAGTGCCAAAGCTCAGGAAACCCTGATGCGGGGCATAAGTACAGGTAAAACAGGCACTTAAGGCACAGACAATGGGGGAATTGCCACCACAGGAAGCGCTCAGCTTGCGGCATATCACGCGGCAATCGCGTTTTTTTTCACCTGTCGGGCAGTTACGGAAGTGCTACGTGAGAAGTTAGTAGCCAAGTGCGCACCGCGGGAGTTACAGTGTTTGCGCCGTCCCGGACGGCGTTTTATTCCTCATTAACATCCGGCAAAGTGATTGAGGCGGAGGATTTAGCGATGATAGTGTGCAAGCGTTTATCACTCGTAAGTCTGGCCTTGGCCCTGGCGATCCCCACGGTCGCGGCCGCGCAGGGATCAGGCGCGGACACGTTCAAGGCGAAATGCGCCATGTGCCATGGCGCTGATGGAAGCGCGAGTACCGGCATGGGTAAGACGATGGGACTGAAGCCGCTCAGCAGCCCGGAGGTCCAGAAGATGTCGGAGGCCGACCTGATTACCCTGATCACCAACGGCAAGGGCAAGATGCCGGCCTATAAAGGCAAATTGACGGACGACCAGATCAAGGCCGTGGCAGAGTACGTAAAGACGCTAAAGTAAACAGCCAGACAATTTGATGACCGACACGGGCGACGGCAGGTGGGAACCGTCGCCTCTCTGTGTCCACGAGCGCAATTAACGGTTGCGGCTGCGGTATCTCCTCCAGGCAAACCGCGCCGGAAAGAACAGGATCGCGGCCCACAACAGCAGCAACGGACCTTCAGAGACCAGGAACAACGCCACTCCTGTTACGAAGTTCACGACGCTCTGGTAGCCGTCGACGCCGGCATTCCTGAAGCGTGTTCCGAACGAATCCGGCAGCGCGTGTGCCGGGACCTTGTACTCTTCGCTGACTGTTGCGTTGAGGGTGGCGAACTCGACTTGCTTCGACAGCAAGCGGCGTTCTCCCTCCATGCGCTCGATCTCTTCGCGGACCCGGCTCAGCTCGGTTTCCACCTCGAGAACGTCAGACAATTTGCCAGTGCGCTGGCGCAGCAAGTCGAGCAGGCGCTGTTCCGTGTTGCGCGAATTGCTCAGTCGAGCTTCGAGATCGACATACTGCGCGGTCACGTCTTGTCCGTTCTGTGACTCCGACTCCACGCGGCCCAACGTTTTCAGTTCGGCCAGCGCGGCGTCTAGTTGTGGTGCCGGGACACGAAGGGTTGCAGTCAGCTTGCGCGGGCCATCAGAAGGTACCGAGAACGTCAGGTCGCCGACGTAGCCGCTGTATTGCTTCACGATCCTTTCCAGCCCTGCCCGCGCCTTGTCGAGGTCGGACGTAACCACGGTGAGTTGCGCCGTACGCAGAATCATCGGGGCACTGGGCAGCGCGGTGTTGTGATTCTCCTCCAGGTTGGAGGAGATCTGAGCCTGCTGCTGACGCTGCGCGAGTTGGGCAGCAACATTTTGCGCCTGGCGCGCAGCCGCATCGAGTGTCAAGCGTTCGCTAACAATAGGCGCGGCCATGGGCGCGCCCGGCTGAGGACTTGATTCCGCGACGCCCTGATCAGACACAGAGTTTTTCTGCAAGGCAGCTGGTGAGGCCTCACGCTCGCCCCGGCTGAAGCTGCTGATCATCGTGAATGTCAGCAGAAGGACAACCACGCCCCCCGCAAACGCACCACCGAGCCACGGTGCAAACCACGGCATCCGGCCGCCTCCGAGCCAATTCCAGCGCCCGCCAGATACCGTCTTCTGCGGATATTGCTCGCGTTCCGCCAAGGCCTGCACAAGCTCGTCGCTGACGGGAAACTCCGTCGCTTCGACGTCCCACGCTGTCAGACTTTCCGAGATGCTCTTGAGTTCAGCAGCCAGGATCTGGCACTCGCGACACTCGTGCAGGTGGGCGGCGGTCTCAGCTGCTCGATCGAGGGGCAATTCGCCATCAAGGTAGGCCATCAACTCTTCGGGTTCCACGGGATGAATATTGCTTTGCATGTCAGGCCTCGCTTTCCGCGGACGCGGTAGAAGTACCACTTCCACTGCCGCTTGATTGCGCCCAGGTCGGACGATTAGGGTTGAGATGGTTCCTCAGCGCCATCCGCGCCCGGAAGAGCCGCGACCGCACTGTATTCACTGGCAGCCGGAGCAGGTCGGCAATCTCTGCGTAGCTAAGCTGTTCGTATTCGCGCAGCATTAAGATTTCGCGTTCTGACGGATCCAGTTTCGCCATTGCCTCGCGTACCCACAGTCCGGATTCCTGTGTCCCAGCGGTCGCCGGTTCAGCAGCACCATCCAGACTCGGTTCCGCATTCCGTTGTTTTCGTCGCTCTGCCGCCAGCAGTTTCAGCGCGATCCCATAAAGGTAGGTTCGCACCAGGGCGCGTGGCTCGTAGCGTGACGCCCCGCGAATTACGCCGAGAAATGTCTCCTGCGTCAGGTCCTCGGCACGTTGCGGACTGTCTAACCGACGGCGGAAAAAGCCGTACAGTGGACCACTGTAGCGGGAATAGAGATCTTCGAATGCTTCCCGCGAGCCCCGTTGGAACTCGAGCATCAACGCTTCGTCGTTGTTCATACCGTCCGGTGCCTCTCCTTCGTCCGCCCCGGTGCTGCCGTTCAATACCTGTAATGTCGCCAACCGCGAAAAAGTTCCCGCTGTCTCCGAAATGCTTCAAGAGCCTGAGGAACCTGATTAACCGGTCTATATTTGGGATAAGACGGGTAATTCAGCCGTTGGAAAGCGGCAGGCACCGACTGGAAAAAAATACGGCCGTGCATCTCTCGCCCTCGCACTTTGTCCTTCGACCCGCGCGGGAGTTATACTCGCGCTCGTCGCCACTTGTGGCCGCATCGAAAAAATGTTCGTCGCAAGACACTCCGACTTTCTCTAACCAATATCTCCGGCTGACGCATCCAGTCGGACCCGTTGGTTGTTCTCCGTGGAGGCACAATGAAAGACGACGACGCGCGCAAGCCCGAAACTGCTTCGGGTGTCTCGCGGCGCGACTTCATGAAGATTTCAGCAGTCACCGCAGCGGTCCCGTTGGTACTGGGACCGAAAGTGGTGGAAGCTGCCGGTGAAGACGTCGCCGTGCATGGGCCCGGCAAGGTCTCCGTCACACTCAACGTCAACGGCAAGAAATTGAGCGCCGAACTCGAGCCGCGCGTGACCTTGTTGGACGCCCTGCGCGAGCAATTCGACCTCACCGGCGCCAAGCGCGTATGTGATCGCGGGACCTGCGGGGCCTGCACCGTCCTGCTCAACGGCAATCCTGTCTATGCCTGCTCGGTGCTGGCCATCGACGCCCAAGGCGCCAAAATCACCACCATCGAGTCTTTGGCCGAAGCCCAGAAGCTTAGCCCCGTGATGCAGGCCTTCGTCGAGCACGACGCGCAGCAGTGCGGATTCTGCACTCCCGGCTTCGTGGTCGCTACCACCCATTTCCTGCAACAGAATCCCAAGCCGACCGCCGACGATATTCGTCACAGCCTGAATGGCAACTACTGCCGCTGCGGCACCTATGACGGCATTCGCGCCGTTGCCCTGGCGCAGTCGGGAGGGAAGAACGCATGAGCCAGTACAGTTGGCCTGATCCGGCAACCCGTCCGCTGTTGGGCAAGAAGATTGATCGCGTTGATGGTCCGTCCAAATCTTCCGGCCGCGCGAAATACACCTACGACTACAACCCGACAGGATTGCTGGCCGGCAAGATCCTGCGCTGTCCTTACGCCCACGCCAAGATCGTAAGTATCGACACCAGCGCTGCGGAAAAAATGGCGGGCGTGAAAGCGGTCGAAGTCATTCAAGGGCCCGGCATGGAAATCTTCTGGGCGGGCGATGAAGTCGTCGGTGTGGCCGCCGTCGACGAAGGTACGGCCGAAGACGCACTCCGCGCCATCAAGGTGGAGTACGAGGTTCTGCCGCATTTTGTCTCCGACGCCGAGCCCCCCAAGACCGTCGCTGCCGACACCGGTCCGGTCAGCGTCGACGACTTCCAGGACATGGAAGAAAATCAGGTGCCCGACGAACAAGTTGTCGCAGCCATTCAGCAGCGCGGCATCAGCTTCAAGCCTACCGACAAGGACTACGCCTCGTACAAAGGCATGGGAGTCGATTCCAGCATCATCGCAGCCCTGCAGAAGGCGAAGTACGTTCAGGCTGAGAACAAGCCGAAATCCCCGTACAAGAAAACCGCTGTGCAAACGCAAGGCTCTCCCGACAAGGCATTTGGTACGGCGGCAGCAACCTCGGAAGGCGTTTATGGAACTCCGTGCATCGTGCACGCTTGTCTTGAAACGCACGGTTCGGCCATCGAGTGGCCCGCCGAGAAAGAAGTCGTAGTTCACGTCTCCACCCAAAACGTCTCCGGCATCGCGGCGCAGTTGGCTGAGCCGCTCAGCATTCCCGCCGGAAACATCAACGTACTTCAGCAGAACGTAGGCGGCGGTTTTGGCAGTAAATTTTCCGTCGATCGCTGGGACGTGAACACCGGCAACCTGTCGAAGAAAGCGGGCGGCAAGCCGGTAAAGAACATGCTCGACCGCAAGGCCGAGTTCGAAGTGGCAGGCATGCGTCCCTCCGCTTACGCGCGAGTCAAAATCGCTGCCGACAAAGACGGCAAGCTGGTCGCCTGGGAATCACGCTCGTGGGGAACCGGCGGAGTCGGCGGTGGCGGAACTCCTCCGCTGCCCTACATCTTCGAGATTCCCAACCAGCGCAAACAGAACACCGCCATCTCTACGAACCAGGGAAGTGCTCGCGCCTGGCGTGCGCCCAACCATCCGCAGGCCGCGGTCATCACCATGGGGGCCATCGATGACCTTGCGGCCAAGATGAAGATGGACCCGCTGGACTTCATGTTGAAGAACATGGATATCGCCGGCCCCCGCGCACAGACCTACAAAGAAGAGTTCGCCATCGCCGAACAGATGATGGACTGGAAGAAGAACTGGCACCAGCGCGGCGACCAGACTCCCGGCAACATCAAGCGCGGGCTTGGCCTCTCGATGCATACCTGGGGCGGACGTGGCCACGCCAGCAATCAGGACTTCAGCATCAACCCCGACGGCTCCGTGGTCATCAAGCTGGGCACCCAGGACCTGGGCACCGGCTGCCTCACCATCATTACCATCGTGGCCGCCGACACGCTGGGCATCCCGATGGAGAACGTGAAAGTGCTTTACGGCAACAACCACTATCCTCCCTCCGGAGGCAGTGGAGGCAGCACGACTTCCGGCGGCGTGACCAGCTCGACGCGGCGGGGCGCGGTCAATGCGCGCGATGCGCTGTTCGCGAAAGTTGCTCCGGCACTGAAAGCCCAGCCCACGGAACTGGAGGCTGTCGACGGCCGTGTGCAGGTGAAAGCTGACAAGAGCCGCAGCCTGTCATGGAAAGAGGCTTGCGCCAAGATCGGCGCGGTGCCGATTACCGTTCATGGAAAAAATCCCGACAAGGACGAACCGCCCGATCTCACGAATAGCGGCGTGGGCGGCATCCAGATGGCCGACGTCTCCGTCGACATCGAAACCGGCATCGTTCGCGTCAACAAGATGGTCGCTGTTCAAGACTGCGGACTCGTTGTGAACGTGAAGACGGCGATGAGCCAGGTCTACAGTGGCCTCATTATGGGCATCAGTTACGCGCTGTACGAGGAGAAGATTCTCGATCCCGTGACTGGCCGTGTGCTGAATCCCAACCTTGAGTTCTACCGGCTTGCGGGCCTCAACGACATCGGCGAACTCAAAGTTCACATGATGACCGGGAAGGGCTACGACGATCGCGGCGTCATCGGTCTGGCGGAGCCCGCGGTGGTTTCGCCCGGCGCGTCGATCTCCAACGCCGTGGCGAATGCTATCGGTGTGCGCGTGCCGTTCCTTCCGCTCACTCCCGACCGCGTACTCGCCGCGCTCGAGCAAGGAGGAACCAATGCTTAGCGCGGGTGTTTTGAAGGGGCACGGCTTTGTATCAGGGCACGACTTCAGTCGTGCCGATCCGGCCGCTCATGTTTTTAAGGGGCACGGCTTTAGCCGTGCCGTTGTGGCCCTCTATTTTTTCTCCCCTCGAGCGGACTTTAGTCCGCGAGGGGCCTGCTTCGGAGGCCCCCATGCAGGCATTTGAGTACGCCAGCGCCAACAAAAAAGAGCAGGTCGCGACCTTGCTCGGCGATCAGGGTGCAATCCTCGCCGGCGGCACCGACCTGCTAGCGCTGATGAAAGATGACGTCGTCACCCCCAAGCGCCTTGTCAACATTAAGCAGATCGAAGGCCTGCGTGGCGTCAGCTACCAGTCCGGCAGCGGGCTGCGCATTGGAGCGCTCACCACGCTGGCTGAGCTGAGCGAGCCGAAGGATGGTTTGTCGAACTATCCCATGTTGACCGAAGCGGCCCGCGAGGCGGCAAGCGTTCAGATTCGCAATCTCGCAACTGTTGGCGGCAACATGTGCCAGCGGCCGCGTTGCTGGTACTTCCGCAACGGCATGGGACTGCTCGCCACCAAGGACGGCAAGTCGATGATGGTGGAAGGCGACAACCGCTACGGCGCGATCTTTGGCAACGATGGGCCTGCCTACTTCGTCAGCCCATCGACTATCGCTCCGGTGCTGATCGCTTACGGCGCGAAGATCCGCCTCTATTCGGCGAAGGCCTCAGGCAGCGGCGTGCGCGAGATTCCGCTGGAGAAGTTCTTCGTCATTCCGACTTCGGAAGGCCAGCGCGAGCATGACCTGAAGCCGGACGAAATGGTGATCGAGTTGATCGTTCCTCCGCCGTCGAAGAGTTTGAAGACCTCGAGCTACGAAGTCAGGCAGCGCGCAGCGTTCGATTGGCCGCTGTCGATGGCCAGTGTAGCGCTGGAAATGGATGGCGACACGGTCAAGAGCGCGCGCGTGGTGCTGGGTCACGTCGCGCCGACTCCGTGGATTTCGCCGGAAGCGGAGCAGGCGTTGATAGGCAAGTCCATTACGCCTGATACAGCGATGGCAGCCGCGAATGCCGCCGTCGCCAATGCCAAGCCGCTTAGTCGCAACAAATACAAGATCACGCTGACCAAAGCAGCCGTGAAGCGTGCAGTCTTGAACGCGGCCGCCGGCCGCGCAGGAGGTGTCGCATGACAATGTGGCTTGATCAGGAACGCTTCGACACCACGAGCGAAACGCTCTGCACCTCGCTGCGCTGGAAGCAGCAGTTCATCAGCGCCGAGCATGATCCCACGGTGCCGCCGTCCAACGACGGCTTGTTCTGGTGTATGCACACCCAGACCTGCATCGGCCCCGACGGCCAACTGGCCGAACCCGGCAACTGCTCATCGCCGGAGCGAAAGTGTCACGGCACGGGGAAGTGCGGGTGAGGGTTGAGCTAGCGAAATCGTCAAATGGGAGGCGCGGTCATTCCCCAGCACAAGTTCAAAGTCAAACTCTTCGGCCAGGAAGGCTCTTCCGTCGCAGCGCTCAAGCCGCCCTTCGACGTCGTAGAAGTCTTTCAGCGCAAGGGACGCGTGCCCGTGAAGGGCACCATCAACGGCGTCCCCTTCCGCAGTTCGCTGATGAACATGGGCGACGGGCACATGATGGTGGTCAACGCCGATCTGCGCGCCGGTGCCAAGTGCAAGGCGGGCGACACAGTCAGCGTAGAGATGGAGCTCGACGAAGGTGTACGCAAGGTCGAACTGCCTGCACACCTGAAAAAGATCATCGCCAGTGATCCCAAGGCCAAGGAAGCCTGGGACAAGCTGGCTTTCACCCATCAGAAAGAGCACGTCCGCGCCATCGAAGACGCCAAGCGCCCCGAAACCCGCGAAAAGCGCATTGCCGCCATGATGCATATGCTGCGCAAGAAGCGGGCGAACAAATAAAACGTCAGTGAAATGTAGCGACCGAGACTCCAGGAGGCGCGATGGCAATTTACAGGGCGGATCCGTACCCCAACTCAAACTTTGTAGTACAGATCGCAACAGCTAGTCCGCAAGGGGCCGAGGCCGGAATCCTCGAAGTGATATTCCCGTCAGCGCAGATCTTCACCTACGAATACCGTAATGGCAATGAAGCGCTGAATTCAGCCCGTAGCTTGCAGTCAATTACGCGATGCGGGCGACTGACGTTGAGGCGCGGTGCAAACGGATCGCTGGACTGGTTTCAGTGGTGGCAGGCCATCAACCAGGGCACGTTTGATCGCCGCCTCGTGACCGTGGGCCTGCTCGATGAGCAACACAACGGCCCCGTGTTGACTTGGGTCTTCATCAATGCCCGGCCGGTGAACTACGGATTCTCGAACCTGAACGCCCTGAGCGGAGAAGTACTCGTGGAGAACCTCGAACCGACATTTTACTCCATGAATATGCAGTAGCCAGTCACCGTGTGTACCGCCGTATCGCTTCCGCTATGTCGGGATACTGCCCGATCAGTTCATTCCGATTGCCGGCTTCGTAATCGTTATAGTCGAATCCAGGAGACATGGTCGTTCCCATCAGCGCCCACTTGCCTTCGCTGGCCAGCCGGCATCCTTGCCACACTCCGCCCCGCACCACGACCTGCGGCTGGTGTCCTTTCGCTATGTCTTGTCCTATGGTCACGATCTCAGTTTCGCCGTTCGCATGCAGTTGCAGCATCTCCACCGGGTCTCCCAAGTAGAAATGAAACACCTCTGTGCCCGGCAATCGATGCAATGTGGAAAATGACTCCGGAGTGATCATGTAGTAGATCGCTGTACCGATAGTTCGCGGACCTTGCACACCTTCGGGCAGGCACTCGATGGGAACCACCCACCGCGAGCGATACGTCTCGCGAAAGAAGCCGCCTTCGGGTTCCAGTGGTGTCAGTTGGAGTAATTGCTTCACTTCTTCAGCGGTCATAGCCAGCCAACAATAACACCAAGCTGCTCTGCCAGGCAGGTGTCCGCTGGCGGACAGAAATCTCTGCGATTGGACGCCGACTTATTCATTGCGTATTCACAAAGCCAAATATGTACCTCATCGTCAGATACTTGCAGGCCGCCGCAGTTTGGCATGCAAAGTGTAACTAGTTACGGCGAAGGTCTACAGCCCGCGCAGGATGTTGAAAAAAAGCAACTAACCATCAAGCGGCTGTAACGTCTTACGAACAGCGAGGAGGCAGTATGGAGCGTAGATACCTGGTAGCGACCTTGGCCCTGGTGGCGACCTTTTCGATCTTCTCCCGGGAATTTCGCTCGGGGGATCTCGCTAAGCTACCTCGCACGCGCGCCGAGTTGATGGCCGACCTGCACTGCGCCAAGCAATACGTCGCCGAAAAGGTGATGGCCCAGCTACAGCCCTTGGTCGGTCCCACCGCCCCGGAAGAGGCGCAGATTGTGGCCGAACTCAATCTGCCGGAAGTGGTGCGAACTGCGCTGACGAACGCGGAGGCCCGGGCACAAGCTCACGTCGCGCAGCAGACAGCCCAGCAGAAATGCGATGTCACCCTGCGGGCGCAGCATGAGGCTTTGCGTGCACAAGAGGCCGCTCAGCGGGCGGTTGAGATTCGCATCCGTGCGGCCGAGCAGGGCCAGAGAATCAACGACCTGGCCGTCATTCGCGCCCAGGAATTGAGCGAGCGGGCGGTCGAACGGGCGCAGCACATCAATCTTGCGGCCACACTACGGGCACAAGAGCTCGCGGAGCGCTCGATCGAGCGGGCCCAGTGCGCGCTGCAGAAATCCCGCTCGAAGATGGAGCGCACTCAGATGCAGGGCATGCCGATTCACATCAGCTTTCAGGTGCCCGCAACTCCGAAGATCAACATCGTCATACCGCCAATTCCGCAGCCGCCCACTCCTGCAAGTTTCTAGACGCCCGGCGAGGCGATTCTCAAACGCCGTCAATTCTGTCGCGAGCTTTCTCGACGGAACTGACGGCGATTTCGTTGGCGGCCTGCCCAATTTCGCACAGTCGATGGCATGGTCGGACAGCTCCCGACCTCTCCGGTTCTCCATAGTCGCCTAACCCCTTGAACTTCATCCTCTTAGGAGCCGACAGGATTGGTTCGGCTGTTGCTCATATATTGGTAGTAGCTTCTGACGACAGGGGTGCACCATGGCCAATACGGAACGCATGCGGCAGGTGATTTCGGGGCAGTTTGGGGCAGAAGAGTTACAAACCAAGACGGCGGAAGGCTGGAAGCCCGTCGCCATCGAATGGGAGCGGCAGCTTGCGGAGGCAGCGCCCGCGACCACAGCCGCTCCCGAGGTGCCGTTCGGACTTCGCGTCTCGGGCGACTGCGCGCATCTGGAGGAAGAACCGCGGGAGCGCGAAATCCTCTTCCAGATCATGGAACTCACCATCCAGGACGGTCCTTACTCGGGCATCGCCGAAGAACTGAACAGCCGCGGTTTCCGTACCCGCGACGGCAGCCGCTGGACGCCGGTGTCGGTTTTTCAGATGTTACCCCGACTCATTGAGGCGGGACCGGGCATCCTCAGCAGCGAAGAATGGCGCCAGCGGCGCCGGAACCTGAGGACGAGCACGTCGTAGGGAAGTCTGCTCCGGGTCAGGCAAGACGGGGCTGACTGCATGCAATGGCGATTGTAAAATTGTAGTCATCATGGCATTTCCCATCCGAGTGTGTGCCGTCTGCGGAGAAGAGTTCGAGCTAAAGCCCGATAAACCCGGATTCGCCAATCGCTGCCCTGAGTGCAGCGAAGAGTCGGAAGCCGTCCCTCCCAGGGAAAGCCGCGGATGGACGCCTTCGAACGCAAGGCCGCTGCGGAGGCGAACGCCGAGCGCAGAAAAGCGATGCGCGATCTCCTCTATCGCAAAGACAGCTAGCGGCTGCCGAGCCTATCGGAGGGAGTATGCCCGAGCCAAAGTTCATGAATGCCGCACCGACCTTCCTGGTCGAGGACGTAGCGGCCACGGCGGAGTGGTATGGGAAACACCTTGGCTTCACCGCGAGCTTTTTTCCGGGTCAACCTCCATACGTCTTCGCAAGTCTCATGCGTGATCAGGCCGAAATTATGCTGCTGCGGCTCGAGGGCTACCGCAAGCCGGTCGTCGAGCGGCCGGCTGGGAATTGGGACGCCTACATTCGCATGCAGGGTGTGCGCGAGTTCTACGACACGGTCCGCCAAACAACTCCCATCAAAATGGAGCTGACCAAACAGTCGTACGGGAACTGGGAGTTTGAAGTTGTCGATCCCAACGGGTACGTGCTGGTGTTCGGCGAGTAAGGTTTCCTATGATACCTCGTTTTCCGCGACATCCGACGTCGTGACGTCCTCCGTCTTCGCAAGACTCTCCTGTCTCTCGCGCATGGAGTCTTTGAAGCTGCGGATCCCATCGCCCAGACCCTTGCCGAGTTCGGGCAGCTTCTTCGGCCCGAACACCATCAGGGCGATGAACAGTATTACGACTAAATGCATGGGCTGAAACAATCCCTCAAACATAACGACCTCTCTTTTGCGAAATGAAACCTGAATTGCAGGGACAGGATCTTGTGGCCGTCACCACGAAGGCAGCGAGCTTCGTTGTCCATGATCCTGTCCTGCTGTGATGAAGCGACGGTGCCGCCACGACGCTTACTATCCTCGTACTGCCTCATCAGCCGCCATGGCCAGTTGGCTGAGAACGCTGAAGAACTGTTTCGACTGTCCGGTGAACAGTCCGTCGGCAGTCAATCCGGCGACCGCCGCCATGGCGCCGCCGAACGCGTCGGTGAGAGGACGAATCACGGCGCACTTTGGCAGGTTCGGGCTGATGAATTCGCACGGAACCGGGAAGATGAGATTGGTCTGGAAGAGCGGCCCCAGCTGGTTGAAGTCGGGGAAGGTCAATCCATCGTCGGTCACCGGCGATTGGGAGTTTTCGAACGAGAACGGAGGCCCTTGCACAGCGTTGCCGGCGAAATCTACCCATTCCAGGAAGTGCGCGATCTCGTCGCCCCCGATGCCGAGCGTGATAGTGAGAACTTCGGGATTGGTCACCTTCTGGCTCATGGCTGCGTAGAGGCTTGAGCCGCCCTGCTCGATCATTCCGAAGTGAAATGCCGCGGTGTCGGCGATCGCCTGAATGTGGTTCGGATCGTTGAAGTCGCCATTGTTTCTGGGGATCGCGGTGCGATTGCTGATCTTGATGGCTTGCGGGTACTTGGCGCCGAAGTCGGGGTTCGTGGTGCTGCGATAGCGAATGTACCAGCTGGTGTCAACGTTGAGGTGCATGAGGTTGGTAAGGCGTCCGATGTTGGCTGCGCCTGTGGCCTGACTGCCCTGCAGAGTGCGAAAGGGATCGAGATCGACCGGGTCGGCGCCCTTCAAGACAAGATAAGCGTTCAGGAAGTTGGCGTGGCTGATTTCGTCCAGAGTGTTGCTGGAGATATATTGCGAGCCGTCGCCATCGAGATACTGCAAGGCTTGCTGATAGTTATTCTGGGTTCCGTTGGTGACCCCGCCCAGTTCGGCATATTGCGTCCAGAGATCGCTTTCAATCAGCTCGGCCGCCGCCAGGAACTGCAGAATTGCGATGTCTCCTTTGGTGAGGCCAGCAGCCGAGCCGGGCGCCTGGCCAAAGGCCGACAATCCATGGCTCATCAGCGCAGCACCGGCGGCCGCGGTACCGGCTGCGATGGCGCCTTTTTTTAAGAACGACCGGCGATTGACCTGCCGATTGATCATGTTGTCCAAGTTCTCCATTACTGTTCTCCTCATGGTCCGGGAATCTGATTGAATGGACCGTGAGGCAACAGTAGCCGCGCCCATTGCTCCACTTGTCATAGAGATGTCGAACTAATGTCATCTCTTGGAGACTTAGATACATATCGTTCACAAGGTGTTAGCGAGGAAGCGCTCAAGGCCGTTGGCAGCGCCGCCGAACTCCAACTCGTGCCGGATATTTGCCGCTCTCTCGGGGCGCTGATAAACTAGCGAGTTTGCTCAGCACTTTCCTGATCAACTTTTCCACGCCATGTCGAATACCTTTCCAGAAATCGCTATCGTCAACGGCGCGCGCACGCCCATGGGACGTTACTGCGGGAAGTTGCGCGACTTCTCCGCCCAGGAACTCGCCGCCATCGCCTCGATCGAGGCCATCAAACGCTCGGGCGTGGAAGCGGCGGAGATCGACCACTGCGTGATGGGCAATGCCCAGCAGACGTCGAGCGACGCCATCTATGGCGCGCGGCACGTGGCCCTGAAGGCGGGAGTGCCGATCGAGGTGCCCGCTATTACCGTGAATCGGCTGTGCGGCTCGGGCATGCAGTCGGTGGTGACAGCCGCACAGATGATACAGCTTGGTGAATCGAAATGCGTGCTCGCCGGCGGCATGGAGGCGATGTCGCAGGCACCGCACGTCATTCGTGGCATGCGTTGGGGCGTAGGCTTCGGCGAGGGGAAGCTGGAAGACTCGCTCTACACCGCCCTCACCGACAGCTACTGCAACATGCCCATGGCCGTCACCGCCGAGACCTATGCCGGACAGCAGGGTGTAACGCGCGAGATTCAGGATGAGTTCGCGCTTTGCTCGCAGAAGCGTGCCGACGCAGCGTATAAGGCGGGGCGCATCCAAGAAGAGCTGACGCCGGTGGCGTTACGCAACAAGCGCGGCGAACCGACGGGAGAGATGTTCACCGAGGACGATCATCGGCGTCCGGAGACCACGCTGGAGAGCCTGGCCAAGCTGAAGCCATCGTTCGGGAAGAACGGCTCAGTAACCGCTGGCAACGCCAGCGGCATCGTCGATGGTGGTGCTGCGGTGGTCGTGATGCCGCTCGACGATGCGCAGAAGCGGGGACTCAACCCCCTGGCACGCATCGTGAGCTGGGGCATCGCCGGCGTGGAGCCGTCGCTCATGGGTTCGGGCCCTGTTCCGGCCAGCCGCATTGCGCTGAAAAAGGCTGGTCTGACACTGTCGGATATCGACCTGATCGAACTGAACGAGGCGTTTGCTGCGCAGTGCCTGTCGGTGATGAAAGAGCTTGGCCTCGATCCGGCGAAGACCAACGTCAACGGCGGAGCGATCGCGCTGGGGCATCCGCTGGGAGCGACGGGAACGCGGCTGTTGATCACGCTGGCGTATGAATTGCGGCGTCGCAAGGCGCGCTACGGGCTTTCGACGGCATGCATCGGCGGCGGACAGGGGATCGCGGTGATTATCGAGAATTTGCGGAGGTAGGGAATGGAAGCTAAACGGTAAGGAGGTCAAGTCGATGACGACGGAAGAGCGGCCCCTGTACGAGGTCGTTGAAAAACTAGAGACTGCATGGAACAACAGCGACAGCGGGGCTTGGGCCGCGCTGTTTGCCGGGGACGCCGACTTCATCCATATCCTGGGTGGACACTTTCAAGGGCGTGAGGCAATTGAGCACGGCCACCGCGTGATCTTCGACGGCATCTACAAGGGCAGCCACAACAAATTCACGGCGGAGAAAGTTCGTTTCGTGCGACCCGATGTGGCGCTAGTGTTTGTTCTCGCCAACCTCACGTGGTATCTGAACGGCGCCGAGCAGCACATTCAGGCGCGTCCGATCCTAGTGGCGCAGAAAAACGACAACGGGAAATGGGAGATTGTCGCCTTCCAGAACACTTTGATTACTCCCGGTGGTCCAACGCCTGATGTCGTGAAGAAATTGACGGAGGCGCATCCGATCAAGGGGGATACGCCGGTGAAGAAATAGTTGTTACGAGGTTCCCATGGATATCAAGAAAGTTGGCGTACTCGGTTGTGGGCTGATGGGCTCGGGCATCGCGCAGGTCGCGGCCACGGCGGGATTCGACGTAGTCGTGCTCGAGCAGGAGCAGAAGTTTCTCGATAAGGGCTTTGCCGGGATCGAGAAATCGCTGTCGCGGATGGTCGAGCGCGGAGTGGACAAAGGTGGCATCACTGCGGAGCAGAAGAAAGAAGCGCAGGCGCGCCTGAAGGGCACCACCAGCATGCAGGAGCTGATCGACTGCGACATCATCATCGAAGCCATCATCGAAAATGTGGCGGAGAAGCGCAGGATCTATTCGCAGCTCGATACGAGAGTTAAGAAAGACTGCATCTTTGCGACCAACACATCGTCCATCTGCGTGGCCGAGTTGATGACGGCGACCAAGCGCCCGGAGCGTTTCGTCGGCCTGCACTTCTTCAACCCGGTACCGATGATGAAGCTGGTTGAAGTGGCGAAAACCATCGCGACCGCGCCCGAAGTCTTCGAAGCCGCTGTTGAGTTCGCCACCAAGCTGGGCAAAGTCCCGGTGCGCACGGTCGACAAAACTGGATTCATCGTCAACCGCCTGCTCGTGCCCTACCTGCTCGACGCCATCCGCGCCTACGAAGAGGGTGTGGGCTCCATCGCCGACATTGACGAGTCCATGAAGCTGGGCTGCGGCTACCCCATGGGGCCGTTCACGCTGCTCGACTTCGTCGGCCTCGACACCACGTACTACATCACGCACGTCATGTACGACGAGTTCAAGGAGCGCCGCTTCGCCGCGCCTCCGCTGCTGAAGCGCCTGGTGCTGGCCGGTTGGTACGGCCGCAAAACCGGCAAGGGCTTCTATGATTACACCGACCCGAAAAATCCCGTACCGGGGAAGTTTGTTTAGGAGCATGCTCTGGTTCCACCACAGTTGCGCGGCCATCAGCCTGGCGCTGCTCACTTGTTGTCTGAGCCTCTGCGCCCAGATGCAGCAGTCTTCCTGCCAGCCACAACAGTTCCTGCGAAAGGACTACCAACGTCAGGCTTATGTCTGGTCTCCCGACCAAAGCAAGCGGGTTCAGCTGCGCAAGAATTTCAAGCTGCGGGTTGAATCCGGTGGCATAACCATCGGGGAATTCGGGCTGGTGGATGACCCGGCCACGACCGCGATCAAGTGGTCGTCGGATTCGCGCTCCTTTTATGTCGAGATGAGCGCCGACACCATCGGCATACAACTCGTCGCCTACACCGTAATCGGCCACACTCTGCTGAAGCTCAAGGGACCTGAAGTCGTGGCTAGAGAATTTGAAGAAAAACATTCCTGCAAGTCGCACGAAAACAACCTCCATGCCGTGCGTTGGGAGGACGGCTCCGAGCGCTTGCTTCTGATGCCTGAGGTCGACGATGCGAGTGATTGTGGCGGAGAAAAGGGTTACCGTGAAGGCTTCCTGGTTGACGCCGAGAGCGGCAAAATACTGAAACAATATCCGCAAGAAGCGATCGAAGCGGAGTGGAAGAAGTGCATGGAGTCAGCTTTCGGCACGGCTGAAGCCGTGCCCTGATACGAAACAGTTCCGAGTGTGTTTTATAAACTCGAAGAACCCCGTGCCGGGGAAGTTTGCGTAGGTTAGTGCGGCTCGACATGTCAGGTTTGTGAAAGGTCATTGGCTATGGAATCAGTAATAATCCCAATACTCGTTGTTGCGTTTGCCGCAATGTGCCTTTACGACCCGAGGATGTATCGTAAGGTTCTTGCGCCTCTGTGCTCTGCCCGCGAAGATGAGTTGCCCGAATTCCCGCGAGGGGCGGCTATCGGGCTGATCATTTTCTTTGGATTTGTCGCGATTTCCCCCTTCTTGCCTCCGATGCGATCACCTATCGGGCTTTCACAATCCCTGTGGGATTGGATTGTCGTGACTGTATTTCTCGTTGTGGGATTTGGACTGGTGGTCAACCCAGAGTATTGCATTCGAGTCCTGAAATGGCCCCCTGCTAAAACTCAAAACGCTTCTTTCGTTTCTAGAGTTGTCGGTGCATTCTTATTATTCGGTTGCGCTCTATACCTGAAAGTGCAAATGTTTCATCGTTAGGGTCTTTCCCCAATTGGTAATAATTCCTGAGGACTTATGACCGACTTCCAGAACCTCCACTACTCCACCAAGAACCACATTGCTTACATCACCATCGACCGCCCCAAGGTGCTCAACGCTCTCAGCATGGCCACCATGGACGAGCTGCGCCAGGCCTTCGCCGCCGCCAAAGACGACGCCGAAGTGCGCGTGGTCATCCTCACCGGAGCGGGCGAGAAGGCCTTCGTCGCCGGCGCCGACATCAGCGAACTGGCGCAGCAGTCGCCCATCTCGGCCAAGGAGTACACCCACCGCGGCCAGGCCATCATCGACTCCATCGAGAACCTGGGCAAGCCGGTCATCGCCTGCATCAACGGCTTCGCGCTCGGCGGAGGCTGCGAGCTGGCTTTGGCCTGCACCATGCGCCTCGCCAGCGAAAACGCCAAGCTCGGCCAGCCCGAGGTCAAGCTCGGCCTGATTCCCGGCTACGGCGGCACGCAGCGCCTGCCGCGCCTGGTGGGCAAGGGCATGGCGCAGCAGCTCGTGCTCACCGGCGAGATGATCACCGCCGCCGAGGCCCTGCGCATCGGCCTGGTGAACGAGGTGGTACCTGCCGCCGAACTCATCCCGCGCGCCGAAGCCATCGCCGCCAAGATCATCGCCAACGCTCCGCTGGCCGTGCAGTACGCCATGGAAGCCGTGAACCACGGCCTCGACATGACCCTCGCCGAGGGCCTCTACCTCGAAGCCACTCTGTTCGCCGTCTGCTGCTCTACCGAAGACAAGAACGAAGGTACGAAAGCATTCCTGGAGAAGCGCGCGGCACAGTTCAACGGAAGATAGTGGTCAGTGTCAGCGGAAACCCGGAAGAAGAAGTGGGACAGCCCACGATGATTATGAACAGGAACACGGCCAGAATCCTTTCCATCGTTTGTGTGGTAGCGTCGGTCGCTATGTTTCTTTACGGGATGTCTTTTTACTACATCCACCTTCCGAGCACGCCTGCGCCTGAGATCGGTCGCATTTATCCGCTTAACAATCATGGCTACTACACGTTCATGACGCACCGGGAGTATCTTGAACATGAAATATCCACCAACCTCTGCATTCTGCCGTTCGTAATCGCGGTTCTTATCGACTATTTCTACGATCCATTTGACAGGCGGGCTAGGGGCTACTAGGTGGGCAGCATGTGTCCCAGCTTCGCCCTTCTCTTAGCCTAATATGGGATTCATGCTGACACGTTGTAAAATTTGCGGAAAGGAACTCACATGACCGGCATCCAGTTCATCACCGACGCTAAGGGCCGCAAGAAGGCGGCGATCATCGATCTCAAGAAGCACAAGGCGCTTTGGGAAGACATTCAGGATGTGCTGGTGTCTCGCTCCCGGAGGCATGAAAAGCGCGTCCCGCTCGAAAAGGTAAAAGCCGACCTGATCGCCAGCGGAAAGCTCCGTGCCTAGCTACCGCGTCGTACTGACCGCCAGCGCCGAGCGAGAGCTCAAGAAATTGCCCGCGGACGTGGTGGCACGGATCGTTCCCCACCTCGAAAGTTTGACCTCTAATCCCCGTCCGGCAGGCTGCAGGAAGTTGCAAGGCGGCGACCGTGAGTGGCGCGTTCGCGTGGGCGACTACCGCGTGGTCTGCACCATCGACGACAGAAAATCGCTGGTCGAAGTCGTCCGCATCCGTCATCGCAGGGAAGTGTACGAGCGATAACGATCCATGCCCACAGTCGGCAAATGTGGGGCCTCCCTGATCCGCGACGGTTTTCGCTCGTGGCCAAACCGTCCCAAGTCCGGCTTATCACGCGCTGCTGTGTCCTGCGTCCTATCCCATCGATCTCCAGTTCGATAAAACATGCTTCGTGAGGCAAAGGGATTGGTGTCTCTCGGCCATGGCGGGCCTGTGCGACCGCTCTTTGACAACATCCACTCTCGGTTTCTTGGATCGAGGGAATGCGCTAGCCCAAGCTAGTGTAGTAGAGGTCTAAATCACGACGAGCATTTGATGACTATTTTATATGTCGCTGTTTCTATGAGGCTTGTATACGTGCTACCGTGTTATAGTTACGTATAACGAAAGATTTAAGGAGCTCGACCGATGAGAAACACCGACGCTGATTGGGACGACGGAACGCCGATTTACCGCCAACTCCGCGACATCGTGGTGACCATGATCTTGGATAAAAATCTCTCGGAAGGCGACGCTGTGCCGTCCGTCCGCCATGTAGCGGCGCAGTTCCAGGTGAATCCGCTCACCGTCCTGAAGAGCTATCAGCAACTGGTAGGCGAAGGGCTCATCGAGTCCCGGCGTGGCCGCGGGATGTTCGTCCTCCCAGGCGCCCGCCAGCGGCTGCTGGCATCGGAACGAGAACGGTTCTTACAGGAGGAATGGCCGCGCGTGGTCGACACGCTCCACCGCCTCGGCCTGAGCGCAGAAGAATTACTCACGAAAGACGGGAATGAGACGTCGAACCCTAATTCTCTTAAGAGTGGCAGTGCTCTCATGCTTATTGCGGATAGCGCCGCCTTCGCACAGGCTCACTGCGCCCCCGCAAAGGCTGAACGGCCTGCACCTCCGACTCGCGACCCCCACACTGTGGGATATGTGGCCGCCAAGGAATTGCCCGACGGTGAGGTTCCCCCCGCCAATGCGGACGGTAATTTCATCATCGGGCCGACGCACCCGGCCGCTCCCGAGTTGTCTGCGCAAGATGCCACGCTCCAGGGACGCGTCATCGAGTTCACCATGGCCTCCGCCGACAGCAAGATCTATCCCGGCATTGCGCGTGAACCCGGCACCTTCGGAACTCCCGATCCCACGGACCCAGCCAAGCTGGTCGTAACCACGAGCCATCCTGCTCCGTACATGCGCAAGGTTTTCGTTTATGTGCCCAAGCAGTACGCGCCCGGCAGTGTCGCGCCTTTCATGGTGGGAGCGGACGGGCCGGACCGGCTTGCTGTTTTCGGCGCTCGACAAATTATCGCCGAGCAAAAGGTGCCGGTGATGGTTGCCATCTCCATCGGCAACGGCGGCGGCGATGCGCAGGGAAGTGAACGTGGCCTTGAGTACGACACCATGTCGGACGCTTATGCCGAGTTCGTCGAGAAGGAAGTGTTGCCGCTGGTGGAAGCCAAGGCCAACGTGAAACTCACCAAGGACCCCGACGGCCGCGCGACCATCGGCTATAGCTCAGGAGGTTCGTGCGCGTTGATCATGGCGTGGTCTCACCCCGAGCGGTATCATCGCGTACTCACATATTCGGGAACCTACGTCAACCAGCAGTGGCCGTACGATCTGAAGTCGCCGCACGGGGCGTGGGAGTTTCACGAGCACCTGATTCCGGAGAGTCCGGCCAAGCCGATTCGGATCTGGATGGAAGTCGGCGACCGCGATCTCTTCAATCCCAACGTGATGCGCGACAACATGCACGATTGGGTGCTGGCCAATGAGCGCATGGCGAGCGTGCTGGCCGACAAGGGCTATCACTACCAGTTCGTCTTTGCCCGCAATGCCGTGCACGTCGATCGCGGTGTTAGAGAGCAAACGCTGCCCGAAGCGCTGGAGTACGTCTGGCGGGGGTACCGACCGGCGGGTAGCGAGCACTGATCGGGCTACCATCTACAATGGAGTTCTATGATCCGCAACATTATTGTTCCCCGTGTGCTGGGGAAGACGCCGGAGGACTTGCAGCCTGCGATTGAGCTGTTTCGCGCGCTGGGAGCCATTCCGGTTCACGAGTGCGACGACGGAAGCGCGCATGGATATCAACTAGAAGTGCCGCGCGGGACGATCGAGTTCATCGCAGCGGCGAGCGCACCGCTATCGGACTTGGCGGTTGAGGTCTCCGATGCAGATGCGGCATGGGAGATCGTTCGCAAACACGATGTGAAAGTTCTGCGCGAGATTTCGGACGCGCCCGATGGCTCCCGTTTTTTTGCCGTCGAAGTAAGCGGGTTGAAAGTCACGTTCCTTCGATACGCGAAGTCCGGCGATCACGACGGCATCGAAGGCTCGCTGCAAGCGCAAGGCAAGCGCTTTGCCATCGTGGTGGCACGATTTAACTCGTTCATTACCGAGCGGCTGCTGGACGGCGCGTTGCTGGCGCTACGGCAAGCGGGAGCGACCAAAGACGACATTACGATCGTGCATGTGCCGGGATCGTTCGAGATTCCTGCGGCAGGGCGGCAGTTGGCTGCGACCGGCAAGTACGACGCGATTGTTTGTATCGGATGCCTGCTGCGCGGCGGGACGCTGCACTATGAGGTCATCGCCAGCGAAGTCACGCGCGGTGTGGGACAGTCAGCCCAAGAGACGGGTGTTCCGCATGCCTTCGGAGTGCTCACCTGCGACACGCTGGAGCAGGCCATCGATCGCGCGGGGCTGAAAGCCGGTAATAAAGGATATGAAGCGGGATTGGCTGCGGTGGAGATGGCGTCGTTGCACGACAAAGTGGCAGAACACACTATGAATGGCCTAGCAGGGAAGCGATGAGCAAATCAGGCACACGCAGGAAGTCCCGCGAACTGGCACTGCAGATGCTGTTTCAGCTCGATATGGGCAAGCAGACAACCGACGAGGTACGCAAGACGTTCTGGGGCGAGCGGCGCGACTTGGATGAAAAGGTTCGCGGCTTTGCCGATGACTTGTTTCGCGTTGCCTCGGAGCGCACCCCGGAGATCGATCAGCTCATCGAAAAGAACGCCGAGCACTGGCGCATGGAACGCATGGCGGCCGTTGATCGCAATGTTCTACGTTGTGGGGTGGCCGAGTTCCTGGGATTCTCCGAGACCCCAAAGCCGGTGGTCATCAATGAAGCATTGGAGATTGCGCGGCGTTTTTCGACGCCGGAATCGGTGACGTTCATCAACGGCGTGCTGGACAGCGTAGCGAAAGAGTTGGACGGGGCGAAAGCAGGATAAGTTTTTCGCCACAGAGGCACGAAGGGAAAGAGCGCTGCGCCTTCAAGCCAAAAGCCCTCCAACGCGGAGGGCTTTTGGCTATCGGACTACAACTGATTTACTTCGGCAACACCAGGACGAGGTTGGGAACGACGGTGTTGCCGCTGCCATCCTTCAAGCCGACGGCGATCTGCGCTGAGTCAGTGTGATTGGCGACGCTCAGCGCATGCACGTTGGTGTCGCTTCCGCCGACGTACACATAGTTACCGTCGATCGTCATGCCGCCGCTCAATGGTTGGGCTGAGTTGGCAAGAGAAATGGAGAACGGTGTTAACGCAGCCATGTCAAAGCCGAGCACTGACGACAGATTAGAAAGTATCCACGCACTGCTGCTATTGGTCGAGACGAACACCTGAGTAGCCGTGAAAGGCCCGAAGCCCAGATTATAGGTACTCAACGTGTTCTGCGGATTCGGCGGGCATCCTTGGGGTATCGCTGCGGTGGTGACTACATCGATGTTGGGCGAATCGGCGACCACGGCTCCAGTGCCGTTAGGGATGTGCGCCACCAAGGTCGGGTGGGTCCCCGTGAGGGTTTGCCATTCCGCCTGATTGCAAGTCGTTCGCACATCGATGGCGCCGAGCGCCGACCCGGTGACATAGGTCACTCCGCCCTGCGCGCTGACATCGACGCCAGTTGGAGTGAACGACAGGTTATAGAAGCTGGCC
>CAWIPZ010000063.1:0-192868 GCA_963837915.1 uncultured Acidobacteriaceae bacterium
TCCAGCCCGCGGCCACGATTACGCCGCGCGCTGGTTTTGCGCGCGGCGTGTGGCGAGGGCGGCACATCATAGCCCAGCACGAAGCGCAGCATAGTGCTGGGTAGGCTCGCTATAAAAGTCCCGAGCCGGTTTCAACCGGCGACACTCTTCCGCGAGGGCGTGAGCCCGAGCGCCGAGATCGATAGCACCATCCGCGCCCGATTTTCTGCCCATCTTCCTCTGTGTCTCGGTGCCTCTGTGGTGAATACCCTTCTGCTGTCCCAAAATGGGAATTGGGTCGCTCCCGTCCCCAATTTACCCTTCAAAATGACGTTATAACAAATGTTATAAGGGCCACCTTTCGGGGGGCTCAACCTCAGTTCCTCATATTCTCCAGCAACCCTTCCACCTCGGCCTTTTTATCAGCCGCGAGGGGGAGCAGGGGCAGTCGCGGAGGGCCTCCATAGAGGCCGTTGAAGTCCATGGCGTACTTCACGGCCGGGATGCTCAGCTCTCCCACGATGCGAACGGCGGCCTTCGCGATGCGCTCCTGCTTCTCGCGCGCGAGCTCCGTATCTCCTTCTTTCCAGGCAGCATAGATCTCATAACACGCGGTAGGAGCGCAGTCGGCAAAGGCCAGAATGGCGCCTACGGCCCCGGCATCGAGCGAGGGAGCGAGCTTCTGGGCCGCTCCGACAAGCACCTGGAAGCCCACCTCTTTTTGCCGCGTCTTCAGCGAGCCGACCACCTTGACCGCAGCCGATGAGGGCTTGGGAGCCGCGTCCGCAGCGGGTCCTCCGATGGAAACCAGCGCCCCTCCTTCAGAACTTGCGGGAGCCGCCGCCGCCCGCAGCATGCGTCCCGTAACTGCTGTAAATGTCTCAGTTACAGTGGCTTTGCGCGTGATGTGACGCGTGCCTGCGACCATCTTCTCGACCTTCTCGATGGAGCCGGACGACTCCTTGATGCCGATGAGGTTAGGATGCTCGGCCAGCTCTATGACCAGCTCGGCCGGGATGTCGTAGCTGGTGGCCTGCGGGAAGTTGTAGATGATGACCGGCAGCGGCGAGCGGTCGCACACGAATCGGTAGAAGGCCAGCATATTCAATGGGTTAGCCATCTGTCCCTTGTAGTAGTGCGGGGTGCGGACCATGGCGACGTCGTAGCCAATCTCGCGCGCGTATTCGGTCAGCCGCAGGGTCTCGATGGCGGACTCGACGCCGGTCCCGGCGATCATGACCTTCTCGTTGGAGGCGGCGTCGATGACGGTCTTGAGGACTTCGCGGCGCTCGTCGTCGCTGAGCAGGATGGCCTCGCCGGTCGAGCCGAGAACCACGATGCCCACAGTGGGTGTGCGCGAATAGTGCTCGACATTTTGCTCGAGTTTGCGGTGGTAGATCTTGCCGTCCGGGTAGAACGGTGTGGTGATCGGGGGGAAGATTCCGTGAAGAAACATAGTGGACACCAGTAATTAGTGATGTGGTAATTAGTTAAATCGTTCGCAAAGCTTTTGCGTCGCACATTCCTTATTTTGCCGCCGTGGCGCGCTCGGCGTGAAGCTGCTGGAGCGCATACACTTTCACGTCTCCGCGTTGCAGGGCTGCAATTCCTTCGCAGGCGGCACGGGCCGCGGACAAAGTTGTGATGGTCGGAATGCGCGCAGTTACCGCTGCGCGGCGGATCGCCTTCTCGTCGAACCAGGGCTCGATGCCGTGGGGCGTGTTGATGACGAGCTGAATGCGGTCTCCTTTGATGAGGTCGACCACGTTGGGACGGCCCTCTTTAACTTTGTAGACGCGCTCGACCTGAAGGCCCGCGTCTTCGATGATCTTCGCGGTGCCGTGAGTGGCGACGATACTGAAGCCCAACTCGGCGAAACGCTGCGCGAGATCAGCGATGAAGGGCTTGTCGCGATCGTTAGCGCTGATGAAGACGCGGCCTGACGTGGGCAGCATGTGGCCAGCAGCGGCCTGGGCCTTGGCGAAGGCTTCGCCGAAGTTGTCGGCCACGCCCATGACTTCGCCGGTGGACTTCATCTCGGGACCGAGGACGGTGTCGACGCCGGGGAATTTGCCCCAGGGGAAGACGGGCGACTTCACGTAATAACAGTTGCCGGTGTCGAGGTCGGTAGCGCGCTCAACGTTTTCGGGGAGGAAGTCGCGGAGCTTGCGTCCGGTCATGAGGCGGGCGGCGATCTTGGCGAGTGGTACGCCGGTGGCCTTGGAGACGTAGGGCACGGTACGCGAGGCGCGCGGGTTGACTTCGATGACGAAGACTTTGTCACGCTGGATGGCGTACTGGACGTTCATCAGGCCGATGACTTTCAAGGCGCGCGCGAGACGGAAGGTGTAGTCGCGAATAGTGGCGAGCACTTGCGGCGAGAGGTCAACCGAAGGCAGCACGCAGGAGGAATCACCGGAGTGAATGCCGGCCTCTTCGATGTGCTGCATGATGCCTCCGATGACCACGTCTTCGCCGTCGGAAAGAGCATCGACGTCAACTTCGGTGGCGGACTCGAGGAAGTGGTCGATGAGGACAGGACGCTCCTGCGAATATTCGACTGCCTCTTTCATGTAGTGAGTGACGGATTCGTCGTCGTAGGCGATGACCATCGCGCGTCCGCCGAGGACGTAAGAGGGACGCACGAGCACGGGATAGCCGACGCGGTTGGCGTTGGCGAGAGCTTCTTCGACGCTGGCGGCGGTGGCTCCGGGAGGCTGAGGGATGTTGAGTTCCTCTAGCAGCTTGCCGAAGCGCTTGCGGTCTTCAGCGAGATCGATGCTCTCGGGCGAGGTGCCGATGATCGGGACGCCTGCGGCCTTCAGCGGAAGGGCGAGGTTAAGCGGAGTCTGTCCGCCGAACTGGACGATGACGCCGATGGGCGCGCCGCTCGCGGCTTCGTGCTCGTAGATCGCCATCACGTCTTCGTAAGTCAAGGGCTCGAAGTAAAGGCGGTCGCTGGTGTCGTAGTCGGTCGAAACAGTTTCCGGATTGCAGTTGACCATGATGGTTTCGAAACCATCGTCGCGCAGGGCGAAAGCCGCGTGACAGCAGCAGTAGTCGAACTCGATTCCCTGCCCGATGCGATTGGGACCGCTGCCGAGGATGATGACCTTCTTGCGGTCGGTGGGTGTGGCCTCGTCTTCGTCCTCGTAGGTGGAGTACATGTAGGGGGTGAAGCTTTCGAACTCTGCGGCGCAGGTGTCGACGCGCTTGTACACGGGACGAACGTTGTGGCGACCGCGCAGTTGGCGGACCGCCTCCAGCATGCCTTTGCCGTCGCCGAGTTTTAGCGACTGACCTAGCCTGGCGTCAGAGAAGCCGACGCGCTTGAGGTCGCGAAGCTGCTCGGTGGTCAGCGAGTCGGCAGACAACTTCGGTAAGTTCGCTTGTTCGTCGGCGATTTCCTTGAGTTGGTAGAGGAACCAGGGATCGATGTTGGTCATCAGCCCGATTTCTCGGACGGACATGCCCTGCGAGAGCGCGTAACGAATGTATTGCAGGCGTTCCGGGTGCGGGGTGACCAAGCGCTTGGTGAGGATACGCGGCTCGATGGTTTCGGAGCCGATGCGCCTGCCGGTCTCCAGTGAACGCACGCCTTTCAGCAATGCCTGCTTAAAGGTGCGACCGATGGCCATCACCTCGCCGACGGACTTCATCTGGGGACCAAGGGATTCATCGGCGCCCGGGAATTTTTCGAACTGCCACTTGGGAATCTTTACGACGACGTAGTCGAGTGTGGGTTCGAAGCAGGCCGGAGTCTTACGAGTGATGTCGTTGGTAATCTCGTCGAGCGTGTAACCAACGGCCAACTTGGCGGCGATCTTCGCGATGGGGAAGCCGGTAGCCTTCGAAGCCAGCGCCGAAGAGCGCGAGACGCGAGGGTTCATCTCGATGACCACCATGCGCCCGTTGTGCGGGTTCACGGCGAACTGAATGTTGGAGCCGCCGGTTTCGACGCCGATCTCGCGGATGACGGCGATGGCTGCGTCGCGCATGGCCTGATATTCACGGTCGGTGAGGGTCTGCGCGGGAGCGACGGTGATGGAGTCGCCGGTGTGCACGCCCATGGGATCGAAGTTCTCAATGGAGCAAATGACGATGACGTTGTCGGCGAGATCGCGCATCAGCTCGAGTTCGTATTCCTTCCAACCGAGGATCGACTCTTCGAGCAGAACCTCATGCACGGGCGAGAGGTCGAGACCTCGGGCGAGAAGTTCGAGCAGCTCTTCGCGGTTGTAGGCGATGCCGCCACCGGTGCCGCCGAGGGTGAACGACGGGCGCAAGATGACGGGGAAGCCGATCTTGCTGGTGAAGTCCATCCCGTCTTTCAGATTGTTGACCAGCGATGATTTGGGGACGTCGAGGCCGATCTTGGTCATCGCGTCTTTGAAGAGCAGACGATCTTCGCCCTTCTTGATGGCGCCGAGTTGCGCGCCGATCAGCTGCGCGCCATACTTCTCCAATATTCCGTTGTCGGCGAGCTCGACGGCGAGATTGAGAGCGGTTTGTCCTCCGACCGTGGGCAATACCGCGAAGATTCCGGAACGCCCGCTGACAGAAAGCATCTCAGCTTCGACGCGGATGATTTCTTCCAGATAGGTGAGTGTGAGCGGCTCGATGTAGGTGCGGTCGGCCATCTCGGGATCGGTCATGATGGTGGCGGGGTTGGAGTTGACCAGCACCACTTCGTATCCGTCGGACTTGAGCGCCTTGCAGGCCTGCGCGCCCGAGTAGTCGAACTCAGCCGACTGGCCGATGACGATGGGACCGGAGCCGATGATCAGTATTTTTGCAATATCGTTGCGGCGTGGCATGGATTAACTGTTACTCCCCTTCCAATCCTCCATCAGCTTTACAAAATCTTTGAAGAGGTAGTGTGAGTCGTGGGGGCCGGGCGCGGCTTCGGGGTGATATTGCACGCTGAATAGCGGCAGTGAGCGATGACGCAAGCCTTCCAGTGTGTTGTCGTTCAGATCGATGTGCGTGAGATCGACTTCACTCTGCTTAAGCGAATCGGGATCGACGGCGAAGTTGTGGTTGTGCGCGGTGATTTCGATCTTGCCGGTCTTCATCTGTTTGACTGGATGATTGCCGCCGTGGTGTCCGAACTTCAACTTGTAGGTCTTGCCGCCTAGAGCGAGTCCGATTAGCTGATGGCCGAGACAGATTCCGAAGATGGGCACCTTGCCCATCATGCGGCGGATATTTTCTTGCGCGTAGGTGACGGGTTCGGGATCGCCCGGACCGTTGGAGAGGAAGACTCCATCGGGCTTCATGGCTAGCACGTCTTCTGCGTTGGTGGTCGCGGGAACCACGGTGACGCTGCACGACTCGCCGACGAGGCGACGCATGATGTTCTGTTTAATGCCGTAATCATAGGCAACCACGTGGTACTTCGGAGCGTTGTCCTTCACTCCAACGACTTCCGTCGGCTCAAAAGAGCGCACGCCCTCGTCCCACTGATAGACACGCGGGGTGGTGACTTCTTTGGCCAAGTCGAGGCCGTCCATCTTGGGGATGGAGCGCGCCTTGGCAACCAGCTTTTCAGTATCAAATTCGATGGTCGAGATGACGCCGCGCATCACGCCGTGAGTGCGGAGATGGCGCACCAGGGCGCGGGTGTCGATTTCGGCGAGAACGGGAATCTTGTAACGGTCCAGATATTCTTCGGCAACCTCTTGCGAACGCCAGTTGGAACTGACGCGCGAGAACTCGCGGACGATGAGACCTTCGATATACGGGCGCGTCGCTTCGTTGTCTTCGGAGTTGGTTCCGTAATTGCCGATCTGGGGGTTGGTGAGAATTACAATTTGGCCGGCGTAGGAAGGATCGGTGAAGATTTCCTGATAGCCGGTAATGGAAGTATTAAAAACGACTTCGCCGTAACATTCGCCTTTGGCGCCGAAGCCTTTGCCGTGGAAGATGCGACCGTCTTCCAGCGCAAGGATAGCCTGCATCGCTACTCCGTAGAGTGGATTTTATAGATTTTATCAGGGATTGCGACGCGGCATAAGAGGCGGATTGAGGAAAAAGATGCGAGGTTGCGGCACGTCTCAAGCCGCGCCGTTTCGTATCGTGGGTTTGAGAGCAAACCTATTGCAGTTTGCCAAGCTTGGCGAAGGGCCAGTAGCCAAAAACTGCCTTGCCATAGATGTAGCTTCCGTCTACCGGGCCAAAGTCGCGACTGTCGTTGGACAGATTGCGATGATCGCCCAACACAAAATAACAATGCGGCGGGACCACAATCTCGGGGTACGAGCGCACGTCCTCATACACTTCAGGAACATAGCTTTCGGCGATTTGCCGGCCGTTGACATAAACCAAACCGTCTTCGATCTGCACATGGTCACCCGGACCTGCAATTACGCGCTTGATGTAGCTCTTCGAGGTGTCGCGCGGGTAGCGGAAGACGACCACGTCACCGCGCTGAATCGGCTCGAGGCGATACACGAACTTATTGATGAAGACGCGCTCCTGGTCCTGCAGGGTCGGCATCATGCTGGTGCCTTCGACTTTGACCGGCTGGTAAAGAAAGATGATGAAGAAGGCGGAGACCGCCAGCGAAATCAGGATGTCACGTACCCAGCGGCTGACTACGTGGTTCGACGGGTTGCGTTGCGACCCGGTTGCCGGTTGCCCTGGGTCGGAGGTGTGGCCGGGAGTTGAAGTCATCGGATACTCCATTATAGTGAACACCGCTCGCGGACCGTTTGGCGCACTATCGACACCGGCTGTGCGGTAAGCCGCATCTCGGCTAGAATAGGCGCCGAGGTCTGGAATGACGAAGAAGCCTGTCCTGATTGCGCTGATCATGGTGGTAGCCGTACTCGCATTTGCTCAAGGGGACCACGTCCCGGCATACAACACGAAGCCTCCGCTGCCGGGAGAGTTGCTGCCGATTCTGCCGTCGGACCAGCGGATCGGCGAGAACTTTAAGTTTCCGTACCAGGTGCACGCCTACGAGTTGGCCGCCAAGATTCCCGGCGTAATCAGTCAACTGCCCTGTTATTGCTATTGCGAGCGCATTGGACACAAGAGCCTGCACACCTGTTACGAATCGGACCACGGGGCGCATTGCGGCATCTGCATGAAAGAGGTGTACTACGCTTACCAGCAGACGAAACTGAAGAAGACGCCAGCGCAGATTCGCGAAGGAATTATCAAGGGCGAGTGGAAATCGATCGACTTGGAAGCCGCCGTGCAAATGAATTAGCCCGAGGATTCCGGCGATTTTGCGCGCAGTTGACGCCGCCGCGGGTTGCGGGTATAACACACCACAAACAGCCTGTAACAATTGGGTTTTCCACAGCCCTGACGGGTTGCCTCCCGTATACGACTCAAAGGACGTAGCTTAATGAAGAAAAAAGAGGCAGAAAACGTTCAGGAAACCGAGTCTAAATCGAAGAAAATAATCGGGTTGAATAAGTCCGCAACTGGATCGGACCACCGCGAACGCGGGGGCAAGCCAGTAAAAATCACCGAAGACCCACGATATTCACAGGCTGTGCAAAACTACGAGGCTGGTCTGGGGGCACTTCAGTCCCATAAGTACGATCGCGCTAAAGCGCATTTCGAGAAGGTTATGGCCGGTTCAAGCCCGGAACTGGCTGACCGGGCGAAAGTCCATCTGAGCACGTGTGTACAGCAGTTGAATCGAGATGCTGCGACCTTCAAGACTCCGGAAGAACGATACGATTACGCAGTATCGCTGATGAATATGGGCGACTACGTCGGCGCTCGCGAGATATTCGACGAACTCACGAAGAAGCATCCCAAGCTCGACTTTGTGTGGTACGGGGCGGCAGCGCTCAACTGCCTGATGGGACACTTTCCGGATGCGATCACGGGGCTGAATGAGGCGATCCGGCTGAATCCAGCAAACCGCTTTCAAGCAAGAAATGATTCGGACTTCAAGAGCTTGTCCGACGACCCACGGTTTACCGAACTGCTATATCCTGATACCAGCGCTGAAGTGCCAACCGACGCCCGAAAGTGGCATTTCTAGCGAGGGACCAAAGCCGTGACACCGAGCCATTCCAAAAGAGCCGAAGTGCGCCCCATCCGAGTGGTTGCGATGGGCGGCGGTACCGGCCTCTCTACACTTCTCCACGGACTTAAGCAGCATGTGACGTTGACGGGCGAAGAACCGTTCGACCGGACGCTTCCCTTCATCTCGGATTTGTCAGCCATCGTGACTGTAAGCGACGACGGCGGTTCAAGCGGACGACTGCGCAAAGAGCTGAACGTGCCTCCGCCGGGTGACATTCGCAATTGCATTGTTGCGCTGGCGGAGAAAGAGGCGCTGCTTTCGCGGTTGTTTCAGTACCGCTTTAAGGCGGGAGAAGGACTGGAAGGCCACAGCTTCGGCAACCTATTTCTGTCAGCGATGACTGACATTACCGGCGACTTCAGCGAAGCCGTGAAGCACGCCGCGGCGATTCTGGCCACGCGAGGGAACATCTTTCCGGCGACCACCAGCAACGCGCAGCTTTACGCCATCATGGATGACGGCTCGGTAGCACGGGGCGAGACCAACATTACCGCCAGTAACCAGCTGATTACGGAATTGCGCATGGCGCCCTTCAACGCCAAGCCGGCCGCCGCTGCGCTACAGGCCATCGAGAGCGCGGACCTGATTACCATTGGGCCCGGATCGCTGTTCACCAGCCTGATACCCAATCTGCTGGTGCAGGATTTGTCGAAAGCCATTGCGAAGTCAAGCGCGACCAAGGCGTACGTCTGCAATCTTATGACGCAAGCGAACGAGAGCCTGAACCTGACGGCTTCGCAGCATATCGTTGCGATTTACAAGCACGCCAGGCATGAGTTCTTCGATTACGCACTGGTAAATCAGACTCCGGCGTCTCTGACGATGGCGAAGAAGTACGCCGAGAAACAGCAGTCACAAATCGTGGTGGACGCCGAACAGATCGAGTCACTGGGAGTGAAGCCGATACTGGGCGACTATCTGGCCGAAGAGATGGATGCCACAGAAGGCCTGATTGCCCGTCATGGGACGCATCACGTAGCCCACGACCTGCTACAGCTGATGCTGGAATCGCGCGAGAACATGGCGGTCGCCTCGAAACGCGAATCGTAACTTCACTGGGTCCCACTCTTGATACCCTGTTAGGTGATGATGAAGCCCCTCGCTGCCTCCGATAACTCTGCCCAACCAAAGCCTGTCGAATTTGCCATAGCGATTCTTGCTGCCGGAAAAGGGACCCGGCTGAAATCGCGTCACCCCAAAGTGCTGCACAAGATTGCCGGGAAGACGCTGCTTGGTCATGTGGTGGCGGCCGCGGCCAAGGTCGTGCCCGCTTCGCACATCTTCGCCATCATCGGCCACGAGGCTGAACTGGTGCGTGAGGCGCTGCAAGTGACGGGTATAGGTTTCGTGGTTCAAGCCGAACAACGCGGAACCGGACATGCGTTGATGGCGGCGCGAGAAGCGTTGCAAGGATTCACCCACGTGCTGGTGCTGTCGGGAGATGTGCCGCTTATTCATCCAGAGACTATTGAGCGAGTACTTGATTTTCACATTGCCAACGGTTCTGCGATGACCGTTCTTACGGCCGAGCCAGCCGATCCAACGGGCTATGGACGGGTGTTCCGCAAAATCAAGAACGACGTGACGACCGACGAAGTCGACCGTATCGTCGAACAGAAGTCGCTGCGAGGCGACGAAGGTGAGCAACGGGAGATCAATTCGGGTATCTACGCGTTCGCAGTCGGGCCGCTTTATGCGCACATCGATGAGCTGACTACAGAGAATTCCGCAGGCGAGTTTTACCTGACCGACATGGCGGCGGTACTGGGCAAGGCAAAGAACAAGGTGCTGGCGCTTCGGGCCGACGACTCGAATGAAGTGCTGGGCGTCAACACTCGGATGGAGCTGGCGGAACTCGATGCCAAGCTGCGGGCGAAGAAAGCTTGCGAGCTGATGGAGGCGGGAACCACGATCTTTCGTCCCGAGACCTGCGACATTGACGCCGATGTAGAGATCGGCGCGGATACGGTGATCGAGCCGTTCGTGCAGATCATCGGGCGAACCAAGATTGGTTCCGACTGCCGTATTCGTTCGTACTCCGTAATCACGAACTGCGAGATTGGCGACAAGGTTCTTATCCGTCCGGGATGCATTATGGAAGATGCAGTGGTGCGCGACGGCGCACAGCTTGGCCCTTACTCGCACCTGCGTCCGGGCAGCGATATCGGGGAGGACGCGCACGTGGGGAACTTCGTCGAGACCAAGAAGACGAAACTAGGCCAGCGGTCGAAGGCGAACCATCTCTCGTACCTGGGCGATGCGGTGATTGGCGAAGACGTGAACATCGGAGCCGGCACCATCACTTGCAACTACGATGGCGTAAACAAGCACGGAACCGATATCGAGGACGGAGTGTTCGTCGGCAGCGACGCGACGCTGGTGGCACCGGTCAAGCTGGGCAAGGGATCGTATATCGGCGCGGGATCGTGCATTACCGACGATGTACCGGCCGATGCGCTGGCTATCGGACGCGGGCGGCAGGTGAACAAGCTGAATTGGGCGGCAGAGAAGCGCGTGGAGAGAAAGAAGAGTAACAAAGGATAGCTGGGGCGCGGTCCACAGGATGAGTTCGGGATGTCTGGAGAGCGAAGGGAGGCCCGAGAGCCTCCCTTGGTTTCGTTGCCTGCTTCCGCGATACCGACTACTGGGCCGGTGCCTCCGGCTGAATCGTGATCGATGACCTTGTCGTGAAGCTTGCGACCGACTCGGCCGGAATCGTGAGTTCCTTGTTGCCGGTGAAGGCCGCTCCTGCGGTACCGGCACCTGCACCAACCAAGCCTCCGATCAGAGCGCCCTTGCCACCGCCGGCGAGTCCACCAATCAGCGCGCCCCCGCCAGCACCTCCACCAACCAAAACCGCGGTGCGCTTACCTTTGCCCTTTTGCGTTACCACGTACTCGTCGGTGCTCACATCGTGCGGAACTCCCTTAACGTTAACGGACGTGATCTTGATCGCAAGAATAGCCTCGCCTTTGAACCTGCCGGCCGACTTGGCTTCGGACACGATGCCGGTGACGCCTGAGCCCGCAGGTATGACAACCTTGCCGTTAACAGCGATTCCGTTGGCCAAAGTACCGGTGAAAGGTTGGCCGTCCTGAGCGGTCTTGGACGAAAGTGTGCTGCCAACCCGAACGGTTATGGTCTTTCCAGCAGGAATCACGATTGGCGGAGGTGGCGGGGCCGGTTCTTCCGCTGCCGGCGTGGGAGCGGGTGCAGCCGCTGTTTCCGCTGGAGCCTGTCCAGGAGTGCCTGCGGGTGCCGCAGCTTGCTGTCCGGGCGCGGGAGTCGGGGCCGACTGGCTCTGCTGATCGGTAGAAGCTGGGGGAGTCTGAGTCGCCTCTTCTTTCTTCTTGCATCCGGCAAGGCCCGCTAGCATGATGGCGCCAAGCAAAATCGCTGCTATACGAAAACGCATAAGTCAAGTTTCTCCTCGGTGAAGTTAAGCCGGACCAGAAACGCCCGGTGATTGCGGGGGGACAACGCGACGGGACGTGCTCTCCCGTACGAAGAAGATTATAAGCTGCCGGGCCGAATCTACGTAGATTCCAGTGGCAGGCTGGTATCGTCTAATTTCGCTTCATGACGAAGCGCAAAGTACCCTGCGAGTCCAGCAACGAGCGAGGCCATAAGCACAGCGGTCTTGGCTTCCATCAGATGGATTGGGTCGTCGAAGGCCAGCCCACTGATGAAGATCGAAACGGTGAAACCGATTCCAGCGAGAACGCCGACAGCAGCCATCTGCAACCAGCTCACGCCATGAGGGAGCCGAGCCACGCCCATCTTTACGGCTGCGGCGCAGAATCCAACAATCCCGAGTGGCTTACCGAGAACGAGGCCGAGTACTACTCCCCACGCAACGCGGCTCACCAGAAGCTCGTGCATCGCGCCTCCCGAAAAGGTGACGCCGGCGTTCGACAAGGCAAACAGTGGCAGCACGAGAAATGAGACCCAGTCGTTCAGTTTGCGGGTCATGCGCTCGGAGTCGGCCTCGGTGGCATTCACCAACTGCTCGAAGCTACCCAGCAAGCGGCTCGCGGTGGCAAGGTCCCCTGCGGCGCGGGCGGCCCGGAAACGGTGGATCATGTCGACGCCGATTTCCTGGAATTGCTGGAACGAGAGGCGGGGTGTTGTCGGGACCATGAATCCGAGGATCACTCCGGCGATGGTGGCGTGGATTCCAGAGCGCAGGATCGCAACCCAGAACAGGATCCCGAGCACCACATAGACAATGTTTCGCGTAATGCCGATCCGACGCAGCCCCAGCATGAGCAACAGGAAGAAGACGCCGACGAACAAAGCCTGCACGCGCAGAGTGTCGGTATAGAAGAACGCAATGACGATGATTGCGCCGATGTCATCGGCGATGGCGAGTGTCAGCAGGAACACTTTGAGTTCAGACGGTATGCCCTTCACCATGCCGAGCACGCCGAGGGAAAAGGCGATGTCGGTGGCCATGGGGACACCCCAACCATGTTGACCCGGGCCGCGGAAGTTGATGCCCACGAAGAGCAATGCCGGCAGGACCATTCCGCCTAGAGCGCCGACGATGGGCAGCGCGGCCTTGCGAATGTCTGACAACTCGCCATGGACGATCTCGTGCTTGATCTCCATGCCTACCAGAAAGAAAAAGATCGCCATCAACGCGTCGTTGATCCAGGCGTGGATGGGCAGGTCGATCTTCGAAACCGAGAGTTCCATTTCCCACAGATGGTGGTAGGAGTCATGCCATGGAGAGTTGGCCCAGATGAGAGCTGCGATTGCCGCCCCCAGCAACAGGATGCTGCTCACTCCCTGGATGTGAATGAATTCCTGGATGGGCAGGACGAGGGCGCGGGTGATTAGCGACTCCCTCAGCTGTACTTCCAGGGCGCCGTAGGTGCGGGCCGGAATTCCTAACTTGTTGCTCATCGATTGCGGCTCTCTTCCGTGGTTGGCTCTCCCATTGAAACCGTAAAACGGTAGTTGGTCAACGGCGCAGAACCCTGCAGCGAGGCTAGGAGATTTCGGCTATGCTGTGGGGACGTATGCACCCGGTCGTACGCAATCTTCTGCTGGTTTATGCGGCGTTATTGCCCATTGTGAACCCGTTCGGCATGGCGCCGATTTTTGCTTCGATGACGCTCGGGTATTCTGTCGGGATCCGCCGCACCGTGGCCATGCGCGTAGCAGTAAATGGCTTCTTTCTGCTCATGGCGTCACTGTTCATCGGTTCCTACGTACTCGATTTTTTTGGGTTGAGCATCGGAGCGGTGGAGCTGGGGGGCGGCCTGGTGGTCATGATCGCCGGCTGGAAGATATTGAACCAGCAGAGCAACTTATCGGAGCGTCATTTGGACGCGCCGCCCAGTACTGACGCGATTTTGTCACAGGCTTTCTATCCACTCACCATGCCCCTCACCGTGGGGCCAGGCTCCATCGCAGTGGCGCTGACGCTCGGAAGTAATATCCATGCCGAAACGCACATGCAGCTCATCGAGAGTGCGCTGGTCTCAACGGTTGGAATCGCGCTGATCGCGATCACCGTCTATCTTTGCTATCGCTACTCGGACGAGTTACAGCGACTGCTCGGGCCAACAGGTACCAGCATCCTGATCCGGCTGTCGGCGTTCATCCTGGTGTGCATTGGAATACAGATCATGTTTAATGGCGTGAACCAGTTCTACGCGGAGATGGTGCACAACGCGAAAGATACGGCAGTTGGACGGTAATTCGATTCACCGAGAATTCAAGATCAGGAATTGTCTTTCTTGTGGCAGTCGGCGCACTTCACCGGTGCGGCTTTGCCTTCAGCATTCTCTGTCTTGTGGCAGGTGATGCACAAGCCTGCCGTGGCGCCGGAATTGTGGAATGCCGCCTCGAGGCCAACGCGCACGGGTGGCGTCGCTGGCTTGGTGTGGCAATCAATGCAACCTTCCTGTGCCGCCTTCAACGGCTTCTCGGGCTTCGATGCGTGATGACAGACTTCACACTTGCCGGCGACACGGGTGTGCGCGGAGTGCGGAAACACGACCGTTCCCATAGTCGGGCCCTTCAACGGGATCGGTGCCGCCGGGGCTTCCTGAGAAGCGGCGCTGGGGCCAATCGCGACGAACATTGATAGTACGAGCACGAAGGCAAGGGTCTTGTAGCGCACCACGCGGCCACCTCCCGGACGAAAACGCCGAATCAGCAAGGCAATTGTAGATAACAAACTCCGCCAGTGCTGTGACGCAGCATGCAAAGCGCTGTGACTGGGAGCGGACGCATCGCCTCCGTCTTCTCCAGATTCAGCCTTGCGTTCAGGTAGTTGTGTAGGGCAGCGGCTGATTGGGCCGACGAGCCAGTCGATTTGACGACAGTGTCTTCACGCAGCTCGACCAGAAGTATGTGACGCCGGTCACACGGTTGTGAGTACTGAGGTCACAGAACCCCGGCCCGTAGACCGCTATCTTTGACAGTACAAGATGACAGTACAAGATTCCTAACCATTAAGCAGACCGCGCACTAAGCTCGATCTGGGGACAAAACAAAGTGAAATCAGCAACTTATCCCGAAACCGAGTCCGCCTCGAACACCGCGGACCGCGCGCCCGATTCACCGCAGACCTCGCCCCAAGGCGACCTGAGTGCTGGAGGCAAGATGTCAAGAGTGAAAGTAACCGTTGACGGCAATGAAGCCGTAGCGCATGTCGCGTACCACGTAAGTGAAGTCGCGGCCATATATCCAATCACGCCGTCGTCTCCCATGGGAGAGTCGTCGGACGCGTGGTCGTCGATTGGCGAGAAGAACATCTGGGGCACCGTTCCCAAGGTCATCGAGATGCAAAGCGAAGGCGGGGCCGCCGGTGCGTTACATGGTGCGTTGCAGGCCGGTGCGCTCGGCACGACCTTCACTTCATCGCAAGGCCTGCTGCTGATGATCCCCAACATGTACAAGATCGCCGGCGAACTCACTAGCACCGTGATTCACGTGGCCGCACGCGCCGTGGCGGCACAGGCATTGTCGATCTTCGGCGATCACCAGGACGTGATGGCCACCCGGCAGACGGGCTTCGCGGAGTTGTCGTCCAACTCGGTGCAGGAAGCGATGGACCTGGCGCTGATCGCGCATGCCGCGACACTGGAATCGCGGATTCCCTTCCTGCATTTCTTTGACGGGTTCCGTACCTCGCACGAAGTGGCGAAGATCGAGCAACTCAGCCTAGACGACATGCGAGCGATGATCGACGACGAGTTGGTACATGCGCACCGCGAGAGAGCGTTGTCGCCGGACCATCCGGTACTGCGCGGGTCGGCGCAGAATCCCGATGTGTACTTCCAGGGACGCGAGACGGTCAATCCGTACTACCTGGCGTGTCCGACGATTGTGCAGAACGTGATGAACAAGTTCGCGGCAATCGTTGGCCGACAGTATCGGCTGTTCGAGTATGTCGGCGCCGCGGATGCCGAATACGTGATCATTATCATGGGTTCCGGCGCGGAAGCTGTGCACGAGACCGTCGATTACCTGACGGCGCAAGGCAAGAAAGTCGGCGTGCTCAAAGTGCGGCTGTTCCGGCCGTTCTCGGTGGAGCATTTCCTGCAGGCGTTGCCGAAAACAGTCAAGAGCATCGCAGTGCTGGACCGCACCAAAGAGCCGGGTAGCATCGGCGAGCCGCTGTATCAGGACATTGTCACTGCATTGATGGAGGGATTCACTGCGGCGAAAGCGCCGATGGCGACCTTCCCCAAGGTCATCGGCGGACGCTACGGACTGTCGTCGAAGGAATTCACGCCCGCGATGGTGGCACGCGTGTTTGAGGAGTTGACCAAGCCTGCCCCGCAGAACCACTTCACGATCGGTATCAACGACGACGTCACGCACACCAGCCTCGACTTCGATGCGTCGTTCTCGACAGAAGATCCGGCGACGGTGCGTGCGATGTTCTTCGGCCTCGGTGCGGACGGCACGGTTGGCGCCAATAAGAACACCATTAAGATCATTGGCGAAGAGACCGACTTGAATGTGCAGGGATACTTCGTTTACGACTCGAAGAAGTCAGGAGCCGTCACGACCTCGCACCTGCGCTTCAGCAAGAAGCCGATTCGCTCGACGTACCTGATTTCGAGTGCCAACTTCATCGCCTGCCATCAGTTCAGCTTCATGGAGCGACTCGATGTGCTGAAGGCTGCCGATCCGGGCTCGGTGTTCCTGCTGAACAGCCCGTTCGGGCCACAAGAGGTGTGGGACAACCTGCCGCGAACGGCGCAGAGAGTCATCGTCGAGAAGAAACTAAAACTGTACGTGATCGACGGAGTCGAGGTCGCGAAGGCCGCGGGCATGGGCGGACGCATCAATACGGTGATGCAGACATGCTTCTTCGCCATTAGCGGTGTCCTGCCGCGCGAAGAAGCGATTGCCAGCATTAAGCACTCGATCGAGAAGACGTACGGCAAGCGCGGCGAGTCGATCGTGCGCAAGAATTTTGCGGCCGTGGATTCGGCGCTGGAGAACCTGCACGAAGTGAAGGTGCCGGACGCGATCACGTCGAAGTTCGAAATTCGCCCGACGGTGCCTGCAGAAGCACCCGATTTCGTGCGCAACGTTGAAGGCCTGATGATTGCAGGCAATGGCGACCTAGTTCCGGTCAGCGCTATGCCGATTGACGGAACCTTCCCCACCGCGACAACACAGTGGGAGAAGCGAAACATCGCGCTGGAGATTCCGGTATGGGATGAGCAACTTTGCATCCAGTGCGGCAAGTGCGTCATGGTGTGCCCGCATGCAGTCATCCGCGCCAAGGTGTATGACCCGAACACTATCAACCATTCGCCGGACGGCTTCCAGACGGCTGCTCCGAAGTGGCGCGAGTTCTCTGACTTGAAGTACACGCTGCAGGTTGCCCCTGAAGACTGCACGGGTTGCGCGCTATGCGTGGCGGTTTGCCCGGCCAAGAGCAAGAGCGAAGCCAAGCACAAGGCTATCAACATGGAGCCACAGCCCGCGCTGCGTGAGAAGTACAACGAGTACTGGAAGTACTTCCTATCGATTCCCGAACTGTCGCGCGAGAAGGTCTCGCATACGCAGGTGAAAGACGCGCAGCTGCTCGAGCCCCTTTTCGAGTTCTCGGGCGCGTGCTCTGGTTGTGGCGAAACGCCCTACATCAAGGTCATGACCCAGATGTTCGGCGATCGCGCACTCATCGCCAACGCGACCGGCTGCTCGTCGATTTACGGCGGCAACCTGCCGACGACACCTTATACGGTCAACAAAGAAGGGCGTGGACCGGCGTGGTCGAACTCGCTGTTTGAAGACAATGCAGAGTTTGGCATGGGCATGCGTCTCGCGGTTGATAAGCAGAAGGAATACGCCGAACAGCTGGTTGAGCGCATGGCGTTAGCCATCGGTGAAGAACTGGCAGTAGGTATCCTGAGTGCCGACCAGTCGACGGAAGAAGGCATCTTCGCTCAGCGCGACCGGGTGAAGGCCCTGAAAGCCAGGCTGGCGAACGATAAGTCACCAGCGGCGAAAGACCTGCTCGCTGTGGCCGACGAGTTAGTCAAGAAGAGCGTGTGGATCATCGGCGGAGATGGTTGGGGCTACGACATCGGCTTCGGCGGTCTGGATCATGTGCTGGCTTCGGAAGCCAACGTCAATATCCTGCTACTCGATACTGAGGTCTACTCCAACACTGGCGGACAGATGTCGAAGTCAACGCCGTTGGGGGCGGTAGCCAAGTTTGCCGCAGGCGGCAAGCGCACCGCGAAGAAAGACATTGCCATGATGGCGATGAATTACGGGCGCGCCTACGTGGCACATATCGCCATGGGCGGCAACGACGGACAGACCATGAAGGCGTTTGCCGAGGCGGAGGCGCACGACGGGCCATCGCTCATCATCGCCTACAGTCACTGCATCGCGCACGGCTACGACATGGTGTACGGCATCGAGCAACAGAAGAATGCGGTGCTGTCCGGACACTGGCCTCTGTTCCGGTATAACCCAGCTCTGGCCAAGGAAGGCAAGAATCCGTTCCAACTTGACTCGCGCGCGCCGAGCATCCCCTTGGAGAAGTACATCTACAACGAAGCGCGTTACACGATGCTGGTCAACAGCGACCCCGAGGAAGCCAAGATCCTGCTTCACGAGGCGCAAGATAACGTCAACGAGCGCTGGAAGCTGTACCAGCACATGGCCGCTATGAGCTTCGAGAAGTAGCGGTAAGGAGCGAGGAGAGAAATCAATGATCGACCTGTCAACCAACTACCTTGGGCTGAAACTGAAGAATCCGGTTGTCGTCTCAGCCTCGCCACTGACCGAAAAGTTCGAGAACTTCGAGCGGCTGCGGGATGCTGGCGCTTCAGCCATCGTCATGTACTCGCTGTTTGAGGAGCAGATCGAAGCGGAGAGCGAGAACCTCGACGCAGCGATGGAATACGGTGCTAACAGCTACGCCGAGTCGACGACTTACCTGCCCGACATGCCCAAGTACCAGATCGGGCCCGACCGCTACATCGATCTGCTCCACAAGGCGAAGCAGGCAGTCGATGTGCCGATCATTGCCAGCCTCAACGGAAATTCTCGCGGCGGCTGGACCCGCTACGCAGAGTATCTGGAGGAAGCGGGCGCCGATGCGCTGGAACTCAACATCTTCAATGTTCCCACCGATCCATCGGTGACATCGGAACAGTTGGAGCGCGGATACTGCGAGCTGGTGCGTGCGGTGCGCAAGGCCGTGAAAATACCGATCGCGGTTAAACTTGGACCATATTTCACCTCGATGGCGAACTTTGCCAAGTGTCTGTCGGAAGCTGGCGCTGACGGTATTGTCATCTTCAATCGCTTTTACCAGCCTGACTTCGATCTCGAAGAGCTGGAAGTCACTCCGAACCTGGTGCTGAGCAGCCCGCACGAACTGCGCCTCCGGCTGCATTGGGCCGCGATCCTATATCACCAGGTCGAAACCTATATCGCTATTACCGGCGGCGTGCATGACGCGAGCGACGTGCTGAAGTCGATGATGGCCGGCGCGCACGTAGCCATGCTGACCTCGGCGCTGCTGAAGTACGGCATCGAGCACATCGGCGTGGTGCTGGCCGGCATGGAAGCCTGGATGGACGAGCACGAGTACCAGTCGATCAAGCAAATGCGCGGCAGCATGAGCATGGTGAACATCGAAAACCCGACGGCGTTTCTGCGCGGGAATTACCTGAAGATGCTGGGCTCGTACAAATTCGGAGATGCGGGCTCGGCATTGCCGACGTTCTAGCAGTTATCCCTTCGTCTGCGGTAATCCGGCCGGATTCCCAACGGGAGTCCGGCCATTTCTTTCGGCTTCGGATAGCTACTTCAGCACGATCACCAGCGTGCGGCCGTCGGTCTTAATCTCGCCACCGGTCGCGGTCTTCGTGTCTTTGATCTGCTTGGGACGCTCGAAATAACCTGTGGCCTGGACCATGCCGGCTTGGGTCAACGTGGCTGCGATGAAGTCGCGCTCACCGTCGATCGCGGGATCGATCTTGTGAGTGATGGCGTTCTCTTTGCGTTGGTCCTTCTCGATGCCGACATCATGCGTGCCTGCTCCGGCCCACAGGATCTCGCCGTTGGGACCTTTGAAGGGCGTTTGCCAAATGCGGAAGTGGTCCCGCTCGCCGATGACTTTCACCGCCTCGGCACGGGCGTAGCCATAGTCCTGACCGCGGCCGAAGAGGAAAAGCGTGCTCATGGGAACGGTGACATAGGCCTGCTTTTGCAGGGTAGCGATCAGGGCGCTCACTACGGCATCCTGATTGGTCTTGTCAGGCAGCACCCAGCCAGCTGCCTTGAATGCTGCCGTGACCTGCTTCTCATTGCCAACGAGTACGAAGTTGACCAGATCACCTTCGTTGCCGCCGGGTGCGGCCTGGTCGGTCACGCGGTAGGGCAGCTTGGCATCGAGTATTGCGAACAGCGGCTTGAAGCTGTAGTTGTTCGGGTTGGACGCAGCGGCTGTGGCCGCGGTCCGTTGGATGTGCACTTGGAACTGGCCGGTCGGTTTCGAGGTTGAATCCTGATTGATGCCAAGATACAGGCGCCCTGCAGCAGGAACGACGTAGGTACCGTCAGCACCGATAAGAAACGGAGTCGCCGCGCGGTCGCTACCGATTTGGCCGACCAGGGCACCCCGACCGGCACTGGGGACGGAGAGTGCGCGCAGTGTGTCGGCCCAGCCGCGTTGCGCGCCTTCGGGACCGACACCAGTTTTGTCCTTGAAGTCGACGGTACCGGTGGCGGTGATGTGCAGCTTGTCTCCCGCGTTGACATCGATCTTGGTATCAACCCACGGGGTATCGCTGGAGACGGCGACGTCGGCACTGCTAGTTGTTGGAGTGGCCGCCAGCGCAGGGTTGGCAAGACAGAGCACGAGGGGCAGCAGCAAGCCGGCCAGAATTGAGCGATTTCGTTTCATCGGTCCAAAACGCTCCCGCAAAAGTTTACCGCAGGTCGGGGTTCGCGCCCGGAGCGAACCAGCCTACTGCTGTTGCACTTCTTCAAATGCCAGCCGGCCGAGGAACATGGGGTGCGAAACCTTGGAGCTGTCGCCGGGGCCAAAGACCGGGTAAGGAGTGTTCTGCGCTTTCACAGGAAAGCCCCAGACGTCTCCGTTGCGCATATCGACCACAATCTTTCCCCAAGTGGTCGTTCCGTCGGCCTTGCGGAGTGACACGGTTCCCTGCTCGATATGAAAAGGATAAGGGGAGCCGGTTTGCGCCAGAACCGGAGCCGGGTGGACGACCGGGCGAAATGCCACCACAGCCAACAGAATTGCAATCACCAGAAGCAGGAGCTTTACGAACCAATCCAGTTTCATGGGACCCTCGCGACGCAGATCGAAGCTGCGCAGTTCTTGGCTGGAATTCTATACGTTTCGGGTTCGAGGTAAACGGGCGCGGACCCTTCGGCAAGCTGCAGGGCAGGCTCTGGGGCACTAGCTCCTGCTGTGCGCGTGAGTGTTATAGTGCTATATATCACGATAACATAAAATAGCGAATGCGTGCTCGTTTAGAATCAATGGTTTGGGGGAAAAACGTTCGCAAACCATTGATAAACAATGTACTTATACGTATCCATTTCTCCCCGTTGGACTTAGCCGTGCTGTTTTCGTCCGGCATTGGGTAATGTCTCCGAATTGGGGAACCGCGTTAGCGGCGTTCGGTTGGCAAAGAGCGTTCCATTCACCGCCCCGGTGGGCGGCGAGGTCAAAAGACACCAATCCCCTTTGCCTCACGAAGCCTGTTTTACCGAACTTAGAATCCGGCGCGATAGGACGCAGGACACAGTGGCGGGTGATAAGGAAGGCTCGCTGATCTGCACCGCTCATCCCCAGGCTAGGTCGAAAACCGGGAGCGAATCTTTCGACATGCTCAGGGCGGGCTCGAGGGCGCGAGGCGGCCCGTCCGCCCAATTGTTTCGAATCGGGAAATTCGCAAAGATTCTTGCTGATTTTTGTGCCTAGACCTCCTGACAGAGCTACTGTTGAGCCACCTCCCCGACAAAACAGAAGTACTCCCCAGGTGTGCTATGAAAAAGACCCTCGCATTTGTTTCTTTCCTGGCCGTCGGCTTGCTGGTAGTGACGGGGTCGGCGACCGCAGCCAATGTGACGATGCAGTTCAATGGGAATGGAAGTTATTCCTATAACTATCCAACGTATCCGTATTATTTCGACGTCAACGGGTCGCCGGAGTCGCTGATGTGCCTCAGCTACAACGAGCACATCACCTACGGAGAGACCTGGGAGGCGAACGTGATGTCGTTGGACTCGTTTGCCGTGTTCAGCGGTATCGGATACCAGGAAGCGGGAGAGCTCGGATGGCTCTTTCTGCAAGCTGCTAGCGACGGAGGGTCTGACCCTCTTTACAACGCGGAAGCGTGGTATCTCATGGAAGGCGTGCCCACTCCTGACCCTTCGCCCGCCATGGATGCTCTATTGGCAAGCATGACGTTTAACCAGGGCCAGTATCCTGGCCTCCGGGTGTTTGTCCCGATTGATGGAACGCAGAGTTGGACAGGAGAACCGGTGCAGATATTCATTGGTACGCCGGAACCTTCAAGCCTGTTCTTGCTCGGCACAGCGCTGATCGGAGCCGGCGGCGTACTCCGGCGCAAGATCAACCTGTAGTCGGTCTGGCGTGAGGAACTGGACAGCCAAGAGGATATCGCCGGGCTTTTTTGTCGCATCACGGTTTGCGGCATAGCGCGAAGGCCGGTCGTGCCGGCGGGCCTCTGGTCATAACGGGCTGTTCAGCGTCCTCGGAGCTTGGTATTTTGAATTTATGCGTACAGCCCAAAGTGGAATCTTTGCTCTTGGAAGCCCTTCTCACGCTTACCTGGAATTCGATCTACTCCCCGGCCAAAGAGGTAGCGACCTGGTGGCGAAGATCTCGTCGCTGCGTGAACCACGGACGACAGTCGGCGGAGTCAACCTGGTCGTCGGGTTCAGGCCGGAACTGTGGCGCGAAGTCTCGCCCGATGATGCGCCGGCGGGAATCAAAGGCTTCGATGCGGAGTTGGTCGGGATCGAGGGCTTTGTCATGCCGGCCACCCAGCGCGACGCTGTGCTTTGGATCTCGGGCAGCGCGTACGACGTGATCTTTGACGTTTCCCATGCGGCGATCACCGAGCTGAAAGGACTAGCGTCGGTTGCCGACGAGACGTCAAGCTGGCCCTATCGTCACGACCGTGACCTGACCGGCTTCATCGACGGCAGCGAGAATCCGAGCCTGATCGAGGCGCCGGAGGTCGCACTGATACCAGAAGACAAGCCAGGTGCGGCCGGATCCATATTGCTGCTGCAAAAGTGGCCGCACGATCGAGCACTTTGGGAGTCGCTGAGCGACAGCAAGCAGGAGTTGGTGATCGGGCGAAAGAAACTCGACAGCGTAGAGTTGGAGGACAAGCCGGCGGACTCGCATGTCGCGAGCACCGATCAGGACAAGTTCGGGAAGATCTTCCGGCGGAACATGCCGTATGGCACGGTGACCGATCACGGGACGATGTTTGTTGGCTTCAGCGCCGACCAGCACCGGCTTTCCACGATGCTGGAGAGCATGGCTGGCGTTACGACGGGCGTGCGGGACGCGCTCACGCGCTATACCAAGCCAATTAGCGGCGCCTACTACTTCGTTCCTGCGGCCGAATGCCTGCGCCAAGATGGCGAGGGCGTAGTGCTGGAAACTAAGAGCACGTAAGCCGTATTGAGGCGAACGCTCGCTTACTGCAACGCGTTCGTTAGGAATCCTCCAACATCTTTTTTCAGCCGCGAGAGCGAGTCGCTCTTGATGTACATCATGTGTCCCGCATCGTAGTAGCCGAGGGTGATCTTATTGTGCTGGTCGGCGGTGAGGTTCATGTGGTTCAGCGTGTACTGCGTGGCAAAGAACGGAGTCGCCAGATCGTAGTAGCCGTTGGCGACGAACAGCTTCATGTACGGGTTCTTGACGAAAGCGAGCCGCAGCGCCTCGCTGGTGTCGGGAAACCCTTCGCCCGCCGAGCCCCAGTCCCAGTCAGTCACGCCCCCACCGAGCACGTAGTATTCGAGATCGCTCTTGTAGCCGAGGTCGGTGCGCACATAGTTGTTGAAGGTCGCGGTAAAGGGCGGACGGATCACGGCCATCGAGGGGTCCCAGAACTGGCCTTCGCCGCGCACCTGTGACAGCTCGTCGCCGGTGAAGCGGCTGTCGAGGCGGCCGACCATCAGGCGCTGGTTGCGCAGAAGCTCGTGGCAGAACACACCCTGCCTCAGGCGCATGTCGTTCAAGTCGACGACGTTGCGATCGACGCCGGTGAAGCGGGCGACTTGGTCGACCAGGGTCTGGCGCTCCTGCGCAGTAAGGCGGTCGCCTTTCTCCAATCCCTGAGAATACTCGCCAGCAGCGAATTGCTGCGCATCGGTCAACACGCTAGCGAGATCGCGCGACTGCAAGTCCGCGGGAAGCTTTTTGTGGTACCACGCCGTGGCGGTGTAGGTCGGCAAAAAGAGCACGTAGGGCAGGTCGTTGCCGCGGGTGAATTCCAAGGTCTGGAAGTTCAGCACGGACGAAATCAGCACGACGCCATCAAGCGCGATGCCACGATCGACCAGGTAGCCGCTCAGTCCGGCCGCGCGCGTAGTGCCATAGCTCTCGCCGACGAGGAAGAGTGGTGAAGTCCAGCGCTGGTAGTGGCTGAGATAGAGGCGGATGAACTCGGCAACCGACGAGATGTCACCCTTCACACCAAAGAATTTCTTGGCGAGTTCTTTCTTGGTGGCGCGACTGTAGCCGGTGCCGACGGGATCGATGAATACGAGGTCGGTCTGGTCGAGCCAAGTGTCTTCGTTGTCGATCAGCTCGAAGGGCGGCTGGGGCATGCCTCCATTGGGAAGCATTTTGACGCGGCGCGGACCGATTGCCCCCAGGTGCAGCCAGATCGACGCCGAGCCGGGGCCACCGTTAAAGGAGAACATTAGAGGACGCTTTGCCGGGGGGTTGTCGAGCGTGTAGGCAATGAAAAAAATGTTGGCCTCGATCTCGGTTCCCTCGTCATTGCGGATAGGCATGTAGCCGGTGGTCGCGGTGTAGTGAAGCACACGTCCGCCAACATGAATTTCGTGGTGGGTGACGACTGGAGGCTCTTCTTTGGGCTTTTCTGGCTCCGCCGCCTTGCCCGGCTTTTCGCCCGTCGCGGCGGCTTTGCCAGCCGGCTTGGCGGCTTCGGCTGATTCATTTTGCTGGGCTGAAAGGCTGAAGGTGCAAATGAGAATTAGCGATACAACAGCGACGACGCGCAGATTACGCATCCATATCTCCCCACGTTGTGATTGCTTCCCCACCCCAATTGCAAGCAGGCGATTTTTGCAACTGTAACATGCGCGCGCGAAAACTAGGGACGCCGCGCATGGCGCTGCTCGCGTTCCACCTTGGCGGCCTCGCGACGCCGCAGTGCGCCTTCGTAGCGTCGCTTCTCGTCTTCGGTCTCAGGAATGACGGGATTCACGGGCAAGCGGCGGCCGTGGCGATCGACCGCAACAAACGTGAGATAAGCGGTCGCAACTTTTTGGCGCGAACTGGAAATGTAGTTCTCCACTGAAACCCTGACGCCCACTTCCATCGAAGTTTTGAATACGCGATTCACGGAGGATTGCAGCAGGACCATGTCACCGACGTGGACGGGAACCAGAAAATCGATGTGGTCCATAGAGGCGGTGACCACGTAGGAATGCGAATGGCGATGCGCGGCAAGGGCGCCGGCGAGGTCGATCCAGTGCATGAGGCGGCCGCCCAGTAATGCTCCCAGGGGATTGGTGTCGTTGGGCAGAACCAGTTCGATCATTTCAGACTTTGAGTCGCTGACGGGCTTCGGTGTGAGCACTGCTTCGTTCGATTCCATGTCGTTCCTTTGTCGTGCGCGGTCAATGACACGAGCACGATCTCAATGCAACATCGGTATGACGATTCCATTCAATTGTACTGGCGTAGGCAGTCATCGGCATCTCGCGGACCGCGCGCGCATGTTGAGGTTACGACAACGGCTGCTGTACCATGCCTTCGAAGCATAGGGAGTGAGCATTCATGGCAGATGAAAGTCGCGTGACGGCGCTACAGCAGATCCTCAACGACAATCCGAATGATGCGTTCGCACGCTACGCATTGGGTCTGGAGTTTTCCGGCGCCGGCGAAACGGAAGCAGCCTTGTCGGAGTTCGAGCGTTTGTTGGACGCGCATCCTGACTACACTAACGGATATTTCATGTCGGCGCAGGTGCTCGACCGGGCCGGAAGGACGGCGGAGGCACGTGACATGTTGCACAAGGGCATTGCGTCGGCCACGCGCACGAACAACCGCCACGCGCTGTCGGAAATGGAAGCCATGCTGGAGGAGTTGCAGACCCGCCAGTAGACTGCGGCGGCGGTGCATAGTCAGCAACCCGTGGGTAGAAGATTGTCCGTCGCTGCGATGGACGAGTGGGCGATAATTGCACAGCATGCGGCCAATGACCAAGCGAACCGGGGATATCTGGACGCGGCGACCGCTCGCGGTGTTCGGGCGAGTGTTGTGGCTTGTGCTGACGGTCGCGGCCGTGTGCGTCTTCGCGTCGGCCGCTCCACAATCCGGCGGAGGCGCTGCGCCGCCCAAGATTCCTGGTAATCCGTTGGCGTCGATTCTTAAAGAGAAACCACCTGCGCCAATTACGACGCCGGTACTGCCGGCCGCCATTCCAGAACAGACGACAGCCATTCCACTGCCCGACGTCGCTTTGAAATCGCAGGTGCTGGCCCAGACTTTGCGCGACGCCGCCAGCAATCTTCCGACGCGCGATCAAATCACCAGCATTCAGTCGTCGATCGACGACCTCGAACCCAGCCTGGAGACGAAACAGCAGGAGGTCACCGCGATGCTGGCGGGTACCCCTAACTCGCTGGAAATCAGGGAGGAAGAAAACTATTGGCGCGGCATTAAGAACTACACCGGAGACTGGCAGCACCAACTGCTGAACTGGGCGAACAGTGCGCAGGCCACGCTTACCATGCTGGACGCACAAGAGCCGGCCTGGGCGGCGACGCTGGCGGAAAACAAAGACAACCACGAACTGGGGCCGGTCCTTACGCTGATTGAGGGGAACCTCGCCGACATTCGTAAATTGCGGCAACAGGCGCAAGAAACCCTGCAACTGCTTGTGAACCTGCAGATCAAGGTCTCGAGCTTCGACCAGATCGCGGACGGCCTCATCTCTCAACTGATACAAGCTAGGACCAAGTTGAAGGGTCACATCCTGGACCGGGATAGCCTGCCTCTTTGGAATGTCACTGCGCGGCATGAGCAGGGTGAAAGCTCCAGCGTGTTGCGCACCGTGACTGGACGCTGGATTTCCGTCGTGGCCTTTCTACAAGAGAACCGAGGCACGATTCTCTTCCTCATCCTCTTGTTCATCGGCTCGGAACTGGCAGCGTATCGCCTAAAGCAGATCGTGAAAGACAAGCAGCCGAACGACCAGGTCGAGGCCGACACGTACCGGATACTCGAGCACTGGTTCGCGGTTGGGCTGTTGCCTCCGCTGATCCTGGGATATGTACTAGCGCCCAGCGCTCCGGTCACATTGCTGGGACTCGTGATCCTGGTCTCGTTTTTTCCGATTCTGATCATCCTCCCACCTTTGCTGCATCGGCGCTTGCGATGGGTGCTCTATGTTTTCGCTGCCATCTACGCGTTCAACTGGATGCTCTCGTGGCTCAATCTGAGCCCAGTCTCGAGGCGCGAACTTCAGTTCGTGACCAACGCAGTCTTGTGCTTCGTGCTGGGATACCTGGTTCGTCCATCGACTTCTCTCCCACGCCAGGAGACGTGGTGGGGGAAGCTGATTTTGCTGGCGGTCCGTGCAGCAGTAGTCGTGCTGGCCATCTCGCTGTTCGCCGACCTTTTCGGCTACATGAAGCTGGCACACTATCTTGCTCTGGCGTGCGTTTACGGTGCGTTCGTAGGACTGAGCGTAGCCACTTTCAACCGAGTGGCCATGTTGCTGTTGACGGTGGGGTTGCGCTCGCCGAGGGCCGAGAGCATTGCCGCGGTGCGTTTGCATCGGGACGGAATCTGCCGCTGGGTCCCGAGGGCATTGAAATGGGCTGGCGCTCTTATCTGGCTCTCGGCTCTGCTGGATTTGCTGGGGATTGAAGATGGAGCTTCCGCTGCTCTGAACGGTTTCCTGAACTTCAGGTTTGTCGGCAGATCGAGTGGCGCGACCGTGGGTGGCGTGGTCGGATTCTTCCTGATACTCGGTGTCGGTTATGCCGTCGCCAACGCGATCCGCTTCTTTTTCCGCGAAGAGATCTTTCGTCGGATACACATGTCGAGGGGCTTGCCGGAACTGATCGCGTCGATCATCTATTACCTCTTGATGCTGATCGTCTTCCTGGCTGCGATTAATGTTGCCGGCATCGAGCTGAACAAGTTCACGATACTGACCGGCGCATTCGGCGTGGGCATCGGCTTCGGCCTGCAAAATATCATCAATAACTTCGTGTCAGGACTGATTCTGCAATTCGAGCGGCCAGTCCACATCAACGACGTCATTGAGGTCGATAACAACACGGGAAAAGTGACCCGCATTGGGATTCGCTCCAGCACCATTCAGACATTTCAGGGCGCGGAAGTCATTATTCCCAATGCCAACCTGATTTCCAACAAGGTGATTAACTGGACGCTCTCGGAGTCGCAGCGCCGCCGCGAGTTCCCGGTCGGCGTAGCCTACGGGACCGACCCGAAGATTGTGCTGAAGATTTTGCGTGAAGCCGCTTCGAGGCATGAACTCGTCCTCACCAAGCCGGAGCCAATGGTTTACTTCACCGGCTTTGGAGATAACGCCCTCAACTTCGAGTTGCATTTCTGGGTAATGCAGGAGAACAACGGCTTGCAGATTACCAGCGAAGTGGCTCTGGCCGCGATGGAAATGTTCGACGAAGCCCGCATCGAGATACCGTTTCCGCAGCGCGATCTGCATCTGCGTTCGATCGATCCAAGCGCCGCCGGTATGCTGCCCAGCGGCGAGGCGAACAAGCTCCTGTCGCCCGATGATGCGCGCTTTGACCCTGTGTCGCATGAGTTGGACGCTCCCCATAGGCCTTCCGGCGACTGAACTGCAAAGTTAACTTTTTCCACGCGCAATCGAGCCAGCGGTCGATTCTTTTTTCTTCACAGTCGCGTTCGCCGTTCCGCCGATGATGCTGCCGCCCCTGGCGTAGAATACGGACAATCAATTGGCTGTGTGGGCAGCCGGTTGTGACCCTGGAGGTATCCCGGCCTTGAGCAATCTTCCGCAAACGCTTGCCGAGCTTCGTCGCCATCCCCAGTTTTCTGAAGAGCGCCTTCGCGTTCGTCGCGTTAAGGATGAGGTGCGCGACAATCTCATCGTTCGCCTTCGCCGCGATGAGCCGGTGTTCCCTGGCATCGTCGGGTACGAAGACACGGTTGTCCCGCAGTTGGTTAACGCCATTTTGTCGCGCCACAATTTCATTCTGCTCGGTTTGCGTGGACAAGCGAAGAGCCGCATTTTGCGCGCGTTGACGACGCTGCTCGATCCGCAGATTCCCTACCTCGCAGGCTGCGAGATTCATGACAATCCTTACGCCCCGCTCTGCTCCCGGTGCCGGCAACTGCTGGCGTCCGATCCCGAGGCGGCGCGCATTGCCTACCTAACACCCGATGACCGTTATGTCGAAAAGCTTGCCACTCCGGATGTAACCATCGCCGACCTCATTGGCGACATCGATCCCATTAAGGCGGCGAAGGGCGGCCATGAACTCGGCAGTGAGTTGACGGTGCATTACGGACTGCTGCCACGCGCTAATCGCGGCATTTTCGCGGTGAATGAGCTCCCCGACCTTGCGGGAAAAATCCAGGTCGGACTGTTCAACATCATGCAGGAAGGCGACGTGCAGATTAAGGGCTACCCGGTGCGCCTGCCGCTGGACGTCTTGCTCGTATTCAGCGCCAACCCCGAAGACTACACCGCCCGCGGCAAGATCGTGACGCCTCTGAAAGACCGCATCGGTTCGGAGATTCGCACGCACTATCCTGCGACCGTACAGGAAGGCGTGGCCATCACCAATCAGGAAGCCTGGACGCAGCGCAACGGGCATCCATTGCAGGTGCCTGCGTTCATCCGCGAGGTCATCGAGCATACGGCATTCGTCGCCCGCGAAGACAAGCGCGTCGACAAGCGTTCGGGAGTCAGCCAGCGATTGCCGATCAGCGCGCTGGAAAACGCCATCTCGAATGCCGAGCGCCGCGCCATCCGTTCTGGCGAAAAACTTGTCGTGCCGCGTGTCGGCGATATTTACGCCGCCATGCCGTCCATCACCGGCAAGCTCGAACTCGAATACGAGGGTGAACTGAAGGGTGCCGATACCGTGGCGCGCGACATCATTCGCGCCGCCGTTGCCCGCACCTATGACCAGTACTTTCACGGCAACAGCAACATGAACCAGATCGTGCAGTGGTTCGATCTCGGCGGCGAAATCCAATTGCGCGACACGGCAGGCGCACAGGAAATGCTGCACAAGTTGCGCGGCATTCAGGGGCTGCTCGACAAGCTCGGCCCACTTGGACTCAGCGGCAAAGAGCCTTCAGAGATGGTGGTGTCGGCCGCGGAGTTCGTGCTCGAGGGGCTGTATGCTCACAAGCGCATCGGCCGCAGCGAAGAGCGCGTGTTCACGGCGGGTGAGAAACAGCCTCGCCGCGAAAAGCAGAACCTGCGCGACGAGGAGGAAGACGAACGCGACTTCCGCCGTCAGCGCAGGCCGTTTAACTAGTGGCTCGTGGTCAGTGGCTAGTGGCTAGAAAGAGCCGCCAGTCGAAAGGCTGAAAACGTCATCATGGTCAGCCGAGGACGATAGGGACGATGTGCCAGACACTGATCACTAGCCACCAGCCACTCTTTTATGAAATTCGTTAAATACAAGAAATACGTTCCCGATCCCGCAGGAGAGATGAGCATGGAGGACCTGCTCGCCGCTCTCTCCGACCATTTGCTGCAAAGCGGATTTCAGCGGCAGTACATGGACTATTACGATCAGAACGCCACTGACCAGTCGCTCGACGATCTGCGTAACGCGATTGCCGAAGCACTGATGAATAGCGACGCCCTCGACGAAAAGCTGCGCGAGCAGATCGAAGCGATGAGCGCCGAGCAGTTTGAGCAGTTGATTGACCAACTCATCGATCGCATGCAGCAGGAAGACTACATCAGCATCGATCAGCCCCACGATCCGCCTCGCAGCTCGACCGCGGGCGGCCAAGTTGGTGAGTCGCAGGCCCAGGCGCGCTTCGAAATTACCGACAAAGGACTCGACTTCCTGGGATTTCGCGCCTTGCGCGACCTGCTCGGATCGTTGGGCAAGTCGAGCTTCGGACGCCATGATACTCGCGACACCGCAACTGGCATCGAAGCCAGCGGGGCGTCGAAGACCTACGAATTCGGCGACACCCTGAACCTCGATATCACGGCGACGCTGTCCAATGCTATCCAGCGCGAGGGGCTTCATCTGCCGCTCAACATTGAATACAACGATCTGCAAGTTCACCAGTGTGAGTATCAGTCGTCGTGCGCGACCGTGTTGATGCTGGACTGCTCGCACTCCATGATCCTGTACGGAGAAGACCGATTTACCCCGGCCAAGAAAGTCGCAATGGCGTTGTCGCACCTGATCCGCACGCAATACCCCGGCGATTCCCTATCGTTGGTTCTGTTTCACGACTCGGCAGAAGAAGTTCCGCTTTCGCAGTTGGCGCGCGTCCAGGTCGGCCCGTACTACACCAACACGCGCGAGGGATTGCGCATGGCGCAGCGCATTCTCCAGCGCCAGCGCAAAGACATGAAGCAGGTGATCATGATTACCGACGGCAAGCCATCAGCGCTCACACTCGAAGATGGCCGCATCTACAAGAACGCTTTTGGTCTTGACCCCATGGTGGTGAGCGAGACGCTGCAGGAAGTCTCCAAGTGCAAGCGCTCGGGGATCTTGATCAACACGTTTATGCTGGCGTCTGATTACGGGTTGGTGCAGTTCGTGCAGAAGGTCACCGAGATGTGCCGCGGCAAGGCCTACTTCACGACGCCGTACACATTAGGCCAGTACCTGCTGATGGACTACATGTCGCGCAAGACCAAGACTGTCCACTAAGACTTGTCGCAAGAAACAAGGACCGCGTCCTGCGGTCCTTTGTCGTAAATTCTCGGCTCTCGAGTGACTAGCTCTTGGGCGGCTCCGGTGCTGCTTCATCCTCTTTCTTGACCGCCGCCTCCGCAGCCTGGAATCCCAACTTGGAGTGCGTCCCGTCGCAGAACGGCTTGTTCACCGACGCGCCACAACGGCACAGCGAAAATGCTGGCTTGCCGGTCAGGTCGTACGGATTGCCATCGGCATCGACGAGTTCAATCGATCCTTCCGGCGCTTCCACTCGGTACGGCCCGTTTCTACGAACAATAATTTTGACTTGCGCCATTCACGTCCTCCCCTGGTCTCTTCGGCGCGTTGCGCCGCTGGCTCATTGTAACGGAGTTTCTGCCTCGCAGCGCCCTGTCCGGAAGTGGACAGCAGGGGTGCATCGCTGGACATCGATCCGATCCCAAGTCCGGTAAACTACTGAAATCATTACAATATACGTTGGCCGCCGCCGTGCTCCTTGCATATTCACTCCGTGGTTCCGAACCGACCGTAAACCTTAGCGCGGAAGGACAGACCGATGCTGCAAGACCTGCGATACGCACTGCGACAACTGAGAAAGAACCCGGGCTTCACCGTAGTCGCCGTGCTCACGCTTGCGCTGGGTATCGCCGCGGTGACGACGGTCTTCACCTGGGCGAATTCAGTGATGTTCAACCCGTGGCCCCAAGTCCGGCGCGCTAACGAAATCCGCTCGCTCTCCGCCAGTATTCAGGCCGGAGGCGGATATTCGTTGCATTACGACCAGCTTCTGTACCTGCGGGAACACCATCGCGGTTTCTCTGATACCACTGCTCACGAGATGTTCCCGGTGGATCTTGCAGGCGGCGGTGCCCGGCCCGAACGTTACTGGGCCGGCATCGTTGCCAGCAATTACTTTTCGATGCTCGGCGTAAATCCGATTCTCGGTCGGCCCTTCACCATCCACGATGACCGCGCCTACGGTTCCGCGCCCGAGGTAGTGCTGAGCTATGACTTGTGGCGCTCGCGGTTCCAGGGAGATTCCGGCATCGTGGGACGCACTATCAGCGTCAACCGGCAGCCGCTAACCGTCATCGGTGTCGCGCCGGAGAATTTCGCCGGCATCTACGGCGGCTTGGCACAATCATTATGGGTCCCGTTGAGCGAACTCGCCGCTCTAACCGACGGCAAGCCCGATCCTCTCGTGAGTGGCCATTTTGGTTTGCAAGTCGCCACCAGATTGCGTCCCGGCGTTTCCGACCAGCAGGCCGCGGCGGAACTCCACAGCCTCGCACATCAATTCGCGGAGCAGCAAAAGTCTGTCCACTACAAAGATTGGGACCTGCTTCTCTCCGATCCCGGCCACATGTCGCGCGGCTTGTACGGCAGCATCAGCGACGTGATTCCAATTCTCTTCGGCGCCGCGGGACTGCTTCTGGCGCTGGTTTACGCGAACGTAGCCGTTCTGCTGATTCAACGCAGTTCGCGCCGGGTGCGCGAGCTTGCTGTTCGCACTTCTCTCGGCGCCAGCCGGTCCCGCCTCTTGCGGCAACTGTTGACCGAAACTGCGGTCATCGCAGTGTTGGCCGGCGCGTCTGGATGGCTAGCCAGTATCGCCTTGTCTCGAACGATGTACGCGTTATTGCCGAAATTTGGCATGACTTTCGCATTCAATCTTCAGCCCGATCTGCGGATCCTTGGCTTTGCCCTCGGGTTGACGGCAATTACAGTGCTTGCTTGCGGGCTCTTCCCCGCCCGCCAGGTGTTGAAGATTTCGCAAGTGAGCGCCCTGCACGACGGCGCAACTTCCGTTGTGGGCGCTCGCAGTCGTACCCGGCGCAACGCTCTGCTGAGCCTGCAGCTTGCTCTTTGTTTTGTTGTCCTGGTTGCCTGTGGACTTCTGGTCCGCACCCTCTGGAACGTGGTGCATCGTGATCCCGGCTTTGCTACCGACAACACGCTCGTCGCGTCTATCGACTTGGCGCGTGCCGGCTACAGCGAAGACAAAGGCCTCGCGTTTCAACGCGCTTTGCTGGAAAGACTGCGCGCGCTGCCAGGAGTGAGCAATGCCTCGCTCACAAGTTATGTTCCGATGGGTTTGAGCGGCGGCGGTAATGTCCGTGACGTGGCGATTGCGGGTTATCAGCCGGGCAAAGACGAGAGCATGAGCATCGTCACCGACTCAGTGGCTCTGGATTACTTCAAGACGATGCAAATCCCAATTCTGCAGGGGCGCGAGTTTAATGACCAAGATGTCCCTACGGCACCGTGTGTCGCCATCGTGAATCAGGACATGGCGCGCAAGTACTGGCCCAAGGGGGGCGTTGTGGGCGCGCGAATGCAGGTGGGCAAGCAGTCCTGCGAGGTCGTCGGTGTGAATCGCGACATAATCTACCGCAGCGCTTCGTGGGATACCGGCGATCCGGTGGTTTATTTATCGATGTTCCAGGACTACCAGAGCACGTTCAACGTCGTGCTTCGCGGCGCTACTTCTGTTCAGAACCTTCTTCCCGAGCTCGACCGCGAAGTTGCTGCGCTCGACAGCACTCTGCCAATCAATGACGTTGAAACTCTGCACGACCATATTCAGGCTTCCTATTCCGACGCGAAAGTGCCTGCCGAACTAATCGCCGTGTACGGACTTTGCAGCCTGCTGGTCGCGACGCTGGGCGTCTATGCTGGGCTGGCCTACTCCGTTGTCGAGCGCACCAAGGAATTCGCGCTGCGAGTCGCGTTGGGAGCCGAGCGGCAGCGCATCTTCAGCATGATCCTGCGCGAGAGCGGCAGGGTTGCGCTGGTCGGAGTCGCGCTAGGGGTCGTCGGTGCTTTCTTCGTAGTTCGAGTAATGAAGAGCCTGCTGTTTGGCGTGTCGCCGTTTGACCCGGTCAGCGCAGCCGCAGCAGTTCTTGTCTTGCTTTCCACTGCTGCGGTTGCCGCCTGGCTGCCAGCTCGCCGCGCTGCTTCCATCGAGCCCATGCAGGCTTTGCGTGCTGAATAAAAGCGAAACCAAGGAGAACTAGCGTGCAAGCATTTGTACACGATTTCCGTTATGCAATCCGGCAACTCGCCAAGTCGCCGGGTTTTACTATCGTGTCGGTGCTCACGCTCGCTCTCGGTATTGGCGCAAACATCGCGGTCTTCTCGGTCACGAACGCGGTGCTGCTGAACCCCAGCGGGATTCCCAACGCCGACGGCCTGCTCGCCCTGCGCGCGCGTTACACCGCAATGCCCGATCTGCAGAGCATTTCCTTCTCGGCCCCGGACTACGCGGATGCCGCCGAGGGGAAGAATATTTTCTCCGCCTCCGGACTGATGGACGACACCACGTTCAACTTCAGCCGCGACAGTGCGAATCCTGAGTTGCTGATCGGCGCCAAGGTCTCGTCTGGCTTCTTTGATGTGTTCGAAGCGCGCCCCATGCTTGGCCGGCTCTTTAGTCCGGAAGAAGACCAACCGGGCGCTGCGCAGGAAGTTGTTTTGTCCTACCGCATGTGGAAGCAGCGCCTCGGCGGAAATCCCAACATCGTTGGGCAGACGCTCATGCTGAATGAGCAGGCGTATCGGGTGGTTGGCGTCATGGGTCCGGAATTCAACTGGCCCAACGCGATGGAGATCTGGGTGCCGCTCGCGCTTCCGGCCGCCCGATATCACGACCCTAAATATCGCCACAACGAAAACCTGTTCGCGGTTGCGCGCCTCGAGTCGGGTGTGACACTCCAGCAGGCAAACGCGTACCTGCAGGAAAAGGTCCAGCAGAACATAGCCTCCGAAGGAACCGACGGCTTCAGTAAGGCGAGCGGCTGGGGCATGTTCGCCGTGCCGCTGGTCGAATTTATCGGCGGAGATTTGCGCAAGCCGCTGACCGTGTTGCTGGCGGCGGTGGTCATGGTACTGCTGATTGCCTGCGCCAACATTGCCGGCCTGCAGATGGCACGCGCCTCAGCCAAACAGCGCGATCTCGCAGTTCGGGTGGCGCTGGGAGCCGCGCGCACCGACATCCTGCGTCAGGCGCTGGCCGAGAGCGTTGTGCTCACCCTTGCCGGTGGGGCCTTGGGGTTCCTGATTGCGTTCGCTGTGTCTCCATTGCTGGTGCACAGCATGCCGTCGATGCTGGGCGCACAGCTACGGGTTTCTTTCCGCGGCCCGGTGATTACGTTCGTCGCCGGAATTGCAATTGTCTGTTCGTTGCTGTGCGGAGTGGTTCCCGCGTGGCATCGAACACAGCCAGGATGGTTCGCTGCACTGCAGGAATCAGGTCGCTCCGGCGCTACGGGAAAAGTCAGCCAGCACGCACGTTCTACGCTGGTGATTGCGCAGATTGCGTTGTCGCTCTTGTTGCTTGCCGGCGCGGGACTCTTGCTCAGCAGTCTTCGCGTTCTGGAGCGAATCGAAACCGGCTTCCAGCCGTCCGGTCTGTTGTCGGCCCGCTTCTCTCTTCCTCGAACCGTATACGACAAAGACGAGAAGCAAGCGGCATTCCTGACTTCTTTGCAAGAGCGGTTGCGAAACATTCCAGGCGTTTCAAGCTCTGCCCTGGTTGACAGCCTGCCGTTTGGTAACGACGGCGGCATGGCGAGCTTTTTTATTCACGGCCGGCCGACGGGGCCAAACGATCCGGGGCCGCATGGCAACGTCCGCCAGATTTCGCCCGGCTATTTTTCCACGCTGCGCATTCCAGTTCTGCGCGGACGCGAGTTTAGCGACGAGGATCGCCATGGCACACAACTCGTGGCTATCGTTGACACCGTGCTCGCCCGCCAATACTGGCCCGGCCAGGATCCTATCGGACAGCAGATTGGTTTCGACGATCGCGCCACGGGACCGTGGTACACCATCGTCGCTGTCGTGGCCCACGCTCGCGCATCGTCGCTGGAAACGGACACCAACGAGGGCTTTTATTTTCTCCCGCTGGCACAAGTTCCAGACCCAAGTAGCTCCATCGTGGTCCGCAGCTCGCGGAACGCCGCGGACCTTACCGGAGACCTCGCTGCCGCCGTACACGCCGTCGATTCCAGCGTAGCGCTGTACGACGTCAAGACGATGGAGCAGCGAGTAAACGAGTCGCTCATCGGGCGCCGCTTCGTGGTCATCTTGCTTACGACCTTTGCGGGACTGGCTGTACTGCTGGCGGCGCTGGGTCTCTACGGAGTCATCAGTTATTCGGTTCGCTTGCGCACCCGCGAGCTGGGCGTTCGCATGGCCCTCGGTGCGCAGCGTAAGAATGTGCTCGCGATGGTCCTACTCCAGGGCATGCGTCTCATGGCGATCGGGCTGGTCAGCGGATTCGTGCTGGCCATTGCGCTGGGCCGTGTCTTCTCCAGTCTGCTGTTCAAAGTCAGCGTGATGGAATTTGTTCCGTGGTTCTCTGCCCTCGCTGTGCTGACCGCGACCGTTCTGCTGGCGAGCTATCTGCCGGCGCGTCGGGCGGCATCCATTGAACCCATGAAAGCGCTCAGGACGGAGTGACGGAATAAAGCTTCCTATAGGGGTCTTCGGCAATGAACATGATCTTGCAGGAAATTCGTCAGGGCTTGCGGCAGATGCGCAAGGCGCCGGTCTTCACCATCGTGGCAGTCGTCACCCTCGCGCTCGGTATTGGCGCCAATACCGCTGTCTTTACGTTATTCGATCAAGCCCTCCTGCGCTCATTGCCCGTGCGCCATCCCGAGCAGTTGGTACGCCTGCATTGGACGGGCGACGCTCCCGGCCACTTCAACTCCTATGGCGGTGACGACAACGATTACTTCTCCTACCCGATGTACCGCGACCTGCGCGAGAAGAATGAGGTATTGCAGGACGTAATCGCCAACGACCAACAAAACGTCGCGGTGCGTTGGAACAACAAGCCTGATATGGCCGGTTGCGAACTGGTCTCAGGAAACTACTTCGAAGCCCTGGGCATCCGTCCGGCGATGGGCCGTTTGTTCGTGCCTTCCGACGAAGCCCAGAACGCCAATCTCGTCGCCGTGCTGAGCTTCAATTACTGGAAGACGCACTTCAGTTCCGATCCCTCTGTCATCAACCAGACGCTTTTCATCAACACTCAGCCGTTCACCATCATCGGAGTCGCTCCTCCCGGTTTTCACAGCATCGTCACGGGCTCGCTGGAAGACGTGTTTGTTCCGGTCACGGCGAAGGCCATCATCACTCCTCGCTGGCAGGACCTCGAAGACCGCCGTTCCAACTGGCTGACACTATCGGGACGCTTGAAGCCCGGCATCAGCCGTCAGCAAGCCGAAGCCGGCATGGCGCCGCTGTGGCATGCACTGCGCGCCGAGGAGTTCAAGACCTTCGAGCATAAGGCGCGCTGGCAGAAGCGATTTCTCGATGATTCGCACCTGCAATTGATCGACGGCGCCCGCGGATTTTCTCCCCTGCGCGATCAGATCAGCACGCCCTTAATGGTCTTGATGGGCATGGTCGGGTTGCTGGTGCTGATGGCGTGCGTGAATGTCTCCAGCCTGCTGCTGGTGCGCGCCGCCGGTCGGGTGCGCGAGATCTCCGTGCGCTACGCCATGGGCGCCGGCCGCTGGCAGATCGTGCGCCAGTTGCTGATCGAAGGCGTTCTGCTTGGGCTTTTTGGCGGAGTGCTCGGGCTGATCCTCGCTCCGGCGGTTTCCGGAGTACTCATTCGTAAATTGGCGGGCAGCACTCCCACAGAACTTGCCTTCAATCCAAATCCCGATCTCCGCATTCTGTTGTTTGCCTTCGCGCTGGCTTTCCTGGTGGCGTTGGCGTTCAGCCTCGCACCGGCGCTCCACTTCCTGAATCCGGATTTGGTCAGTTCTCTGAAACAGCAAACCCAGTCGGCCTCGGGTGCAAAGTTGCGCTTCCGCCGCATCCTGGTAGGAGTACAGATCGGACTGAGCCTGCTGCTGCTCATCGGAGCCGGCCTGTTCGTGCGCACTCTGCGCAATTTGCAATCGGTGGATTTGGGATTCACCTCCGACCACCTGCTCGGCTTTAACGTCAATCCTCGTCTGGCGGGTTATCAGCCCGACCAGGTCAACGCCTTGAACCGGCGGGTGCTGGACACTCTGGCCGCGCTGCCCGGTGTCCGTGCTGTTGCCGCCACCGACGATCCTGATCTGTCGGGCGAAGACGACAGCGGAAATGTCCGGATCGTCGGGTACAACGCGAAAGAAGACGAAGACATGCAGACCGAGCAGCCCTGGGTGACGCCGCAGTACTTTGCGACCATGGAGGTGCCGCTGCTCGCGGGACGCGTGTTTTCCGACCACGATGTCGTCGGTGCGGAAAATGTGGCCATCGTGAACGCGAGCTTTGCGCAGCATTATTTCGGCACTCCGCAAGCTGCTCTCGGTCAAGTGGTGAATTTCGGGAGTGTCGAGGAACCGCAGAACACGACGATTGTGGGCGTTGTCGGTGACACGAAACACCAGGGTGTCCGTGATCCGGTGCGCCGCACCGCCTACCGGGCACTCTTTCAGTCGACCCAGCCGAACTTCATCACTTACGTCGTGCGCACCTGGCAGGCGCCTACCGCTGCTGAAAACAATATCCGCATCGCCCTGCAGCAGTTGGATTCGAAGCTGGCACTGGGCAAGCTCCGCACCATGGATGAGATGATCGCCGACAATCTGCTGAGCGAACGGATCATCGCCCTGCTGGCGGTCAGTTTCGGTGTGCTCGCGATCCTGCTCGCCGCCATCGGTCTCTACGGCGTGCTGGCGTATTCCACGGCTCAACGCACGCGCGAAATTGGTATCCGCATGGCGCTGGGAGCGCAGCGCAGCAGCGTCGTGTACCTGGTACTGGCCGACGTGCTGTGGCTCGCGGGAATCAGTGTCGCAGTGACCATTCCGCTGTCATTGCTGTTTGCGCGCATGGTCCGCAGCCAGCTCTTCGGTGTCAGCCCATTTGACCCGGTTACGCTGCTCGCCGGGACCTTGCTGGTCGCCTTGGTAGCGCTACTCGCCGCTATGCTGCCAGCTCGACGCGCCGCATCGCTTGAACCGATGAAGGCACTGCGCACCGAATAAGCGCCGTACTCACCAACGGTGTTCGGCCGAACGGATCAGGGCGTGAGACGCCTTGCCACTTAGCGCGACCGCATAGCTTCTGCCGACTTGGCGACCGGAGGTTTCATCGAAGCGGCAAGCTGGGCAGTCGCATTGCCCTCCAGCTTGCTCCGCATGGATTGGGCCAGGTCATGCATGACTCGAAGCTTCTGCGAGACCCTCGGTGACAGCTGCGTATCCCGCAGCGCCAGTTCGCAATTCAGCAGGATGGAAGTAATTTCCCCGCGCAGCTCGTTACGCAGCAGGCTTTCGGCCGCCCGCCGGCACGACAGTTTCTCGCTCAGCAGCCGCTGTAGTCCGCGATTCACTTCCTGCGCGACTCGTTCGGTCCCATGTAATGACAAGTTGACATAAATCATGACGGCCATTCCCGCATGGTTCGCGACCAGGCTCTCGGTCCCGATTTCGAGTTGCTGAAACGATTCGTCGAGCACTAGCAGGTCATAATCGTGGTATTGCAGCAGCGAGATCGCCTGATTCACCGAACGCGCAATCTGCGCCTTGTGATGGGTTTTCTGTTCAATGGCCGCCGCGCATTCTTCCGCACGCGATGACGCCGTCACAAGAAGTATCATGAGGTCCTCCAGCGGGCGCTCCGCGCACACGTCCGCGAGCCCGCGAAATGCAGGTTTCTGACGAAAGGACTGCGGCCCGCCGCTTACGCGATCGAGCCGTATTCCTTCAATTTGCGATAGAGCGTGGTTTTGCCGATGCCGAGTTGCTTGGCCGCTTCCAGCTTGTCCCCGTTCAGCGTCGTAATCGCGTGCAGGATGGCTTGTTTCTCCAGCTCTGCCAGCGACGAAATGCCGGGAGTATCAAAGTTGACGGCCACGATCGGGTCCTCGGCATGAAAATTCTGCAGGGCCGTCGGCAGGTCGGCGATGTGGACAGTTGGGCCCGAGGTCAGCGCGCATGCTCGTTCCAGGCAGTTCTCCAGTTCGCGCACGTTTCCCGGCCATTCGTAGTTGAGCATGAGTTTGAGGGCGTCGTCGCTGATGTTGCGCTGCACGCCCGTAGTACGCGCAACGCGTTCGAGAATGTGTCCAGTCAGCAGCGGAATGTCCTGCTTGCGTTCCCGCAGCGGTGGCACCCGCAGCGTCAGCACATTGAGACGGAAATACAAATCGCGGCGGAAGGTTCCCTGCTGCACGGCCGCTTCCAGGTCGCGGTTGGTCGCCGCTAGCACCCGCACACTGATGGGTATCGCCCGCGTTCCCCCAACCGGTCGAATTTCTTTTTCCTGCAAAGCCCGCAGCAGCTTGGCCTGCAAATCGACCGGCAACTCGCCCACTTCATCCAGAAAAATCGTACCTCCGTCGGCGGCGGTCATCAATCCATCTTTAGCGCGAACGGCACCGGTGAACGCGCCTTTGACATAGCCGAATAATTCACTCTCGATCAAGCTCGGCACCAGCGAGCCGCAATCGACCGGGATGAACGGCTTGTCGCGGAACGGACCCGAGTAGTGAATCGACCGGGCCACCAGTTCCTTGCCCGTTCCACTCTCGCCCAGAATCAGCACCGGATGTGTGCTCGCCGCGGCCTTGGCAATGATGCGATAAAGGCGATCCATTTCCGGCGCCTGCCCGACCATCGCACCGAATCCATGTTTCGACTTCACCTGTTCGCGCAGCAACCGGTTCTCCGTCGCTAGTTTCAGGTGCGCCGTGACCCGATCCAGCACCAGGCGGAGCTCGTCAAAGTTGAACGGCTTGGTGACGTAGTCATATGCACCCGACTTCATCGCTTGCACCGCCGACTGCACAGTCGCGAATCCGGTCATGATGACGACGACCGTGTCAGGTCGCCGCCGTTTAATCTCACGCAGCACTTCCATCCCATTCGTGCCCGGCAGGCGCAAATCGAGCAGAACCACATCCACGTTCGTGCTATCCAGTGCACGATAACAATGCTCGGGTGAGTCGGCAATCGTGGTCTGGAAGCCCAACGCATCCGCAACTTCGCGGCACGATTCGCGCACCGTACGTTCGTCGTCGACAATCAGGAGGTTGAGGAGATTGGAATCGGCGCTCTGTTCGACTGGCATTTCGGTCTCTGCGGTAAGCACGATCAGGCCTCTTTCTGTGCCACGGTCTCGCACGAATCAGCACGCGGGAAATTCTTGAAACGCGCGCATGTCTATTGTCCCTTTTTGGGACGCGCGCGCTAGTGCGGGCATCACACCGGCGTGTGAGCCACTTCTTTCTCATGAACGCCGGAAGCGCTGTTAGTCCGCGCCGGCGGCCTTGAACCCGCCGATGGACCGGGTGATTCGACCGCAGAATTTTCATCCGCCTCGGCGCCCCAATCGTCCGCAAACTCTGGAAGTTCGACACCGCCTTGTCCGTGGGTCAAGTCACTCAGCCCTGCAGTCCCAAGATGGTTCAGCAGTCGTTTGACCAGTTCTCCACCCCGTTGCGCATTTCTCTCGATCGCGTGCAGGTTGCGCTTCAGCCGGCTATAGGACGGCAGCTTCCACTCCATCACCTGCGCATTGAGTAATGTACTGACCAGAACGTTATTTAGGCCGTGGAGCAGTTCGGCACATTCTGCATCAACGGCGGTATCGCGCTGCAAATCCATCTGCGAAGCCGTCGCTTCTTCTTCCGCGCCGATACTGCCCAGCAACTCTCGAAGTGGGTCCATCACTCGCGCCTCGCACCGTGCTCAAACATCGAACACTGTCTCAAGTGCAACCGCAATGCCAAACTTCCAGGACCGCGTAACTCCCTCGTTGCTTGAGTTTTCTGACTTCCATTCGTTCAGTCATAGCTCACGCGAAACCGTACTGGGTTCCAAATTGGGACAAGTCAACTTGAACCTCGCCGGATTTCTGGCGTTTTATGCCAGGTCGTGGGCGCCTAACTCAAGCTGCGTAAGACATTGCAAAACCCTCGAGTCTGACTTCCCAATCTAGGAGAGTTGTATTTAGAATTCCTCGTTTGGAACGCGCACAGCACGACGGCTTACGGCTGCCTGATTGCGAACAAAAAAATCGGGAGGCTGCACGCCTCCCGATGAAATGGCCCTGAATCGAATTGGTTAGTTCTGGCTCTTGTTGGTTCCGCTACCGACTGCCACCACCGGGCTCGGCAGCGATGCCGTGGTAGCGCTGCGCTGCAACAGCAATCCATTGTGCCACGACGACGCCAGCAGCAGTCCCTGATAGCTCATTGCGCTTCGTATCTGGAAAGTGGCCTCCGGAGTCTGCACCCAGGTTTTACCGCCGTCGGCGCTTTGGTACACTCCCTTGGAGTTCATGGCGGTGGCGAGTAGCCGGTGTGCATCGGCGTCATAGGTTACGCCCAGCACGTGACTCGGTGGCAGACCGCTCATGACGTGTACCCAGGTCACTCCTCCATCGCCCGAGCGCGCCGCTCCTTCTCTCGTCCCCAGCCAGAGCGTCGAATCGGGAGTCATGGTGAAGTCGTAGATACCGGTCACGTACTTCGGAGGCGTGATCTCCGCCCAGGTGCGCCCGTCATCGTGCGACAGAAACGCCCGCTTCACGCTTGCCATGGTAAGCGTGCCATCGGAATATTCGTTGGCGACGACAAAGTCTTCCTCGCCTTCCACTGGCGTTCCGTACCACTTCTTTCCGTTGTCCACGCTGATGAACAGGCCTTCGTTGGTGGCCGCGTACCACGCTTTGTCCGTGATCTGCAGCGAACGCACCCGCGGTGCGATGGCTACCGGTATCGGAACCTCGACCGGCTCCTTCTTGGCCGGGGCTTTTCGCGCCGTGGTATGGGCCGTCTTTGATTTGCTGGCGACGGGTTTAACCGGCTCCGGAGGTGTCTCTTTCTTCTGCCATTCCGGCACAGGCCCCACAATCATCGCGGCCGGCTGCCATCCGCTTACCAGTGAAGTCAGAAAATAAATGCCATGGTTGGTGCCGGCGTAGATCACGCCATTCGGCGCCTGCTGCAAGCTTAAGATATCGCGATCGCCCAGCCCTCGGCTGACCTGCTCCCAAGTCTTGCCGACATCATCGGTGGTAAACATTCCGCCGTGGACCTTGTCATTCACGATGCCGACATACAGCCGATTGGGGTTGGTTCTGTCGGTAATCACCGCGCCTACCATGCGGTGCGAGAACCCGCGGTTGGAGGACTGGATTTTGGCGAACCCATCATTCGTGGCCAGAACTCCTCCGCGGTCGGTTGCCAGCAATATGCGCTCGGGGTTGCGCGGATCGATCAAAATATCGTTGACTACCACATCGGCCGAGGTCACCAGAGACCACTTCGCTCCGCCGTCCATCGTCCTCCACAATCCGCCGGTGGTGCCCGCATAAACAATCGAAGGCCGGACCGGGTCCTGTTTGAGCTTGCGAGTCCGGATTGCCGAGTGTGGCATGCCCTGCACGCGATGAAACAGGTCAGCGCCATTGTCGCTTCGGTAGATTCCTGAGCACGCGCTGGCATACACGTGAGAAGGATTCTTGGGATCGATGATGATACTAAACACGTCAGAGTCGTCCAGCATTCCCTCGTGGATGCTGTGCCAGGACTTTCCTCCATCCGGGGTCTTCCAGGCCAGGTGCCGGGTTCCGGCGTAAACGACTTCGGGATTTTGCGGGTCGATGGCCACCGACACGAAGTTCCTCATGGTGGAGTAGTTCACCGTGACGTCGGGGTTTTCCGGAGTCATGCGTTGCCACGTAGCGCCCGCATCACGCGACCAGAACACACCGTCCAGTGCGCCGATAACCAGGGTGTTGTGGTCACTCGGGGCCATGGCCAGCGCGCGGATCGATTTGCCGTGCGCTCCCGGCAACGCCGTCCAGGTAACGCCGCCGTCATCGGAGCGGAACACGTCCCCTTCGTCGTCGTGATACAGGCCCCAACCTGCGGCATAAATGGTCTTGGTGTTCGTCGGATCAAACACAACGTGGTCGATCACCAGGCTGTCGCCCTCCCCGAGGTGGGCGAACGGCGCCCACGTATTGCCACCGTCGTGAGAAACGAACAGTTGTGCCGCGCTGGTCCCCAGCAGCAGATGGCTGGGATCACTGGGATCGTAGGCCAGGCTGCGGACGTTCCCGCCATCCGGACCGATGAGGGTCCAATCCGAAGCAGCGGCGCGGCGAGCGCCTAGTGAGACGAATAACGCAACAGCCAGCGCAAACGTGAAAACAAAAACTACCCGGCTTTTTATACCCACAACCACATCTCCATTCGGTAAGTGAGGAGCTTAAGAGCGCCGCAGAAAATCATACCCGCGCGCCAGCACTGGCCGACAGTATCAAGATCAATTCGGGCCGCTCGTCCCGCCGAGCGGTTTGCGATGTCGCGCGTCGCAGAATCGGCAAGAACAGCGCTCCGCGACCAGGACCGCCGGCGCAGTCAGGAGGAGCGCGCTTCGCGAGCCGTCTTACTCATCCTACTACCAGCCGAAAGCGGCAAACCATGCTTTCATGAAAAAGCCGGTAAGAGGTTGTCCTCTCACCGGCAGGTTACTGCGCTTCAGGCACTTCGGCTACTGAGCAGGCGGTGCTGCCGGAGCCTTCTTTGCCTTGTGATGAACCGGCGCGGCCTTACGCGCCTGGCCCTTCACTGCGTTCTCGTCTACCGGCGTTCCTTCCTCTACCTGACCCTGGCACAGACCGCCTTCTGGGACAAAGTAGAAGTGAGTCGCCTTACCCTTGGTGCCGCCCTGGCGAGGCTGGATGCGCGACGCATCGGCCTTCGGACCAAGGTCGTCCTGGGTCATGTAGAACTTCACGTTGACGGAGCGCTGAGCACCGATTGTCTGCTCGTTCACAACTTCCTTCTCGTCGGTGTAGCCCACGATTTCGAGCTTGCCGGAAGGCTGTTGCTGCAGACGGAGCGCCATCTTGTCGAGGACGTCCTTGCAATCGTTGTCAACACGCCACGGGCGCTTCGGATCCTTCTCGAAGGTACACTCGCCCCAATCCTCGATGCTGACGCACTTGACTTCTTCCACCACTCCGACCGACGTGGTGCAGGAGCCTGTCAAGCCATGAGAATCAGTCGCGACCACCGTCACATTGATCGTCGAACCCGGCAAACCGGCCGTGTTCAACGTCGCCGTTGTTCCGTTGCCCGAGATCGTGCCCGCCGACGCCGTGTAAGCGTAGCTGGTGATCGTCGCGCCGTCCGGACTGGTGGCATTCGCCGAAATGGTCGAGCTCTCACCCGACTTCACGGTCGTCGGATTCGCCGAGCAGGTTACGTTCGGCGGATTGAACGGCTTCACCGTAAAGCTGGTTGAGCAGCTTGCCGAATTGAGCTTCTTGTACTTCGGATCGGTAATGGTGGCGTTGGCCGTGTAGCTGCCGGGCGCCAGACCAGTCGTATCCACCGACGAAGTCGCCGCACTCGGAGTAGCCAGCTTGCCACCCGTTGCGGTCCAGGCGTAAGTCAGGGTGTGCTTGGCGTTGAAGTTCGTGCCCGCCGCAGTCACCGTTACTGGCTCGCCCGCAAAAACCGGCGTGGTCGGATTGGCCGTGCAGGCCGCCGACAACGGAGCGGTGTAGTAATTGCCCAGATTGAACACGACGCCCGATGACAGGCGAACCATGTTCCATGTGGAAGTATGGTTATTGAAGGTACCGGGATTGTACGAAGTGTAGAGGTAATCCGCTTGCGCGATACGCAGCGAAATGAAATTGGTGAGGGTCAGGTCGAAACCACCGCCGGCGCCCACCGTCGCGCGCCACTCCGAATTCAGACCAGCCGGGCTGAGATGCGAAGCGCCACCCAAGACCCGTAGGAACGGCGAGAACTGGTCGTTATGCCACTTATACTGCAGACCCATCAACCCCAGACCGACGTTGGAATACGTGCTGTTGTAGTGGCCACTGCCGTCAACCACAACGCCCAGATTATGGGCGAAGGGCAAGTAAAATGTGCTGGATGCGTTCCATCCGTGAGCGATGTCGGGAACATGGCCCCAGTCAACGTAGCCATTCGGATGCAGCCAGGAATAGCCACCGAAAATCTCCGCTCTCGGCTGAACAGTATCTTGCGCTGCGGCAAAAGAGCCCAACAAACACACTGCAAACGCAAGGGCGATCGTTGTCGCTACAACGCGTTTCGGGACTCCATCACAAAAAGCCATTCTAAATCCTCCGGAACTCTAGCAGTACCGTCAGCAAAGTGGCCTACCGGGGTTCATTGTTGAACGTATCAGGTGCAGGAATGCATGACCTGCTTTTTAACAGTTCCCGATTGTACAGCAACGGAGAAGATATACAAAACTACTGTTTTCCGTTGTTTACTGACTTTATAACCGGGTAACTCACACTGTCATGCACAATCACAAGCCCCGACAAAATTCTTCACAAACCCGACCGAACGACCGTACACCCCGATGCACGGCCAAACTGCTGATGCGCTTATCGTACAACATGAAAGCGGAGTAACGTAAGAGAAATCCTAATCAAATATTGCCGAATTGGGCATCACTGGGGGCCGGGTCCGCATCCCAAATCGAGCCCAGGTAACCATGCTTCCCTTCGTTGGCTCGGCCATGACCCTTTTTGACGAACAAAAGTGATACCTTTAACGGAAGCCACCTTGTCGCCCAATCTCCGGTTGGAGGTCCGGGCGCGATCCGACGCGAGATCGTTGGATCACAGCAAACATATGAGTCAGGCACGGTTGACCAGCATCGGATCGGGAACCACATTTTCGAGGGGCGTTCATTCAGTATGAGCCAGGAAAAGGTCTTAATAGTCGAGGATGAGGAGTACGAGCGTACCGGGCTCGCCGAATTGATTCGCGCCTGGGGTTACCAGACAGAAACCGCGGAAGACGGCGTGGAAGGGCTATCGAAAGTCGAGTCGTGGAATCCCTCTATCGTGGTGACCGACCTCAAGATGCCCCGCATGGATGGCATGGAACTGCTGGAGAACATCGCGCAGGCTCCGCAACAAGTCGCCGTCATCCTCCTTACTGCTCTCGGCAGCGTCGACGCAGCAGTCTCCGCCATGAAGCGCGGAGCTTTCGATTTCATTGAGAAGCCGGTGAACCCCACCCGCCTGCGCAACATTCTGCAGAACGCCAGCCGCTTGCGCGGAGCCGAACGCGAACTGGAAGCCAGCCGCCGCCGGTTGCGCGATGTCGGCGTTCTAGGTTCGCTGGTCGGTTCTTCCAAGGTGATGCAGGAAATCTTTCGCCTGGTCGAGATGGTCTCGCCTAGCACCGCCTCGGTCCTCATAACCGGTGACAGCGGAACCGGCAAGGAACTGGTGGCCCGTACCATCCACTCCCTCAGCAACCGAAAAGCTAAGCCCTTCGTTGCGATTAACTGCGCTGCTATTCCCGAAACGCTGATCGAAAGCGAGATCTTCGGTCACGAGAAAGGCGCATTCACCGGCGCACTCGAACGCCGCACCGGCTGCTTCGAGTTGGCCGAAGGTGGAACCTTGCTGCTCGACGAAATTGGCGAAATGCCGATCGGCACGCAGGCGAAGCTGCTACGCGTGCTGGAAGACCGTAAGCTGCGCCGCCTCGGCTCGAAGGGCGAAACGTCTGTCGATGTCAGAGTGCTCGCCGCAACCAACAAGCCGCCCGAAGAAGCCGTCGCCCGGGGCGAATTGCGCAACGATCTTTACTACCGGCTGAACGTTTTCAACATCCACATGCCTCCGCTGCGCGAGCACATGGGCGACTTGCAAGACTTGGTCCATGCCTTGCTTGCCGACATGAATGAAAAACACGAGCGCTCGGTCACCACTGTGGATGAGTCTGTCATGACCGCTTTCCAGGCGCACACGTGGCCAGGCAATGTTCGCGAATTGCGTAACACGCTGGAGCGTGCGGTCATCGTCTGTGCAGGTTCCACCATTGAACTGAAGCACCTTCCCCCCGGCTTCGGCAAAGCGGTCGCGCGCGCGCCGATCCACGACGCAAACGCAGTTCTGCTCGGCGTCGGCACGACCGTGGATGAAGCTGAACGTCTGCTGATCCTGAAAACCCTGGAAGCCACCCACAACAACAAGACGCGTGCGGCCGAGATCCTCGGCATCAGCTTGAAGACGCTTCACAACAAATTGAAGGAATATGGCCAGCACGGTACCCTGAGCCACTCCGAGCCCGACGCCGCCGCCAGCTAACTGCAATCTGGGTGCCCCAGTGTTGGCTAGGCGGGCGTTTCTCGTTTGGGTTGACTGCCGATCTCAGGTTGGTTCGCTTATACTCGGGTGTTCCCGCAATGCCCGAGGGCGATCATGGCTGAAATCGAACCCCGTTACGAATTTCGTATTTGGGCGGAGAAGCTGACGCCAGTCCGCGAACAGCTTCAGGCCCTCTCGGACCCGCGCGAGATGGTGAGCCGCGAGACATACCTGATTTCCCCCGCCACCGACCGGTGCAACGCCAAGATTCGCGCTGGACTCATGGACATCAAGGTTCTGGTCGCTGAAGATCGTGGACTGGAACAATGGAAGCCCGTTCTGAAACAGGAATTTCCGCTGACCCGTGCCGCGATATCCGACCAGGTTTTTCCCAGTCTCGAGATCGCGTCGCCTCCTCTCCGTAAGGCCGAATACTCGTTGGAAGAATTTCTTGAGCAGGTTATACGGCCGGAGCCTGGGATCGCCATCGTCGAGGTGTCAAAGACGCGATATCAATTCGGCATCGACGCGTGCTCGGCCGAATACGCCGCCGTCACCATCAACGGCGTGCCGCGAGACACAGTCGCGGTGGAATCCGTCGATCCCGATGCAGTGCTCGAGCTGGTGCAGGATCTGGGCATCCACCAAATCAACGTCAGCTACATTCGCGAGATCAAGCGCCTCTTAGGTTAGCTGCACCACCGCGCGATCGGCGCGTAGGACTTCCTTTGAATTGAAAGAGGACCACATGGGAAAAGAGATTGAACGCAAGTATCTAGTCAAGAATAACTCATGGCGTGGCCAGGTTGCCGGCAAACCGTACCGTCAGGGATATCTCAGCACGGTGAAAGAGCGGACGGTTCGCGTACGCACAGCCGGCGACAAGGGATTCATCACGGTCAAGGGAATCACGGTGGGAGCAACCCGGTCGGAATACGAATATGAGATTCCTCTGGCCGACGCCAACGAGATGATCGATCACTTGTGCGAGAAGCCAATCATCGAGAAGACGCGATATCGCATTCCGCAGGGCGATGTGGCGTGGGAGATCGACGAATTTGAGGGCGACAATCGCGGGCTGATCGTTGCCGAAGTCGAGCTCAAGAACGCGGACCAAACGGTTGCGCTGCCCGGCTGGATCGGGCAGGAAGTAACCAACGATCCTCGCTACTTCAATGCCAATCTGGTGGCCAAGCCCTTCAGCACCTGGTGAGCGTCGCCGAGCGTTGCGAACTGACTACACGCTCTGTACAATCAGAACGTCGCCTTCACAACGAGTTCGGTAACCCACTCGTTTATTTCCCGCGCCGAAGTGGCGGAATTGGCAGACGCGCATGGTTCAGGTCCATGTACCCGCAAGGGTGTGGGGGTTCGAGTCCCTTCTTCGGCACCATAAGTTCGAAAGCTCCGGTTCCCCCGGAGCTTTCGTATTCTTGCCCAGACAGATCACGCCAAAGCGGTTGCTGTCGCGCCCATATACTGAATCGCCAGCAACGTCTCATCGTCCGCGCGTTCGGTGCCGTTCCGATATTCCTGTAGCCGGTCCCGGCAGTTCTTGACCAGTATCTCTGGGCATTCTCCGACCTTTTCTCGGATCGCGGCTTCCAACTTACACACGCCATATTCCTCGCCGGCCGGCTCCTGTGCTTCCGAGACACCGTCGGTGTATAGCACCAACATGTCGCCCAGGCGAAGATTGAAGCTGGTGGGAACAAACTCCTGGTCAGCAAATATGCCCAGCGGCATGCAGCTACTCTCCAAGCGAGTGATCTCGCTTCCGCGCACCAGTAGCGCTGGTAAGTGTCCTGCATTCACCAGTTTCAGCTTACCTGCGGCAGAGCTGTGTCCGAACACCAGGGTCGCATACTGCGTCGAGAGTTTGCCTTCGCAGAATAAGCGGTTGGCACGCAATAGGGTCTCTTCCACGCCGAGTTCCATGGGCAACAACGCGCGGAAAACCGCACGCAGGTTCGCCGTCAGCATGGCGGCTGCAACTCCTTTGCCTGCAACATCAGCGATCAGAAAGTAGGCGCCACCCTTGCCATCGCCCAGCACGTCGAAATAGTCGCCTCCGATTACGCCGGCGGGACGGTAGTGATAAGCGATTTGCCAGCCGGGAATGGCCAGATCGGGCGCGGGCAGCAATCCGTTCTGGATGCGCGCCGCCAGTTCCAAATCGAACTCCAGCGCGCGCTGCTGCGACGGCGACAAGCATCCGAGACATACCGAGATCATCGGATCGCGGAGCAAGCGGTCGGCTTCCACCGTGTCGTGGCAGACCGTACACAGCCCAAATTGCCCGTTATCAATACGTTCCAGCGCCTCATCCACCTGGCTCAGCAACTGGTTCAGCTGCTCAGTCGGATGCTCTTCCAGTACGGTTTCGAGACGCTCGCGGCGGGACAAAAGCTGCTCCCGGGCAGTCTGGAGATGAACAGTTTCAAGGGTCGCCATGGTTGCACCTGTGCTCGGTTAGACGGCTAATCTCGATGGCGGATTCATTGTTTATGGGTCCGCCATTCAGTCTCACAGATGCACAATACACCAATGTTTTCAGGCACTTCATCCCGATTGTTGTGGTCAAAAGCAGTCTCTTTCGAGCCGAGGTATTCTGGTGATCGTGGTACATAAGATCGGCTTTCGAACGCGCTTCGTAATGATGGCGGGGCTGCCCGGGACGGGCAAAACCGCGCTCGCCGAGGCGCTGGCTAAGAGGTTGAAAGGAATTGTGCTTAGCAAAGATGCGGTGCGGGCGGCGCTGTTCCCGCATGGGGCGATCAACTACTCCGGCGGACAGAATGATTTCTGTATGTCGGTGATTCTAATGGCCGCACAGCGCATCGCCGCAGATCACGCAGTGCCATTCATTTTTCTGGATGGGAGGACGTTCTCGCGGACGCATCATGTGCAGCAGGTGGTACGGGCAGCGGCAATGGTGGGAGCCGATCTTAGTGTGTTACATCTCCATTGCCCTGAAGAGCTTGCGCTGGAACGGATTAAGAAAGATCAGGGCAAGCATGCGGCCAAGAATCGCGATCCGCTGCTGTATTTTCTGGTGAAATCGTACTTCGAGCCGATAACTCTTCCCAAGCTCGGTGTGGATACGTCGCGGCCGCTGGAAGAATGTGTTGCGAAATGCATCCGGTACCTCACGACGGGCGGGACGGAGTACACGGAAAAGCCGAAGTTATAACAAACGTTATAATGATTTTGACTATTTGCGCAATTTGCGCGCCAGTCATTGAAAATATTGTGTTTACCACATAAACCGGGGTAACGAAGGCAAAATTCGGAGCAACCGCGGATTTCGCGGATGAGCGCGGATAACCCATTCCCGTTTTCAAGAGCAGTTCACCACAGAGACACAGAGGCTCAGAGAAATAAGATTCTCAGTCTCTCCGTGCCTCTGTGGTGAATTAACCGAGCAGCGATTCGACGACGGAGTAGCTGTCGGCGAGGGCGGAGTCGAGGGCGGCGGGATCTTTGCCGCCGGCTTCGGCCATGTCGGGGCGTCCGCCGCCGGAGCCTCCGACTTTTTTCGCGACCTCGGCGATGATTTTTCCGGCTTGAATTTTCGAAGTGAGATCTTTGGTCACGCCGACGATGAGTGCGGCTTTTCCGTCGGCGACGGAGCCGAGGACGACCACGCCGGAGCCGAGCTTGGTGCGCAGGTTGTCGATGAGGACGCGGAGTTGTGCGCGCTCGAGATTGTCGGCGCGGGTGGCGAGAACTTTGATGCCTTTTACCTCTCGCACGTTTTCGGCGGCCGACTGAACCGAAGTTGACGCCGACTTCATGCGGACTTGTTCGAGTTCCTTGCGGAGTTTTTTGAGCTCGTCGTCGCGGCGGTCGAGTTCTTGCTTAAGAGCTTCGGCGGGAGATTGATCTTCTCCGCCGCGCACAAGGGTGGCGACCACGTTTTCAAGTTGGTGGTCTTTGCGGAAGTGGCGCAGCGAGCCCTCGCCGGTGACCGCTTCGAGACGGCGCACGCCGCTGGAGACGCTTCCCTCTTTCAAGACTTTGATGAGGCCGATTTCGCCGGTGGCGGCGGTGTGCGTGCCGCCGCAGAGTTCGGTGGAGAAGTCGCCGATGCGGATGACGCGAACTTTGTCGCCGTACTTTTCGCCGAAGAGCGCCATGGCCTTGTATTCGTTGACGGCGACATCGATGGGCACGTCTTCGATGACCTCGACGCGATCGTTGCGCAGCACTTCTTTGTTGGCGAGGTCTTCGATGTCCTGCAACTCTTCGTCGCCGAGCGAGGCGAAGTGGGAGAAGTCGAAGCGCAGGTGGGAGGGATCGACCAGCGAGCCCGCCTGCTTCACATGCGAGCCTAGCACTTCGCGCAGCGCGGCGTGCAGAAGATGAGTGCCGGTGTGATTGCGCATCGTGGCGCGGCGGACTTCGTCGTTGACGACGGCGTCGAGTTTGTCGCCGACGCGAATCGGTTGCTTCGCAATGACGCGATGGGCTCGCACTCCCTGCACGGGATAGGTCACACCTTCGACGTCAGCGGCGAGCGTGTTGTGATCTGCGGCGTAGAGCCAGCCGACGTCGCCGACCTGTCCACCGGCATCGGCGTAGAACGGGGTGTGATCGAGGACGATCTCGCCGCGCTCGCCGGGAAGGAGTTGCTGGGCGCCCAGGCCAGCGCCGTTGTCGGCCTTGATGATCGCGAGGACTTCGCAGTTGTCGGAGCGTGTCTGGCGATAGCCTTCAAAGATGGTCTTGGGCAGCGCGGAATAAGCGGGGCTCGCAGTGGCTTTGCTTCCGCCTTTCCAGGAAGCCTGCGCACGCTTGCGCTGCTCTTCCATCGAGGCGTCGAAGCCGGATTGATCGAAGAGGATGCCCTGATCGCGCGCCCCATCTACCATGAAGTCGAGTGGGAGACCGAAGGTGTCATAGAGTTTGAACGCCTTATCTCCAGGGAATGTGATTTGAACCTTCACCCCCGGAAGCTCGCGAAGTAGCCTCATGAAGAACTGGTTTGCGACGGCGGGATCCGGCGACTTGAGTTCGCGCATCATCTCGTCAAAACTCAAAGGATGTGATGCCGACGTCACTTTCGCACGCGATACATCGATTTGCTTCAAAAAGGTCTCGTATTGGTTCACCAATGGTTGGAGCAGTTCGGATACGACCGTGTCGAACCGACGCGAGCCTTCCGCGACTACTCGGGCAAACTGAAGTTCCTCAGTCTCTACAGTCTTGGATACACGCTCCGCAGACTCAACGAGTTCCGGATAAGCATCCATCATCTGGTCCCGAACCTCGAATACCATGTCACGCATGAAGGGCTTCTCTTGGCCGAGCATGCGCCCGTGATGTAACGCTCGGCGGATGATCTTGCGCAGCACATAGCCGCGACCTTCGTTCGATGGAATGACCCCGTCGGATATCAGGAAGGTCGCAGCACGCGAATGGTCGGCAATTATACGAAGAGAGGGGTTATCCAGAAGTCTCTGGGTCCTAATCAGTTCTTCGTCAGCTGCACGCTTAGATGCATCAGGGAGCGCCATTCCGAATTTTTCGGGAACGGATACGTCCACGTTACAAAGCTCTGCCGCCCGCTTGATGAGTGGCGTGAAGAGGTCGGTCTCGTAAATCCAACTCACGCCTTGCAGGACAGAGGTAACGCGCTCCAAGCCCATGCCCGTATCGATAGAAGGCTTGGGCAGAGGAGTGAGTTTGTAGCCGACTGTCTTGCCGCCTTCGACGACGGCGGTGCGGTCGAACTGCATGAAGACCAGGTTCCAGATCTCGACATAACGGGCGTCGTCCTCGCCAAAGGGAAGGCTTTTGTCGTATTCGGTGACATCGGCGCGTTCGTAGACGATTTCTGAAGAGGGGCCACAGGGGCCGGTCTCGCCCATCTGCCAGAAGTTGTCCTTCATGCCGAGGGCAATGATGCGCTCTTTGGGGACGCCGGCCTCGATCCAGTAGCGCTCGGCTTCATCGTCGCGAGGGACGCCGTCCGCTCCCTCGAAGATGGTGACGTAGAGCTGGTCTTTGGGCAGGCCGAACCATTCAGGGCTGGTGAGAAACTCCCAAGCGAACAGGATGGCGTCGCGCTTGAAGTAGTCGCCGAAACTAAAGTTGCCGAGCATCTCGAAGAAGGTGAGATGGCGGCGGGTAAAGCCGACGTTTTCGAGGTCGTTGTGCTTGCCTCCCGCGCGCACGCACTTTTGCGAAGAGGTGGCGCGGGAGTAGTCGCGGTGCTCAAGGCCGAGGAAGACGTCTTTGAACTGATTCATGCCGGCGTTGGTGAAGAGCAGCGTCGGGTCGTTGGCCGGGACGAGCGAGGAGGAGTGGACGATTTTGTGTCCCTTCTGCTCGAAAAAGCGCAGAAACATGGAGCGAACTTCGGAACCTGTGGGCTTTTGGCTGGGCATAAGAGTTGGTAAACCGCGTTTTACCCCGCGAAAAATGGGTGGTTTCGGCGCGAGGCGGAAAAGTTAATTTTAACATTGGAGAGAGGTCAGGTGGAGGGTCACGCAGGAAGGCGTATTCACCACAGAGGCACGGAGGCACGGAGAAAATCAGGTCATACGTGCCAGTGGTGTCGAGCATCCCCCTCGCCAATTGACCGGCGGGGCGGAGCGCAGCATAATTTGAGTGCTCAGCGATTTCCGCTACTAACAAGGTGGCCAGCGGTGAACACACAGAATCCCAACGACCGCCGTCCTTTCTCGACGGCCGGCCAGAAGCTCGACGATGTGATCGGCGATACCGTGAAGCGCGTGGAAGAGGAGACCAAGCTGCTCCTCGACTACATCAACGACGAAGTGGTGCCGCTGGTGCGGCAACACTCGACCAAGGGCTTGCGCGTAGCCTCGGACAAGTTGAAAGACCTGGCCGACTATATGGAATCGGCGACGCAGCAGAAAAAAGGCTAGGCTCGCGGCTTCTTTTCCTCACCAGTGGTTTGCTCGGCTTGCTCTTGCTCTCGGGCTGCGGACATAAGAACAAGTCTGCCAAGCACGTTCCGCCTCCGCCAACCGTGACACCGGCACCGACCGCGACAGCCTCGGCTCCCAAGGCAGTGCCGGAAACGACGGTTTCACCCAAAGCCAAGCCGATCTACGTCGAAACTGGACTGGCGAGTTGGTACGGGCCTCCGTATCACAATCACAAGGGCGCGAATGGCGAGATCTACGATCAGAACGCGCTAACGGCGGCGCACCGTACGATTCCGCTGAACTCGGTGGTGCGGGTGACTAACGAGACAACGAAGCATACGGTCATCGTGCGCATTACCGATCGCGGGCCGTTTATCGAGGACCGCATCATCGACCTGTCATTGGCTGCCGCCAAAACGGTGGACGTGTGGCAACCCGGCACAGCGACAGTGAAAGTCGAAGTGCTTTCGGCGCCGGCGCCGATCGACGAAGGCGGACGATGGTGCGTGCAGATTGGGGCGTTCCAGAGCGAGCACGAAGCCCGCAAACTGAAAGAGAAACTGCAGGAGCACTACGCGACGGCGAATGTCATTCAGTTCACCGGTCCCACCGGCGAATGGGTGCGCATCCGGCCTGAAGGCGACAACAAGCAGATCGCCCAAGAGGTCGCCAGCAAGACGCACGTGAAAGAAGGCGGCGTGTTTCTGGTGAGACTGGATTGAAGAAACTAGCAACTAGCCGTTAGCTATTAGCTCTTAGTAGGCAGCGGTAATTCCTGCCTGATACTTTTTCTCGTTGAGGCGGACGATTGCGGGACGCGGTTCACGCTTCGCCATCCGGACACTTTCCGTTATCCTGAACAGCGTCTCGAGATTCGCCTATGCGAAAGTCGCAGCGCAAGCCCGCCAGCCCGCCGTTTGTTCCGCTGACCATACGATTCGACCATGCGCTGTTGTTTGCCGCGCAGGTGCATCGCAATCAGGACCGCAAGAAGAGCGGCATTCCGTATCTTTCGCACCTGCTGGGGGTGGCCGCGATTGTGCTCGATTACGGCGGCGATGAGGACATGGGTATTGCGGCGCTGCTGCACGACGCGGCGGAAGACCATGGCGGGCGCGCGATGTTGCACTCGATTGACCAGATTTTCGGGGCGCGGGTGGCGAAAATTGTGGATGGCTGTACGGATTCGTACGGCGATGAGGAGAAGAGCAAGCCGAAGTGGTATCCGCGGAAGCTGCGGTATTTGCGGCGGGTGCGCCATGAAGACGCGGAGACGCGCTTCGTTTCGGCTGCCGACAAACTCTACAATGCGCGCGCCGTTCTACGCGATCTGCGGCAATCGGGCGACTCGGCGTTCAATCGGTTCTCGGCACCGAAGGTGAAAGTGCTGTGGTACTACCGTTCGCTGGTGCGGGAGTATCGCGCGGGAGGCGTCACGCATTTGCTGAAGCCGCTACTGGACGATTACGACCGGGCTGTCACTGAGCTGGAGCATCTGTCGGGCTTGCTGGCTGCGCCGAGCCGCGAACTCAAGTCGAAGGCGAAGCGCAAACGTTAGAGCCAGGAGCCAGGATTGACTGTCACGGAAACCGAGCGCATCGGCGAACTGCTGAAGTCGGCGAAGACGATTGCTGTTGTAGGCCTGAGCGACAGCCCGTTTCGCACCAGCTATCGCGTGTCGGAATACATGCAGTCGCAGGGCTATCGCGTCATTCCGGTGAACCCGGAGATTCGAGAGTCGCTGGGCGAAAAAGCCCACTCGTCGTTGAGCGAAGTGCCGGAGAAGATCGACATCGTGAATGTGTTTCGGCGGCCGGAGTTCGTGCCGGAGGTGGTCGAAGAAGCGATTCGGGTGGGGGTTCCGGCGATCTGGATGCAGGAAGGAGTAGTGCACGAAGCAGCGGCGGAAAAGGCGCGTGCGGCGGGGATTTTTGTGGTAATGGACCGGTGCATTCTGAAGGAGCATTGGGCCAGACGGTAAAACACTTCACCACAAAGACACAGAGGCAGAGAGAATTTCAATTCTTCGGGAAATTGTGGCAGGCTGATGGTTTTCAGCCACCATCTTCTATGCGGTCTTTTGATTTCTTGGCCTCTGTGTCTCTGTGCCTCTGTGGTAAGCGCGCCTTCGCCTGGCGGATTTCTTCCAGCCGCGCTTTGATGCGCTTCTCGATGCCCTCGTCCGTCGGATGGTAGTAGGTGCGGCCTTTGAGGTTGTCGGGAAGGCACTGCATGTCGGCGACCTTCGCGTCGAGGTCGTGGGCGTACTGATAGCCCGATCCGTAGCCGATGTTCTTCATCAGGCCAGTTACTGCGTTGCGCAAATGAAGCGGCACCGGGTCCTGCGCGGTGCGCTCGACGTCCTGCTGCACGGCCCCGTACGCGGTGTAGAGCGCATTGGATTTCGGTGCGGCGCAGAGATACACGACCGCTTGCGCGAGCGCGAGGTTGCCTTCGGGCATGCCGAGAAAATCGACTGCATCGCGCGCGGCCAGCGTGATGTTCAGCGCGTTGGGATCGGCGAGGCCGATGTCTTCCGAAGCCATGCGCACTACGCGACGCGCGATGTAGAGGCCGTCTTCGCCGGCCTCGAGCATGCGCGCTAGCCAGTAGAGTGCTGCGTCGGGATCACTGTTGCGCACGCTCTTGTGCAGCGCCGAGATGAGGTTGTAATGTTCCTCACCCGACTTGTCGTACATGAGCACGCGCTTCTGTAGCGCGTCGGTCGCGATGGCCTCGGTGATGTGCTTGTCCGCGTTTTCCCGCGCCAGCGTCGCGGCAACTTCTAGAGCGTTATAGGCGCTGCGGGCATCGCCGCTGGAATACGCGGCGATCTTCTTCAGTGCATCGTCGTCCGCTTCGACGTTCAATTCGCCCAGCCCGCGCTCCTTGTCGCCCAATGCGCGCTGCAACAGCGCGACGATCTGTTCTTCGCTGAGCGGTTGGAGGGTGTACACACGACAGCGCGACAACAACGCCGAAATCACTTCGAATGACGGATTCTCAGTGGTAGCGCCAATCAGGCGGATGCTGCCCTTTTCGACGTAGGGCAGAAAAGCGTCTTGCTGGGCCTTATTGAAGCGATGGACTTCATCGACGAACACGATGGTGCGCGTGCCGTACTGGCGCGCACGTTCGGCGTCGGCCATGACTTGCTTGATTTCCTTGATGCCGGTGAGGACCGCCGAGAATTGCACGAACTCGGCATGCGTAAGGCGCGCAATGATGTTCGCCAGCGTGGTCTTCCCTACTCCGGGAGGCCCCCAGAAGATCAGCGAGCCGGTATCGTCGCGTTCGATCTGCACGCGTAGCGGCTTACCCGGGCCGAGAATGTGCTCCTGGCCGACGAACTCGTCGAGCGTGCGCGGGCGCATGCGGTCGGCCAGGGGGCGAGTCCTATCGGTGGCGGGTTGTTCGGACGGAAAACTCTGGAAGAGGCTCACAGCTTAGTTCACCACTGAGGCACGGAGTGCACGGAGAATTAAGGTTATACAACTCGGCTCTTCCACAGATTCTAAACCTCTGTGCCTCGGCGTCTCCGTGGTGAAGCATTTCTCTGGCGGGCGGCTTCGTAGAGGACGATGGACGCGGCGATGCCGGCGTTCAGGGACTCCACTTTGGAAGATTGCGGAACCGCGACGATCTCATCGGCTTGCGATAATAGATCCTTCGACAATCCTGCGCCTTCATTGCCGACCATTAGCGCCACCGGTCCGCGCAGATCGGAATCAGAGATGAGTGTGCCCTTATGAGATGACGTTGCCAGTACCCGCACGCCGCGCTTTTTTGCCTCGCGCAGGGCCGCAGCCAGCTCCACCTTCACGACCGGCACGCGAAACATCGATCCCGCCGAAGCGCGAACTGCCTTCCAATTCCAAGGGCTGACGGTCCGCTCGCCAAGTAGCATTCCTGTCGCGCCAAACGCTTCAGCCGAGCGCGCGATTGTGCCCAGGTTCCCCGGGTCCTGCACGCCCGCACTGATGACGACAAGCGCGGGCTCGGGAAGAAAGGCATCGTCCAATCTAAACGTCCGCACTTTTAACAGTGCAGCGATGCCCTGTGGGGTTTCCGTCGGCACGGCGCTGGCGAATACTTCGTCGGGCAGCAGCAACACTTCCGTGTGAGAAGAAAGCTGAGGCAGCAATTTGTGCACCCGATCGCGTGCCGACTCGGAGAAAAATACAGTCTCCAGCCGCAAGCTGCTGCGGATGGCCTCTTCCGCGAGGTGCATGCCCTCGATTGCTACTTCGCCTTTATCGCTAGCGGCAGCGTCATGGAACAGGCGTCGCAGCTCCTTTACGCGGGCGTTCTGGCGGCTGGAAACGCGCCGCAATCGGCCTTCATACTCCTGAATTTCTGGCATAGTTTTCCCAAAACAGGCGTCTATCGTACACCTCGACGCTGACCGCAGGCGCGCAGCCGCGCTCAGGCGTGTTAATCTGCTGTCTTACAAATCCAAGAGACCGCAGCGTCGCTTCGGTCCTTACGTTACGTCGCAAAGAGGTGCGGTTGCGTCCCGAAATCGTAAAGATAAACGTCACCCGTCCGGAAGCTTCACTGGTGACGTATGTTGCGGAAAAGATTCGCGGAGGCGCCGTCGTCGGTATGCCGACTGACACGTTTTATGGCTTGGCGGCTGATCCTTTCAACCTTCACGCCGTCGATCGGATTTACGAGATCAAGACGCGCTCGCGTCACAAACCGCTGTCGCTGCTGATTGAGTCGGTGGACCAGGCGTCGGACCTGGCGTGGCCGGTGCCGGAGACATTTTTTCTGCTGGCGCGGCGCTTCTGGCCCGGGCCACTGACCATCATCGTGAAGGCCGACACCAAACTGCCGTTGAAAGTCACCGCCAACACGGGAAACGTGGCCTTGCGCGTGCCTGCTGCCGAGGTTCCATTGGCGATCATTCGCGCCATCGGATCCCCGATTACTGCTACCTCCGCCAACCTGCATGGGGCGTCCGAGTGCACCAACGCACACGAAGTTCGCGACCAGTTGGGCGATTGCCTTCCCCTGATCGTCGATGGCGGACAGTCTCCGCGCGATATGCCGTCGACGATCGTCGATTTAACCGACGAAGCAGGCGGCTGGCGGATCTTGCGCCAGGGAGCGATTCCGTCCGAGCAGATCGCCGAATTGCTCGGCCAGGGGTAGTCGCCACGAGGTCGGGCGAATTCCAATCTCATCCGTATCGTTGGTTGTTCGCACTGGGAGTGCTCGCGTGCATGGTTTATCTGTTCGCGACGGCTTTCGAGATTACGCGCGAAGCAAACTACGATCAGACGCGCCCGGTCGATGCGATCGTAGTGTTCGGAGCGGCAGAGTACGTCGGGCATCCTTCGCCGGTCTATCGCGCGCGGCTCGATCACGCCTATCAACTCTTTGAGCACGGCATGGCTCCGCTGATTATTACTACGGGCGGTTCAGGGAAAGACCCGAGTTTCAGCGAAGGCCAGGTGGGACGGGACTATCTGTCGAAACTAGGCGTGCCGGATGTGAACTTGATCGCCGAAACCCAGGCCGGCGACACCGACCAGAGCGCGAGGCGTGTGGCCGTCATTCTCGAAGCCAATGAATTGAAGAGCGCACTGCTGGTGAGCGACGCGTATCACCTTTATCGGGCGAAGCGAATGATGGAGCGCGAAGGCATCACGGTTTACATCTCGCCACGGCCGGGCTCGATTCCGAAAACTACGTGGGGACGTTGGCTCTCGGCGCTTCGTGAGGCGTTCAGCTACACGCTGTACCGGCTGCATATGACGTAGGAGCTGGCGGTTACTTCACGAGCGCCAGCACTCGCGCGGGACCGCCAGAACCGTTTTCCAGCTTGATGGGAGCAACTACGACAGTCGCACCGTTCGCAGGCACTAACCCGAGGTTCGCGAGGTTCTCCAACTGATAAACGCTTGTTTGGGCTGTGAACTGGTGCACCGGGTACGTCTTGCTGGCACCGGGGTCGATGCTCATGGTGTCGATGCCGATTCCCACGGTATCGCGTGTCTTCACCAGAAACGTTGCGGCTTCGAGCGAGAATCCGGGAAAGTGCGGCACGCCATCGGCGCCTGCATTGCGAAAAGCTTTGGGTGTGTTCCAGCGAGCGTCCCAGCCGGTGTAAGCCATCACGACCGCGCCAGGCGGAATCTCGCCATACTGATTCTCCCAGTCGGCGACGTCCTGCACGCTGATTTCGTAATCAGGATGGCCGCTCGCCTTGGCGCGCACGTTCAGCACGACAAGCGGACGCACCAGTCGTTCGGCGGGGATCTGGTCGACGGTCCACATGCCACGGGCGAAGTGCGCGGGCGCGTCGAGGTGGGTGCCGTAGTGCTCCTGGGTGGTGAAGACGCGCGAGTAGTAGCCGTCGCGGTCGATGTCGCCCAGCTCTGTCGCGCTGAAGGGCGACTGGGCAGTTCCCTCCCAGTTGGGCGAGTGGTCGTTCAAGTCGTGGGTGAGGTCTACCACATTGTGGTAGGCGGTCGGATCAGGCATAACCGGTTTGCGGGCTGCAAAAAGCAAGAGCGCCAGCGCCAAGCTACAGCCTATCGCAAATGTCTTCCACCCGTGCATCACGCGCTATGAAACAAGAACCCTGCTGCGGGCAATTTGGTGTGTTAATTTCCAGTTTATTAGACGCGGGATGGGGCGTAATTGTTGCGAAAACCGAGACGTCCGGCTGATAGCTGACGAAACCTGATTGCTAGCCGCTAATTGCTTCTTTCCAACGCGAACCCGAACCACAGCGAGTTCGACCCGTTGTACTCGATCGCCGACTTGGTCTGCGAAATAAATCCCATGCGCTCGACTTTCACCGAGCATACATGGCAGGGTCGATCGAGCACGATTTCGTAGCGGCCATCTTTCTTGATATTCGTCGTGCCCAGCACCTTGCCTGTCGAATCGATCAGGGTCGCTTTCGAGCGTGGCAGGGGATAGCCGCCGCTGTCGGTCACCACCCCTTGCAGCTTTCCTTTCGGGGGCAGGCCATCGGGCAGGTAGTCACGCATGGCGTAGCCGGGCCCGCGCAATGGGCGGCCGCCCAGTTGGCCCGTGACTTTGTCATGCTCCAGTGCGAGCACTCCGTTGACGAAGACATATTCGAATCCCACCGACGTCCGGTTCGGGTCCTCGAACGTCGCTACATCTTTCACGGTTTGGGGATTGAAAATGGTGATGTCCGCGAAATATCCCGTGCGCAGGAGGCCACGGTTTTCCAGCTTCACCTGCTGCGCGGGAAGCGAGGTGAACTTGCGGATCGCATCTTCCAGGCGGAGGTTGTGCTCTTCGCGCACGTACTTGCCCAAGATTCGCGCAAAGCTGCCGTAGGCACGAGGATGCGATTTCGACTCGCCCAGAGGACCGGTCGGGCTCGCTTCGCCATAGTCTGTGCCGACGCTCACCCATGGCTGGCGCATGGCCAGTTTCACGTCGTCTTCGCTCATGCTGAAATAAACAGCGCTGACGTTGTCGCGATCAGCGATGATCAGGTCGAGTGCCGCGTCGAGTGGATCTTTGCTCTCCATTTGGCCGATTTGCGCGAGGGTCTTGCCCTCGAATTTACGGAATTGCGGATTCAGCACCGATACGACCATCACACCACTGGGGCCTCCGGTGCCGCGCCACATGTTTTCGAACGAGCCGCTCGGGCCTTCGAGCTCCTTGCGAATTTGCGCGCGGGTGGCCGGGTCTTTCAGACGGACCACGAATGCGTCGGCGCCGCCCTCGTGATATTTCGGCGGGATGAGTGCACCCAGCGACGTGGCCGAAGCAGTGTAGGGATACTGGTTGGCGGTGACGTCGATCCCTTCGATACGTACCTTCTCGATGGCGTCAATCACCTGCGGCATCTTGCCCCAGTTCTGCTGGCCAGACACTTTGAGATGAAAAATCTGTACGGGAATATTCGCCTCGCGTCCGATGCGAAAGGCCTCGTTCAGCGCGTCGAATTCGCCATCACCTTCGTTGCGAATGTGCGAAGCGTAAACTCCGCCCTTGGCCGCTGCTACCTTCGCCAGCGCGATCAACTCGTCGGTCTTCGCGTACGAGCCCGGGGCGTAGATCAGCGCGCTCGAAACGCCCATTGCGCCATCGCTCATGGCATCGTCCACCGCAATCTCCATGTCCTTGAGTTCTGCCGGAGTGGGCGCACGGTCAGCATTGCCAATCACCAGGTCACGGACTTGCGCCGCGCCAACGTAGGTTCCGAGATTGATGCCGCTGCCCTGTTTGGTCAGACGCTGGAAATACTCCTCCAGCGAACGCCAGTCGGGAGTCACGTGGTAGTGCTCGAAGACGTCGGCGCTTTCTTTATTCAGGACGTCGTTAGTCGGCGCAATCGAACCGCCTTCACCTGTGATTTCGGTGGTTACGCCTTGCGTCAGCTTGCTCACCGCCTGCTTGTCGACTAGCAGGTTGAACTCGGACTGCCCCAGCATGTCGATAAAGCCGGGCGCGACGATCAGGCCCGTGGCATCGATGGTGCGCTTCGCTTTCACGCCAGCGCCGGCGTGGCCAACAAATGCGATGCGATCGCCGATGACGCCGACATCGGCATAGGTCCAGGGATTGCCGCTGCCATCGATGACGCGTCCGTTGCGTATGAGTACGTCGAATTCTTGTGCGAACGCGACGGTTGCAAACATCAAGAACAGGGCCGCCACCGCCAGTTTTGTTTTTGCCAAGTTTCGCTCCCCGCCGACCCAAAGGCCAGCACTACCGCATCAACAACACCACAATCAGCGCGAGGTCGGCGGCAAATACCGTACTGATGAAGTTCACGGAATCGTTTCCCAGCTTGCCGCGATTTTCGAGCGTCGCCCCTAGCACGCTGTCGAACAGCATGCCGCTGATCCCCGCAATCGTAATCACAGAAGCGGCTGTCCACGGAACCAACCCCAGCAGCGTGCCTGACCAGGTGACGACACTGGCCGCGATGCCGCCGGCCAGCGTGCCTTCGAAGGTGACGGCGCCGTTGGTACCGGGCGGCGCGGGCGTAAATCCCAAAATCATGCGCGGCTGCCGGGCCACGGCCTGGCCGACTTCGCTGGAAACGGTGTCTGCGGCCGCTTCGGCAAGCGCTGCCATGCCGCCAATCAGTAGCAGCCGCGATTGTTGCGGAAAAATGATGGCCACCGCAGCGCAAAGTCCAGACGCACCAAGATTGGCGAGAACCTGCGAGGCCACACGGCCACGCGCGCGTTCGGCCACTCCTATGTTGCGTTTGCGTTCGCCGCGCCAACGCGTCGCCAGCAAGGTCAGGAGGAATACCGCCATCAAAGGTGCCATCCCACGCACGCCCGCTGCGGTCATCCAGAGAAATGCGATGCCCGCGCCGGCCAGCGCCCCGCCATCGCTGACCGCCCGTAGCGCGCGAGCCAGCAAGGCGAATCCGAGGGCCACCACAGCCGCTGGCAAAGCCATTGAATGGTCGAGACTTGTCACGCGTTGTTCAAGGTTCTCCAGACGCGAGCTGGCTCGCGCCATTCACGCGGGGCCAATATCATCCAGACCGCCCCACTGCAGCGCATCCTAACAGAGCGACGCACCCTTACTGTGTATAGCACTTACGTTCCAGATGATTTCTAGCCGAAATGTTCTACTCTATCGAAACAGCTAGATTGAGGGCGCCATGAAACCTGCTGTAAAGAATCCCATAAGGATTGCAGTGGTCGAAAGCGACCCGCTCCGCTTCGTTGGCTTTCGCGCACTCTTCGAAGGAGACCGAAACTTCGCCCTGCAGAATTACACCCCTTCTACAATTTTCGGAACACGTGGCTACGATCTGGTGTTGATCGGAGCGCGTACCGGCGCAGCCATGTACGAAATCATGGCGGGGCTGAAGTCACTCAATCCAAGCGTGCGGATCATCGCTACCGGCAACGTGCCCGGCGACGAGTTCGCGCTGCGTGCCCTAGGCGCGGGCGCCAAGGGCTATATCGAGGAGTCTGCCGCAGCCGCTGAGTTCAAGGAAGCAATCCGCGTCGTCCATAGCGGCTCGGTTTGGGCATCGCCGCATCTGTTCAGCAAATTCATTGAACGGATGACCAACATCCCGCGCCGCGGTCGAGCCGAAGAGCCGCTGGTTTTCACTACGCGCGAACGCGAAGTATTGAATCTGCTGGTGTCCGGACGATCGAACAAGGAAATTGGGAATGCACTGGGAATCGAGGAGCGCACGGTCAAAATGCATGTCGCGAAACTGATGCGCAAGGCAGGAGTCACGAACCGGATCGCCTTGTCGGTGCATGCACTGACTCACTCGCTGCTGGGCGTGAATCAATCGGAATAGTGGGCATTTCCCGGTCTACTAGTTACTCCGAAGTTATGGTTACTAAAGTACAGGGTACCTGTACCTTCGTAACTTGCGTGACCATTCCGCAAGACGCATACTGCTCTCACCTACCACAGAACCTGGGAGATAGGGTTGGAGGGGGACGCGAGGGTCTCCTCTTCCAACCCTAAATTTTTGTGCTTGGGAAATATCATCCGCAGCCCTATCGCGGTGTGAATGCGCTCTTCACCGCCCTTTCGTCAGGACACTAGAGAGTAACCAGCGAGGCTCTTCTAATCCGCGAAAACCGCATCGAATCCAACTAAGATGGCGACAGCCGGTGTCGACTGGCCTGACACACCGCAATCCAGATCGGAGTCGAATTTATGAAGAAGATCGCCATTGCCTTGCTGGCATTCCTCACCACGGCGACGTGGGCCCAGTCGGGAGCACGCAGCGCCGACATCGAGCGCGTCCAGAGTGCGACCACGATCCTGAGCCAGATCATGGAAGCCCCCGATAGAGGCATCCCCGACAGCATCATGTCGGGAGCGAAGTGCATCGCCATCGTGCCTTCGATGCTCAAGGTCAGCTTCATCTTCGGCGCTAATTACGGCAAGGGCGTCGCTACCTGCCGCACCGCGACGGGCTGGAGCAGTCCTGCATTCTTTCGCATCGAGGGTGGCAGCTTCGGCTTTCAGGCCGGCGGACAGGCCAGCGACCTGGTTCTGATTATTCGTACGGACGACGGCATGCAGCACCTGTTGCAAAGCAAGTTCAAGCTCGGAGCTGACGCCTCCGCAGCGGCCGGACCGGTGGGCCGGGATGCGCAAGCGGCGACAGACCTGACCATGCGCGCCCAGGTGCTGACTTATTCGCGCTCGCGCGGCCTGTTTCTGGGCGTGTCCCTGAGCGGAGCGGTGATTCGTCAGGACGATGGCGACGTGCGCGCTTTCTACGGCAAGGACTGGACGTTCTACTCGTTGTTGAACGGAGAGGTGCCTCCACCGCAGGATTCGCTGGCCTTGCTGAATACGGTGGAGCGCTACGCCCCGACCAAGCGGGCCACGCTCCCCGCATCTGGGTCTGTGTCGGCACCGGCGCCGATGCCGGCCGCAGCCCCAGCGCCTGCTGAAGCCGCTCCGGCGGCTGCCCCAACGGTTGATCCTGCTCCGACTTCGACGGCGGCGCCGGTTGAACCGACGGCAACAGCAACACCGGCAACGTCTCCGGCAAAGGCTCCTGTGCCAGCGGCTCCAGCGGCGACGGCGCCTGCCGATCCGGCTTGACCCTGGAACTCATCACGCTGAATCCAGTTCATTTCAGAAGCGGTGGTTGCGACCACCGCTTTTTCTTGCGCCAGTGCAGTCGCCGCTCCAACTTTGGTTTGCCTTCCCTTCCCGCGCGGTGCTACGGTCAAGAAGCCCCCTGATGATGTACCGACTGCAATACTTGCTGCTGGCCGCACTCGTGCGCCTCGTCGGAATGCTGCCCCGCCCGCTGGCGCGCGCAGTCGGAACCACCATCGGACGACTGGTCTATCTCTTGCATCCGCGGCTTCGGCGCGTGGGAATGCGCAACCTGGAGATGGCCTTCCCCGCCAAGTCCATCGCAGAGCGGCGAAAAATCTTGCGTGGAGTCTACATTTCTCTCGGCCGCCTGCTGGCTGAGTTCTGCCTGTTCCCCAGCTACACGCTCGCGAACGCCTCGAAAGTAGCGGTGTACCAGGGTTTCGAAAACTTCGAGGCCGCTGAAAAACGCGGCAAAGGCGTGCTGTTTCTCACCGGACACTTTGGCGGCTGGGAAATCGGGTCGTTCTTTCATTCCTTGCAGGAACATCCCATGCGAATCGTGGTGCGGCCGCTTGATAATCCGTACGTCGATGACCTGGTGACTCGTTATCGAACGCTGCACGGCAACAGCGTGATTGGCAAACAGGGGTTCGCTCGTGGCCTGCTGGCGGCCATGGAAGGCAATGAGACAGTCGGCATCCTGATGGACACCAACATGACTCCTCCGCAGGGCGTGTTCGTGGAGTTCTTCGGCATTCCGGCTTGCACCGCCGTGGGCATTGCTCGCGTGGCCCTCCATACCGATGCTGCCGTTGTGCCTGCCTTCACCATCTGGGACCCGGTGCTGCGCAAGTATCGTGTCGAGTTCGGTCCAGCGCTGGAGTTGGTTCGCACCGGCGACGGCGAGGCCGATGCGGTCGCCAACACCGCGCTGTTCAACCGAATCTTCGAAGACTACGTGCGTAAGTATCCCGAGCAGTGGCTGTGGGTGCATCGCCGCTGGAAGACGCGGCCACCGGGTGAGCCGCCGCTGTACTAGCGACGTCTTGGTGTCTCTGTGGTAAGTCTTTTGAATTTCGCCTATAACTGACCCATGCCGCAGACCTTGCAAGCACTCGCGGAACTCACCTTTTCCCGGCTCATCGGCAACGGACGGATCGAAATAGGCAGAGTTGCCAGCATCGCTCACGCCCAAGCCGGCGACCTGGTGTTTGTCGAACACGACAGCCATCTCGACGACGCCATGAACTCGCACGCCAGCGCCATTGTTGTAGGCGAATCGGCCGGAGATATCACTACGAACAAGCCGCTGCTGATCAATCCACACCCGAGGCTGGCGTTTGCCACTGCTGGTGCGCTGCTACAGAAAAAAGATGAGTCAGGGCCCGCGATTCATGCCACCGCGGTGATTCATCCGTCGGCGAAAGTTGCGGTCACGGCCAGCGTTGGTGCGCACGCCGTTGTGGAGGCGAACGCAGCGATTGGCGAGCGCAGTTTCATTGGCGCTGGATGCTATGTCGGCGAGGGCGTCGTCATCGGCGACGACTGCGAGATCTATCCTCGGGTCGTGATCTACGCCGGGACCACGATCGGCCGCCGCGTGATCGTGCATGCCGGCGCTGTGCTCGGCTCCGACGGCTTCGGCTTCGTGAAAGATGAAACATTCGGACGCTACGTGAAGTTCCCGCAAGTCGGCCGGCTCGTCATCGGCGAATATGTCGAAATCGGGGCGAACTGCACCGTCGATCGCGGCGCACTCGATGAGACTGTCATCGGGCCGGGCACGAAGTTCGACAACCTGGTCCACATCGGACATAACTGCGCGATCGGCGCAAACACCGTCATCGCCGCTCAAACCGGAATTTCGGGAAGCTGCACCGTGGGCGACGACTGCGTATTAGGCGGTCAGGTCGGCATCGGCGACCATGCCCGGCTTGAGAACGGCACCATCCTCGGCGGTCAGGGCGGCGTACTTCCTCATAAAGTTCTGCGCGGGAAGGGCGAGATTCTATGGGGAACTCCGGCACAACCAGTGCGCACTTACCTGAAGCAGCTCGCCGTGCTGGCGCGGCTCACGCGCAAGAGCGAGAAGTAGGGATCATGGCTGTCGTCGTCGTCGGCGGACACTCTCGTAGCGTGGGCAAGACCAGCGTCGTCGCCGGCATTATCGCCGCGCTGCCCGAAATGCACTGGACGGCCGTGAAGATTACACAATACGGTCACGGCGTCTGCTCAGCGAACGGTGAACCTTGTGACTGCGAGACTGACGACCACTCCTTGGCTGTGACCGAAGAGCGCGACCGAAGCGGAGAAAGCGATACGTCGCGATTTCTGGTTTCAGGCGCAGCGCGCTCGTTGTGGGTGCGGACTCGCCAGGGTATGTTGGCGGAAGCCATGCCGCGCCTTCGCAAGGAACTGGCCGCGGCGGAGAACGCCATCCTCGAATCGAACAGTGTGATTCGCTTTCTGCGTCCCGATCTTTATCTCACGGTGCTTGACGCCGCCAACCCCGACTTTAAAGCGTCTGCGAAGGAATATCTCGATCGGGCCGACGCTATCATTCTTCACGACGGCGCGCAGCAACCGGAGTGGACGGGAATCTCGCTAAAGCCTGTGGCTTCCAAACCGATTTTCCGCATTACCCCGCCGCCATATGTCACTCCGGGGATCGTGGAGTTCGTGCGTGGGAAAATTCTGAGCCTGTCACAAACCAATTCACCACAGAGTCACTGAGACCCAGAGGACTTATCAAACAAATCAGACGACTCCGCAGCCCGGCTCAGGGTGCTGTGCCATTCATTTCTCCGTGCCTCTGCTTCTCTGTGGTGATTTACTCGTCTTTTGGATCCAGCTTCAACGAAGCCGAGTTGATGCAATACCGCAGGCCGGTCGGCCTCGGTCCATCTGGAAACACGTGCCCCAAGTGCCCGCCACAGCGGGAACACGTCACTTCGACACGCCTCATTCCCAACGTGTTGTCTTCGTTGGCTTCGACCTTGTCTTCCGACGCGGGCTGATAAAAGCTGGGCCAACCGCATCCCGCATCGAACTTTGTGTCGGACAAGAACAGTTCCTGCCCGCAGGCGGCGCACTTGTAGACGCCCGGAGTCATCACCCCTTCGTACTCACCGGTAAAAGGCCGCTCGGTGCCTTTCTCACGCAGGACGTGATATTGCTGGGGCGTAAGCTCCTTACGCCATTCCTCTTCGGTCTTCTGAACTTTGTCTGCCATTCTTTTCCTCGAATCATTAGATACGTCATGCTGTCCTATGGTTTTAAGCGCCTCCCGCCATGGGACCTCTCAAGGTCGCGGCGCCGTCCTACCCATAGTTTCGGAACTCTGCAATCGGCGACAGGCCTGCCGCTGTCACTATAACCTGTGACGCACGGCACAGCCCATTGGGTAATTCATCTTGTATCAACGAAGCCGATGTGAATGCGCCGGGTCGCGGCTTCGAACCCCGCCTGGCGCCGATTTCAACCGTAACGCACACTGGCGAATCACGAATGGCAAACCTCAAGGATGCAGGCCATCTCTTCCGCATAGCAGCCGTCTTCGCAGCGGGAGCCGTTTTGTTCCTCTTACTGCGCAGTTTCTTCGTGCCGAAGAGTTTCGGCAAATACGGCCACTATCGCGCCGCCGCCTTGGGCGAAATTGCCGCCAAGCCGGTGATGTTCGCCGGTCACCAGGCGTGCGAAAGCTGCCATACCGATGTCTTCGATGTGAAGAGCAAGGGCGTGCACGCTCACGTCGCATGCGAGTCCTGCCACGGCCCGCTGGCCAAGCACGCCGACGACCCAACCTCGCTGCAGCCACCGCATATCGATGTTGCCGTATTGTGTGTCCGCTGCCACGAAGCCAACCTTGCCAAGCCGAACGATTTTCCGCAAGTCGCGTCGGCCGATCACTCCGGCGGAGTGGTCTGCGACACTTGTCACAAACCGCATAGCCCGAAGATCGACAGCGGAGCGAGCCAATGACCATCACGCGCCGTCAGTTGCTGATACTGCTACCCGCAGCCGCCATCGCCTGGGACTCGATTCTCGCCGGCACGCCAGAAGCCGCGCCGAATTACAAGATGACTGACCACTGGTGGGGCATGCTGATCGACGTCACCACGTGCATCGGTTGCGGCACCTGCGTGCAAGCCTGCCAAGCCGAGAACAACGTGCCCGACGGCTACTTCCGCACATGGGTCGAGCGCTATCACGTGCCCGGTTGGCCGGTCGAGAACCCGGTAGTCGATTCGCCCGACGGCGGTAAGCACGGATTCCCTGCCGCGACCGCACAAGGCGGCAAGAACTTCTTTGTGCCCAAGATGTGCAATCACTGCGCTGACTCGCCGTGCACGCAGGTTTGCCCGGTGGGCGCGACCTTCGTCTCTCCCGACGGCGTCGTGCTCGTTGATCAGACGTATTGCCTCGGATGTCGCTACTGCATTCAGGCTTGCCCGTACGGCTGCCGCTTCCTCAACCCGAAGACGAAAACGGCATCGAAGTGCACGCTGTGCTATCACCGCATCACCAAGGGGCTCACCACCGCTTGTTGCGAGACCTGTCCAACGCAGGCTCGCCAGCTTGTGGACCTGAAGAACCCCAACGATCCGGTGCACAAATTCATTGAGACGCACAGCGTGCAAGTATTGAAACCACATCTCGCGACCCAGGCCAAGGCTTTCTATTACGGCCTCGACGGCTCGGTGCGATAGGAGGGCACATGACCGGCATACCTGTAGAAGGATTCATGTACCCCAACGAGATCGAGTTGCAGTGGAGCGTGCTCATCGTGCTATACCCGTTCCTGACCGGACTGGTCGCGGGCGCGTTCATCCTCGCCTCGCTCGAGCGCGTCTTTCGCGTGGACGCGGTTAAGCCCACGTATCGCCTCGCACTGTTGACGGCCTTGGCATTCTTGCTGGTCGCGCCGCTGCCTTTGCAACTGCATCTCGGCCATCCCGAGCGCTCACTGGAGATGTACCTCACGCCGCACACCTCTTCGGCTATGGCGATGTTCGGATTCGTCTATCTCTGGTACCTGATGGCCGTGCTGGTGTTGGAAGTCTGGCTCGACTACCGTCACGATATCGTCGTTCTGTCGCAGACCACCACGGGCTGGAAGCGCTGGCTCTACAAGCTCTTGACATTGGGCTCGACCAACATCAGCCCGGGCGCGCTGGCGCTCGACCAGAAAGTCGGGTGGATCGTAACCATCATCGGCATCCCGTCGGCGTTTCTGTTGCACGGCTACGTCGGCTTTATCTTCGGCAGCGTGAAAGCCAATCCCTGGTGGTCGTCGCCGCTCATGCCGGTCGTGTTTCTCTTTTCCGCGATGGTTTCCGGCATTGCCATCGTCATGCTGGTGTACATGTTTCTCTGCCGTGCGCGTCGCGAGCCCATCGACATGCGCTGCCTCGATACGGTAGCGAAGTACCTGTTCTATGCCTTCCTCATCGACTTCACGCTCGAACTGCTCGACCTCGTGCACCGCATCTACGAGTCAGACGAGTCGTTCCGCAGCCTCGACTTCATGGTGCATACCAAGCTCTACTTGCCGCATATCGTGATTCAGATCTTGCTGGGTACGTTGACGCCGATTTTGCTGCTGGCGGCAACCCAGGTGTTGCCCATGAACGAAGCCCGACGCAGGCTGACTTACGGAGTTGCCGGTTGCCTCACCATGATCGGCATCTTCGCCATGCGCTGGAACGTGGTGATCGGCGGACAGCTCTTCTCCAAGAGCTTCCTCGGCTACACGACTTACAAATTGGGGCTGATCGATCGCGAAGGACTGCTAGTTGCCATTGCGCTCACGATTCTGCCGTTCGTCATTCTGTGGGCGCTGATCAAGCTTTTACCGCCGTGGGAAGAAGATGCGCATGGCCCGCAACTCGCCACGGCCCACGCCGACGATTGAGGTGCCGTTCACTCAAACTGTTTGCGAAACCCCTCGAACAGCTGCTTCAGGTCGGTAACCTCGCGTTGCAGGCCGGCGACGTGATCCTCCAGTCGCGTAATCCGCTCATCGTCACCCGATGGATTCGACGGCGAAGCCGAATGGGTAGCCGCCATCTGCGCGACATCAATCTCGCCGGACAATAAGTGCGCATAGCGCGATTCCTTGGTCCCCGGCTGCCGCGGAAGCATGACGGCAAGCGGCGGCTCGCGCTGCATTAGCTTCTGCAGGCTCATCTGCACGGCGTCGAGATCTTCGAAGTGGTGCATCCTCTCGGTGCGCCCTCGCAACTCTCCCGGAGTCTGCGGCCCGCGCAACAACAAGACGCACAACACGGCAGTCTCGCCACGCGACAAGTTCAATACGTCCTGCAAACGGTGTTCGTACTTGGTGACGCGGCTATCGGCTCCGCTGGCCGGTCCCGCAAGACCCAAGTCTTGTAGTCCGCGCAGTGCATCACGCACCTCGTTTTCGTCCAGGCTCATCACCGGCTCGCGATTGTTCTTCTGGTTGCACGCGTTCACCAGCGCATTTAGCGACAGCGGATAGTAATCCGGCGTGGTGATGTCCTTTTCCACCAGCGCTCCCAGCACTCGGGCCTCGACCTCGCTTAGTTTGATGTCCATCATGTTCGGATCTCTCTCCGTCGATCGACTAGTTCACAAGCGAGGCAGCGTGAGGATCCTGAAAATTGGAATACAAACCAGCAAGAACGCCACAATGGCCAGGCCCATGCGCACCTGGTGGGTCTTGAAACGCTGGCTGATCGCCACCAATAGCAAGACCGTCGCCAGCACGACAGTCACTCGAACATATTTGTCGGAAGTCGCGCGCGCCGCGGTGCCTCGCTCGAACAATTCCGAGGCCTGGTTGCCCATCTCCGCGGCTTTTTCCGAAGCCGCATTGTGATATTCCTTCATCACCAGCGGCCCCGGAGGCGCGTTGAGATTGTTCAGAGGGTCAGTCGCTCTCCATGCGTCAAACGCTAGTTTCGCCTCGGGACGAAAACGCCGCTCGAACAATTCCGCCAGTTTGTGCTGACCCGTCGACTCCGCCTTGAGCCACTCGGTCACAACCGAAGCGTCAAACATTTGCTCCTGGCCGCCGCGCGTCGCCAACCCCTGGGCCTGGACGCGGAGCCGGGTTGACTGCTCGTAGAGCTCATCCTGCAAACCGTCCCACTTGGCGGCCTGATAGCCGCTCCATGCAGTGCAGATCGCCACCAGGGCGAGCACGATGGCTTCCGCTACCTCTAAGATTTCGTGCCAGCGCGACTTCGGCCCATGATGCTCGCCAGCTTCGTTTAGATGATGAGCGATCTCGATATTGGCGCCACCTGCTTCAGGCATAATGTCTCCTCGACTATGAGTAGAATTGTCGGCACGAAGTTTTCCATTCTACATCGATGCGAATCCAGACATCGCACCCGCCCATCCCATCGAGGCGCGCGTTAGAATCGAATCTCCATGGGCAACACCGCGCAAGCTCCTATGTTCGAAGTGCTTTTCGATCACGCGGAGCCCTCGCCGTTCGCCGACGACGCCCTCGCACCCTACGGAAATTTCGCCCTTCCCGCTCCACACAACGACCGTCCGTGGACTTACACCAACTTCGTACAATCGCTCGACGGCATCGTCAGCCTGCTGGGGAAGCATGCCTCGGGTGCCGAGATCTCGCAGTCGCGCGCTGACCGCTGGCTCATGGACTTGCTGCGCGCTAACGCCGACGCGGTGCTCATGGGAATGAACACTCTGCGCGAAGAGCAGCGTAATCGCGGACCCGAAAGCCGCGGCATCGTGTTCCATGCGGTCGAACCCGAATTGCTGCGGCTCCGCGAGACATTGGGCAAGGGCCGCCAACGCAACATCTTCGTTACTCGCGCCAGCGATCTCGATCTCTCGCGCTGGAAAGTCTTCGACGGCGACACAGTAGACTCGGCCATCGTTACCTCACCCGCGGGCGCCGAGCGCCTGCGCGCACAAAGCAGCCATCCGCACGTCGCAGTGATCGCGGCAGGGACCGGCGAGTCCATCGACATTCCTACGGCCATTCGCGAGCTGAGGCAGCAGCTTGGAGTCCGCCACTTGCTTTGTGAAGGTGGGCCCACGCTCTACGGCACGCTGGCGCGCGCCGATCTCATCGATGAAAAATTTCTGACCGTCTCGCCAGTAGAAACTGGGCAACTTGTCCCCCCGGAGCAAGAGCGCTTGCCCAGCGAGCAAGGGAGTGCACCGCTGCTGCGGCCCACCATCTTTGCCGGCCCCGGCTTCACCAAAGAGACCATGACACGCTGGACGTGGCTCAGTTGCCGCAAATCAGGCGACCACCAGTTCCATCGCTATCGGCGAAAGCGATGATACATTCTGGCTCCCGGTGCTTACGGAACGTTGCGTCGGACGAATCCCACATTTCCCAAAGCCGGGGAAATGTGGGCCACCCACGACTTACATCCCCTTCTCCAGTGTCTCTGCCGCGCGATTCAGCGCGCCCGTCAGGACTTTCAACTGCTCCTGCGTCAGCGTTACATCGTTCGCATCGATAGCTTCGTTGACTCCCGGAATCACCACCGCCGCATATCCGGTGTATTTGCCAGGAGCATAAATCGCGTGCTTGAACCACGGCCGATCGGGTAGGCCATCGATGATGAACGCCCGCTCGGTGCCGATCAAGGCCTGATTGAGCTTCACCGGATCGCCCTTCATGCTGGTCTCCACCTGCATCATCTGGGCTCCAGCTTTTTCGAGGCGCGCCGCCGCCTGTTCGGCATCCGCAAACGATGGAGACTTTGTGCCGAATGTATCCTTCGATTTGGTCTCTGCGGCCTTTATGTACTCGGAGATCTCCTTGCCATAGTCTTCGTAGTCGAACGGCAGCACGTCTTCCGATGCCATGCGCAGTGTCTGCAATCCGTACACTCGCGCCATCTGCTGCTCGTACACGAATGTCGGATCGCCGAACTTCGTAAACCATGCGAAGTTATCGAACACCGAGTGATATACGCCATACGGTCCGCCCGAGCCGATGTCGGTTGAAGGCACGCCCAGATGTTGCAGAAACGGCGTGAAGTCCGAACCGCTGCCCAGGTCGCCGACGTTCACATCTTTCTTTACCACTGCGTTCGGTTGACGGGAAGCGCCGCCGTTAGCCGAATCTCGCTCCCGCTTTTCCTGCGTCGCCTTCCATTGCTCATACACGCTGCCGCCCTTCGGACTGGGAACCGACTGCGATACCTCGCGTATGTATTGCTTTAAACTCGGCACCGCCGACGCGCCGAAATTCGGTCCCGCCACCGCGACATCCATATTGAAATAAGCGACCGCGTTGCGCAGTTCGTCGGCATGCTGCTCGACAAACTCGGTCGAGCCGATTAGGCCTTCTTCTTCTGCGTCCCAACTGGCGAAGACCATCGTCCGCTTGGGCTTCCATCCTGTCTTCAGCAGCACGCCGACACCATGTACAGCCTCAAGCTGAGCCGCCGTGCCGCTGTTCGGATCGACTGCTCCATATACCCATGCATCGCGATGGTTGCCGGTGATCACCCACTGCTCTGGGAACTCGCTGCCCTTCACCATGCCGATGACGTCGTAGATCGTCGTCCACTGATAGTTCTGCTTCAGCAGCATGTGGACCTTCGCCGGTCCTGGGCCCACGTGATAAGTAAACGGCAACGCGCCCTGCCACTCACGCGGAGACTCCGGCCCGCCCAAATTTGCCAGGATCGGAGATGCGTCGTGGTATGACAGCGGCGTCGTGGGAATGTGCGGCATGTCGGTCGCCTGGTCGGGCGGCGTGCGCTTGCTATCGGGCAAATCGGGCACTGAGGCAATTCCGGGAGTCGTCGGATCGCCCGGATAGCGGAACAGATACTGGATCGATCCGCGCTGCACGCCAGTGTCGGGCCGCCACGGACCCTTGGGATACTTGTCGCCCTTGAAGTAACCGTCGTCCCACGGATCGGAATAAATAATGACGCCGATGCATCCGTATTCGGACGCGACGAACGGCTTCACTCCGCGGAAGTTCATGCCGTAGCGCACCACCGCGATCTTCCCTTTCAGGTCGACGCCCATCTCCTTCAGTTTCTTGAAATCTTCGGGACGCCCATAGTTCGCGTACACCACATCGGCCGTCACGTCGCCGGACGGCGAGAATGCGTTGTAGGCCATCACCACGCGCGGGTCATCCTGATACGGATCGTCGCCATCGACGTGCTCGCGCGACGGCCCGTGCATCACCACGCCGTCAGGCGCGACCAGATCAACATGGATTTCCGCCGGCAAATTCATCCAGATCTTGTATTCCTGGATGTAGGCATCGATCCCGGCTTCCTTATATTTCTGCAGCACATACTCGGCGGTCGCCTTGTCTTCCGGAGACCCAGCCACGTGCGGCGCCGAAGTCAGGATGCGCAGATGCTCCTTGGCTAACTGGGCGCTCGGCGCAGCCAGAAACGTCTTCTCCGCTTGCAATTCGGCCGTGGCGTCACGGTATCCGCTGATCTTCGTCGGTGGATTGAAGGGAAGCTTCTCGGTTGTCTGTTGGCTAAAAGCGATTGTCGAAAGATTGAGAGTAATGAGCAGGAGTAACGCAAGGACAAGTTTCAATCGGAGACTCTCCTCAGAGTGCGGGTTCCATCTAGATTACACAAACTACCCGGAACAAGGGGCGATTCGACAACTACTCTTGTCATTGAAAGCACGCTATTTGCGGCTCCGCGAGGCAGTAGCGCTACTGTTCCGCAGGGGAATCGACCATCGTCTATCTACACTAAGGTGCCATAAAACTTAAGGGCCATTGACAACGTTCGTGCCTGCTGTACAGTAGCACTCGCTGTCAGGGCCGAACCCAAAGGTGTCGGCTCTTTTTTCGTTTCTGGCCACGGCTTCTCCTCGAAGCCTTCGCAAGCCCACCGACGCAAGCCTGGTCACAACCGGGACACGCACTTCCCGCAAAGGAAAAACACTTATGACCGAAAGACCCTTGTTCGTCCTCGTCTTGCTGGCCCTCTGCGCAGCCGCGCCAGCATTTGCAAGCAACATCATCTATTACCAAAACCCTGATTACAACGGTGCCTACGCCTCGCAAAACGACACCAACGGCTTTGGAAATTTCGCCACCGCCTATGACAACTTCACGTTAGGCTCTACCTACACCATCAACCGCGTGGAATGGGTGGGTTCGTATTTCAATCCTGCTTCGCAAGGGACGATTACAGGCTTCACGCTCAATTTCTACGCCAATGCCGCCGGCGCTCCCGGTGCTTGGCTAGCCAGCACGGGTGATGTCGCCGGCAACGCGGGTGAAACGTTCCTCACTTTCGACAATGCAGGCGACCCGACGTTCCTCTATGGCCTGAACACCACGTTCACTGCGGCGGGCGGCTCGACGTATTGGATTTCCGTCGTACCTGATCTGGGATTCCCGCCGCAGTGGGGTTGGGAAACCGGCACGGGTGGTGACGGCGTGTCCTATCAGTGCTTCTTCGGCGCATGTGGATCGGAGCCGAATGATCTCTCGTTCGCGCTGTTTACTCCTGAACCTTCCAGCCTGGCGTTGCTGGCAACCGGTTTGGTTGGACTCGGACTGCGGGCCCGCCGGCGTTTGTTCTAGGTCAGTCGCCGAGCTCAAAAGCTATTCGAAAGGGGACAACAAACCGGAACGATAACCGTAAGCCACTTCACTGAGAGGAAACGAAGAATTATGAAGCTGTCAAAAACTCTGGCCCTTGCGTCGTTCCTTGTGCTGACATGGACGACAATTGCCGGCGCTCAATCGTGGACGCCCCTCAACAACCAACCCATTACCGTCGGCGGCTATGACGGCGTCGGCCAAATGCTCCAACTCAGGGACGGCCGGGTGTTGGTGCATCACGAAAACGGCACCGGCAACCTCAACTGGGGCTATACCGATTGGTATTACCTCACTCCCGATGCTTACGGCAGCTACGTCAACGGCACGTGGACACTCGCCGGGAATCTGCCAACGTCTTACCAACCTTTGTATTTCAGTTCACAGACCTTTTTGAACGCCACAACCAATGCTCAGACTCCTAGCTGTCCTCCCGGCCTGAATTGCGGACAACTCCTGCTGGAAGGTGGAGAGTACAACTCCAACGCTTCGACGTTCACCAATTTAGGCGAGATCGGGACCTACGTTCCGTTCAACGGACCGCTGACGTTCGTATCGAACGCTCCCCCGTCTGGCTGGACGCGAATTGGCGATGCCGCCAGCGTCATTCTGTTCAACGGTGCCGACCTTCAGTCGAGCTGTTGTAATTCACAAACCCCGGTGGGCCACCAGAACGCGATTTTCAATGGCCCGAATTCGTGGATCACGAGCGGCAACGTACTGCAATCGACCACCGACGAATCTGGCTACACGCTTCTGACCAACGGCAAGGTACTGATGATCGATACCAAGCGGGTCACGGCTTGCCCCAACCCCACCCAGAGCTCCGAGCTTTACACTGTTACGAATCCCAACGGAGTTGGAACCTGGGCGTGCGGCCCGCCGCTTCCTGTGCTGCTGTACAACTCACGGGATGAGGAACTGGGTGCCGCAACCATGATGTACAACAACAAGGTATTTGCCATCGGCGGAAACAAGAACGCTACGGCGGTGTACGACGTGGTAGCAAACACCTGGGCCGTCGGTCCGGTTCCCGCGGCTGGCCTTGGTCAGTCGGATGGTCCGTCGGCTCTGGAACCAAACGGGAAAGTGCTTAGCATGATGAGCCCGGGACTGTTCCTAAACGGCTGCTATTTCCTGGAATATGATCCCATTGCCAACACCTTGACCAATACCACCACCACCATCATTCCTCAGCCGGCGGATTGTACGCCGCCGTCGAACGACACTTCGTACGATGGCGCTCTGATGATCCTCCCCACCGGCCAGATCCTGTTCACCGCTTTCAACCTGTACGTCGAGGTGTACAACCCGGCATCCGGGGCTGGCTAACTGGACGTGCACCAGTTGCAATCCCACGCAGAACATTCCCATCCCTGCGTCGATCATCATGACCGCGACCACGTTCCACAGCGGCCAGGCCAACAACCTGGTTTATGGCTACCAGCTCAACGGTCTTTCCCAAAACAACTTCTACGGTGACGATAAGCAGTCCGACACCGACTTCCCACTGGCTCGCCTGACTTGCTCCAACGTGTCAGGTAATACCTGCACCGTCGGCTATGTGTACTACGCTTTCACGCACGACGACGGGCCCGCTGGGCCGAATGTGCATTCTATTGCTCCCAACCACTTCGGATATACCCACTTCGATCTGCCGTCCATGCCCGCGGGAACCTACGACTTCCAAACGGTTACCAACGGTATCGGCTCCAACACAGTCCGCGTGACCGTGCAGTAGACTCGCGCGTGACCTTACGAGGCCACATTCCGCTAACCGGAATGTGGCCTTAATTTTTCTGGCGACATCTCTGCTTCCGAAAACCTAACGAAAAAACCCAGAATGCGCATACCATGACTCATCCCCCATGCGCTCTCTTTCCCGCAATGGCGTACTGGCTCTGATTGGCGTGACGCTGGTGCTGCATACTACCGAGGAATACCTGACTTTCCCGGCCTATCTTGCGTCTGCTAATCAACTACCGCGCTTCCTGCCACCGCCCGCGCTCATGCAAGACCCGCAAAACCTGCGAATAGCACTGCTGGCTGCAACCGTGCTGCCTCTCGCCGTGGTCGTCTGGGCCATCGTGCGACCACGCAAAGCGTCACTGGTAGCGGTGCTCTTTCTTGAGTGCATCCTGCTGATCAATGCCGGCTGGCACATCTTCGCCGCGTGCGTCAGAGGCGGCTATGCACCCGGGGTGATCACTGCGGTCCTGATCAATCTCCCGTTCGGCGTTTACGTGATTCGACGGGCCACGAAAGACCAGTGGATTTCAGCGCGAGTTGCATGGCTACTGCTCGAGTATCGCGCTGGTAGTGCATCTCGCAGCCGCCGGCACTTTTCTCGCAGGATAGGCGAAAAGTTTCTCTGCGCCGTCTCCTAGTCCACTGTGACCGGCATCACGGTGCGCAACGCTTTCCCGTACCACAATCAAAGACAGGAGAAAAATCATGGAGCCGTTCCGTCATCATGTCTTTGTCTGCACGCAACAAAAGCCCGAGGGAGTCACCTGCTGCCCCGCCAGCGGTTCAATGAGCATTTTGGGGACCTTGCACGACGAGTTGGGCAAACAGGAAATGAGCGACGCCGTGCAGGTCACCACCTGCGGCTGCCTCGGCCTCTGCGATGACGGACCGATCATGATCGTCTATCCCGAGGGCATCTGGTACCGCAAAGTCACGCCCGCCGATGTTCCCGAGATCGTCACCTCGCACCTGAAGGCCGGCAAAGTCGTCTCGCGTCTGCAATGGAACGATCCTCCCGCCATGAAGGCCGCGGCTGTGGATCACACGCAGAAATATCTCTCCATGGTCAAGGCCAAGGATAAAGCCGGCGTCCTGCCCGACGACCTCAACGAACTCGCACGCGCCTTCATGCCCAGCCGTGCGCTGCTTACCGCGCTGGAACTCGATGTCTTCACTGCTGTGGCCGACGGAGCATCCGCCGAAGCGGTCGCGCAGAAAATCGACGCCTCACCGCGCTCCACCGAAATGTTGCTGAACGTGCTGGCCAGTACGAAGCTGCTGGAGAAACGCGACGGGGATTTCTTCAACACCGCAGCCACTGCTCGTTTCTTCGCCGAAGGCTCACGCGACAACGCCCGCGGCGGCCTGTTGCACACCGCAAACCTTTGGCATCGCTGGTCAACCCTCACCGACGCCGTGCGCGCCGGAACCTCCGTCACCCCTCGCGTCCGCGACAACAAATGGGCGAACACCTTCATCGCCGCCATGGATCGCAACGCCACAGAGCGAGCCGGTGCGGTAGTCAAGGCCATCACGCACAACGGCATCGAGCGAGTGCTCGACCTCGGTGGAGGCTCAGGCGCTTACTCGATCGCGCTTGCCCGCGCCGTGCCTGACCTGAGAGCCGAAATCCTCGACACGGCTGAAGTCGTGCCGCTCACTCAGGACTACGTCCGCAAAGCCGGACTCGCCGATCGCATCTCGACCCGCGTAGGCGACATGCTCACCGATCCGCTGGGCGATGGATACGACCTGGTGCTGGTCATGGCCATCTGCCACATGTTCTCGCCGGATGAGAATCGTACGTTGTTCGAGCGCGCGTTTAACGCCCTCGCTCCCAGGGGCCAGATCGTGGTGCAGGATTTCATTCTCGAGCCCGACAAGACCGCGCCACGCGCCGCCGCCCTGTTCGCGCTAAACATGCTGGTGGGAACCACCGCCGGCAATACATATAGCGAGCCGGAATACGCCAACTGGTTGCGCGATGTAGGCTTCACCAACGTGCGCCGCGTGCGTCTCCCCGGGCCAGCCAGCCTGATGATCGGCGTGCGTGCTTGAAGTGAAAGTGTTTATTAGTTTGGGTGCCCCGAGCACGGTTTTGGCTAGGGCCGGATATTTCGTGCCGTTTTACGCCGCCGGACTGGTCTGCGTCGCCGTCGCGGAGGTCACGACTGGCGCAACTCCACTCTTCTTCGGCACGTTCGACACTAGCGGTTTCAGCATCGCCCGCACCTGCGGTAACGCGGCACGCATGGCAGCTTCGCCAGCGGCAATCAACTCCGGGGTTCGCTCGAAACAGTCATAGCTGAAGCCACCAACCTCAGGCTCAATCACCATGTCAGCATCCTTCTTCCAAGAATCCGACAGCTTCGCCTGCGCAATCGAGAAGCACTGCCCGATCACTTCGAAGACATGTCGCGGCGGACGCGCGTTGCTCCAGTGCGCACTGAGGTAACTACCGATCACTCGCTCGGCACCCATTTTGCGCAGCGGAGTCGTCGGCACCGCGTAAGCCAGCATCCCGTCGATGTACGAACGCCCCTCGATCTCCACCGGCAGAAACATTCCCGGGTAAGCGCAACTCGCGCGGATAGGATCGGCGAGCGCGCCCTTGGTAAATACCGTTGCCTCGCCGGTTCGGAATTCCGTCGCCGTAATCGCCAGCGGAATCTTCAACTCTTCGAAGGTGGGTTTCTTTAGAACTCTTGCAAAAAAACGCGCCATGCGGTCGGTATTGTAAAAACCGTACCGCGACAGCGTTAGCCGGCCGAAATCGCGAAAACGCACCGCGCACGCCATCTGTTCCAGCTCAGCCGCGGTCATCCCACCGCAATAGGCCGCGCCGATAATTGCGCCCACGCTGGTCCCGGCCACGTAGTCCACCGGAATGTTCTCTTCTTCCAGAACTTTCAGCACTCCGATATGCGTAATGCCCCGCGCGAAACCACCGCCCAGCGCCACGCCCAGCTTCAGCCGCTTGGGCTCGAAAACAACAGGTCGGGTGAGTTCACGGGAAAATGCGCGTACCGAGCGGACAATTCGATCAAAGTTACTCAAGGCCATACTCCCTGCCGAGTGGCTTTCCCACGGTGGGTGCCTACACCCCTATGGATGCCACCTGTTGACGAGATGATGCCCCACTCCCGCCGCAGCGTCGAGTGTCATTCATAGCACACTTCGTAAAATTCAGGTTACTTCGGCATGTCATCGTCGGATCACTTCTCCGCGAGCTACGCAATTCACCTTATAATCCCGCCCATGGACTCCTCGTCGCAGCCGCTGGCGAATCCGCTTCTCCGGCTTCACTGCGTCAACGTGTTCGTGCGCGACCAGGAGCAGAGCCTCCAGTTCTATCGCGACCAGCTCGGCTTCCGGGTTGTCTTCGATACTCGCGTCCAGTCTGGTGAACGTTGGGTCGCTGTCGCTCCTCCTGACGGCGATGCCGTGCTCTCGCTCGTCGCTCCCAAGCCCGATTCCCGCCAGTACCAGCTCATCGGCCGGCCCACCGACGTCGTCTTCGTTACCGACGATGTCCTCGCCCGTTACCACGAGTGGCGGCAGCGTGGCGTGCAGTTTCTGACCACGCCAAAATTGAAGCGCATCAAGTATGTTGACCAGGGCAGTAATACCTCCGCTACTTCCTCCATGCTGCTGGGCAGCGAATCTCCCGTGTGGGGTCGGGCGGCCACCCGTTTCAAAGACCTCGACGGCAATTCTTTCTCCCTGGTGAGCTTCGATGAGCTGACGCATGCCATCGAGGCTCAGCGTCGGGCCTCGGCCGCGAAATTTGAGGCCGAGCGCCGCCTCGTCCAGGAGCTCGAAATCGCCAAACAGGTGCAGGCTCGCCTCTTTCCCCAAGAGCTTCCTCCTCTGCAAACCCTCGATTACGCCGGAAGATGCCTGCAGGCCCGCCAGGTCGGCGGCGATTATTTCGACTTTCTGCCGCTCGGGCAGCAGCGCCTCGGCTTGGTCATCGGCGACATCGCCGGCAAAGGCATCGCGGCCGCCCTGCTCATGGCCAATCTCCAGGCCAACCTGCGCAGCCAGTGCGCCATGGCTATCGAAGAACCGGAGCGGCTGCTTCGCTCCGTCAACCGGCTCTTCTGCGAGAACACGCCCGACGGCGCCTACGCTACATTTTTCTTCTCGGAATACGACGATCAGTCAGGACGCCTACGCTACGCCAATTGCGGCCATCTTTCCGCCCTGCTTTTGCGTAGCGACGACCGGGTCGAACGCCTCGACTCCACCGGCACCGTGCTGGGGCTCTTCAAGGAATGGGACTGCTCGGTCTGCCATGCCGACCTGTTTGCCGGAGACACGCTGGCGCTCTACACCGACGGCGTTACCGAAGCCGCGGACGGAGACGGCGAAGAGTTTGGCGAGGAGCGCCTTCTGGATTCGCTGCAGCGCCATCGTGACCTGCCCTCTGAGTCGCTGGTCGGCGCGGTGATTGATGAAGTGCGTCGCCACAGCCCGCACGAGCAGCAGGACGACATCACCCTCATCGTCGCCAAGTGCAAAGCCGACGAGACGCAGAACCAGCTCGGCCTGCCATATGACGCGAACGCCTGATCCTGATGCCTTTTGTTCTCTGATCACTGACCACTAGCCACTGACCACTTCTTTCTGTTGTCTCCGGCTCCCGACTCTGCCAAACTACTTTTTCCTCTTGTCCCCATGGTGCGAGAAACTTCCGCTGGCGGCGTAGTCCTGCGCAGAATGCGCGGACGCTGGTATTTGGCGGTGATCGAACCGCACATGCAGCGTCCCCGCAAGAACATCCGCGTCAAGGCGACCAAGCGCACCCCCGCCGACGCTGAACTCATCGCCCTGCCCAAGGGAACCATCGATCCCGGTGAAAAGCCCGACGAAACCGCTCTGCGCGAAATACGCGAAGAAACCGGCGTACGTGCCGAACTGATCACCAAACTGGCGGATATCAAGTACATTTATGTGCGCAACTGGGGAGACCACGCCAAGGTCTTCAAGATCGTCAGTTTCTATCTTTTCTTGTATCGTTCGGGACGCTTGGGTAACATCGCTCCCGCCATGCGCATCGAAGTTCAGAATGCTTTTTGGTTGCCGCTCGAACAGGCCGCATCCAGGCTGAGTTACAAAGGTGAACGCGAAGTGGCAGAACGGGCGGTCGCCTACCTCAAAGCCCATCCCGAACTGGAGGACCATGCCGCAAACCCCGCACATTGAGCGCCACTTCACCGCGGGAGAAGTGGTTCGCGATGTCGTCATCGGCATGTCTGACGGCCTCACTGTTCCCTTCGCGCTCGCCGCCGGAATCTCCGGTGCCGTGGACAACAGCCGCCTTGTGGTCATCGCCGGGCTCGCGGAAATCGCCGCCGGCTCCATCGCCATGGGCCTAGGAGGCTACCTCGCCGCCCGCAGCGATGCCGAGCACTATGCGAGCGAACGCGTCCGCGAAGAACGCGAGGTCGAGGAGATCCCCGACGAAGAGGCGCGCGAGGTAGTGAAGGTTTTCACGGATTACGGCCTTACCCGTGAGGAAGCCGCTCCCGTGGTCGAAGCCATGACCAAGAAACCCACCCAGTGGGTCGACTTCATGATGCGCTTCGAACTGGGCCTAGAAGAACCGAACCCCAAGCGTGCCCTGCAAAGCGCCCTTACCATCGCTGGATCCTACATCGCGGGAGGGTTTATTCCCCTATCTCCGTACATGATTTTGCACAGCTCGAGGGTGGCGCTGGTGTGGTCAGCGGTGGTTACGCTGATCGCTTTGGGCGTTTTTGGCTACATCAAGGGCCGCTTCACGGGCTCTAGGCCCGGCCGCTCTGCCTTGCAAACCATTGTAATTGGAGGACTTGCAGCCGGTGCCGCCTTCCTCATCGCGAAAGCCATTTCCTGAATCACATCCAGATTAAAGATAGTTGAGAATTTCATTGACTGAATGAGCATTCATTCATTAACATGAAGTCAACTTAATAGGCGCGCGTCGTTGCCATCCTCACCCCACATCTTACGACGCGCGCTGCTTGTATTTTGAGGCCGTTTATTCGATGAGGAGAGCACAAGTGAATAGTCATCTTCCTCTTCTTCGCACTCATTCTGCGTCATCTCCCAAAGTTCATCTTGCATTCTCCACCGCGCACAACCGAAGTTCATAAATCTCACGTGTCTGGAATCGCGTCTTAATCAACGTAGCCCAGTCCGGCCCACTCGCGCCGGCACGAAGTTGGAGCGCTCGAGTATCCATGCAGAAACGCATCGACAAGGTTGCCGTCTTAGGCGCGGGCACCATGGGAGCCCGCATCTCCGCGCACCTGGCCAACGCCGGTGTTCCCTCTTACCTGTTCGACATCGTTCCGCCCGACGCCGACGGTCCCGCGCGCAACCGCATCGCCGCCGCCGGAAAAGAAGCCGCAGTAAAGTCGAAGCCCGCCGCCTTCATGAAGCCGTCGCTCGAATGCCTGGTCACCATCGGCAACTTCGAAGACGACCTCAAGAAGCTCGCCGAAGTGGACTGGATCATCGAAGCGGTAATCGAGGACCTCGATCTCAAGCGTGAACTCCTCCGCAAGGTCGACGCCGTCCGCAAGCCGGGAACCATCATCACCACCAACACCAGCGGCCTGCCCATCGCCAGAATCGCTGAAGGCTTCTCCGACGACTTCCGCCGCTCCTGGTTCGGCACGCACTTCTTCAACCCGCCGCGCTATATGCGGCTGCTCGAAATCATCCCCACTCCTGACTCCGACCCGGCGGCGATGAAAGTAATCGCCGACTTCTGCGATCTCCACCTCGGCAAGAGCGTCGTCCGTGCCAAAGACACGCCCAACTTCATCGCCAACCGTATCGGCACGTTCTCCATGCTGAACGTTATGCGCGTTATGCAGGAGATGGACCTCAGCGTCGAAGAAGTCGATGCCCTCACCGGCACCGCCGTCGGCTGGCCCAAGACCGGCACCTTCCGTCTCGGCGACCTCGTCGGACTCGACATTCTCGGCCACGTGGTGCGCAACGGCGCGATCAACATTAAGGATGAGCGCAGCGAACTCACTCTCCCGCCGTTCTTCCTCGAAATGCTCAACCGCAAGTGGCTTGGCGACAAGACCAAGGGCGGCTTCTACAAGAAGCAGAAAGGTCCCGACGGCGAGAAACGTTTCACCTTCGATTGGAAGACGCTGGAATATCGCGAGCAGCAGCGGCCAAAGTTTCCCGCCCTCGAGATGGCGAAGAACATCGACGACCTTGGCGAGCGCCTGCGCACGCTGATCGCGCCCTCGAAGGACAAGGCCAATCAGTTCCTCTGGAACGTTCTCTCCGACCTCTGGACTTACTCCGCCAACCGCGTGCCCGAAATTGCCGACTCCATTGTCGAGATCGACAAGGCCATGAAGACCGGTTTCAACTGGGAGCTTGGTCCCTTCGAGCTTTGGGACGCTGCCGGCGTCGCCCAGACCGTCGAGCGCATGAAGAAGGAAGGCCGTCCGGTCGCGGCCAATGTCGAGAAGCTTCTCGCCTCGGGCAAGACCACTTGGTATGCCGACGATCCCAAGACCGCCAGCGGACGGAAGTATTTCGACATTACCTCCGGCGACTACAAGCCGGAAGAAGTACCCGCCGGAGTCTGGTCCGTGACCGTCGCCAAGAAAGCCAACGGCGTGGTCAAGAAGAACGCCGGAGCCTCGTTGGTCGATCTCGGCGATGGCGTCGGCTGCATCGAGTTCCACTCCAAGATGAACTCGCTGGGCGGCGACATCGTCTCGCTCATCACCCAGACGCTCAAGAACAGAGTCGGCGCTGAGAACTTCGACGCCTTCGTCATCACCAACGATGCCGGAAACTTCTCCGTCGGCGCCAACATCATGATGCTGCTGATGGCCGTGCAGGAAGAAGAGTGGGACGAAGTTGACATGGCCATCCGTCAGTTCCAGAACATGACGCAGGCCATCAAGTTCTCGCCCAAGCCGGTCGTCGTCGCACCTTTCGGCATGACTCTTGGCGGCGGCACCGAGATCACGCTGCACGCTCACGCACGCCAGCCCCACGCCGAACTTTATGCCGGCCTGGTCGAAGTCGGCGTTGGCCTCCTGCCCGGCGGTGGCGGATGCAAAGAGATGACACTCCGCGCGATTCACAAGGCCACGCACATTCGTCCCCAAGGACGCGGCGAGAGCGTCGAACTGATGGAAGCGATGAAGCAAGCCTTCGAAACGGTCGCCATGGCAAAGGTTTCGACCTCGGCGCTGGAGGCCAAGGGTCTCGGCTTCCTTTCCCCGGGTGACAACATCACTATGAACCGTGAGCGTGTCCTGAGCGACGCCAAGGAGCGCGCCCTCGAACTCGTTCACGAAGGCTTCCGGCCGCTGATGATGCGCAACGACATTCCGGCGCCCGGCGAGAGCATCCTGGCGACACTGAAGATGGGCGTGCACATCATGCGGCAGGGCGAATTCATCAGCGATCACGAAGTGAAAATTGCCGGCAAGGTGGCGGAAGTCCTCTGCGGCGGCGAAGTCAACCCCGGCACTCTAGTCAGCGAGCAGTACCTGCTCGACCTGGAGCGCGAGGCCTTCAAATCGCTCTGCGGTGAAAAGAAGACTCAGGAGCGCATTCAGTTCACACTGAAGACCGGAAAGACCCTGAGGAACTAGCAAATGAGAGGCTGTGTTCGTATTCTTCACGCCGGAGGACAAGTTGTACTGGGCCACTCCCTTAAATGTCCCGGCGCTGAAAGCAATAGGTTCGCCGTAAGCGAGCCCCCAGACCGGCGACCACGGGAATAACGAGAGGGTCATCATGCTCGGACCACAACCCGGCAGAAATCGATCAAACTCGACTCGTAACCCCTTACGCAAGAATTGGATACGTATAAACCATTGGGGCTCAATTGGATGCAGGGAATTTTTCTCTATCCCTTTGATTCTAAAAGGTCGCGCAAATGCAATTTTCACCAGAATCGTCACCAGCTAGTCGCTAGCTGCTAGTTGCTCGGAGCTACTTATGCGTGAAGTCGTAATCGTCAGTGCCGTTCGAACCCCGGTCGGCAAAGCCTACAAAGGAACCCTGCGCGCCACCCGTCCCGACGACCTCGCCGCCTGTGCGATCAAAGGCGCGCTCGAGCGCGTACCCCAGCTCGACCCCAAAGAGATCGAAGACGTCATCCTCGGCTGCGCCATGCCCGAAGCCGAACAGGGCATGAACGTCGCTCGCATCGCCTCGCTGCGCGCCGGGCTGCCGGTCGAAGCCTCGGCCATCACCATTAACCGCTTCTGCTCTTCCGGCTTGCAGGCGATTGCCCAGGGAGCCGAACGCATCATCGCGGGCGGGGCCGAAGTGGTAGTCGCCGGAGGCGTCGAGTCCATGACCATGATCCCCATGGGCGGCAATAAGGTCTCGGCGAACCCCTGGCTGGTGGCGAACTATCCCGACGCCTACCTATCCATGGGACTCACCGCCGAGCGCCTCGCGTCGCGCTTCAACATCACCCGTGAACAGTCCGACCAGTTCTCCGTGGACAGCCACAAGAAGTCCATCGCTGCCATCGAAGCCGGCTGGTTCAACGATGAACTCGTGCCGGTTCCCGTGAGCTTCACCACTCCGAACGGCAGCAAGCCCAAGCGCACCGAAATCATCTTCAAGATGGACGAAGGCCCTCGCGCCGACACCTCGCTCGAGGCCCTGGCGGCACTCAAGCCCGCGTTCCACATGAAAGGCACCGTCACCGCCGGCAACTCTTCCCAGATGTCTGACGGCGCGGCCGCGGCGATCGTCATGTCCGCCGATCGTGCCAAGGCACTCGGTCTGAAACCGCTGGTGCGTTACGTCGGCTTTGCTACAGCGGGCTACAAGCCGGAAGAAATGGGGCTCGGCCCGGTCTTTGCGATTCCAAAAGTCCTGAAGATAGCCGGACTGAAGCTGAGCGACATCGAAGTCATCGAGTTGAACGAAGCCTTCGCGGCGCAATCGCTGGCGGTAATCAAAGAAGGCGGGCTCGACCCGTCCATTATCAATCCCAATGGCGGTGCCATCGCACTAGGTCATCCCCTGGGATGCACCGGCGCCAAGCTCACCGCGAGCATCATCCGCGAACTCAAGCGCCGCAAAGGACGTTACGGCATGGTGACCATGTGCGTCGGCGGAGGCATGGGCGCGGCAGGCATTTTCGAGAATTTGCAGTAAGAGACATTGACCACAGAGGCACTGAGACACAGAGAAAATCGATTGCATTCTAAGAAGGCAATGAGCATGGGTCTTGGTTCCGCAGACGCGGTCGCAATCACGAAGGTTTTAAACCCAAGCGTTTTTCTCTGTGCCTCTGTGTCTCTGTGGTGAAAACGATTTTTGCAGTTCAATAAGCGAGGATCAGGATGGCCACAACAACGGTAGCTCCCAAGACGAAAACTACGGGCGGAAGCTTTCTGCTCGAAGACCACAACCTGGACAACGTCTTCACCCCCGAAGACTTCAACGAAGATCAGCAGATGGTCGTCAACCTCGCCGCCGAGTTCGCGACCAATGAAGTCGTCCCCAACGCCGAAAAGATGGAGCACAAGGACTGGTCCGTCTGCCGCGACCTGCTCAAGAAGGCCGCCGAAATGGGCCTCACCAACGCCGACATTCCCGCCGAGTACGGCGGCTCCGACATGGACAAGGTTTCGTCGGCCATTATCTCCGACTTCATGTCGAAGTACGGCAGCTTCATGGTCACGCTCGGCGCGCACAGCGGCATCGGTACCCTGCCCATCGTCTTCTTCGGCACCGAAGAGCAGAAGAAGAAATACCTGCCCAGGCTGGCGACCGCTGAAATCGTCGGCGCGTACGCGCTCTCAGAGAGCACCAGCGGCTCCGACGCAATGAACGCCCGCACTCGCGCCGTTCTTTCGCCCGACGGTAAGCACTACATTCTCAATGGCGAGAAGATGTGGATCACCAACGCGCATTTCGCCGACTTGTTCACCGTGTTCGCTAAGATCGACGGCGAAAAGTTCACTGCGTTCCTTGTAGAGAAAGATTTCCCCGGCTTCTCGGTTGGCGCAGAAGAAAAGAAGCTCGGCATTCGCGGCTCGTCCACGGCTCCCCTCATCCTCAACGACTGCAAAGTGCCCGTGGAGAACGTACTCGGCGAGATCGGCAAAGGCCACATCATCGCCTTCAACATCCTGAACGTGGGCCGCTTCAAGCTGGGTGCAAGCTGCGTTGGTGGAGCGCGTTCCTCCCTGGTCACAGCAATCTCATATGCCAAAGAACGGAAGGCCTTCAACAAGGCCATCGCAGACTTCGGGCTCATTCGCGAGAAACTGGCGCAGATGGCGGTCGGCATCTATGCCGGTGAGTCGATGGTCTATCGCACCGTTGGCATGATGGACACCGCGCTGGGACTCATCGAGAAGACTCCCGAAGCCGTGCGCAAAGCCATCGAGGAGTATGCCGTCGAGTGCTCCATCATCAAGGTGTGGGCTTCGGAGATGCTCGACTTCGTGGTGGACGAGACGGTACAGATCTTCGGCGGCTACGGCTTCGTAGAAGAGTACCCGGCAGAACGCGCCTATCGCGATTCGCGCGTCAACCGCATCTTCGAAGGCACCAATGAAATCAACCGCATGATCATCACCGGCTGGCTGCTCAAGCGCGCGATGAGCGGACAGCTTGCCCTGCTTCCTGCCATCAAGAAGACGATGGATGAAGTGATGGCTGGCCCGTCGTTCGAGGAGTTGGAAGGCACTCTGGCAGCCGAGCAGAAGATCGTCAGCAATGCCAAGAAGCTTTCCATGCTTGTGGCCGGAGCGGCTTCGCAGAAATACATGCAGAAGCTGGCCGACCAGCAGGAAATCATGGGCGCGATTGCCGACATGGTGATCGAGGCTTTCACCATGGATTCCTGCCTGCTGCGGGCACGCAAGTTCATCGAGGCGCAAGGCGAGCAGAAGGCCGCTCTGGTAACCGCGATGACCCAGATCTACATCGCAGGCGCAATGAGCCGGCTCGAAGCCTCAGCAAAGAAAGTGATTGCCGCAGTGGCGGAAGGCGACATGCTGCGCACCCAGATGGCGATCATCCGTCGGCTGGTGAAGTTCGAACCGGTCAATGTGATTGCATTGCAGGAGCAGGTCGCAGCTCGCGTACTCGAAACCGGCAAGTACGTAACCGCTTAAGAGAGTATTTACTGCAGAGACGCGGAGACATAGAAAACTTCTAGATCTGTTTTTCTCCGTGTCCTCCGTGCCTCTGTGGTGAAGCGTTTTCTTGCTGCTGCTTCCGGATCTCTTCCATCACCGATGCGATGAGTTCCTTTGCATCAGTGATCCCCTTCATCACGATCTGAATATCCATCGCTGGCCTGCCAGGTTGTCTCGCACTCTGGCAATAGACCCCATGCTGCCCGACCATCGTGAGCGCATCGGTCAACGAGTCGAGCGCCACAGCCAATCGGCCTCTCGCTACTCCCATGCGGAATTCATAATGCTCCAGTTCGTCGCGCTTATCGTCGAGTACGCTCATAGGCTCGATTGTAACCTCCGCTGCGAACGTGAATAATAGGGGCGCACGATCGTGGCAAGATTCGAATGTCCTAGGAGACGCAATGCAGAAGCGCAGCATGTTACTCGTGGCTTTCATCGTCGCAATCCTCGCCGCAAGCCTCATTGCACAGGAACAACCAAAGCAGCCGCTCAGCCCTCCAGGTACGGCCACCTTTACCTTTGCTGACGGTAAGACCGTAACCATCACTTACAGCCGTCCCTCGATGCGCGGCCGCAAGATCTTTGGCGGGCTCGTTCCCTACGGGCAGGTGTGGCGCACGGGTGCGAACGCAGCCACCAGCCTCAAAACCGATGTAAATTTGACGATCGGCGGAGCGAGCGTCCCGGCGGGGAGCTACACGCTTTACTCGATCCCCAACGAGAGCGGCTGGAAGCTGATCATCAACAAGCAGACCGGGCAATGGGGTACCGATTACGAGGAAAAAGACGACCTGGCTCGCGTTGACATGAAGGTCGCCAGCAACGCAACGCCGGCTGAGCAGTTCACCATCTCACTTGACAAAGCGGGTGCGAGCGCAGCCACGTTGAAACTCGATTGGGCCAGCACGACCGCCAAGATCGACGTCACGGAGAAAAAATAGGTATGGACAAAAACACACACATCGAAATCCGCCGCTGCCTGGTTTGAAGCGACAAACGACGCTTGGCCGGGAGCCTTAAGCAGGAACTGCAATCGAAATACGGCATTGACCCCAAGGTGCGACACGCCCATGGGGAGCTCGAAGTCATTGTCAACGGGAACAGCGTTTACTCGTACAAACGGGAGGGCCGAACTCCGTCCCTCGAGGGACTGCTTACGCTGGTGGAACAGGCGGCAAACTCCTGAGCGGAACACGGAACGGCAGAAACGCTAGACGGGAAGCTGCTCCTGCAACCAGCCAGCCTCGACGATTTTTGGTTCGGCGGTCAAGTCGAGCACCAGGTTCTCTAGCACGAACCGCTTGCTGACTGGATTGGAGCGCAGGGCGAGATCGGCGCGGGCGATGCGGCGAATCGCGCTGGTGAGTTCACGCCGCGATTTGTAACGACGGGCCTGGCGGATGATATCTTCTGCGGCAAACGGCGGAACGCGGAAGCCCTGCCATAGTGCCTGCCACAAGGCGCGTGAGTCGCGCACGTTGCGCTCGAAGATCACCAGCATCTGCCGGAAGGTCCGCGACAGCATGTACAGGTGCCCAATGGCCGCCTCGTCACCGTCGCCGGTATTGAGGATGGCGTCGAGCACCACGAGGGCGCGAGCGCGGTCGCGGGCGGAAATCGCGTCGGTCAGTTCATAGAACGAGCGCTGCTTGGCCGCGAGAACCATGGTCTCGACGTCTCCGAGCGTGATGCGCTTCTTCTCCCCAACAAACAGAATGAGCTTTTCAAGTTCGTTGGCGACCATCATCATGTCGCCACCGAGTGAATCGACCAATTCGCGCGCGGCGTCAGCGTCGAGCTTAACGCCTTGCGCGTCAGAGGTATCAACGGCCCACTTCACCGCGTCGCCTTCATCGACACGCGCAAACTCCAGTACGGTGCAATGTTCGCCGAGTGTTTCTCGGATGCGTTCGTAGCGGTCCTTATCTTGCAAATCCATGCGACGCACATCGGCAGGAATACTGATGTGGTCAGCTACAAAAACCACCAGCGCATCTGGATTGGGGTTCTTGAAATAGTCTTTGATGGCAGCGAACTCGTCATCGTGTTTGCCCCGGGTGTAGAGGTTCTTCACGCCGCGGATAAAGAACACCTGGAACGGCGCCATGAGCGACGGTGTGCGGGCGCGATCGAGCGCATGCTGCAACTCAACTTCGCTGAGGTCCATGTCGTACACGCTCAATTCGCGAACGTCGGCAGGGACCAACTGCTGCAAGACTGCATCGCGGCAGCGCTTGCGAAAGAACGCCTCGTCGCCCACAAAGACGTATCCCGGCGCTAGCTTGCGGGCCTGCACATCGGCCACGAACCGGTCCGAAGCGGCGAAGCTGCGCATTAATACGCCTCCAGAATATTGTTAACTAGCGACTTGGCGAACTCCTTGGAGACGCGCAGGAAAGCGGGATTCGATTCGTCAAAAAAGCTGCTGACATCGCGCGAGACCTGGTACTGCTCGCGGTAGACATAGTTCGGGTTGTCCCACAGGGTTTTTCCCGACTTGCTAACCAGCAAAACTTTCAGGCTTAGAGTGACAACGGAAGAGGAAATGCGTCCGGTGACCGAATCGTAAGTCAGCGGATCATTCGAGGTCGACCGGACAATTCCCTGCAGGGTCGCGTCGGCGGTACCGTCGTTATTAGTAGTTACCACGCGAAAGTTGGTGCGACTGTGGAGTTCCTGCACCACCGCCGCGGTGAGCGTCTGCTCAATGCGGAAAGTCTGGGTTATGTTCGTGAACATCGGTACATAGATAGTGTGAATGTCGGTTGGCAACCGCACCGCGGTACCGCTTGTGTGATAGCCGCATCCGGAAGTTCCGAGCATGGTGGTCAGAACGAGAGCCACCGCCATGCACGCGGACCGCTGCCACCTCATCACTGCACAGTCCCACGCGGGCGTCCGGGAATCAGTGATTCGGCGCATTCGACTGCGGCCATCGCCGAGACGCGCAGATTGTCCGACGCAGCCCAGATCCAAAATCCACCGTCTCGCTCCGCGTCGTGACGAACCAGCACTTGAACCTGCTCCTGTCCTGCAGCATTGACGTTACTGGGTGCGTCCTCGCCGCCCGGCGATAGTTCCACGTGGTCTCCCGCAAGCGCGGCGATAAAGGCCTCGGCGCTGGTCGGACGCTCCAGTTCAATGTAAAGCGAAAAGGCGTGCCCGTGGAAGATTGGTGCTTGCAGCAGCATCAGCGAAGGTACGGCTACTTTGCCGTGAACGATGCTGCTAAAGTCGCGCCGAATGCGCTTTTCAACCGTCTCCAGCGACGGTGCGGACTTTGTGCCGTAGCGATCAATCAGGTTGAACGCAACCTGGGAATCGAACACTGTCTTGGGAAGTTGCTGGAAGGAGAGCAGGTTCACCGTCTGTTCGTGAAGTTCGTCCATGCCACGCTTGCCGCGCTCGGAGGCCGGCTCGAAGACAGTCACGTTGGAGCTAGCTACTTTGCCAGCTCTACCGGCACGCACTAGCAACAACGCCAACACTATGGCTGCCGGGTGCGCGATCCTGACCGGCTTGCTCCCCAGGTCAACTCGAGGGACATAACCGAGTTCCCGCTCCACCCACGGCGCGCGCAAGACGACTCCCGCGACATCTTCGAGCCCGTTCGACAGATCGATAATGTCACTTCCCGCCTTCTTCGCGATGCCCCACGTGTTGCGCGTGAATGAATCGTCGGAAGCAAAGAAGGTGAAATCGACGGACTCCATGTGCTCTGGCAGAACATTCTGGATAAACGTAGGCTCGTCGCCCACGGCGTCCAACTGCCCCAGGGTTTCGTCGTCGTCGAGCAGCCGAATATCGTGCGCGGGAAAATTTCGCTCGCTGAGCACATCTTTGAGTTCACGCCCTTTGAGGCTGGCAGCTCCTACAATGGCAACGCGAAACAAACCACCCCAGCTTCCAGCCTCGGGATGGACAGGGACTGCAGTCTTGGGATCACTTTTCATCAGGCGTGTGAGGCCTCGTCTTGAGGCGGAGGTGGAGGCAGCGTGGGCCGCCGGAAAACAAAAGAGAGCCGAGCCAGAATTCCGGCTAGCGTATAGACCAGCGCGATCAAAAACAGGACGTAGCGCGAGAAGAACCAGCCCAGTCCGATGATCCCGCCGAAGACTATGATCCAGCGGAAATTCATCGGACGTCCGAGATTCAGTTCCTTGAAGCTATAGAACCGCCAGGTGCTCACCATCAGGAAAGCAAGCGCAAAGACGAACACGCCCCAGCCAATCGAAAGCCACCACAATTGCAGTGGGTTTCCACTGACGAAGTGCACGACTGCGGCAATGACTCCCGCACCAGCCGGTATGGGCATACCAACAAAATATTTCCGTCCAGGGCGTCCAGGATTGGAGGGCTGGGGATTGACCTGAATGTTGAAGCGCGCCAATCGCGCAGCTCCCGCCATTAGGAAAACGAAAGTAGCGATGGCTCCAAGCTGCACCACCTTGTTGCGCAATTCAAAGTCGTCCATCGCAGGAAGAGCGCGGAAGCCCCAAAGCCACGCAAGAATCGCGGGAGCAATGCCAAAAGCGATGACGTCCGCCAGCGAGTCCAGTTCGCGTCCAAACGCGCTAGTGGTATTGGTCAGCCGGGCGATGCGGCCGTCAAGCCCGTCGAACAGGATGGCGAAACCGATCGCCTTAGCGGCCTGGTCGAAGTGCCACGGATCGCCTGCGGTGCCTTGAATGGCCTGCGAGATAGCGTAATAGCCGGCAGCAATGTTGACCGCCGTGAACAAGGAAGGCAAGACGTACAGGCCCTTGTGTTTCGGGCGCGGGCGCGAGACTGCGCGCTGGGATTCCACTGGTTGATCGCTCATCGCGCCTCCGCAGCGTCCTGAGCCATGACGGTAGCCACTCGCACTCGCGACACTGCCAGCAATGAGGAGCCTCCGGCGACATGATCGCCGAGCTTGACTCTGATTTCTGCGGCTGCGGCAAAGATCACGTCGACCCGCGAGCCAAATTTAATGAGGCCGACGCGCTCGCCGCAAGCCACGCGATCGCCCACTTTCTTATTGAAAACGATCCGGCGCGCCAGCAATCCCGCAATCTGCTTAAACACGACCGTACCGCAGTCGCCCTTCACGGTCACGATATTCTGCTCGTTCTCCTCGGCTGAGATCGCACCCATGGCGTTTCCGAATTTGCCCCGCTTGTAGGTGACATCGGTAATCAGGCCAGCGACCGGTGACCGATTCACGTGCACATTAAAAACATTCAGGAAAATGCTGATGCGGGTATAGTCCTCGCCGTTAAACCGAATGGCCGAAATGTCGGTTACTTTGCCGTCAGCTGGAGAGACGAGTGCGCCGTCGACAGAAGGGACTATGCGCTCCGGATCTCGAAAGAACCACAGGAAAAATGCGCCTAACAACAGTGGCACCACGGCCAGCGCCGGTGCTGTCAGCCAGCCCAGGAACAGGGCGACTGCCAGACAAGCCAAGCCATAGTAATAGCCGTCACGAACCATGAGTATGCCAATGATTATAAGACCTCAAGCCGAAGAGTGTGGCTGATATCGAGGAGGCTTAGGAATGCACGAATCTTTCAGGAGCGGGCTCTCAATCGCCGGCACAAGCAGATAGGCATCTACCCTGACGGTAAGTTAAGGGAATTTACCGCCGAGCAATACATCTACAACTTGATTAAGCGACCTGGTGGCCGCTACGGAACTGCTGTTCCAGCGATTCCATCTGGTCTTTCAGGCGAAGTTTCAGCTTCTTCAGGCGCACTTCCTCCAGCTTTTCGTCTTCACTCAAGTACTTTTTGGTGACGAGGGCATCGAGCCGCTGAGAATACTGCGAGTGCTCCTCTGCCAGCTTGCGGAAAATTTCGTTGCTGGCCAGAAGCTGATCACGAACCTGAGTTGCCATTCAGTAGACCTCCTAAGATGATGGAGCGATGAAAACGTTAGCACACAGTTTTTTCGGTCTCAAGGGATTTTGTCACAAGACTGCAATGGAAGTCGATAAGGTATGGCATCTTCCTCAGGAGACTGGTAGTAGCTTTTTCGCCGTCCCTCAGCCGTAAACCCAATCTTTTCATAGAGTCGTCGGGCGGGAATGTTGGATTCCCGCACTTCCAGGAGTAACGACACGGCACCAGAGGCGGCTGCTTCTGCGGCTAGATGGCGGACCAACGCGGACCCAACGCCTGCTTGGCGCTCATTCTCATTCACCACGATATTTTCGATTTCCCACTCATCGTTCAAGCAGCGGGCGACGAGAAACGCGACCACAAGATTGACGTCCGATTCGTATATGGCAACGACGGCAATCCTCTGCGGTGGTTCAGCGACAAACAGCGCCTCGTATTGCGACGAACTCCAGTGGGCTGCGGTCGGCGCTTGCTCTTCAAGCTGGCGAATGTAAGGAAGATCGGCGGGTGTAGCCCGGCGTATCAACGGCGAGATCATCGCTTAGGCTGTGAGAACAATTCTGCGTCGGAGCGACGGATGTAGTTGGCGTCGAGCGTTGCCGAATCTACGACGTCACCTGCCAGCAACTTGCGAAGCCCGATGCGGCCGATGGCGTCCACCTGCAACGGATCCACCAATGTCACGGATGACTCGACAAGCTTTGCAAATGTGGTGATGAGCTTCGATTTCGCGGGAAGCCGCGTCAGAAAATCGTTCAGTTTCTCAATCGACTGCCGGACGAGCCTCGCCCTGTTGTCGCGGACCTCGTACTCTCCAACATAGAGTTCACCTCGGCCTGCGTCTAGAACGCTAGCCACCGTTTCGCCCTCGTGGCCATGTGTGATGGCCAGCGCTTCGAGCATCGAGACAGCCGCCAGGGGTTTGCGCAGCGCTTCGCAAAGTGCCTTCACGGTAGACAGTCCAACCCGCAGCCCGGTAAATGATCCTGGCCCATCGACGACGACGAGTCCGTCGAGCTGCGACTTGGCGAGATTGGCCTGCTCCAACAAATCGGCGATGCACGGCACGAGGCGCGCCGAGTAGGTTCCGCCTTCTAGCGTGCAGAGTTCAAGAGTTTCGAACGATATGGCGTCTCCCCGGCATAGCGCCACGCTGCCTTGTCGACCCGAAGTGTCAACCGCGAGAAGGTACATGGTCAGCCGTTGTGTCCGGCGTCCTCCACCAACTCGAGAAGCACGCCGCCCGCGCTGGAGGGATGAACAAAGATATAGCGGTGTCCGCCCGCGCCGACCTTGATGTCATCGTTGACTAGGCGCGCGCCCGAAGCCTTCAGCCGCTTGACCGTTCCAACCAGGTCTGTCACGTGGAGCGCGACGTGATGCAACCCTTGGCCGCGTTTTTCCAGGAACTTCGCAATTGTCGATTCCGGCACCGTCGGCTCCAGCAACTCAATGCGGCTCTCGCCAACGGGAACCATCGCCACGCGAACCTTCTCCGACTCAACAACTTCTTCCGGCATCACGGTCAGACCAAGGTTCTCGTAGAACTGTTTGGCCTCGGCCAGTGACTTCACGGCGATGCCCAGATGATCGATTTGCGTCATGCGTGTTTCCCCAGTTCTCCCACAATCTCCTCCACCAGAGAATATGGGTCGCGTTTGTGCTCGGCAACTTCGGCGGCGTAGCGCTCGGCCTCGCCGTTGCCCAGGTAGTCCGTGACCACCCGCTGAAACAGCGCGTCGCGCATCATCTCGGTAATGCGTTTGCGCCAGTTCTCGATCCGCCGGTTGCGTCCAAACTCGCTTTTGCTCAAATGTGCACGGTAACTCTCGATGGCCAGCAACACTTCTGGTACACCGGTCCCATCGCTGGCGACCGTCTTTACGATTGGCGGCGTCCAGTTATCTTTGCGCATGGCCAGCGACTGCATAGCTCGGATCTCGCGCTCCACGCGCTCAGCTCCGTCACGGTCCGACTTGTTGATGACGAACACGTCGGCGATCTCCATGATGCCGGCCTTGATGGTCTGCACGTCGTCGCCCATGCCGGGAACCAGTACAACTACCGTTACATCGGCGAGGGTAACAATATCGACTTCGTCCTGTCCGACTCCAACAGTCTCGATCATTACCAAATCGCGTCCGCTGGCATCGAGTACGGTGGCGACGTCGGCCGTGGTGCTGGCGAGTCCACCGAGTGACCCGCGCGTAGCCATGCTGCGGATGTAGATGCCCGCATCGGCATAATGCGACTGCATGCGGATGCGGTCGCCCAAAATCGCCCCGCCGCTGAACGGGCTGGTGGGATCGATAGCCACGATGCCGATGGTCTTATTTTGCTTGCGGTATTCGCGCGCTAACTGATCGACCAGCGTGCTCTTGCCGGCGCCCGGCGAGCCGGTTAAGCCAAGCAGCAATGCATTTCCGCTGAAGGGAAATAGCGACTTCAGCAGCTCGGTCGACTCCGTCGTGCGGTCTTCGACAATCGAAATAGCACGGGCCAATGCACGTGGATTACCCGCGCGCACGCGGGTAACGAGTTCCTGAATGTGGCCGCTAGTAGTCAACGTAGGAATGGTGTGAGTCTCAGTCTTTCAACACTTGCCGGGCAATCACCAGCCGCTGAATCTCGCTGGTACCCTCGCCGATAGTGCACAGCTTCACGTCGCGATAAAACTTTTCGGCCGGATAGTCCTTGATGTACCCGTACCCGCCGTGAATCTGCACGCACTCGTTGGCGCAACGGACCGCAACCTCGCTGGTGAACAACTTCGCCATCGATGACTCCTGCGTAGTCTTCATGCCTGCGTCTTTCATGGCGGCGGCGCGGTGAGTCAACAGGCGCGCGGCGTCGATATCGGTGGCCATGTCCGCCAGCTTGAAGCCGACAGCCTGAAACTCGCTGATTGCCTTGCCAAACTGCTTGCGCTGTTTGGCATACTTCACGGCTGCTTCGTACGCGCCCTGCGCCATGCCGAGGCCCAACGCTGCAATCGAAATCCGCCCGCCATCGAGCACGCGCATGGCGTCGATGAATCCATCACCTTCTTTGCCGAGCAGGTTCTCGCCGGGAATCTCGCAGTCCTCGAAGATCAGCTCTGAGGTATCGCTAGCGCGCAGCCCGAGCTTGTTTTCTTTCTTCCCTGCGCGAAAGCCCTTGGTTCCCTGCTCCACCACAAACGCCGACAACCCGTGCGTGTGCGCGGTCTTGTCGGTCACCGCGATCACAACCGCAACATCGGCACAGTGGCCATTGGTGATAAACGTCTTCGTCCCGTTCAGCAGCCAGTTCTTGCCCTTGCGCATAGCCGAACAGCGCGCGCCACCAGCGTCGGAACCGGATCCGGGCTCAGTCAACCCCCATGCCCCGATGAACTCTCCACTCGCCAGCTTGGGAATATACTTCCGCTTCTGCTCCTCGTTGCCCGCAAGAAAGATGTGGTTCGAACCAAGCGAGGTGTGCGCCGCAACGATGATGCCGATCGAGCCGTCCACGCGCGACAGCTCCTCGATCGCGGTCACGTACTCGACGTAACCCATGCTCGAGCCGCCGTACTCGGTCGGGAAAATGATGCCCAGCAGGCCGAGTTTGCCCAGTTCTTTCACCGTCGCCAGCGGAAATTCGCTGGCTTCGTCCCACTTCATGACGTTCGGCGCGATCTCGCGCTCGGCGAACTCGCGCACCATCTTCTTCAGTTGCAGCTGTTCATCCGAGAGCTGGAAATCCAAGCAATCCTCCGGCTCGCCACGCGCAGCTCTCCTTATGCCGGCTGGAACGCGCTGACGAAACTAACGATTATCCCACACCAGCAAGCGCGAAAGAAATGACGCTTACCTAGTGAGCGGCCTGCTCGCCGATGACCGATGCGACGATCTCCAGCGCCTGCGCGCACTGCTCGCGCGTCACATCGATGTGGGTAACAAACCGAATCTGATCGGGCCCAACCCCGTTCGCCAGAACCTGCTGCCCTGCAAGCAAGCACGACATTTCTCCGGAGTTCATGCCGGTCGTCGTGATGTCGCAAATGACGATGTTGGTGTGTACCTTGGCGGGGTCAATCTTGAATCCCGGAATCCTGGACAATCCTTCCGCCAGAAACTTCGCATTGGCATGATCGTTTGCCAGTCTCTGTGGCCCCTTCTCGAGCGCGATCAGTCCGGCAGCCGCGAGAATTCCGGCCTGTCGCATTCCTCCACCGAGCGCCTTGCGGTAGATGCGTCCGCGGTCGATCAACTTCGCGCTACCAACGAGCATGGAACCAACCGGTGCGCCGAGCCCCTTCGACAGGCAGAACATCACTGTGTCGGCCTTCGCGGTCAGCGTATCGACAGGAATACCGAGTGCGGCCGAGGCATTGAATATGCGCGCCCCATCGAGATGCACCGGCAGTCCGAGTTCGTGGGTGCGTTCGCAGACTTCGTCGAACACTTCCAGAGGCGTCGCACTACCTCCCGCAAAGTTGTGAGTGTTTTCGACGCAGAGCAACCCAGTCCGGGCGGAGTGATAACTTTTCGGTCGCAGCTTAGACTTCACCTGCTCCCAAGTGATGATGCCGTCTTCGGCCCACAGCGTGCGCGGCACAACCCCGGAGAAGTGCGCCATCATCGCCATTTCGGAGTTGAAGACGTGACTGCGCTCCTCGCAGATCACTTCCTGTCCATGTGTGGTGTGCAGTTTGATGGCGATCTGGTTGCCCATAGTCCCGCTGGGCACGAACAGCGCCGACTCGCGTCCGAAGATTTCGGCAGCCCGTGCTTCCAATCGGTTGATGGTTGGATCTTCGGCGTAAACGTCGTCGCCCACTTCGGCCTCGAACATGGCGCGTCGCATTTCGGGCGAGGGCTTGGTAACGGTGTCGCTGCGAAGATCAATGATTGCAGGCGCAGCGGAGGAATTGTTCATAGGAGGCACTCGATTACTAGGTTAAATGATGAGTCTGTTCAAAGACATGCGCTCCTCGGCGACTCACACCCGCGTCGGCCGTTCGTCGCGGATAAACCGGACAAACACTTCGTTCGATAACAATCGACCGCGTGAAGTCAAACGCACCCGCTCGCTCTCACGCTCCAGCAGTGCGGCATCGATCAACTCGTCAATCGCCCCTCGTAATTCATCGATTGCCGATTGACCAAATCGGCTCCCAATTTCCGTCAGCGACACACCGCAATTCATGCGCAGCCCGAGAAAGAACGACTCCTCCAACGCAGTACGAGAATCAACGAGCGTCCGCGATGCCCGCAGTTGGTGCACGCGCGCCTCCCGAGGTTGCATGCTGTTCGCCGCAGCCGAATAGACTTCCAGCGAATCAGGAGTCGCGAATCGCAGCGTCTCGATTCCCTGCTCCGCCAGAGCCTCATTCGCCGGCACCATCGAGTGAGCATCCACGCCGAATCCCAAATACGACTGGCGCGTCCAGTACTTGAGGTTGTGCCGCGAATCGCGCAGGCCGATGCCGTGCGTCACCTCTCGGGCAAAATTCGAAATCTCATACTGGCGCAGCCAGCCTCTCTCGAGCCGTTCACAAGCCGCAAGGTACAGATCCGCGGTCAGATCTTGGTCCGGCACAAAGTGCGCATGATAGCGACTACCTCCGGCCAGCAACTCACCGCCTAGGCGCGAATCTTCGTCCACCTCCAACATGTAAACACTGACATGCGGCACGCCCGTTGCCAGCGTCTCGGAGAGCGTGAACTCCCAGCTTTCTGGCGTTTGATAGGGCAAACCGGCAATCAGGTCAATTCCAATGTTCCCAATGCCGCCCGCGCGCAAGCGAGCGATATCGTCCAACGCGACCCCGCGGCTATGCAGTCGGCCAACTGACGAGCACTCCTCATCCACAAATGACTGGACGCCGAGGCTGACGCGATTCACACCGCTCCGGCACAAGGCATCGAGTACTTCATCGGTGAGCGTGCCGGGAGCACACTCGACCGTGATTTCCGCTCCTGAGTCGACCTGAAAGTGGTCGCGGACAGCCTGGAATAACCGTTCCAGTTGGTCAGGCGCTAGCACCGACGGCGTTCCTCCGCCCAAGTAGATCGAATCGACACCCTGCTCGACACGACCGCCCAGTGCCACAGCCATCGCCCGGCTCGCCGCGATCTCGCCACAAACCTGCCCGACGTAGCGATCAAACACGGCACGCGAGAACACTCCGGACGCGAAATTGCAAAAACTGCACTTGGTGCGGCAAAACGGCACCGAGATGTAAATTCCCAGAGACAAATTCGTCACAACCTTATTGCTGGCAGCACTGTCGCCGTCCGTCTGCTCTCATCTATTATCACTTAGGCCGGTTCGATCAGGCCCGGCCCGGCAATTACGCGTTCGAGCTGGTGAATTCTTGCGGCAACGGAGAAAGTCTGCATGAAGAGGCGTGTCGTCATCACCGGCATGGGCGTGGTTAGCCCTAACGGAGTCGGCAACGATGATTTTTGCCGCGCCGTACTCGCCGGTACAAGCGGGGTGCGGCAAATCACTCGCTTTGATGCCAGTGAGCTTCCCGTCCGGATCGCCGGCGAAGTGTGCGGTTTCGACGAACTGGCCTGGATTGACGCCCACGAGCGCAAACATCTTTCGCGCTCGGTGCCGCTCGCACTGGCAGCCTCGACCGAAGCACTCCAACAGGCGGGGATTGAAACCTCGAAGCTCTCACTGGGTCTGCAGCGCGAGATCGGCGTAGTGCTGGGCACCGGCGGAGGAGCACAGGACTTCTCCGAAGAAAACTACCGACTCTATTTCAGCGGTAAGTCGAAACAGGCCAGCGTGTTCTCCATCCCCAGCGGAACCATGGGCACGATGTCGAGTGAGATCAGCATGCGCTTCGGCCTGCGCGGGATGAGCCACGTTATCACTACGGGCTGCACCTCCTCGACCGATGCCTTCGGTTACGCGCTGCGTGAAATTCAGTTCGGCTTTATCCCCGCACTGTTGGTTGGCGGTGTGGACACGCCCATCGCTCCGGGTGTCATGAAGGGTTTCGCCCTCATGCGCATTATGACCAGTTCCTGGAACCGCGAGCCCGAGCGTGCCTCGCGGCCGTTCTCCGCCGACCGTGACGGGTTCGTGCTGGCCGAAGGCGCATGGATGTTTGTGGTCGAAGAGTACGAACACGCCCTCGCGCGCGGTGCTCGGATTCTCGCTGAAGTCGCGGGTTATGGCTCGACTTGCGAAGCATTTCACCGCGTGCGTTTGCAGGAGTGTGGCGAGGAGCCGGCCCGTGCCATACAGATTGCGATGGCTGAGGCGGGGATCGCCGCGCACAATGTGAACTATGTGAATCTGCACGGAACCTCGACTCAACTGAACGACCGCATCGAGACCCGCGCGTTGAAGTTGGCGCTCGGAGCTGCGGCGCGCACCACACCGATGTCGAGCCTGAAGTCGCAAATCGGGCATCCCCAGGGAGCCTCGGGCGCAGCCGGAATCGCCGCCACGCTCGTAGCGATGACACACCAGCAGATTCCACCGACCATCAATCTCGAAAAGCCCGATCCGGATTGCGATCTCGACTACGTGCCCGAAGCCGGCCGCAAAACCTCCATTGAGCACGCGGTTTGCAACTGCATCGCCTTCGGATCGAAGAACTCCGCTCTGGTACTTCGCAAACTCACATAGCATGTCCGCTTGCAGTAACAACCGCAAAAACGATACACTCCGCCCCATTCCTCCCGAGGGTGATGGATGCCACGTGTTCGCTTTTTGCTGCTGCTTTCCGCTCTGAGTTTGTTATCCACCGTTCTTGTTGCCGCTGACGCGAAACCCACTCCGACGATCCATGATTTCAGCGTGAGCATGAAGGCGATAGACGGCCTGTTTCCGCTCTTCTGGGACGCGAAGTCGGGGCGCATGTATCTAGAGGTCAGCAAATTCGATCAGGATGTTCTGTTCCTGACCTCGCTGCCCTATGGTCTGGGCTCGAATGACATCGGACTGGATCGTGGCAAGCTGGGCGAGGGCGTAATCGTACATTTCAGCCGCATCGGACCCAAAGTGCTGCTGGTGCAGCCCAATCTCGAATACCGGTCGTCCTCGACGAACCCCGCGGAACGGATAGCGGTGACGCAGTCTTTTGCTGAATCTGTGCTGGCTGGCTTTAAGGTCGACGCCGAGGAGAACGGCTCTGTGCTGATCGATGTCACCGACTTTCTTCTCTCTGATGCTTTTGGCGTGACTAAGCAACTTACGGAGAGCAAGCAGGGCAACTACAAGGTCGACAAGGACCGCAGCGGAGTTGTGCTCGACAACACCAAGAACTTCCCGCTGAACACCGAAATCGAATCGATGCTCACGTTCACCACTGATAAGCCGGCCGAAAAGTCGCTGGTCGCAACAGTGGCTCCCGATGCGTATGCGGTGACGCTGCGCGAGCACTATTCCTTTGTCCAGTTGCCCACCGAGGGTTACCGGCCGCGCGCATTCGACCCTCGGTCTGGATACTTTCCGGTTATGTACAGGGATTACTCTGCTCCGCTCGGATCGCCACTGGATTTGCGCTTCATCCCACGGCATCGCTTGCAGAAGAAAGACCCGTCGGCTGCCCTGAGCGAGCCGGTGAAGCCGATTGTGTACTACGTGGATCGGGGAGCGCCAGAACCGATTCGCACCGCTCTTGTGGAGGGCGCAAGCTGGTGGTCGCAGGCCTTCGAGGCGGCGGGGTTCAAGAACGCTTTTCGGGTTGAAGTGATGCCCGAGGGCGCAGATCCCATGGACGTGCGCTACAACACGATTCAATGGGTGCATCGCTCGACACGCGGTTGGTCGTATGGAGAAGGCGTAATTGACCCGCGCACGGGGGAAATCATCAAGGGCCAGGTCACGCTGGGCTCGTTGCGCGCGCGCCAGGACTACCTCATCGCCGAAGCACTGCTGTCTCCATACAAGAAAGGTGGAGTTCCATCGCAATTGCAGGAAATGGTGCTTGCTCGCCTCCGCCAGCTTGCCGCTCACGAGGTGGGGCACACGCTGGGGCTCGCGCATAACTTCGCGGCCAGCGCCATTGCTCCCGGAACTTCCGTCATGGATTACCCGCATCCGTGGATCACGCTCGACGCCAGCGGACGTCCCGACCTCTCGCATGCGTACGCAAGTGGAATCGGCGCCTGGGACAAAGTTGCCATCCAGTACGGATACTCGCAGTTTGCACCGGGCGCGGATCAACACGCAGCTCTCGACGCGATTCTGAGCAAAGCCCAAAGCAACGGACTTTACTTCATTACTGATCAGGATTCGCGTCCGCCAGGTGGTGCGCATCCTTATTCGCATCTTTGGGACAACGGCCCAGACCCGGCAGCGGAGTTGGAGCGAATCCTCAAAGTGCGGGCTGCCGCACTCGATCAATTTGGGGAGAATGCGGTCCCAATTGGAACTCCGATGGCGGAGATCGAAGATACGCTTGTGCCGCTTTATCTTCTGCACCGCTACCAGACCGAAGCGGCTGCGAAGGAAGTTGGAGGGCTGAACTACCGTTACGCTCTTCGCGGCGATGGACAACTCGTTACGGAGATTGTCAGTCCGGCCGACCAGAAGAAAGCGCTCGACGCGTTGATGGAGACGCTCTCTCCCCAGACACTCACGCTGCCCGAGTCGCTGCTCAAAATACTTCCTCCTCGTCCTGAAGGCTATCCGCGGACGCAGGAATCGTTCGCCGGTCATACAGGCGTGACCTTCGATCCCGGTGGAGCAGCCGAGGCGGCGACAGAGATTACATTGAGTTTGCTGTTTAATCCGCAACGGGCGTCGCGATTGGTGGAATATCATGCGCGCGATTCCCAGAAACCGGGCTTGCAGGAGGTGGTCGAGGCCACCTTCGCTGCTACCTGGAAGGCGCCGCAGGTCAAGGGACTACAAGGCCAGATGCAGCGGATTACCGAAACGGCAGTGGTGGAGCATTTGTTTGGTCTGGCGGCGAACAACGCGGCTTCGAGCGAGGCGCGGGCGATGGCCCGCGATGAAGTCGTCTCTCTGCGTGGCTTCATCGCCGGAGTACTGCCGACTACGAACGAGCAGAAGGCGCTGCAGGCCGCAACTCTCGCGCGGATTGATCTGTTCCTGAAGGAACCTGAAAAATTCGCGCCCGCTCCAACGCCGGCGGTTCCACCAGGACAACCGATCGGCGACGATGAATAGATCTCCGCGCAGGTGGGCTTGAGGTATTTCATCGTGCGACGCTGCTCCTGCGTCTAATGAAGGTCACCGTGCCAACTGGTTTCGCGTGCGACTTCGTTAGAATCATCCTGGGGACATGGCCAACATCCACGAAGAAGAAGTACTTGGCAAAGCTTACGACAGCAGGCTGATGAAGCGCCTGCTGACGTACCTGCGCCCTTACCGGCTGCAGGTGATCGTCGCCCTGATCGCGATCATCCTGAAGGCCGGCGCTGATGTTCTTGGTCCTTATTTGACGAAAGTCGCGATCGATAAATACCTTGCCAACCGTACCGAATCTCATTCCTTGCTCGATCGGTTTTTGAGCAGCAAGCCCTTGACCGGAATCGCGCAGATCGCTGCGATTTATATGGGGTTGCTCCTGCTGAGCTTCCTCTTCGAGTTCACCCAGACTTACATCATGCAGTGGGCCGGCCAGAAGGTGATGTTCGATCTGCGGGCTCAGATTTTTCGCCACCTGCAACGGTTGCACGTAGCGTTCTACGACCGCAATCCTGTCGGTCGACTGGTGACACGAGTCACCAGCGACGTGGACGCGCTGAACGAGATGTTCACCTCCGGGGTGGTTTCCATCTTCGAAGATATCTTCGTTCTCATTGGCATCGTCGCCATCATGCTCAACATGAGCTGGCGGTTGGCGCTGATCACGTTCGCCGTGCTTCCCATCATCTTTTACGCCACCAGCTTGTTTCGCAAGGCGGTGCGCGAGAGTTACCGGCGCATTCGTATCGCGATCGCCAGAATCAACGCGTACTTGCAGGAGCACGTGACCGGAATCGTCGTCCTGCAACTGTTCAATCGTGAGCAACGGTCGTACGAGCAGTTCAAAAAAATCAACCGCACGCACATGGACGCGTACAAGGACGCGATCGAGGCGCATGCGATTTATTACCCGGTGGTTGAAGTCCTTTCAGCCACGGCGATTGCTTGCGTCATCTGGTTCGGCGGAAACCAGGTCATCCGCGATGCGGTGACGCTCGGCGTGCTGGTGGCTTTCATGCAATATGCCCAACGCTTCTTCCGCCCTATTCAGGACCTGAGCGAGAAGTACAACATTCTGCAAGCGGCGATGGCGTCGAGTGAGCGCGTTTTTAAGCTGCTCGACACAAAGCCAGAGATCGTTTCGCCGCAAATACCGCAGGTTCCCGACGGCCCGGGGCGCATCGAGTTCGATCACGTCTGGTTCGCTTATCGCACCATGGCACAAGCCGCGGAAGAAGCTGCGCGCCAAGGCGAAAAACTTAAGACCGAAACAGTGAGCGTCCACGCAGAAGACGAATTTGACTGGGTGCTGCGCGATGTATCGTTCACCATCAATCCCGGCGACACAGTCGCGTTTGTCGGTCATACCGGCGCCGGAAAGACCACCATCATCTCGTTGCTGCTGCGATTCTACGACGTACAGAAGGGCGCGATCCGCATCGACGGAGTGGACATCCGCGACATGGACCTGGCCGAATTGCGGCGGCGCTACGGAGTGGTACTGCAAGATCCTTTCTTATTCTCCGGAACGGTGGCAGACAACATTCGCTTGGGTACGCACTGGATCACCGATTCGTCTATTGAAAACGCGGCGGAGCAGGTGAATGTTGCTGATTTCATTCGCTCGCTTCCCGGCGGTTTCGGCGAAGAGGTGAAAGAACGCGGCAGCACACTTTCCACCGGACAGAAGCAGCTCATTTCTTTTGCCCGGGCTCTCGCGCACAACCCGAAGATCCTGATCCTCGACGAAGCTACTTCGAGCGTGGACACGGAGACCGAATTCCGCGTGCGCGATGCCCTGACCCGCCTGGTCGAGGGACGTACGTCGATCATGATCGCCCATCGCCTGAGTACGGTGCAGCGGGCCAACAAGATCATCGTGATGCACAAAGGCAAAGTGCGCGAGATTGGAACTCACCAGCAACTGCTCGCCAATCGCGGGATCTACTGGAAGCTCTACCAGCTTCAGTACAAGGAACAGGAGCTTCCCGCGGCACCCCTTCCCCAGGTCGAAAGCCTCGGCGTTGGAGCTTCGGCGGACGACTAATCGATCCAGTATCTTGGTACCCCCTCCCTCCTCTAGTACTTGGAATCAATGAGTTACCGTATATTCCGTGCGTAAAGTATTAAACACAAATGACTTATAGGCAAATGATTGTATTTGAACGGCTTAGCTGCTACCACTCCCTTGCTAAGCGTAGGCACTCTCGATCCGCGTTTCACATTGTCAAAAATCCGTTGAATCAATAGCTTAGGAAGAATTTCTGCGCAAAATCCGCGGATTGTTATGTTTACGGGCAAAATATTAATTTCAAATAACTTAGCGCGCACCTGACCACACTGGGCGGTTGTACCCCACGATGGCCGAAATCAGGCAACAGTGCACCAACAGCTATTGCCCCTGCGATTTCGGCGCAAAAATATGCCAGTTTCATAGTTCATGCGCCTGACATGTTGAGTCAGCAGAAATCGACAGGCCGATGTTACGAAGGTAACCAGAAATTCCCGAAACGGAACCGTCGCCAGCTAAGCGGCGGAATCGGTCGCGGGTTCCAGGAGTGCGAGGAGCAGCAACAGCGCAGCGGGGAGCAGCAACGTCCACACGGCGACGCGAGAGGCGAGAGCGGCTCCAAGGACCGCTCCGACCAGAAAGCACACCCATAAACTCCCCAGCAGGGCCGCTCGTCGCCAGTGGGTGTCTTGCGGATTCTCCGCTTGGGGGACCGGCTCGCGCAGGATTCCCTGGGCGAGGTGTCGCGCGAGGTTGTTCAGGTCCCCAGTCATGAAGCCCAGGCTCACTGGCTGACCACCTACCTGGGTCACAGATGTGTTCAGGACACCCATGGCGGTGCTGAGGAGCATGATGCCGGGCCATCCGGGCCAGGCGAGGTACGCTCCAGCGACAGCAAGGGTAAGCATGGCCGCGACGACGATCGAAATCGCGCGCTGCGCAATGCGCCGATCAGTGTGTACAAGGAGCGTCCCGGCCAGGATGCCCAGCAGAAAAAACGGAATAGGGAGGAGACTGTGACCCGCCGCCGCGAGATCGCCCTTTCCGGCATACATGCCGCCTGTGGTCGTGTTGCCCGTCATGAATGAGGCAAAGACTCCGAAGTTCAGCAGCGCGTAAGCGTCGACGTAGCCGGCGATTAAGACGCGGGTGAGAGCGCGGGGTCCCGTTGCTGAGAGAGTCGTGCTGCCAACGCCGGTGAGGTTGGACATCGAGTCCCCTTGTCAGAATTACGCGGCGTGATGGGCGGCGCGCGTTGGACAATACTACAAGACGCGTACGGGCGGAGGCATACTGTGTCAGCAAACACACCGGAAGAAATACACGTGTTGTTTCTCGATGCATTCAACCGTGCAGATGTCGAGGCGTTGGTCGCGTTGTACGAAGCGAGTGCGACTCTCGTGATTGGAAGCGGAAGTGCAGTTGGGCACGATGCCATTCGCTCCGCGTATGGACGCATCCTAGCGGGTGGGCCGCGCATGGAATTAGAAACACGTGCGGCGGTGAAGTCGGGCAATGGATTGGCGATGCTGCATGCGAGTTGGGTAGTCCATCGAGGTGCTGACGAAATATCCGGCATGAGCACCGAGATCGTGCGACGGCAGCCTGACGGGTCATGGTTGTTTGTGATTGATGAGCCACGAACGCCTGCATGCGGAAGCTCGTAATGCCGAGGGTGTTCGTTCCCACCCAGATTCTTGTACTCCGCACATCCCAACAGCCGAATGTCATAATCCTTGAGTGCGATTTCTCATATCGGCGGGCGAGGCTTCGGGAGAAGTTTACGGCGCAAAGCTGATTGAGGCGTTACGCAGGCTGTCTTGTCCGAAGGCGGCTGAGCTGGAGTTTTTCGGCGTGGGCGGCGAGCGGATGCAGCAGGCGGGCTGCGACCTGGTGGTCAATGCCAACGAAATCGCTGTGGTGGGGCTGGCGGAAGTCGTCGAGCATTTGCCGCGCATCTTCCGGCTCTTTCATAAAGTAGTTGCAGAGGCTGAACGGCGGCGTCCGGACGCAGCCGTTCTCATCGACTTTCCTGACTTCAACTTCCGGCTGGCGCGCGAACTCCATAAGCGCGGGATTCCAGTCATCTATTACGTGAGCCCGCAGCTGTGGGCGTGGCGGCAATCGCGGATTGAGCTGGTGCGGAAATACGTACGCAAGATGCTGGTGATCTTTCCATTCGAGGAGAAGTTTTATCGCGACCATGGCATCGACGCCGAGTTCGTGGGACATCCGCTGGCCGATATGGAGATGCCAACGGTCACGCGCGAGCAGTTCGCGGCGGAGTACGGACTCGATCCGGATCGCCAGTGGGTTGCGCTGCTGCCGGGCAGCCGGCGCGGCGAAGTGTCGCGCATCTTTCCCAAGCTGTTGCAAGCGGCGCAACTTCTAGGCGCAGAGTACGTTTACATAACTCCGGTGGCTTCCACGCTCGACCACGGATGGATGGGTTCCTTTCTGCACGACCACAGCGGCCCGGCAGTCACGTTTACAACCGACGCACGATCGACCTTGCTCCATGCACGCGCGGCGGCAGTGGCCAGTGGAACTTCGACGCTGGAGGCAGCGCTCATCGGCACGCCGTTTGCGATGGTGTACCAAGTGGCTCCGCTTACCTGGACGTTTGGCCGCCGTTTAGTCAAAGTGGACCGCTTCGCGATGCCGAACCTAATTGCGGAGCGGGATGTCGTGCCGGAACTGGTGCAGGACAGTTTCACTCCCGGACGGGTGAGCGGCGAGTTGCAAAAGCTGATACCCGATGGAGACAGCCGGACGGCGATGATGGCAGGTTTCGAGGAAGTGCGCAGCAGGCTGCGCGGTTCCGGCGCCGAGGGCGAAGCCAGCGAGCGGGCGGCAAGGGCGGTATTCAAAGCGCTTGGGGTACAGCCATGAGGACCTGTCCCACGGCTTTCCATGTCGTTTTTCCATCATTTATAGTGACCTGTAGGCAGGAGTTCTCTCCATAATGCGACTCACGGCGCGAACCTTAGGGCGCTTGGTTGTTACCGTCACTTTAGCCATCCTCGTTCCCGCCTCGTATGCGGCTGAGCGGCAGCGCGTGCAGGCCGACAGCTACATCATTCAGGCCATCGTTACGCCCGAGACACACCAGCTGAAAGCCATAGCGCAGGTGAAGTTCACCGCGCTGGACGATATCAGCGTGGCGAGTTTCCAGCTCCAAAATGGACTGCGGCCCACCCGAGTGCTGGATGCCGACGGGCAGACGCTTTCAGCGGAACGAATCAGCCAGGATGCGACGGTGCGGGTGTCGCTGCCCACGGGACTTTCGAAAGGCGCAAGCTCCACGCTGATCTTCGAATATGAAGGCACGGTGCAGTCGGCCGACGACAGCGTGGTGCCGGGATTGAAGCTGGCCTACGTCGGAGACCCGGAAACGTACCTGCTCTACGCGGGTGCATGGTTTCCGATGGTGGGATACGGCACAAACCGGTTCACAGCAACCATCGGGATCAGCGCTCCGACGGGATATACCGTGATCGGCAGCGGTAAAGAGACAACCGGCATGCCGCCGATCGCGGGAGAAGACGTTGAAGCGCCGCGCGCGACCGTGAAGAAAGCGGCAGCGCGCTCCGGTCCGGGCAAGCTGGCGATTCCGGCCGGTTATACGACGCAAACCTTTACCTACGCGAAAGCGAGTTTTCCGGGCACGATCCTCATTGGCAAGTACGTGCAGACCAAGAGCTCGGAGGGCGGACTGGACGTCGCGGTTTATACCTCGGAGAAGAACAAAGGGTTTGCGCAGGCCTACGCCGATACGGCCTCGAAGGAATATTTTTACTTCACGTCCAGCTTTGGACCGACCTTCAGCACGAAGCTGAGTGTGGTGGAAATTCCCGACGATACGGTGCCGGAGGCGTGGGCTCCGGAGATCGCAGCGATTAACTCGCGAGCGTTCAGCTCCAAGGTGAACTATCGGCTGCTGGCAGACTCGATTTCGCACCAATGGTGGGGCACGATGGTGAGCCCGGCGACACGGAACGACTGGTGGATCAGTGACGGCTTCGCGCGGTACTCAGAGGCGCTGTACGTTTTGCACTCGGCCGGCCAGGCGGCATTCGAGGAAGTTACCAAGGACATGGCAGTCGGCGCGCTGGCCTATATCAGCGTTCCGCTGGCGCAGGTAGGCAAGCTGGACGTCTTTTCGCCGGAGTTTCAGTCGTTAGTCACGGACAAGGGCGGCAGCATTCTGAACATGTTGCGCTGGGTGATCGGCGACCAGGCGTTCGACAAGACCATGCGCGATTTTTTGTCGCAGTATGCGGGCAAGCCGGCCACGGTGGACGACCTGCGCAAGGTGGCAGAGGCAGCCTCAGGCCAGCAGCTGTCGTGGTTCTTTGTGCAATGGCTGGATTCGACGGGCGCGCCGGAGTTCAAGACAAAGTACACGGTTTACCGCACGCAGAAGGGCTTCCGCGTGGTGGGCGAGATCCAGCAGGACCTCGATTTGTTCCGCATGCCGGTGGAGCTGAGGATCGACACCGACGGAAAAACCGAGACCAAACGCATCGAAGTGTCGGGAGTGGATTCGGCGTTTGCGGTGGAGACATTCGGCAAGCCACGCAAGATCACCGTGGATCCCAACAATCGCGTGCTGAAGAATTCGCCGGAACTGCAAGTCAGAACGTCGATTGTGCGCGGACAGCAGGACGTGGAGCAGGGTGACCTGACGGAAGCGCTAAAAGAGTTCCAGAAAGCGCTGGACGTGAACCGGAACAGTTCGCTAGCCCACTACCGTATCGCGGAAGTATTTTTCCTGCAGCACAACTACCAGTCGGCAGCGAATGCTTACCGGGAATCGTTGAATGGCGATGGCGAGCCGCGATGGACTGAGGTGTGGAGTCACGTGCAGCTGGGGAAAATCTTTGATCTCACCGGACAGCGGGAACGCGCCAGCAACGAGTATCGGCAGGCACTACAGACCAACGACAATACTGCAGGTGCACTCGATGAAGCCCGCAAGTATCTGCAGGCTCCCTATACGCCGCAGAGCGCACCCAGCGGTTCGCAATAGTTGATGCGGCCAAGCCCGCGCCAGGTGAGCTGAGCTCCCGCACAGATCTTAGCGGTTGGTTGGCGGGAGGCTCAGCTGCTGCCCGCGGTCGACTCCACAGTTGCGAAACAACGTAAATATTCCCACGTCCCTTGGGAAACCGCTTAGCCACTAAGTGCAATACCTTGCACGTAAACATTACCTCCCGCCGTTGCTCAATAAGGCAACAACAATTGATGGTGCAACTTGCGACCCGATATGAAATGGAGAGCGGATTGCACAATAAGTACCGCGAGTATCCGGAACTTTCGAGTTCCTGGGTTGCGCAACCAACGATTTTCTCACGCGCGCCACGCGTAGGTAACGGTAGTGACACTACGATTCGACCGGGACAGAGGAGACATGCTGATGGCACGTGAGAGTGGTAAACCTCAATCCGCGAAACCCGTTGTATTGCTGGCATTCGCGCTGATCTGCCTAGCGAGTGCGCAGGCGTCGATACTCAGCGTCGGAGGAACGGCTCCTCCGAGCCCGCTATTTCCGACTGGGCCAACGCTGGCATCGACGTCAGGCACGATCACAACGCCGACGTTCACAGACACATACAGCACGTGGGTGGTACAAGACCCAGGCAACACGTTTTGTGCAAATTGCCTGGATTTCATCTACGTGTACACGGACAACGGACCGGACGTCAACCAGCGGTACTCTATGTCGAGTTACGCTGGCTTCATGGTCGATGCTGGCACGAACCCGTTCGGAGTGCATGATCCAATCACAGTTTCGCGTAGCCTGACAGCAGGCGGACCTGTGGTCAGCTTCAACTTCGACCAGTTCGGCGATGAAATGCTGCCCGGGGAGACGACGGTTTGGTTGATCATCGAAACCAATGCTGTAACGTTCACCAGCGGCTTCTTGTCAGCCCAGGACGGGACAGCGGGCAGCGGCGTTGGGTTTGCTCCGCTGGCTGCGATTCCGGAACCTTCATCGCTCATGCTGATGGGCGGAGGCCTGCTGGCGCTAGGTGGTTTCCTGCGCAAGTCGCGGAACAAATAGATCGATTGACTTGATCACAAATGGCAAGACATCACCGGCACTCGAGGCTGGGAGGTGTCTTGCCACTTGCTTTTAGCTCGCCGACGACAGTCGCCCATTCCCGCAGCGACCGCTTCGCTTCCGCGGACGCCGATCCTGCCTGACAGCGTTCCCCCCAATTTCCTCGCTTTCGCCGCCCACGGTAGTTAACTAACGCGTTATGTCAGATTGTGGTTGTGTTACGACAACACTATTGGCCGAATAGTGGAGGCCGCGGATCGAGAATCTCCGCTTGACTCAGCCAAGCTTTAATCTTTAGTAACCACTGGAACCACGAAAAGTGGTTACTGGTTACCTCACAAGTTATTGAAAATTAACGCGACCGATTAGTGACAACTGCCGAATTACCTCGACAAAGTCATAATCCTCACTTAAGTTGTATTGAAACCAGGAAACTCAATTGTAGTATTGCAGATTCCTGATCACGCGAGCCAGAACAGCGCATCTGGAATATTCCAAAATTAAAAGGTGAACAATGCACCCCCTATGCACCGCATTCGCGCGCCAAAACACTGCCCACTGGAAGCTACAACGATTGAAACTGAATCGAGTCGAGCTGCATGTTCTTGCTGCACTGTCGCTCATCGCAATACTTAGCTGTGCAATCCCTCCGCTGTCCGCACAAGATGCCGCTTCGATTTCAAAAATCGAGCCGCACCTGGCAGCCAAGATTGCTTCCGGCGGAAATGCGGAAGCACTGATCGTTCTTAATGAGCAGGCTGACTTGAGCGGGGCGGCGAACCTTCCAACGAAGTTGCAAAAGGGCCAATACGTGTACGCAGCGCTTCGGGAGGTTGCGGAACGGACCCAAGCGCCAATTCGCAAGATGTTGCAAGAGCGCGGGATTCCGTTTCAGTCGTTCTTTTCAGTGAACATGATTAAGGTGAATGCCAGCAGAGACCAGTTATACGAACTCGCGGGGCGTGAAGAAGTGCAGCGGATTGACGCGAATCCGAGGGTCCATGTTGGCATACCCGCGCCGAACACACTGGCGTACTCCACCGGGACAAACTCTAATGTCCAACCTGCCCAAGCAGCCTTGGGGATTACGTGGAACGTCTCGCAGGTGAAGGCGCCGCAGGTATGGTCGATGGGCTTTACAGGCACGGGTATCGTCGTGGCGGGCGCCGACACCGGCGTGCAATGGGACCACCCCGCGCTCAAGGCGCACTACCGTGGGTGGAACGGAACCACCGTGAATCACAGCTACAACTGGCACGACGCCACTAGCGCCCACTCGCAGACGCCGGTCGATCCCCAATTCCACGGAACATTCACGATGAGCGAAATGGTGGGCGACGATGGAGTCGGGAACCAGGTTGGCGTCGCACCGGGTGCCAAATGGATTGCCTGCCGCAACATGGACCAAAATGGCAACGGCACTCCGGCCGAATACATTGAGTGCTTCGACTTCCTGCTGGCGCCTTATCCCTACAATCAGCCGCAATTGGCGAACCCGGCGATGGCGCCCGACGTCATCAACAACTCCTGGGACTGTCCAACCAGCGAGGGCTGTTCGGTCAATACGCTCCTGCAAATCGTGAACACGGTGCGTGCTGCCGGAATCGTCCCTGTAATGGCGGCCGGGAACTCAGGCCCGGGCTGTTCCACAGTCAACCTGCCTCCCGCTATCTACGCGAACGCGATAAGCGTTGGGGCGACCGACTCCTACAACAACATCGCCGTCTTCAGCAGTCGCGGGCCGGTGACGGCCGATGGCAGCGGGCGGCTGAAGCCGGAGCTGGTCGCGCCGGGTCAATACATCACCGGCGCCATAGCTTACAACAACATGTATCAGTCATATTGGTCAGGAACGTCGATGGCGTCGCCCGAAGTGGCCGGAGCCGTCGCTCTACTGTGGCAAGCGAAGCCGTCGTTGATTGGCAACGTTTCGCTCACGCTGACGTATTTGACCCAAAACGCTACGCAGCTAACCAGCACACAAACCTGCGGCAGTTTCCACGGATCATCTATCCCCAACACAGCCTTCGGGTACGGGTTGCTCAACATCTTGAAGGCGGTGCAAGCTCCGTAAGGCACGCAAACTCAACGAGTCAGCGCAAGGCCGCTCAACTGGGCGGCCTTTTCCTTTGGGACACCGTGAGAGAGCACCAGGATCTGAAAGTTTTCACCCATGGCTTCGGGACTGAGCAAGTGCTTGAGCTGAAGTGCGACCTTGGCCTGCTCCTGCGGGAGGGCGCAGTCCTGGAACGCATCGGCAAACTGCGTTTCTTCCCCGATGCCCAGCAAGAATTGCGATTGCGTCAGCAGGGCGAGTGGATCCAATCCGCGGCCAGTCGATACGGCCTGCAGCGCGGAGAAGTTCACGTGGGCTGTGATGTCCCGCTCGCCGGGGGCCTCGTAGGGTGATGGACTGGCACGATGGGCGCGGTAGGTCATCAAGGTGTCGCGATGGCGGCCAGCCAGTTGTTGCTCGCGGGTATAGCCGTAGTCGATGAGGACTGCGAAGCCTTGCTTGGTGGTAAATGCGTCGGCGATTCGGTTCGTCCATTCGAGCGCTGCGCTCGAGACTTCGACACGCTCGCCCGGCTCTGGATGCACGCTGTAGCGATCAAGAAACTCCAGTTCGGCGGGCGACGGCGGGGCAAATTGCTCGGTTAATTTGCCGCCGGTCTCAACGACTCGGACCGCCCCGCGATGATCGATGATTTCGACGGGCAGGGCGTCAAAGAACTCATTGGCGAGGAGGATGAGGCTACCGCTTGAGAGGGATGCGGCGCTTTCCAAGGAGTCGGGAATTGTGGCGCGACCATCAGTCAGATGGTCCCGCAGCCGTTCGTTTAGGCGAGCGCGAAGTGTCGGCGATTGCTCTACGAGTGCGTAATGCAAGGCATGAGAGAAGTCCGGGAACTGTTTCGCTGACCAGTCGAGAACATCGCGAGCGAAAAGACCGCGGCCAGGACCGAGCTCGACCAGGCCGATGCGTTGGGGCGAGCCCAGCACACGCCACATCTCCTCGAACTGCCGTGCCAGCAGACGCCCGAACACGGCGTGGACGTCGCTCGAGGTATAAAAGTCTCCGCCTTTGCCGAATTGTTCGGTAGGTCGCGAATAGTAGCCCAGTTCCGGGTGATAAAGGCAAAGCTCCATGTAGCGGGAAAACGGCATCGGCCCGCGGTGGCGAATTTCGTCAACGATGACGTCGCGCAAAGTCACAGCTTGCCTTCGCGCTCCATCTGCTGATGTTCGCGGCGATGCTGCGGGGTGCGAATGAACATTTCGACGAGGTAGTCGTGCAGGCAATCGAAGATCTGGCGCTGGAAAGCCCACTCGAATTGCGTATCGTCGAGGTCGCGAGGGTGCAGTTCGAAGTAGTAAGTGTGCACTGGAGGGTCGTTGAAACGGGGACGGATGATGACTTCAACCGATTCGCCCTTAGCGCGGGCATCGAACTCGACGAGGGGATGCTCGTAGAAGCGAAGCTGCTGTTGAACGCGTGAGAGGCGGTCGAGGGTCACTTCGCGATTGTAGCCGACTGGGCTACTCGTACCGCAGAGCTTCAATCGGATCGAGGCGCGAGGCCTTGATGGCGGGCAGCATGCCGCTAACCAGGCCCACAAGTCCGAGGATGATCGTCGCCACGACTACGATCACCGGATCGATGATGAGTTGAATGTCGGCCGCCTCGGCATTCTTGGCCAACGCGCTGTAGAACGTGATGCGCCCGGCAAAGATCGAAACCGCATAGGCGAGGATGATTCCCGCGATGCCGCCAACGGCGGTAATCGCCAACGCTTCCGCGAGGAACTGGAAGAGAATGTCGCGCCGGCGTCCGCCGAGGGCTTTCTCGACGCCGATCTCTCGCGTGCGTTGCGTCACCGATACTAGCATGATGTTCATCAGGCCTACTCCGCCGATGCCTAGTGTCAGCGTGCCAATGAAGCCGAGCAGGATCTTGAGACCCACGGTGATGACCTGGAATTGGTGAAGCTGCTTCATCATGTTAAAGACGTAGACGGCGCGCTTGTCGTCGGGCTTGAAGTTGTACTGGTCGGCAAGAACCTGCCGCACCTGGCGCTCGACCTGTTCGAACTGATCGCCTTCATAGCTCACCCAGATTCCGTCGAGATAGTGTGTGTTCTTCAGGTCCCCCATGGTGGAGAATGGAATCTCGATGACCCGGTTCACGCCGTCGTCGCCTTCCTGCATGCGCGGGGCAAGAACACCAATCACTTTGAAACTGATGCCGTCGATGCGAATGTATTGTCCGAGTGCATACTGACCGGAAAACAGCTTGGTCTTGGTTTCGGAGCCGATGACTGCGACGCGGGACTTTGCTTCTTCCTCTTCCTCGCCAAAGAACTGACCTTCACCGATATGCATGGCCTGGATTTTGAACATGCTGGGATAGACTCCCTCGACGTTGAAGGTATAGCTGCGAACGTCGTATTGCACGGTCGACTGCTTGTAAGAAGCGGGGGATATGCGCCTGACCATGGGAGCGGCGTTCACAATCCGGTCCACGTCGTCCATGGTGAATTTAACCTGGGTGCCCGCTTTCTGCCCGCCCGCCTGCTGCGAGGTGCGACCGGGAAATACGCCGATGATGCGGGTCCCCCACTGCGCAAAGATGGTCTCGATGGCGCGACCGAAGCCGTTGCCATAGGCCAGCAGAAGTACAACGGTGGCGATGCCCCAGGCCATTCCGAGCATGGTGAGTGTGGTGCGACGGCGGTTGAAGCGCATCGCCTCGTAAGCCTGTAACAGGATATCGCCGACCATAACTACTCCGATCTCAGAGCGTCTACGGGTTGCAGCATCGCCGCCTTGCGCGCGGGATACAATCCTGCGATGGTTCCGGCGATGGCCAGCGTTCCGATGGCCACCGCCGCCGACATGAAGGACATGGTTGGGGGATCAAAGCCCGGCGCTCCGCCGGCCATTCCGCTCATGACGGCCATGAGTGCTGCCGCGCCGCCCATGCCGATGGCGCCACTGATCAGCGTCAGAAATGCGCCCTCCAGGAAAAACTGCAGCAGGATACTGCGATTAGTAGCGCCGAGGGCCTTGCGCAAGCCAATTTCGCGGGTACGCTCACTGACTGCCACCAGCATGATATTGATGATGCCGATCGCTCCTAGAGCCAGCGTCACCAGTCCAACGCCTCCAAGGAAGATGTCCATGACATCAAAGATCTTGCCCACGGCTTCGGCGTTTTTCACGGTGTCCCAATCTTCAAAGGCATCATCGTTGTGCCAGTCGAAGCCATGATTGCGGGCGACTATCTTACGCACCTCCTGGCGAGCCAGCTCATGCTCATCCCGAACCCGCGGACGGTAATTCAAGAAGGAAACCGCGTTCTCCTCCTGGTCGCCGGTCAGCGGGAAGAACTGGTGCATCATGTTGTAAGTCAGAAAGACGCGATTGTTGGTGGAGTTGTCGTCTCCATGCCCCACGCGCTGCACTACTCCCACGACCTCGAAACGAATGTCGTTGAGCAGGATCGAGCTGCCGACGGCGGTCCGGCCGTTGGGGAACAAGTTTTTCAGCATCTCGTCGCCGATGACGCAAACGAAGCGCTTCTGCGTCTCGTCGGCCTCGTTTAGCCAGCGTCCCGCCGCAAGCGGTAAGTAGCGGATCGTATTGAAGTGTGGCGGAATGCCCACGACCTGGCCGTTAGTGTTGCCGTACTCGCTGACCTCGTGCAGGTCGTTCCGCTGAAGCACGGGTGCGACCGCACGGACATGCGGCGCCTCCCGCTGGACATCGAGGTAGTCCTTGTAGGTGAGCTTGTAGGGATGTCCGGAACTCATGTTGCCGGCGACTGCGGGAGCCCTGCCCGGGAACATGAACATGATGTCTTCGCCCATCGAGTTCAATTCCTTCCGGTTGCCCGAGCGGAATCCCTCGCCGAGGCCGACGAGCAGGAGCAGCGAACCCACGCCCCACGCGATACCAAACATGGTCAGGAACGAGCGCAGCTTGTGCGCCCAGAGGGTGCGCAGCATCTGCCGGAGGATTTCGAAAAAGACCATCTAGAAGCGCCACTCACCGCTGGTGTTCAATACGCTGGCCGAGACTTATTTGTTCCCCAACCGTGCCGATTCTGATACCCCTATTATCCTCCAAGTTAGACTTGACAAGTAACGGGGAGTAAGCGACTTACGTGTAATCGGGGACGAGTTGCTTATTCTTGTTCCTGAGTGTCAAAAGTGAGCGAAAACGGCTGGTACGTGCGGCAATCCCGGACGAGATTCGGTATCATGGGAGTACCGCAATTGGCAGCGACTCGAGGGATGGCGTGGACCGATTGCGAATTCACAAAAACCCAGGAGTAAATGTAAAGATGGCGAAAGAACCTCGGGCGACCGACAGCACAACCCCCAAGAAGAGCACTCGCAAGCCCAAGATCGAGGCTGACAACGGCATCCAGATCGTGAAAGCGGCTGCCAAGACTGCCTCGAAGACTAAGAAAACAAAGGAAGTAGCATTGGAGACACCGGTGGAAGAGAAGATCCGCATGCGCGCCTATGAGCTTTACTTGGAGCGTCAGGGCCAGGGCGGATCGCCCGAACAGGACTGGTTCCAGGCAGCCGCGGAGATTTACGGCGAGTCCGTCGCCTAAAACCGTCTGAGCCCACTGCCGGCTGGTCGAATGGCTTCCTTATCCTGCGATGGCCCGTTATCGGGCACCGGTTGCGGGGTTACTTGGTTGCGGACTTAATCCGAATAAGAAAAATCAATAGCTCTCATAGGAAGGGGAGGCCGGCTTTTCGCCGTCACCTCCCTCGTTCGTTTCTCGCAGGAACGAGGACTCAGGCCGAGGCAGTGTCCGGCGCGGGAACGCAGCCGTCACACCAGCGTGTGATGTGAATCACGTAGCGCCAGGTCTCCAAAGGCAGTATCCTTAGCTCAGCGTGTAACCGGCTTGCAATGTCGGCGGCGGCCGGGAATCTTGAGGATTAATTTCAGTATGTCAGTGCAGGGTCGCAGGTATTTGCGCTTTGGCGCGGTGATCGCAGTGATCGTGGTTTCGCTGGCCTATCTCGCCTACACGGGCGTGCAGGACAGCAAAAGTTATTACGTCACCATCAAAGAACTGAACGGCATGGGCTCCGACGCGTACACCAAACGTCTGCGCGTAGCCGGCAATGTTGCGCCCGGGTCGATCAAGCGCCAAGGGACACATCTGGAATTCCAGTTGGCCGAAGAGGGACGCACGATACCGGTGGTGTACGCCGGCAGCGAAGCTCCCCCGGACACGTTCAAGGACAATGCGCAGGCACTTGCGGAAGGAAAGTACGGCCGCGATGGAGTCTTCCACGCGACCAACATTCAGGCCAAGTGCGCTTCGAAGTATGCGCCCAAGCAGCAAGGGCAGCCCGGGGCGACACCCGCTGCGGGCGAAAACCCGCAGAAAGCAGAGTTGAATGGTTCCCAGCCGGGAGGCCAGTCCCAGTAGCTTGCGCCCGAGCGCCTGCGAGCAACTAACATCCATGACAGGCACATCCGATTTGCCTTCGTCCAGCCAGCCTGTCATCGTTCTCAAAGACCTTGTTAAATTCTTCGGCCGATTTGCTGCGCTGCGCGGCATTTCGGACAGTTTTGCGCCGGCACGGCTGTATGTGGTCGTTGGTGACAACGGCGCGGGCAAGAGCACGCTGCTGCGTGTGGTCGCCGGACTCATGGAACCGAGCCAAGGATCGGTGGCGCTGCTGGGAGCCGCGAACGTTCGCGAGGTTGCGCATCGCATCGGCTACATGGGGCACGCTCCACTGTTGTATGACGAACTCGACGGCATGGAGAACCTGCGGTATTTCGCGGGGCTGTATGGAATTCATGATGACGCCGTGTGCCGCGAGGCCATGCAGATGGTCGGCCTTGATCCAGAGCTCGAGCGGCGCGTAGGACAGTACTCGCAGGGCATGCGGCAGCGGCTGTCACTGGCGCGGGCGGTGTTGCACAATCCGGAGTTGATGCTGCTCGACGAGCCGTTCTCGAACGTCGATGTGCGCTCGGCGCGGGAGATGGCGGCAGTGCTCGGGCGGATACGAGACCAAGGCAAAACGATTTTTGTTGTGACCCACCAGGCTGCGCTGATGGAAAAGGTAGCCGACGAGTTCGTGCAAATGGCGGCGGGAAAGATCGTATCTCGAGAAAGCGTGAAGCAGGCGTCGATCGCGGCGGGGCACGAAAGCGGGGGCATTCGATGAGTTATCTCGACGTGACCAAAGCGACCCTCGCGAAGGACCTGCGCATGGAGTGGCGCTCCAAAGACGCCATCAACTCCATGCTGTTCTTCTCGCTGCTGGTGGTGGTGATCTTCAGCTTCGCGTTCAACCCCACGGCAGAGCAGTCACGGCTGATTGCGGGAGGGCTGATCTGGGTAGCATTCCTGTTCGCGGCAGTGGTCGCGCTGAATCAGACCTGGGCACGCGAACTGCGCAATCAGGTACTGGATGCCTATCGCGTTTCGCCCGCACCACCAAACGCGCTGTTGCTGGCGAAGGTGCTGGGAAACTTTTTGTTTGTCGTAATTTTGGAAGCGCTGATGGCGCCGCTGTTCGTGGTGTTCTACCAGCTCCGGTCAGTAGGACCGGTGTGGCAACTCGTAGTGATCGCGTTGCTGGGAACGTGGGCACTTGTGGTGAACGGCACGTTCTTCGCGGCGCTCTCGATCCGCACCCGCAGCCGAGAGATCATGCTGCCGCTGATTCTCTTCCCCATTTCGATTCCCGCACTGCTGGCCATGGTGGACGCGACCACGTCGGTCCTAACGGGCGAATCGACGCCCGACTTCTGGATCAAGCTGCTGCTGGTTTACGATGTCATCTTCACCGCGGTGTGCCTGTTACTGTTCGAGAGTGTGCTTAACGCAGAATGAAATTCTTCAGCATTGCTTTTATCGTCTTCACGCTTGCCCTGCTTGGCTTCAGCACGTACCAGGGGCTGTTTGTCGCGCCCACCGAGCAGACCATGGGCGACGTGCAGCGCATCTTCTACTATCACGTGCCGTCGGCATGGGTAGCCGGGAGTGTGCTTCTTCGTCAACTTCCTCGCGTCGATTGCTTACTTGTGGAAGCGAAGCCTGAACGCTGACGCACTGGCTGCAGCGAGCGCCGAGGTCGGCGTGGTGTTCTGTACCATCGTGCTAATCACGGGGCCGATCTGGGCACGGCCGGTGTGGGGCATTTGGTGGACGTGGGACGCGCGCCTCACCACGACGCTGGTGCTGTGGTTGATTTATGTGAGCTACCTGATGCTGCGGCGTTTCGCCGCGGGAGGCCAGACACAGGTGCTCGCGGCGGCGCTGGGAATTTTCGGATTCGTGGATGTGCCGATTGTGTACATGTCCATCCGTTGGTTCCGCACGCAGCATCCGTCGCCGGTGATGGGCGGAGGCGAGAACTCCGGACTCGATCCCACTATGCTGCATGCTTTTATGTGGAACCTGCTGGCATTTACCTGCGTGGGCATCGTTCTGGTGGCGGCGCGGTTTCGGTTGCAGCAACTGGAGAACAAGGTCGAAGCTGAGCATGCCCAACTGGCGCTCGAAGGCGGTGCGCTATGAGCGGGTTTGTAGCGTTAAGAGCGGCGTATGCCGTGACATGGATTATCGCACTGCTGTACGTGCGCTACCTGGTCGTCCGCTATCGTGAGGTGCGTAAAGAAATGCAGGGCCTGAAACGATCTGCGCGAGGATGACCACGTGAGCGAGAGGCGTGGCACCCTGCGAATGATTGCCGCGGCCAACTTCATCTTTGCCACCCTGTTTCTGATCTTCAGCTTGCCGTTCTTCTGGCGGCAGGTACAGGTGCTCCGACTGTGGCCGGAAACCGACGCTCAAGTGCTGCGCAGCGAGGTCGTAACGGCGCCGGCGTCGGGCCACGAGAGCGTTTACCGTGCAGAATTACGGGTGCTGTATACAGTGGGTGGGCAGCCGGTGACATCGGAGCTAACTAGCTTCGAGAGCACCAACTACGAAGCAACCCTGCAACGGACGCAGCAGTTCCCTGTAGGCAGTCACCACGCTATGCGCTACGATCCGGCTAATCCCTCTCAAGCCCGAATCGGCGCAGGATGGAACCGGACATTCTTTGCGCTACCGCTCATCGTGCTATCAATGGCAGTCTTCTTCGCATTTGTGGGTGCGGTGTTATTGGCGATTGCGAAGGCAACTGGGTAGCGAGAATATTCTGCGTATGGCCGGTCGCCGCGACTGCCACACGGCATTTTCCATTTGTTTTCAGTGTGTTACGGTTGCCCGCGGCCAGGACAAAGCGGCCAATCCGGTATAGTGCCAACATGACGGAACTTTCCCATTCAGCAGGGTGAAATACTAGTGGAACCGACAGCACTTTGATCGCCGAGGTGGCGTTGCTGACCGACCATACCGACGAACAGCTCCTGATACAGGCGCTCGACGGCAATGAAGACGCGTTTACCGCCCTCTACCGGCGGAGGCAGGGGCCTGTCTACCGCTTCGCGTTGCACATGAGCGGATCGCCGCAGGTGGCGGAAGAAGTCACCCAGGAAGTTTTTCTCTTCCTCATCCAGCGTGGACGCGATTTTGACCCGGCGCGCGGAGCATTGGGAGCATTCTTGTTCGGCGTAGCGCGCAACTACGTCAGGCGCGCGATGGAGAAGAGTTACACCGAGTCGGTGATGACGACTCCGGCGGAAGACGATGATCCGTCGCTGGTGACGGAGTTCGATCCGCTGATCGATCTGGCACGGAGCCAAACTTCGAAGGCGGTTTGGAAAGCGGTGCTGTCGTTGCCGGAGCATTACCGCGAGGTCGTGGTTCTGTGCGACCTGCAAGAACTGAGCTATGCCGATGCTGCCGCCGCACTGGGATGTGCTCTGGGAACCATCCGTTCGCGCTTGCATCGGGCGCACGAGATGCTGGTGAGGAAGTTGCAAAGCTCGGCCCCCGCGCTGGTGGGGTTTTCGGGTGATGCCGCGAGGTGTGTGTCATGAAGTGCCATGAATTTATTAGCGCTGCGGAATCCCTGACGCCGTCGCAGTTGTCGTTGATGCGTACGGACGATTCGCCGATGATGTCGCATGCCCGTGAGTGTGCGGCGTGCGGACGCTGGCTGGAGTCGCAGTGTGTCCTGGGCAACGCGATGCAGTCGCTGCGCACCAGCACCGCGCAGTGTGAAGCTGGCCCCGACGTTGAGCAGGCCGTCATGCTGGCGTTCCGGAACCAGGAGTTCGCTTTTGCTTCAGGAGCGGCCCCTGAGCGCGCCGCACCTGTGGTCTGGCGGCTCAGCCGATTCTTCGAGGTTGCCGCGTATGCCGCGGTAGTCGCCGCCTTGATCATGGGAGTTTTCCTGGGATCGCGACTGCTGCATGATCGGCAGGCTGCGCCAGCGACGGCGCAAACGCACGCGGTTACGGCGCCACTGCAAAGCAACTCAAATGCGAAGACACCGGCTGCAGAAGTCCCGATTGTAGAGAGACAACCAGCAGAAGAAACAGCCAAGCTACTCCCGGCAGCGAACCGCGCTGCTCATACGACGTTACCGAAGCCGGGTACGGCAAAGTCGGTCGCAGCGTCGGCCGATACCGACAATGACGGGTTTGTGGCGTTGATGCTGTGCGATCCCCTGATATGTTCTGGCGATGAGCAGGTGATTCGCATGGAATTGCCGGGGTCAAGCGCGGCGTCTCCCGTGCTCGCAGATGTAGTGGTTGGAGACGACGGACTGGTTCGCGCGATGCGGATCGTGAATTAGGAGATTTTGGAGGTAGGTTTGGAGGTTTAGACATGAACTCCGAAAAGTTCAAGATGTGGATTTACAAGACATTGTCGGTAGTCTTCGCGATCGCGTTGATGACTGCGGTTGGTTTCGCGCAGGCGCCACCTCCTCCTCCGCGCGACGGCTTGTTCATGGGTGGACCTGGCCCAGCCGGCGCGATGATGGGAGGAGAGTTTGGCGACGGCAAGACTGTGACCGGCGCACCGCTGACCGCGGTCGTCGTCGTCACCCGCGACACTACACTGGCCGACGGCAACAAAATCCACAACGAATCGCAAGTGAAGGTGTATCGCGATTCTCAAGGCCGAATTCGCCGGGAAATGGGCGTGGACCTGGTCACGCCAGCCACGGGCAACGTAAAGCGCAATGTGGTCATGATAATGGATCCGGTGACGGGAAAGCGCTACATGCTGAATCCGGACAACAAGACCGCGCGCGCGATGCCGATGCGTGGGCCCCGGCAGCATGGAACTGAGGGCAGCGCAGATGCTTCCACCGCGGCCGGCGGCAGGGGAACGGCACAGGCTGGCGCACTCAAGAAGGAAGACCTCGGTACCAAGACGGTGAATGGGCTGCAAGCGGAAGGTGTGCGAGTCACGCGCACGATCGCTGCCGGCTCCATCGGGAACGACAAGCCAATCGACGTGGTCACGGAGCGCTGGTATTCCCCGGACCTGCAGATTGCGATTATGACGATCCACAGCGACCCGATGATGGGAACGGTCACCACAAAGTTGACCAACGTCACGCGCGGAGATCCGGACGCTTCGCTGTTCCAGGTTCCGTCGGATTACACGGTCGAAACCGGCAAGCCGAACGAACCTATGTACATGCCGATGAAACCCTAGAGTTTCCCTGCCCAACACCCCGCCCAGCGGCGGAAGGTCCTGCGACCTTCCGCCATTTTTTTGTTCGGTCGGAAAGCTTGTTCGAGCGGTGAAGTCGCGGCCACCCATTCGACTGAGGTGCGAAGCTTCGCAATACTCTCTGCTGCCTGTCGCTGAATTGACAATGCGCCGGCGAATCTGGCGTACAATTTTGTCCACGGGGCGGGATTCGGCTCCGTCCGGAGACGGCATGTCGCGGTTCAGCGGATGGTGGGTTGCGCAATGTCTCTTATTGGTTGCGCCCACGCTGTGCACAGCGCAGGGCTCGCCGACCCATATCACCAGCGTAGAAGTCTTCGTGCAGGTCACTTTTGACAACGACCGGACTGCGGGAGACCAGATTCGCGTCGAGTTGATCAATGAAACTGGAGTTCCTGTCGGGCAGACCTTCACTGATTCCGAGGGGAAGACAGCGTTTCATGTGTCGAGTGCGGGGACGTACCAGGTGCGTGTGTCCGGAACTCCTATTCAGGGAACCACCGTGGAGAGCATTCGGATCGAAGACATGGATAAGAGCAGGACCGTCTACCTGCGAGTGAAGCCACGAACCGATGGAGTTTCGACCACGACGAAAGCGAATTCTCCTCCAGTGACATCGGCGGCTGAGCTGAAAATTCCGCCCGACGCCAAGAAAGCATTTCACAAGGGTATGGAGGCGTGGGAGCACAACGACTATCCCAAGGCTGCGGAGCAGTTTGAAAAGGCGGTTGCCGCGTACCCTCAGTACGACACCGCCTACAACAATCTGGGTGTGATGTACATTCAGATGAATGAACCGTTGAAGGCGCGGGCAGCGTTCGAACATTCGGTCGCACTCAATGACAAGAACGCCGACGGGGACCGTAACCTGGCGCGCCTGCTGATTCACGACGGAAATTATCCGAGAGCGGAAGAGCTGCTGAAGAAATCGCTCATGGTGGAACCGCTCAATCCGGCCAGCTTGACCCTGCTTTGTGACGCCGAAATGAAGACTGGCGATGAGGACGGCGCTTTGCTGACCGCGCGCAAAGTGCACCAGTTACCGCATGAGGGCTATTCGGTAGTGCACGTCATTGCAGGCCAGATCTACGAGGAGAAGGGTCAGCCGCAGAATGCAGCCATCGAGTACGAGACCTACCTGCACGAGAGTCCCAATGGCCCAGAAGCCAGCCAGGTGAAGATTTCGCTGGCTCGGCTGACGGCCGCAAACCGGCCGAATCCCCAGTAAGCGTCCGTGATTGCGGAGCCCGCGATGAAGGTCTATGTTGGCTCCAGCACCTCCCTTCTGCGCTCGACCTGCTGTATCCTAGACGGACTCACATGATGACCAAGCTGGGATTTGCTCTTCTGCTGCTCTGCATCGCCAATGTTTCGAATGCCGCTGACAATGCTGCCGTGCATGGTGGCAATGGCGTGGTGCTGCCACCTCCGCCGCCGACCAAGGTTGAGGCGGTTACGGAGACTATTCATGGAGTCACGGTGACTGATCCGTATCGCTGGCTGGAAGACTCCAAGAGTCCGGCCACGCGGGCATGGCTCACCGACCAAATGAAGTACACCGAAGGCTACCTGTCGCAGGTGAAGATTCGTCCTGAAGTCGTGAAACGCCTCACCGAGTTAGTGCATGTCGAGAGCTATTCCGTGCCGGTGGAGCGGGGCCAGAAATATTTCTTCAAGAAACGGCTGCCCGAAGAAAACCAGGGATCCATCTATGTCCGCGACGGCCTCAAGGGAAGCGACGAGAGGCTGGTGGACGCAACCAAGTTGAGCGCCGATCAGAATACGTCGGTCAATATCGGAGACATCTCCAATGACGGCAACCTGTTGGTGTACGACGTTCGCGAGGGCGGCGCGGACGAGCAGTCCATTCACTTGCTGGACGTGAAGACCCGGCGCGAGCTTCCGGACGTGCTGCCAACGGCGCGATACGCCAGCGTCAATCTGAGCCCGGACGAAAAAGGACTCTACTATGCGAAGTTTGCACCCACCGGTTCGGAAGTGTTTTATCACGCGCTCGGCACATCTGTTTCATCCGACCCAATGATTTTCGGCAAGAGCTTTGGCGGCGAAAACTTCGGGCCCATGGAACTGATTTATCCGGAGGTGACGGAGAACGGAAAATTCCTGGTGATTCACGTCAATCACGGAGTTCCAGCCAAGCGCGTTGACATCTACGTGAAGGACCTGAGCGTTGCGAATGCGCCGATCAAGCCGCTGATTCACGGCATCGATAGCCAGTTTTCGCCGGAGAATTATGGCGATGACTTCTATGTCCTCACCGATTACCAAGCGGAGAACTACCGAGTTGTGAAGATCAGTGTAGCCGACCCTGCACCCGAGCACTGGCAGACGGTGGTGCCCGAGGGCAAGGATGTCATCGAGTCCTTTTTGATCGTGGGCGGCAAACTTTTCGTTACCAGACTGCACGATGTCATCACGCAGACGCAGGTATATAGCTTGGATGGCAAGCTCGCGGGAAAGATTACTTACCCCACTCTCGGGGCTGCGTCGGGAATGTTTGGACGCGAGACGTCCAATCACGCGTTTTACAGTTTCGAGTCGTTTACGATTCCCCCGGCGATTTATCACTACGATGTGGCGACGGGAAAGACCGACGTATTCGCCAAGCCGAAAGTCCCCTTCAATTCAGACCAATATGACGTGTCGCAGGTCTTCTACAACTCGAAGGACGGCACGCGCATACCCATGTTCATTTCGGCCAAGAAGGGGCTGAAGCGCGATGGACAGGCGCCGGCGCTGATGTTCGCCTATGGAGGATTCAACGTCAGCCTGCCTCCGCACTGGGACCCCGAATACGCATGGTGGATGGAACAGGGCGGCTTCTTTGCGCAACCGAATCTCCGCGGCGGCGGCGAATATGGCGAGGCGTGGCACAAGGCCGGCATGTTCGAGAAAAAGCAGAACGTGTTCGACGACTACTTCGGAGCAGTGGAGTACCTGATCAACCAGAAATACACTTCTCCCGCCCGCATGGCGGCGCGTGGGCGTTCGAACGGCGGACTATTGATGGGAGTGGCGATGACACAGCATCCGGAGTTGTTCGGCGCCATCTGGTGCGGCTATCCGCTACTCGACATGCTTCGTTACCAGAACTTTCTGGTCGGCCGGTGGTGGACGGCGGAATATGGCTCAGCCGAGAAGGAAGACCAGTTCCCTTACCTTCTGAAGTACTCGCCCTATCACAACGTGAAAAAGGGAACGAAATATCCAGCCATCATGTTTAATACCGGCGATTCGGACACGCGGGTCGATCCGCTTCATGCGCGCAAGATGACCGCCTTGATGCAAGCCGACACGGGCAGCGACCGGCCAATCCTGCTGCATTATGAATTAAAGGCTGGCCACAGCTCGGGTGTGTCGATAACGCAACTGGTGAACGATACGGCTGACGAGCTGTCGTTCCTCTGGAACGAAACTGGCGGCAAATAGAGCGCGGTAAACATCCCAGGATCAGCGGTATCCTGGCCAATGTTCCACGTGGAACATTTGTTTCATTTTGGGAACAGCGTCCCCAATTGCACTTCACGTGCGTGCCATCACGCCCCGACGTGACCCGTCTCACAGAGATAGTCCCCAATTAGGAAGAAGCTGTTACGTAGCAGGAGCGGGACCGTTCGACGCGAACAGTCTGGCAGTCCTGCGCCGTCAAGTGGGCCGCTGGAAGGGCCCCTCCGTGCTGGTCTCTCGCGAAAGGAGCGCCCACGCACATGCCAGCTTTGCCGATTCTTGCGGACAGCACCGAACAGGGCTATATCGACCAGACCATAGCGAAGAACAACGGGCGCCCCGGCGCGTTGTTGGGAATTCTCGAAGCGGTGCAGGAGCACCATCCCCACAAATATCTTTCCTCGGAAGCGCTGCGGTACGTGGCCGCCAGACTGGATATTCCGCTTTCGCGAATCTACAGCGTGGCGACGTTTTACGCCTTATTCAATTTGCAGCCGCAAGGCGATAACACCGTCTGCATCTGCCGGGGAACGGCGTGCCACACGCGCAATTCGCGCAACCTGCTGGAAAGCGTTCGTCTGGAGCTCGGGCTGGGATTGGATGATGACGAGGAGTCCGGCGAGGCGGACAAACTGGCGCTCACCACCAAAGACGGCCGCTTCACGGTGCGAACTGTTGCGTGTTTTGGGCAGTGCGCCCTGGCGCCCGTGGTGGAGATCAACCATCGCATCTGCGGACACGTCAATGAGCGCACGCTACAGCGTGAAGTGCGGGCACTGGAACGGGAGAGTGAGTGATGCCGCGGATTGAAGACATCGGTGTATTCAGCTCCGTGCGCGAAGCGGGACTTAGCAAGCTTCTGCCCACGATTCCTCGCGTTGCCGTGGGCATGGGCACGTGTGGCCGGGGAAATGGCGCGGAAGGCCTGTACCATGCATTCATCGAGGCCATCGAAGCCAGCGGCATGAACTCTTATCTCACCTCGGTGGGCTGCTTTGGAGCGTGCTGCCAGGAACCGCTGGTGAACGTGTACGTTCCCGGACAACCGCTGCTCATCTTGCATGAAGTTCAAGCCAGCGATGCCGCGCGAATTATTCACGACGTCTCCAGCGGCAATATCACTCCCGAGTTGGTGTATTGCAAGATCGAAGAATGGGACCATATTACCGGATCGATCCGCTATGGCCATGGTTATCCCGAAGTGCCGGCATGGCATGGAGTGCCGTTCTTTAAGGGACAGAAAAAGATCGTGCTGCGCAACTGCGGCCTGATTAATCCAGACGATATCGAGGAATACATTGCGATCGGCGGATACCAAGCGCTCTACAAAGCGCTGATCGATGCCAAACCCGAGAACGTCGTCGAGCAGATTAAAGCCGCCAAGTTGCGTGGCCGCGGTGGCGCCGGTTTCCTGACTGGCAATAAGTGGGAATTCCTGCGCAAAGCAGTAGCCGACCAGAAATTCATTATCTGCAATGCCGATGAGGGCGATCCCGGCGCGTACATGAATCGCAATGAGATCGAGAGCGATCCACATTCGATGCTCGAAGGCATGGTCATTGGCGGATACGTGATGGGCGCGACCCAGGGAATCATTTATATACGCGCCGAATATCCGCTCGCGGTACATCGCCTGCGAAGGGCCATTGAGCAAGCGCATGACTATGGCGTGCTCGGCGACAACATCCTGGGCCGCGGCTTTAGGTTCGATATTGAGTTGGTGGAAGGGGCGGGCGCGTTCGTCTGCGGTGAAGAAACCGCGCTCATCGCATCGCTGGAAGGCGAAGCAGGACGTCCCCGGCCACGGCCTCCCTTCCCCGCGCAAAAAGGACTATGGGGCAAGCCCAGCAACATCAATAACGTCGAGACCTGGTACAACATCGCTCCCATCGTGACCAAGGGTCCGGCGTGGTTCACCGAAACCGGCAGCGCGAAGAGCCCGGGTACCAAGGTGTTCTCGCTGGTCGGCAAGGTCCATAGCACGGGGTTGGTCGAGATGCCGCTGGGCACTCCGCTGAAGACGTTCGTCTACGACATTGGCGAGGGTGGCGCAGGCGGCAGGAGCGTCAAGTCGGTCCAGACTGGAGGCCCCTCAGGCGGGTGCATACCTCATGAAATGTTCGACACCCCGGTGGACTACGAGAGCTTGGCGCAACTGGGCTCCATCATGGGTTCGGGCGGCATGGTGGTGATGGATGAAGACAACTGCATGGTCGACGTCGCCCGCTACTTTGTCGAGTTCACCAACTCGGAGTCGTGCGGAAAATGTGTACCGTGCCGCGTGGGACTGAATAAGTCGTTGCGGATCCTCAACCGAATTACCACCGGTGCCGGGCGCATGCAGCACATGGAGACGCTGGAAGAGCTGAGCCGCTATATTCGCGACTGCTCGTTGTGCGGGCTGGGGCAGACCGCGCCCAATCCTGTGATGACCACGATGCGCCACTTCCGCCACGAGTTTGAGGACCATATTGTAGCCCGGCGCTGCCAGGCGGGCGTGTGCACGGAGCTGGCGCTCTCGCCGTGCGAGAACAGTTGCCCGCTGCACATGAACATCCCGCGGTTCCTGCAACTCTTCAAGGAAGGCAGGCTGGATGACGCGTTCGAATCGGTGATTCTCGATAACCCGCTCCCGGCTTCCACCGGACGGGTGTGCCAGCATCCCTGCGACGAGCGCTGCCGGCGCATCACCACGGATGAAGCAGTGAACATGCGCGAGGTGCACCGGTTCATCGCCGACAGCGTTCTGCTGTCCGACCGCTTCGAAGCTGCGGTGAAGCGTGTCTGCGAGCGAATGCTGGAACGTACAGGACGGAAGATCGCGGTGGCCGGCGCGGGTCCCGCCGGACTGACCGCCGCATTTTATCTGGCCCTGTTAGGACACGATGTCACGGTGTACGATCCGCTGCCCGAAGCGGGAGGCATGCTGCGTTTCGCATTGCCGGAGTACCGACTGCCCAAGCCGGTTCTGCGGCGTGAGATTGAGTTGATCGAGCGTCTGGGTGTGACGTTCGCCCTCAACACCCGAGTCGGCACCGACATTTCGCTCAATGAGTTGGATGAACGCTTCGATGCAGTATTCCTTGCCATCGGTACATGGAAGGAGTCGTGGGTTTACCTGCAGGGGACCGAACTGAAGGGCGTTTATCCGGCACTGCCCTTGCTGGAGTCGGTAGCCAAAGGCGAGTCAGTAAACCTGGGGCGCAAGGTGGTGGTCATCGGCGGCGGCAACGCGGCCATCGATTCCGCGCGCACCTCGCTGCGCAAGGGTGCTGAAGTTGTCGTGGTCTATCGCCGCGAACGCAAGGACATGCCGGCGATTGAAGAAGAAACCGAAGCGGCAGAGCGGGAAGGTGCACGGATTGTGTTTCTCTCCGCGCCTCACCGCATCATCGGCGATGCCAAAGGCAACGTTAAAGCGTTGGAAGTAGTGAAGACGCGGCTGGGCGAATATGACACCTCGGGCCGCCGGAAACCGGTACTTACCGACGAAGTGCAGCGCATTGAATGCGACTCGGTGATTCTGGCGGTCGGAGAGACCGTCGATCTTGACTTCTGCAAAGCGTCCGGACTGGAGATCAAACCTGCCGGCACCATCGAAGTGAATCGTTACAGCCTTGAATCGAGCCGGCCGCGCTTCTTTGCCGGTGGCGATCTGGTCACAGGCGCGTCGAACGTTTCCAATGCGATGGCGTTTGGCAAGCGGGCAGCGCGCGCTATCGACGAACAATTGATGGAAGCCAAGCGATGGGAGCAGGTGTTCCCTGCCCTGGAGTACGAGCAGTCCCCGCCCAAGGATGTCAGCGAATGTCACCGTCACGCGCCGCACGAGCTTTCGGTGCGCGAGCGCATGCAGTCGTCGGCGGAAGTGGTGGTTGGCTTGTCTCCGGAAGATGCGCACGAAGAAGCCTGCCGCTGCCTGCGCTGCGACATTAAAGTGGCGGCGTCCCGCTAGAGAGGAGTGTTTCGTCTTGCCGCAAAAAAAGGTCTCACTCCGTATCGATGGCGAATTGGTCAACGCCGAGGAAGGGCAGTCCATCCTGGAAGCGGCGCGTGCGAATGCGAGGTACATACCCACACTTTGCTATCTCGAAGGGCTCAGCTCGGTCGGAGCGTGCCGGCTGTGCATGGTGGAAGTTTCCGGCATCGATCGTCTGTTCCCTGCCTGCACCACGCCGGTGCAGGACGGCATGTCGGTGACGACGACGTCTCCCAAGCTGTCGCGCTACCGCCGCATCACTACCGAGTTGCTGCTGGTGGAACGCAACCACGTGTGCGCGGTCTGCGTCGCCAATGGCCACTGCGAATTACAGGACATGGCTTACTCGCTGGGCGTCACCAGCGTGCGCTTTGCCTACAACTTTCCCAAGCTCAAGGTGGACGCGAGCCATCCGCGTTTCGTGTTCGATCACAACCGCTGCATCCTGTGTACGCGGTGCGTGCGGGTATGCGCGGAAATTGAAGGGGCACATGTGTGGAACATGGTGTCGCGCGGCATCCACGCACGCATTGTTTCTGACTTGAACCAGAATTGGGGAGACGCTAAATCCTGCACCAACTGCGGCAAGTGCGTGCAGGCTTGTCCAACTGGGGCGCTGGCGGAGAAGGGCAAGGCTGTAGAAGAAATGGTCCGCACGACCACGTCGATCAGCGCGATTGCGCACCACAAGCGAGGAGTCGAGGCATGAGAAAACTGAGGCTTGCCACGGTCTGGCTCGACGGCTGCTCGGGCTGCCACATGTCGGTGCTCGACCTCGATGCCGCCCTCATTCCCATTCTGCGCAAAGTCGAGATCGTTTACGGCCCGCTCGTGGATGCGCAGGAATTTCCCGAGGACGTGGACGTCACGCTGGTCGAGGGCGCGGTCAGCTCGCAGGCGGATGCGGACAACATCCAGAAGATCCGCCAACGCACTAAGACTCTAGTGTCGCTGGGCGATTGCGCGGTTACCGGCAACGTGGCTGCGATGCGCAACACCGTGCCGGTGAGCAAGCTGCTCCGGCGGATCTACGTGGACGGGTCGGACGTTAACAAACGCATTCCCGGCGATGGCCTGCCTCAACTGTTGAAGCTCGCGCGCCCCGCGCAAGACTATGTGAAGGTCGATTACAGCATTCCCGGTTGTCCCCCGCAAAGCAAAGTGATTGGTGCGTTCTTGAACAGCCTGCTAGAAGGACGCAAGACCGAGACCATGAGCAAGATCAAGTTCGGATAGGAGTGGCGATGAACCGAATCACGATCGAGCCGGTGAGCCGCATCGAAGGTCACGCCAAGATCACGATTCAACTGGACGACGCCGGCAAGGTGGCAGACACCCGGTTCCAGGTGACGCAAGTCCGCGGCTTCGAAAAATTCACCGAAGGCCGGCCGTTCTACGAGATGCCGGGAATCACTTCGCGCATCTGCGGTATTTGCCCTATCAGCCAACAACTAGCCTCATCGAAGGCGTGCGATGCGATTATGGCGGTGCGCATACCCAAGACCGCACAGTTGTTGCGTGAAGTCGTACATTGCGGACAGTTTGTACAATCGCATGCGCTCAGCTTCTTCTATCTGTCGGGTCCTGATCTTCTGCTCGGCATGAATGCCGATCCGGCAACTCGCAATGTGGCTGGCCTCATCGAGGCCAATCCGGAACTCGCCCGCGCCGGCATTGACCTGCGCAAATTCGGACTACAGGTGATTGAAGGCCTGTGCGAAGAACGTGTGCATCCTTCGTGGATTGTTCCCGGGGGAGTAAAAACTCCGTTGCAATTGGAGACTCGCGACCGCCTGCTGGGTGCAATCCCAGAGGCCGTCGAGACCACGATGCGCTCACTCACCCTGTTCAAGAGCAAGCTGGACGCGTTCCATGAGGAGATCGAGAACTTCGGTTCTGCGCCCACGATGTACGCGGGACTGGTCGACCGCGTAGGAAATCTGCAGCTCTACGACGGCGACCTTTGCGTGCGCGACGCGAACGGCGAAATTGTCGAGGCCGGGATTCCCGCCGAAAACTATGCGGAATATATTGGCGAGGCCACACTGGCGGAGTCATATCTCAAGGCGCCGTACTACAAACCGCTGGGCTTTCCGCAGGGCAGCTACCGCGTCGGACCACTGGGCCGAATGAACGTGGTCGAGGCTTGTGGCACCCCACTGGCCGACGGTGAATTACAGGAGTTCCGCCAGCGCTTTGGACGCGTGCCTCATAGCGCATTCCTCTACCACTATGCGCGGCTCATCGAGGTGTTGTATGCGCTCGAGCGGATGAAGGCGCTTCTGACGTTGCCCGAGATACTCGACCGCCATGTTCGTGCCAATGCTAGTGTGAACGCTCTGGAAGGCGTCGGCATTATCGAAGCACCGCGCGGTACGCTGATTCACCATTACAAGGTTGATGAGAATGGCGCGATCGTCTGGGCAAACCTGATCGTGGCTACGGGCCACAATAATATCGCCATCGGAAACAGCGTCCGCCAGGTCAGCGAGCACTTTGTTAAAGGAGACCGACTCGAAGAGGGGATGCTGAACCGAGTCTCTGCCGTGGTGCGTGCTTATGACCCATGCCTGAGTTGCTCGACCCATGCGTTCGGCGCACCCGCAGTCAGTATTTCGCTGCTTGGCCCCGACGGAACACTATTGGATCAGATACGAAATTGAAGAAGGTTTTTAGTTGGCCGGCAAGAACGAATTCGTATTTTCATACAGGAGACCATCCATGTCCTATGTAGTTCACGTTACGATGACCGAGGAAAACGAGGTCCAGCCTAAGAAGGCGAAGGGCGTCAAGGTTCATGTCGAAGGCAAGTACGAGTACAAGAACTTGGAACTCGCGCGCGAGGCGGCCGAGGTGGCCTGCACCGCCGCCGTCAAACTGAGGCCGTCGCGTACCAGAACTATCGACGACGACGATTGGACTGAACATCCTGACCGCTCGGACTAGCGGGCGGATTCGTCAAACCAACAGCGCGATACTCGTCCCAATCGAGGTTGCGTGGAACGATGGGCGAGGTGGTAGATAATTGCGTCCCCACCTCGCCCCGGCCCATCAGATAAGTTGCGCGCGACTATCGACAATTTTCCCTCGCTGCGATTAAAAATACGTGATTAATCGCGCCACCCCCGTTGACTGTCTAACCCGCATAGTTAATCGTTGAGGTGTAAGAATTTCGTGTGCTCGCGGCCTGCGCATGCGCAGATCTACCACGCGAGTATCGGAGGTGCACTCATGGCAACTGTTGCTCCAGAAATCGATACAGAGGTCAAGTCACTGAGCGCTTATGGAACGGCGCGATCGAGCGTGGCCGGCGCGCCGCTGAGTGCCGATGAATTGCGCAAGACTGACGCCTACTGGCGGGCATGCAATTTTCTCAGCCTGGGAATGATTTATCTGCTGGACAATCCTCTGTTGAAGGAGCCGCTGCGACCCGAGCACATCAAGAACCGCTTGCTTGGACATTGGGGATCGAGCCCGGGACTGTCCTTTATCTATGTGCATCTCAACCGGCTGATCAAGAAATACAATCTCGACATGATCTTTCTGGCCGGCCCCGGACACGGTGCGCCGGGGGTGCTTGGCCCTGGTTACCTGGAGGGAACGTATTCCGAGGTGTATCCCGATAAGAGCGAGGACTTTGAAGGCCTGCGCGAGTTCTTCAAACAGTTTTCGTTTCCGGGCGGTATTGGCAGCCATTGCACGCCTGAGACGCCAGGGTCAATTCACGAAGGCGGCGAGCTGGGTTACGTGCTGTCGCATGCGTGCGGTGCGGCGTATGACAACCCCGAGTTGATTGTGGCCGCGGTGGTGGGCGACGGCGAATCAGAGACTGGTCCGCTGGCGACATCGTGGCACGTTAACAAGTTTTTGAGTCCCGCGCGCGACGGCGCCGTACTGCCGATCCTGCATCTCAACGGTTACAAGATCAACAACCCAACTTTGCCGGCGCGGATCTCGCATGACGAACTGGAAGCCCTGCTGCGCGGCTATGGCTGGACGCCGTATTTCGTGGAAGGCTCGGACCACGCCAGCATGCATCAGGCGATGGCCGCGACGGTGGAGCATTGCGTTCTGGAAATCAGGAACCATCAACAGCAGGCGCGAGGAAGCGGGAAGGTTGTCCGTCCGCGCTGGCCGATGATCGTGCTGCGTTCGCCTAAGGGATGGACCGCCCCGGCAGAAGTCGAGGGTCACCGTCTGGAAGGGTTCTGGCGCGCCCATCAGGTGCCGCTGCCCAATGTGAAGAAGGACCCGGAACAGTTGCGAATTCTGGAGAACTGGATGCACTCCCAGCGCCCCGAGGAACTCTTTGACGGACAAGGCAAGTTTGCGGCTGAGTTCCGCGAACTGGCGCCTACCGGCACGAGGCGGATGAGCGCTAATCCACACGCCAACGGCGGAAGGCTAAAGAAAGCGCTGCGTCTGCCCGATTTCCGCCAGTACGGCGTGAAGCTTGAGAAGCCTGGTGTGGTCCAGGCGGAGAACACGCGTCCCCTGGGCGTTTTTCTGCGCGATGTGATGAAGCTGAACATGAGCAACTTCCGGGTGTTTGGACCGGATGAGAACACGTCGAACAAACTCGACGCTATTTATGAGGTCAGCAAGAAATTCTGGATCGAGGAGTTCTTTCCCGAAGATCTCGACGGCGGTGAACTTTCATCCGATGGGCGAGTGATGGAGATGCTGAGCGAGCACACCATGGAAGGCATGCTCGAAGGCTACTTGCTGACTGGCCGGCACGGGTTCTTCTCCACCTATGAGTCGTTCGTGCATGTCATCGACTCCATGTTCAACCAGCATGCCAAGTGGCTGGAAATCTGCAACCATCTGTCGTGGCGCGAGTCGATTGCTTCGCTGAATCTGCTGATTACGTCGACTGTTTGGCGGCAGGACCACAACGGTTTCACCCACCAGGACCCCGGCTTTCTTGACGTGGTGGTGAACAAGAGCGCCAATGTGACGCGCATCTACCTGCCTCCGGATGTGAATTCCCTGCTGTCGGTGGCTGACCATTGTCTGCGCAGCCAGAACTACGTCAACGTGATCGTGTGCGACAAGCAGATGCATCTGCAATACATGACCATGGAAGCCGCCATCACGCACTGCACGAAAGGTATCGGCATCTGGGACTGGGCCAGCAATGACGAACGCGGTGAGCCGGACGTTGTGATGGCGTCGGCCGGAGACATTCCGACACAGGAGGCGCTGGCCGCGACCATGCTGTTGCGCGAAGAATTCCCCGACATCAAGATCCGGTTCATCAATGTGATCGACCTGTTCAAGATGCAGCCCAGCACCGAGCACCCGCATGGGCTTCCTGACAAGGATTTTGATTCGCTATTCACATTAGACAAGCCGATCATCTTTAACTTCCACGGGTATCCCTGGCTGATTCACCGGCTGGCCTACCGGCGTCACAACCACGACAACATGCACGTGCGCGGTTACAAGGAAAAGGGGAACATCAACACGCCGCTCGAGCTGGCGATCAACAACAACATCGACCGCTTCAGCCTGGCGATGGACGTGATCGACCGAGTGCCGCGCCTGCAGCGGATCGGTGGACACGCCAAGGAGCGCTTCCTCAACCAGCAGATTGAGTGCCGCAATTACGCGCACGAGTACGGCATCGACAAGCCGGATGCGGCCGCGTGGGTGTGGCCGTACTAGGGAAACCGGATAGAACTGCTCTTAGCCCTCATCACGCAGCTTCGTTCGGGCGCAAGCACTGGCCCGTTGCCCGGGTGTCTCACTGTGCCCCTGGCGCTTCGCCCGTTGTTCAGCTCTCTAAGGCATTTGCCAGCCGCTCGAAACAATCACTCCGACATGTGTTCCCTGTCACTGACAACCGGCGCCTCCAAAGGCTTAATTGACATAGCCAGGCAGGCGGAGGAGACTCGGTGTTTCGCCTCCTGCCAACTTGCCCTCGCTGCATCGCTCCGGAGCCCAAGTTTCTTCCTCCGATGCCCAACCAAGGTCGTGTCGGGCAGTTTCATTTCGTCTCATCGCGAGGAGGTGAACCATGCGCGCTCAATCTCGTATTCGACACGTAACCAACAAGCCTTCGCTCACGACAGCCATCGGTTTAGCTATCATTCTTGTTTTCGTGCTGACCGTTTCGAGCCAGTCGGCCGCGGCGCAGGCCCTGCAAGTGCTTCACAGCTTTTCCTTTGGTCCAAACGGAATTCAAAACGGGACTTGGCCACTGGCTGGATTGACGATGGACAAAGCCGGAAACCTGTACGGCACCACTTCGCGAGGCGGCCACCTCCCAGGCCAAGGAATTTGCGATCCGGCCTGGGGCTGCGGCACAGTCTTTAGGCTATCACCCAACGGGACTTTCACCGTGCTTTACCGGTTCAACGGACCTGACGGATTCGGTCCAGTTTCCAGAGTGATCTTCGGACCGGATGGCACTCTTTATGGTACGACGATGTATGGAGGGGATTTGAGTTGCAATCGATACGCCAATAACGGCAATACACCGGGATGCGGGGTTGTTTTCAACCTCAAGCCTCCGCCCTCACGGTGCCCTCCCGGCGGTGCACCATGCGGCTGGACAGTAACGGTCCTCCACCAATTCACGGGCACGGACGGAGCCAACCCTGGGTACGGCGATTTGGTGTTCGACCCAGCGGGCAATATCTATGGCACAACGGTAAACGGCGGGGAGCTCATCAATTGCTTCGTCGGGGACGGGCTGGGGTGCGGTGTGGTGTTTAAACTGACTCCGTCGACCAAAGGCTGGACTGAGAGCGTTCTTTATAGCTTCCAACAGGCGTACAGCGGGACTGAGCCATATGGTGGAGTCGTCTTCGACAACGCGGGGAATCTTTGGGGTACGACAATGTTTGGCGGCAGCGCCGGGAGCTGCGCGACCGGATTTTGTGGCACGATCTTTGAGTTGACTTCATCTACAAACGGCTGGATCTACAGCTACCACCCCTTTACCGGCGGAGCCGACGGGGCCAATCCCGCGAGCGGCCTCACCTTTGATGGAAACGGTAATCTTTACGGAAGCACCGTGTGGGGCGGTATTCCCTATTGCGACGGATGGGATCCCTCCGGCTGCGGAGTCATCTTCAAGGTGACAACCAACTGGGCGATTAGCGTGATTTATACCTTCCCCAGCAATCCGTCTTTTCCAGATGGTCCTTACGGCAGCCTGACGTTGGATGCGGCGGGCAACCTCTACGGAACAACCCTGCAAGACGGCGCCTGTGGACGTGGTTCCGTTTTCCAACTGACGCCAGGAACGAATGGCTGGACCTTCAATTCGCTCCATGATTTTTGTAGCACGGGCTGGACTGACGGCGCTCTACTCTACGGGAGCGTGACCGTCGACGCCAACGGAAACCTATACGGCACGACCTCGCGCGGTGGAACCGTCAACCAAGGAGAACAGGGAGGAACCGTTTGGAAGATCACGCCGTGAGATTTCGGCACTTTCAGGAGTCGCCACTATCGAAACGGTCAACGGCAACATAGCAAGCGACCTTAACCAGATCGCAGGGTGCCTCACCCGGGCTGCTGTTGCCCGGGTTGGTTTTTTGATTTCCATCAATCACAACTTGGTCGGACGCGCGCCGCGCCCTCACGACGGATGCGGCTGCCCCAGAATCACCCTCACCGTATCGCGGGCGATCAACAGCTCTTCATCCGTGGGGATCGCATAGGCCAGCAGCTTGGAATCGTCCGTGCTGATGAGGCCTTCATGGCCTACCATCTGCTGGTTGCAAGCATCATCGATCTTCAGACCGGCCCACTCCAGCGACTCGCAGATGCGAGCGCGGATTTCCGGGGAGTTCTCACCGATCCCGCCGGTGAAAACCACGGCGTCGGCACCACCCATGGCCGCGAGATAAGCTCCGATATACTTGCGCGCGCGGTAGCAGAAAACCTCCACCGCAAGTCCCACGCGGCGATCGTCGTGGTCTCTTAACTCCGCCAGCAGTTCACGCATGTCATTCGTCAAACCGGAAATTCCCAACAAGCCGGACTGCGTATTCAGCAGCGTGTCCACTTCCGACGGCGACATTCCTTCCTTGGTGGCGATCAGGCCGGTGACCGCCGGATCGAGATCTCCCGAACGCGTGCCCATCACAAGCCCCTCGAGTGGCGTCATGCCCATGGATGTGTCAACCGAATTCCCGCCCTTGATTGCCGCGGCGGAACACCCGTTCCCAAGATGAAGCGTGATGATATTCGTCTGCTCGCGCGTCAGTCCTCGTAGTGCACGATAGCGAAAAGCGACATAGCGGTGTGAGGTGCCGTGAAAACCGTAGCGCCGGATGCGATATCTCCGGTAAAGATGGTACGGAATCGCGTAGAGGTACGCTTGATCGGGAATCGAGTGGTGGAACGCCGTGTCGAACACCGCGACCTGCGGCGTGTCTTTGCCGAATAACTCACGCGCCGCCAAGATTCCCTTGATGTTGTTCGGATTGTGCAGCGGTGCGAGATCGATGCAGTTTTCGATGCCCTGCAGCACCTTGTCGTCGATGAGTGCCGATTCGCTGAACGCCTCACCGCCATGGACGACGCGATGGCCGACGGCATTGATGTCGGCGGTGCTGCGAATTTGCGTCACCCCGGATTGGTCCGAAGCGATGTAGCGCACCAGGTAGTCGAGTGCCGCCGGGATATCACGCAGCGAGGCGGTGAACTTGCGCTTGGCCTCGTTGCCCTTCTGGAAGGTGATGATCGCCTCGCCCCCGGCACGTTCAATCTCGCCCCGGCAGAGACGCTCATCCTTATACTGCTGGATGCGCTCGAGGTCAGTTGCAATGATTTGAAACTTAAGGCTGGAACTGCCGGCGTTGAGGACCAGAACATTCATATGAAATCATTCCCTGGGGGGAGTATGGCATGTCGAGAGGCGTTGCGAAAAATAACCAACGGGCGAGGGCCCTCAGAGTCACCGCAATCATTCAAATTCGGCTTGTATCGGCGGAACTGCTTGGTGGCGCTACCGGGAATCGAACCCGGGTTTGAATGTTGATAATCTGACAGCCGAACTCGGCCGTATCTTCGCCTCGATCCAATTAGGCGCACTTCGCAAGACGACCCTGATCTCCCTGCACCAGATCAAAGGTCCTCGGCATGTCCTGCCCCTCGATGGAAACCTCGAGCCGCAAGCTCGACCCGTTGAGGACCCCCGTATAGGTCGCCGTTACCCCTGAACCGGTTGAGCCGCCACCCTCTGCAGCAGGCGCGGGCGTCTCCGCTTTATATGTACCCTGGAGCTTGAAGCGCCCCTGAGCGTCGAGCACCAACCGTTGCGAGATAGTTCCCCTCGCACAGCCAAACTCGATGTCTGCGCCGCTGTCGTTTACGTCCATGCGGATTTGCTCGCCGCCCCAAACGCCGTTCGGAACCGCCTTGGCTGGACCAGCCGGGCTAGATTGCGCCGGACGCGAATCCTTCATTTGGCCAGCGCAGGCTAGACCGATGCTCGCGATGATCAGAACTAGTGCCACGAATCGCATCTCACCATCTCCTCGAAAGATCGCTTGCCCGGTAACGACGGGGCGCCCGTCCGTATCTCGCCGCGGTTCATTTGGCCGGGTCAGAGCCTCGCAGCCCACTCAGGAGATCATTGTAGGCCTTGCGAAGGAAACGTTCGTTGTCGAAGGGACTGCAATCCCAATGTGAGAGCGCCGCGGTTGCGAGCCGCGGCGCTGTAGGATGAGGAATGAGGGATTTCGTTCTATTTGTGGCTGCGTTTCCGCCACAATCCCGCTAGACCTACCAAGCCGCTGCTCAGCAGAACGATGCTGCCCGGCTCTGGCGCAAGGGACACGTTCACGCCTACAGTCCCGTCGCCGTAGGTATTGAAGCTCAGCGGAGCGCCGGTGAGGTCCACGGTCACGAGCGCGCCTGTCACCTGGTTACTGCCGTAGCAGGAACTGAAATCGGCCGTACACAGAAACATCTGAAATTCGGCCGGAGTCGGTGAGGGGTTTCCGTCGTTGGGGGCATTGTTGGTGAGGGTCACGAGCATCGAAAAGTACGTCGGATCAAAGTTCTGGGTGAACAGCGAGACGAAGCTGCCATCCTCGGTGAGCGACACCGCGCCGGACAGGTTCCCGCTGCAGCCGCCGGAGCAACTGTCGGTGCCCACGTCCGGGCCGGAGCCACCGTAGAAATTAAAGCCGGACAGGAACACACTGTTATTCCCCGGCAAGTCATCGCCAGCGACCAGGGCGAATCCCAAGCCTTGTGTGCCGGTCAGACCGGAGGTGACGGTGACGAGGTAGGTGGAGTTAGCAGCCACCGCCGGCATGGCCGCAAAAACGATTAGCATTGCCGCCAGAATTCCCAATTTACCGAAGCGCTTCATTCAGTTATCTCCCGTTGTTGCAGTTGTCTCCCGTTGTGGGTCGCCAGCGCCGCGGACTGGCCGGGCGCTGGCGTAATTTGCGTTTCCCTTATCGCGCCCCATGACCCGCCAGCACCCGAGTCGTATAACCAATGTAGCCTTTGCTCGGATTCGTGAACTGTAGCGTGATCGAGACCTTCTGGCCTGGTCCCAGATTGCCAGTGTAGTTCACGTACGGGCTGATGGGCCGCGCCAGAAAATCGGTGGTTCCGCTGGCGCCGTACACCGTTGCGTTGCTGGTCAGGTTGTCGATCACCAGCGAAATCGGGCCGGGGATCGTGGAACCGGAGTTGTTGGTCAAAGTTACTGTTTGTGCGAAGCGGCCAGTGACCAGGTTGAGACCTATTCCACCTTTAGCGATGCCAACCGAGGCGCTGACGTCCAGCGGAGAGACGTTAAGCGTACCGGTGCCACTGCTGGCAGCATAGAGGGAGTCGCCGGCAAAGCTGGCCTGTACCGCGGCGGGATAGCTGCCCGCGTTGATTCCCGCCAGGCTCACACCGGACAGAGTTGCCGTGCCAGCGCCATTGGTCGTAGCGCTGCCCACGGGATTGCTGTTCAGGGTGAAGGCTATGGTTCTGCCGCTCACCGGATTGCCACCGGAGGTCAGCACGGCCGATAACGTGGCGGTTCCGCCGTAGACACCGCTGGCAGTAGGTACGTTCACGCTGGTCGGGAGCGGATTCTCCGGACCGGTGGGCAGCGGCCAGGCATAAGCGCCGCGGCTGCGGGTCCACAATGCCAGGGTGGTGGCGCCACGATCAACTGACATGTCCCAAATCATGACGTTGGGCAGGCCGTTGTTGAAGCGGTTCCACACCGGCGGATTGGCGGTGATGTCGTCGGTGTAGTACAGCCCGAAGTCGGAGCCAGCGAAGACCTGCTGGGGGAAATTCGGATTGACGATGATGGAATCGACCGGGATGTCGGGCAGGTTGCCGGTCCTGTCGGTCCAGGTGAAGCCATCGCAGGGGGTTGAGGTCATGGTGCAGACCACGCGGAACACATGGCCAGGAGTACTGGGAGTGTTGTTGTTGAAGCCGCCGACAGCAGCGTATCCGGTTGGGGTGCCCGGCGCCGGAGCGCTGGGATCCAAGGCGATGCCTTGAATCGGACGGTTGGGCAGAATGGCGTTGCCGCCGGTGACGTCCACCCAGGTGGCTTGTGCTTGCACGCCGGTACCCAGATTGAAGCCCATCTGCACGTTACCATCGTTGGTCGCGACGATGGCGACGCTCTGGTACTTCGGAGAGTACTTGACCTGGTTGATATACGAGCGATTGCCCAAAGTGCCTTTGGTCAGATTCCCCGTGATTGGGTTATTGGTGACGTACCACTGGCTGGTAGAGAAGGTCGACGAGGTGCCGCTGACCGTTTCCCAAACGCGAGTGGTGCCGGCCAGCAGATGTCCGCAGCCGGAGGTCGTGCCCGCAGTTGGGCAGTCATCGCCTCCTGCTATGCCACCGTGGAAGAGGTTGACGGGCAGGACGAAAGACTGTGTGTCGCTAGTCCAGCTGCCTCTCCAAGATGACCAGGTCGCGCCTGGCAAGGTGCAGTTGTGAATGCACCGGCTGAAGCCACCGCTGTTGTTGCCTTCCCAGTAGCGAAGACTGCCGGTGTCGTCACCGAGCGTGGTGCCGCCGAGGAAGCCTCCACCGTTCATGGAGAAGTTCGCAGCATTGATGTTTGTAAAGACAATTGAGTTGCCGCTGCTGCCGCCCGTGACTGCGGTGACGACCACCGTAGCGCCGCTCCGCGCCGCCGTGACCAAGGTCGGGATGTCCCGGTTGATCGCGGTAACGATGTTGTTGCCTTCCGTCGTGGTGCTCGTGCTCAACACGACTTGGCCGGTGCCACTCCCCGAGGTGACGAAAGTGAAGACCTGCGAACCGATCTGGAACTGCTGACCGGCGCTCGCGCCACCTGCTGTCAATGTGATTGTGCCTTGAGCCTGGGTCGAACCCGTGCCCATCGGATCGATCAACCCGGAGAAGCCATCACCGCCCAGGCCCATCTGCCACTGCACCGCTTGGGTCGGGGAGCCGGAAAACATCGCTGAGCTGGGCCCGTTGTCTTGAGCGCCGCCCACGGCGGAGGGATTCGCCGAGGTGGCAAAGTTGCCGCTGATGTCGCCGGAGTAGAACTCGATGGCATTGATGCCAGTATCGAGGTTCATCCACGTCGGGCGGGCTGTGTTGAGTGCCGCGACACTGGCATTCAGCGTGCCGTGAACACCACCGTCGTTGCCCACCATAAGGATGTCAGACGAGCCGTGAGCAAAAGCAAGAGCATGCTGATCCACGTGCACCACGTGGTTGCTCACGCTGGTGCCGTTGTATCCGCACGTGAGGTCGTACCAGGCGGTGCCAGTGCTGCTGGCCAGAAAGACTTCGAACGTATCGAAGAAGACACGATTTGGATTATTGGGATCGACGATCACGCCCTGGTCGTACCAGTTCTGCGGATAGTCGGCACTGCCGGACGAGCCTACACCGGAGCTTGCGCAACCCAGGAGCGAGCCGCCGGCCGAGCCCGCCATAAAGGTCCAACTCGCGCCGCCGTTTTGACTAACCCAGGCGCCGAGCTGGCAGCCGTTGGTGTTGCCGCAATTGCTGTTGTTATTCCAGTTGATGGACTGCGCTTGCACGTAGATGGTTTGGGGATCGCTGGGTGCCACGCCAATGTCGAGACGGCCAAGGTTGTTGACCGTTCCACCGTTCGTGGTAGTGCCACCGGCGGGTCCGTTGCCGCAATAGGTCGCGTTGCCAGCGGTTTGGTACGGATAGTTGCAGGGAACGCCGCTGCCAGCATTCATCAGTGCGCCCGTAGTGTACGGGCTGCCGGTCACCTGGCTGCCAAAAACGAAGCCGTTGGAGTTGCTCGCAATGGACGTAAAGCTGGGGCAGCCGCTGGATTGCATGGTGCCCATGTAGACGCCGTTGGCGCCATTGAGCCCGAGATCATACTGCACATAGGTGGGGAAACCACGCACGCCCACGGCCGCCAGAATGCGGGTGACGCCGCCGCCCATGTCAGTGAGCTCCAGCCCGGTGATGTCCTGACGCTGGCTGGTGTAGCTGTTGGTAAGGCAATTGGCCCAGGTCACGCCTTGGTCATAGGAGAACCAAAGGCCCTTCTTGGTTCCGGCTACGATGTTGTTGCTGTTATTGGGATCGACGCGAACTTTGCCGACCGCGTCGTACTGTGGGTAGTTGCCTGGCGGCTCTGTGTACTCCGGGCCAAAAACGTTGGCGCCGAGAACAGTCCAGCTGTTGCCAGCGTCGGTCGACATAAGGATGCCTTGGCTGCCCATGGAGAACGAGCCATAATTCAGATCGCCCGTTCCCGCGTAGATAATGTTGTGATTGTTGGGATCGATGGCCAGCGTGTCGATGCTTGTTGTTGAGATGAGTGGGCTGTCAGTGGTAACGCTCCACGTGGTGCTCGTGGTGCAGCAGTTGCTTGTCTTCCAGACGCCGCCGCCGACACTGCCCATATAGGCGACGATGCTGCCGTTCGTGGTCGTGGTCGGATCAATCACGATGGCGTTGACGCGTCCCTCGGTGACTCCGTAGTCATAACAGCCGGAACAACCGGTCATGTGCTCGGGCATCGGCCCAAGGGCCACGAAGGCCGTGGGATTGAGGATCCCATTGTCGGAACCTGTGGTTACACCGTTGGCACCGAGCGCGGTATGGACATTCGCGCCCTTGCGCCCCGCCGGCACCCCGCGCGTAATCGCAAGGTCCTGTTCGGCAGCCTTACGCGTCCAGGCAGGCGAGTAGCGGCCTGTCGGATACGTCAGCCGGTGGTTCCAATATTCTTCCTCGCTGATGAGACGCTCGGCATCGGTCGGAGCGTGGCCGTCAGTAAACTGGGTGTAGATCGATGCTCCCGAACTGCCTATGGCGGTAGCCGTCAAGATCGTAGTCTGGACCTTGCCCCCTGCGTTCGAGCTGCTCGATGAGGACAATTTCGGCATCGTTGCAGAGATGTTCAAGATGCCATTTTCGTCGGCGCTGCCCTGAACGGTGGCTACTATGCCCGCCGAACCTGTCTTGATGACGATCGTGACCCCTTCTCTCGGGGTCCAACTGCTGCCGCTAAAGACAATTGTCTCGCCCGGCATATAGCTGATCTTGTCTGCGATCAGCGTCGGCGCTTGTTTGCTGGTGCGGTCTGTCCGCTGGGCGCTGGCGAAGGCCGATAGAGAGAGGGTGATGGCCAAAGTAGAGAGAACGAGCGCAACTATGCGACGAAGTGGGCGGCGATTCATATGTGTCTCCGACGAAGATTTTCCGGGTGCCAGAGCCCGGTACTTTACGTCCTGCAAACGTAACCGCTCGTTGTGACGTCGAGTCACCTCCGTGTGGTTACCGCCCAGCATTAGTACTAGCTGGCTCGTAATGACGTCAAGCAAATTTTTTCAAAGGAAAAATATCCGCCCTACCACTATTGGGGGATACAAAAAGGCCATCCGTACCCAGGATGGGCCATTTGCTGCCGCTGGGGAAACTTTGAGGCCCCGCAAGCTCGACGTCATCTGCCACTAAACTACGGCTGGATGACTACAACGTAGGTCGGGTTGCCGCCGGAAAACTGCAGCTGATAGTAACTGCCGCTGCACTGCTGATATGTGACGCCGTTGCTTCAAAACTCTCGCACCCCAGGTTCGTCAACGTCTGAGCAATGAAAGACCACTTTGCTTACTGCATGTTTATGGGGTTCTTCCTTCATATTTCCGTATGTCCTCAGAGTAACAACCACGAACCGAGCAGTATTGACCAGATATAGGACTCCTTAGCTGCTAGCTTCGAGAGGGTCGGGCCGGAGTTGGCCAAGGGAACCGGCAAGAACGCATCTCGAATTCATTGAACGGAGAAACATGAAAAAGCTCAGATTGTCAGTAGCTACACTCGCGCTGCTCGCGCTCGCGATTCTGGCCGGATGCTCACATACCAGCACGAAGTCGCCCGAGGTTTCCGACAATATTCGCAAGTCGCTCGATCAGGCGGGCCTCAAAAATGTCTCGGTCAGCCAGGACCGCGACAAGGGAGTCGTGACCTTGGGCGGACAAGTCGCCAGCGAGAACGACAAGTCACAAGCCGAATCCCTGGCCACCTCTCTAGCGCCTGGCCAGGTTGTCGCCGACCAGATTGCCGTGATTCCGGTAGGCATAGAAAAGGATGCCAAGGCTGTGAACTCTGATCTGGATGACGGCATTGAGAAGAATCTTGACGCTGCGCTGATTCAGAACAACATGCATGACGACGTGAAGTACGAAGTGAAGAGCAATGTGGTCACGTTGACTGGGGAAGTCAACTCGCAATCAAAGCGCGACCAAGCCGGCTTGGTGGCTACTAACGTACCCAATGTAAAGCAGGTTGTGAACGATCTACAGGTCAAGGACCAGAAAGCCAGTTCGTCACAGTAGGGGCGTTTCGTCGGAGGACTACAGCGTTCGCCGGATTCGGTGACGTCGGGTTAGCCGTTAGACTAACAGATGCTTCGAGACCGCGCGGTGCGGCCATACACCGGTGGCTTTGGGCAAGCCAGCTAGCACGAACTCGAACGAAAACTGCGACGAACGGCCAGCGGGCAACCTGAATTCGCAAACGAAGACCGCACTGTCGAACCGAAAAGGAGACGTAATGTCATTTGGACTCTACTCAGCCGGGTTCGCAATCGTGATCGCCGGACTAATCTACGGCGCTCACCTAGCGCACGTGCCCACGCATTGGATTGTGGTCGGCGCGGCCGTGCTTTTGGGTATCGGAATCCTGTCGGGTGTAAAGGCAACACGTCAGAAAGACCCTTCCGAATAACTTTGGTTAGGTCAGCCGTTTCTGGCGCAGCCTACACTGACGCTAAACAGAAGCCAGTTGCTTGTTGCCATTTTTGCTGTCGAGTTCGCTTTCCTTCTGTTTTTCTTTGTTCGCGCGTTCCTGTCCCAGTCCCATGGTGAGCGCTGTCATCCCGGCAAGGCCACCCAGTTGCATCGTTTCGACCGCAGTGCTGGGCACAATCACGATAGTAGAGTTCGCCTTCAAACCTTCATACAGCATGTTCATTGCTCTCAGGTGTAATGCGACAGGATCGTTGGCGTAGGTCTTTGCCGCTTCGCCAAACTTCTCTGCCACCTGGCGCTCTGAATCTCCCAAAATCACCCGCGCCTGACGTTCGCGCTCGGCTTGGGCTTGCATCGACATCGCATCTTCCAATGCCGGTGGTATCAACACATCCTTGACCTCTACCGAGATGACATTGATGCCCCATGGTTCGGTCCGCTCATCGATAATCTTCTGCAGCGAATTACTAATTTTGTCTCTTCCTTCGAGCATGTCCGAGAGCATGGTCTTGCCGATGACATCGCGCAGAGCAGTTTGTGAGGCCCAACTTATCGCGCTTTGATAGTCGGCCACATCCAGGGCCGCTTTCTTGGGATCCACAATCTTCCAGAACAATACTGCATCCACATCTACAGGCACCGTATCTTTCGTGAGAGTCTTTTCGGCCTTGAAAGAGCTGGTGAGCACGCGGATGTCGAGCCAGTAAGGAATGGTTTCGATGAGTGGAACAATTAGAAACAGTCCCGGTCCCTCAAGGGAGCGGAACTTTCCTAACCGCAGGACAACCGCCTTGCTCCATTGATCCGCAACCTGAACCGCGGAAGAAATGGCGAAGGCAAACACGACAGCACCGGCTAGAGTCGCTAAGGCTGCGAAGTCAGCTGACGCCCTATGCATGGCAAACGCCGATGCTGCGCCAATGCCGAGAACCACAACGAATATTAAAGCCGGAAATGATCTGTTTGTTTTCATCTCGATAACCTCTTGTCAATGGCTCGACCGTGCTAGCTCTAGCGAGCAAAGTCCGTTCGATCTGGACTGAGGAGCCGGGATCGGGCGGTTGCACTGAATGAGCAGTCGCCCGAACCATTTCAATCGCAGACCTCCTTAGGGGAAGCCTGCAAATTTAGTGGAGGCCTGCAAAGTGTGCTGTCACGTCCGGCTCTCACCCGATGCATCACAACGTAAGCTAGGAGCAATTTAGAGCTCCGTCGCTTGGCGTCGACTATCTAGCTTTGGCTTCCTGGGCATAGCCACCGATCTCGTCCAGCAGCGCTCGCGCCGAGGCTGGAACAGCAACTTTGCCGTCCAGAATTTCATGGCGGTTTACTTCGTTACCATACATGGCTTCGTCTCCACTTTTGTCGGCTTGCACGACAGCGCCGTTCAGGCTCACCCCAGCGAAAACGCCTTTGCTGCGCGAATAAGACAGAATCTCCGCATTCAATTTAAGGTCGGTGCCCGCGGAGGCGTTGCGGCCCACCGGTCCAGCTGCTACTGAGGCGTCGGCTCCCAGCTTGAATTTGTCGCCAAGCAGGCTTTGCAACGCGCGATCGTTCATAAAGAGCAGCACAATGTCGGTGGAAGAGCCCCCGATCTGGTAACCCACGCTCCCTCCGTCAATAGCCAAAAACATGGGAGCGCTCCAGCCATGCCCAGTGCGACAGGTTGCCAGTCCCCGGCCGTAGTTGCCGCCGAAGATAAAGGCGAACTTCACGTCTCCTGGAATGATGGCAATACATTTCGCCGATTCCAGTAGATCCTGAGGGATGCCACGATCCGGGGCGTTCATGATTTCCTTGAACACCTGGGTAGCTTTGTCAGTGCGAGTAACATCATCCTCGCGGTCCGAGGCGACAGCAGTTAGCGTCACAAGCAGAACGAGCGTTGTGGCGATCAGAATACGTTTCAACATTTTCTTTTCTCCTCCAGCTTCTAATCGTAGAAGCTGGGTGAAAGCATTTCTGTGCAATAGAGAACACGCTTTATTTGGGCGGCAGAGCAGGTCCGACACAGACGAATTCTTCAATCTCGACTACCATAGCGTCCTTAAGGCCAATGAGAGCGTTGGCTTTACAAGAACTGCGTTTTACGAATCTCCCAAGATACTACGGCGGCAGACCGCATCCTCCCTACGGGCCACGATCGATACGGAGCGCCGCTGGTTTCGTAATGCCATTCAATGCGCTTGTATCAAAGCAACCCACAGGAAGATACTAGATATTTACTATGTACTCGGTATCGTGAATTCCCTATATATCGAAAGCTCATACAACGCACTCGTCAAAGAATCGGGCAGGATGTTCCCCAAGTTAAACTGACCCACGTCAAGAAGCTGCCCCTGGTGATTGCTGATCAGAGCAAGCAGCACGAGATTGCTGACTTGGTAAAGCAGATACTATCGACGAAGAAGCGCCATCCGGAGGCAGATGTTTCTTCGCTCGTCGCAGGTCAGTCGCGCCAAGCCAGTGCTACTTAACGGAAAAGACGCAATTATTTGAAAGTGGATGAGGCCGCGAATCCACGGAGTACCGCGGCCAGTGAGGCTGCCGTCGTCGGACAACGCCTCGGCAAAACCCATGCTTATGCCCGCCCCGAGCGATGCGGCGAGGCCGACAGCAAAGGCGTCCCAGGTGTTCTTCGTAGCAAACGCAGCCGCGAAGAAGGGCGCGAGCGTCGAAACCGAACCGTCCATCAGTCCCGCGAGCCCCGGCTGCACGATCTGCAAGACGAAGAGCCGTCGCTTGGCCTTGTCTTCCTCCTCGCTGACCTCCGGTTTGAGCTCGGTTTTCTCCAGCTCAGCGGCGCGCTCGACGAGGGTTGACTCCTCTCCTGCCAAGTCGTCAAGCAGCTGCCGAATGCTCGCGTCTTGAGCGCGTGCCGCTGCCTGCTCATAGAACCGCCGAGTCTCCACTTCCATCGCACTGACTTGGCCACGGATCTGCTCCAGCCGTAGCGGCGTGTTCAGCCAGATCGGCTTGCGCTGCACAATCCGCGCACATCCTGGCGGCGGACAAGCGGAATGTGCTCGCCAAACTTCCGTTTGTACAACTCGATCAACCGGCGACGATGCCCAATCTCTTCCTGGCGCATTTCTTCAAATACCCGTGCGGTGCCGGGAAAATTTCCCCTCAGGCTCTCGCCATAATCCGAGTAAATGCGTTCGTCCTCTTCCTCCAGCGAAATGACAAGGGCGAGGATTTCTTTTTGGGACAAGCTATTGAAGTCTCGCAAGGACGATGTCTCCTGTTCACGCGGATGTTGTTTCGCCGACAGAAGTGAGTCCTCGTTGCCAACGGGAATTTCCTCGACCAGCCATCCGCGAAGAATTGCTTTTTGCAGTGCTTCCTGATTTGCTACCTGTTTTGCTGCTCGCGGGCCGGGAACCTTGTAGCCATCGGTCAAGGTTTTCAGGAATGCGACGAGGTCATTCTCTTCCTGTTCGGTCAACTTAAGATTGCCGAGCTGCTTCTTGTTGAGATTGGTAGGATCTTCGGGCGGCGGCCAGCACGTCACTTTTTCGCCCGGATCGCCTGCCTTGCATTTCGGTAGCACGTCGCGGGTGTTGTAGAAATGGCCCACCTCTTTGAGGTTCTTGAAGTAACCGTTGTGCATGTAGGCCTTCACAAAGTCCGGTGTCGGGCGCATGTCGACGTTGCGCAGGGTGGGTACCTGAAACTTGGCATCGAATTTCGGAGCCAGATCGATCCAGTGTGAGTCCGGATTCAATTGGCCGCTATCGCTCTGCAGCGTACGCAGAAACGATCCGACGCCTGTGTCGACATAGGCTGACCCTGCTGGGTTCGCACCGTAGCCACGCTTGTCAGGCGCGCCTTCGAAGTAATACTGCAGGGCCGAATTCCTGGGCACTCCGAGATTGCTGGCGGTGAAGTCGGTGAATAGTGGCTCTTCGCCAGGGCCGCCATCACGGTGACACTCGTTGCATCGTGCCTTACCGCGAAACAGCGCGTATCCCCGCTCCTCTTGTGGGGTGAACTTGTCTGTGCCAGCTTGCACGTTGTCGTACTTTGAAGTGAACGGACTCACCTCCGGCGAAGCTTCGTAGGCGGCAACCGCCAGGCCGAAGCCGTCGTAGATGTGGTCAGCACGCTGGCGGTCGGCCGCGCTGAGATGAACGGGGTACGAATCCTCGCTTGGCGGAGGACCGGACGTCGCACAGACCTTTTCGACATCTGCCGGCCAGTGAATGGCAAACGAATCGGATCCCCACACCGTTTCGAATAGCTTTCGGTAGGGAGCCTTGGAGAGCCTGTAAGCAAGACATGTTGAGTCAGGTAGGCCCATTTCCACCGGGTTTGTCGGAGGCCCCTGGGCTTGTTCGGCGCTCGGACTCTGCAAACGATATCCGCTGGCGCGCATGTCCCAGAAATTTCCACCCACGAAATCACCTTGCAGGTCGTTGTAATGGAGCACAGGCGCGAAGGTCGCGTACATGTAACTCTGCGGCTTTCGCTGGCTGAATCGCGTTCTCACCGACCCCGGATACGATACCGTGCTCAGATTCAACGATTGAATCGGGCCGGTGAATCCGGTCTCCGGGGTGTGGCAGAAACTGCATGCCTCGTTCTGACTGACCGAGAGATGCTTGTCGAACAGCATCAACTTGCCCAAGGTGTGGATCTGTCCTTGACGATCGAGCGTGGTTTTGTCCATCTGGCGCAACGTGTCGGCTTCAATTTGATCGAGCTCAGCAACAACTCTGGCGACCTCCGCGTCGAAGTCTGGGGGCATCTGGCCCGGTGAGGTTGAGTTGGTTGCAAGCTCTGCATTGGCTTTCAGAGGCTCTCCCTTGGCTGAAAACAGCACGGCAGCACCGGTCAGAATCCCGAGCAGCAATACTTCGATGGTTCGATTGCGATTGCGCATGGCCTTGTGACCTCCCTACGTGACAGATCAGTTAGGGCTCGTGTTGCTGGCCAATTTACCGCAGCATTCCGGCCGTTCTGGCAATTCGGATCGATCCCAGCCACCTCCCAGGGCCTGGATCAGGATTACGGTGTTGGCAAGGCGGCGGCCCAAAAGGTTAACCGCGGTCACTTGATTTCCTAAGGCCGCACTTTGAGCGGTGGTCACCTCAAGGTAGCTGGTAACACCGCCTTTGTACCTGATGAGTGAGAGATCGAGCGAACTCTGCGAAGCCTGCACTGCCGCGTTCTGAACTTTCGCCTCTTCTTCCAGTATTCGCAATGCCGCGAGATTGTCTTCCACCTGTTGAAACGCCGATAGCACAGTCTGACGATACGATGCGACGGAGGAATCGTAACCCTGTATCGCCTGATCGGTGACGGCGCGGCGGCGCCCTGCGTCAAAGACAGTTTGGAGCGCCGATGCTCCAACGGCCCACCAACCGCTGGGACCTTGCAGCAATGAGGTGATGCTGCCGCTTTCAAACCCGCCGGAAGCCGTCAAACCAATCACCGGATAGTAGGCCGCTTTGGCGACGCCGATCTGCGCGTTGGCCGAGGCCATTTGTCGCTCGGCAGCAGCAATGTCGGGCCGTCTCTCCAGCAACTCAGAAGGCAGGCCGACTGGGACGAGGGGCGGAGGAGCGGTCAGCGGCAAGGGCGGCAGCGTGAACTCGGCCGGCGGTTTGCCAATCAAGACAGCGACGGCATGTTCAAACTGCGCGCGGGCCACACCGACGTCGATCGCTTGAGCGCGGGTTGTTTCCAATTGAGTTTTCGCCTCCTGAACGAACACTTCGGAGACGAGTCCTCCCTGATAGAGCGCCTCATTCAACTCCAGTGCATTCTGGTATTGGACGACAGTATCTTGCAGAAGCTTTTCTTCGGCGTCCAAACTGCGAGCTGCGCATGCCGACGGGCACGTCCAAAATTGTTGGCGGCTTGCTCTGGTAAAAGCGCGTCGAGAGCATGGCGCCGTAGTGCGGGTCGTACACGCCGAAGCTGGTCCAACCGTCGGTGAGCACGTGCTTGCCATTCGCCTCGAGAATGAGGGAGTGGTTGCGCCGCCCCGCGCGTATCAGGTACCAGCCCAATCCGGCATTAAGGACACCTGCCGCCAGCACCAGGAGAATGCCCGGGCCCAAGTTGTCCAATTGCAGGCCCGTTAACCATTTTTCGATAGCGGCGTACAGGATGAAGATGGCGGCCAGCACGATCATTGCCCCTTCAAATCCGGCGGAGAAGAACGTGATGCGTTCGTAGCCGTAGAGGAATTTAGGCGCTGCCGGTTTCGTGCTAAGGCGCAGACTGAATGCCGCGAACGCCACGGCGACGACGTGGATCGACTCTGCTGCATCGGACAGGATGGCCGCCGAACCTGTCATGAAATACGCGGCCGTCTTGCCGACCAACATGATGACACCGAAGGCGACCGAGATCCGCATAGCAAATCGCATGGCGCGCACTTCGCTTGCGTCGCGGTATGACGCGATCTGCGAGGACCGAATCGGCGAGTTCTTCATTAAATTGGATTCGGATGTCGTCAGTTCAGCCAAGGCACATATCCCCCAGAGCCGCACTTAGCTATAGTTCCATTTCGTAGGGTATGACGATGTGACGGCGCTCACATACGACTTGACCAATGCAGGGCGCAATTCGTATGTGGTCCTCGTCGAAAGCGCAACAGATCATTTTCAACTCATAGGTGGTTTCCATCGGGCAGGCTCCGGAACCGCCAGATGGATCAGGGGATTCGGGCAATAGGTACACAGGTAGGAGGCGCGAACACCACGCTGCTACGTGACACATCGTCCGCATACTCCTCACCGGCACCCAAAGACGGTAAGCGCGGAGAGCGACAAAACCATCTCCTTCGGGTTACCACTCATGCTTGCAAAGTGAGCCACAGGCTGCACCCGTCGTGCCTGATGGACGTCGGCTGTGAGACACTATTTGTATCCATATGAAATTTCTTGCACCCCTCGTCTTCTTCGTAGCCTCATTTCGTCTTTCCATCTAAGAAGCGAATAATGGCATCTTTCACCCTGCGCACGCCCAGTTCCGGCCCTTCCAGACTCAAAACCGTTTTGTGGATCGCCCTTGGTCTCACTACGCTCTTTGTTTTCATCACTTCAGAAGCTCTTCTCCTTACCGATTACGCGATGTACCACGCCTACCGCCTGCAGGTCATCGCCGACCGCCATCTACTGATACCTCATACACTCGCCGGCGTCATCGCCCTGCTGGCCGGTCCGATACAGTTCTCGTCGCGCCTTCGCCAGCGTCATTTGAAGTTCCATCGCGTCCTCGGCCGCCTCTACGTCGTCTCCGTCTTTATCGGTTCCGCGACCGGCATCGCCCTCGCTGCAGGCCGCCCCGGCTTGCCAGGAACCTCCATGCAGGCCGCTGCCTGGATCGTCTGCACCAGCGCCGCTGTCATCACCGCGCGTAACCGCCAACTCGTGCAGCATCGGCAATGGATGATGCGCTCCTATGCAGTCACATTTACCTTTGTCTCCAGCCGCGTGCTCAATCTCTGGCCCCGCTACTGGAGCCATCTTGGCGACAGCCTCTCCGCCGTCGGCGTCATCGCATTTACGCTGGTTTCCCTGCTTGTTGTCGACCTCGGCCTCAACTGGCGCGAGCTTACCACTCGTCTAGCGCCTCATAGTCGCGCGCTATGAGAGCTACCGAATGAACCTGCATAAGCTTAATATCGGTATTATCGGCGGCGGAATTGGCGGCGTCGCCACGGCGGTGGCACTCCACCGCGCGGGCATTGAAACGACGGTCTACGAGAGGGCTATCGAGTTCCGCGAAGTCGGCGCGGGTATGATGCTCTGGCCCAACGCCACGCGCGTTCTGAAGGAATTCGGCCTGCTGGAACGGGTAGTGGCATTGAGCGGTTCAAGCCAGCATTTTCTCGTTCGCTCCAGTGCGGGCACCATCCTGATGGATATTGGGCTGGGCCGCTTTGAGGTGCCCGCGCTATGCACGCGCCGCTCGGACTTGCTGGATGCATTGCTCTCGGCCCTGCCTCCTGAACGGATCCGCCTCGGCCACGATTTTGAATCCTTCGACCAGCGAAATGCCGGCGTCAGAGTTAACTTCTCCGGGAGTGTGGCAGGAGGAAGTGTCTCTGCGGAACACGACTTCGTTATCGGTGCCGATGGTGTCCGCTCGCGCGTCCGTTCTCAGCTATTGGGAGTCCTCGAACCCATCTACCGGGGCTATACGATCTGGCGCGGGTTGGCGCGTCTTAAGGGTGCTGTTCCGTCCGGCTCGAACAGCGAAACCTGGGGACGAGGAAAACGCTTCGGCATCCTCAATACCGGGGGCGACCGGTACACCTGGTACGCCACCGCGAACACCGATGCCGGCCACGTCGATTCTTGCGAAGGGCGCCAGGGTGAACTGCTGCGGATGTTCGAGGGCTGGCACGAACCGATTGGGCGTCTGATCGGCGCGACGGACGACGGCACCATTCTGAAAAATGGCGCTTATGATCTCGCACCGCTGAAGCGCTGGGGACATGGACGAATCATGTTGCTCGGCGACGCCGCCCATCCGTGTACGCCAAATCTCGGATTGGGAGGCTGCATGGCCCTCGAAGACGCGCTTGTCCTGGCGAAATCGTTTTCCCAAGAGGCTTCTCCTGAATCAGCTTTGCGCCGCTACGAATCGCTGCGCCGCAGGCGTACCCGCCATGTGCAGCAACGCTCGCTTCTGATGGGACAAATCGGCCAATGGGAGAATCGGCTCGTCGCGGGCGGACGCCAACTGGTGACCAGTCTGCTTCCGCACGAGATATTCGAACGCAACTTAAGACGCGTCTATTCTTATTCGGCTTAGACAGTTCGCGGACAGACGCATAACTAAACGCACATTGCCGGACGCACGGAATTCTATACTGAACGTCCGTCATTGCGGTTCATTCATCAACCAACCTACGAGGAGAAAATGAATCGAAAACAGCCAAGTCTTCGTGCATCGTGCCTGCTGGTTCTCGTATCTGCCTTGTTTGCCTTGATTGCGCCTCTGGCGGCCCAGCAAACCGAACTAAAGTTAGATCCAGCGAAAACGCGAATCGACTGGACCCTCGGCGCGACTCTGCACGAGGTGGAAGGCACTTTCCGGCTGAAGTCGGGCGATATTGTGTTTAACCCCAAGACCGGTGAAGCCAGCGGACAACTGATTGTTGATGCCACGAGTGGTGACAGCGGGAACAAGAAGCGCGACGCCGATATGAACAAAATCGTTCTGGAGAGCGCGAAATATCCGGAGATCGTTTTTTCTCCCAAGCACATTACCGGATTCGTGCCCGGTCAAGCATCGTCAACGGTCCAACTGGCCGGGACCTTCACGATCCACGGCGCGTCCCACGAACTCACCCTTACCGTGCCCTTCACCGCGAACAACACATCCGTCGAGGCCCACACCAAGTTTTCGATTCCCTTCGAAGAATGGGGCATGAAAAATCCCAGCATGATGTTCCTAAAGGTCGATAAAGTAGTGCAACTCAGCATTACCGCAGTCGGCGAACTGCAACCCTCTACCCAACCATCCGCGGGCCGCTAGCCATTGCCGAATGGGCTTGCAACAACCCCGACAAGGCGCGCAAGGGCAGTGGTCACAGGATTCACTGTGGACTAAGCCAAGCAGCAACTCGGTGAAGACAGGAGATCCTAGGCTAGAGGAACGCGCACGGTTGCAGGAGCGCCTCAAGCTTGCGTTTCAGAACAGCATACCGATTTCGGTCGCGACGAATACCTGCCCGATACGCAGATCGAAGCGATAGCTACGTGGGTCGTGGGCCAGCGCTTGAGTGTGCATCGTGATTGAGCAGAATTCCGAATGACAACTAACCCCTGCGCTTCCGATCATTTTAAGAACGGCCGCTTCTTCAATCCTGGAGTGCCGCCACAGAGCTTCGCCAAATTCCTCAAGTGGGTCACTCGTCGGAAGATAGGTCCATGGCGCAGATTCGTCACCACGCCTCCCGGACCAAGGCCGGCTGATCGCGTCAGCGGCAGCCACCTTCGCGTTACGTTTGTGAATCACTCGACATTTCTGCTGCAGAGCGAAAGCTTCAATATACTCACTGATCCTGTGTGGTCCGAGCGGGTCAGTCCCGTTTCTTTTCTCGGTCCTCAGAGGCACCGTAATCCCGGAATTCTTTTCGAGGATATTCCTCCCATTGACTGCATTCTCATCAGCCACAATCACTACGATCACCTCGACATACCCACGTTGAAGAGACTGGCGAGCCAACACCAGAGTGCGGTGTTCTGCCCGCATGGACTTGCAGGACTCATGGCCAGGGCCGGATTCCAGGAGGTCTACTCGCTCGACTGGTGGCAACTGCGTGCCTGGAAAGGCTTACGCCTTCACTGCGTGCCGGCACAGCATTTTTCTTCTAGAACGCCCTTCGACAGGAACCGGACGCTTTGGTGCGGATGGGTAGTCGAATACGCCGATGGGCCCGTTTACTTTGCCGGCGATACAGGTTTCGGCAATCACTTCGCCGCCATCAACGCGCAGTTTGCCGCGTTCCGTCTCGCGCTGCTCCCTATTGGTGGTTTCAAGCCTGAGTGGTTCATGGGACCAATACACATGACGCCAGAGGAAGCCGTCGAAGCCCACCGCATTTTGAACTCTCAGACCTCGGTCGCCATGCACTTCGGAACCTTTGCACTCGCCGATGATAGCGAAACGGAACCCATCCGTCGCCTGAATGCATGTCTGGGCGGGGCGCAGGATTCAGGCGAATTCTGGACTCTGAGTGAGGGCGAGTCTCGAAACGTACCTCGGTCCGCGACAAACCGTTCAGAATGCTAGATTCGCCCGCAGATTTAAACTTGTCCGGGTTGCCTTCGCGACGGGCTAAGGCTGATTGGAAGGGGCCGCAGGAGGGATGATTACCTTGCGGCGTCCAAATAGCACCGCATCAAGCGACAAGGCTCCCGGACCAAGAAGCACGACGGCGACACCAAGAACTACGGTGTTGGTGCTCAACAGCAGATTGGGTAGCGTGCTGCTTGAAGGGGCCATCAGCAGCAGCCAAGTAAGGCCGACGGCGAGCGAAGCAATTACGTTGGGCGGCGGATTCGCCCGCGGGCTGGCACACCTCGGCGTAATCCGCGCCATGGTCGATTTGGGCATCCCTATTGATGCAATTGGCGGCAGCAGTATGGGCAGCCTTGTCGGAGCGCTATGGAACCAAGGCTGGGACTACGACCGCATTATTGCCGAAACCCGAGCCGGCTGCGAGGAGTCTCTCAATGATTTGACATTCCCATTCGTCGCTTTCAAAAGAGGCAAGAAATTTGGCGAATTCATTTCCTCCCTTTATGGCGAGCGCCAGATCGAAGATCTTTTCCTGCCCTATTTCTGCGTGTCAGCTAATCTCAATCGCGCGGAAGCAGCGGTGCATCGGCGGGGCTCTCTGGCTAAAGCAGTCCAAGCCTCCACCCGCGCACCAGCCATTTTTCCACCCGTGGTTTATGACGGAGAACTGCACGTGGACGGTGGAGTCATCAATAATGTACCGGTCGACATCATGAAGTCGTTCGTTAACGGCGGCACGGTGATTGGTGTGGATGCCTCGCCGCCCCACGAACTGGATCTAATAGAAGACTACGGCCACGACGTGGACGGCTGGCAAGTGTTGAAAAACCATCTGAGCCCCTACGCCAGTAAAAAGATCCAGGTTCCGCACCTCATGCTGGTGGTCATGCGAACGATAGAATGCGGTGGCCTATCACACAAACAGGCCACAGCTAGCGTGGCTGATGTGTATCTGCGGCCTCCATTGCTGAAGTTCAAGCGCACTGACTTTCATGCAGCGTCAGAAATCGCCCAGATTGGATACGACTACGCCCGCGAGCAGATCCAAGCATGGCTGGACTCCTCGATTCAACAGCCTACGCGCGAATAGGGCACGTGGCTTTCCCGCTACACGACTTTTAGTCGATTTTTTAGATGGCCTTGCACCGTCCGATGCGCATGAAGTGCAGCATTCATACGAGGCCCGAACCGTAGAGCACCTAGTCCAAAACCAGGTGCGTCGGATTTGGCGCGTCGGCCATCTCGTAAGTAAGTGGAAACAATGGTCGGGGAGAGAGGATTTGAACCTCCGACCTCCTAGTCCCGAACCGGTGGTGGGCTCTGTCTTCCAAAACACCAAGACGATTGGCAGGGCTCGCCGCCTGAAACCTTGCCAGCGGCGTGTAGACATCCTGTCGGGGCAAAATCACTTGGACGAGAAGTCGGCTAGGCGCGGAAATGAAATGTGGTCGCGAGTTCATCGCTACACATCCGCGCATGGGGCGACATCCACTCACTTGCCGGCGGGACATTCCGAGTAATTGCCCACACACAACCGGTCGAATCTCCATTTTTGGTTGCCCGAGGGCGTGAGTGCGTAGATCGTGCCGGTCGGAGGGTCGCAACACGGAGTTTGTAAGTTGTCTGCGACGTAGATGGTTCCGTCGGCACCGAACGCCACCGAGAAGTTCCCTGCCCCGAAGTGCCACTGCTCGGAGCCGCCGGGGCCGATGGCCGCGACGTCCCCGCCGTAGTTGCCGACGTACTCCTCGACGTACAGGGTGCCGTCGGCTGAGAGCGCTTTGATTTCCCATGCATGAGCGTCCGGACAATATTCTGAATTGGCGCCGGACCCTACTCCGCTGCCCGGAGAAGGGAACCCCCACTTGAGGGTACCGTCAGGTTTGACGGCGTAGATTTTACCCCCCGTGCAGCCCCCCACGCCCTCGACATCGACGCCGCCCTGGTCCGCTAGGTAGACGACGCCATCCAGCCCAATCCGTGACCCGCTATAGATGTAAAACTTCGACTCAAACTTCCACTTCAGGGTGCCTTCGGGATTAAGGGCGTACAGAACCTTTCCTTCGTAGAAATGAATGGTCCCATCCGGACCCAACTGCAACGAGTCAGGCGAACCGGTGAATGGAAACTTCCATTTTTCGGCGCCATTACGAGCCACCGCGTAGAGATTGTCGCTGCCGACGACGTAGATCGTCCAAGGACTGCCGCTCTTCAGTTGCGGAGAGCGGAGTGCGCGGACTTGACCTTTTCCCAGGGCAGAGCTCCACTTCTGGGTGCCGTCAGGATTAACGGCGTAGAGAAGATTCCCCGCGGTGACGTAAACGGTGCCGTCAGGGCCGACCATTGGGGTGGCTTGCGTGCTCTTTTTCCACTTCAGGGTGCCGTTGGGATTGAGAGCATATACAAGATTGCTTGCGCAAAAGTAAATGGCGCCATTAGCACCAAAATCCAGCCAGAGAGGGTCGCCAGGAAAGTTTTCGGACGAAGAAAACTTCCACTTGCGGCCGCAGTATGGTGGCCCGCCGGGTTCGCCGGCGAAGGGGAACTTCCATTTGAGGGCGCCGTTGGAACCGACAGCGTATAGGTTGCGGTTGACACTGACGTACACAATCCCAGAGGGCCCGATCTTCGGAGAGAATTCAGCGGATGGGGGGTGTTCACCGCTTCCAAGAGCAGATCTCCACCTCTGCGTGCCGTCGGGCTCGACAGCGTAAAGATAGTTGTGTTCGGACTTGGAGGTCCAATATTCACCTTTGTCTGGGTGCTCGACAAGGTGCACGTCGCCAACGGAGGCCAAGACATAGATTGTGCCGTCGGGCCCGATCGCGGGCGGGGAGACAACCGACCAGTGTGGAACCTGAGAGTTGGGCTCCTGGTTGGCCCAAGCGCTGCCGCACTCTCCCACCGCCACGACTAAAGCGATGGTCAAGGCGGAAAGGAAAACAGCCGATAATCGACGCGTTCGCTGAAACATTCGCGTCCTCCGTAACAACCGGAGTCTCCGTTATGTTCCCACCCGCTCGACACTATATACCCATGAAGGGATTCCAGCGTAAGGATTGTGAACGGTTGGTCGGTCACTCGAAAGTAATCCAGTTTGACGGGCTGTCGCCATGTCGTCGAAGTGTTGCGGTGAGATTAGTCTCCACAAGTCGGCCAGTCTTTACGAAATGTGTGCGCTTCTGAGGCATTAGGCCTACTGAGAATTCAACTGGACCCTACTGCGATTTAGTTTTCATCGGTTTGCCAATTGCGACCAGGAATATGGCAGCCTTGCCGGTCGCGTGCGGCGAAAAGAAGTTGATCACGTCGCCATCAAAAAAGGTCAGCCCGGTTGCACCTAAGCCCTGGGCATAGGCTGACAGGTACATCCTGCCGCCGATGACGCCCGCTTCCAACTGGACGGCGCGGTAGCCGCGGTTCCCGTATCGCTCCAGGATGAGTTTCAAATCGGCGAGAAAGAAGATGTCCACGCAGGCGTCCGCCGGAAGCTCCTGATCCAGTCCAAGGTGGTAGGCTTCGGCCCGAAATTCCCCTCCCCTCAAAAGCTCCAGGGTCTTCCGCTCACGGTGGAAAAAGTAGGAACCCGCCTTGAACGTCTGCACCGAATGCACGATCAGGTAAAGATCGTTGAGCTGTGCGCCGAGAGGCTCAAGAAAGTCAGCCGAAAGACCTTGGGTGGCGCAGTCGAGAATGGTCGAGAGTTGTGCCAGTGTGATGGATGCCGCCTTGTCGAACATTCGGGTCGAGCCGCGGCGCAGGATCACCTGCTCGATCGTGTCCTTCGGTTGTTCTGAACGCAGCAGCGGCTGGAGCCGAACTGCCTCACCGACCTGAGCGAAAGATGGGAAGAACAGTTGCCTCCCGCGCCACTGAGCGACTTCATCCTCGGACTCAAGCGAAGACGCGTTATGAATCTCGAACATGGCGGGATACTCGATCTCGCGCTGCGAAAGCGGGATCGTCTCGAGGCCGAGCACTGGAGTCGCTCTCAGGGATGGCAGCGAGTTTTCCGCTGTACGCCCGATGGGCACCAGACATAAGGAGACCTCGCGCCGCTCATCGAGATCAAGGAGGTGGTTTACCTCGGCGTCCACGAACCCGAGTACGATTTTGGTGGCCAGTCCCGAAGCTGCAGAAACGGCCAGCATATTTGCCAGTAAGGTGCCGCTGTCCCAACCGAAATGACGATAGGTGCGGGCCTGGTATTTCCAGGCGTTTCGCCAATACGTTCCGGTACAGATGATCGTGGCAGGCGCTCGTGCCACCGCAGGTTCCATCGCGGTCGCTAGAGCCAAGTTTCCGCGAAAGTCACCCTTTCGCAGGAGCCGCAATGCCACGTCCGCCGGGTTGAAGTGATAGACGCCCGCATCCAGGTCAGGCAGGTCGCCAGTCACGACGTACAGCTCAATCTCGTAGAGAGCTCCGGTGCAGGCTGCGGCGCGAAAGTAGATTACTCCCCCAGGATGCTCGCGCTGTTTGGTAATTCCCGCGGAGAAGTACAGAATGCGCGCTAGGTCCTGAAGGCTAGGGACCGAGTTAGTGCTCGACGAGGGCACGGACTCTGAGATCGCAGAGAGCGCGGCCACTCCAGTTTGCGGCACGTCCCGCGGCAACGGTAGAGGCTCTATCGTCGGGTAGATTTTGAAAGGTAGCGGCCGATTAACCCAGTCCAGAACGTGAAGATTGTTACGAATACTCCAAGCAGAGTGCTTCGTGCCATCGTGATACTTCCAAGTTGCCGCGACGTCGTGGTTCTTCATTGGTTCCCACGTCGAGACTAGCACCTGCCAGGAGACACATGTACGCCATGAGCCTTGCGACGGCGGACTGCGCCTCGATAACAGGCGATCCGAAAGTTGAGTGTCAGTAGGCGATAGCTGGGCTTTCCGTGAACTAGCGCCGACCGCATCCCCGGAGATGACGGCGGATCGCTCTTGGTTTGTTGCCAATTCGTCTACTGGTACAGATTCCGCTGCAACGGCAGCAGACCGTATCGAGGTTCCTGCAAGACCTCGAAATTGTCAGAGGCCAAGAAAGTGGAATCTCTGGTGTTTGCCCAATTGCTGGAGAATAAGCGCTTGCCAGGGTCGCAGAAGATCCGAACGCTGGCACAATTCTCCGTTCCATTCTTTCAATGGATGGATTCCCTCCCGACGGATCGACCGCCGAAAAAGGGAACCCGCAAGTATTACCACGCTGGCTGGAAATTGCTGAGAAACCACGATGGCAGGGCGGAGACTTGATCAAATCGAAAGCGACCACGTCGCCGCGCTTGTCGTGGGAAGCTCCCCGGCCAACACGAATAACGCTCTGCGCACGCTTCGGAGAATGCTATAGCGCGTTCAAGAGTTGAAATTGATTCAGTCGGTTCCCAAGGTCCAGCTCGTGGAAGAGCAGGGACGCGAGACTATGTTAGAGCCCTGGATGGAAGCCGAGCTGTTAGCCGTGATGGAGAGTGCGCGCACGCCAACCAGCTAGCACGCTCCAAAGTCGATTAATTACGGCTGGCAGCCGTTTCGCGACGTCCTGTTGATCATGCTTGATACGGGAATGCGTCCGGCAGAAGTCTTTCGCATGGAATGGGAGCATGTGAAATGGGACACGGACCTAATCTTCGTCCCGCGTGGCAAGTCGCGCAAATCGGAGCGGTATGTGCCGCTGAGTGAGCGCGTAAGGACCGCATTGTTCCTGCGTAAGACCGACGCGAATGAGGGATGGGTATTTCCCTCGGCTCACAGCAGTTCGGGGCACATCGAGACGGTACAGAAGCAATTTGAGTGCGCCAAGAAATTGGCGGGTCTACCCGAGGCCGTTATGCTCTATTGTGCTCGGCACCGATTCGGTACTGATGCGATGGATGGCACAGGAAACATCGCCGCCGTGATGGATGCGATGGGGCACAGCAAAATAGACGTGGGACGGATTTACCAGCATCCCGGTTTAAAAGAAATCCGGGATGCAATCAACAAACGAAATAAATTTGGCAGTGAGCACAAAACCGAGCACACTGTGAAAATTTGGGCTTTCGGAAGAGGGCGTTAAGTAATTGATTGCAGAAGCATTTAAGGTTTGGTAGCGCTACCGGGAATCGAACCCGGGTTTGAAGATTGAGAATCTTCCGTCCTAACCCCTAGACGATAGCGCCACGCTGGGGGCAACTTTTTGATTATAACAAACTTGCCAATATGGGCCGAAGCCGCTGTTGGAGCGGCTTTGCGAGGGATTGACAAGCCTTCCGGCAGGGCGCAGAATCCTATTCTGTATTAGGCGAATAAAAAGCGAAAGTAGAACCTCGCCACTCGCTAGCCTCTCCTGAGGTCTTCTTATTTATGCCGTCCCCTGCCACGCTTCGTGCCCATGTCGAGTCCACGCTCAGCGAACATTTGACCTCTACGTTAATACTTCGCGAAAAAGCTTCCCCACTGACGGTTCCCACAGGAGTGGCTGTATTCGACGCTCTCACCGGAGGATTGCCGCGCGGAGCATTGAGCGAAATTACCGGCCCGGCTTCCTCGGGACGCACCAGTGTAATGCTGGCCGCGTTGGCGGGGGCCACGCGCCGCGAAGAAGCTTGCGCGCTGGTGGATGCCAGCGACAATTTCGATCCGGCTTCAGCCGCGACGGTAGGAGTCGATCTCGACCGGTTGCTGTGGGTACGTTGCAGCGAACGTGATTGCCCTTCCCTGCGCAAAGACCAGCGGCGTACCGGGCTGGGGCGCCTGGAGCAAGTTCTGAAAGTAACCGACCTGCTACTGCAAGGAGGTGGCTTTGGCATGATCGTGCTCGATCTTGGTGACATCCCCGTGGAGAACGCGCGTCGTGTCCCGCTCACCTCGTGGTTCCGCTTTCGCCGGGCCGTGGAGCCCACCGCCACTGTATTGCTCGTTGTGGAGCGGGAGCCGTGTGCGAAAACTTGCGCGTCTCTGGTGGTGCATTTGCAGAGAACGTCGGTGTGCGCCCTCGCTACGGCTCCGTCAACCGAAACAGAATTTCTTGGATGGAAAGTGTTAAGCCGCGCAGAACCGACCATTCCACCCACAACTACCGTAAGCCATGCGGCCCTGCTGCATGGCATGCAGTTGCACGCCGAAGTGGTGCGTTCCTGGGCGCAGCGCAAACCCATGCACTCGGTGGGAGCCAACTTCGAGTTGCGTGCTGCGTGGTGATTCTGCTGCAAAGCTCAGCATGTTTGCCTGTCTCCACATTCCCGATTTCCCCGTGGCAGCCATTGTTCGCGCGGAACCATGGTTGCGCGATCGTGCCATCGCGGTGCTCGAGGGCAAGCTTCCGCAGGCGCGGGTGGCCGCACTCAACGACAAAGCTCGCCTGCTCGGGATGGAACTAGGGATGACGAAAATGCAGGCTGCGATTTTTGCTGCCCCCGAAGAAGAAGGCGCAATCGTTGCAAAAACTGTCTCCAAGAAGAAATCTTCGCAAATTGAGCCGCCTTCGCAGCGTGCGAAGGCACAGCCTAAAACTACTGACGTAATTCTGCGGCAACGGTCTGCGGCACAAGAAGAATCATCCCACGCTGCTTTGCTGGATGTGGCTCATGCGTTTACTCCGCACGTGGAGGACACACATCCCGACCGGTTGCTGCTCGATCTTGATGGCTTGGAGCGGCTCTACGGACAACACCCCACGATGGCCCGTGAACTGGCCTCGCGGCTGATCGTCGTAGGACTGGAATGCAATATCGGCATGGCCGCTAATCCCGATGCCGCCATGCACGCCGCCTGTGGGTTCAGCGGCATCACCTTGATTTCCGCTGGCGAGGAAGCCAAGCGGCTGGGCATTCTGCCAATCCATGTTCTGCTCGATTCGTTTGATATCGCGAGCGGCGGGGCCGAAACGGGAGTTACCACGCGTGAACGCGGGAAGTTGCGCGAGCAGATGCTCGATACGCTGGAGCGCTGGGGTGTGCGTGATTTTCGTACCTTGGCCCTGCTGCCCGATCACGCCCTGGCATCCCGACTGGGCGAAGCAGGCAGCCGCCTGCAGCAACTCTCTCGCGGAGCCGGCATGCGGACGCTGGCGCTCTGTGAACCTCCCGTGCATTTTGAAGAGGCGATGGTACTGGAGTCGGCAGTGGAGACGCTCGAACCATTGTCATTCCCGCTGAACCGGATGCTCGATCAGTTGTGCGCACGGCTGGAAGCACGCGCTCTTGCCGCGCAGGAGTTGCAACTTCGCCTGCAACTGGAACCGCGTGTCACAGACGAGCAGACGGCAACGCTGCAGGAGCTGGCTGACACGCAAGATGCATTGTTGCCAGCTGATCGCAGAGACGGCGATCTCTACGTGCACACTCTACGTTTGCCGGTGGCCATGCGTGATCCCAAAATATTTCTCAAGCTGCTGCAGTTAGACTTGGCGGCCCATCCGCCGGGAGCGCCCGTTTGCAAACTCTGGATCACAGCCGAACCGGCGCATCCGCGTTCGGCTCAATGTGGTCTGTTTTTGCCCGTCACTCCCGAAGCCGAAAAGCTGGAAATTACACTCGCGCGTATCACCGGCATAGTGGGCGAGCGGCGTGCCGGAATCGCGAAGTTGCTGGATTCACACCGTCCGGATGGGTTTCGTATGGAGCGTTTTGTCTCGCAGCAGGAAACAAGGAGTGGAAACGGTAGTCCGACAATGTCGAACATAGCGAATACTCCGCCGCTTGCTTTGCGCATGTTCCGCCCGCCAAGGCAGGTTCGGGTGCAACTGGCAGAAGGACGTCCCTGCAAATTGGGAATGCTGATGCGAAATGCGGACCGAGATGAATTGCAAGGAAAGATTCTGTGGTCTGCGGGACCATGGTGTTCGTCCGGCGATTGGTGGACTGAACAGTCAGCAACCAAGAACACCGACGAAGATGCGCCAGCCTGGAACCGCGAAGAGTGGGACATAGCACTAGCCAATGAGAACGGCGACAACGTAGCTCTCTACCGCATCTATCGCGATGCCGGTAGCGGCCACTGGTTTGCCGATGCCAGCTACGACTGACTTGTATGTACATCGAGCTGCACTCTCGTTCCGCATTCAGCTTCCTCGAAGGGGCTTCTGTTCCCGAGGAATTGGCTGAAGCGTGTCATACGTACCAGATACCTGCGATGGCGTTACTCGATCGTGACGGGGTTTATGGCGCCGCACGCTTTCATCTGGCCATGAAGAAGCTCGGCCATCAGGCTCATATCGGGGCGGAGATCACTTCCCTCTTACCTCATGTGCTGTTCACTGAAAACTTCATACCTCCTCGTTTATCCCTGCTATGCGCTTCGCGCGAGGGATACCAGAACCTGTGCCGGCTGATCACACGCACGAAATTGCGCGCACCGAAATATCCGGCGACTCTGCCTCGCCAAACAAAGCGTGAAGTAACGGAAGAGTTGCTGATAAGTTCACAAGCTGTTGCCTCCCTCGACGATCTCGCCGAGTTTTCGTTCGGCCTGATTTGCATGACCGGCGGAGAAGAAGGTCCGCTGGCGTGCGCTCTGGCGCAGGGCGGCATGAAGGAAGCACATCGTGTGCTTGAGCAACTTGTCGCCATTTACGGCTGCGGCAACGTGTATGCCGAGCTGCAGCGTCATTACAACCGCGCACAGGAATCCCGCAACCAGGCCGTCATCGAACTTGCCCACAGCTTGAAGCTGCCTTTGCTTGCAACCCAGGGTGCGCAATACGCCACACCGGAAGAGCGGCAGATCCTCGACATATTCACCTGTATTCGCCATCATTACCATCTCGACACTGCTGGACGACTGCTCTCACGCAACAGCGAGCGGCACATCAAGTCGCCACAAGAGATGCTGCGCTTGTTTGCCGATCTCCCTGAAGCTACCGCTAATACGCTTGAACTTTCTTCACGCCTTGGTTTCACGCTTAACGGTATTGGTTACAAGTTCCCTGCTTATCCGGTTCCTGGCGGAGAGAGCATGAGTTCGTTCTTGCGTGAGCGCACGTTGGAGGGAGCACGCGAGCGCTATCAGCGTCCCGGGCAGAGCGAGTTGTGGCAGCGGGCACGACGCCAGATCGAGCGCGAACTCACACTCATCGAGCGGCTTGAACTCGAAGGCTACTTTCTCATCGTCTGGGACATTGTCCGTTACTGCCGGGAGCAAGGCATCTTGGTGCAGGGACGGGGTTCGGCAGCCAACAGTGCTGTCTGTTATTCGCTCGGTATCACGGCCGTCGATCCCATCGGAATGGAGTTGCTGTTCGAACGCTTCCTCTCGGAAGAGCGCGGCGAATGGCCCGACATCGACCTTGACCTTCCCAGCGGAGACCAGCGCGAGCAGGCGATTCAATACGTGTATGAACGTTATGGCAAGCTCGGCGCAGCCATGACCGCCAACGTCATTACTTATCGCGGACGCTCGGCTGCACGCGAAGTCGGTAAGGTACTGGGATTTGACGAAGAAACTCTCGGCCGCCTGGCCGGTCTGGTGAGTTCGTGGGAGTACAAGGACCCGGGCGACACACTCGCGCGCCAATTTCGCGATGCGGGCTTCGATTTGCAGCATCCGCGCATTCGCAAGTTCTTCGAGCTTTGCGTGGGGATCCAAGATTTGCCGCGTCATTTGGGGCAGCACTCCGGAGGCATGGTCATCTGCCAAGGGCAACTGGATTCGGTTGTGCCGCTCGAACCGGCCACCATGCCCGGCCGCGTGGTGGTGCAGTGGGACAAGGAAGATTGCGCCGACATGGGCATCATCAAGGTCGATCTGCTGGGACTGGGCATGATGGCTGCGCTCAAAGATTCGCTCACGCTCATTCGCGACCACTATAAAGAAGATGTGAACCTCGCTATGCTGCCTGCGGACGACCCGGTGGTGTATCGCACTTTGCAGAAGGCCGACACAGTGGGCATGTTCCAGATCGAGAGCCGAGCGCAGATGTCGTGCCTGCCGCGACTGCATCCCACTCGCTTCTACGACATTGTGGTACAAGTCGCCATCATCCGTCCGGGACCTATCGTAGGCAAGATGGTTAACCCGTTCCTCATGCGGCGACAAGGACGTCAGCCTGTAACCTATCCGCATCCTTCACTAGAGCCGGTACTGGAACGCACACTCGGTGTACCGCTCTTTCAGGAGCAGCTCTTGCGCATGGCCATGATCGCCGCTGGATTCAGCGGAGGCGAGGCGGAAGAGTTGCGCCGTGCGATGGGCTTCAAACGCAGTGAATTGCGTATGCGCGACATCGAGGTCAAGCTGCGCGAGGGCATGAAGCGCAATGGCATCTCGCGTGAAGCGCAGGAGGAGATCATTCTCTCCATCACCTCGTTCGCACTCTACGGATTCCCCGAATCGCACGCCGCCAGCTTTGCTCTCATCGCCTACGCCAGCGCTTACCTCAAGTGCCATTACCTCGCGGCTTTCACGGCTGCGTTGCTCAACAATCAGCCGATGGGGTTTTATTCGCCGGCTACCATCGTGAAAGACGCCCAACGGCACGGGTTGCGCGTGAAACCAGTGGACATTAACCGGTCGGAATGGCTGTGCACGCTGGAGGAAGACTCAACCTTATCTGGACCTGAGCGCTTGGTCCTGCGTATGGGGTTTCGCTATGCGCTTGGGCTGAGCGAAGAAGCCGGGACTGCGATTGTTCGTGCGCGCGGGCAGCGGCCTTTCGACTCGATTGCCGACCTTGCGCATCGTGTGCAGGAATTGCGCCGCGACCATCTGGTCCAACTAGCTTCCATTGGAGCACTGAACTCCATTGGTTGCGCGACCGCGAAAGAGGCGCAAGGCCAACTGGATGGTCCGCGCAAGAATCAGCGCCTGCATCGCCGCGATGCCTTGTGGCAGGTGGAACGGGCTGTCCGCTTTGCCGGTCCGTTGCTCGATGGCATCCCCGAAATCGATGAAGCTTCTCCACTGGCCGCGATGACTCCTGAAGAGCGCCTGGTTGCCGACTTTCACGGCACAGGACTGACAACTGGTCCACATCCGATGGCATATCGCCGCGCGGAACTCAAGCGGGCGCGAGTGCTTTCGGCGCATGAGCTTACGCAAATGCCCAATGGACGCCGAGTTCGAACCGCGGGATGCGTGATTGCCCGTCAGCGTCCCGGAACCGCGAAGGGATTCGTCTTCCTGAGCCTGGAAGATGAAACCGGAATCGGCAACGCGATCATCACGCCCGATATCATGGAGCAGCATCGCGTCGTGATCACGTCAGAAAAATTCCTGCTTCTCGAGGGCATTCTGCAGAACCAGGATGGAGTGGTCTCGGTGCGTGTCGAGCGAGTTGCGCCGTTACGAGATCTCTATTCCCCCGATCAGACTGACATTACCGACGCAGAAGTGCGCTCGCACGATTTTCATTAAGACGATCTCCGAAAGGATGCCTCGATTTCATTTAGCTTCGTTTAATGGCTTCTCTTCGCGCCTGCGTTTGCGAAGTCTTGTCTTTTTCTTGGCCTTTGTTTTCAGTTAGTTAGCTAAAAAATCCTCCTATCCAATAGATTCTGCTGAAGTTATACCTATCCAATTGAGCCAGTAGGAGTTAACACATCTTTTTTGGCCAGATCATGGGCGTCGGTGATGGCGGAGCTGGGGGATTTCTTAGGAGTTGAGGCGGCTTCCTCCGAGTTCGTGTTGTTGGCGGCTGCGGCGATTTTTTGGGCCGCGTACTTCTCGATGGCTTGCTGGAGGTTCTTCTGCATGGCAACGGTCGCAAAACGTTCGCGGTCGGCACTGCTCTTTCTGCGGTGCGCGCGAAGACGTTCGTTGCGCTCGTACTGCTCCTGGAGTTTGCTAGCCGCCTGATGTCCCTGGGTGCGCTGAACTTCCATCAACTCGACATCGAAGGGGGTGACAGGGGAGCCAAAGCGAACGATATCTTCGGTGGTGTAAGGAATTCCTTTGCTGACATTGATAATGTGTTGCGCCTGATCGGCAAGGTCCGGTGGAACGGGAGAAGCAACCACGCTTTCCTTTTCATTTTGTTCGGTGTTAGCGACTGCTTGCGGCGCCTGGGGCGGGAAGGCATCCTTGGGAGAAAGTCTGAGATCGAGGTCTTTGGGCAGATCGAATTCGGCTTCAAAGTTGTCGTACGAGACGGGCTCGTCGGAATGGTAAGGACTGTCGTGCCAGGTGTCCTTATGCTTGAAATTTTCGACGTAGAAGCGAAGGGCGGAAGTGAGCTGCCGGGCGCGGCCGACGTCGATCCGGTTAGCGGCGAGAGCGTGGATGACCTGTTGCAGCGCGGATTGCACAGCGGCAAGGTCGTCGAGGGCGGGCAATGCAAGCTCGAATTCGCAGTTGGCAGCGCCGGCCTGAGCCATACGCATCAGGGTTCCGCGATGCCGGAGATGGAAGAGACAGAAGTTGCGCCCACGAACGGCGGCGGAACGGCAAGAGCGTCCGTCATCGTGGATGTAGGTACAAAGAGGAATGATGGTTTCCATGAAGGCTCCGTTTTAAAGTCCGTCGAGAGACCGCGCAGGTGCGAGGTGCTCCAGAATCAAGCGTGGGGAAAGATGAAGAGAAGAAGCAAGAGAAATCGGAGGGGGAACATTACTTCGGTAACCCATTCCCATTTTGGGAAAGGAATGGGGAACGAGCGGAGGAGTGGAAAGACCCACACCGCCAAAAGATGGCGGAGTGGGGCACCCGGCCCGGCCCAACGATATCCCGCGCTATCGTCCGTTGACGTGGCCGATGGAGGGGAGAATCCTATCCGCTCGGACTGACGTCCGAGCGGAAGAATGCCGCCGGCTGAAGCCGGCTCTGGGATTCAAATAGACAGCCTACCCAGCACTCCGCTTCGCTGCGTGCTGGGCTATCCTCTTCCGTCCCGCGGAGCGGGACTGCGGCATGCGATCGCGTGGCATTGTCGCAACGCGAGAGCGCATACCCAGGTTAGCGCCCAAAAGATGGCCGCGAACCTGGGGCATCCGGCGGTGATTGAACCCCACAATTGCCAACCGAAGGCAATTGTGGGCCACCCGAGGAAAAGCACAGATCCCTCGCGGACTAAAGTCCGCTCGGGATGAAAACAATAGACGACTTATCGGCACGACTGAAGTCGTGCCCTGACACAAAACGCCCTCAATTAAGAGATCTCAACAGCGTGCTAGAACTGCGTCACTTTTTATCGGCACTCGGAGCGGGCCGTCCCGGCTCCTGGCCGGGATAGGTGTACACTCCGCGGCCGGCTTTGCGGCCGAGGCGTCCGGCCTTTACGTACTGCACCATGAGGGGCGCGGGGCGGAATTTCTCGCCGAGCGTTTTATGCAGGTATTCGAGGATGTGAAGACGCGTGTCGAGCCCAACGAGGTCCACCATCTCGAATGGGCCCATCGGATGATTGAGTCCCAGCTTGATGGCTTTGTCGATGTCTTCGGGTGAGGCGACGCCCTCCTGCAACATATAGAACGCTTCGTTGCCGATGAGCGCGTTGATGCGGCTGGTGACGAATCCCGGCGACTCTTTGATCACCACCACTTCTTTGCCCATGCGCTTGCCGACATCGACGGCGGCGGCGAGGGTGTCGTCGTCGGTTTCGAGGGCGCGCACAATCTCGAGCAGCTTCATCTTGTGCACGGGATTGAAGAAGTGCATGCCAACGCACTTGGGCGCGCGGTAAGTGACCGACGAAATCTCGGTGATGCTCAGGGACGAAGTGTTGGAGGCGATGATGGTGGTCGGGCGGCAGACCTTGTCGAGCAGGGTGAAGATTTCCAGCTTCGATTCCATCTCTTCGGGGACGGCCTCGATCACCAGGTCGGCTTCGCGTGCTGCCTGTTCGACGGAAGACGCGTACTCCAAGCGCTTGAACGCCTCGTCGGCGTCGGCCTGAGTTACCTTGCCGAGCTCGACGGCCTTGTCGAGGTTGGCACGGATCTCGGTTTCGGCCTTACGCAATGTGGTCGGCAGAATGTCTTCGAGGATGGTGCGGTATCCGCCAAGAGCGGCGGCATGGGCGATGCCGCGCCCCATGATTCCGGCGCCGATGACGGCGATGGTATGAACTTCGGGCATGCGCTTTTATGCTCCCCGCTCAAGCTGCGCAAGGATGGTGACGAAGTTGGGATCCGACTGGCGCATGTATTCCGCAAGCCGCTTTTTCTCCTCCTCGGAGAGGAGATGGATGCTCACGCTGACACGGCGCAGGGTGGCTGCGATGTCGTCAATGAAGTTCATCATGCGGATTAATTCACCACTGGCAGGCATAAGAGTCCTTTCGATTGCGGAAATGATAGAGAGAGACCGTCACGGGGTCAGATGGAGTTAATGACCAACTTGCTATTCTCGCTGGCGGTGGGAATTAAGTAAAGAAGCAGTGGCTAGTGGTCAGTGGCTGGTGGCTAGAAAACCCCGCTCCTGATGAAGCGGTGCCTCAGCCTTATGCGGCGAAGTCGGATTGAAGCGACTGGGCGGTCGGGCCGGCGGCGTTGGACGCGACGTTTGCAGGGCAATCCCGGTCAGTGACCTCGGTCAGCAAGGCCAACTTCTCGGCCAATTCTGGTGTGAGCGCGCCGCTATGCAGGCGCCACGACCAGTTGCCACCGGGCTTACTGGGAATGTTCATGCGGGCGTCGCTATCCAGGCCAAGAATGTCCTGCACCGGGATCACGGCAAGAGTCGCCACCGATGCAAAGGCGGAGCGGATGAAGGCCCAGTTGATGCCGTCGTCGACGTGACCGAAGTACACCGTCGCCCAAGCCTTCTCGCGTTCGCTGGCGCTGTTGTTCCACCAGCCCACAGTAGTGTCGTTATCGTGGGTCCCGGTGTAAACCACGTAGTCGCGCGTGTACCGCTGCGGAAGATAAATGTGCGCGCCCTTGTCTCCGAAGCCGAACTGCATAACTTTCATGCCGGGGATACCAAGCTTCTTGCGCAGCTCGACCACGTCTTTGGTGATGTAGCCGAGGTCCTCGGCAATGAAGGGCAGATCCTGGAGTTCATTCTTGAGGGCCTGGAACAGATCGTCATTGGGGCCGGGCGTCCAATGGCCGTTTTCCGCGGTCGGGTCTTCGGCAGGAATCTCCCAGCAGGCTTCGTATCCACGAAAGTGATCGAGGCGAATAATGTCGCAGGTCTCGGTCGCCCAACGCATGCGGTCGATCCACCAGTCGTAGCCGCGGGCCTTCAAGGCGTCCCAGTTGTACAGGGGATTGCCCCATCGCTGGCCGGTCGCACTAAAGGCGTCAGGCGGCACACCGGCGACGACTTCCGGAGATAGATCTTCTTTCAGACGGAAAATGTCGGGATGGGTCCACACGTCGGCGCTGTCATAGCTGACAAAGATCGCGACGTCACCAATGATCTTGATTGCATGTAGGGCGCAATACGTGCGCAACGCTCTCCACTGTTCAAAAAACGCAAACTGGAGAAAACATTCGACCTCAATCAGGTCCTTCAGTTCCTTGTTTAATTGCTCGAGGGCTTCTGGCTTCCGATGTGTAATGTCGGAAGGCCAAGCGCTCCACTCTTTATCGCCAAAGTGCTCGCGCAGCACAGCGAATAAAACATAGTCGTCCAGCCACTTCTTGTTCGCTTTGCAGAACGTCTGATACCTATCGCGTGCGCTACCTTGAGCGGATTGGAGAAAGTTTCGCGCCGCCTCGCGGAGTAGAGGCAACTTGTGGGCACGGACACTGTCGAAGTCAACTGCACCGTCCGGTTCGGGGAGATCCGAGATACGCGTTGAGTCGAGGTAGCCGCGCTCGACTAGCCGCTCGAGGCTGATCATCAGGACATTGCCGGCAAACGCAGATGTGCAGGAATAGGGAGAATTTCCATAGCCCGCCGGGCCGAACGGAAGAATTTGCCAAAGCGTCTGTTTGGCGGCGGCCAACCAGTCAACGAACTCGTAGGCAGCCGGACCGAGATCGCCGATCCCGCCGCGGGAAGGCAGGGATGTAGGGTGCATCAGGATGCCAGACGATCGCTTGGTAAACATGGTTATCGATTCGACTCGAGCAAACTTGTAACTTCCGTGCCTGCCCAGGCGATGAATTCACCACGGAGGCACGGAGGACACGGAGGTCTTAGTTTCTTCAAGCTCCTCCGGAATCGAGCTGCGGAAAATCCAAATCTGCTGGACTGAGCAGGGAGGTAACACTCCCCAATTGCCAACGAGGTAGCCCGGAAATAGTGCGGGCAGCGATTCACGCTGGCCTCACCCTAGAGGCCGAACGAAAACTAGGACCCTTCACCCAGGCGGCTCATGCGCTCCATTTCCTGCTTGTTGATTTTGATCTTGCCATCCTTCTCCAGTTTGTCGCGCAAGTTCTGAACGTACAGACCTTCGAGCACCTGACGCTTCTGGTCGAGCAGCGCTTCCTTGGCGCGGTCCCAGTTCTGCTTGGCTTCGGCGGGTGAAGGCTCCTGCTTCTCCACGATGGCGAGCACGATGCCGGTGCCCTGGCTACCTTGCATGGGACTGCTGATTTCACCGACGGCCATGCCGAATGCGACGTTGGCTGCACCGGTCATGACCCCCACATCGGGAACCTGCGCTGTGGAATTCACCAAGTCACTGGTTTTTACCGTGGCGTCGAGCTCCTTGGCGGCCTTCTTCAGATCATGCTCGGCACGAGCTCGGTCGGAGAGTTCCTGCGTCTTCTGCGCCAACAGTGCCTGGGCGCGCTGGGCCTTGAACTGATCTTCGACCTGCGCCTTGATTTGATCGAAGGTCGGCGTTTGCGGAGGCTGAATCTCGGTGACCTGATAGATCGCGTAGCCTTGCGGCGTCTGCGCCATTGCCGGCGGGTCGTTCTTCTTCGCCGAGAACAGAGCGTTGGACAACTCCTGGGCGGGACCCAACCCCGGCAGCGCATCAGCCTGCGCGATCAGGTCCGTGGTAGTTACGCTGAGGCCCTTTTCCGCGGCTGCCTTGTCGATACCAGCCGAGCGGGCGGTGTTCTCAACGGAGTTCGCCAAGTTCTGTGCGGCGGCGGCGGCTTTCTGCTGCTTGATGGCAGGCTCGATCTGCGCCTTCACTTCGTCGAGCGGCTTAACCCGGGCATTCTGTTTGTCTTCCACCAGAATGATATGGAACCCGTAGCTGGTGCGAATGACGCCGGTCATCTGTCCCTTGGGCGTATTAAAAGCCGCTTGCTCGAATTCGGGGACGGTGCGTCCGCGAGTAATCGGAGGAAGCAAGCCACCTTGTTGCGCGCTGCCGGGATCCTCGGAATACTTTTTCGCCAAGTCGGCAAAGTTTGCGCCGGCCTTCAACTGCTTGTCGATGTCGTCAGCTTTCGCCTTCGCGGCGTCGATGGCCTTCTGGTCGACTTTGCCGTCGGGCCCCGGGGTCGGAGTCTTGATCAGGATGTGCCGCACAGTGACGGTCTCGGGAATGCGGAATTCGTCCTGGTGCTGGTTGTAGTACGCCTGTAGGTCCGCCTGGGTGACGGAGATCGAACCAGCGACCTGGCTGGTGTCGACTAAGATGTAGCGCGCTTTGCGCTTCTCGGGAATGGAGTTCAGGTACTGCTGCTTGTTCTGGTCGTAGAACGCCTTCAGCTCCACGTCGGTGACTTTGACCTGCTTCTTCACGTCGTCGAGGGTCAGTACGGCGTAGTCGAACTTGACCTTGGTGTCTTGCTTCTTGACCTGCTCTTCGACTTCCTTGTCGCTAACGGTTGCCGGCGCACTAATGGCTGAAAGCAACTTCTGCTGTGCGAGCTGGTCCTTCAGTTCCTTCTCGAACTGCGCCACACTCAGACCGAACTGGTTCTGCACGAAGTCTTCATATTGCTGCTGGCCGATGAAGTTGCCGCCCGGGAAAAAGAGCTGACCGAACTGGCCCTGGTGAAGGTAGTCAATCAGTTCCTTGTCGGTGACGCCGAGTCCGATACGGTCGGCTTCGTAGGCGAGAGCGCCCTGAGTAATCATCCCATCGGCGGCGCGCTGCATCAAAAAGGGCATAAGGGTGGGCGGAACGTTGCCGCGGAACTGCTGGCGTCCGATCATGCGAGCGCGCTGCGCGACCTGCTGCAGGGTAATGTCGTCGGTGCCGACTTTGGCCACGACACCAGCGGTCGTGACGCCGCTGCCGAAATAGTCGCCGAACAGGCCGCCAGGAACGAGGGTGATGACCATCATGACGCAGATGACCAGGAGAAGACCGCCCAAGATGATCTTTTTCATTGGGCCGGGGGTTTGCAGAAATCGAAGCATGCTTGTACTGGACTCCGGGAGTTGGATAACGGAAACCTTTATTATAGCCGAGTAATTCGCTTCGCTCGCGGATGACGGCGTTGCGAGTGAGCGGCATTCGCGAGTGGGGAATCGGGGCCGCCGCCGAGTGGTCGTGGGACGCCACTCGGGTGCGATTATTCCCCGAATAAGGGCGCGGCCTTCACGGAGTGGGCGGCTAGTGTGTTGTAATTAAGGTAGATAGGTATGTCGAAATTGTCTCCAGGGGTGCGCGGCCGAGTCATTGCCGCAAAGCGGCGCTTACGCGAACTCACGATGATCGCGAAGGGCGTGGCCTCGACCGATCACCCGGTGCTGGCGCACATCATTCCGATTCGTCGCTGCAATCTGGCGTGCAAATACTGCAACGAATACGACGACTTTTCCAAGCCGGTTCCACTGGATGTAATGAAGAGCCGCATCGATCAGCTGGCGCGGCTGGGAACGACTGTCGTGACGCTGAGCGGCGGCGAGCCGATGCTGCATCCTGAGCTCGACGAGATCATCGCTCACATGCGGACCTATCCGATTATCGCGGGCATGATCACCAATGGGTACTTGCTGACGGCGGACCGCATAAAGCGGCTCAATCAAGCCGGGCTTGATCATCTGCAGATCAGTATCGACAACGTGATGCCTGACGACGTGTCGAAGAAGTCGCTGAAGGTACTGGACAAGAAACTGCAGCTGCTGGCGGAACATGCCGACTTCCACGTGAATATCAATTCGGTGGTGGGCGGTGGCACGCGTAATCCGCACGATGCGCTGGTGGTAGGACGGCGGGCCGTGCAGTTGGGGCTCACGTCGACGATCGGGATTATTCACGACGGCGAAGGGCAGTTGCGACCTTTGGGCGACGAAGAGCGCGAAGTCTTCCTGAAGATGAAGAAGCTGGAAAAGAAAAACTACTCGCGTTTGAATTGGTTCCAGAACAATATCGCGCACGGCCAGCCGAACCATTGGCGATGCCGAGCGGGTGCACGCTACGTTTACATTTGCGAGGATGGGTTGGTGCATTACTGTTCGCAACAACGCGGATATCCCGGCACGCCGCTGGAGCAGTACACGGTCAACGATATCCGGCGGGAGTTTCTGACGGAAAAAAGCTGCGCGCCGCACTGTACGGTTTCCTGCGTGCATCAGGTTTCTTACTTCGATTTCTGGCGGGCTCCGCAAACAAAGCCAACGCCGCGATCGCCCGTCGATCAAGGCCAACTAATTCAAATTGAGTAGGCGATTTCGGCGGCAGTGAGCTGCGACAATCGATCGTCGCTCGTCGGAAACTGGGCTCAAATTCGGATGCTATAATGATGTTGCCCTTCTAGAGTTTTCCCTCACAAACGGGCGCGTAGCTCAACTGGCAGAGCAACTGACTCTTAATCAGTAGGTTGAAGGTTCGATTCCTTCCGCGCTCACCAACCTTTTCAACAACTTATGGTTGGTCACATCCCTCCTGCTGGACGACTGTGGCTGTTTTTGTGGCTGTTGGAAATCCCAAGTCCTTCTGTTGATTGCGGCGGTCGATCACATTCTTGATCTGAGCCGTTTCCGGGTGCAGATAAACCATGGTCGTACTCAGGCTCTCGTGACCCATCACCTCTTTGACCAAGCCCGGGTTTCTCGTCTCCGCCATAGCCACCGTCCCAAAAGTGTGCCGGGCACAGTACAGCTTCAGAACATCAGGTATACCGAGCTTTCTGGCAATCTTCCTGAACATGTGCTCGATTCCGCTCAACTCGATGTGCCCTGATCGAGACTTCTCTGACGGGAACACCCAGCCTTCCGTTCCTCCCTTCTGTTCCTGCTGGATGGTCCTCAGTATCCCAATCACGCGCTCACTCAGTGGCACGATCCGGCGGGCTTTGCGTGACTTGCCTTTCGGATTGAAGTAGAAGGCGCCTTCCCAACTGATTTGTTCAAGGCGCATTCTGACTACCTCCCCATTTCTCATGCCTGAATCCAGCATGATGGTCAGCACATCTCTCAAGGGCCTCGGGCACACGGGTAAAAGCGCCCTTTCATCTGTGTCAGTCACGATACGGTTCCTGGCATCGACCTTGACTGATTTCACCCGCGGAACTTCGCGGATGAATTTCCAATCGCGGGCCTTGCCCAACATGCGGCGCATCGTCCGGATGGCGCAGTTCCGGCTGTACGGTGATTCGTGAAATGCGGTGGTTTCAACATCATCCGACGTAATCTGATCCATTCGCATCCCGCATAGCGTGGATCTGAGAATCAGGCGACACCCATTCTCGTAATCATTCTTGGTTTTCGGCTCAAGCGTGGTCTTATCGAGCCACTCCAAGAACTGCTTTACAAACTCCTGAATCAGAGGCGCCCGCTTCGGCTTTGACGACTGCCCAGCCTCCGCCGCGACAATCGCCTGGGCTTCAGTCCGCTCTGCTTTCTTCCTGTTCTTGGTTTTGGCGCTGCCTCTGTAGCGCTTTCCGTTTAGGTAAAAGAGGTAGTACCAGACCCTACCCCGTAGGTAGATAGACATTCCGTTCCTCCCTGCTTGCGCGCACAGAGGCAACACGGATGCCTGACCGGATGAATTCATCCAAGTCGGCAATATCATACAACGCGCGCCCGCGAGGCTTATAGAACTTCGGTCCGACGCCCTGACACCTCCATGCCCGCAGCGTGCCCGCCGGAATGCCAGAGTATTCCGCTGCCGCCTGCGTTCCCACGAATCTGCTGTCGATCTTTCCTAACCGCACTGCCACTGCAACCTCCAACTGGCTTCACTGATGACTTTCCCACTGCTCCTGCATACTTCGGTCGATCTCGCTGAGGTAGCCCAATGCGGCGCACGACCTTGGTCGCCGGGATCCCTCAGAGTTCCAATCGTCGGGGCACGTCTTTGGGAACACTAGCGGTGTGGCCGAGCACATCACGGCGAGATCTGTGGCAGTTCGTCGCCAAAGTACTCGCCAGGCTTCGGTCCCGCCCACCCCGAGACGGGCGCGAAAATGGCTTCTTCAGCACTCTTGTTAGCTTCAAATCGAGTGTTCGTCAAACAGGCTGATAACGCGCGTTCTGGCTAGCGATGGGGCTACCGCGGGGACTTGCTTGTAATTTGACGAATCTGGCAGGAGTTCCTGGCTCAAATCGCTCTCGCAGCGTGCCTTTGGCCGCTCGGCTGCGAAGATGCGGCCTTGACCTGGAATCTTAATCGTCAATCGATTTATTTCACCAATCGCACTTTGAGTGAGAACAAGGGTCTCTTCGCCCTTGACACTGAGGCCCGCCACGCGCTGCCAATGGTCCCTTGCAGCTCCCTCGCAAAACTCATTTCACCAATCGCACTTTGACTAGTCATCGCAGCAGGCGCCAAAGAGTCTGACACCAAATCCACAAAGGTGTGTCCGCATCAGTCCAGGATTCACTCAGCCATAGCCGCGAAGTCGATTCCCTCGCCGACCCGCTGCCTGACTTCCTTCAGCCATGCTCGTGGATTTGTGCCATGAATCACCCGCCCCAGAAAGCCCAGCCGTTCGGCGGCATTATTGCGGTTCCGACGGACGTCGTCCTTCGTGATCTTGGTGTACAGAGCGAGAAAGGTATCCATGTTCCGGGGCTTGGCGAAGACGTAAGTCGCGTGGCCAAGCTGAGGAGTTTCGACGACGACGCTTTTCTCAACGTCGAAAATGTATTCCTCCCGAAACAGATAGATCCGGCGTGCCCGGCGTGCGAGCTGGCGATAGAAGAATGGATCATAATCAGGGCGCCAGCTGATCTGGGCGACATCGAAGTCGCCGGGAACCCGCCAGCTTCGCCGTCGCCTTGTACTGAGGAATTGGCTCCAGTTCCTTGAACGCGCTGGTGAATGCGTTCGAGAGGCTCCACATGGTTCGCGCCTGGAACTCCTCATGCACGGGCTGAAAGTACAGATCATGCACTCGCCGCGCCAGGTGCTTGGGAAACCCAGACTCCTCCTCGATGAACGCCTGGTAGATCAGCAGCTTGGCCGAAGCCGTTGACAACTGCATGCGCCCGCCATTCCTCGACCTGTTGCTTCAGCGGCCCGAAGTTCCGCTGCATCCGGTCGACGCCGATGGCCAGGCTGTCTTCGAGCGAGAAGTGCTTGGAATGCTTCGCGAGCACGGGAGTATATTCCCCGTGAAACGCGAGGTTCTCGCAAACGAAGACTCTCAGGCCAACGGTGCATGAAAGCCGGAACGATCTTGTCATGGCTGTTCCGCAGGCCGATGGCGAAACGGCAGCCCTCGAAGCCGGAGCTCAGGTCCATCACGCCGAACATGCGCATCCCGTCGGATGAAACGGCGTATTCCTCCCGCACCACGCCAATCTGGCGAAAGCCGAGTGCTTCGATCAGCTTCTCCACCACGGCGATGTGGGGAATGGGTTTGTGGGTTGCTGTGGCCGCCGGCGTCGCCACCCGGGCGAGTTCCTCCCGGGTCAGCTTGGTGCCGTAGGAGCACAGAGTCATGGTCGGAGCTGGGGCCGGTACGGGGCTGAGAATTGCCCCAACTGGCTGGTCCTGCTCGATTACGGTTGTTTCTTGCATCGTATTTCCTCCAAGAATGGAAATCGGGAAAGCCAGCAGACAACGAGGTCTGCGACTCTCCCGAGTGGGTTGTGCCGCTTCCGGCGGCGCGGCGCCCGACCGCAACAGACGGGTTCGTCTTCGCGGTCAAGCAGTTTACGAACGGGAGATCTCAGGCGGCGCGCACTAAGCCGTTGGTAATGAGATCGAGGAACCAGAGTTGGTCCACTTTGCGCAGGTCAATGTCGGTGGGGTGTTCGAGGATGAAGCGGCGGACATCCTTCTCTTGGATCAGGTAGCTGTCGCCGTTCTGCTGTGGGCCTCGTGCTGTGCCTCGGAATTTGGCCTTCAAATGGCCGCTCTTGATCCAGCGCGTTACGGCATGAGGGTCGATCCCCAGCGCTTGCGCAAGACTGTAGGCGGAGTAGAAGCTCCCGTCATGCTTGAACCGCATCCGCTTCAGCTTGAGGTGGATTCCGGTTACGGTGCGGGAGTATCCGGCAGCCTTCAGCTTGAGACGGATTCGCTCATCGCTCATCCACGCATACCGGGCCAGAATGCCTAACTCCGCCTCGCTCCATGGCAGCTCTTTGGTTCGCGCCAACCCCAATTCGCGGGCACGCTTCTTCAGTGCCCAATGCGGCATACCGACTTTCTTGGCCAGTAGCCGGATGCCGGGACGCGTCTTCGCGTCTCGATGGTTGAGATAGATCTCTCGGATGAGCTGGTCGATCTGGTCGGTGAAGACGTACTTGCGTCGGCTCTGGACTTTGACGCGATCACGGGCGACGCAGAGGGTTGCCTTACAAACCGGCTGAGACTGGCTCGGGTATAACTGTTCCATAGCAATTCCTGATGTGCAGGTTCTGAGTTCTGGGGCCTCGGTGAACAAGGGATGACCGACTGGAAGACCACAACGTTGGGTAAGACAGGCTGGAAAGTAGGCCGTCTCGGTCTGGCATCCAGTTATGGCGCCGACGAGCGTTGCGTGCAGATGGCGTTTGAGCGGGGCGTCAACTACCTGTATTGGGGCTCGATGCGTACTGCCAAGTTCGGCGCCGGACTGCGCAGCCTGCGATCACGTCGGGATGAGTTCCGCCTCGTTATCCAGTCTTATTCGCGTATCGCCGCACTGGTTCCGTGGAGTCTGGAGCGCGCCCTGAAGTCGCTTGGCATGGATCACGCTGACATTCTCCTGCTGGGACTCTGGAACAAGGACGTCAGCCCTGCAATCTTCGACCAGGCGTTGCGGCTTCGGGAGCGCGGTCTGATACGCGCTATCGCCGTCTCGACCCACAATCGGCCACAGGCAGCAGCAATTGCCAACCACAATGGCAATGTTGATGTCCTTCATGTGCGCTACAACGCGGTGCATCCGGGCGCGGAACGAGACATCTTCCCAAAACTGCCGGCGCCTGAGGTCAGGCCCGGAATCGTGGCGTTCACGGCTACCTGTTGGGGTGACCTGATGAAACCTGACAAGGTGCCCGCCGGAGATAAGGTTCCCTCGGCGAGTGATTGTTATCGGTTCAATTTGACGAATCCGGCGGTTGACCTCTGCCTGACGGGACCCAGATCAGCCTCCGATCTGACAGCCGCGCTTGACGCGTTGGACAAGGGCCCAATGACTCCAGAGGAAATGGACTGGATGCGGCGGGTCGGCCAAGCCAAGTACTTCAAGCCAAGCCTGTTCTCCATCAAGGGATAAGAGAACGAAATTGGTTCCGTCGGTGCTATGATTTGCTCACCTAAATCCATATGTATCTCCGCCCTCAACGCTTCGAACCGTTGGGGGCATTTTTCGTGCCGGGAATTCATACCAGTACCGAACACTTCCACTTCTTGTGCTGTTCTGCGCTGAACTCAGCGGCGAAGCTGCTTTCTCGTTGCGGCCACCGACGCCAGTTCAGGTGTAACAATGGAGCACGGAGGGCTATGAGCCGATTCTGGAAAACGACTTTCGCGGTGCTTGCCGCCGGTACCGTCCTGGGAATTGCCTATGACCGCATTCTGCGGCCCTGGCACCAGCACTGGGGCATGACGCCCGACGAACTGAACCGCTCATGGCCCGGTGACGAACTGGTTCCGAATGCCTGCAGCGATGCTACCCACGCCATCACCATCAACGCTCCCGCATCGCAAATCTGGCCATGGATCGTGCAGATCGGACAGGATCGCGCCGGCTTTTACAGCTACACGCAGCTCGAAAACCTCGTCGGTTGCGAGATGCGTAACGCCGGCCAAATCGTCCCTGAGTGGCAGCAGCGCCGAGGTCGGCGATATGGTTTGGATGACTCCGAAAAGCAAGTTCAACGGCGTGGGGCGGATGGAAATAGCCGTGCTTGAGCCGAACCGCGCCATGATCCTGGTCCCGCCGCGCGACGTTCCCCCGCAGCCCGGCCCGGTGGCGGCGCCAACGGTACGTGGGGTTTCATCCTCGAGCCCATCGACGAACATTCCACTCGGCTGATCATGCGTGGCCGTGGCGAATGCGCACCACGGTTGCGCGATCGGGTCATCGGCTACGCCTTCTGGGAGCCCGCGCACTTCATCATGGAACGCAAGATGATGTTGTCCATCAAGGATCGGGTCGAGCGCGCGAACGCCTCTGCATTGTCGCCTGCAGCTTTCAGCGCTCAACCGTCGCAGAGTGAATGACCTACTACTTTCAGAACAACGATAGCTGCACGGTTTCGGAGATTCGGATCGACGAACGCTGCGGCAAGTCGCCTTCCATATGCGCCGAAGTTGGGACCTGTTCAAACGTCAACGATGGCGCTTCCGGGAGCCCAACATCAACGACCTCCGTTGATGCATCCACTGGCTCTTCTTCTGCCGGTGCCGACGTCGAGGGCCGCAGTTGGCCGAGCGCTCGCCAGACACTGTCAGCAGATTCCCCGATCCCCTTGTTCTCAACCAGCTCACGCGCCATCGCCGTGAGCATGTCGTCATCGCCGTCGATTGCCTGGAGACCTTCGGAGGCAAACTTGCCCTCCATCGCTAACGCCACCAGGAGCTTCTTGCCCATCAAGCGGAGACAGACCTCCTGCATCGTTCCTTTATAGGCAAAGAACTTCACCTCCACCGGACGTCTCTGTCCGATGCGCCATGACCGCCGGCTGGACTGGCGTAAGGTGTGCAGTGAATAGCCCGTCTCGTGAAACAGGATGGTCGGAAAGTCCAGGAGATCCAGCCCGGTCTCGACGATCTTGGGATGGCAGATTGCGACATCGATTCCACGGCGCAGCTGTTCACGGTACCAGGCTTCCCGCCTGTGAGTGGGAACGCTGGCCCGCAGGATCGACGCCCGTATTCCCTCGGCGCGAAATAGCTGTTCCAGCCGTGCGGTAACGTCGTGCTTGTTGGTGTAGACCGCAAATACCTGGCACTTGCGGCCGCGTGCGAGCTGGGCTTTCACCTCTTCGATCAGTGCCCGCTCTTTGGCATACGTCTCGTTCTTGTCCAGATCAACCGTTTCGGCAATGACAAACGATTCGCGGCATTTGGTTTCTGGGTCGAATTCAGAACCGTACAGAGTGCCGAAACCATACGGATGGTCCGGCCATGCCAGCAGTGCGTTCAGCATGGTGCTGGCGACGCTGCTGTTTCCGCGATGCTCCTTCAGGCAGGCAGTGATCTCCTCTTCGAGCTCCTCATAAGCCGTCTTCAGAGGCTCTTCCATCGCCACTGGTACGACTTCCTCCCGATAGCTTGGCAAACCGTCCGAGATGTCCTCCAGGCCAATGAACGCGCAGTGGTCCATCAGATACTTGCCGAACAGCAGCGGCGAGGCGCCGGGTTTGCGCTTGATCGTGACCGTCTTCTTGGTTTTCTTCGAGCAGGCGTTGTCTTCGACTGTGATGCGCTCAATGGTCTCGATCACGCCGAAGTCGCGGGTGAATCGTTCCCGTCCGGCTGAGCCCCATTCGTAGCCGTCCTCGGTCATGCGCTTGGCATCGGTGCGGAACAGGGTGTTGAACAGATCATCCGCATAGCCAGAAAGCAGGGTTCCCGTGAGTCCGAGGAACCGTCTTGCCGTTTTGTTGAGCACGCCGAGAGCATTGCCCTGGGCCGTGTCGCCAGCCAGTTGGTGGATCTCATCCGCAATGGCGTAGTCCCACCATTCCGGCATGAAGCGTCCCATGTATTCCGTCGGTGCCATGCGAACGATCTTGTTGCCGTCCGCCTGCCAAAGCGCGGAGTACTTGGTCTTGCCTGCCTTCGAGTCCTCCACGATCTGGTGCAGGCGCTTCTTCTCGAAATCGAGCGCGCTCAGCCGCACCCCATCCGTCTCGACAGGACAGCCGGTGTCCGGGTTCGTAAGCGACCCGAGGTACCTTCCTGAGCGGCTTTTGCCGTAACAGTGCTTCCAGAAATACGAGAGCTTCGCTTTCTCTCTGCCAATGCAGAAGATCGTGGTTCCGGGACAGAGCTTGCGCCAGCCTTTCCGCCCCAGACGCCGCAATTCAGCCAGCGAGGTGTGCAGCCCTTCGCGCACGATTTCGCCACGCCGCAGCCGGACCTCGTTGATGCCATGCGGCTGTGTCGGATCGCCGCCATTGCGCATGTCGTCGATCAGGAACACCCGCACTTGAGGCAGCGTTAAGAAGGTTTCCCGCGCCCATTTCTCGACCAGGTGCGGTGGCGCCATCACCAGGCCCGAATATGGCCTGCCGGCGCTATGAACCAACATGCTTCCGAGAGCAATGAGCGTCTTGCCAGAGCCGCACTCTGCGACGACATTGGCGTTGCGCGCCAATTGCCACCGCTTGCTCACGCCCATGATCGCCAGGGTTTGTGCCGGATAAGGCGCGCGCAGCATCCGGGAGAGAAGTGGAGACGGAGTTTCGTCGACGCCATGCAGGGCGGGGTACGATGAGAGAATCCGTTTTCCGAGCTCCGCACTGTGGAGCTGCATATACGTGTAAATGTCGACAGGGGTCTGCATGAGTCTCTCCGGACAAGATCGGTGTGGCAAGTACACTTGCGGCGGTCAGTTGTTTCGGTTCGGCCGTGTCGGCCATCGAAGTAGGATCGAGCCAGGTTATTTGTCTTCAGGCGCGCGAGAAGGAAGGGAAGAGAAGGGGAGATGAAGCTGGAGGTGGATTGCTATTCCGGTCGAACAGCGGACGAAAGGCCGGTTCGATTTCGGCTTGACGGATTGCCAGTACATGGTCGAGGAGGTGCTGGACCAGTGGTACGGCCCGCAAGATGCCTTTTACAAGGTACGCGCGGACGACGGCAATCTCTACATCCTG
>CAWIPZ010000064.1:0-35351 GCA_963837915.1 uncultured Acidobacteriaceae bacterium
AAGACGCGCCAGCGCGCGGCTATGGCGAACCAGAATCTGATGCGCGTCCAGCAACCGTGAAATCTGGACGGGAACCTCTTCCCTGCCTCGCGGCGGACGCTCAATGCGAGTGGTTTCCGCCACATCCGCCGCCATTGCAAGGGAAACTCCGCCAAGAAGCTGAATCCGTTCAGCAATCGCGTCTACGATCTCGACCTGCTCGTCATAGTGCTTGTCGAAAAGAAGATGAAGTTGATAAAACGTCGCGCCCGACACTTGCCAATGCGACTTTTTATACAGGTCGCGCAGGGTCATGGTATCAGCCAGTAACAGGTTGAGCTGCTCCGTCATTTCCAGCCGCACCGGTTCTTCCAGTTCCAGTGGTTGCATGTGCGAAACGGTGCCGTAGGCTTGTAGCTCTGCAGCAGTTTGATGAAAGCGGGGTTCGGCGCTGATCACAGCTTGGCGCGTAGAAGCGTTCTTCTTGGGCATGTTTATTCCCTCCGTAGTCCTCCTGGAATTTTAGTTCCGCTGCGCGACCCGCAAGTTAGGTCGCGTTTGAACTTTTTCCGCAAAGCTGGCCTAAAGCTCTGTCGCCTCAGGTGGCATGTGTTTCAACCTAGCTGTGGCACTCCCGTTTGGATGCTCCGAAACGCAGGAAGGTGCGCTTTGGACTCGATCTCAGCAACTCGAATCGAATCGGGCCCGCCATCCGCTAGGTACCTCAAATGGCCGAACGACGTCAGTTTATCTGGCGTGGTATCCAGCAGCTTTTCACTGGAAGGTTTTGCCCCGGTTTGACGATGGTGGCAGCCGTTGCTATGATCGAAGTGCGGGGTGGAGCAGTCTGGTAGCTCGTTGGGCTCATAACCCAAAGGTCGGTGGTTCAAATCCACCCCCCGCAACCAATTTTTTCAATCAGTTACAGCCTTTCGGTCCCGAGCGTTCCGCTCATTTTTCGCTCATACTGCCAGCAATTGCCCGACAACTTGCCCGTGCGCGGCCCGTTTTTGGTCACTCACGGCTTGGGTGTATATGTTCATTGTCGTGGCGATGTTGGAATGCCGCAAGAGTTCCTGCTGCACCTTCACATCGGTGTGGTTCGCACGTAGCAGGCAAGAATACGAGTGCCGGAACGTGTGCCAGCCCACAGTCTTGAACAGACCAGCCCGCTTCGCCGCCGGTTGGATGATGCGCTTCAACGCCGAATCAGGCCAGTAAGGAACTCGCCCGCCGTTGTAGGAAGACGCGAACACCCAATCCGAATCAGATGCGTAGGGAGACAGCAGCCGCCACTCCTTGAGAATCCTGATGAGTTCCGGAGCGAGCGGCACTGGCTTGCGCCGTGCTTGGGTTTTCGGATTGCCCACATGGTTGTTCACCATGCCACGACGGATGGTCAAGGTTGCCCCTTCCCAATCAAAATCCGACCACTGCAAGCCAGTCAGTTCACTGCGGCTCAGGCCCAGACAGCCTGCCAGAATCACCATCACTCTGTACGGCTCCTGTTGAAGTTCTGCCAGCACCGCGTGAAACTCTGACACTGACAGAATTTCTGGCTCTGCACGTCTTGCCCCGCCCTGACGCACGCGACTGATGGGATTGTCTCGAACGAATTCCCACCGGATTGCGCACTCGAAGAGCACGTGGAGTACGTTACGCACGTTCACCTTGCTTTTGGGTGCCAGAGGTAAAACTCGCAACCATTGTTCTACTCCCATCGTGCGTACCTGCTCCAAAAAACTCGCGCCCCACTTGGGTTTCACCCATTTCTGCAAACAGGTCACGTAACTCTTGCGCGTTGCGTAAGCCAACCGGCCCATTTCAACTTCATCGTTCAAATACCGGCCAATCAGTGCCGCAACGGTTGTGGGAACTGCCTTCGGCAGTTCGCTGTTAATCTCTAAGCGAAAAGGATCTGCGGCACGCTGTGCATCCTGTTTTGTTGGGTATTGCTCCAGGGTGCCCAGCAGTTTGCTTCGCAGTCTTCCGTTTGGTTCGTACCAACGAAACTCCCAAACGTCCGGCCCTTTCCGCTTCTTCAGCGTGACATTTCCTCTTTGATACCGGCTTCTCATTTTTTCTCCTTCGAGAAGCACGGACGGTATTCAGACTGTACACCAATCCATTCATTCAGTGCGCTAGCACGAAAGAACCAGAAGCGGCCAATCTTGATAGCAGGCACCACATGGGTGCGTGCAAGCCTTTGCAAGGTTCTGGGGTGCATGTTCCCTAGGAGGTGGGCTGCCTGCGCATCATTCAGCAGCGGCTCAAAATCGGTTTCGGACCGCGCTCGTTGTGGGGGCTTCTTTTGGTCGGGCCGGTCTGAGGATTGCGGATTGGTATTGGCTGGCATTGAATTCGCGTCTCATCGCGGAAATTGCAGGGCATAGAGCGCCCCGTGAGCGGCATCGTAAACCCTGTCGCTGGCAGAACTGGAGTTACATGTCGTGTGTGGTTGATGAAGCGCCATCCGAACGCCGCCTCTGTTTGCTACGTACTCCCATTGCTTGTGAGGATGAAAGACAGCGCCGTATTCGGGAGTGCTCATAGAAACCTTGAACGATTGGGGGTTGTTGTTAGACCTGTCATTTTTCTTTCGCTTCCATAGTGGCGGGGTGGGTTGGAACTGCGAAGGTTCAGTCAAGGGCGACCGGAGGGAGCCGCGCCAGCGGGCCTGCCCCTTGACGGGTTCTTCGCAGTTCCGGTTGCATTCATGTGGAAGCGAAAGAAAACGTTGGATGCGTGGAATGTTGTTCGTGTGCTTCATTGCGTCGTCCGATCCTTCGATGTGGACTTCCTTTGAATCGTGCGGGCGGGGTGACTTGTGGTGGTGCTAGGCGCTGCTGCCTCGGGGTTAGATGGAACCACAACAGTGTTTGGGGTTGGTTCCGGTGCCGCTGAATTGATCCAGCGGTAGTACAAAGTTCCCAGCGCAAATCCCACGGCCAGAGCCACACTGCACAAAACGAGGACCGACCACTTGTATTCGCGGAGGAACGTGTGCGTTAGATCGTTTGCTGCTCGCTTCGCGGTGGCCGTGGCATACTCGATGCTTCCGCGTATTTCATCGAGCGCCCTGCGGGCATCGCTGGCAGCGCCTCGATAGGAATCCGTCAGTTGCTTGGACGAGCGATCAAACTCTCCCGCGACTTGCTTCGTTTGTTTCGAGACGACGGCTAAGGCTTGTGCTGTTTCGGGAATGCCACTTGCCACAAACTGTTGGCGCAGACTCTCGCTGAGTTTCGCGGCAATAGCTGCGGGACTGATGCCCTCGGAGATTTCTGCTGGCAATTGCGCCAGCCGTTCTTCGAGTTGCTGATGCAGAGCGATTGCATCTTGTCGAGCGGACTGAATTGCTTTGACGCTGTCGTCCAGGATCGTGGCAAGCTTTTCCCGCTCCGTGGCGATCTGCGCCGGAGTTTGCCGCGTTACCAATGCCAGAAAGCCCATAGCGCGGGCAATCCGTAGCATCTCGTCATCGGCGGGCAATCGGCGCAAATGCGCCATGTCACGATACCAAAGCGGACGCTGTTCGGCGGGCAGCAGTTCGGCGATGTCGTCGATGAAATCGGCCTCAGCAGATTGTTCTTCTACGAGTTTGGGCTGAGGGTTCACGGCAAGAGCAATCCCTTGGCTTTGTCAATTTCCTCAAAGAGCCGCCGCCGATAGCTCTGAGCGCGGATGACCAGTGAGGCCCTCTGCAGCTCCGGGACTTTAAGCCGGCGTTCGACGATCTGGCCGAGTGTGACGCCGTGTTGTCGGGCGGGGTTTTCGAGTTCCGGCAGACGAAACTCCATCGTGAGGACAACTGGCTGGAAGACCGTGCGAAATTGCTTAGCTTGCTCGCTCTCGCGCCAGTAGGAAAAATCAGCTTGATGTGTCATGGCGTTCTCAACCACAACGTAGTTCACTCTGTCTTGCAGACGGGCAGCCCAGCTCAGAATGCTTTCCACGCTCGCCGGATCGGGAGTGACGATGCCGATGGCCGTGAACGCCACACCGGTAGCTGCCACATCCTCAAACATGCTGTCGAACCACTCGTGAGTCACTTGCCCGGAACTCGCGCCCATATCCGCAAGGATGATGGGAGCGCCCTCTGCCAAGTGGTCAACGAAAGCGTCAAGACCCGCAGCGGTGTGAATGTTCACCTTGGTCACCCTGCCATCGAAGTAGTGCTTCAAGCTTCCGCGAGATTTGTTTTCGGTGTCCAGGTCGAGAAGCGTTACCGGAATCTCATGGCTCTGGAACCATTCGGCGAGGGCAAGCATAAAGCTGGTTTTGCCGACTCCTCCTTTTCCTCCCATGGTGAGAATCACGCGCTTGGACGGGGCGGTGGACGAGACGACAGAACGTGAATCGGAATGTTTCCGTTCGGCTGTTGCAGCGGTGTTGGAGTCGTACATATATGGCTACTCCTTCGTTCTTTGATTACGATGAAGCCGCAACGGCTCGTCTGGGTTGTATTCAAATAAAAGTTTTTTCGCCCGCGTTTTTGGCGGTCGGTCTTTCAATTCCTTAATCGTCTTTGCAATGCCTTCCAGTGCCTTCTGAGGCCTTCCAGTGCTCTTGTGAGCCTCGGTGTCCTTATAAGTACCTGTAAGTCCTTCCATGTTCTTCTTAGTCGCTGTTGTTCTCGAAGTCGAGAGCGACGGTTTCGCTTTTGATTTCGACCGCGCGAGCACAAAGTCATTCACGGTGCTCGCGCCCACCTTGAGGCCACAAGCTTTCTTGAGTACCTGCGCAATTTCTCGATAGCTGCGGCCTCGCTTTCGCATCTCAGTGATTAGCTCGCCGTACGGTTCCAAACGAGAGCGCGGCTCTTTCGCAGGCAGGCTGTTGAGTATGGCTTCAAATTTGGCGTCCACAATTTCCTCCGAGAGCGTCAGGCGAGATGGACTCCGGCGAAAGGCCGTTACTGATAACAGACGCCAAACGGAGGTCAGAGGATGGCCGGACAAGTGCCGGACAGATGCCGGAAGTACACCGGATGAGGCCGGACAGACACCGGACGAGATTCAGGTCGCGCATGCGACACCGGACCTAACGCGGAGCGTTAGGGATGGTGTCTTCTTGCAAATGAGACGTTAAAGGTCTTCAAACATGCTCACCATTCGCGCCATGTCCAACGGAGCAGGCTACTCCGCACGCCATTTGCAGCACAGTGACTACTACGCCGAAGGGGAGCGTGTAACGGGTCAATGGCAAGGCCGGGGAGCGGAGATGCTCGGCCTGGCAGGGGAAGTTCAGTCGGAACAATTCGAGGCGCTGCGCCAGGGCGTCGATCCCCAGAGTGGTGAATTCCTCCGGCAACGCCACAGCGCCGACCGCACAGCCGCTGATGGTACGACCCAGAGCCGAGGCCGAAACCTGTACGACTTCACGATATCGGCTCCGAAGTCAGTTTCCATCATGGCCCAACTGGGTGGGGACGCCCGACTTGTGGAAGCTCACAAGAAGGCCGTTCAAGAAACGCTGAAAGAGCTGGAGCATCGCGCAGCAAGCCGCGTCCGAAGGGACAGAGCGAATGATAACCGCATCACGGGTAATCTTGTATTGGCCGTCTACCATCACGACACTAGCCGCGAACTTGATCCCCAGCTTCACACCCACGCGGTTGCCGCTAATCTGACCTACGACGGCGCTGAGGGCCGCTGGAAGGCGCTGCAAGCCTCCGATATCTACGAGCAGCGGGCTTACCTGACTGAAGTCTACCGGAACGCGCTTGCCCGCGAAGTGCGGTCTCTGGGCTATGAGATCGAGGACCGGCGCAGCTCCAAGGGCAAGAACCTGGGTTTTGAGATCAAGGGTGTCTCCGATGAATTGCTCGAAAAATACAGTCAGCGTAGCGAGCAGCGCGACCGGGCCATTGCCGAGTTTGTCGAGAGTAAGGGTCGTCAGCCCAGCGACAACGAAATCGCCGTTCTGGTTCGTGAGTCGCGGGCCGATAAGCTGGTTGAGATTTCAACTGCGGAGGTGCACTCGCGCCAAACGGCTCGATTGACCCCAGAGGAGAGCCTAACCTTTGAACAAATCCGCGAGGCAGTCCGTGAGAGATCCCAAACGCAGCGACTAGAACCAGAGAGTGCAGTTCCTTCCCTCGACTACGCAAAACAACACGTCTTTGAGCGCGTCTCGGTAGCGCTCGACCATGAACTGTTGACTGAAGCACTCCGTCATGGCCGGGGCCGGATCGACTTGGCGGACCTGAAAGGTGGGTTTTCACTGGAAGAAAGCACCGGCAGAATCCTCCAGGCTGGGAAGGAAGTCGCCACACGCGAGAGTCTTGACCGTGAGCGGGACATGATCGAGCGGATCAATCGTGGAATCGGTCAGTTTGAACGGCTAGGTGGGCAGCATGAATTCGCTGCTTCCGCCTTCCTCCGTCCCGAGCAGAAAGAGGCAATCGAATTTGTTCTCAATTCCCGTGATCTGGCCGTGAACATTCGTGGGGCGGCAGGAACCGGGAAAACCGCTACGTTGCAAGAGCTGCAGCGCGGCCTCGAAGAGAACGGTCGCGAAGTGTTGGCGGTGGCTCCCACGATGAGCGCGGTTGAAGAACTGCAGAAAGTCGGCTTCCCGGATGCCATCACGGTGGAACGGTTGTTACAGGGCGAGAATGCTAAAGAGGATTTATTCGGGAAAGCGCTGATCGTGGATGAAGCGGGCATGGTTTCCGGCCGTCAAATGTCCGAACTACTAAAGCTGGCCGATCAGCAATCATCGCGAATCATTTTCAGCGGTGACAGCAAGCAGATTCGAAGTGTCGAGGCCAGCGATGCTCTTCGTGTGCTTGAAAGAGAATCTGACTTGAAGAGTGTTTCGCTTAGCGAAGTGCAGCGGCAAACTGCCCAAGGCTATCGCGAGGCGATTCAGGAATTGCGCCGTGATCCTGAGCGCGGCTTCGACAAGCTGGAACAAATTGGTGCTGTGCGTGAGGTTCCCTGGTCCGACCGGGCACAGGCGGTTCAACAAGCCTACTCAGAAGCTCAGGCGCAAATCAATGCGAAGGGGCAACCACGCAGTGTGCTGGTTGTCGCCGCCACACACGAAGAAATTGGCCATATCACCGAGGCTATCCGCGCTGAGCGCACGCGCACAGGTGAACTGGGACAGAGTACCCACCAGCAGCACCACGTACCACTGAACTGGACGAGTGCTGAGAAAAGTGACGTGCGGAACTATTCTGAAGGCCAGGTGCTGGAATTTCATCGGGCTGTCAAGGGCGTTGCGAGGCATGAATCGCTGGAAGTCAGAGGAGTGGAAGACGGCAAGGTCGTTGCCCGTAACGCGCGCGGCGAAGAGCGCGAGTTCACAGCACAAGCAGGCGAAATGCTTTGATGTCTATGAGCGGCTCCCCATTGAAATTGCTCCCCATGACAAGTTACTGCTGACAGCAAATCGGCGAGAGCCGGGTTTTCGCGCTACCAATGGCGAGCTGGTCACGGTCTCCCGTATTGATGAGCAGGGCCGCATTCATCTGCAGGATGGTCGCGCTCTGCCGGAGAATTACAAGCAATTCACACATGGATACGCTGTCACTGCCCATCGCAGTCAGGGGAAATCTGTCGATGCCGTCGTCATCTCCGCTGATGGGATGCGAAAGGAGCTGTTCTACGTGGCTGCGTCGCGGGGCCGGGACAGCATCGCGGTTGTGACCACCGATAAAGACCTGCTGCGGGAGTCGGTAGCACACTCAGTCGCACGGCAATCCGCTTCTGAGTTGTCGCGCAAAGTGCAAGAACCTTCCTTCGAAAGGTTGAAACCGTCTTTACGCGAGCGCGAACGCCGAGAACAGCCGATTGCCCGCGAGCAAGGGCACAGTAACGTGCCTGGAGGAACGGGACCACTAGGGAAAAGCCCCACTCCCGAAACAGTGCAGACCATGGACCCGGAGAAACCAGATCACGATCAGAAGCAAGATCACATCATAGGACTGGGCCACTACTTTGGCATCGGCAGATGACTCTTGTGTTGTTTTAGAATTGGAGCGGTTCGACACTTCCGTTGCGATTCTTCTTATCGCCGAAGGGCTTGCGACCGAAGAAATATTCCCACAATATCCGAGGATAGCGATAGCCTAAGCCTCTGAAATACGAAAATTGTGAGGATCGATTGATCACCAGCAGCAAGAACGTTGAAATGAAGCTAATAAGGCAGGCCGCTGCCGCAGCTTTCAGGCGGGACATTTGTGGTGAGGACACCCAAAAACCAAGAAAGGTTACTATGGCATACAAACTGAATTGTGTAGTGCACCCCTCATAATTAGACACATGGGGCCATGTTTGAAGTAAGGGTTTGGGCAAAGAACTGAGCACGGGATTCGTGCGGCGTTTGTCCCGGAGTCCGCGATGCGGACGGTCGTGATTGTACTCCTCGATCCAACGAGCGATGCTCAACTCGGCCTGGTCGAAGTTCTGGTATTCGTTGAGCCACACCTCCTCTTCTTTCAAGCTGCGATGAAACCGTTCGATGTAGCTGTTGCCCTCGGGATGGTTGTAAGCCGTGCGCCGATGCGTGATGCCCAGCCGATTCAGGGTTTCGACATATCGTGCGGACGTAAACTGCGTGCCGTTGTCGGTCGTCAAAGTCAAACCCGTTCCACGAGAACCGAAAGGCAAAGCCTGCAGCACGGCATGGTTGAGCGCCGCCAGAGCTTCTTCGGTGCGGCAGCGCAAACTCAAGTCCCAGCCCACGATCTCGCGCGTGCAGCAGTCGATGACCGAGACCAGATACGCCCAACCCACACTCGGTCCGGCCCAGACCTTGGTCATGTCCGATTGCCAAACGTGATTGGGATGCGGTGCTTCCACCTTGCCCCAGTCCTTTCGACGCGACACCTGAAAGCGGCGCTGGCGTACCAACAGTCCGCGTTCCCGCATCACACGCAGTGCCCGCTTGCCATTGACCACCAACCCGTGATGCCGCCCCAACCACCAGACCACCCGGCGATAGCCATACGCCGGCTTCTCGCCACAGGCCAGGATGATTTCCTGATCCTGCGAACGGTCGGCACGGCTGCCTCGCGGTTGCCGCTGATAGTAGAGGCTCGACCGGCTGATCGCCAGTGTCTCGGCCACCAACTTCACTTCCTTCCCTTGGGCCACTAACTCCCGTGCCGACGAATGCGCTTGCCCGCAGCTCACTCGCCCAGCACGTTTTTTAAGATCTCGATCTGCAAATGGGAACGGCCCAGTGCTCGCTCCAGCTGTTTGATGCGCTTCTCCTGCTCGGCATCGGGCTGCGCGGCTGCGCTTCTCCCCCCAAGCGCAGCCTTGGCTCCCGCTTCCACTTCATCCTTCCAGCGGTAATAGAGGTTGGGAGCGATCTCATACTTGCGGCACGTCTCTGCCACGTTGCCGCTCTTCAAACCTTCCAACACAATCTGCCACTTCTCTTCTGGGGTTCTTTGGACTCTCGGCTTTCTCGACATTCTCGCCTCCTGGCGGAGGCCCCAAGCCTAACTAACTTCCGTGTCCAGTTCTAGCGGGGTGCACTACAGGTGTGACGCGTTCATTGTTTGGAAATTTCGCAGCAAAGAGGCATTTAAGGAACACGCAATATCGAACATCGCGATCCCGATTGGTGCAGGACTCGGTACTTGGGTGCTGATTTTTGTCTACTACTTATTGATTGGCCCCGGTCAATATACCGAACAGATTAAGGTACGTCTCACCAACTCCGAATCAAACGAACGCTCGGCGATAATAGCTAGAGAGGGAGCAGTGACTCGCGTAACCGAATTGGATCGCCAGAAGAATGTGCCCTTGGTATTGCACGGAGCGTGCAAAGTGACAGAGGGACAACTCAATCCTGCGCGCGTGCAGCCGTCATGTCCTGCCGGGACTCTTCCACCGACACAACGTGACAGAATCTTAGCCATAAATGCTCGACTAACAGAGAGCGACAGAAACAGATTTTCAGACGCATTGGCAGAATTTGAAAAATCCCTAACTGACGGCCGGGATCTGTTTTACAAAATTAATGAAGAGGGTGCGAAGTTTGGCAATGATTTCCGATCGAGTCCCGTTTTCAACAGCTTTAGCCCTTACGGGAAAAGTTGGGCGGATCTGACGGATGCGGGATTGAGGTACCAAAACTCATTTCCCCGACTGCGGTCGAAATGGCAAGAGTTCGGCGATCAAACAGAACATATCTTTGGAGACAATCCAGACAATCAAGGGCCAAATGCATTGATAAATGCAGTGTCGGCGTATAAGAGCTTCTTGGACGCATGGCAAACGGTTCCAAAAAGCGGCAGCGTCAACCGTGATTATTTTCTCAGCGTCGCCGGTATTGAATACCAAATGCGAATGAAGATGTTCGGCGATTGGAACCAAGGTTGTTTCACTCGGTTAACTGAAATGCGGAATTCTATACGTTAGGGAGTGCCTATGGCACGGTTGGGCTACGGCACAAAGCGGGAACGTACTCGGCGGCAGCGGGCTCGGTGGGCGAAGGTGAAGCGCGGGGCCTGAAGCGAACCGGCCACATGTCTTCTGACCCGTATGGGGACATCTAAATTACGTGGCGTTAATGCAAATGGGTTTTTAACCAGTCGGCGAATCCGAGCTTGGTTTCCGTATCGGCTTTCCAAGCATGAACTTCAACCGTCTCCCATTCAGTAAAAGATAGACCTGTTGGCTTGCCGAATTGGGCGTAAGAGGCCATCGCAGCCTGATCTAAGGATGCTTGATCTTGGTTATGCGCGGCTTGCGCCTGGGCGTTAAGGTTGGCTACCCATGCAGTGGTACAGGTGTTGGGATCACCAAAGTGAGCCTTTACACCGTTATCTTTGCACCACTGGCGCATTGTTTTGCCGCACTCCCTAGTATCCTTGATACTGTGAGCGTTTGGGCAGGCCGCGTGATTGAGGTCTGATTGGTCTTTAATCGTTTGTGAGAGGTCTTGACCAAAGGCGAAGTTGCTCAGGATCAACAGGGCTGCGATTTGTAATGTCTTTTTCATGTACCGAGTATGCCGCGAGCTGGTTAAGCGGTAAAGATCACGAAAGTTAGCGTAAGGCATGGGACACGGCGAGCGCTGCCGCCAACGAACGAAGAAGAGCTGGACTGACAACCCGCAGGATTGCGTTACGTTCAGCCCGGTTATACACTGTCTAACGTCATGCAGTGCATGACAGAAGTTTGATGCGGCGAAGAGTGCAAGTCGAACCCACAGCTCGCCGATAGCAGACAAAGGGCCTCAGGTCGTGGTCTTGGACACCGCAACCTGAGGAGAGGCTAAGGCTCTGAGGATTGGACATCTCGGGGCCTTTCGCTTTTTCTATTCCCGCACGGAGTTTTGCTTCTGTCTAGTGCCTCAGATATAACTGCCACGGGAATGGTGCATCGCCCTCTAGGAGGTTGTTGAAAAACCACTGCCAATCCACAGCGGATGCGTGATAAGAAACAGGAATGCGAGGAGACGATCAGCAACTGCAAACGGGGATGTTCAGTTATGTGGCGTTGGAAGATCGGATACCAGCGGATCATCCACTGCGCGGAGTGAGGATGCTGGTGGATGCGGTCTTGGCGGAGATGTCCAAGGATTTCGATGGGCTGTACTCGCAGGTGGGACGGCCCTCGATTGCCCCCGAACGGTTACTGCGGGCGTTGCTGCTGCAGGTGTTTTATTCGGTGCGCAGCGAGCGGCTGTTGATGGAGCAACTCAACTACAACTTGCTGTTCCGTTGGTTCGTGGGCTTGGAGATCGACGACACGGTATGGAACCACGCGGTGTTCAGCAAGAACCGCGACCGGCTATTGAACCAGGATCTGGCGCAGAAGTTTTTCGCCCATGTCAAAGAGCAGGCGGCGGGGTTGATGTCGGACGAGCACTTCACAGTGGATGGGACGCTGATCGAGGCCTGGGCGGGACAGAAGAGCTTTCGCCGCAAGGACGACGGCGGGTCGGGGAGCGGAGGAGATTTTCATGGCGAGTCGCGCCGCAACCAGACGCACGCCTCGCGCACCGACCCGGAAGCGCGGCTCTATAAGAAGTCGGCAGGCCAGGAATCCAAGCTGAGCTATCTGGGACATACCTTGGTGGAGAACCGGAATGGGTTGATCGCGGCCGCGATGACCACGCAGGCGGATGGCAGGGCGGAGCGCGATGCGGCTTTATTAATGTTGTATGAGTTGACCCGGAAGCGAAGTGGTCGGATCACGACGGGAGCGGACAAAGCCTATGACACGCGCGACTTCGTCGGCACGGTGCGCGAGTTGGGTGTGACGCCGCACGTAGCACACCGGCAGCACGGCGCGATCGACGAACGAACCAGTCGGCATCCGGGGTACGCGATCAGTTTGAGCAAACGATGGTTGGTGGAGAAGCCGTTCGGATGGCTGAAGCAGATTGGGCCTTTGAAGAAGGTGAAACTACGCGGGCTGGCGAAGGTGGATTGGTTGTTCGTGTTCAGCTGCGCGGTCTTCAACCTGATCCGTATCCCGAAACTGCGGGCGCAGAGCGCGTGAAGCAGCGGTCCCGACCCTCGGTTGCCGCCGATGGTGGCCGAGCGAAATCCAAAATAACAAAGCGTGCGGCTCTTAGAATGATCCACACGCTGCGTAAGCGATATTTTCAACAAGCTCCTAGCCGTAGATTCATAGGCGGGACTTGCTACGACAATCCCTTCCGCCGCTTCCCTTGGTGAGCACGTCCGTACAAAACAAAACGCCCCGGACTCGGTTTGAGTCAGGAGCGAATGTCGATCAGCCCTCCCCCAAGTGCTGCTCAACCACAGAGTAGAACAGTCCCTGCTCCAGGTGAATGGCACTGCCGTGCCTTGCGGCATCACGTTTAGGCCATTCCACGGCAAGTCCTCCGCGTCTTAGCTTATATCCGCTGGCGGCTTGGTGCTTCAGGGAGCGGCGACAATGCTTTAAGGGGAGTGTGGCAGGTTTTTGTTACGAATTCCGAACAGCCTCCGCCCGCGTGACCTGAGTAACCTACTCAGCACCAGCGGAGCCGTGCTGGAATATGCGAGGAGAGAACAACAATGAAACGCATCGCAACGTTAATTCTGATGAGTTTGGCGCTGGCATCGTTGGCGTTCGCCGGAGGCAAGGAACGGATCACAGTGAAAGTCACAGCACGAAATGACAGCAATGTGGCTTACAGCTATGCCTTCGTTAATGACAGCTACGGCGTCGCACAAAGCTTGAATCTTCAGGGTGCGACCTTCACTTTGCTCCTGCCAAACGGCGACAAGGCCGTCGTCAACTGCACCAGCAAATTTCAGGAGCGGTTTTCGGTCCGGGCAATGTGCGCTCCTGCCGGGTGCCGCTGGTTGACGAATTTGAAGCCACCTTCGACGGCGACAAGGCGAAGTTGTTTTGGCCGACTAGTCTAGACGGAAAGAAGAGTGAGTCCGAGACCTACAAGATTGTCGCTGTATCCAAGGCCGCTCATTAAAAGGCTTCACTGCTACAGATGGGAGGTTATGACCGAGTGTATCGTTGGCTCTGAATAGCCTGAACGGTTCGCCCTAGGGCTTTACTCAGCACGCGGTCTGTGGGTCTGTCCTTGGCCGTGATCCGCTCAATCTCGGCTTGAGTCCAACGCTTGAATTTTCTCCGGTTGTTTTTCGCAAACTGCTGGTAGTAGCGGCGCTTCTGCCTTGCCCGCATGCGCCTGTACGCCTTGGGATTTTCCTGCCGCCAGCGAAGTTGACGCTTGCGTCTGGTTTCGGGATTATCTCCTCCACCCACGGTTAGTTATCCCTTCCTTCGTTTAGCCCATCGTGCTCGTTGTGCCGCTGCCATTCGACGGCGGACGGAGAGCGACATCTTATGACCGGGACGCTTCAACGCAGTCAAAGCAGCGTCGATGCGGGAGAGTTCTGAGGCTAGGTTCTTCCGATGTTCTTTGAGCATCGTGACTGCGTCAATTGTTCCCATAGCCCGCAAGTTTACCAGGACGCAATTTCCTCTGCTGGCCTGGCATGTGCGGCATGGCACCGATGTGCGGTGACCTTGTGGACTGAGGAGCGGGCTGCACTAACCTCTGCAAGGCCGTTTATTAGGCAAGGTTTGCCCAATTTACACCATATCCAATTCCGTGCCCGGTTCTGGCTCGGCGCTGTGATTCCAAAAGGACTCTAGCGCATTGTTCATTTGGCGAAGCACCAAGGATGCGCCATTCCATGCTGGAGTGAAAGGCTGCTTATCCCTTAGGAATTCGAATCGCTCGAATAGATACTTATAGAAGACTCCAACAGCATCGGCCTTCGCTTTTGCCGGTAAGCTGCCCCGCGCATTCTCGCGCACTACGAAGCCCGCGACTGTTCAATAGTGCTCAGTTTGGTGAAATTTGCCGAGCACAGCCGCGCCGACAGGCAAGTATCAAGGCAACAAGCGGTCGCCGATCTATTTAGAGGCATAGAGACATTACGACAACCCCCTGTAGGCTCAACTAGTTCACCTGACTCTGTCCGACCATTCGTTTTCCCACATTCATCAGATTCCCATTATGGAACGATTCCCAATGACGGAATGCATCTGGCCCATTTGGAACATTGAAGAACAAATTCCTGCTCTGGGATGCGATTTAGCGAGATAACATCCCTTACATGAGCACCAACGGGAACAAGAATTTATCGGACTTGGGTCGGCAAGTTGCGGACGCTCAGGCTAGAACTTTTGTCGCCCTCGTCTTCGACATCCTGGAAGCGGCGGAGAAGTGCAACGAGGATTCAGTAATCGCCGCGCCAATAACCTTAAGGAAATCCCAAAGCAAAAATTGTGCGAACGATGAAATCCACAGAAACTACTGATGGACTTGTGACCATCGTCACAGACTGGCTGCTGTTTCAGCGCAAAGATTCTTCCAGTGATGTTTGAAAAGAAGAACATCAAGAAAGGAGCGGGAACCTTCAATGGACGCTGACAAGAACATGGATCGCCTTATCTTCATAAAATGGCCGGAACTAAAGAAAAGAGCGCAGGGTGAGCAAGACCTTAAAAAGCTGATGACGCTACTGGTTGAGATTGACGAACTGTTGTTTAACCTGGAGATGAGGGTCAGAGTTAAGGACGACACGGGCTTCAACGCCCGTGCGGAATCAAAATCGGTCGCGCAAGCATCCAGGAATCAGGGAGCCAATGAATGAGAACGCACGACGATCACGCAGCATTCATGAGATCGCAAACAAGTTATGCGACCTGTACCAACAGCAAGTCGATACTCTTCAGCAGGGCACCTTAACGGGCTTGGCCGAGAGCGGGCTGAAACAGTACTCTGAAAAAAAGCGACAGGTCCGTGAACTTCACATCGCGCTCAAGACCTTGCGCCCACGACCTTCGTAGGCTTAAGCATCTGAGGGCGTCAAAGAGTGGCTTGCGGGAGTAGCACAAAGCAATGCGCCGGGGCTCCATCCCGGAGATGGCGGTTCGATTCCGTTCCTCCCGCCCCACCCTGCCTATCTACTTTCGCGTACTTGACGATGACGCGAGCACACATTTAAGAGTCTTAAATAGTGGCCGCGTTCCGGGGCCACTCATACCACTACCACCACACTGCGTTGACCCGACTCTTTTCCGAGGGCCAAATGTTTTCAAGAGTCTCAAAGCTGCCTAAGCGGCAGCAGGACTAGAGCCGCATTGATATTCCCTGTCGGAAACATGGGAAACTTACCACCTTACTGTTTTGGTTTGGTCGATATCGTCGGATGTTTCTGCGCACGGTCTCGTAGTTCTCTCAATTCTCGCGGTCGCCACAACGCCTCGATCTCCTTGCCAGACGGTTTGTTTGCTTTCACGACGATGTATCCCAAACGCCCGTCGATTTTTACTATACGCGCTACGCGCCCTTCTTCTTTAGTGATGTCGTTATGGACGATGTCCCCTACAGCGATTTTCATAGCAGAGCCCCACGGCGGATAAACCGATCCCGTGGCCAAGAGACCGATCACGAGGAGGTCGCTCTGTATTCGAAGCGAAATTCCCTGAGACGTTAGAAAGCGGGCGAATCGTGAGGGTCTGGAATGTCAGCGCTCCTGACGCTAACCCATGATCGCCCCGTGATTCTGACGAATCGCATGATTTTGGCAAAAGCTTACTCTCGCAGAATTGCTTGAAACAATACAGTAATAACCCTACCTGCCAGAGCAGGTACGGGCTTGAGGCCGAAGTGCGCCAGCAGAAGGCTGGGGTTGGGATGACTGTAGATGTGTTTCGATTAGGGAACGATGCGGCGACTCTAATGCGCCGGAGTCAGCGCGAGTCTGTCCTGCATTTCTGTTATCTCTTTGCGGAGCCACGCGAGCCGTTCGACCCTTCGCCGGTAGCTCTCCCTGGCTGCTGCTGAGTGGAACTTCTCGCCCCAGTACGCGTCATTTTCGTCATTGATCGTGTTCAACTTTGCCCGGAGGTCTTCGAGCCTGGATTGGAGGAGATCCATAGCTTCACGCTATCCCAAGCTTAGGCGCGAGAAGATTAGAAGTATCTCACGCGTTCTGTAGCTCTCGGATTTGTGTTTGCACCCGAGCCAGTTGCGCGATTCTCTTGCTGTAACTCTCCCTGGCCGCTGGCGTATGGTACTTGTCGTGCCAGTACAAGTTGTTCGCATCGCTGATCGCGTCTAGTTTTTCCGGAGGGCTGCAAGTCGCTGGAGAATACTCATACACCGATGCTACCCTAAACGCGAACAGAGGATAAGATGCCAACCGTCACCACAAGCTAACCCTAAAGTTAGCATGCACTACCAGCAAGCTCCTTCGCAAAGGCAGTAGTAACGGACTCCTGCACTTCAGCAACTGCGGCAGAAACCGCATCTCGCACGTCGCTCGCGGACGCTGCTGCTTCAGGCTTGTTCAATCGTAAGCGTTCGACGAACGCACCTATCCCACGAACGGAATCTATGCTGAGGCGGAGGGATGAGCGGTTGTATCTCCTCTTTGCGTTTCCGCAAAAACATTTCGTATACGTCGCTGGTCCACAGAATTTGCTATTTGACTACCGCTTCCCCGAATGAATCAACTGCCTGTCATATTGCGGGAAGCAGTGTAGGTTGGCGCTCCAAGCCAAACGCCACTCCCCGAGACTGTCAATGTATCGCCGAATCCTGTTGTGCCGCTCGGCATAAACCTGACGATCACTGTGCAGGAACCGCCGCTGTTGCTGACACTGCTGCCGACGGCGCACGTGCCTCCGATCACATTGAATTGCGTGCCGGTGGTTAACGCGATTACGCTGATCACAAGCGGCACGTTTCCAGAGTTGGGCCACTCCCGAGGCTAATTGTGGGCGCTTCGCCCGTGCCACGCAGGCTCAGGCTCTGGGCCGGAACTCCTCCCGTGATGTTGGTCACCGTCAACTCCGCCGCCAAGAAAAAGGTACCTCTGGGGGTTGCTTTCGAGCGTGTGGCCCTCCAACAGAGTGTTGGCAGACCAAAGCGCGTGAGTGCCCGGACTATAGAGCGGATTTGGCAGAGCCGCAAAGGTGAAATCTTGTAAGCTCAGAAGGCGGCGAAAACGAATCGAATTGATGTCCGATGAATCGCAGAGCTGTTCCTACACCATCTCCGAGCATGTATCTTTCGCCTAGCTCGACGCGGCTGTTGGCATAGACGCGCAACGTAGCCCCGCTACTCACCGCAATACGATTCTCCCTATTGCACCGTGCCTGTCAAGGTAAATCCGGCTGCGTAGGGGATGCCTGTCCCGGCCAAGTTCGATTCAGTTTGGACTAGGGTCAGGAATCCTGTGCTCAAATCGATGCTGTAGACGGCGATGAACCCAGAACCGGTCGACGGTGTGAACAGGCAGTACAGGTACTTTCCCGAGATATCCACTGCCAATGCCGAGGGCGAGGCTCCTGGGTCTGCGGCCTCGCCGTAAGGCAGGCCCGTTCTTAGCGCAGACAGCAATCCGGTGGAAGGATTGATGCTGAACGCGAAGATCTGACCCTGCGACTGGTTGGTAGCGTAGAGATACCTTCCAGTTGGTTCTACGACGACGGAATTTGCTCCCGGGCTGTCAGCCCCCGCCGGCTCGTAGGGAGTTGAATTCAGGGCGAGTTTTCCCCCGCCAATGGTGTATTCCCAAACGGCGTTTGCCACAGGATCGGCCGAATAGGCGTAGAGCCCGCTGGGATGGACTGCGATCCAGTTCTGACTTTGACCCACAGGCAAAGACGCGTTTAAGGTCAGCGTGGCCCCTCCGCTGGGCTGGATTTCGTAGGTGTCGATGCTTTTTCCAAGGTAGTTCGCCACAAAGATTAACCGTCCGCTGGGTTCCCCTGTGATGAATACGGGCTGGGAATCTGTATCGACCACAGCTCGTCCGTTTGTCGGCACGCCGGAAACCAAGTCGTACAGCCAGACATCGTTATCCGTCGGCCCCGCCATGGTTGCGTAAAGCACCGACCCGGAAAGGTCGGTGGTCATCGCGCTCGGTTGATTCCCCGATGCGAATGGGCTTCCGTCGAGTACATTCAGATAACAAACCGGCACAGACAATCCCGCTCCGCAACCAGCCCCATACGCGTACAAAGTATCGGTGCCCTGGCCGCCATCGCCGACGTAGGCGTAGCGGCCAAAGGGATCGGTCGCGATAGCTTGCGGGTCATTGCCCGACGGCCCCCAGGTTATTAAACCATCATAATCTGCGGACAGACTATCTAGGTTCAATTGTCCTGTCGTTGCATCGATAGAAAAGGAACTTATGAAGCCGGGACTCGTCGCACTGGTGGCATAGAGCCCGGTGGGGGTAAAGGTCAGCGGTGCTCCCGGGACGATTGCTTGCTGGCCGCTGAAACTCTGAGAAGTAATTTCGCTAACTTTTGTCAGTAGCCCAGTCCCGCTGGCAATCGAGTAGACCCAGACGTCGTTCGAAGAGGAATTGTTCACATAAGCGAACTGACCTGCCGCATCCACGGTGACGTTGACGGGAGTCTGGCCAACGGGGAAGGAGGCCCCCGACTGTATGGGGGTCAGCGCGCCGTTGGGAGCAATGGTGAAGCCGAAGAGGCCATTGACGCACGGAGAGCAATAAGCTGTGGGGGACGTGTTTTCCACTAGGTAAAGATAGCTTCCGCTGGGATCGATGGCCATTGATGCGGGGGGGGAAGTGAGGTTGCTTGCCGGCAGGGTGAAGATGTTCAAATAGGTCAGCAGGCCTTGGCTGATGCTGTAGGCGACGATCGAGTTGGGTTCCGGGAACCACTCGTAAAGCACATTCCCCGATGGCGAGACCACCATGGGGGCAAACGGGGCCGAGGCCCCCCCCTGGAAGGCGATTGCGGTCAAAGTGCCCGAAGCGCCGATTTTGTAAATAGTGATGATGTTGTATGCCGTCTGCGCGTACAGGTAGGCTCCGGCCGGATCGAGGGCTATTGACGTCAGGCCGTCCACCCCGGCCACTGCCACGGCGGGGGTTCCGAAGTTTCCCGAGGAATCGAGCGGGATGGTCCAGATCTCGCCGTCAGTCGTGTCAGCCACGTAAATGAAACGGCCGAGGGGATCTACGTATGGGCCTACGTAGTACGGGCCTCCGTACCAGTTGGGATTGCTCACGTCTGTTCCAGTGTGCGTGAGCACTCCCGCTGGGCTGATGGAGTAGTTTTCAAGGTTACCACTACTGCTCAACACGACGGCGTTCTGTCCGTTGGGAAGCATCTGAAAGTTTCCTGGGTCTGCCACCGACATGCTGCGGGCGCGAAGCTGCCCCGTGCCAGGAACAACGGCGTCCACCACGAAGGCCGACTGGCCTAGAGCCGTCTGCCCTTGGTGAATCAGGTACCGGGAAGCAAGCCCGACTGTCAGCGTTGCTGAATTGCTCGCGACACCGCCAAATGTCGCTTGGACGGTCACTGTTCCTAGACCAACGGCGGTTGCAAGTCCAGTGCTTGGGTTTATTGTCACGACATCAGCCGGGGCAGCGAACCAGGTCGCGAAGGGCAGTGACGACTGGCTTCCGTCGGAGAAGTTGCCAATCGCGACATATTGCAGGGTTTGGCCGATCGCGGTGGAGGCCCTGGACGGTGTCACAGAAATGGAAACGAGCGTAGCAGCATTGACAATCTGGTTCAGGGGCGATGACGTGCTGACACCATTTTCCAGATCGCCCTCATATTCTGCGGTGAGCTCAGAAATTCCAACCGGCAACGCAGTCGTGGTCAATGTCGCCGTACCAGTTGCATCCAACGTGGCAGTCCCCAGCGAAGTAGTACCGTTTGAGGGGAACGACACCAGGAATTCCACCAGGCCGGTCGGAATGTTCGAGCCTGAAGTATCGCTCACGACTGCCGTCAGCTGCACGGGTTCTCCGGCATACGATGGATTCGGACCGGATGAGAGTGCGGTTCTCGTCGGGTAGCGATCAGCCAATGGCACCACGCTTCCGTATTGCGCCGTTCCGGTCAACATAAGTCCGGCTGCGTAGGGTATGTTCGAGACAGCTTGGAGTGAGGTTAGGAATCCCGTGCTCAAATCGATGCTGTAGACGGCGATCGCCCCAGAGCCCGTCGATGGCGTGTATAGGCAGTACAGATACTTGCCAGAAATATCGACCGCCAAGGCTGAGGGGGATGGTCCGGGGTCCGCGACCTCGCCGTTGGGGAAAGGGTTGGATTGAGGAGGCGGTGGGGCGCTGTGTTTCACCTTGGACAGCAATCCGGTGGAAGGATTGATGCTGAACGCGAAGATCTGACCCTGCGACTGGTTGGTAGCGTAGAGATACCTTCCAGTTGGTTCTACGACGACGGAATTTGCTCCCGGGCTGTCAGCCCCCGCCGGCTCGTAGGGAGTTGAATTCAGGGCGAGTTTTCCCCCGCCAATGGTGTATTCCCAAACGGCGTTTGCCACAGGATCGGCCGAATAGGCGTAGAGCCCGCTGGGATGGACTGCGATCCAGTTCTGACTTTGACCCACAGGCAAAGACGCGTTTAAGGTCAGCGTGGCCCCTCCGCTGGGCTGGATTTCGTAGGTGTCGATGCTTTTTCCAAGGTAGTTCGCCACAAAGATTAACCGTCCGCTGGGTTCCCCTGTGATGAATACGGGCTGGGAATCTGTATCGACCACAGCTCGTCCGTTTGTCGGCACGCCGGAAACCAAGTCGTACAGCCAGACATCGTTATCCGTCGGCCCCGCCATGGTTGCGTAAAGCACCGACCCGGAAAGGTCGGTGGTCATCGCGCTCGGTTGATTCCCCGATGCGAATGGGCTTCCGTTTAAAGGGGTGAGGCCTAGGTTCGATATGCTATACCCAAACAAACTATCGGCCCCCTGGCCGAAAGCGCCGGCGTAGGCGTATTGCCCAAAAGGATCGGAGGCGATCGATCGCGGATCATCGCCCGCAGCGATGGGTGCCGATAGATTGCTCAATTTGCCGGTCGCCGGATCGATGGCGAACTGAGTGATCGTGCCGTTGGTCGTCGCATTAGTGACATAGAGCCCTGTCGGGATAAAGGTCACCGGCGCTCCCGAAACGATCTCTTGCTGGCCGAAAAACTCCTGGGAGGTTATTTCGCCGACCTTTGTTAATAGCCCGGTCCCGCTGGCTATCGAGTAGACCCAGATGTCGCTCGACAGAGAATTGTTGACATAGGCGAACTGACCCGCCGCATCCACGGTGACGTTGACGGGATTCTCACCAACGGCGAAGGAAGCACCCGACTGCATAGCGGTCAGCGAGCCATTGGGGGCAATGGCAAAGCCGAAAAGGCCGTCGGGCAGCTCGTATTCGCTTCCTTGCTCCGTAAAATAAAGATACCTTCCGCTGGGATCGATGGCCATTGCCGCCGGGACGTCGGTGGATGGCACGCTCAACGGCGTCAGCGGCGTAAGCACACCCTGGCTGATGCTGAAGGGGGAGATCGAGGTGTTGGCAAAGGCGGCGCCGGAAAGCGCGTAAAGAGCATTCCCCGACGGCGAGGCCAACAAGAAAGAGATGTACGAGGGTCCGGGAACCGAGCCAATTGCCGTCAGCGTGCCTGACGCGCCGATCTTGTAAGAACTGATAGTGTTGTTTGCGGTTTGCGCGTAGAGGTAAGCCCCCGCCGGATCGATGGCTATCGTCCCAGTGGTCACTCCACTCAGCGCCACGGCAGGAGGTCCAAAGTTTCCCGAGGAATCGAGCGGGATGGTCCAGATCTCGCTGTCAACGTTGTCAGCCATGTAGAGGAAACGCCCGAGGGGATCGACGAAGGGGCCGGAGTTCCAGTTTGGATTGCTGACGTCTGTTCCCGTGTGCGTGATCACTCCCGCTGGGCTGATTGAATAGTTTTCCAGGGAACTACCGCTCTTCAGGGCCAGGTTCTGTCCGTTGGGAAGCACCTGATAGTTTCCTGAGTTTGCCAGCGACATGCTGATCGCGCGAAGCTGCCCCGTCCCTGGAACAATTGCGTCGACGACGAAGGCCGAAGCGCCGAGAACCGTATACCCTTGGTAAATCAGAAAATTGGAAGCAGGTGCAACCTTCAGCGTTACGGGAGGGCTGCTAAGGGCCCCAACGCTGGCCAGAACGGTCCCGGTGCCTGGGGCCACGGAGGTTGCGAGTCCATTGCTTGGGTTAATGGTCACCACAGTAGAGGGCCCGGCGGACCAGGTTACGACGTTGGTCAGGTCCTGATGGGTTCCGTTGTTGAAATAGCCAGTTGCCGTATATTGCAAGGTTTGACCGGCTGGGAGCGATGCGCTGGAGGGGGCCACAGAAATCGATTGAAGCTCGATCGCGACCAGTATCTGAGTGTTCGCGGAGGCGCTGCTAAAATCCGAGTTCCCCGCGTAGGTTGCCGTGACCACGTCGCTTCCCTGCGGCAGCGTTGACGTAGAGAAGACGGCCGCTCCAGCAGCAATGTTTGCCGTGCCCAACGTTGTCGTGCCGTAAGTGAACGTCACTTTCTGGCCGTTGGGCAGACTGCCATCGCTCTTCAATGTGGCTGTAAGTTTCACCAGTTTACCTGGAGCCTGCGGGTTGGGAAGCGCACTGAGAGACATCGTGATCTGCGCCTGACTGACGCTTTGTGTCAGCACCGATGACGTGCTCGGAGCATTTTCCGGATCGCCCTCATACTCGGCAGTGAGGGGATACGACCCAACCAGGATCCGGCTGGTGCTCAAGGTCGCAGTACCAGTTGAATCGAGCGTACCGACGCCCAGTAATGTCGTGCCGTTCACAAATTTCACCTGGCATGTCGGAATGTTCAACCCAGAGGAATTGCTCACCACGGCGGTCAGCTGAAAGGTTTCGCCGGCATTCGAAGGATTTGGACTGGACGAAAGCGTGGTCGTGGTCACGTAAGGATCAACTACTTGCACCACACTACCGGAACTAGTTTTGAAAGTGGCGTCACCGGCATAAGTCGCTTTGATCGTATGCGTCTTCGCCGATAACGCTGACGTGGTGAAGGTCGCCACTCCTACCGCTGTCAGTCCCGTGCCGAGTTCAACGGTTCCGTCGTAAAACGTGACCGTATCGCCATTGGGAATTGCTCCGAAGGTTGAGGTCACTGTCGCAGAAAAGGTTGTCGGCTGGTTGACCGTTGACGGTGATCCCGAGGTCGTCACCGCGATTCTCGTTACGTAGCCCACAAACTGACTGAGGACCGGCGAAGTGCTGATCTGGAAGTCGTTATTGCCGACGTAGCTGGCCGTGATGGCGTGAGTTCCGACCGCGAGTCTCGAAGTGCTGAAAGGCGCGGTCCCTCCAGACAAGGTCGCGTTTCCAAGGAGCGTGAGGCCATCGTAGAAGTTCACACTGCCGGCGGGAGCACCCAAAACGGAATTCACCGTCGCGGTGAAAACTATATTCTGTCGATACGAAGCCGGGTTGATCGAACTGATCAGCGTCGTTGTCGTTGGGATGGTGGACGAAGGCGTATCCGTCACCAGGATCGTTTCCGTTACGTTCGCGGGAACCGTCGTTTGCGGCGGTAACCCAGGCGCAGAGCTGGCTCCGGAGCCGTTCAGCGCCAGCGTTTGCGTATACGTCGAGCCCGAACCTGTGCTGGTCAGGTTGCTCAACGGAGAGTTATCAGTAAATGTGATCGTGCCGTTCGCGGGCGCACCTGTCGGCGCCGTGTAAGAGATAGTGAATACGCAGGCACCGGCCGGCGGAAGCGTCGACGGCAATGATGACACTCCATTCGTGCAGAGGGTCTGCGAGAGTGAGAACGCCGCTCCCGAGATGGGTGCGCTGTTTAGCGATAACTGCCCTTGGCCGATGTTTGACAGCGAGAAAGACTGTGTCGCAGTCTGCCCGGCAGGTACCGTGCCGAATCCGACGCTGCCCACCGAGTAGTACGCCACCGCACCCAAAGTGGTCAGGGCAGTGGGCATGGGAACAATGAGAGGTGTATCCGTCACGTCGATCGTCTCGGGCACCGGCGCATTCGCGGTCCCGGAGACAACGATGGTCGCGGGGCCAGTGCTGGTCGCCAGATTCGCCGTGCTCTGGAAAGTCGCGGTATAAGCATACGTGCCGGAGGTCGCAGGACTCGTCGCTGCTAAGCTGGCTTGCCCGGAGCCATTCAAGGGCACCAGTCCGAGCATTGCCCCGTTGTAGTCATAGAATGCCACATTGCTGCTGGTAACCGGAGTCCCGTTGTACAGAACCGCGGCGGTCAAGGTGAATGCCTCACTTACATTGAGTGAGCTTGGCGCCATCAGCGTGGTCATGGTGGGGGCGGGATTGATCACCAGCGTCTGCGTGAGACTGCCGGTATCCCCTTGGGAATCGCTAACATTAACGGTGAATGGGAAAGCTCCGCCCTGCGTCGGTGTGCCCAAAAGAATTCCGGCTGAACTTAGACTCATGCCGGAGGGCAGCGAACCGGTTTCCGAAAATGTGTATTGCCCGCTGCCGCCCGTCACCAGGAACGGGACCGGGCTGTAGGAAACGTTGTAAGTTCCCTGTATGGCCACGCCGGTGACTTGAAGCGTGGTTGCGGGGGCGGCGATCGAGTTCAGAGAAATCGTCTGCTTGGTCAAACCAGCCGGCGGAGCGTTGCAAGGGCCGGCCGTGAGCGGCGGCCCCAGAGAAACTTCGATCTCCGAAAGTGTGCAACTGGTCGCGGTCGCGTTGTTGCCCGTTGCATTGAGCGTTAGCACCAGCTCGCACGAAGTGTTGGGGGAAAGAAGAGTCGAGGAAGTTTGCGAACACGTGGTTCCGGCGGCCACGCTAAAGTCACCACTGTCTGCACCATTTAATATAGGTGATCCAAACTCCATCTCCACCGAGCCCTGCGTCCCAGCCACCGGGTTCGTCACATAAATGGTCTGCGACTCTCCCTCTGCGGTGAAATCCACAATGCTCTGGGTGACGTCCAGGTAGAGCAAATTACTCCCATCGAGAATGTAGATGCTATTGGAGGTGTCGAGCGCAAGCCAAGTGGGGTTGGCCAATCCCGTCTGCACAGCCGACACTGCGGTTTCTGCGAGCAGCGAGTCTCCTATCTGTTCGGTCGCAGTCCCGTTGCCGGCCACGACGATCACGTTTCCGTGGATATCCAAGCGGTAGACCAGGTGCGTGCTGGTATCGGAAAAATAGAGACCGCCGGCCGCATCTATCACCAACCCGTAGGGCGACTGCAAGGTAAGGGTCGTGGGCATCGCTACCACAGACGGCGTTCCGCCAATCGTGGTCTTAATGATGCTGCCGCCCGACGTACTGCCCGGCGCCTCTGAGTTCGCCACATAAATTGCCAGTGTGGTCGGATTCACCGCGATCCCCAGCAATTGTCCCAGCGGAGGAGTTCCGGCCGGCGCCGAACCGAGCACCGTCGTGGGAAAACTGCCATCGGGCCGGAAAGCCACGAGCCGCGGACCGCTTGGCGGCATGTCGGTAACGTATACCTCATCGCTGGTTTCAAAAATTCCCATCGGCGCCGTGAGCGGCGGATTGAGCGTGCCCCCACTGGATCCGATATTGATGACCGTGACCGTGGGGCTGGCGGTCGAAGGATTGACCACCTGAATCACGCGGTTGTTTCCCGGTGTCGGTGACGTAGAGATTGCCGTCCGCACCGAGGACCATGTCGGCAGGATTATTCATTGGCCCGAGCATCCCGCCGGTTGAGAGGACGGTGCTGGGGGAAATGATCGTGCCGCCGCCGCTATTCTTATCCACTAAGGTCACGGTGCTTGCACTGCCATTAAGAAAATACTCATTGCTCTTGGCATCGAGCGCGACAATCCCATTGCCACCGTTCGAGTTCCCGGACAGCGCTCCGGGCGTCAGTGCCACGGGCAAAGATGCAACGGGAATGTTCGGCACGCCCGAGTCGGTGCAACTCGCCCCACAAACCGTTACCCTCACGTATCCCGTCGTAACCGGCAGATACGGCGGATTGAAGTACTCCGCGACCACGTAGTAAGTGCCGGCGATCAGGAACGGAGCCTGGTCACTGGCGTTTCCCGAAGTGTCGCTCGTGGGGCTGACCGCAACCGCTGCCAGCGTAGCTCCGCCTTCGCAGGGAGTCGAATCGGTAGAGGTTGCCGAAATGTACGACGCGGTTGAGAACGAGCAGAAAAACACCTCGCCCCCGAGTGCAGTCGTGCACTGAGTGGTGCAATTCTGGATTCCCTCCGTCGAATAGAAAGTAACCGATCCTGGCGCCGTGATCTGTCCGTTGCCCTGCACAATATTCAAACTTGCGGTGAGGGCGGGGAAAGGCCCGGTTGGGGGCGCACCCGAAGCGCAAGCCGACGTGCCCGCGGTATTAGGATTCAGAATCTTGCGGATCACGTTGTTGCCCGAGTCCGCGACATAGATCGAGCCGCAGGCATCGACCGCCAGGCCCGAGGGACTGTTCAACTCGCCCAAGGTCGCCTGGACACCATCCTTAAAGTTCGCGATCCCGTTTCCGGCGACTGCATTGCCGGGCGCGGCCTGCACAAAGACCGTTGGTTTGCTGTCGCTGGCCGCTATGGTGAGCAGGAAGTTGCCCAGTCCGTTGGATATCAGCCGTGACGTGTTTGGAAAACCGTCGTCGACGGTGAAAGCTGGCGTCGTCGTGCCATTGCTAACCCGATCGATAAATCCGGTCTCCCCGAACAGCGTGGTACCCAGCCAGCCCACTGACGTTCCCGTCGTGGACAGCACAAACACGCCGCCGTCGCTGTCGACGGTAATGCCCGAATAGACTGTGCCCGCCTGCTGAATCAGATTCTTCGTGGTCGGGTTGCCTGCTTGAATTTCATCCACTGACCCGGCGGGCAACACACTCGGAGGATAAAAATACGAGGCGAGGTAAACGTCTCCATTGCTATCGCAGGCCAGGGCCACGGGAAATAACGGAGACGTGGAGTTGATGGGTGTTGGAGGCATGGGCAGCGTGGAAAACGTTCCGTTCGAAATCTCTATTTCATAGACGCCGCCGGCGATCGCCGTTGAAAGGCTCTGCCCGGAAAGCAGCGGATCGTAACCGTGCGTGGCGAAGTAGAGATTGCTGCCGCAGAAGGCCACGTCGATGGGATGTGCCAGCGATTGCAGTGCGCCGGAACCCGGCGCCGGGCGTGCAGTTTCCCTGGATCCCGGCAATCACCGTGCTGACCCCGTTGGTGATTTCCCACACCACGCAGTTTTCGGCGTCGGCAACATAGAGATTGCCCAACGAATCGACGGCCACGCCCGTGGGCAGATTGAAACTGGCTCCGGCAACGTTCTCCCCGCCAACGTTTCCGGCAATAGTGGTGATGACATCCTGCGCCCGCAGCGAAGCCGGTAAGCAGCAAGTGACGAGAAGCAATGCGAGCAGCAGGCCAACGCCGTCGAGGCGCAGACTCACCGTCGCTGCCGCCGCCGGGAACGCGGCCTTCGCCCTCGCGGACTTCGTTGTGATCAGTCTCGTGATCAGTCGATTGTTCGCTCTCGTCTCCACCGCCAGCTCCTTTCGCTCCACGCTCAGCGCACCGATCACTGAGTGACTGGCGTCGAAGCAGTGGGCTTGGTTGAAGCCGGAACTCGAAGAATCGGGTGTGGGCGAGCCAGTGCTGGGGTCGCGGGCTGGCCGTCGCCGCTGGGGCTGGAGAAGCTGAACGTTACTGAGGCTGCGATGACCTGCCCAGCTTGCACCTGGATTTCGCAAAGAGTCTGCCCGCTGCCGCCGCAACTTGGTGCGAACTTACGGCCGGGTAGAAATCATATTCCGAGAACGACCCGACGACGAAGGTCGTCTCCGCTGCGCACTGGCTTGGCGAAATGGGCGCACCGTCGCAAAAGGCCAACTGGGATCCAGCAGCCGCTATGTTCGTGGAGGTATCCGCGTAGGCTTGACCGCTCAGAGTAAACGACGAGCCCGTAAGAGAGCGGTGCGCCCGGAGGGATGGCCCAGGGTCATAGCAATAAGGCTGCGTGCGCTCTGAGCGGGAGCGGGCGAGGTTGTGCAGGGCGTATGCGGCGTTAACGTTGGCGGCGAGCGCGCTTCCTCCGACTAGCAAGGCGCAGACACCTCCGGTTGCCGAGTTGCTAGACGAGCAGGACTCGGATTCCCGTTGAGGGACAGCTCCCACGAACCTGGGACGGCAAATCCGGCCGAGCAGCAAGGCGAGGACTGCGGGGCCATCGCCGACGAGTGAATTCTCAAACTCGAGATGTCTGGCGACCGACCCGTCCCGGTTTCGTATCTCGATGGTCCACTGGCCGTGGATTTGGATTCCTTCTCCAGTCCCCCTCGGCGCTTTTGCGGCCTTAGCGGTTAGCGAACTCGCCGACGGCTGCGCGGCCTTCGCATCCGCAGCCTTAGGCGCCGTCCCGGCGTTCGACTGTGCGAAGCTGCTCGCCGCCGAGGCCAGCGCTACCGCGAGAAGGCAGACCAGCACCAATCCCCGCCCGGCAATTCGTGAAACTGATTCGTGCTGTATCGTTCGTCTTCATGCTGTGTCTCCCCCAGCCACGTAGTTGAGGCCGTGTCATCTCTTAAAGCGAAATTTCTCGGGGAATTGGTCGCGAGAAAGCAAATTTATTTTTCAGCTCTCCCACCCGGCCGGCGCGAAACCGAGCGTTGAACCGGCGAAGTACGTGTCTTTTCAAGCGATTGACATTGGCAGCGGGTGCGGCTACCGTTATGAACCAAGATTTCGGGGTCCCGCGTGTTTGGGGGTGTGGTTGTCGCAGCTTGCGCCCAAAACGGTCAGTGAATTACTGGCGAACTGGCACGCCGGTGACGAGGAGGCCTTCCGTGCGGCGGTTCCTCTGGTTTACGACGAACTCCGGCGCATCGCACATCACTACCTGCGGAACGAACGTCCAGACCACACCCTGCAGAGCACTGCCCTGGTGCACGAGGCGTATCTGCGACTGGAGAAGCAAGGCGCCGCTCCCTTCCAGAGCCGCGAGCATTTCTTAGCCATCTGTGCGCAATTGATGCGGCAGATTCTGGTCGAGTACGCGCGCAGTCGCAACGTCGCCAAGCGAGATGGCGGCTACAGATTGATCCTGGATGACAATTTAGCGGTCAAGACCCAGGGCATGGACATGGTCGCTCTCGACGACGCGCTGAACGAACTGGCGAAACTCAATCCGCAGCAGAGTCGCATTGTCGAGTTGAGGTTTTTCGCGGGGCTTTCCATCGAGGAAACTTCGCGGGCGCTGAATCTGTCGCCCACGACGGTGAAGAAATATTGGGCTACCGCCAGGCTTTGGCTGCATCACCAGCTGAGAGAGTCAGCAGAACAATGACGCCGGAACGCTGGCAACAGATTCACGATGTGCTGGAGAAGGCGCTGGAGCTGGCGCCGGGGGGGCGCTCCGCGTTCCTGAATCAAGCCTGCTCGTCCGATCCCTCTTTGCGGCAGGAAGTGGATACGCTGCTGGCCTCTAGCGACGACGTGCGCTCCAGCTTCCTGTTGCAGTTCTCCGCGCCGCGAGTGACGCTTACTGCTGGGACGAAGCTGGGGGATTATGAAGTCAGATCGCTGCTCGGTTCGGGCGGCATGGGCGAGGTGTATCGCGCCCGCGATTCGCGGTTGGGGCGGGATGTGGCGATCAAAGTTCTGCCGGCTTCTCTGACTGCTGATTCCGAGCGCCTCCGGCGCTTCGAGCAGGAGGCGCGAGCGGCGGCGGCACTGAACCATCCCAACATTCTGGCCGTGTATCAGATGGGCACGTACGAACGTGCTCCGTATCTGGTCTCGGAGCTGCTGGAAGGCGAAACCCTGCGCGAGCCGATCAGGCGCGGACGTCTCGCAGTGCGCAAGGCAATTGATTACGCGGTGCAGATCGCACGCGGGCTAGCCGCGGCGCACGAGAAAGGGATCGTTCACCGCGATCTCAAGCCGGAGAACTTGTTCGTCACCAAAGACGGTCGGGTGAAGATTCTGGACTTCGGGTTGGCGAAGCTCACGCAACCGCAGACTGGTTCAGAGCACAGCGCGCTGACGCAGACCGAGGGAACGGAAGCCGGAGTGGTGATGGGCACGGTGGGCTACATGTCGCCCGAGCAGGTGCGGGGACAGGGAGCCGACCATCGGGCCGACATTTTTGCCTTCGGCGCGATTCTGTATGAAATGTTGGCGGGGAAGCGGGCGTTCCAGAAACCGACGTCGCCAGAGACCATGACGGCGATCCTGAACGAGGACCCGCCGGGCATTTCCGAGGTCACGCCGAATCTTCCTCCTTCATTGCAGCGGGTAGTGCACCGCTGTCTGGAGAAGAACCCGGAACAGCGCTTCCAGTCGGCCTCTGACTTGGCGTTTGCCTTGGATGCGCTTTCGGATTCCGGCGCGGCGTCCTCTGCGAGCGCTGCGAACATCGTGACCAGCGCTGGGCGGCGCTGGAAGATAATTGTCCCCGCCGTAGTGGCTGTGCTGGCATTGTCCGTTGGTGGCTACTTCGTTGTCTTCCACCACAAGGCCCAACTCACTGACAAGGACACGATTGTTCTCGCCGATTTTGCGAACAGCACCGGCGATCCGATCTTCGATGATACGTTGAAGACGGCGCTCACTGTTGCCCTGCAGCAGTCGCCTTTCCTGAGCGTGCTCCCGGACAGCACTGTGGCGAAGACGTTGCAACTGATGACGCGTCCCGCGAGCGCGAAACTCACGCCGGATGTAACTCGCGAGCTTTGCCAGCGTGCGGGAAGCAAAGCTTATATTGGAGGATCGATTGGCAGTCTGGGTAGCGAATTTGTGGTGGGACTGAAGGCAGTGAACTGCCAGAGCGGAGACACGCTGGCGCAGGAGCAGGTGACGGCGGCGTCCAAGGAGAAGGTACTGGAGGCACTGGGCGAGACGGCATCCAAACTGCGCACTGAGTTGGGCGAATCGCTGGCTACGGTGCAGAAGTTTGATGTCCCGCTGGCAGAGGCCACCACGTCTTCGCTCGAAGCCCTGAAAGCGTACGGTCTTGGACAAAAGGCCTCTAACGAGAAAGGCATCGCCGCAGCCCTGCCTTACTATCAGCGTGCCATCGAGCTTGATCCGAATTTTGCCACGGGCTACAGCGCAGTCGGCGGCGGCTACTTCAGTCTGGGCCAGCCGGAACGGGCCAGCGAGTACTACACCAAAGCATTTCAGTTGCGGGAACATGCAAGCGAGCGGGAAAAGCTGGACATCGCCGCCGCCTACTATCGGACTGCAACTGGGGAACTGGATAAAGCGGCTCAGACGTATCAGGAGGAGATTGAGAGCTATCCACGGCTATTCAGAGCGTATGTCCACTTGGCGACCGTGTACGGCGAACAGGGGCATTATGAGAGAGCTACGGAGATCGCGAGGCAAGCCGTGCCCCTCGCATCGAATCAGGTAGCTCCGTACGCCAGCCTCGCCATCTCCACGCTTCCCTTGCAGCGTTTCGACGAAACGCGGCAGATCATCCACGAGGCACAGGCCCGAAAACTGGATGATTTCATACTCCAGAGTGCCCTCTATGCTCTAGACTTTCTCGGGGCGGACCCCGCCGCGATGGAGGAACAGCAACAGTGGTTCGCAGGTCGACCAGACTATGAGAACGACGGACTGGCGCTCGCATCCGACACCGCGGCGTACGGCGGTCATCTGGGCAAGGCGCGGGAACTAACCAAGCGGGCTGTGGACTCCGCCATACGGGCGGACAACAAGGAAGCGGGAGCAATATGGCAGGAGAATGCTGCTCTCGAACAAGCGGCTTACGGCAATCCTGCAGAAGCCCGGCAGTCAGCGAATGAGGCTATCAAGCTCGCTCCTACCAGTCAGGCCGTCGAGGTCGAAGCAGCCCTTGCGTTTGCCATGGCAGGTGACACGGCAAGAGCCGAGTCGGTGGCCCAAGACTTAGGAAAACGCTTCCCGCTGGACACGCAGATGCAGTCTCTTTGGCTGCCCGCGATTCAGGCGCAACTGGCGCTGGATCGGAAGAACCCGGCTGCCGCTCTGAATGCCCTGCAAACTGCTTCCCCCATCGAGTTGGGGAGAATTAGTTTCCTCAACAATTTTTCCTGCCTCTATCACGTATATGTACGCGGAGAAGCTTACTTGGCAGCCGGACAGGGCAACGCCGCCGCCGCCGAGTTTCAAAAGATCATCGACCACAGCGGCATCGTTTGGAACTGCTGGACAGGAGCGTTGGCGCATCTGGGAGTGGCCCGTGCCAACGCCTTGCAGGCGAAAACTTCACAAGGAGCAGATGCCGATGCCGCCCGCGTGCGGGCGCTTGCCGCCTACAAGGATTTCCTCACACTCTGGAGGGATGCCGACCCCGATATCCCCATCCTGAAACAAGCCAAAGCCGAGTACGCGAACCTGCTGGGAAAAGTTTGAACCGCGCGGCGATGTCGCAGAAACGCCTATGACGCCGGAACGCTGGGAACAGATTCACGATGTATTGCAGAAAGCGCTGGAACTGGCGCCGGGGGAGCGCTCCGCGTTCCTGAATCAGGCCTGCTCGTCTGATCAATCCCTGCGGCAGGAAGTCGAAACCCTGCTGGCCTCCAGCGACGACGTGCGCTCCAGCTTCCTGTTGCAGTTCTCCGGGCCGCGAGTCACGCTCACTGCTGGGACGAAGCTGGGCGAGTATGAAGTCAAATCGCTGCTGGGTTCGGGCGGCATGGGCGAGGTGTATCGGGCCCGCGATGCGCGGCTGGGGCGGGATGTGGCGATCAAGGTTCTGCCGTCGTTTGTTTCTTCAGATCCCAATCGCCTGCGGCGCTTCGAGCAGGAAGCGCGGGCGGCTGCGGCGCTGAACCACCCCAATATTCTGGCCGTGTATCAGATGGGCACCTATGAAGGCGCACCGTATTTAGTGTCAGAGTTGCTGGAAGGCGAAACGCTGCGGGAGCCGATGAAGCGCGGCCGTTTGTCGGTGCGCAGAGCGATTGATTACGGAGTGCAGATCGCGCGCGGGTTGGCGGCGGCGCATGAGAAAGGGATCGTGCATCGTGATCTGAAGCCGGAGAACTTGTTCGTTACCAAGGATGGGCGGGTGAAGATTCTGGACTTCGGGTTGGCAAAGCTGACGCAACCGCAATCCAGTTCGGAGCACAGCGCGCTGACGCAGACCGAGGGAACGGAAGCCGGAGTGGTGATGGGCACGGTGGGCTACATGTCGCCCGAGCAGGTGCGGGGACAGGGAGCCGACCATCGGGCCGACATTTTTGCCTTCGGCGCGATTCTGTATGAAATGTTGGCGGGGAAGCGGGCGTTCCAGAAACCGACGTCGCCAGAGACCATGACGGCGATCCTGAACGAGGACCCGCCGGGCATTTCCGAGGTCGTGCCGAATCTTCCTCCTTCATTGCAGCGGGTAGTGCACCGCTGTCTGGAGAAGAACCCGGAACAGCGCTTCCAGTCGGCCTCTGACTTGGCGTTTGCCTTGGATGCGCTTTCGGATTCCGGCGCGGCGTCCTCTGCGAGCGCTGCGAACATCGTGACCAGCGCTGGGCGGCGCTGGAAGATAATTGTCCCCGCCGTAGTGGCTGTGCTGGCATTGTCCGTTGGTGGCTACTTCGTTGTCTTCCACCACAAGGCCAAGCTCACGGACAAGGACACTATCGTTCTCGCCGATTTTGCCAACAGCACGGGCGATGCGATCTTCGATGACACGCTAAAGACGGCGCTCACCGTTTCCCTGCAGCAATCACCTTTCTTGAGTGTGCTCCCTGACAGTACGGTGGCGAAGACGTTGCAACTGATGACCCGACCACCCAGCACGAAACTGACCCCAGAAGTGACTCGTGAGCTTTGCCAGCGGGCGGGCAGCAAGGCTTACATCGCCGGATCGATTGGCAGCCTGGGCAGCGAATATGTGCTGGGATTGAAGGTAATCAATTGCGAGAGCGGTGACACGCTGGCCGAGGAGCAGGTGACGGCAGCGTCGAAGGAGAAGGTGCTCGACGCGCTGGGCGAGGCGGCGTCTAAGCTGCGCGGCGAACTGGGCGAATCACTGGCTACAGTGCAGAAGTTCGATGTTCCGCTCGCGGATGCTACCACGTCGTCGCTGGAAGCTCTAAAAGCGTACGGCCTAGGCTGGAAAACCCGTAACGAGAAAGGTGAAGCCGCGGCCCTCCCTTACGATCAACGAGCCATCGAGCTTGATCCGAATTTTGCCATGGCTTACATTGCGGTGGGAAACATCTACGACAGTCTCGGCGAGGTAGAGCGGGCCAGCCAGTACTACACCAAGGCATTCCAGTTGCGTGAACACGCCAGCGAACGGGAAAAACTGATGATCATCGCCGACTACTACTACGATGTAACCGGAGAACTGGATAAGGCGGCCCAGATATATCAGGAGGAGATTGAGATCTACCCGCGGGAAAGCGTAGCGTACCTTCACTTGAGCGCACTGTTTGCGGCAGAGGGGCAGTATGAGCGAGCTACGGAGATCATGAGGCAAGGCATGCAAGGCTTGCGCATTGCGCCGGATGCTGTAAGTGAGTACGCACTCCTTCCCGAATTAGCTCTTGCACAGCAGCGTTTTGAAGAAGCGCGGGAGGTCATCCACGAGACGCAGGCGCGAAAACTGGATAATTACCAGTTCCACACCGCTCTCTATGGGCTTGCATTTCTGGGGGTGGACTCGGCGGCGATGGCGGAGCAGCAGCAGTGGTTTGCGGGCAATCCCGACTACGAGAATCAGGGTCTTGCGCTCGCGTCCGATACCGAGGCGTATGGCGGACATGTGGCCAAGGCGCGGGAACTGACCAAGCGGGCTGTGGACTCCGCCGTCCGGGCGGACAGCAAGGAAAATGGGGCAATCTGGCAGGCGAACGCTGCCCTGCAAGAAGCCGCTTACGGCAATCCTCGGGAAGCTCGGCTAGCGGCGGCAGAGGCTTTGAAGCTTGCTTCCACAAGTCAAGGCGCAGAGGTCGAAGCCGCGCTTGCGTCTGCAATGGCGAGTGATATGGCACAAGCCGAATCCTTGGCGCATGACTTAGGGAAACGCTTCCCACTGGACAACCAGATGCAGTCGCTTTGGCTGCCCGCTATTCAGGCACAATTGGCGCTCGACAGAAAGA
>CAWIPZ010000065.1:0-20802 GCA_963837915.1 uncultured Acidobacteriaceae bacterium
GGATCAGACGATCCTTGAACGTCTGAATGCTTCGGTGAAGCCTAATGACACTCTCTACTTCCTGGGAGATTTCTGCATCGGAAGCAAGGCGCGGGTTCTGGAGCACCGCAAGCACATTCGTTGCAGGAAGGTCTTTGCGCTGGAAGGCAATCACAACAAAGAAGCTCGCAAGTTAGCTGAAGAGCTTTCTTGGCTCAACAACCTTCAGAAATCTCCATACATGGCCAACCGATGGTGCTCTGCCGCTGTGTCATGCGCGTCTGGAATCGGTCACATCACGGATCGTGGCGGAACTGTACGGGCATTCACATCGGCGACTACCGGAACCGCCGACTTTGCTATCGATGGACGTTGGTGTGATTACGCATGACTTCCGTCCATGGCACTATGATGAAATCGGCTGACTGATGACAGCGAGAGCTAAGGTTCGAAGCGAACAAAACGCTTTGCTGGACGTCGAATAGTCAACGTGACACGGCCCGGTTGCTATTTTTCCGCGACCGTTTTCACCGGCTCTGAATGTGGAATCGCTTTGACGTTGAAATCAGCTGGTGGCAGTGCGACCGGTGCCTCGGGATTGTAGTAATCATACAGGACCGAGGGAGCGGTTCGAGCTTTCAGCCCGTATCGAGGACAAAAATCGAACGTCAGCTTGGTACCACCGGCGTTGGGCCAAGATAAAGCACAAGACGGTCGGGGAGAATGTCGTAGTGCGACACAGTCCAGCCTGAGTTGTTGACTATGTCGTCCAGCACGCGGCGGTCAACGTCGGCACCGGGTGGTAGGCCAATTTCGGCAATCATCATGCCCCATCCACGGCTTCCAATTCGTTCGGCCTCGATAGAGCAACGAACTTCCTCTCCGGCGCGGGCTTCCGTCTTGTCAAACCTAACCGCAAGCCGGAGGGCGTCAGAATCGCTGGGACGTGTCGCTTCGCTGACGGCGGCGCCAGTCCAAGGGATGTAATACTCGGCGAGAGCCTGGTTACTAGCCGTCGAGAGCGTGCTTCCATTCTGGACAACTATGGTGTTATCGCCTGGACGGATTAAGTCCGAGATGTCGATAATTGCCGGAGCGTCTGAGGTCGGAGACCAATCCCCACCTATCGGTATGGTCTTGCCATTAACTACAGCTGCGAGTCTTGCGTCGGAGCTTCTGGAAGGGTTAGTGTCGATCCCTTTGAGTAGCGCAGATAGAACATCTACGGTCGCCTGACCGGAGTACCACACTCCGTAGCGATCTTTCTGCTGCAGCAACCACAGCGTACCGGCATCCACGAGGCTGCGGGTCTCGCTAGTTGGGTGACGGTCGCCAGCGCAAGACTGCCATCGGGTACTCTCGACGCGGCCTGCGTGTCCCCAGCCGTAGAACGGAGTGTTATGTTCAAGCACCCAGTACATGCCACCATGTTCCAGAGTTGCCAGTTTGATAATTTTCGAAATTGCGTCCGAGGCGTGTTGTTTATCGCCAAACCTAGAAGTTGCGATGGCAAACTCTGCGAGCGTATACGGTTCACTCAGATCACGATGAGGATCGGACAAGTAAGCGAGAGCGCGTGAGACCGACTCACGAAGAATCTTCTTCACTGGGTCGTTCGTCTTATTGACGGATTCCGCCAGAGTGACGGTGATGTAAGCGGTAAGCCCGCTGTCATCGTATCCATATTTCGGCTGCCAGTGGCCATCCTTATCCTGTTGTCCAACGAGCCATTTCTCGGCACCGTTGATGAGCTCGGGATCAACATCGGTGAAAGCTGAGACGTCCGACAGGAAGCGCACGGCATAGGCAGTGAGCGCTGCATCCGGCGAACCGTGGCCCCAATAACTGAACCCGCCGCCAGACTCGCGGTAGTTAAGCAAACGGTGGTAGCCGAGGCTGACGTAGCGACTGGCCTTGCCCTGCATCGGAGCACTCGTGACGCCGGCGGCTTTGTAGTATTTCAGCAACATGACACTGGGATATGTCGAAGATAAAGTTTGCTCACCGCAACCGTAAGGACGCTCAAGTCCGGCCTCGATGCTCTCCGTGACATGCGCCAACAGGTTGGGGTATATCTTTAGCCGTGCCCGCACGCTGCCCGGAATTAAATCGGCCGGTATGTTCAGCGAGAGCGTAGAGTCGCCGTGGAGAATGCCTGCCACGGTTGAGGTTTGGTCCCGGCCGTTGGGGTGAACGGTGACTGTCTTCTCAACAGCATCGCCAGTGGTTCGGTTGGCGCCATAGACCTGCTGCTTGCCGGCCTTCACCATCGCAGTTGCGAGGAACGGGAATATCGCAGTCGTCGATTCTCCAGCTCCGACTGAGATCTCCTGTTTGCCGGGATGCTCCAGCTCGAACCAATTCGCAGGCTTCATTTCCACGCTGAGTTGCTGGGCTTGTGGAAGATAGTTGCGGACCACAACCGGAAGGTCGATCAAGTCGCCAATAGTGAGAACCTTTGGAGGGTCGTGCTCAGAAAAAACGGCTGGAAGGCTTGGATTTCGCGGTCTGCGACACCGATCTCGCCAGTTTTCGTTGACGCCAGCACAGTCATCTTCCAAGTTGTGATGTTGTCTGCAAGTTTGAATTTTAGCCGTGCACGACCGTTGGCATCGGTGATTATGGAAGGCGACCAGAACAGGGTTTCGGGAAAGTAGTCACGCAGCCTCGGCGTAAATGTCTCTTCGTGAACCTGAACCTTAGTTCCTTCGGCGGACTTGCTAACCGCCACGGATGAACTCGTTGTCTCGACGTTGGCTACCGCTGCTGAAACCTCGACTGTCTCAGACACCGAGCCAACATTGAGCATCGCATTCACAGCCGTCATGCTCGTTGAGTGAACTGGCACAGTGCGTATCTGTGTCGCTCGGAATCCAGGAGCAGAAATGCTCATGTCATATGTGCCAGGCGGGATGTTACGAATGATGTAGGCGCCGTCGGAGCCCGTGATCCCAGAGAATTTCTGGCCTGTCTGGCGGAGCGTTGCAACCACACTGGCGTTCGAAACTACAGCGCCTGTCGGATCTGTAACAAGGCCGTTGATAGCACCTGTGTTGCCGTTTAGAGGCTCGGAACTAACGGATTGAGGAATGAGGTCTTTACCGCTTTGCTCGGCGATGTCGCGGGAGAAGCTGGCTACGGGAAAATCATCCGGGGTGTTCAGTTGACCGTCTGGACCAGGACTCATGATGCGAACCCACGCGAGCTTCCGAGTCACGGGAGTGCCGGTTTGGACCCTTGCGTCAGGCTGATACGTGATCCGCGTGGCATCGCCGTATTCCGACTCGAAGCTGTATTTGACGTAATACAATGCCCCCAAGGATCAACAAGCTGGCGGAAGTTGACGCCGCTATCAACCATCGCTTTGTCGAACGTATCATCGTCCTGAGGAAATGCCCCCGTGGAGCGAGAGAGTTTGTAAATCGCGGAATCGATCTTCCCGCGAGCTTGCTCAAAATAGTCAATTGCGCTGGTCCATATCGCGAACGGTGCGTAGAATTCACGCGGTATGTTGTGGCCAGTGCTCTGGACAATGACCTGATAGAGCGAGTCGCTGGGCTGGAAACTGAACGCGTACGGATTACCCCAGGGATCCCGAAGCGTTTTGAGATCGAGTCCACGCGAAAGCACAGCAGCGCTAAGGGCATCAAAGTCGCGGATGTACGCGCCAGAAGATGCGTAGGTCTCTTTAACAACTCGGTCGATGATTTTACCGACCGGCTGGAAATATGGCCAGCTCACCGTGAGCGCCTCAACGTCATCCGCCGTTCCCAACTGCTTGTCAGGACCGGCGGATACAACATTCAGCGTTCGGTTACGGTAATCGATCCCGAAATTGTAGTGATAAGGCGTGCCCCAAGGATCGACGATACTTCCAGGGTCAAGCCCCGCTTTTCGGAGAACGGACGCCACTTCATCGTTGTTCGTCGCGAACTTCCACCCGGTCACGTCTTCGTTTAGAAGAGCTTTGCGAAAGGGTTCAAGTTCACTCCGCATCTTCTCAGAGAACAGCGCGCGCGTTTCATATCCGTAGTTGTTGCCTTCGATTTCTGGCAATCCGACCGAGTAGTAACTGCGTCCCTGCAAAAGCATCTCGGCGACAAGATCCATACCGTCGGGGAGTGGCTTAGAAAGGTCCAGTCCATCAAGGTCCTTGAATGTGATTCCGCCGACAGACTCAGGTGGATACCACCAACTCCAGTCCCAGAAACCGTAGTGCCCTTCCCCAAACTCCTGGTCGGTGCGAATACGTTCTTCTACCGCCTTGTCGACCACGACAACCCCTAGGGCGCTGGCCGAAGTCGAGCCAGATGGCAGGCTGACGTTGAGAGCGGCTGATACGTCGTCCCCTGGCTTGTAGGTGCTACGGTCAGTCTTGACTTTCACAGTCAGGGTTGACGGGCTCGGAAACAGAATCGCGCGGGCACCAGAGGGGATTTCATAGCGCTCTTCACTGTCTGTTTCCAGTGAATACGCTGCAAGCGTCAGGTCGCCTTTGAACTCGGGGGCGTACGGGATGACCGTGAACCCTCGATGATTGTGCAGACCTATGCCACCGGTCCACAGGACGGCCCCGTCGCGTGAGAGGTCGACAATAACGTGTCCGGAGAGAGTGCTGGGAGCGCGAACAGAGACTGCAATCTGATCTTTTGCCTGATACAGAGACTTGTCCGTTGTGACTTGAATCAGCCTGTCGGAGTCGCTCCAAAACACCTCGTCATAAGAAACGGTAGCCCCGGTCTTGTCGTGAACGTCGAAGACAAGCTGATAGCCGCGGTTGCGGCTAGAGTCGTCGTCGCCTTCAGTCAACAGCTGTAGATCGGAAACTTTGGCCACGCCGAATCGGTTGGTCTTGATGGCGTGAAGAAAATCCCTGACACCGGACGAGTTCTCCTCGCCGTAGTTTCTGTAGTGGTTCCGATCTTCGCTGACATTGACATGGCACTCCGCTGGGGTGCCGTCCGGATAATAGGTGGACACGTAGAAGGAGGCCCGATCACCACTGAGATTCATGCCAGAAACATAGACGTGGATCGGCTGGTGACTGAGACGGACCTGGAATCGGCGCTGCTCGGTCTTCCCTGTGCTGGGATCGGTCACATATGCGGCATAGTTGAGGTCTTTGAATCGTCTGTACGTCTCCTCTGCGAGCTCGCCGTGCAGCTGCGTAAAGTCGAGCGTAAACGTCGCTCGTCCAGAATGGTCGAGTTCTCCCGACTGACGATCAGCTTCGTCAACTACCCATTTGCGTTGTGCGGAGTCCCAGTGGCCCTGCTCTTCACGAACCAGTTTCACCACCCCGTGGGTCAGTTCTTTCCCAAACAGGTACTTGGCGGATATCGCAACCGATGCGTTCTGACCAGGCAAATAGTAGGAGCGATCCGGCTGGGCTGCGACTGTAAAGTTAGGGAGATCGTAGCGGCCGACGCGAACGTTCGTCATCTCCTGGGCACTGCCGTATCGATCACTGTTTGAGAGCGAGACCTGGAGCCCATAAGGTCCGAGTTCTGTTGAGTCGGGGAGCTCCCAGTCGATGCTGGCAATGCCGAAGTCGTTTGTTTTTGCCGTGCCGCTAAACACGGTATTCGACTCTGGATCGACGAGCTTGAACTCAGCGTCTTCGTTTGCGACGGCGTGCTTATCCACACTGAGCACAATTGCGCGGGCATGTAGTGATTGTCCGGGTTGATAAAGCAGTTTGTCCGTATTGATGATGATGCGAGCCCGAGGGTCGAGCTCGAAGTCGAAATCCTCCTTCCTCGTTTGATCGCGTTTCCGAGCCTCAACGTTGATTGAGCCACCGTCAGTGACTGCTCCTGGGATACGGAAGAGAAGAACAGCATCGCCAGATGAGTTCGTAGTGTGCGTTATGACGGCGCGCTTGTCGACCGAATCGAATTCTAGCTCGCCTCGAACCTCCACGCCGCTCACTGGCTTCCGCGTAACCGGGTTGGCTGCGTGTATTCGCACGCGATAGGACTGGTCAGGCAGGGCTTTGTCAGCGTGCGCGATGCGGAGTTCGAACATGTCGGGGGCGATAGCTCCCAGGGCAACGACGCCACTGGCCGCTTGCTTGTCATTCAACAGAAGCCGGTACCTCACGCGATACCACAGCACCGGATCATTGTCGGCCACCAGGGGGATCGCGGGTCGTGGCAAGGACAACTTGATTAAACTGCGACCGGGTTTGAGGTGCTCAGTAGTTTTGGATGACGCTACAACCGCGTCTTTGGGATCGAGCAGATCAACGTAAAGAGTGCCGGAGACGGTTGTTTCGGACTCGTTCGAAACGGGTGCGATCAATGCGATTTCCCGTTCGGAAATGACTGCACTCATCCCCGATTCATTGACCCGGAGAGGCGCGGAACTCGCGAGAAGACGCGTCGAGATTGCGACGAGCAGAATGGCCAGCAAACGAATGCGTTGCGCAGATCGCATATGTCAACCGTCGAGCACAAGATTTACGCGAATAGTAGCACGGGAGAGGACTTACTTCTGTGCGTGAAGGTTCGCTCAGTCCAAACAGTGGCCTTTTCTACTCATTTCTACTTCTTCAGTGAAGGGTGATTTTTCGTAATCCAGCCTTCGACTTCGCTGTAAAACTGGGATGCCTGGATGAGGATCTCCTTTGCTTCCGTCTCCGTCGCAACGTTGGAGAAGGTGTAATCGATAGTATTTCGCTTTCGCCGACAGGTTTCGAAATAATCGGCGTACTTGTGAACGGGTTTGCCCAACACAAGTTTTGTGCTCTCTAACGACACCCGGTGATGTCCCACCTTGCTCATGATCCGATATCCCGCACAGGCTATGGCCATATTCGCAGCCTGGAGCGCAGCGTTGTAGGCGGTGGCAAATCTCCGATCTGCTGAAAGGCCAGTAAGACTCGCGTCTGCGAGGTCGCGAGCGATCAGGGCCCGCATATTGTCTAATTCCTTCTTGGAGGTTTTGTGTTTCTGGGCTTCCTTATTTGCCAACAAGCTCGTCCAAGTCACTCTGGCCTCCTTTCACAAACTGTTTCCGTCCTCGTAAAACGGCGGCAAGGAAATGGTCGCCCGATTTGATCTTCTCCCGAAACTCCTCTGGGGAATAGGCCGTGACGTTGACCTCTCTTCCCAGCCGCGCCTCCGCCTTGCGGAGCGCCGGAGACAGGTCAGCAAGACCTGCTCTGCCAATGACCATCACGTCCACGTCACTCATCGCATGTTCCCGGCTTCGTGCCACGGAACCATAGATAAAAGCACTCTGAATATTGTTCCCAAACGGCTTAAGTATCTGCTCCAATATCGGAGCCAGCCCTGCGGTTTTTTCGAACAACTGCTGCAGGTCTCGGAACACTGGGGACTGCGTCTCCGCCTTGAAATAAGTCCTCGTGCCTTCCCGACGATGCACCAATATTCCGCTTGCCACCAGAGATGATAACTCCCGCTGAAGGCTCGACGGGCTCGTGCCCAAGCGGCCGGCGAGTTCCGAAAGATACCACCACTTATCTGGCTGGCCGAGCGTCGCCGTAAGCACACCTTGCCGTACCTGTGGGAACAACGCAGTCAGCACGGAAGAGTTACGCATATTGCGTACATTATTACGCATATTGCGTAAGCGTGTCAACTGCCAAAAGAACAGGGTTGCCTGCGGCTAGGATTGAGTAGTCTAAGGTGGCAGTTCAGATTACTCATATCCGTTCGAATCAGAATCGGACGCAATTCGAACGGACTCGAATGCTGTTCGACTTCGTGCGAGCATCGTTCGATAGGCCCCGGAAGGTCTTCACCGACCTAAGCCGAAGGCTTAGGGATGGTGTCTCTTTATCCCTCTTTATCCGGTCGCTCTCATCCTCACCTCCCTTTAGCGCATTGCCTGATCCAGTTTGAACGTCAGACGAAGCGCGTCAGGCCACCCGGCACGGACAAAAAGATCCAGAATCTCTCCGAGCGCAGTTGCGATAGATGGGTCCTTCAATGCGTCTTTGTGGTCGGCCAGGCTGTGCTCAACCAGCTTCACGACTTCACTGATTGCCATGGCATCAAACTGGTAGTTCAGAGCCGAGGCAGCCTTACAGGTTTGAGCCGCGAACTTGATGACATCGCCTGGATCATACTGCAGGACGCCGTTGAGCGTCTCCAATAGGTAGTGGGCAGTGCGAGGAACCAGGTAGTGTCGGGCGACTCCTCCACTACCTGTTGCGAGAGCTGCAATCAGTGGTTTGAGTTCGAGATAGAGCTGTCTTCGATGTTCTTCCACCAACGCTTTCTCCGGCGTTCGCAATTCAGGTTTGAGATCAAGTGAGAAGTAGATTCGCGTAGCAACCTCATCAACATGACTCATCAGAGCCTTGATTGTCTTTGCCTTGGCTTCGGAATCGGCTAAATCGATGGCCTTTTGTAAATTTTCATAGCATGACGAGAGCACACGACTGAATAATTCGCGCGCTCTACTTCTGACTGTGTCATCGGCATTGTTGGGAATAAGGTAATGAGACGCGGTGAAGATCTCGTTTGCAATTTCGCTTGCATACCGAACAGGCTCTGCTTCAAATCGAGCCAACTGCTCGCCCGCGCCTAAGTGGTTTCGGACTGCATACAGTCCCGTGAGAATCTGCACCAGTGCCCGCGTAACTTCGGTTCTGTCGGTTGCTGGAAGGCCACGTTTAACAGCCCTCACCAGCAACTCGACAACGTGCTCCGGGTCTGGACCGGCAACTCGCCCTAAAGTACCAACCAAACCGAGCATCACACCAGGAGTTGTCTCGGCATCGATCATTTCGGTGGCAAGATCCCAAAACCTCTGCTCAGCGTGATGTTTATAGAACCCAGGAAGCCCAGCGGCGATTTGATATCTGACCGCAGGAACCGGATCTTGGCTTAGCTTCACAATAGCGTTCACGATTTCATCATCAGGGCCGTAGTTCCAGAGAAAATGAGACACGCCTTGTGCGGCTTCGATCCGAGGAATGGGACTGCCCCACGACGGCATATCAAACTGCGTATGGTACTTTGGGTCAAACTTGGGAGAAGGATCGGCTGCGCCCTGGAGAAGGAGCATTCTACACATTTGAGTCAGCGGATGTTGTTTGCCAAGATCCGGGTTCTTTACAGCGGATTCCGCAACAGCGTACAACACTCCTCTCGCATGTTCAGAGACGTGGGGATCAACGTCGTCCTTACCCTTTTGCAGCAGCTCGTTCAATCGCGTCAAGAGCGGCTCGATACCGAGGCAGTCTTCTACAGACGGCACGCCATTAAGAAACTTGTTCTCAAACCCAGTGAGAGGCTTGATAGCGTTCAGAATCTCTGCGTTCTCCTTTTTCGTAGTGTCTGCACCCTCGTCTCTTAGCCAGTCTTCTGTCGAGTAACTCATTGCGCCGCCCTGCATTCTGACGTATGGCTCATTGGCGAATTGTGGTTTTTCTCTTGACAGCTGCTCGGCTCGTTCTCGCAATACAGGCGACAAAAGCTGATCTTGGCCGATGCAGAGGAGGAGACGATTCTGGATCGACTCAGATTTTTCATAACGTTTGATATAGCGGCTTCGTGGTATACGCTCTATTGCGTCTTCGATCTTCTCCTTCTGCCCATTGTTGGGCAACGACTCGGCGTACGCCGCTTTCAAGACGTTGCCCGCAACAACGGCTATCTCCGGAGCAGCGAGAAAACGCGGAATAGTCAAAAGAGGACTGACATGCGGGAAAAAACTTTTGATGCTGTGAGAAGTAGCCTCAAGCAGTCGCTTCCAGCAGACAGCGACGCGGGCATGTTGAGCGATGACTTTTACAATGTCGCGTAGTGCGGATGGGGTCATCTCGCCTGCTTGTTGCAGGACCGCGTTTAGCAATTGAAGGCTCAAATGTTCCCGTGCGCCATGATCCCAAATCTCGCTGAAATCTGACACGTAGGTCGAAGAAACATTCAAAAACCGGAAGGTAAAGTGTTCCGGAACTTTCGATGGTTCGTTCTCCGAGATCTCTCGTCTCGACACCTCGGCGTTAGTGGCCTTCACGGCAGCGAGGGCGGCATGGATGGGCGAACTTTTGAGAAAATAGGGAAATGTTTGTTGCAAACCATACAGAGCGGTTTCAAAATCCTGTTTTCGAGTACTCGTCAAAGTGAAAACGGGGCTTCCGCCCATGACGGTGGTTTCGTCGGATTGTTCACAATAGGAAAACATTTTTTCATACACACGGACGGCTAATTCACTGTCGTTGTCAATGATGTGCTGGATCTCGTGTGCGAGCCAAAAGGCGTCATGGGAAGAGGAAGACAGTGAGCCAAGTCGGTTCAAAACCGATTCAACAATCTGATGTGACGCAGCACGATCAGTCGCATACAACTGCATAACGATCGGCATGACGCGTCCCGCCGCAATGCCAGTCAATTGGGTTCCCTGGTACTTTGGTAGTGCATCGGCAGAGTTCCACATCCAAGCAAGAAGCCTTCTGGATATCGAACCAATCTGTATGTTCTCGACGTTGCGCCTTTGTTGATTGACGATCCCCAGGACGGAAACAAACTCATTGATGAATTCTAGTTCTATCTCGAAACTCAACTTCTCCAAGAAGTCGAGCCAGAGTGAACGCTGCCGTGTTTCCAGGGTGCCGAGAGCCTGTACAGCTCGCAGAATGATGGGAACGGCTAACTTTCGCGTGGCTTGGTTTGCCAAGACAGGTTCGAGATCCGACAGAGAGCGGGATGCTTCTGTAACAACAATTGCGGGTATGACCTTTGCTCTCTCTGGCAGATCATCGGTCTTTAGAAATCGAAATGAGAGATTCCAAAATACGTTTCGGTCATTCCACCAAAGATGATGAAAGAAGTGGAGAACGGACGGTCGAAAGAAGATGATCCGACTCGAATCAGAGTTGAGAAAGCTGAAGATCTCTTCCTCATCCAAAAGCAGGCGGGCGAGGGCATAGTCAAACAGGATGTTGTGTGAGAATGAGATTCGATCCGTCACGCTCTCCCTTAGCACCTCCGCACTGCGCAAGGCCGTAAGTGAGGCTGCATATCCTGTGGAGTATGCCGCCTCTTCTCGAATGGAGAGCGCTTTCCTATCAACCATCCCTCGGACGATTTGCCTAAGTAGCCCTTTGCGATCAGGAGCGTCGGAAGCACTCTCCACTCGCATAAACCAGTACCGTTGCAAAAGTTGTACTTGAGAGTGAATGGTTGAAAATTCATCGATTCCTGTACCGGCTTCGAGAAGGTCCACTGCAAGGCGTAAGTTGAAAGGAGTTCTCAGCAGCTCCCGAATCTCTGCCTGTGCTCTGCTAGTGAGTACGGATTGTAGTGACGGCACTTGCTGCGCTGCCACGTTCAGATCGTCATCAGAAAATGGAGACGTCGTAACGCTCTCAAAGCCGCGGGCATTGCGAAAATCGAAAAAAAGACGCTGCAGCTCGGGTGATTGCTGCAAATCGAAGGTTCTAACCGTCGCCAGGATAGTGCACGTCGGCACTTTAGCATTTACGCTTTCCATCAGATCACGGAATGCCTTTTGCGAAGCCTCACCACGTAGTGCATCTAGCCCGTCGATGACTAAGAGTGACTCCGGGCCGAAAGATGCCAGTACAGAAAACAAATCAGTCTTGAAGCCGATCGACTGCTGTAATTCATCGACCGAGCTGACGTCGAAGTCCTCTGCAGCCAGAGAGAGAACCTTTCGGTTCTCTTGCTTGCATTTCCTGAGGATCTGTCCGATGGTCCAAGTTTTGCCGACTCCTGGCGATCCCGTAAGGACGACTGATTTGGACTTGGTGAGATCCCAGAGGCGAGAAATAAAATCAGAGCGTTGTACGTTAAACACCGGCGCCTCCAGGATCGGTTCTGCGGAGCATTCGCTGGTTCAGTTCTTCCGCGCGGCGCTCGTCGTCCGGGTCCACGGGAACGGCGGGAGCGGGAGCAACTGGAATCCCAATTGCTGGCGGTGGCTCAGGCATACCCAAAGCAACCGATATCGCATTGATGATGCCGACAAACTCGTCATGGGTAGGTTGGCCGTCCGCATTGATGACAACGTTGTAGAAGATCGGATCGACGAGATATCGTTCATTTAGCAAAGTGCGCATTTGATCGTCGTTTTCGTCGGGCCGAACGCCGACAAGCGCAAAATGACCAAGGCCGTTCCCGCGAACATCCCTTGCACAAGCCCGAAATATGTTCGTAAAGTCGGTGTCAGTAAAACCAAAGCCTAGGAAAAATAGCCGCTTCGCTGCCATACTCCAAACAAAGTTCTGGAATAGTCGGTTGTCCCCGTAGAGCTTAGTGTAGCCATTTTCAGTAAGAGCGATCTCTTGTACCGGATCATCAAATGTTCCGTGCAAGTGCACTGCATGTTTTGGGTACGCAGGATCATCCATATCACGAAGAAACCGGGCCAGGGCTGACCGATCACAGGCTGTAATGGTTCTGCAGGTGGACCCAATTGCTAAGTGCGCAGCCTCGTACGATGTATCGAAGTTAAGCGTGAGAGCATGTCTCAGGGGTAAGGCTGCTATGCGCAAAAGCACGTCATGGACGCCGGTCCCCGTAGCTCCAAATTCTGTGCGTATGAACTCCGCAAAGGCCGGTTCTTCAAGCGCGCCTCCAAGTCTCTGGGCACAGAAAAGTAGGTCTCCACCGTGATTTTGAACGATAAGCCTCGCGTTCACCTCGCCGTTTCTTCGTCGGTCGACTTCTGCTGCAAGCCGATCTATCACTCCTAGCCAGGATCGATACCCAGCCCAGATTGAAACGCCTGCACCCGTGCATCCGATGAGGCGGCCTGTCCGCAGTTGCGCAATCAGACGCCCGCGTGCGATGTTGTTCTCGTCGATGTTGTTGATTGCCAAGGTGATTTCGATTGAGTCAAGCGTAACACCGCGCTCGTTTGGAGCAAATTCGGAACCATTCTACGCGTCTGTCGCGTTGCTACGATCGCTCCCCACGAACGGCAGAGGCTGGCCGGCTGTCACGGCGGCATTCTGCCTGAAGGTCTGCCGATCGCCGACTTACTATCCGTAGGTCACAGAAGTTGGTTCCGCCAACTCTTGAAATTCATCTGCGTGCCAGCCGTATGTCCCTTGATTGTTGACCTAGAATCTCGAACAGAGCTAGCGTCGGGCTATGCTGACGATTCGTGCCATGACCGGCGGTGAGGGCTACGCACAGCGCCATCTCCAACAGAGCGACTACTACGACCAGAATCGGACGGTCGAAGGCCGGTGGCACGGACGCGGCGCTGAACTGCTGGATCTGAAAGGAGAGGTTACCTCCGAGGATTTCGAGGCAGTGCGTCAGGGTCTTGACCCACGAACGGGAGAATTCCTCCGGCAACGTCACGGGGCAGATCGCATTGCCAGCAATGGTGAGGAGCAAAGTAAGGCGCGCTCTCTTTATGACATGACATTTTCGGCGCCGAAGTCCGTCTCTGTGATGGCCATTGTTGGCGGTGATGAGAGACTAGTCGCCGCGCACGGAACCGCCGTTCGCGAGGCATTGGAAGAAGCAGAGAAATACTCGGCCACCAGGGTTCGCCTCGCCGGCCTGAACGAAAATCGGGCTACCGGAAACTGGATCGTAGCTTCCTACACTCACGACACGAGTCGTCAGCTAGATCCTCAGCTCCACACTCATGCCGTCGCTGCCAATCTCACCTACGATGGGACTGAAGGACGTTGGAAGGCGCTACAGGCTTCCGGTCTGTACGAGCGTCGCAGCTATCTGACCGAGGTCTATCGTAATGCCCTGGCTCGCGAAGTGCTCGTTCTTGGTTACGAGATTGAAAACCGTCACGATGTTCGTGGTCGTGACAAGGGATTCGAAATCGCAGGTTTCTCCCACGACCTTTTGGACAAGTACAGTCAACGCAGTGCCCAGCGTGATGCGGCCATTCAGGAATTCACTCGTGAGCGCGGGCGCGTGCCCACAGACAACGAGGTTGCCGTGCTCGTCCGGGAAACGCGAGCTGACAAGCTTCAGGAAATATCGACCGAGCGAGTCCGTAACCTTCAGCAAGAACGAATGACACCGGATGAGAGGCAAGCACTTCGGGATGGCTTGAACGAGGCTCAGACAAAATCCCATTCGCCTCAAATCAATCGCGGTGCGCATGGGGCTTCCCTTGCATACTCCCAGGAGCACATCTTCGAGCGTCTCTCAGTCGCCAGGAAGCATGAGGTTCTAACCGAGGCTCTTCGTCACGGGCGCGGCAACGTCGAACTCAGCGACCTTCAGGGCTCTCTCTCCCTTGAGCGTGCGAAAGGAACTCTCATCTCCTCTGGGGATGAAATCGCGACACACGCGAGCCTCCAGCGCGAGCGCGACATAGTCGCGATGGTTAACCGAGGATTGGACCGCTACGACCACCTCGGCAAGGGTCGCGACTTTGAGCTATCGGGCCATCTCCGTCCCGAACAAAAGCGCGCCGTCGAAGCAGTGCTCGATTCTCGCGATCTCGCGATCAATATTCGAGGCGCTGCCGGTACTGGCAAGACGGCCACGCTGCGCGAAATTGACCGCGGCATCAGAGACGCCGGACGCGAGGTTCTTGCGGTAGCTCCCACCCGAAGCGCAGTGGACGAACTGGAAAAGGTCGGCTTCCGAGATGCAATGACTGTCTCTCGACTGCTGGAGGGTCAGGAGCCACAGGGGGCGCTGCGCGGCAGGGTATTGATTGTTGATGAAGCAGGCATGGTCTCTGGCCGGCAAATGCAAAGCTTGCTGCACCTCGCCGAGGATCAGGGAGCCAGAATCGTCTTTTCCGGCGACACGCGACAAATTTCCAGCGTCGAGGCCTCGGATGCTTTGCGTATCTTGGAACGGGAGTCTGGCTTGAAGAGTGTTTCTCTTACTGAAGTACAGCGGCAGACGAACTCTGTCTATCGCGAGGCCGTAAAGACCATGAGGCACTCACCGGAGGAAGGGTTCGCACAACTGGAAAAGCTCGGAGCCATCCGCGAAGTATCCATCTTCGACCGAGGCCAGATTGTGGCGGAGCTGCATCGTGAGTTTCGAGCCGAAGGGCGCGATCCGCTGGTAGTTGCGGGCACTCATGCTGAGATTTCGCAACTCACCGACGCGATTCGCCAGGATCGGAAAGATCGCGGCGAATTGGGAGTCAGCCACTCTTTTGATCGGTACGTCTCGCTCCAGTGGACGACAGCGCAGAAACAAGAACTGTCCAACTACCAAGAGGGGCAGGTTCTGCAATTCCACAGAGACACAAAACTAGCAAAACGCCATGAGTCTCTGGAAGTCGTGTGTGTTGCGCCTGAATCTCTGGTTGCGCGAAAAGAAACCGGTGAAGAGGTGAGCATCTCGCCGAAACAAACGCGGGCATTTTCCGTTTATAAGCGTCAGCCCATTGAGATTGCCCCTGGCGACAGCCTCATGCTCACAGCAAACCGTCGAGGGTCGGAACTCCGGGCGACCAACGGAGAGCTGGTCAGAGTGAGTTCCCTAGATGGTGGTGCCATTCGCCTCGAAGACGGAAGAACGCTCCCTGCAAACTATCACGAATACACACACGGATATGCCGTCACCGCCCATCGAAGCCAGGGCAAAACCGTAGATACAGTGATCATCTCGGCAGACGCCATGAAAAAGGAACTGTTCTATGTCGCCGCCAGCCGCGGTCGGAGCGAGATCGCTGTCGTCACCAGCGACCGCGAGCAACTTCGTGAATCCGTCGGTGTATCCACGATGCGGCAGTCCGCGATCGAACTAGCTCGAAAGCAGCTTTCCGCGCACACTCTGGAAATCAGGCACGATGTTCACCTTGTGCCTGGAGTGAACCCGCTCGCTGGACAGCAGATCGGAGAGCATCTTCCTTCCGTTCCGACTCATACACCGGAACCGGAAAGGACTCCCCATGTCGGCATAGAACGTGACCTCGGTGGCCCCGGTCTTGGTCTCGGGCTTTGAGGTCTCGCGGAGAGCCACACTTGCACATTCCCCACATGGCGGAGGATGGGCCGGGCGTAAGGATTGTGTCAAGGCCGCGTCTTGTGCGCCGCGAAGCGGTCGTGAGCCTTGACACGAGCCGCACCCCGGCTATGCTTAGAGCCGTGGGGAGACGACATTTTCAGAGTTACTTCCAGGAACTCACTCTCTCCGCACGTTTCTGAAAAGCTCCGGAGAGTGAGTGATTGCGAGCACGGAGCAGCAACTTGCGGCCTTCAGGAGTGCGCGTGTATACAAGTTCAACCGGTCCCACGAGGCGTTTCCAGCGTTGTGTGAATATCTCAGCAACTTCCTTCTTCCGCGCCAATGCATCTGGAACCGCGAAATAGTCCTCTCGGAGAACCCTCCAAATCTTGCGTCGTGCGAGTAAGTATCGTGGGTTGTCAATTGGGCTCAGTATCTCTCGTAAAGCACGAAGAAATGTTGCCTGTTCCTTGCCTGTGCCGCCCCCTATCCAGCAGAAGACGGTCCCGTCGCCATTCCTGTCGGCATAGACTCGAAACACGCCGGCGTGCTGGTCAATGGAGCCCTCGTACTCCAGGGCTTCGAGAACCGCACGCCCGATCTGCTTGATGCTTCGCTCGGGAGTGCCGTGCCGAATGAAGCGCCACAACGCAATCAGGCTCCAAGGCAAACTCACAATTGCAGCAATTCCCAGCAACAATGCGGCGAAGGTCCAAAAGTCCTGAGTGGTCCGAACTCGACCTAGCATCCGTCCGAAATATTCGAGGATCGCGACGATAATATAAGCAGCTTGGATCAGAAGCGCCACAATTGTGTTTGTGAGAACGAACCCGCGAGGCAGCGACTCGTCCGGTGCCTTCAGGCCGTCCGTCATCTGCTTGATGGAACCTGCACCCAGCGCATCCTGCCACTGCTGGCGAAGGCCTGCGCGGTCGAGAGCACGCTTGCAAGTCTGGGTATTGATCTGTGCGATCTGATCGCGGCTGAATGGCGGATGTCCGAATCCCAATCGCTCGGTTCCGTTCTCGATCACTGGCGCGGCAGAATTCACACCGGCGAATGCGGAGCAGCGCCGAACCAGAAGTTCATAGTCGTCACCTGGGCCAAATAGACCCGGCTCGACACAAACGAGATGCCAGATATTGGCTGTTTTCTGTGGCTGAGCTGAGTCCACTCGGATCGAGCGCCCCCTCATCTGGTTCGAGAGAACAAAGGAGCCGACAAAGCTGGCAAGTACCAGCGTGTTGATGCATGGCGCGTCCCAGCCTTCCCCCAGCAAGGATTTCGTTCCGACTAGCACGGTTATACCGCCCTGCTGGAAAACCGATGTGATCAAGCGAACTGAGCCGCGATAGTATTGTCCGCGTATTTCGACGCTCGAATAACCCGGATCATGGCTTAGCGGAGAGATCGAGAGGTCTCGCGGTTCAATTCCCAATGCTGTCGCAGCCTGCCTAAGGAGTGGCTCCGCGCTGCTGGGAATGATCACCAGCGACCCGCTTAAAACACCCAGCCGAATATCCGACAAGGCAGCGCGGCGCAGATATTCAAATATCGGAACGATGCCAATGTCTTCGCAGACTGCAAGCTCGTCCTTGGATTTCGGCATCTCTGCCTTGCGAATAAAGTCAGTGAGAATGACGCACCGCAATTCGGCGCACTGACTGCCCGATTCAAGTCGCACGATCTCCTCAATAGATTTCAATTTGGTGATCGATGTGGTTAGCAGCTTTAGATGGTCTGACGGATCGCGGAGCTTTACTCTTCGCCGTTCAATTGCGCCGATCTCCAGCAGCTCACGCCGGAGCAACTTGAGAATTTGTTCGCTCGGTTGGAAACGCTCGACGTCGGAGTACAAGCAATGCGAGAGCAGCACCTCCAGCCATTCGAATTCTAGCGTAGGAACTTGTTTGTGAGACAAGCCCAGCGTTTTCAATACAGCGCGTGGGATTTCCCGTCCAGCGGCGTGCAGAAAGACGACCATGCTGGAGAGATATTCAGGGTCTTCAAGAATCTCTTCCGTGTGTTCGTCGGGCGTCGCAATCCACGGGTGGGTAAGGATCGCATCTTTGAATCCCTCGTTTGACCGGAGTCGCTCAACAAACGAGTCCACGGCAGTGCGGAAATCCGAGATCACCTTCTGTTCTTTCTCGGTAGGCGTACTGAAGTAGACGTAATCCTGATGCGGACAGAGGTCACCTTCGAGCACCAATTCAGGGACCGAAACCTCCGCATCGACCGGTCCGCAAAGCTCCCCGTATCGCTGCCATTCGAACGGAGAAACATCGTAAGGCGGCGTTGCGGTCAACGCAACTATCGTTGGGTTGTCGAGTTGCCCTGCTACGCAAGTCAGAGTTTTCCACCACTCGGAGCGGAGATGATGTGCCTCGTCGAGAACGAGAGTGCCGAACTTTGCTTGGGCAAATGCCTCTGGAAGCGGGACGTGCTCTTGAACGACGTGGTTGGCATCAAAGCCGTTGGTCGGTCGTTCGGAGACGTGATTCTTGGGGTCACCGTTTTCCTCAGCTTCAATAGGTTCCTCTTGCTCCTCCGGTTCCCCCGAGCAGAGCGCGTGCAAAGCCTGATAGGTCGCAACTGTCAGAAACGCAGGGCTCCTCAGTTCCGTGGAAACCCACGCGGGTCTGCCGCTGCCCGGAGGCAGGAAAAGGTCGACAAGACGATCAACCCACTGATCCCGGATAGTGATCGTCGGTGCCAGCACTAAGGTGGGCTGATTCGCCCGCTTTATCACTTCGAGACCCAGAACTGTCTTGCCCGATCCCGGCGCTGCTACCAAATGCAAACGTCGGTTTTGCAGGTACCCATCTAGGTGACTCAATAGACGTGATTGATAGGCGCGCCAGGTCTTTCGGAACGTCATTACGTCCGGGAGACTCTCCCTTTGCGTGTTAGGCGATGCCAACGGCATGAACTGCTGAATTATATGGTTGCAGGCGGTTCGGAGCTACTGCCGGGTCTGGTCCTACGCTCCCAAGAGATCGTTCGACCGCGTTCGAAAATATTTTCGATGCTTTTTCCCTGCTAGATGTTCCTTACATACATAGAGGGGAAAATATCGCGGTGGATCAATGGAACCGCGTCGCTAAGGATGCGGGCGACTGAGTGCGGCCATTGCTCTGTTCCCGTAGATTCCCTAAACGCACCTAAAAGCACTTGTAGGCGCTTTAGGCACTTTAAGCACTTCTTGAGAAGTTTGTTCGAAGTCAAAAAGAAAAAAGATTCTTTGAAGGGAAGCAACAAATGCGTCTTGTACGGTTTCTATACGAATAATGTTCTCGTCCGCCCATGACGCGAAGACTAACGCCAGCCGAGTAGTGAATGGGCTCGAAATCTGTCGGACGAAGTCGAACGCCAAAGCCGACCTTCAGACGACGCGGTGATTTCAGCCCGGTCTCGACTCTCGCTGCAGGAGATTTTATGAGCGAGATGCACGAAGTAACGCCAGTCAGCCAGCCGTTCCCTCATTTCGAGAGGTTAGTCGATTCGCGCGAGGCGGCAGCCTTGCTGCAGATCCACCCGAAAACACTTCAACGACTCGCCCGTAAGGGGGAGATACGCGCCATGCGGATCGGAAAATTGTGGCGCTTTCGCACATCCGATCTCGACGCGTGGGTGCATTTGAGGTTAAAGTTAGCCAGCTATCCGTGCCGTCCCTAACCACGGAGGATCGTGATGAGACGGACGAGATTTCAACAAGGCAGCCTTCAGATCGTGAAGCGTGCCCGCGGCCGGAACGCTTGGGAGTATCGGTGGTACGAACTCCAGGCAGATGGCTCTCGCAAGCGACGCTGTCTGATTGTTGGTTCGGTCGAACAGTACCCGAACGAAGCGTCGGCGCAGAAGGCCGTAGCCGCACTTCGGGCAGACATCAACGCTGAGAGTCCGCGCACTAGCTTGACCCCGATCAGTGTTCAAACGCTTATCGAACACTACCGGGAAAAGGAACTAGGCGCGAATTGCAGCAAAACCAAGAAGACGCAGGTGACCTACGAGGGCTATTTCAAAAAGTGGATTCTGCCTCGTTGGGGAAGCTATCGCGTCACCGAGGTTAAGGCAGTCGCTGTCGAGCAGTGGCTTCGGTCGCTCAAGTATGCAAATGGGAGCAAAGCCAAAGCTCGAAACATCATGAGTGCCGTTTTCAATCACGCTGTCAGGTGGGAATGGCTCGGTGTGAATCCCATACGCATGGTGCGTCAAAGCGCCAAGCGGACCAGGATTCCCATTGTGCTTTCCATCGACCAGATCGCGGCACTGCTTCGAATCCTGAGGGAGCCTACGCGCACGATGGTATTCCTCGCCGTGTTCACTGGCCTTCGGGTTGGGGAGTTGCTAGGCCTCAAGTGGAAGGATGTCGATTTTCAGAAGATGGAGGTCCATGTCATCCGCTCGATCGTCATGCAACACGTGGGCGACTGTAAAACCGAAGCCTCTCGCAAACCGGTTCCGCTCGATTTGCGATTGTCCAAGGTCCTGTGGAACTGGCGACTGCAGAGTCCATATCCAATCGACGAGGACTGGGTATTCGCGAGTCCACACAGCAAAGGCAAACTGCCGTACTGGCCGGGTTCGCTCTACAAGGCGCACTTGGAACCGGCGGCCAAGGAAATCGGAATCGTGGGTCACTTCGGCTGGCACACATTCCGGCATACGTACGCGACGCTCCTCAAAGGGAACGGCGAAGACGTCAAGGTTGTGCAGGAGTTAATGCGGCACGCAAACATCTCAGTCACTCTGAACATTTACGCGCAAGCGATCACGCAAACCAAGCGAGATGCGCAGAGCCGAGTTGTGAGCTTGTTGCTCGACAAAAACGAAGAAAAACCAAGCACCGAGGCTTATCGGACGTTAACGGACGTACAAAATTCTGGAGGGGATTTGCAAGTGGTTGATAAGGTTGGCGTCCCCG